>NZ_LT607409.1:4800000-6000000 GCF_900091505.1 Micromonospora chokoriensis
CTTCCGAGGGATGCTCGCCGACCGGCTCTTCGACGGCGACGGCACCATGGTCACCGTCCTGATCGGCTCGCTGGCCGGTCTCGCCGTCGCGCACACCACCCGCGGCGTCCTGTCCGGCCTGCAACTGTTCCCCTGGTACGGCACCCAGCTCGGCATCGACGGCGGCCTGCGCATCGTGCTCGTCGCCGTGCTCGGCCTGACCGGTGTGACCAACCCGGTCTGGTTCGGCGCGGTGCTGGTCGTCGCCCCGGTCGCCGGTGTCATCCTCACCGCGCCGCCGGTGCTGCGCGCCATCGGCGGGGGCACCCCCCTGGCCTGGGCGCCCCTGCTGCGCGGCCTCGGCCTGCTCATCGTCTCCAGCCTGCTCGCCCAGGTCGTGGTCAACATCGGCGTGATCAACGTCAAGGTCCTCGACCCGTCCGACGTGGCGACCGCCGGTGCGCTGCTCTCCGCGTTGGTGCTGGTGCGGATCCCCCTGTTCGTCTTCGCGTCACTGCAGGCGTCACTGCTGCCGGGTCTCGCCACCACCGCCACCACCGGTGACCTCGCCGGATTCCACAGCCTGCTACGCCGGGCGCTCGGCATCGTCACCGCGCTCGGCCTCACCGGCGCCGTGGGTGCCGTGCTGCTCGGCCCATGGCTGGTGCAGACCCTCTTCGACGCCCCCGGCGTCCTCGGCCACGGCGACTTCGCCTGGCTCGCCGTCGCCACCCTCGCCTACCTGTGGGCGATGGTCCTCGGCCAGGCACTGCTCGCCCTCGACCGGCACCGGGCCCAGGCCCTCGCCTGGGCCGTCGGCGTCGCCGCGCTCATCGTCGCGACGCTCGCCCCGGTCACCACCGCGCTGCGGGTGGAACTCGGCTACGCCGTCGGTTCCGTCGTCGTCGCCGCCACCATGGCCGTCCTGCTGCGCAACCGCACCCCCCGCTCCGCGCCCACCCACACCCCTCCCCTCGAGGCTGTCACGCCTGGAGTAACCGGAGGACCCTGATCATGGAGCCACCTCGGATCACCGTGGTCATGCTGGCCTATGGCCCCGAGCCGTACCTGGTCGACGCCGCCCGCGCCGTCCTCGCCAGCACCGACGTCACCGTCGAGCTGATCGTCGTCGACAACGGCTGCACCGGCGACGGCATCGACGCCGTGAAGAACCTCCCCGGGGTACGCGTGCTGTCCCCCGAGCACAACACCGGCTACGCCGGCGGCTGCGACGTCGGTGCCGCCGAGGCGACCGGCGACTGGCTCGCCTTCGTCAACTCCGACGCGATCGTCGCACCCGACGCCCTCGCCAAGACCACCGACGTGGCCGCCGAGGACGGCGTGGGCGCCGCGATGGCGTCCATCCGCCTCGCCGACCGACCCGAGCTGATCAACACCGCCGGCAACCCCCTGCACTTCGCCGGCCTCTCCTGGGCCGGCGGCAACGGCGAACCCGCCACCGCCCACGCCCACCGTCGCTCCGTGGCATCGCTGAGCGGCTGCTGCTTCGTCATCGACCGGCGACTCTGGCGCGACCTCGACGGATTCGCCCCCGAGTACTTCGCCTACCACGAGGACACCGAGCTGAGCGTACGGCTGCGCCACCGCGGCCTGCGCCTGGAGTACGTACCCGACGCCGTGGTACGTCACCACTACGAGTTCTCCCGCAACGCGCTCAAGCTCTACCTGGTCGAACGCAACCGGCTGGTCACCCTGCTCACCACCTACCAGGCCCGTACCCTCGCGGTGCTCGCTCCCGCGCTGCTGCTCACCGAGGCCGCGATGTTCACGAACGCGCTGGCCGCCGGCTGGGCACCGCACAAGGTCCGCGGATGGCGCTGGCTGTGGCAGCACCGCAGCTGGGTACGCAGCCGCCGCCGGCAACTCCAGGCCGAACGCCGGGTGCCCGACGGCGTCATCGCCGAGCTGATGACCGGACGGCTGCCCCCGACCGACGTCAACGCCCCCGGGTTGCGCGCCTTCAACCTGCTGGCCGGGGCCTACTGGGCCCTCGCCAAGCCGCTGCTCCAGCGCCACTGACCCGCCCACGACGCGCCGCCGGCCCCGCCCGGACGCGAAACGGCGGGCGGCCGAGGACCCTCAGCCGCCCACCGTTCTCGACTGTCTGTTAATTGCCGTCGGCCGGCTTGTCCTCCAGGTCGGCCGAACCCGCGGACGTCGTCGGCTTGTGCGCCTCCGTGGTCGGCTGCGCCGGCGTGTCGGGGCCACCGGCCTCCGCCGGCTGCTCCGCGGCGGCGACATCGCCGTCCAGCAACGCGGTCAGCGCGGCACCGGTGATCCGACGGAACGTACGCCCCACCCGCTGGCGGTCCAACACCGCCACCTCCAGCTGGTTGGCGGCGATCGTCCGAGCCGCGCCGCCCTCACCACCGGCCGTGCTCAACGCCTGCACCGCCACCCGGGCCGCCTCGGCGAGGGACATGTCAGCCCGGTGCTGCGACTTCAGCACCGCGGTGATCGCCTCGGCCTGGCCACCCATCGCCATCCGCCCCGGCTCGTCGTTGACCGAGCCGTCGTACGTCAACCGGTACAGCTCGTCGTCGTCGGCGGTGGCCCCGACCTCCGCCACGCAGATCTCCACCTCGAACGGCTTCGACTGCTCGGTGAAGATCGCGCCCAGCGTCTGGGCGAACGCGTTGGCCAGGGCCCGGCCGGTGACGTCCCGCCGGTCGTAGCTGAGCCCGTTCAGGTCGGCCATCCGCACACCGGCCCGGCGCAGATTCTCGAACTCGTTGTACCGACCGACCGCCGCGAAGCCGATCCGGTCGTAGATCTCGCTGACCTTGTGCAGGGCGCTGGAGAGGTTCTCCGCGACGAAGAGCACCCCGCCGGAGTAACTGAGGACCACCGCGCTGCGGCCCCGAGCGATGCCCTTGCGGGCCAACTCGGAGCGATCGCGCATGATCTGTTCGGGCGAGGCGTAGAACTGCATGGCCACGGCGGCGGTTCTCCTTACGGCGCTGTGCTGACGACTGCTGACTGGTGGGGGTGGACGGGGCTCAACCGCCCGGGTTCTCCATCCGACCGGCGACCACGCCCTCGGCGATCGCCGCCGTCTCGGCGTCGGTCAGCCTCCGGGTGCCCTCCGCGGTAGCGGTCATCACCACCGGGTAGATGCGACGGGTCAGGTCCGGCCCACCGGTCGCGGTGTCGTCGTCGGCCGCGTCGTAGAGCGCCTCGACCGCGAGCCGGGTGGCGTCGTCGACAGACAGGCCGACCCGGAACCGCTTCTTCAGCGCCGACTTCGCGAAGAGCGAGCCGGAACCGATCGCGTCGTAGCCGGTCTCCTCGTACGGGCCGCCGGTCACGTCGAAGCTGAAGATGCGGCCGGCCCTCGTCGGGTCGGCGGCGGCCAGGTCGAAGCCGGCGAAGAGCGGCACCACGGCCAGGCCCTGCATGGCCGCGCCCAGGTTGCCACGGATCATGGACGCCAACCGGTTGGCCTTGCCGTCCAGCGAGAGCATCGCGCCCTCGATCTTCTCGTAGTGCTCCAACTCCACCTGGAACAGTCGCATCAACTCGATGCCGATGCCCGCGGTGCCCGCGATGCCGACCAGCGAGTACGCGTCGGCCGGGTGCACCTTCTCGATGTCGCGCTGGGCGATCAGGTTGCCCATGGTGGCCCGTCGGTCGCCGGCCATCACGACGCCATCGGCGGCCGAGATGGCCACGATGGTGGTCGCGTGCGGCGCCAGGTCGGCTGCCATGCCCGGCGGCAACGGCCGCCGACCGGGCAGCATCTCGGGGGCCACCCGACTCAGGAACGTCGTGAAGGAGGACGTCCCCGCGTTGGTGAACACATCTGGTAGACGCCCGGATGGATCAAAGCCCGCTGCCACGTGGTTCCTCTCAGGTACGTGATCGCCCTGGCCAGCCTCATGGGACTGTCACGGAACTGGCCAAGACCACCGTTGCAGTTGAAGCAGAGTATCCCGCGCACCCATCCGGTGCGATGATCGTGGTCCAGATGTTGCGGGTCCGCGCCACCACAGATCGCGCAGACCCCGCCCTGCTCGGCCAGGAGCTCCTGAAACTCCTTCTCCCCCACGCCGTACCTCCGCCGCAGGTGGTACTCGCGGTTACCGCCGTACAGCCGGTCCTTCGTCTCTTTGGTCTTGGCGTTATGGCAGGGCTTGCAATAGGTCGCGTAACCGGAGGCATCCGCACGGTTGCGGGGAAAGGCTTCGAACGGCTTGACCGCATCGCAAGCCGGACAGAATCTGTGTCCGTCCGGCACGACCCGGCCAAGGCGCACCTCACGGTCGAACTTCGCCTTCACTCGACGCGCGTAGCTTGCCTTGGACCGCTCGTTGAAGCAGGGCTTGCAATAGCTGCCCCGCCCATCCGGCCGCTTCGAACTCGCACAGAACTGATCGAGCGGCTTCCACTCGCCGCAGTCTCGGCAGCGGCGAAGCCCATCGCGATCGTCATTGATCCGAACCATGTCCGAATTACCCTATATGTTCACTGACCTCCTTTCTGTACGTAACCTCTCACGAATTCTTCTGCATTTTCTTCGAGGACGGAGTCGATCTCGTCGAGCAGGTCGTCGACGTCCTCGGTGATCTCGGCGTGCCGCTCGGCCACCTCGGGGTTGGCCTCGGTGGTGACGTCCTCGATTTCCTCGCCCTGACGGGACTTGCCGGACTGCGACTGGCCGCCGCTGTCATGAGTGGCCATTGCTGCCTCCTCCACGATCGTCTGCGATGAACTTACCTCGCTCGGGCGACGAAAAGCCCGCCGCGCGCCGGCTTACGGCACACGACGGGCATCCGGGCACGTGGTCAGCCCCCGGTCAACGTCTCCAGCAGGTCCTTGGCGCTCGCACAGCGGTCGAACAGCGCCCCGACGTGCGCCCGGGTGCCCCGCTCCGGTTCCATCATCGGCACCCGCACCAGCGACTCCCGACCCACGTCGAAGATCACCGAATCCCAGCTCGCGGCGACGACCTCCGACGCGTACTGGGCGAGGCAGCGACCACGGAAGTAGGCCCGGGTGTCCTCCGGCGGCTCGGTCATCGCGGTACGCGTCTCGTCGTCGGTGAGCAGCGTCTTCATCGCGCCCCGGGAGACCAGCCGGTGGTAGAGGCCCTTCTCCGGCCGGACGTCGGAATACTGGAGGTCGACCAGTTGGAGCTTGTGCGAGCCCCAGCCGAGCTTCTCCCGCTCCCGGTAACCCTCGAGCAGCCGCAACTTGGCCACCCAGTCGAGCTCGTCGACGCAGAGCATCGGGTCACGCCCCAGCCGGTCCAGGACGCTCTCCCAGCGGTCGAGCACGTCGACGGTCTGCTCGTCGGCGTCGGCGCCGTACCGGTCGTCGACAAAGGACCGGACCCGCTCCAGGTACGCCCATTGCAGGTCGAGCGCGGTGAGCCGGCGACCGTCGCGCAGTCGCATGAGGTGCGCCAGGCTGGGGTCGTGACTGACCGCGCGCAGCTCGCTGACCGGGTCGGCGATGCCGAGGTCCCCGCCGAGCGCCTTCTCCTCGATCATGGTGAGGATCAGCGCGGTGGTGCCGACCTTGAGGTAGGTGGAGATCTCGGACAGGTTGGCGTCGCCGATGATGACGTGCAGCCGGCGGTACTTGTCGGCGTCGGCGTGCGGCTCGTCGCGGGTGTTGATGATCGGCCGCTTGAGGGTGGTCTCCAGGCCCACCTCGACCTCGAAGAAGTCGGCGCGCTGGGAGATCTGGAAGCCGCTCTGCCCGCCGTCCTGCCCGATGCCGACCCGACCCGCGCCGCAGACGATCTGGCGGGTCACGAAGAACGGCGTCAGGTACGCCACGATGTCGGCGAACGGGGTCTGCCGGCGCATCAGGTAGTTTTCGTGGGCCCCGTAGCTGGCGCCCTTGTTGTCGGTGTTGTTCTTGTAGAGGTGGATGGGCTGGCTGCCCGGGATGGTGGCGGCGCGGCGGGACGCCTCGGCCATCACCCGCTCGCCGGCCTTGTCCCAGCGCACCACGTCCCGGGGGGTGGTGACCTCCGGAGTGGAGTATTCGGGGTGGGCGTGGTCGACGTAGAGCCGTGCGCCGTTGGTGAGTATCACGTTGGCGAGGCCGAGGTCCTCGTCCGCGAGGGCCTCGGCCGGGTCGTAGGCCGCCCCCGAGTAGGTGAAGCCCCGGGCGTCGCGCAGGGGCGACTCCTCTTCGTAGTCCCACCGTGCTCGCCCGCCCCGGTTGAGCTCTGGACGGGCCCCGTAGGCATTGACCACCTGTGACGAGGTGACCATCGGGTTGGCTCCGGCCTGTCCGGGCACCGAGATGCCGTACTCGACCTCGGTGCCCATGATTCGACGTACCGTCATGCGACCACTCGCTTCGCTCGCCCCTGGAGCCGGCGTGCCCGCCGCTCACACCATCGAGACTAGTCTGCGCGGTGGCCTATCGCGTGGCCCTGCCGGTCGGCGCGGCGCGGCTACCGCGCCTTGGCGGGTTTGAGCGGCACGACGGTCAGGCCCTCCCGGAGGGACGGGTCGGCCGCGAGGACCCCGTCGACGGCCTGCTGGGCGGCTGGGCCGGCCACGATGAGCCGCAGCGGCCGCGGGGTACGGCGCAGGACCTCGGCGGTCCGCACGGGCTCCTCGAAGACGGAGAAGTAGATGCCGGGTTCGGTCTGGGCGGTGGTGCCCTGGATGGCGGAGAGGAAGACCGACTCCCGGTAGCTCTGCTCGCCGTTTCCGTCCACGACGAGGGTGACGGTGCCGGCGATCGCCGGGTACGCACGGGCGGCGGCGGCGGTCACCGCCGCCGAGCGGGTGATGGCGGTCCGGTCGCGGTGGACCCATGCCTTCGTCCAGGTGGCGTTGCTGGCGCTGCGGTGGAAGTAGCCCCCGGTCCAGCTGAATAGGCCGGTGCCGATGACCACCGCGATGGTCACCAGGACGGCGATGGCGACCGTGGGAAGAGCGGCGGTGATCGGGCGACGTCGTGGTTCGGCGTCGGCGCGAGGGGCGGGCACCGGCAGCAGTCGGGCGAGCGCGGCCGTGCCCACGATGAGCACGAGGATGAGCAGGTGGGCGCTCTTGCCGAAGTAGTACGCGGGTGGGCTGCCCTTGATGAGGTTGACGCCGGCCATGGTGGCGGAGAAGAGCACGGCGACGGAGAGGACGCCGAGGTAGCGTCGCCAGGTGGACTCGCCCCGGTTGGCGTTGGCGAGGATGGCGGCGAGGACGAGCGCGCCGAGCCCGACGACGGTGTTGTAGATCTCGCCCAGTGGTGCGCCACCGGGGGCGGCGAGCGCTTCGGACTGCCCGGCGAAGAGCACGCCGATGACGGCGATCAGCGGTGCCAGTACGGCGGTGGGCCCGCCGATGATCGCGACGGTGCCGGGGCGGGCGCGCAGCCGGCGGCGGTCGGCGAACAGCCAGCAGAGCACCATGGCGCCGGTCGGTAGGAGGAACAGGTAGTAGCTGAAGCCGATGCCGATCAGCAGCGCCCCGATGAGGAGCAGTTGTTCGCGGAGCCGGTGCAGGGGGCGGGCGACGAGGGCGACGACGAACGCGGCGAGGCTGAGCCCGAAGGTCTCGCTGGGGTATCCGGCGACGAGCAGTCGGGGTAGCTCGGTGCCGAGGACGAGCGCGGTCACCGCGACGGTGAGGACCAGTCGGCGCAGTGGGTGCAGCGGACCGGCGATGTGGTGGGCCGCCCAGATCAGCGTCAGCACCAGCATCGCGAAGGTGGCCAGGGACCAGAAGAGGTAGTGGTTCATGAGGGCCGGCCCGCTGGGCAGCTCACCGGGGCTCTGGAAGCCGTCGAGCAGGGCGGTGACGACGTGCCAGCCCTGCGGGTAGTGGATCAGGCCGGAGAAGATGTGCTCCCGGGAGGCGTCGGGGTCGACGAAGAGGTAGCCGCCGAGGCGTCCGATCTCGTCGAACAGCGCGGGGTGCCGAGCGTTGTCCTCGCCGATCATGGCGAGGTTGAGGCGTTGACCGAAGCCGTCGGCCCGCAGGTAGGGGGTGGCGAGGTAGCCGGCGGCGAGGGCCGCGGCGGCGACCGACACCAGGTCGGACCATCGGGGTCGGGGCAGCCGGGGCGCGCGCTGGGACAGCACGGCGGCCAGGGCCAAGGCGGTGAGCGTCAGGCCGGTGACCGGGACCGGGTGCAGCCCCCACGGCCAGACGGTGAAGACCAGCCCGGCGGCGCAGGTGAGGCCGGCGAGCAGAGCCAGGGCGAGGACGAGGCGGTCGAGCAGGCTGCGGCCGGAGCGCAGCAGGCTGGCCGTGCCGAGCAGGATCAGCGGGGGCAGCAGCCAGGTCGCCTGGATGGCGTACGCGGCGAGCGGGACGAGCCAGCAGGCGAGGAACACGGCGATCAGCACGCGCGCGCTGGGGCGGCGGTGCGCGGGTGCGACGGCCCGGTCCCGGCTCGATGTGCCATCCGGCACTCTTGGCGTTTCCATCGTGGCCTGGGCGTGCACGGATGTCCTCGTTCGGTAGGTCGGTGAAATCGCCGCAGTCTAGCCGCTGTGAGCAGGGCCGATTGCCCAGTTCGGCGAGCTGGCGGTGAACGAGGGGTGAACGAGACACGCCGCGGCGGCACCGGAGGAGTCCGGTGCCGCCGCGGAGCGGTCAGAGGTATTGACCGGTGTTGCTGGCGGTCTCGATGGACCGACCGGCCTCGGTGCCCTTGCCGCCGGAGACGAGCGTGCGGATGTAGACGATCCGCTCGCCCTTCTTGCCGGAGATGCGGGCCCAGTCGTCGGGGTTGGTGGTGTTGGGGAGGTCCTCGTTCTCGCGGAACTCGTCGACGCAGGCGTCGAGCAGGTGCTGCAGTCGCAACCCCTTGCGTCCGGAGGTGAGGAACTCCTTGATGGCCATCTTCTTGCTCCGGTCGACGATGTTCTGGATCATCGCGCCGGAGTTGAAGTCCTTGAAGTAGAGGACTTCCTTGTCACCGTTGGCGTAGGTGACCTCGAGGAAGCGGTTCTCCTCGGTTTCGGAGTACATCCGCAGCACCACGGCGTCGATCATCGCCGCGACGGTGGCCTGGGGGTCGGCCCCGTGCTCGGTCAGGTCGTCCGGGTGCAGGGGCAACCCGGAGAGGATGTACTTCGAGAAGATGTCCTTTGCCGCTTCGGCGTCCGGTCGCTCGATCTTGATCTTCACGTCGAGCCGACCGGGGCGCAGGATCGCCGGGTCGATCATGTCTTCCCGGTTGGAGGCGCCGATGACGATGACGTTCTCCAGCCCCTCCACCCCGTCGATCTCGCTGAGCAGCTGCGGGACGATGGTGTTCTCCACGTCGGAGGAGACACCGGAGCCGCGGGTCCGGAAGATCGAGTCCATCTCGTCGAAGAACACGATCACCGGCGTGCCCTCGCCGGCCTTTTCCCGCGCCCGCTGGAAGATCAGCCGGATGTGCCGCTCGGTCTCGCCGACGTACTTGTTGAGCAGCTCGGGGCCCTTGATGTTGAGGAAGAAGCTGGTGTGCTTCTCCTTGCCCTGCCGCTCGGCGATCTTCTTGGCCAGCGAGTTGGCCACCGCCTTGGCGATGAGCGTCTTGCCACAGCCGGGCGGGCCGTAGAGCAGGATGCCCTTGGGCGGGCGGAGCTGGTGCTCACGGAACAGGTCCGCGTGCAGGAAGGGCAACTCCACCGCGTCGCGGATCTGCTCGATCTGCGACTGGAGGCCACCGATGTCGCCGTAGTCGACGTCGGGCACCTCCTCCAGGACCAGCTCCTCGACCTCGCTCTTCGGGATCCGCTCGTACGCGTACGCCGAGCGGGGCTCGATCATGAGCGAGTCGCCGGCTCGGATCGCCGAGCCGATCAGTGTCTCGGCGAGGTGCACGATGCGTTCCTCGTCGGAGTGGGAGACCACCAGCGCCCGATCACCCGGCCCGCCACCTGGCCCCTCCAGGATCTCCTTGAGCATCACGACCTCACCGACCCGCTCATAGCCGAACGCGTCGACGATGTTGAGCGCGTCGTTGAGCAGGACCTCCTGGCCACGGCGCAGGTCGCCCACCTCGAGTGAGGGCGAGACCGCGACCCGTAGCTTGCGGCCGCCGGTGAAGACGTCCACCGTGCCGTCGTCGTGCTTGGCGAGGAAGACGCCGTAACCACTCGGCGGTTGCGCGAGGCGGTCGATCTCCTCCTTGAGCGTGACGATCTGCGTGCGAGCCTCCTTGAGGGTGCTCACCAGCCGGTCGTTGTTCTCGGTCAGCCGCGCCAACTGTGCCTGGGTGGCCGCCAGCCGCTCTTCGAGCTGCCGGACGTGTCGGGGGCTTTCGGTCAACTTACGCCGCACCAGAGCGAGTTCCTCCTGAAGGAACGCGACCTGCGTGGAGAGATCGTGGGCTTCCTTCTCCCACCGTGCGGCGCGCGAGTCCGCGTCGTCGCTGCGTGCTGCCACGTCCCACCTCCCCGGGGGGCTTGAACGTTCTGCCCTAACACTAGCCGCTATGAGGCCGATTCGGTCCCACGCAACACCCTCGTCACCGAACCTTGATCGCCAAGGGTGGCCTGACGGGCGGTTACCGGCGTTCGGGTACCGTCGGAGCGTAGGACGGGAGAACATGG
Source organism: Micromonospora chokoriensis (assembly GCF_900091505.1). NCBI lineage: Bacteria > Bacillati > Actinomycetota > Actinomycetes > Micromonosporales > Micromonosporaceae > Micromonospora > Micromonospora chokoriensis. The sequence goes on from NZ_LT607409.1 coordinate 4,810,517, forward strand.
GGGGTGCACCGGTGGCCGAGGTCGCGACCGATCAGCTGCAGGTCTGGGTGGACCAGGATCTCTGCACAGGCGACGGTCTCTGCGTGCAGTACGCGCCGGAGGTCTTCGAGTTCGACATCGACGGCCTGGCGTACGTCAAGCGCGCCGACGGTGAACTGCTGTTGGCGCCGGGCAGCCGGGTCGACGTGCCCGCCCACCTGCGGCTCGAAGTGATCGACTCCGCGAAGGAATGCCCGGGCGACTGCATCCACGTGGTGCGCGGCGACGGTGTCGAGGTCGCCGGCCCGGACGCCGAGGACGACTGACCGACCGCACCGGCCGGGCCGCGCGGGCCCGGCCGGAGCCCCGAAGAAGGGGTACGCCTCAGAGCATCGGACGGCCGACCACCGAGGCGACCAGCCGCGCGAATTCCTCCAACCGGGCGATCTGCCCGGCCCCGCCGTCGTCGAGGGTCTTGCCGAAGCGCAGCGCGTCGTGTCGTGGCGTGCCGGCCATCTCCTCGCTCGGCGGCGCCTCGTCGAGTGAGGTCAGCAGCAGGTAGACGTCGATGCTGTCGACCCGGATCTCACCGCTGTCGGACCGGTTGAGCCGCCGTCGGCAGCCGACCTCGGTGATGGTGGAGACCGGCACCACCCGCAGCGACGACGTCATCGAGCCCGGCGGACCCTCCTCCGGCGGCACGTCCTCGCCGTGCCAGAGGATCAGGCGGCTGCCGTCACAGACGACGACCTCCTGCCACACGCCGTTGACCTCGTTGACGAAGCGTTCCAGCGTGAAGCCGAGCACCGACGCGCCGCGCAGCACACCGCCGAGCGCCTCCAGGGCGACGTCCGGGTCGCGCAGGTAGGCGCGCGCCGCGGATTCGAGGTCCTGGTAGGGCGACCAGTCGGGAAAGACCGCGGGCAGGTCACCGCCGCCGTAGCCCGGTCGGCTCATGCCGGCGCCTCCCCCTGCTCGCCGACGCCCAGCTCTCTGGTCACGGCCTGTCCATCTCCCCCGTACCGTCGGGAAGCGCGCCGGCCGCCTGGGCGGCGGCGGCCTGCCGGGCCGCCTCCGCCGCGCGCAGGTCCTGGCGGCGTTGGGCGTACGCCTCGGTGCCCTTGCTGGGCTTGCGGCGGCGCGGTGGCGCGGTCACTCCCGGGGCCAGCTTGCGCGCGGACACCAGGAACGCGGTGTGCGCGATCATCCGGTGGTCCGGGCGGACGGCGAGGCCCTCGGCGTGCCAGTCACGCACCAGCGACTCCCAGGCCCGTGGCTCGGTCCAGCCGCCGCGCTCGCGCAACGCCTCGACCAGCTCGGACAGCTGCGGTGTGGTGGCGACGTAGCCGATGAACACCCCGCCGGGCACCAGCGCCCGCTCCACCATGTCGAGGGTCTCCCAGGGGGTCAGCATGTCCAGGATGATCCGGTCGAAGCCGGTCTCCTGGCACTGCGCGACGTCACCGACGTGCAGGTGCCACGACGGGTGCGGTCCGTTGAAGAAGGCCTCGACGTTGCGCTTGGCGATCTGGGCGAAGTCGTCACGTACCTCGAACGAGTGCAGTTCGCCCTCGGTGCCGACGGCCCGCAGCAGGGAGCAGCTCAGCGCGCCGGAGCCGGCGCCGGCTTCGAGGACCTTCGCACCGGGGAAGATGTCACCCATCGCGACGATCTGCGCCGAGTCCTTCGGGTAGATGACCTGGGCGCCGCGCGGCATGGACAGCACATAGTCCGACAGCAGTGGCCGCAGGGCCAGGAACGCGGTGCCGCCGCCGGAGGTGGTCACCACGCTGCCGTCGGGGAGCCCGATCAGCGTGTCGTGCGCCAGGATGCCGCGGTGGGTGTGGAACTCCTTGCCCGGCTCCAGCGTCACGGTGTGCATCCGCCCCTTGGGGTCGGTCAACTGGACCCGGTCGCCGGGCCGGAAGGGCCCTCGGTGCACGGGTGTCAGCGCCGGGGTGGCCGGGACGGTGGAGGGAGTTGCGGTCACTGTGTCATCTTCCGGTTGGGTTCGAGGAGCTGTGCGAGGTCCGCGATGTGCAGAATGCCGACGACATCTTCGCCTGACGTCACCACGTACTGCGCGCCCGGGTGGGTCTGTACGGCCTCCATCACCCGCTCGCCGTCCCAGCCGAGCGTCAGGGTGGGGAGCGTGCCCAGTGATCGGGCGACGGCGTCCACCGCCAGCCACGGTCGGCGCTCGACCGGCACCGCGTCGGCGGCGACCGGGTCGACCAGGGCCGCCGGCCGTCCCGCCGAGTCGGTGACCAGCAGGGCGGAGTGGGGTTGCCCCCCGTCGGCGCGTCGGCGCTGCGCCTCGGCCAGCGGCGTGCCGGTGGTCACCGGACAGACCGGACGGGCCAGCCGGGACAGGTCGATGAGGGGGAACCGGCGACTGACCCGGGCGGCCCGGATCGACTGCCCGGCGCCGCGCCAGAGGGTGACGGCGACCAGCAACATCAGCGGCAACGCCAGGGGCGCCAGGTAGTCGGCGACGGTGAGCACCACGACCACGACCGTGGTGCCGACGGCGACGACGCGCCCCGCCCAGCCGGCGACCTCGGTGCCGAGGTGCCGGTCGCGGGTCAGCCCCCACACCGCGGCGCGCAGCGCCCGGCCACCGTCGAGCGGCAGCCCGGGCAGGCTGTTGAACAGCGCGACGATGACGTTGCTGACCGCGAGCTGGAAGGCGAGCTGGTGGACCACGGTCCCCGGTGGCAGGGCGAGGGTGGCCGCGACCGCGAGGACGCCGAGCACCGCGGAGACCGCCGGTCCGGCCAGTGACACCAGCAGGTCGACGCGCGGTGACGGGGCGTCCCGGTCCATCTCGGTGTAGCCGCCGAGCAGTTCCAGGGTGATCCCGCGCACACCGATGCCGTAGCGGCGGGCGGTCAGGGCGTGCCCCAGCTCGTGCAGCAGCACCGAGCCGAGCAGGGACACCACGAAGCCGAAGCCGATCAGGTAGCCGCTGATCTGCGGCAGGTCCAGCTGACGGGCGGCGAACTCGGCGTACAGCACGGCGATGATCACCGCGAGCAGGACCATGGAGCCGTTGAGGTGCAGCGGCACCCCGAACACCCGGCCGACGTTGAGGCCGAGGCGGCGGTCGGGTCGGCGCGGTGGTCGGGTTCGTCGCTCCATCGGCACGATGCTACGGACCGTCGCTGTGTGGGGCGGGCGGCGGTGGGTGTCACACCGGTGCCCTAACCTTTGCGGACATGACGGCGGAACCGGTCACCACCACCCAGCCCTCCTCCCCGGCGCAGGCGCCGCCGACGGTGCGGGCCTCGCTGTCGCCGTCGCGGGCGGCGGATTTCAAGACCTGCCCGTTGCTCTACCGGTTCCGCAGCATCGACCGGCTGCCCGAGCGCACCACGATGGAGCAGGCCCGCGGCACGTTGGTGCACGCGGTGCTGGAGCGGCTGTTCGACCTGCCCGCGCAGGGGCGCACGCCGGCTGCCGCCGGCGATCTGGTGGCACCCCAGTGGGACCGGCTGGTCACCGAGCAGCCGGAGCTGGCCGAGTTGTTCGAGGGGGCGGAGCCGACCGACCCGGCGGAGTTCCTCCGCTCGGCCGCCGGGCTGCTGGAGGGTTACTTCGCGGTGGAGGACCCGACCCGGCTGGAGCCGGCCGAGCGGGAGAGCCTGATCTCGGCGGTGGTCGACGAGGAGCTGCTCATCCGGGGCTACCTGGACCGGCTCGACGTCGCGCCGGACGGCGCGCTGCGCGTGGTCGACTACAAGACCGGCGGCGCGCCGCGGGAGGCGTTCGAGGCGCGGGCGCTGTTCCAGCTGAAGTTCTACGCCCTCGTGCTGTGGCGCACCCGGGGGGTGGTGCCCCGGGTGCTGCGGTTGCTCTACCTGCGCGACGCCGAGGTGCTGGACTACACGCCCGACGCCGACGAGCTGGTCCGCTTCGAGCGCACCGTCGTCGCCCTGTGGCGGGCGATCGAGCAGGCGACCGCCCGGCAGGATTTCCGGCCCCGGCCGAGCCGGCTCTGCGACTGGTGCAGCCACCAGGCCCTGTGTCCCACCTTCGGCGGCACCCCACCGCCGTTCCCGGTGGCGGCGGCGACCGCCGACCCGCTGCGCGACTCCCGGTCCGCTCCGGTGGCGCCGGGCGCCGACGAGTGACGGCCCGCTCCGCGGGGCACTGACGCCGCCGACCCGCGACCCGACATCGGCGGTGCCGCTGCGATCGGGACACCGCGACGGGCCGCGCTCTACGGTGATCCGCGACGCACCGGCCGGCGTACGCGAGGATGGCCGGTGCGGCAGCACGATGTCGGCGGGACAGGAGATGTGATGACCGATCGGATGGCCCCGGCGCGGCCGGTACGCATCCTGCTCGCCGACGACCAGCCGCTGCTGCGTACCGGGTTCCGGATGGTGCTGGGCGCCGAGGGCGACCTGGACGTGGTGGCGGAGGCCGGGGACGGCGTGGAGGCGGTGGAGCTGTCCCGCCGGCTGCTACCCGACGTGGTCCTGATGGACATCCGGATGCCACGGATGGACGGGGTGGCCGCGACCCGGGCGATCGTCGACGCCCGCCTGCCGGTGCGGGTGCTGGTGTTGACCACCTTCGACCTGGACGAGTACGTGGTGGGCGCGCTGCGCGCGGGCGCCAGCGGGTTCCTGGCCAAGGACGTGCCGGCCGCAGAGTTGATCTCGGCGATCCGCACCATCGCGGGTGGCGACGCGGTGGTGGCGCCCCGGATCCTGCGGCGGCTGCTGGACCGGTTCGCCGCCCTGCTGCCCGACCCGGCGGCGACGCCCGCGACAGCCCTCGACGCGCTCACCGACCGGGAACGTGAGGTGCTGGTGCAGGTCGCGCGCGGGCTGTCCAACGCCGAGATCGCCGCGGTGCTGTCGGTCAGCGAGACCACCATCAAGACCCACGTCGGGCACGTGCTGACCAAGCTGCGCCTGCGCGACCGGGTGCAGGCGGTGGTGCTGGCGTACGAGTCGGGTCTGGTCCGCCCCCGGGCGTAGCTTCACCGGCCCGGGTACCTCACCCGGCGTACACGAAGATCCCTCCATGGGGGGACGGCTGGCGTTGCCGTCGTCACCTACCGTGACCGGAGACGGTCTGACGAGGTTGACCCTCCTGTGACGTGAGGGGGCAGGGTCGGAAACACGCACGACCGACCATCGGGTCAGGGGCAACCCTGATGCGGCATCGGGGTGCACCCGCAGCGGGAAATCCGCGCCGGGTCAACCCGTGGGCGGACGGTAGGGGCGTGAGCAGCGCCGATGATGGAACAGTCGCGCCGGACCATCGGGGGGCGGCGTGGATTCGGACAGACGGAAGAGGTAGATGACGTGACCGCGACGGTAGGCCAGCAGGCGCAGGCCGCGGCCCGGGCGAGCGACGTGTGGAAGGTGTACGGCAGCGGCGAGGCGCAGGTCGTCGCGCTGCGGGGGGTCAGCGCGGAGTTCGAACGCGGCCAGTTCACCGCGATCATGGGGCCGTCGGGTTCCGGCAAGTCGACGCTGATGCACTGCCTGGCGGGCCTGGACGCGGTGACCCGGGGCACGGTGTCGATCGGCGAGACGACGGTCACCGGGCTCGGCGACGCGGGGTTGACGAAGCTGCGCCGCGACAAGGTGGGTTTCATCTTCCAGCAGTTCAACCTGCTGCCCACCCTGACCGCGAAGGAGAACATCCTGCTGCCGCTGTCGATCGCCGGGCGTAAGCCGGACCAGGCCTGGTACGACACGGTGATCGAGACGGTCGGCCTGCGGGACCGCTTGGACCACCGGCCGGCGCAGCTCTCCGGCGGCCAGCAGCAGCGGGTGGCGTGCGCGCGGGCGCTGGTCTCCCGCCCCGAGGTGATCTTCGCGGACGAGCCGACCGGCAACCTGGACTCGCGCTCCGGCGCGGAGGTGCTCAACTTCCTGCGCAACTCCGTCCGGGAGCACGGTCAGACGATCGTGATGGTCACCCACGACCCGACCGCCGCCGCGTACGCCGACCGGGTGGTCTTCCTCGCCGACGGCGAGATCGTCTCGGAGCTGATCGAGCCGACCGCCGAGACGGTGCTGGACACGATGAAGAAGCTGGACACCCCGGCCGAGGTGGGCAACTGATGTTCCGCGCGACACTGAAGAGTCTGCTGGCCCGCAAGGTCCGGTTGATCCTGTCCGGGCTGGCGGTGGTGCTCGGGGTCATGTTCGTCTCCGGCGCCTTCGTGCTCACCGACACGCTGGGCCGTTCGTTCGACTCGGTCTTCGCCGACGGCTTCTCCGAGATCGACGTGAACGTCGCGGCGAAGCCGAAGGTCGAGCTCAGCGAGTTGGAGGGCGAGCAGACCGCCGCGCCGCTGCCGGCCGCCGTGGTGGACCGGGTGAAGCAGGTTCCGGGGGCCGCCTCGGCGACGGGCGTCGTCAACGCCGACGGCGCCCGGGTGATCGGCAGCAACGGCAAGGTGGTCACCTCGTTCGGTCCGCCGCAGCTGGGCGAGAACTGGACCGGGGAGAGTGACCTGCTGCGGCTGCGTGAGGGGCGCGCGCCGCAGGCCGAGGACGAGATCGTCATCAACAAGGCCCTGGCCACCACGGCGAAGGTGCAGGTCGGCCAGAAGGTCGGCGTGCTCACCGCGTTCGAGTCGAAGAAGCGGGACTTCACGCTGGTCGGCATCGCCGGCTACAGCGGTGACCGGGACTCGATCGGCGGGGTGAACGAGGTCTTCTTCACCACGCCGGTGGCGCAGCGGCTGATGCTGGGCGAGCCGGACGTGTTCAGCAGCATCACCGTGACCGCCGCCGACGGGGTCACCGACGAGAAGCTGCGCGACGACGTGGCCCGCACCCTCGGCGCGGACTTCGAGGTGAAGACGGGCGAGCAGGTCGCCTCGGACGCTGCGGCGAGCCTGAAGGAGGGCCTGTCCTTCTTCAACAAGATCCTGCTCGGCTTCGCGGCGGTGGCCCTGCTGGTGGGCACCTTCCTGATCCTCAACACCTTCTCGATCATCGTGGCCCAGCGCACCCGCGAGTTGGCGCTGATGCGCGCCATCGGGGCCAGCGGCCGGCAGATCATCGGGTCGGTGGTGCTGGAGGCCATCGCGGTCGGGTTGATCGCCTCGGTGCTGGGCCTGGCCGCCGGCATCGGCGTGGGCGCGTTGCTGGCGTACCTGTTCGGCAGCCTGGCCGGTGGGCTCACCCTCGCCGGGATCGGCGTGCCGGCGGCGGCGGTGATCGGGGCGTTCTCCGTCGGGCTGGTCATCACGGTGGTGGCGGCGCTGTTGCCGGCGCTGCGGGCGGCGCGGATTCCGCCGATCGCGGCGATGCAGGACGTGGCCACCCCGGACCGGCCGTTGACCAAGGTCACCGTGGCCGGGTCGCTGGTCACCGCCGTCGGCGCGGTGCTGCTGTTCCTCGGGCTCAGCGGCAACGCCGGTGGTCAGACGCTGTCCACGATCCTCGGTGGGGTGCTGTTCGCGTTCATCGGTGTGGCGCTGCTGACCCCGCTGATCAGCCGGCCGGTGGTGAGCCTGCTCGGCGCGATCTTCTCCTGGTCGCTGCCGGGCAAGCTGGGCCGGCTCAACTCGGGGCGCAACCCGCGCCGGACCGCGATCACCGCGGCGGCCCTGATGGTCGGCATCGCGCTGGTCACCGGTATCACAGTGATCCTCGACTCGGCCAAGGGCAGCATCAGCGCCCTGGCCCAGGACAGCGTCAAGGCCGAGCTGGTGATCGCCGGGGCGCAGGGCGGACCGCGCCCGCCGAGCTTCGACCCGGGGGTGCTGGACCAGGCCAAGACCCTGCCCGGTGTGCAGATGGTCGACGGCGAGTACGGCGACATGAGCCAGATCGACGGCAAGACCACCTGGGTCGGGGCGAGCAGCGACATCGCGTCGCTGCGGCAGATCTTCAGCGCCAAGCCCGTCGCCGGTGACATCGACCGGCTCGGACCGACGCAGATGCTCGCCAGTTCGGACACCGCCGAGTCGCGTGGCTGGTCGGTGGGCTCGACGGTGAACGTGCAGTTGACCCGCGGCGAGACGCGGACGTACACGATCAGCGGCATCTACGAGTCCGGGCAGCTGTTGAACCCGGTGATGCTGCCGGTGACGGCGGCGAAGGACTTCGCGATCCCGCAGCCCTTCCAGGGGTTCATCCAGTTGGCCCCGGGCGCGCGGGTGAACGACGTGCTGCCGCAGGTGGAGACGCTGCTCGCGGACAGCCCTGAGGTGTCGGTGGCCGACCGGGACGCGTTCATCAAGCAGCAGACCGGTCAGCTCGACGGGCTGCTCACGATGATCCAGATCCTGTTGGCGCTGGCGATCGTGATCGCCGTGCTGGGCATCATCAACACCCTGGCGCTGTCGATCCTGGAACGGACCCGCGAGTTGGGGCTGCTGCGCGCCATCGGTCTACGCCGGTCGCAGACCATGGCCATGATCACCGTGGAGGCGGTGGTGATCTCGGTGTTCGGCGCGTTGCTGGGCGTGGCGGTCGGCACCGGCCTCGGCGCCGCGGTGGTCGAGGCGCTCAAGGACGAGGGCATCACCGACCTGATCCTGCCCTGGGGGCAGATGGGTGTCTTCCTCGGTCTCGCCGCGATCATCGGTGTGGTGGCCGCGGTGCTCCCGGCCATCCGGGCGGCACGGATCAACGTCCTGGGCGCCATCGCCCACGACTGACGCACCGACGCCGATGGGGGTCCCGCACCGCGGGACCCCCATCTCGCGTCCGTCAGGCTGCCGCCCGGTCGGCGAGCAGCGCCGCGAGCAGGTCCAGGTCCACGCCGGTGAGGCTCTGCACCTGGTGTACGCCGACAGTGCTGGCCAGCGCCACCTCCGCCGGTACGGCCAGCACCGCCGCGCCCGAGGCGAGCGCGCTGGCCACCCCGGTCGGTGAGTCCTCGATGGCCACACACCGCTCGATCGGCACACCCAGTCGCCGGGCCGCGGTCAGGTACGGCTCGGGGTGTGGCTTCGCCGCGACCACCTCGTCACCGGCGACCACCGTGTCGAAGGAGTCCCGGCCGAGGGTGTCCAGGGCGATCTCGACGAGCGCCCGGGGGCTGGAGGTGACCAGCGCGGTCGGGATCTGTGCCGCGCGGACCGCACGCAGCAGCTCGAACGCTCCGGGCCGCCAGGGCAGACCGGTGCGGAACAACTCCAGGATCCGGGCGTTGATCCACGCCGCGCTGATCGCCGGATCCCGTTCGGGCTGCCCCAGGTCGTCGTGCAGGATACGCATCGACTCGGCCATGGCGGTGCCGATGATCGACTGGCGGGCCTCGACGGAGAGGTCCCCGCCGTACTCCCGGGCGAGTTCCTGCAACGCGATGTCCCACAGCTTCTCGCTGTCGACCAACGTGCCGTCCATGTCGAAGAGCACAGCGGCGGGGTGATGGCTGTTCAGCGGATCCTCCAGGGTCGTGGCCGACACCGGCGATCCTGCCAGGGCCCGCCACCGCCCACGGCCGCGATGGTCACCGACGTGACCCGGGCAACCCGGTCAACCCAGGTCGCAGGCCTCCAGCGACCGCTCGTACCCGCGGAAGAACGATTCGGTGCGCTGCTCGGCGGTGCCGTGCGAACCCTCGGCGAACCACGGCTGGTCGGGGTCGTCGCCGACCGCCGCCAACCCCTCCCGGAACTCGTCCAGGTCGCCGTCGGCCAGGGTCAGGGCACGAGAGCGCACCGAGTCGCCGAGGTACGCCCCGGCCATGCAGTCGGCCTGCAACTCCTGCTGGATGGTGAAGCTGTAGTTGATGCCGAGCCGCACCTGGATGGCGTGCGCGTACTCGTGCCCGAGCAGGTAGAACACGAACGCGTCACCGACCTGGCGGAACGCCGCGACCGACCAGCGCACGTCGTACGCGATGAAGTCGCCCCGCGAGCAGTAGACCGCGTTGTTGCGGGGCAGCGGCTGACCGCCGCAGGACACCTCGCCCTCCCGCTGGTAGGGGGTGATCCGCCGGACCGGTTGGAACCGCTGCCCGGACGCCTTGAACTGGGCTGCCCAGTAGCGCTCGGCGATCGCCTGGGCGTCGGCGACGTCCTGCTCGAACTCCGCGACGCTGGTGGTGCTGTCGGCCCGTGTGGTGGCCGACCCGGGTGACGCCTGCGACTGCTGCGGTGCCGGCCCCTCCCCCTCCGGTTCGGCCAACCCGCCGCCCGCGCAGGCCAGTGACACCAGGGCGGCGGCCAGCAGGGCCGCCACGGTGCCCCGGGCGCCGCGTCCTGACCGTGCCCCCACTGTGCCTCCCCAGACATCGCTGCTCTCGCCGAGCAGTACCCCGACGACACGACCGTCACGCCCGTCACCGGATTCACGTGCGCGCCGGCCGAACGGTTCACCCTCGGCCGGGTGTCAGCCGCTGGACTCCCGACCGCGCTGCCACGTGTCGCCCTGGTCGCCGTGCCGCTCGGCCTCGTACCGCTGCTGCCGGGCGCGGGCGTCCCGCCCGGCCGCCCGGTCGCCGTCGACCGCCGGCCGTCCTCGCCGCAGCACGACCCCGATCGCCGCGACCGCCACCAGGACGAAGACCCCCACCACCACCCACGCCGTCGTCATGCCGCCAACCTAACGCCCACCCACCACCCCGCCCCTCCCGCTGATCATGAAGTTGTCGTCACGCCGCTCGGCGTGTCGCGCCGACAACTTCGTGATCGACCGATCAGGTGGGGTGGGTGTGTCCGGGGTGGGGGTGCTGCTTCGACGTTTCCTTCGAGGGCGTCGGAGGGCGCCCACGGACAGGAGGAGCAGCGACGTGAAATACATGATTTTGCTCTACGGCTCACAGCAGGACTACGACGTGCTGTCCGGGCGCGCGACCGACCGTCCCGCCATGTCGGCCGAGCAGATCGCGGCGATGCACAGGCACATGGAGACCTTCCACCAGGCGCTGGCCGAGTCCGGGGAACTGGTCGACGCCCAGGGCCTGAGCGAGCCGGTGCACGCCCGCCGGGTGCAGGTGCGCGAGGGCGCACCGGTGGTCACCGACGGCCCGTACCCGGAGACGCAGGAGGTCCTGGCCGGTTACACGATCGTGGAGTGCGCGAGCTTCGACCGGGCCACCGAGATCGCCGCCGGCCTGGTCGACCCGGACGCCCCGGGCGGTTACGTGGACGTGCGGCCGGTGCTGGACGGCATTGAGGACCTGGGCGGCTGACGGGTGCCCAAGACACGGGTCGAGGACCTGCTGCGCGAGTTCGCGCCGCGGGTCCTCGGCGCGCTGGTCCGCCGCTACGGGCACTTCGACACCGCCGAGGACGCGGTGCAGGAGGCGCTGATCGCCGCAGCCGAGGCCTGGCCGCGCGACGGCGTACCGGAGAACCCACGCGGCTGGTTGATCACCGTCGCGTCCCGCCGGCTGACCGACCTGCTGCGCCGGGAGCAGGCCCGGATGCGCCGCGAGGACACGGTGGCGCGGTGGGTGTTGCCGGAGCAGTGGCGCGCTCCGGCGGCTGACCGGCCGCCGGCGGACGCGGACGACACGCTCATCCTGCTCTTTCTGTGCTGCCACCCGGCGCTGTCGCCGGCGTCGCAGATCGCGCTCACGCTGCGCGCGGTGGGCGGGTTGACCACCGCCGAGGTGGCCCGCGCGTTCCTGGTGCCGGAGGCGACGATGACCCGGCGGATCAGTCGGGGCAAGCAGCGGATCCGCGACAGCGGGCTGCGGTTCGCCCTACCCACCGAGGCCGAACGCGCCGACCGGCTCGCCGCCGTGCTGCACGTGCTCTACCTGGTCTTCACCGAGGGCTACGCGCGCACCGCCGGCCCGGGGTTGCTGCGCGCCGACCTGACCGCCGAGGCGATCCGGTTGACCCGCCTGGTGCACCGCCTGCTACCGGATGATCCCGAGGTCACCGGGCTGCTGGCGTTGATGCTGCTCACCGATGCCCGCGCTCCGGCGCGGATCGGCCCGCACGGCGAGTTGGTGCCGATGGCCGAGCAGGACCGTTCCCGGTGGCGGGCCGACCAGATCGCCGAGGGGACCGAGCTGATCACCAGGGCGCTGCCGCGCGGGGCGGTCGGGGCGTACCAGGTGCAGGCCGCCATCGCCGCCGTGCACGACGAGGCAGCCGATGCGCGGGACACCGACTGGGCGCAGATCACCGCCCTGTACGAGGTGCTGCTGGGCATCTCGGACAACCCGGTGGTGGCGCTCAACCACGCGGTGGCGGTGGCGATGAGTCGGGGCCCGTCGGACGGGTTGGCGCGGCTGGCCGAACTGGCCGGCGACGCGCGGTTGGCCGGCGATCCCCGACTCCCGGCCGCTCGTGCCCACCTGTGGGAGATGGTCGGTGAGCGGGTCGCGGCACGGGAGGCGTACCGGGAGGCGGCGGCCCGGTCGACGAACCTGGCGCAGCAGCGTTACCTGTACGCCCGCGCGGAGCGTCTCGGCGACCCGCCGCCCGCCGGCTGACCCGGCGGGCGGCGGGGGTCACGGGTTGGCTGCGGGGGTCACGGACTGGCGGCCAGGAAGACGAAGGCGGCCAACAGCACCAGGTGCACACCGCCCTGCAGCACGTTGGCCCGGCCGGGCACGACGGTCAGCACGCCGGTCACCGCGGTCAGCGCGAGCAGGACGAGCTGGGTGCCGCCGAGGCCGAGCAGCAGCGGGCCTTCCAGCCAGATCGAGGCGATCGCGATGACGGGGATGGTCAGGCCGATGCTGGCCATCGCCGAGCCGAGAGCCAGGTTCAGGCTGATCTGCACGCGGTCGCGGCGGGCGGCGCGGGCGGCGGCCAACGTCTCCGGCAGCAGCACCAGCAGGGCGATGATCACACCGACGAACGCGTGCGGCAGGTTCGCCGCCGCGACGCCGGCCTCGATGGTCGGCGAGACGGTCTTGGCGTCGCCGACCACGGCGACCAGTGCCACCAGCAGCAGAACGAGGCTGGCCAGCGCCGCACTGTTGCTCGGCGGCTTGGCGTGCTCCTCCGTCTCGATGACCTGACCCCGGCTGTCCACCGGGAGGAAGTAGTCGCGGTGCCGGCCGGTCTGCACGAGCACGAACAACCCGTACAGCGCCAGCGACGCGACGGCGGCGAAGGTGAGCTGGGCGGGGCTGAACTCCGGGCCCGGACGGGCCGTGGTGAAGGTCGGCAGGACGAGGCTCAGGGCAGCCAGGGTGATCACGGTCGCGAGGGCTCCGCCGGTGCCCTCGGGGTTGAACACCGCGACCCGGCGACGCAGGGCGCCGAGCAGCAGGGACAGGCCGAGTATCCCGTTACAGGTGATCATGACGGCGGCGAAGACGGTGTCCCGGGCGAGCGACTGGGTCTTCTCCGGCCCGCTGATCATCAGCGTGACGATGAGGGCGACCTCGATCACAGTGACCGCGACGGCGAGCACCAGTGACCCGTACGGCTCCCCCACCCGGTGGGCGACCACCTCCGCGTGGTGCACGGCGGCGAGTACCGCGCCACCGAGCAGCAGCGCGACCACCACGATGACCGGCCCAGGCAGGCTCCGCCCCCACGTGACGATCAAGACAAGGACGGCGAGCACGGGTACGACAAAGGTCCAGTCGGTCATGCGGGAGCGAAGGAAGGCGGCCATGCCGTACAGAGTGCCAGGTCAAGTGATCATGTGCCCACCATCGACGCACCGATATCCCGAACCCGTAACCCATGAGTTACGCTTTACCCGTGAACGAGGTGGCTGTCGCGATCGCGGACCCGGTGCGGCGGCACATCCTGACCATGCTGCGCGACGAGCCCCTGTCCGCCGGCGACATCGCCCAACGGTTCACGATCAGTCGACCCGCCATCAGCCGCCACCTGCGGGTGCTGCGCGAGAGCGGGCTGGTCCGCGACGAGCTGGTCGGCCGGCAACGGATCTACCGCCTGGACCCGGCCCCACTCGCGCCGCTGGTCGGCTGGCTCGCCGGGCTCGCCGGCACCGACCGGTGGGAACAGCATCTCGACGCGTTGGAGACCGAGGTCTACCGCACCCGCCGAGAGCGCCGCAGCCGCGGCCCGGCGGGACACCGAAGGGAGCACACGGCATGACCCGCACACCCGCCGGACGCCTGTTCCGCACCGCCACCGGTCACGACCTCGTCCTGACCCGCACGTTCCGCGCCCCGGCGGCGGACGTCTGGGCCAGCCTGACCGAGCCGGAACGCACGGCCCGCTGGTTCGGCCCCTGGGAGGGCGACGCGGCCCCCGGGCGGACCATCCGGGTCCAGATGGCGTACGAGGAGGAGCAGCCCTGGTGCGACGTCCGGATCGACGCCTGTGAACCGCAGCGGCAGCTCGCCGTGTCGATGGTCGACAGCTACGGCACCTGGCTGTTGGAGCTGACGCTGACCGAGGCCGACGGCAGCACCGAGCTGCGGTTCGTGCAGCACCTCACGAGCGTGGAGGGCATCGCCGAGACGGGCGCCGGTTGGGAGTACTACCTGGACATGCTCGTCGCCTCCCGGGACGGCTCCCCCCGCCCCGACTTCGACGACTACCACCCGGCGATGCAGCCGTACTACCAGGACCTCGTCGCCACCGAAGGTGCCTAGAGCTCCTTGCGCCGCTTGGCGAACTCGGCCGTCAAGGCCGGCAACCGTGCTCCCACGGGTGCAGTTGCCGGTCGGTGAAGCCGGCACCGTGCAGAGCCGGCCAGAACCGGCTGCCTCTCCGCGCGAAGGGCAGGCCCACGGCGGCGGAGTAGAGGCCCGGGTTGAAGCCGCAGAACAGCACCCGCAGGCCGGGCCCGATCACGTCCGGCAGGCCCCGACCGGCGGCCGCCGCCACCTCCTGCGGTGTCGGCCGCCGAAACGGCCCCGACTGCTGCGCCCCCACCTGACCGATCCTGCCCTACGACCGGAGTGTCGGGCCGCACACTGGCCGTTGACGCCGCTGGCTACGCTGCGCGAGGTGAGCGCCGGACCTCGTCTCGCCCTGCCCTGGCGGATCCTCGTCGTGTCCGCCGGCGCCGTGCTGGTGTGGCTGTCAGTGAGGGCCCTGCTCGGCGGCGACTACGATCGCGGCGCCCACGCCGTCGGCGCCGTCCTCACCACGGTGCTCGCCGTACCCCTGGTGGTTGTCGCCCGTCGCCTCCTGGACCGACGCCCGTGGGCCGGCCTCGGACTGCCGTCGCTGCGCGAGGGCTGGCGGCGTCTGCTGCTCGGCATGGTCTGCTGGCTGGTCCCCGCCGGGGTGGGGTTCGTGCTCTGCCTCGGCCTCGGTTGGGTCGAGATCAGCGTGCGGACGTCCGTCGGCGACGTGTGGCGCGTGGCGGCGTTGCTGGTGGTGCTCGTGTTCCTCAAGGAGGCGCTGCCGGAGGAGCTGATCTTCCGGGGCTACCTGCAGCGCAACCTCGCCACCCGGCTGCCGGCGTGGCAGGCCGCCGTCGGGCAGGCCGTGCTGTTCACACTGTTCGGGTTCCTCGTCGGGGCCGCCCGGTCCGTCGACCGGCTCGCGCTCTTCTTCGTCTTCGCGCTCCTGCTGGGCGCCTTCCGGACCGCGACCGGCGACATCTGGGCGGGCATCGGCTTCCACGTCGCCTTCCAGACCGTCGCGCAACTGTTCGGCGACGTGGGGGCGGTCTTCGACGTGGTCGGCTCCGACATCCTGGGAGTCGTGGCGATGGGGGCCATCCCGTTCTCGGTCAGCTGGATCGTCGTACGACACCTCTACCGGCACCACCTGGACTGGCGGGCGGTCGCACCAGAGCCGGCCCGGTGACCGGCTGAACCTCCGCGTTCGGCCCTCCGACCCGGTCGGCCTGCGGAAGAGTGTCAGGCGAGAGTTGTCAGCGGTGGCACCGCGTCGTCTCCTGCGGAGGAGGTCCGAATGAGCCCCGAGCCTGCCAGCAACGTCGTCCTGGTGCACGGCGCCTACGCCGACGGCTCGTCCTGGTCCGACGTGATCCCCATCCTCCAGCGGGCCGGCCTGACCGTCACCGCGGTGCAGAACCCGCTGACCACCCTGGCCGACGACGTCGCCGCCACCAACCGCGCCCTCGACCGCCAGGACGGGCCGACGGTGCTGGTGGGCCACTCCTGGGCCGGCACGGTCATCAGCGAGGCCGGCAACCACCCGAACGTCACCGCCCTGGTGTACGTCGCCGCCCGCGCCCCGGACGCCGGCGAGGACTACGCCGCCCTCGCGGCCCAGTATCCGACGCCCCCGGCGAACGCCGGTCTCGTCCACCGCGACGGTTACGCACAGCTCAGCGAGGCGGCGTTCCTCGACGACTTCGCCGGCGGTGTCGACGAGGTCCGCGCCCGCTCGCTCTACGCGGCGCAGGGGCCGATCGCCGACGGCCTCTTCACGGGCCGTACGACCGTCGCCGCCTGGCGCGACAAGCCCTGCTACTACTCCGTCTCCACCCAGGACCGCACCACGGCACCCGAGCTGGAACGGTTCCTGGCCGAGCGGATGAACGCGACCACGATCGAGGTCGAGTCCTCCCACCTCGCCATGGTCACCCACCCGGAGACGATCGCCGACCTCATCATCATGGCCACCAGAGGGACGGACAGTCCCGCACCGTCCGGCCAGGGATGACCGGGCCGGAAGGGCATTACCACCGACCGCCGCTATGGAGCTGATGTCGTAAACGATTCAGCCGCCAGCGGGGCCAGCCCTACCCAGGAACAATCGAGGTACGACCCATCGCCCCGCCGAGAGACCACTGCCTGGCGTCACCGATACGTGGCCGTGATGCCACAAACGATTCAGCTCCAAAGGCTCCCACCGATACACCTGCGGGCCGCCGGGACACTCGTCGCGACGGGATCGCACACGTCCACGCACCCGCGGCCACTTCCGACAGCACCGACTCGTGCTGTGCAGTTGCACGCCTTCGTCGACACCACCTGGCTCCGCGTCGGTCTGTCGGACCTGCGGTGACCGGAAAGGCGGCGGGAATACCCGCCTCGGGCGGTCGACGCCGACCGGGGTGGGCTTGACGGCGCGGAGACATCGGAGGTTTACTGCGTCAGCGATAGAAGTCGATGGGCTTCGTCCGTCCACTGTGGGCGGGCAGGCTCCTCGGCGGTGCGATCGCGATCGGTCGACGCCGGTGCGCCAGCCGTCTCCTGGCACTGTCGGTAGCGACGCGATGCTCCCCCCTCGGCGGGCGGGGAGCACCGGCACGGCAACCCGCACGGCGCAGCGTCGCGCACACCCCCTGCGGGACGATTCCACCGGCACGGCACCACCCCGCAGCACCTCAGCCGAGCATCGGCGGCCCGGCTCCGTACCACCGCCATCGCGGCCTCGGCGAGCTCGCACGCCCACGTGACGCGCGCGCCAGGGTCGACGCTCAGCAGAGGAGCACCCCCATGCGTTCCCGTTCCCGCCTGTTGGCACTCGTCACCGGCATGGCCGTGATGCTGGCCAGCTTGGCAATCCTCACCACACCGGCCTCGGCGGCACCACTGACCAAGGTCCTGGTGTTCAGCAAGACCGCCGGCTTCCGCCACTCGTCCATCCCGAACGGCATCGCCGCGATCCAGCAACTCGGCTCGGCCAACGGCTTCACCGTGACCGCCACCGAGGACTCCAACCAGTTCACCACCTCCAACCTGGCCCAATACCAGGCGGTGGTCTTCCTGTCCACGACCGGTGACGTCCTCAACTCCACCCAGCAGACGGCCTTCGAGTCGTACATCGCCGCCGGCGGTGGATACGTCGGCGTGCACGCCGCCGCCGACACCGAGTACAACTGGCCGTTCTACGGCCAGCTCGTCGGCGCGTACTTCGACTCGCACCCGGCGATCCAGAACGCGACGGTACGCATCGAGGACAACACCAACCCGTCGACCGCCCACCTCCCGGCGACGTGGGTGCGCTCCGACGAGTGGTACAACTACCGCACCAACCCCCGGTCGAGCGCGCGGGTCCTGGCCAACCTCGACGAGTCGTCCTACAGCGGCGGCAACATGAGGGGCGACCACCCGATCACCTGGTGCAAGGCGTACGGCGGCGGTCGGGCCTGGTACACGGGTCTGGGCCACACCGAGGCGTCGTACACCGACCCGAACTTCACCCGGATGCTGCTGGGCGGCCTCCAGGTCGCCGCGGGTGCGGTGACCGCCGACTGCTCGCCGCGGACGACCACGCCGCCCACCACCCCGCCGCCCACCACCCCGCCGCCGACCGCCAGCGGCTCCACCCTGAAGGCCCGGGCCAACAACCAGTTCGTCAGCGCGCCCAACTCCACCACCGCGCTGATCGCCAACAAGGCCTCCGCCGGCACCAGCGAGCGGTTCGACGTGGTCAACCTCGCCAACGGCAACGTGGCGCTGCGCGCCAAGAGCAACGGGCAGTACGTCGCGGCCGAGAACGCCGGTGCCGCCGCGCTGATCGCCAACCGCGCCACCGCCGGCGCCTGGGAGACGTTCCAGCTCGTGCGTAACTCCGACGGCACGGTCAGCCTGCGGGCCACGGTGAACAGCCGGTACGTCGCCGCCGACAACGGTGGCTCCTCCCCGCTGATCGCCAACCGGACCTCCATCGGGCAGTGGGAGAAGTTCGACCTCGTCACCAACTGACCGCGCCGCGGCTCACTCACCACCCCCTCCGGCCGTGGTGCGCCCCCGCACGCCCGGCCCCCGATCGTCGAGAAAGGACGATCATGTTCGTGAAACCCCGGCGCTGGTCCCGGGCCCTCATGGCGGCGCTCACCGCCGCCACGAGCGTGGCCCTGGCCGTTGCCGCACCGTCCACCGCGCAGGCTGCGGTGATCCCCGCCTCCGACTACCAGCAGATCAAGCTCGCCACCGGCTCCGCCGAGCTGGGTGAGGCCATGTCCCTGGCCGTCCTGCCCAACCGCTCGGTCCTGCACACCGCCCGCAACGGCGTCCTGCGGGTCACCGACGTGGCCGGCAACACCAAGACCTCCGGCACCCTGTCGGTCTACACCCACGACGAGGAGGGGTTGCAGGGCGTCGCGGTCGACCCCGGCTTCGCCACCAACCGGTGGATCTACCTGTACTACTCGCCCTCGTTGAGCACCCCGTCCGGGGACGCGCCGACCACCGGCTCGCAGTCCGACTGGGACCGGTGGAAGGGACACCTGCGGCTGTCCCGGTTCACCCTCAACTCCGACGACACGCTCAACCTGGACAGCGAGAAGATCGTGCTCCAGGTCGCCAACGACCGTGGTCAGTGCTGCCACGTCGGCGGTGACCTGGACTTCGACGCCGCCGGCAACCTGTACCTGACCACCGGCGACGACACCAACCCGTTCGAGTCGTCGGGCTACGCGCCGCTGGACGAGCGGACCAACCGCAACCCGCAGTTCGACGCCCAGCGCACCTCGGCGAACACGAACGACCTGCGGGGCAAGGTGCTGCGGATCAAGCCGCAGGCCGACGGCACGTACACCATCCCGTCGGGCAACCTGTTCGCGCCCGGCACGGCCAACACCCGCCCGGAAATCTACGCGATGGGGTTGCGCAACCCGTTCCGGATGAGCGTCGACAAGGCCACCGGCGTCGTCTACCTCGGCGACTACGGCCCGGACGCCGGGTCCACGAACTCCAACCGCGGCCCGCAGGGTCAGGTCGAGTTCAACCGCATCGCCTCGCCGGGCAACTACGGCTGGCCGTACTGCACCGGCGCCAACACCAGCTCCGAAACATACAATGAATACACGTTCCCGTCCGGGCCGTCGCAGTCGAAGTACAACTGCACGGGCGGGCCGACCAACAACTCGTTCCGCAACACCGGTCTCGGCACGCTCCCCGCGGCGAGGCCGGCCTGGATCAAGTACGCCGGTGACTCCGGTTCGCCGTCGGAGTTCGGCAGCGGATCCGAGTCGCCGATGGGCGGCCCGGTCTACCGGTACGACGCGTCGCTGAACTCCAGCGTCAAGTTCCCGCAGTCGCTCAACGGCCAGTTCTTCGCCGGTGAGTACGGCCGCCGCTGGATCAAGGCGATCGCCGTCAACGCCGACGGCTCGCGCGGAGAGATCTCCAACTTCCCGTGGTCCGGCACGCAGGTCATGGACATGGCCTTCGGCCCGGACGGGGCGCTGTACGTGCTGGACTACGGCACCGGGTCGAACAACCAGGCGCTGTTCCGGATCGAGTACATCGGCGGCGGTAACCGCAACCCCATCGCGGTCGCCTCGGCGAACCCCACGTCGGGGGCCAACCCGTTGACCGTCAACTTCTCGTCGGCGGGCAGCTCCGACCCCGAGGGTGGGGCGCTGAGCTACCTGTGGACGTTCGGCGACGGCACCACGTCGACGGCGGCGAACCCCACCAAGACGTACACCACGAACGGCACCTACTCCCCCACCCTGAGGGTCACCGACCCGACCGGCCTGACCGGCACGGCGAGCCTCGTCATCACCGTGGGGAACACGGCCCCCACGGTGACGCTCACCTCGCCCGCCGACGGGCAACTGTTCAGCTTCGGTGACACCGTGTCGTACCAGATCAGTGTGAGCGACCCGCAGGACGGCACGATCGACTGTTCCCGGGTGAGCCTGACCTACGCGCTGGGTCACGACAGTCACGCCCACCAGATCACCTCGAAGAACGGGTGCAGCGGCTCGATCACCGTGCCGACCGACGGCGAGCACGACTCGGCGGCGAACATCTACGGGGTCTTCGACGCCGCCTACACCGACAACGGCGGGCTGACCACGCACAGCATCAAGACGCTGCAGCCGAAGCACCGCCAGGGTGAGCACTTCGGTGCCCAGTCCGGCGTCCAGGCCACCGACCACACCAACGCCGAGGGTGGCCGCACCGCCGGGTTCATCGAGAACAACGACTGGATCTCGTACCAGCCGTACAACCTGGCCAACGCCAACCGCATCACCGTGCGGGCGTCGTCGGCCGGCGCGGGCGGCACCATCGAGGTCCGGGCCGGGTCGGCGACCGGCACCCTGCTGGGCACCGTGACGGTGCCGGTGACCGGCAACTGGGAGACCTTCACCGAGGTGTCCGGCACGATCAGCAACCCGCCGAGCGCGTCGACCACGCTGTACCTGGTCTTCAAGGGTGGCTCCGGCTACCTGTTCGACGTCGACGCGTTCACCTTCGCCACCGGCACCGGTAACAGCACCCCGGTGACGACCCTCCGGGCGCAGGTCAACAACCAGTACGTGTCGGCGGTCGGCTCCACCGCGCTGATCGCCAACAAGGCCAGTGTCGGCACGACCGAGCAGTTCGACCGGGTGGACGCCGGCAGCGGTGCCATCGCGCTGCGGTCGCGCGCCAACGGGCTCTACGTGTCGGCCACGAACTCGGGCGCCGGGGCGTTGGTCGCCAACGCCTCGTCGATCGGGACGTCGGAGAGGTTCCAGCTCGTCACCAACTCGGACGGGACGGTGAGCCTGCGGGCCACTGTCAACAGCCAGCTGGTGTGCGCGGAGAACGCCGGGGCCGGATCACTGATCGCCAACCGTACGTCGGTCGGAGCCTGGGAGAAGTTCATCCTGACCACCGGCTGACCGGCGGTGGGCCCGGCCCGGTCGGTGACGGGCCGGGCCCACCGATCCACTCCTTCCGAAGTAGGGCCTGTCCTAGCGGACAGGCCCTACTTCGCGAAGTGCCCGTGCCGCCAGTGCCAGTGTCGACCGGCCCTGAGGTGGTCGACGATCGCGCGTTGGAGCGCGGTGCGGCGGGGCAACCGGTCCAGTGGGGTGCTCAGCGTGCGGAACACGAACCGCAGCACCTCGACGTCGGCGTCCGGGCCGTCCTTCGCCTCGTAGGGAACCAGCTCGAACATCTGCTGGAACCGGACGATGTTGGACCCCTCGGGGAGGTATTCCCGCAACTGCGGGTCGAGCAGCCACGAGCCGCAGGAGAACGCGGTGTAGGTCTCGTCGGGAAAGTGGCGCGCGAAGAACACCCGCGCCTCGTCCAGCGACGCCGCGACCGCCTCCGGGGTCAACGGCCCCGCGTCGGGAACGTGCAGGCCGATGGCCGTGTCGCCGGGGTGGTGTTGCAGCCGGCCCAGCTCGTAGATGCTGCCGCGCACGTGCAGCGTCAGCCAACTCTGCATGACGGGCCAGCCCTCACCGCGCATCCGCCGGTCGATCGCGAGGTTGCGGCCGAGGTCCGCGAGGCTGCGCCACGACACGTCGTCGGGGACGCCGTGGTCCCGGTGGTAGGCCCGGGCGACGTCGACCAGGGCGAGGTACGCGTACACGTAGAGATGCCGCCAGGCGGGACCCCGCTCGCGGGGCAACTCCGGACCGGGCGACAGCCAACCGTGGCCGCCGAGGTCGGCGTGGACCAGGGCGATCGACCGGTCGAGCAACCAGCGCAGCTCGGGCGTCCAGAGGGGCGAGGACGGGTCCGGCCAGCCCTGCATGATCTCGGCGGCGTCGTCCGGCCGGACCGCGAGCCGATCGAGCAGTTCAGGAGCGTCGGCCCTGGCGGGCAGCGGAACCGACGGTCGATCGCCGGCGAGCTGCGCGACGCGGTCGACCTCCTCGACGGGCACTGCGAGCCGGGCGGCGATGTCGTGCGGATCCACGGCGACGACCCTACCGGCGTTCGGTCCTCCGATGGTGCCCGCGATGTCGGCCCGGGCCCGGTACGTCAGGAGTCGGCGGGCACTTCGGTGTCGAGTTGCCCGATCATCGGTGCCAGCAGTTCGTTGAGCTCCCGGGTCAGCACCACGACCGCCCGACGCGCCGCGGTGGTGACGTCGTCGTCCGGCCCGGTGGGTGTCGGCGGCAGACCGTCGAGCGGCAGCGGCGCCTCCACCTGGAGCAGCGCCCGCAGATGCGGACTGCGCGTCTGGTCCTGCTCGGTGGGGGTGGTGAACTGACCGAACAGCTGCGGCCAGTCCCGCCAGCCCCGGTCGCGCTGCCACTGCCTGGTCCAGGTCAGCTCCGCGGGCCAGCGGGAGGCCACCGTGACCGCGCAGACCATGCTGCCGTCCCACGGGCTGCGGGCGCAGGTCGCCGAGATGATCCGCCGGTGCCAGCGGACGAAGCCCGGCGACAGGTCGGTGGCCACCCGCCAGGCCGTCGCCGCGAAGGCCACGGGCGCGAAGTCACCCCAGATCTCGTCGAACTCGCCGATCCGACGGAGCACCTCCGCCTCGTACCGGCCGCGTCCGTCGCTGCCGTGTTCGCGGTCGAACTGCTCGTCCAGCCAGAAGGCGCGCGGTTCGGGCATCCTCGTCCCCGTTTCCCGACGATGGTGTTCGGCATGTCGAACCTATGCCATCTGCCGGCCACGGACGGTGCCCTCGCCGCCACTACCCCACCAGAATGCAGAACGGGTGACCGGCCGGGTCGGCGTACACCCGTAGTGGCTCGACGGGATCCTCGATGCGGTCGTAGCGCAGCCGGCCACCGAGGCGCAGGACACGCTCGTGCTGCACCAGCAGGTCCTCGACGGACTCCACGGTGAGGTCCAGGTGCAGCTGCTGAGGCACGTCGTTCTTCGGCCAGGTCGCCTCCGGCAGGTGATCCACCTGCTGGAACGCGAGCTGGGTGCTGCCGTCGGGGGACCTCAGGACCAGCCAGTCACGACCACGCTCGTCGTCCTGACCGGCCGCCGGTGGCTCGTCGCCGGGCCGGTAGACGTAGCCGAGCAGGTGTCGGTAGAACTCGGCCAACACCCGCGCGTCGGTGCCGTCCAGCACCACCGAACCCAACCGGGGGACGCTCTCCTGATCGCTCATCACCGATCACCTCCGGGCGCCCATTGTCGTCGCACCTCGCGGCGGTCGCACCTCGCGGCGCTGGCGTACCGGCGCGTTGCGCAGTCAGGCACCCGTCACTGAACGCATCAGACACGACCACTGTGGATCGCGCACGGACACCTAGCGTGGACGGCGCGACGTCGGAGCGACCGTCTCCGGCCGCCATCCCCGGGAGGTCACGTGCGCAGGAAACTCGGATTCGCCTCGGTGGGCATCATGCTGCTGGCCAGCGTCACCGTCGCGCAGGCCCCCGCGCAGGCCGGCACCGCCGCGCCGAACGGATCCGCGACGGTCGCCGAAGGGCGCGCCACCATCAACGGACGGCCGTCGACCGACGCGGACACCGCGGCGGCCGTGGGCGACGCCTACTGGACGCCCGAACGGATGCGAGCGGCACGGCCCGCTCCCCTGCCGGACGGGGTCGACGCCCCCGACGGGGAGGCTGCCGACCGCCCCGGCCGCGTCGGTGCGCCGCGCGACGTCGCGGAGCCCGCGGCCCCACGGTCGCCGGCTGCCGCCGGTCTGCGCGTCGCCGCCAGCGGCACCAGCCGGACAACCCAGGCGGTGAACGCCTCACCCGGCGTTGGGCGGGTCTTCTTCACGCACCACAACGAGGACTTCTTCTGCTCCGGCGCGACCATCAACAACCCGCAGGCGAATCTGGTCTCCACCGCCGGTCACTGCGTGCACCCCGGCGACGGCGGGTCCGTCTGGTACGACAACTGGGCGTACGCGCCGGAGTTCACCGACGGCGTCGCGGTGCACGGCCTCTGGTTCGCCAAGGAGTTCACCTCGGTCGAGGGGTGGGTCGACTACGGTTTCCTCTGGTGGGACTTCGCCTTCGTCACCATGCACCCGCGGAACGGCAAGCGGCTCGTGCACGTGACCGGCGGGCAGGGGCTCAGCGTCAACCAGTCCAAGAAGCTCTCGGTGTTGCTGCTCGGTTACCCGGGGAAGCCGCCGTACGACGGCGAGTCGCAGTACTACGACCAGGGCACCACCAAGGCCGCCGGCGCGCAGCGGATCAAGCTGAAGGACTGCCCGCTCAACGAGGGCGCGAGCGGCGGCCCGTTCCTGCGTGCCTGGGACAACGATCTGCGGTTCGGGTTCGTCAACTCGGTGATGTCGTACACGTTCTCCGGCAACATGTACGGCCCCTACTTCGACGACGACGTGCTGGACATCTACAACGTGGCGAAGAACAAGCAGTGACCGACGCTGCGCCGGCGACGGTCGTGGGTTGACAAGGACACACCTCCAGAGTGGACGATGGTGCGTGCGGATACTCGTGGTGGGTGGCAGCGGCCTGATCGGTGCTCATGTGGTGGAGGTGCTGCGTCAGCGCGGTCACGCCACGACCGCTGTGGCGCGTACCTCGCATCCTGGTGTCGACCACCTGCTGGACGTCGGGTCCGCCTCCCCGGAGGACCTGAGGTCGTTGCTCGCCGGTCACGACGGCGTCGTGTACGCCACCCGGACCGACGAGCAGCGGCCGCTGCCCAAGCCGATCTACCCGCAGTTCCGCCGGGACAACGTCGACCCGGTGGTACGCCTGTTCACCGCCGCCCGCGAGCAGGGCCTCACCCGTGGGGTGGTGATGGGTTCGTACTACACCTACTTCGACAGGTTGCATCCGCAGTGGCGGCTGCCCGAGCGGCACACGTACATCCGGTGCCGTGTCGAGCAGGCCCGGGAGGGACGGGCGGCGGCCGGTCCGGATCTGCCGGTCGCCGTCCTCGAGCTGCCCTTCGTCTTCGGTCGGGCCGGCGACCGGCTGCCGAACTGGGCCGGTCCGCTGGACCGGTGGGCGCGCTCGCGTACACCTCTGGTCGCACCGACCGGCGGAAGCGCCGCGGCCTCGGCGCGCAGCGTGGCCGAGGTCGCGGCCGACGCTCTTGAGCAGGCCAGCGGGGCGGACATCCCGGTCGCCGACGAGAACCTCACCTGGCCCGACATGCTCGCGCGCATCGCCGAGGCGGTCGGTCGACGCCGCCGGGTCGCCCGGCTACCGGCCGGCGCGGCACGAGCCGCCCTGCGCCTCGGCGGCGCGTTGCAGGGCCTCGGGGGCAAGGAGTCGGGGGTCAACCCCACCTACGTCGCCGACCTGCTGCTCACCGACCTGTTCATCGAGCCGACGACCGGCCGGTCGCTGGACGTCGCGCTCCGCGAGACCTTCGCTAGCCGTCCGACGCCGGCGGTCGAGCGAGGTACGCCGTCTTGACGTCGGGTGCGAACCCGCAGGCGCGGTAGAACGCGTGGGTCGCGGGAGTGCGCGAGCCGGTCATCAGCATCGCCTTGTAGCAGCCCGCGTCCCACGCGGCCTGGAGCGTGCCGGCCATGATCTGCCGACCCAAACCGGTGCCCCGCCGGGATTCCTCGACGACCACGTTCTCGATGACGGCGTACGGCGACGCCGACCGACTCAGGTTGGGGATCACGTTGAGGTAGGTCGTGGCGACGACGACACCGTCCAGGTCGAGGACGAACAGACTCAGCCCGGGGGTGTCGAGGATCCGCTGGTAGGCCGCCCGGTCGGAGCCGTCGTCCAGCACCGGATCGTCCGGGTTCAGCTGCCGGTAGAGGTGGATGATCTGCGTGAGGTCGTCAGGTCCTGCCGCACGGAACACGCCCGGAGCCTAACCAGAACCCCCATCGGGGCCGGTGCGCGGGCTCGCGGTGCGGCGTCAGCGCGCGGCGATCTCGACGAACTCCCGCACCAGCGGTGACCGGTTGTCCTCGGCCCAGGCCAGACACACCTGGTTGGGCCCGAGGTCGTCGACCGGCACGTGGACGACGCCCGGCCTGGTGTAGAACGTCGCGGTCGACAGCGGCAGGATCACCACACCGGCGTACGCGGCGACGTGTTCCAGCTTCTCCTCGACGGAGTTCAGCTCGGGCCGGGGGCGGGGATCGGAGTCGACCGGCCGGTTCGGCAGGTCCCGCCACTCGGGCACCGCGTCCGGGTCCTGAAGCAGGCGCTCCTCGACCAGCTCGGCGAGGTCGACCGACTCCTTACCCGCCAGCCGGTGTTCGTCGGGCAGGACCACGACCCGGGGTTCGGTGAACAGCGGGCGTAGGCGCAGACCACGGTGGTCGACCGGAAGCCGTACGTAGCTGACGTCGGCGCGCCCCTCGCGGACCACCTCGGCCTGGTCGTCCCAGGAGGTGCGGAGGACACCGACGGCCAGATCGGGGTGCAGCTGGGCGATGGCGCGGGCCTCGGCGGTGACGATGATGCCCGGCATGAACGCGATGGTGAACGTCTGCCGGCCGTGCGCCGCGCGCTGCACCCGCCGGCGCAGCGCGTCGGCCGAGGCGAGCAGCGGACCGGCGTCGGCCAACAGTTGCCGGCCGGCCTCGGTCAGCACCGTGGAGCGGCGATCCCGGACGAAGAGCTCGGCGCGTAGTTCGTGCTCGAACGCCCGGATCTGGCGCGACAGGACCGGCTGGGCGATGTGCAACCGGGCGGCGGCACGGCCGAAGTGCAACTCCTCCGCGACCGCCACGAAGTAGCGGAGCTTGCGCAGATCGACGTCCACCGGCCCTCCGTCCGCCTCGTACGCACCTGACCCACCACACGATACCCGTCGGGTATCACAGCAGGTGAAAGAGGTCTTGGACACGAATGCCCGCACCGACGCACGGTGGTAACCGTCAGCGAAACACCATCCGGAAGGACCCGAGCATGACCCTCACCGACCAGCGCGTCGTCGTCCTCGGCGGAACCTCGGGAATCGGGCTCGCCACCGCCACCCGGGCCGCCCACGAGGGCGCCCAGGTCGTGGTCGCCTCCCGCAACCAGCGCAGCGTGGACCGCGCCCTCGCCAGCCTGCCGGGCGGCACCCAGGGGTACGTCGCGGACCTCACCAACCCCGCCGACGTGTCCCGCCTGTTCCAGGGGCTCGGCCCGTTCGACCACCTCGTCTTCACCGCCGGCGAACCGCTCGCGCTGATGTCCGTCGACGCCCTCGACCTCGCCACCGCCCGTACCGCCTTCGACCTGCGCTACTTCGGTTGCCTGGCGGCGGTCAACGCGGCACTGCCCCACCTGCGACCCGGCGGGTCGATCACCCTCACCACCGGCACCGCCAACCACCGGCCCACCGCGGGCTGGTCGGTGGCGTCCAGCATCACCGGGGCGATCGACGCGCTGGTCCGCTCGCTCGCCGTCGAACTCGCCCCGATCCGGGTCAACGCCGTCTCCGCCGGCGTCATCCGCTCACCGCTGTGGGACTCGCTGCCCGAGGAAACCCGAGAGCAGATGTACGCCCAGCTCAGCGCATCACTACCGCTCGGCCGGGTGGGCGAACCCGAGGAGGTCGCCGAGGCGTTCACGTACCTCCTCCGGTCGACCTACGCCACCGGCACGATCGTGACCGTGGACGGCGGCACGCTCCTCGCCTGACCCGCGACACCCGTCGCACGGATCTCGACGTCGGCACCGGCGCCGAGATCCTCGCAACGTCGGGGATGTGGTGGTGTCCGCCGCTCGTGAGGCCCCTACATCCCTGACGTTCCGGGTCGGAGCCGCCCGGCCGTTCTCGACACCCGCAGCAGCCGGTCCGTCGCGTGGGCCACCCCGCCCACCGTCAGCGCACCCAGGGCGATCGGCGTGCCGCTCGCGTCGTCGACCCGCAGCGATCAGGCCCCGATGCGGGAGCTACAGTCCGGCCATGGACACCGGAGCCTTCGCTGGCATGGCCGCGCTGATCTGCTCGGGGCTCGGATGTGTGGTCCTGGTGGGTGCCCTGGTGACGATAGCGCTCTGGTGGGGCGGAAAGTGGTGAGCCGGAGTTCAACGGCTGTCCGGCAGCGGCAGCATCTTCCCGAGGACCTTCGCGCCGACGCGGTGGTCGTCCACTCAGGCGCCGACGTGGAGCGCGCCCTGCGGACGCCCGTCTCGATCGTCAGCCGGCTGGCCACCCAGCGGAGGGACGGAGAAGGATTCGCATCGTGATCTCCCTGCCTCAACCTGAGGACCTCACGTCGCTGGTGCTCCGTACGGACTTCACCAACGATGCTGCCTGGGCCTCCGTGAAGGCGGCCTTACGCACCTGGGAGGGGGCAGACTCCGCCACCTTCGCCAGCGACCCGACGTACGCGGGCGTGAGCCTTCAAGAGCTGGTCGACGCGGACAACGCGGCGAGCAGCGACGACAAGCTCACGTACCTCTTCCTCGCCGACGCGACCACGATGGCCGACGTGGAACGCCCACTTCTCGCACTCGACCTGTCGGACGAGCCCGGCCGCACCTTCCGGGTGCCACCCCGCTGGTACGCGGATGTCTCGACGAACCTCACCATGGCGAACATGGACTTCTCCGAGTTCGCCGACGCCGTCGACGAGTCTGTCACGTACCGGGGCTTCGACGGAGACTGACGTCCTGGTCTGGGACCTCTTTACGGAGCGGAGATTGAAGCCCGGCGTGGCGTCCCCTCGGCAATCGACTTGATCTGCGGCACGAGCAGCCACACCGGATGGTTGATGGTCGGCAGCGCCTATGCCGAACACCGGGAGGTGTCGTTCCCAAGGTCGGCACCCTCGTTGCCGGCCGGGTCGGTCTCCCCCAGAGACTCATGGAGCCCTCCGATCTCGCGACCCGTCGGGTTGCACTCCGCGTCCGTCTCCATCAGGTGCCAGCCGGGGTCGGTCTCGTGCGCGTCCGGATCCCCACCCTCGTCGAGGACGCACACCGCCGCGACGATCGCCTCGTACGCCCCAGCTCGCGCGACCAGCAGCACGTCGTGAGGATTTGCGCCGGCCTCAATCAGCCGCTGCGCGGCTGCCACGTCGCTCAGAGAGCTGGCATCCACCCAAGGGGATATTGCCTCCCGCCACAAAGCGCGCAGAACCATGAACCGAGCGAGCTGCGGAATGTTCTCGCCGATCTCCGACCTGGCCCATTCCTCCGGATCCTGGGCCCCAAGCTCTGTGAACCTCTCTGCGAGCGATACGGCAGAAGCGCGGACATCCGGCGGGAGGGTCGCCAACCACTCACCCCACGTCGGCCAGGAAAACATCACGTGATCATGCCGTTGCCTCGGCACTGTTGCCACCCCCGCAAGCAAGCCGGCACGATCGATTCGTGACTCCCGAAGAAGCCCACCTCCGCTGCGAAGCAATCTCGTGGGTCAGTCGGGACTTCCCGGGCTGGGTGCGGGTACGCCTTGTCGACGCCAACAACACGTCGTGGTACTTCATCGACAAGGTTCCGGTCTTCACGGCTGACACGTCGCGCCTCGACTCTCGCCTGCCTGCACCTGTTCACATGTTGTGCACCGTCGTCGGCCGAGACGCCGGTGCGCTCGTCGTCTCAACGGCACCGCACGGGGTCGAAGCCGAGAACGGGCAATGCCTGTTCCGGGTGCATGCGGACCAGCTCGACCGACACACGATTCAGAGAAGCCCAGCGCTCAGCTCGATCTGTCCTCCACCTTGCTGAGCATCACGTCGATGTCGCCGGTCCGGATCATTTCCTCCAGGGCCGCCACCATTGCCTCGACCCCGGGTCTCGGAATGATGACCAGGTCGGAGCACCAGAAGTACTGACCGCCGCCCGCCTCCCCGGTCTCAGCCCACCTTCGCAGGAGCCGGCCGATCTCAACCGTCGTCATGAAGGTGGCGTAGCGATGGGTGCCGTCGGCGAGGTGGACGTGCGCATCGATGTTGTCCGCCGTCTCCGGGTCGTCGCCCTGGCCGAACATGAAGCTGACACGAGCGCTTTCGATCATATGGTCCCATCCCACCGTCTGACTCACGGCAGCCATCATCGCAGCCCCGGACGCTCGGCTTTGGGGTCAGGCACAGGCTCGTGGACGGGGTTGCTCAGCGCCTGGTCTCATACCTGGTCAACACCACGCCGCCAGGGAACGTCCGGGTCTCCAGCAGGGTCAGGTTCACCCAGTTGTCCACTGTCGCGAAGAACGGCGTGCCCCCACCCACCAGGACCGGATGGGTCACGACCGCGTACTCGTCGATCAGCCCGGCCCGCATGGCCGCCGCGGCGAGGGTGGCGCTGGCGATATCCAGAGGGCCGCCGTCCTCGGCCTTGAGGCGGCTGATCTCGGCAACCGCGTTGCCGGTGACCACGTGGGCGTTCCAGTCGACCGCGCTGGTCGTCGAGGAGAACACCACCTTCGGCATGTCCCGCCAGCGACGGGCGTACTCGACCTCCGCCGGTGTGGCACCCGGCCGCTGGTCGGCGGTCGGCCAGTGGGAGCTCATCGCCTCCCACACTTTGCGCCCGTACAGTGCCGTGCCCGTCGCCTCCACCCGGTCGGACCACCACTGGAACAGCTCGTCGCTCGGCACACACCAGCCCAGGTCGCCATCCGAAGCGTTGATGTAGCCGTCCAGACTCAGATTCATACCGAAGGTCAGTCTCCGCATGGTGATGAGCCTCCCGTACGCGGCTCCTCGCCGTACAGGCCACCACGCCGTGAGAGCTGTTGGCAGGCCCGGAGGCAGCACGACCACGGCTCAGAGGCTCGGCGTCCGTTCCGCCACGGGACATGCTTGACGCTCGCGGCCCACACCACGTGCTCGACTGCTGCTGTGCTGCGGGTGAGGGCTATCGCGTCGGATCGGTAACGAGCATGGGCGAGCGGTCGCCATGCTCGCTCAGTATCTCGGCCGTCGTGGTGGCCTTCATGCGGTCCAGTTCGTCTGCGGTGATCCCGACGACGGTCAGGAACCGCGCCGAGCCGTACGGGGAGTCGATGAGCGCAGTTCAGGGTCGGCAGCGAAGGCCAGTGCGCGAAGCCGGGTGGTCGCCAGGCCCGTGATCGGGCCGGCCGGGTCCATGCGATGGCCTTCGGTGAAGGGCCTGCCGCTGGTGAACACGTAATCGACCAGTCGTTCGAGCAGACGCAGGGACCACGCGGGAGGTTCGTCGGCGCCCAGGGGTACGCGCATCGTCAGCTCGTATCCCCAGCCGGTCCGACCGACGGTGGTCTTCGAGGTGCGCTTCCGCCGGTGACCGCCGTATCAGTACGGCCGCCGGATCCCTCGCTCCGAGAGCGTCGCTTCGTAGAAGCCGAGGAAGCGCTCCAACTCTCCGACTGCGTCGTCCAGCTCGTCGAGAGGTGCGCGGTTGCCAGGGTCAAGGCGTAGTAGGCGCGCCGCGTCGGCCAGCTGTACCAAAAGGGCAGCGAACGTATCGCCCTGGAGGTGGATGCCGGGGAATGCCCTACCCGAAAGCTGCACGACGGCAGAGTTCGTACCACGGGACAGCACCTGCGCTTGGTCCTGGCTCATCTGAGCAGGATTCCAGCACCACTCGACCATCGTCCAAGGGAGGTCTCCCCACCCCGGTCGACTGTCTCCTTAAGACGGCGGTCAGGGCGCTTGGGTGGGTGCCCGGGCCGGCAACGGGCTCTCGGGCCCGTCGCGCTCCACCTGTCCTCGAACAGAGAGAGGCGATCTCCGTTGCCGCAGGACAGCGGCCCCTTTGATCGCCTCTGACGCTACTTGGCGTTGAAGTAGCTGGCCTCCGGGTGGTGGACCACGATCGCGTCGGTGGCCTGCTCCGGCATGAGCTGGAACTCCTCGGACAGCTCGACACCGATCCGGTCCG
Source organism: Micromonospora chokoriensis (assembly GCF_900091505.1). NCBI lineage: Bacteria > Bacillati > Actinomycetota > Actinomycetes > Micromonosporales > Micromonosporaceae > Micromonospora > Micromonospora chokoriensis. The sequence continues at coordinate 4,842,661 of NZ_LT607409.1, forward strand.
CGCCGAGCAGGTCCACGATCTTCGCCCGGTCCTCCAGGTCGGGGCAGGCCGGGTAGCCGAACGCGTACCGGCAGCCCCGGTAGTCGTTGCGCAGCAGACCGGCCAGGTCGGTCGGGTCGTCGTGGCCCAGCGGACGGCCGTCGGGCAGGGTCATCTCGGCGCGGACGCGCCGGTGCCAGTATTCGGCGAGGGCCTCGGTGAGCTGCACCGACAGCCCGTGCACCTCCAGGTAGTCGCGGTACTCGTTGCGGGCGAACAGCTTCGCCGCGTACTCGCTGACGGGTTGCCCGACGGTGACCAGTTGCAACGCGACCACATCGAGCTGGTCGCCCTTGGGTTTGAAGAAGTCCGCCAGGCAGAGCCGCCGCTCCTGCCGCTGCCGGGGGAAGGAGAACCGGGCGCGCTCCGCGTGCCCGTTCTCGTCGAGCACCACCAGGTCGTTGCCTTCGGAGTACGCGGGGAAGTAGCCGTACACCACGGCTGCCTCAAGCACCTGGTCGGCGATCAGCCGGTCCAGCCAGTACCGCAGACGCGGCCGGCCCTCGGTCTCGACCAGCTCGTCGTACGAGGGCCCCTTGCCGCCCCGGGCCCCGTTGAGGCCCCACTGCCCGCGGAACGTGGCCCGCTCGTCGAGCAGCGCCGCATAATCCGCCATCGGCACGCCCTTGACCACCCGGGTGCCGAAGAACGGCGGCGTCGGCACCTCCACGTCCACTGCCACATTGGAGCGGACGGAGGAGTCGTGCAGCTCGGGCAGCGACTCGGTCACCATGGTGCGCTGCCGTTCCCGACGGGCACGCCGGGCCGCGAGGGCGGCCTCCCGCTCCGGGTCGATCACCGGGGCGCCGCCGCGCTTGGCGGTCATCACCTTGTCCATCAGGGACAGGCCCTCGAACGCGTCCCGGGCGTAGTGCACCTGGCCGGGGAACATCGACCGCAGGTCGTCCTCGACGTACGCGCGGGTCAGCGCCGCCCCACCGAGCAGGACGGGCCAGCGCTCCGCGACCCCGCGCGTGGCCATCTCGGCCAGGTTTTCCTTCATGATGACGGTGCTCTTGACCAACAGCCCGGACATGCCGATCGCGTCGGCGCGGTGCTGCTCGGCCGCGTCGAGGATGGCGTTGATCGGCTGCTTGATGCCGATGTTCACCACCTCGTAGCCGTTGTTCGACAGGATGATGTCGACCAGGTTCTTGCCGATGTCGTGCACGTCGCCGCGCACCGTGGCGAGCACGATACGGCCCTTGCCGCCGTCCTCGGTGGTCTCCATGTGCGGCTCCAGATAGGCCACCGCGGTCTTCATCACCTCGGCCGACTGGAGCACGAACGGCAACTGCATCTGGCCGGAGCCGAACAGCTCACCGACCACCTTCATGCCGTCCAACAGGATGTCGTTGATGATCGACAATGGGGACCGGCCGCCGGCCATCGCGTCGTCCAGGTCGGCCTCCAGGCCGTTGCGCTCACCGTCGATGATCCGCCGCTTGAGCCGCTCGTCCAGCGGCAGCGCCGCCAGCTCCTGCGCCCGGCTGGCCCGGGCGCTGGTCACGTCCACGCCCTCGAAGAGTTCGAGGAAACGCTGCACCGGGTCGTACCCCTCGCGACGCCGGTCGTAGACCAGGTCCAGGGCGACCTCGCGCTGCTCCTCGGGGATCTTCGACATCGGCAGGATCTTGCTGGCGTGCACGATGGCCGAGGTCAGACCGGCCTGCACGCACTCGTGCAGGAACACCGAGTTGAGCACCTGCCGGGCCGCCGGGTTCAGACCGAAGGAGATGTTCGAGATACCCAGGGTGAAGTTGACCCCCGGGTACCGCTGGGCGATCTCCCGGATCGCCTCGATCGTCTCGAGGCCGTCGCGGCGGGTCTCCTCCTGACCGGTGGCGATCGGGAAGGTCAGCGCGTCGATCAGGATGTCCGCGCGGTCCATCCCCCACCGGCCGGTCAGGTCGTCGATCAGTCGGGTGGCGACCCGGACCTTCCACTCCTTCGTCCGGGCCTGCCCCTCCTCGTCGATGAGCAGCGCCACCACCGCCGCGCCGTGCTCACGCACGATGGGCATCACCCGCGCGTACCGGGAGTCGGGGCCGTCACCGTCCTCGAAGTTCACCGAGTTGACCACGCACCGGCCACCGAGCATCTCCAGCCCGGCCTCGACCACGGCCGGCTCGGTGGAGTCCAACATGATCGGCAGGGTGGACGCGGTGGCGAACCGGCCGGCCAGCTCCCGCATGTCCTGCGTGCCGTCGCGGCCCACGTAGTCGACGCACAGGTCCAGCAGGTGCGAGCCGTCCCGGGCCTGACTGCGGGCGATCTCCACACAGGCCCGCCAGTCGCCGGCGAGCATCGCCTCCCGGAACGCCTTCGACCCGTTGGCGTTGGTCCGCTCCCCCACCATCAGCACCGACGCGTCCTGGGCGAACGGCACCGGGTGGTACACCGAGGAGACACCCGCCTCGTGGTGGGCCTCACGGGCCGGGGCGACGCGGCCGTGCAGCCGCTCGGACAACACCCGGATGTGCTCCGGCGTGGTGCCGCAGCAACCGCCGACCAGCCCCACGCTGTAGTCGGTGACGAACCGCTCCAGGGCCTCGGCCAGCTCCACCGGGGTCAGCGGGAAGTACGCGCCGTCGGCGGTCAGCACCGGCAGGCCGGCGTTCGGCATCACCGACAGCGGGACGCGGGAGTGCTGCGACAGGTACCGCAGGTGCTCGCTCATCTCCGCCGGGCCGGTCGAGCAGTTGAGCCCGATCAGGTCCACCCCGAGCGGCTCGATCGCCGCCAGGGCGGCACCGATCTCGCTGCCCACCAGCATCGTCCCGGTGGTCTCCATGGCCACGTGACAGATGATCGGCACCGACTGGCCCAGCTCGACCATCGCCCGCTTCGCGCCGACCACCGCCGCCTTGACCTGGAGCAGGTCCTGGCTCGTCTCGATGATCAGGGCGTCCACGCCACCCTCGATCAGACCGGCGGCGTTCTCCTGGTACGCGTCGCGCAGGGTCGCGTAGCCCGCGTGCCCGAGGGTGGGCAGCTTGGTGCCCGGCCCGATCGAGCCGAGCACGAACCGGGGTCGCTGCGGGGTGCTGGCCGCGTCGGCGGCCTCCCGGGCGATCCGGGCACCCGCCTCGGACAGCTCCCGGATGCGCTGCGGGATGTCGTACTCGGCGAGGTTGGCGAGGTTGGCGCCGAACGTGTTGGTCTCCACGCAGTCCGCGCCGGCGGCCAGGTAGGCGTCGTGCACGCCGCGCACCACGTCCGGCCGGGTGACGTTGAGGATCTCGTTGCACCCCTCAAGACCCTCGAAGTCGTCGAGTGTGAGGTCCGCGGCATGCAACATCGTGCCCATCGCCCCGTCGGCGATGAGAATCCGGTCGGCCAGCACATCCATCAACGAAGTCCGCACCAGTTCAGGTTAGTGCGGTCCTCATCGCACTCGACGCCCCTCGGCGCGCGATCCCATATTGTGTCAGCGGGATCACCATGTCTGGTTCGTTCGTGTATGACCGGTCGCCGGACCGGTGGACCGGCGCGGCCGACGGGCCGCATCCCTGCCCGGCACGTAGGCTGGCGGACGTGAAGGACAACAGGGACGCCACTGTGCCACACGGTACGACGACCGGGCGCGATCCCGGCGCCGACCGCGACGAGCAGGGTGAGGTGACGGCGTGACCGAGTTCGACGGACTGCCGGTGCTGCGGTCCCCGGTGGCGATCGCCGCCTTCGAGGGCTGGAACGACGCCGCCGACGCGTCCACCGCCGCGGTCGAGCACCTGGAACAGGTCTGGAGCGCCCGGCAGATCACCGAGCTGGACCCGGAGGACTTCTACGACTTCCAGGTCAGCCGGCCCACCATCACGATGGCCGACGGCGAGACCCGCCGGGTGGAGTGGCCGACGACCCGGTTCATGGTGGCCAGCCCGGAGGGCACCGACCGGGACGTGGTGCTGATCCGCGGCATCGAGCCGAGCATGCGCTGGCGCACGTTCTGCGAGCAGGTGCTGGAGATCTGCCACAGCCTCGAGGTGGAACGGGTCGTGCTGCTCGGCGCGCTGCTCGCCGATGTTCCGTACACGCGACCGCTGCCGATCAGCGGCAGCGCGTCCGACGCGCAGGCCGCCGAGCGTTACCAACTCACCCCCACCCGCTACGACGGGCCGACCGGCATCGTGGGTGTGCTGCACGACGCCTGCGCCCGCGCCGAGGTGGACGCCGTGTCGTTCTGGGTGCACGTCCCGCACTACGCCAACAACCCGCCGTGCCCGAAGGCCACCCTCGCCCTGCTGCACCGGGTGGAGGAGGTCGTCGACCTTCCGGTGCCGATGGCGGACCTGGCCGAGGAGTCGGCCGAGTGGGAGCAGCGGGTGCGCAGCGCCGCCGAGCAGGACGCCGAGCTGGGCGAATACGTGCGCGAGCTGGAGGAACGGGTCGGCGACGAGGGCATCACCCCGTTGACCGGTGACGAGATCGCCCAGGAGTTCGAGAAGTACCTGCGCCGACGGGGCGGTTCAGCCGGCCCCACCGCCGGTTCCTGGTAGCACGTCCCCCGCTGCGGGCCTTCGGACCTTTTGTGGTCCGGGGGCCCGTTTTGGCGTGTCCGGGGTAGCGCCGTCACACCCTCTAAGGCATCCTAGGAACCTAGATGTGATCATGATCAAGGAGGTGGGTGTGCAGATCAATCCCGGGGCCGCCGAGTTCCCGCACCGACAGATCGCCGCGCAGCTCAAAGCCCAGGTCCGCCGCGGCGACTGGGGGCCGGGCGAGCGCCTGCCGTCCATCCCGGCCATCGCCGAGATGTTCGGCGTCGCCAAGCAGACCGTGCAACGCGCCGTCGACCAGCTGCGGGTCGAGGGCATCCTGATCACCAAACCCGGCTCCGGTACGTACGTCCGGGGCACCCGCCGCCGACTCAACCGGCTCTCCCGAGGGCGGTACGGCGGCTTCCGCGGCTACCACACCGACCTGGCCGCCCGATACCGGCAACAGCTCGTCTCCGTCGGCCTCTCCCCCGCGCCCGCCGAGGTCGCCGACGCGTTCGGCGTCTCCGACGGCACCAACCTGCTCTGCCGCCGGCACCTCGTCCGCACCGACGACTCCCCCGTCGAGGTGGGCGCCTCCTGGTTCCTGCCCCGCGACACCACTGGCACCTCATTGGAGCGCGCCGAGGCGTTCGGCCGACCCCTCTACCAGGAGGCCGAAGAGGTCACCGGCCGACGGTACGTCTCGGCCACCGACACGATCAGCGCCCGCCAGCCCAGCCGGGAGGAGGCCGAGACCCTCCAGATCCGGCCGGACACCCCGGTGCTGCACCTGCTGCACATCGCGTACGACGCACACCGCAAACCGATCGAGGTGGCCCAGGCGACCTGGCCCGGCCCGATGACCACCCTCACCGAGGAGTACAAGATCCCCGGCCCCACCCCCGACCCCGAACCCGACCCCGGCCTGGTCCTCGGCTGACCCCCACGCACGCCCCGCGCTACACCCCGTCCCTGGCGCCCGCCCGGGTAGTGTGCGTCGACGGCGCTGTCCGGGCGCACGGTCGAGCGCGACAGCCCACGTGGACCGTCGGTCGGCGCCGGCTAGCCTTGATCGTCTCCGAGTCGCCGAGGTGGCGGCGTGCCGACGCGCCCATCCCGTCGATCATGAGACCGGCGGGTCCGACGGAGATCGAACCGCCCGTCAACCTCACGATCGACGAGGGATGCCGGCGTGATCGACTCGGATTTCTGGAAATCGGGGGGTTGTATCGTGCTGGATACCCCGACTTCCTGAAACCTGAGTCGATCAGCCCGGCGACACCGGGCGCGCAGGGCATGGCACGCACGGACAGCGCGGCAGGGCACGCGCGGCACGCATGCCCTGCAGGACAGGCGCGACGCAGGACAGGCGCGACCCAGGACAGGCGCGACGCAAGACAGGCGCGACCCAGGACAGGCGCGACCCAGGACAGGCGCGACCCAGGACAGGCGCGACGCAGGACACCGCGTGGCGCGGGGCGAGGGGTGAGGACTAGAGGCGGATGCCGAGGAGGGCGTCGACCGTGTTCGCGAAGAGGGCTGGGGCCTCGGGGTCGTCCGCCGCGCCGGCGAGGGTCGCCTCGGCCCAGCGGTCCGCCACGGCCAGGGCGCCGGGGGTGTCGAGGTCGTCGGCCAGGCGTGCGCGTACCCCGGCGAGCAGCTCGGCGCCGGACGGCCCGGCGGGCGCGGCGGCGGCCTGCCGCCAGCGGGCCAGGCGCTCCTGAGCCGCGGTGAGGAGCTCGTCGGTCCAGGTGCGGTCGCTGCGGTAATGCCCGGAGATCAACGCCAGCCGGATCGCCATCGGGTCGACCTTGTCGGCGCGCAGCCGGGACACGAAGACCAGGTTGCCGCGGGACTTGGACATCTTCTCGCCGTCCAGGCCGATCATGCCGGCGTGCACGTAGTGCTCGGCGAACGGCGCCTGACCGGTGAGCCGCTCGGCGTGCGCGGCGGACGCCTCGTGGTGCGGGAACAGCAGGTCGTTGCCGCCGCCCTGCACGTCGATCCGGTCGCCGAGCAGGTTCAGGGCGATCACGGCGCACTCGATGTGCCAGCCGGGGCGGCCCGGACCCAGGTCGCCGCCCGGCCAGGACGGCTCACCCTCGCGGGCCCCGCGCCACAGCAGCGGGTCCAGTGGGTCGCGCTTTCCGGCGCGGTCGGGGTCACCGCCGCGCTCGGGGAAGATCTCCAGCATCTGCTCACGGGTCAGGTTCGACTCGTAGCCGAACCGGCCGGTGGCGGAGATGTCGAAGTAGACGTCGCCGGTGCCGTCGTCGAGTCGGTACGCGGCACCGTCCTTGACCAGCACCTCGACCTTGTCGGCGATGTCCGGGATCGACTCGACGGCGCCCACGTAGTGCGCCGGCGGGATGATCCGCAGCGCCTCCATGTCCTCCCGGAACAGCGCGGTCTCCCGCATCGCGAGGACCACCCAGTCCTCGCCGTCGCGGGCAGCCCGCTCCAGCAGCGGATCGTCGATGTCGGTGACGTTCTGCACGTAGCGCACCGGACGGCCGGCGTCGCGCCACATCCGCTGCACCAGGTCGAACGTGATCATGGTGGCGGCGTGGCCGAGGTGGGTCGCGTCGTACGGGGTGATGCCGCAGACGTACATGCTCGCCGCGTCGGCCGGGTCACTCGGATGGACGCCCTGCCGCGCCGAGTCGTACAACGCCAACGGCTCGCCCGTGCCCGGCAGCCGTGGCACCTCGTGTCCCGCCCAAGACTCCATGGGATCAGCCTAACCAGCCCGGCGGCGCCGCCGGAGCACCCCACGGGTGATCAAGATGACAGCGGCTCACATGGGCGGCCAGGGCATCGCCGGCCAGTCCTCCGGTGGCTGTGGGAAACGGCCGGTCTCGCGCAACCGGTCGATCCGGGAGGCCAGCTCGGCCACCTCGCTGATCGTCAGGTGGTCGGCCAACTCCTCGCCGAGCGCCCCGGTGACCTGCCCGGCGAGCCCGTCGAGCATCTCCACGGCGTCCGGGGGGAGCTGCCGACCGGCCCACCCCCAGAGGACCGTGCGCAGCTTGTCCTCCACGTGGAAGCTCACCCCGTGGTCCACGCCGTAGATCCGGTCGTCGGCGCCGACGAGAACGTGACCACCCTTACGGTCGGCGTTGTTGATCACCGCGTCCAGGACGGCGAGTCGGGCCAGCCGGGGATCCTCGGCGTGCGCCAACACGTACGCCGCGCCGTCGTCGTCCCGGGCCGCGGCGATCGGGAACCAGCGGGGCGGCAACTCGTCGGCCGGCAGGAACCCGACCAGCGCCTCGACGTCCTCCGGCTCGTCGATCCACAGCTGGCAGGAGCCGGGGCCGAACGGGCCGTCGCGCAGCACCGTGGGCGGCACCAGACCCCAACCGGTCGCCTCGGAGACCAGGTACGCCGAGACCTCCCGGCCGGCCAGGGTGCCGTCGGGGAAGTCCCAGAGCGGTCGTTCGCCACGCACCGGCTTGTAGACGCAGCGGGCGGTGATCCCGTCCAGGGTCAGGATGCCGCGCAGCGTCGTGTTCGACGCGTCGACCAGCCGACCTTCCAGGTCGAGCACGCCGTCGCGCAGCAGCCGAAGCGCGGCGTCACCGTCCTGGCGAGGCTGGAGGCCGGACGAGGTCACCGGTGATAACCGTTGTGCCGCGGGCAGAGGTGCCCGGCGGGGTCCAACGGTTGGCCGCAGAGCGGGCACGGCGGCCGGCCCGCGTTGACCACTCGCCGGGCCCGCTCGATGAACTGGCGGGTCGCCTGCGGGGTGAGCCGGACCCGGAGCCGATCCAGGTCCTCGTCCGGCTCGTCGTCCTCGTCGTCGTCCTCGTCGTCCTCGTCGCCCAGCTCGACCTCGGGCTCCACCTCGCCGGCGGCGATCGCCTCGATCACCACTGTCGCGGTGTCCACGTCGAAGGCCAGGCCGAGGGTGCCGACCCGGAACTCCTCGTCGACCGGAGTGTCCAGCGGGTCGTTGTCACCGATCACCGGCGCCAGCTCGGGCAGGTCCACCCCGAAGCGACGTTGCGCCTCGGTGAGCAGCTCCTCCAGCTTCTCGGCGAGCAGTGACACCTGGACCTTCTCCAGCGCGACGCTGACCAGCCGGCCGCCGCCGCGGGCCTGCAGGAAGAAGGCGCGCTCCCCCGGCGGGCCGACAGTCCCGGCGACGAACCGCTCCGGCGGTTCGAAGGCGTGCACCTGGTGGGTCATACCCACGACCCTATCCGGCCCGCCAGGGCACCGCGCACCCCACCGACCTGAATCGCCGCGGCGCCGGCACGCCCGGCGTACCAGCTGCTGCACCCGGGCGTGGCGGCCGGCGCGCCGGTCCGGGGTGGTGCGGCCCGGCGGCCACCGATCGGGGTCGTCACGAGGCCGCACCGGCCCCGCCGCCGACCGCGGCGTCCGAATCAGCCGCCCGGGACGCCCGCCGACGTCGCTTGCGGGGCGGCGGCACCAGGCCCGACAGGTCACCGCCGGTGTCGTTGAGCCGGACCAGGAACGGCCGCAGCGGCGTGAACCGGATCACCGTCACCGACGCCGGGTCGGCCACGACCCGCTGGAAGAGATCCAGGTGTACGCCGAGCGCGTCCGCCACGATGGCCTTGATCACATCACCGTGGCTGCACGCCAGCCACACCGCCTCGGGACCGTGCTCGGCGCTCACCCGGGCGTCCCACGAGCGAACCGCTGCCACCGCGCGGGCGGACATCGCCGCCATCGCCTCCCCGTCGGGGAAGACCGCCGCGCTGGGGCGCTGCTGCACCACCGGCCAGAGCGGCTCCTTGGCGAGCTTCTTCAGCGGCTGCCCCTCCCAGCTGCCGTAGTCACACTCGATCAGCCCGTCCTCGACGACCGGCGTGGCCTGCGGCAGCGCCAGCTCCAGGGTCTGTCGGCAACGGATCAGCGGGCTCGTCACGACGGCGGCCAACGGCACCGCCCGCAACCGCTCGCCCACCGCGACGGCCTGGGCGCGCCCGGTGTCGTCCAGCTCGACCGGTTGCCGGCCGGCCAGGCCGCCGTCGGCGTTCGCCGTGGTCCGGCCGTGTCGCAGAAGCAGAAGGGTCGCCACGGTGACCACCCTATGACCTGCGCTCCCGGTCGGGCCGTCGCGGGCTCCGGAGGCACCACCCGGGGTCGTCGCCGTCGGGGCGCGCCGAATGCCCGATCTTCGTGATCGACTCGGTTGTCAGGAAGTCGGGGTGTCGGGCCGCCCCGGACAGCGCGATTTCAAGGAAACCGAGTGGATCATGGGCGGGCGGCGGGCGGGGATGACGACCGCGGCCCCCGGCTCCGCCCGCAGGCGCAGCCGGGGGCCGTCGACGGGTGGGTCAGGTGGCGCTGATCGTGCCGGTCAGCAGCAGGGCCAGGACCAGGGTGCCCAGCGCGACCCGGTACAGCACGAAGACGTACAGGGTGTGGTGGGCGACATAGCGCAGCAGCCAGGCGATGGCCGCGTACCCGATGCCGAAGGCGATGACCGTGGCCACGATCATCTGCGCCACCGACGGCGTGGACGTGCCCGGGGCGGACGGTTCGAAGACGTCACCGAGGCTGAACACGCCGGACATCACCACCGCCGGGATGGCCAGCAGGAACGAGTACCGTGCCGCCGCCTCCCGGGTCAGGTTGAGCAGCAGGCCGGCGGTGAGCGTGCCGCCCGAACGGGACACCCCGGGGACCAGCGCCATGGCCTGGGCGAAGCCCATCACGATGCCGTCCTTCATCCGGAAGTTCTCCAGGGTGCGGGTCTGCCGACCCCAGTACTCGGCGAACGCCAGCACGAACGCGAACACGATCAGCGTGGTCGCCACCAGCCACAGGTTGCGCCCGGCCGTCTTGATCTGGTCCTTGAACAGGAAACCGAACAACCCGATCGGGATGGACCCGACGATCACGTACCAGCCCATCCGGTAGTCGAGGCTGGACCGCACCGACCTGTCCCGGATGCCGACCAGCCAGGTCCGGGTGATCCGCCAGATGTCCTTGGCGAAGTAGATCAACACGGCCGCTTCGGTGCCGAGCTGGGTGACCGCGGTGAACGACGCGCCGGCGTCGCGGTCGAAGAAGATCGCCGAGGTGATCCGCAGATGCCCCGACGAGCTGACCGGAAGGAACTCGGTCAGTCCCTGGACGATGCCCAGGACGATGGCCTCGACCCAGGTCACTCGCCAACTCCCGAAAGATCAAGTGCCTCGGCGACGGTACGCAGGGTCTGCACACCGCTCTCCCGGTCGGCCACGAACAGGGTCACCGACAGCGTGGTGACGCCGGCGGCGGCGTACTCCCGCATCCGCTCGGCGACGCGCTCCTTCGGGCCGAGCAGCGACGTCCGGTCGATGAACTCCATCGGCACGGCGGCGGCGGCGTCACGCTGCCGCTTGGCCAGGTACAGGTCCTGCACCTCGCGGGCGGCGTCGCCGTACCCCATCCGGGTGGCGAGCTGGTTGTAGAAGTTCTGCTGGCGGCTGCCCATGCCACCCACGTACAGCGCCGCGTACCAGCGCACCAGTTCCGCGCAGGACGCCACGTCGTCACCGATCACCACGGGCACCGACGGCACCACGTCGAACCCGGCCAGCTCCTTGCCGACCTTCGCCCGCCCGGCGCGCACCGAGGCGAGCTGCTCCTCGGCGAACTCCGGGGCGTAGAAGACGGCCAGCCAGCCGTCGGCGATCTCGCCGGCCAGCTCCAGGTTCTTCGGACCGACCGCGGCCAGGTAGATCGGTATGTGTTCGCGGGGTGGGTGGAAGCCCAGCCGCAGGGCCTTACCGGGGCCGTCCGGCAGCGGCAGCGTGTAGTGCTCGCCGTCGTACGCCACCTCCTTGCGGGCCACGGCCAGCTTCACGATGTCGACGAACTCGCGGGTCCGGGCGAGGGGCTTGGCGAACCGCACACCGTGCCAGCCCTCGGAGACCTGCGGGCCGGAGACGCCCAGGCCGAGGCGGAACCGGCCACCGGAGAGCGCGTCGATGGTGGCGGCGGTCATCGCGGTGGCCGCCGGCGTACGGGCGGGGATCTGCATCACCGCGGCGCCGACGTCGATGCGTTCGGTCTGACCGGCCATCCAGGCCAGCATGCTGGGCGAGTCGGAGCCGTAGGCCTCCGCCGCCCACACCACCGCGTAGCCCAGCCGGTCCGCCTCCTGCGCCAGGGCCAGGTGGTCGGCCGGTGTGCTCCACGCCGTCTGATATCCAAGACTGAGCCCGAGTCGCACTGGTCCTCCCCCATCCGTGGCACAGGTCGCACCAGGTTACGCAATGCCGATAACGGAGTCGATCACCGGCTCGACCCCTTTGGTCCCCCCTCCATCGGGACAGGACCGGGCGGCGGAACCGGCAGAACCGGCAGAGATACGGGAGCGAGGATATCCGTGGCGGCAGGTTCGAAATAAGGTTCACCCATGCAACAGCGACCGCTCGGCCGAAGCGGGCTGGCGGTTTCCCGGCTCGCGCTCGGCACCATGACCTGGGGCCGGGACACCGACGCCGACGATGCGGCCGCCCAGCTGAAGAGTTACCTGGACGCGGGCGGCAACCTGATCGACACCGCCGACGTGTACGGCGACGGCGACGCCGAGTCGGTGATCGGCTCGCTGCTGGGCTCCCTCGTGCCCCGCGAGGAGCTGCTGATCGCCACGAAGGCCGGGTTGCGGCCGGGCAGCGGCCGACGCCGGGACGGCTCCCGGGGTCACCTGCTGCGGACGTTGGACGCGTCGCTGCGCCGGCTCGGCACCGACCACGTCGACCTGTTCCAGGTGCACGGGTACGACCCGGACACCCCCCTGGAGGAGACCCTGGCGGCGCTGGACCACGCGGTGGCCAGCGGCAAGGTCCGCTACGTCGGTGTGTCGAACTTCTCCGGTTGGCAGACCGCGCGGGCCGCCGCCTGGCAGACCGCCTGGCCGGGCCGGGCGCCGGTGGTCGCCGCCCAGGTGGAGTACTCGCTGCTGGAACGGGGCGTGGAGCGGGAGGTGCTGCCCGCGTGCGACGCGCTCGGCCTGGGCGTGCTGCCGTGGTCCCCCCTGGGCCGGGGGGTGCTGACCGGCAAGTACCGGCACGGTCGTCCGGCGGACTCCCGGGCCGCGTCGCCGCACTTCGAACGGTTCGTCGCGACATACCTGGAGCCGCGCTGCTCCAGCATCGTGGAGGCGGTGGCGACCGCGGCCGGCGGGCTGGGTGTGTCGCCGCTGGAGGTGGCGTTGGCCTGGATCCGGGACCGGCCGGGGGTGACCGCGCCGATCCTGGGCGCCCGGACGGTGGGGCAGCTGCTCGGCGCTCTCCAGGTGGAACGCATCACACTGCCCGAGGAGATCACCACCGCGCTGGACGACGTGTCGGCGGTGCCGGTGGGCTACCCCGAGCGCGACGGCTGACCGGCCCGCCGGGTCGAGGCTGACCCGCCGGCCGCGTCAGGGCGACGGACGCCGGCCATCTCAGGGCGACGGACGCCGACCGGGAAGGTCGCCGAGCGCCGTGAAGAAGCGCGACTGGTCGTCACGCAGTGCGGGCTGGGTGAGCCGGAGCCACGAGCCGTCGTCGAAGGCGATCGTGGACGTGAGCTGCACGAGACCGGTCGCACTGCGCTCGGAGTCGAACCGGGCCACCCGACTGAGCGGCACACTCCAGAGCACCCGTGGTCGGCGCCGGTCCGGACGGTCGGCGTCCGGGCGGGAGCCCATCCGGAGCAGGTGCAGGTGGGTGTCGGTCACCGCGAACGGGGTGCCCGTGTAGCGATCCAGGAACAGCAGGAGGCTGCCGGCGAGGGTGGCGAGGTCGCCGCTGAAGACGTACCGGCGTCGGTAGGCGATCTCGGCGAGCTGGTCGGCCAGGGGCCGGTACAGGCTGAGTCGGAACAGCGCCCGGAACGCCTCCTGTTCCTCGGTGAGCGGGATCGGCTCCCGCTGGACGGGCTGGTGCGGCAGGTCCGGCTCCGGGGCGACCGCCTCCGGCAGGCCGGCGGCAACGGCACCCGCCTTGCCCGGCAGCAGCAGCACACCCGCCGCCATCCGCACCGGGGTGAGCACCGCATCGACCCAGACCACCGGGTTGACGATGTTGAGCAGGCCGAACAGCACCTTCGGGTCGAGGGAGTCGACGAACTTGTCGGCCATCACGTCGGCGAGCTGCCGGCCCGCCTTGTGCGTGTCCGGGCAGCGGACCGGGGCGAGGCCGACGTAGCGCAGCTCCTGCTCGGGCAGGAGCGGCGCCACCAGGGCACGTTCGGGTGCGTCGCTGGTGCGGAACTCCTCACGCAGCTCACGGGCCTTGTCCCGGGCCGCCCGCGCACCGCCGAGCACCGCGTCGGTGAACCGACCCAGCCGACCTCGCTGCTCTGCCGTCACGCCGTACCTCCTCGACCGGGGCTACCGGCCCGCGGGTTGACCCGCGGGCGGCTGCCCGAAGACATTCTGGTCGATCCAGTCGGCGCCACCCTGCACCGCCTGGTCGATCTGGTCACCGACCTGCTCGCCGCCGGGAATGGACAGCCCGCTGGTGAACGCGACGGTCCCCCAGGTGACGCCGTGGACGACCGAGTTCGGCACGTTCCACGGAAGGTTGGTCGCCCAGTCCCGCGCGATCACCCGAGCGCCGTCGGCGACGCCGTGCGTCCGCAGCGCGGAGGCCCGGTCGAAAACACCCATGTCGAACGGCGAACCGGACTTGCCCAGCTTGTAGGTGCCCTTGGTGGGGTCGAAGATCTTGTGGAACCACTTGTCGGCCTTGCCCGCGGCGTGGCGCTTCTCGACGTACTTCCTGCCGGTACGCAGCTTGTCCTGCATGGCGACCAGCTTGTCGAGGTGCGCCTGGAGCTTCCGCAGGGACAGCATGACCCGTTGGAGCAGGCGGATGACCTTCTGCAGGTGCGCCGCCAACGGGCGCAGGACCTTCAGCGCCCGGGTGACCACGATCAAGGCCCTGGTCACCGTCACGCCCACGCCGGCGACCCAGGACGCCCCCATGGTCACCGGCGCCATCAGCAGCGCCGTCACCAGCGTCACGAGCATCCAGTTCACGAACTCGACGCAGAGGTCCACGAGGACGTCGTGGACGGTCTGCAGACCGTCGGCGACGCTGCGCAGGTACTCCGCTGTCGCGGCGAACTGCTCGGCGACGTCGAGCATCTGCTGTTCGACCTCGGCCAGCCGCTTCCCGTACGCCACGCCGGAGGGTGAGGCCCACCCGGCCTGCGCGGACTCCCGGGTGCCGCGGTGCCCCTGCGCCAGGTCGCGGACCTGCGTGGCCAACGCGTCCCACTCGGCGGCCTTGGCGCGCAGGACGGCGGGCTCACCGTCGACCAGCTCGACGAGCTGGATCAGCGGCCAGGCCAGCGTGCGGCAGACGCTGTCGACGGCGTCCTCCACTCCGGAGAGCGCGTTGTCGAGGCCGTTCCACAGCTCGACGGCGCTGCCGGCCGGCCCGCTCATCCGGGCAGCCCCGACTGGATGGCCTTGAACCCGGCGTCGAGGTCCCGCTCGTTGCGCTCGTACGCCTCGACCGTGTCGCCCAACGCCGCGCCGACCCGACCGAACGCGGCGTGCGCGGCGGCGAACAACTCCTTGCCACCGGTGACCTGCTCGGCGTACTTCGCGCGCAGCAGGTCACTGGCGAACGGCAGGTGGCCGAAGGCGTCCGACGGCACGTCACCGGCCGAGACGATCTGCGCCTCCAGCGCGGCGAGCGAACTGGCGACGTGTTTCGCGGCTGTCTCCAGTCGACGGACCGCCTGCACGTCGACATCGATGTCCGGTGGCATGCCGTTCCTCCCCCATGAGCCGAGCGAACCGACGATACGATCTCCCGGCCACCGGGCACCACCCGGTCGCACGATCCACGGGGGAGGGATCTCATGACGGACCCGACGTCCGCGTTCGACGCGCTGGCCGGGCGGATCGCCGATATCGAGCGCCGGTTCGCCGGGCTGGGCGACGAGCTGGCCGCGCTGTCGGGCACCGCTACCGACGAGAGTGGCCTGGTCTCGGCGACCGTCGACGCCACCGGGGCGCTGACCGGCCTCACTCTCGCGCCCGCCGCGCTGCGCGCCGGCACCGAGGGCGTGGCGGAGCTGGTGCTCGACGCGTACCGGCGGGCCCGCGCGGCCGCCGGCGACCACGTCGACGAGCACACCGAGGGGTTGGACGGCGCGCTCGGCGCGAGCCTGGGCGACCTGTTCGGCACGCCGGGCGACTTCTCGGCCCTGGGCCGCCTGGAGGAGACCGTGGCCCGGCTCGGCCGGCTGGACGCCCGCCTGCCCGGCCCACCGGCGTGACGTCGCCGACCTGGCCGGAGATCGTCACGCGGCTGCGGGACACGATCGCCCGCTGCGACCGGGACACCGACCTGGAACTCTCCGCCGGTCCGCGCGGCATCCGCCTGCTGGTGCGCCGCGAGGTCGTGCGGGTGGTCAGCCCCGGCCACGACGAGGCACGCCTGGCCGCACTGGGGTGGCACCGTCCGACCGGCGACGAGGCCTGGTGGTACGAGGTTCCGCGCACCCCGCAGCAGGTGGAGCGACTCAGTGCGCTCGTGGCCCGTACCGCCGCCGAGGTGTTGACCGACCGGCCGGGTGCGCTCTCCTGCCGGGCGGTGCCGCCGGCCGCGCGCCCCGGCTCGCCGCAGCGACCGGCCCCGACCCGGCCGACTGCGGCTGCGGCCGAGGCGGCTGCGGCCGAGGCGGCTGCGGCCGAGGCGGCTGCGGCCGAGGCGGCTCGGACCGGGCCGAGTCCGACCGGGGCGGCTCCGACCGGGGCGGCTCCGACCGGGGCGGCTCCGACCGGGGCGGCGGAGCCGGCGGTGGTGGCACTCCTCGGCGCGGCCGTCGACCGGCGTGACCTGCCCGGCTACCTCGCAGTGCTGGCCGGCGCGACGGTGTGCGTGCCGCTGGCCGGGGAACCGATGCCGGATGCCGAGTTCCCGTGGACGGTGATCGGCGACGCGACCGGCGCGCCGCTGCTGCCGGTCTTCACCTCGCCGAAGGCGCTCGCCGCGTTCGCCGGGGACGGGGTGTCGTTCGTCGCGCTGCCCTGCGCCGACCTGTTCGAGGACTGGCCGGCCCCCTCCTGGGGGCTGGCGGTCGACCCGGGCAGCGCCCAGGCGGTCGCGCTGTCCGCGCCGGCGCTGGCGACCCTGCTGACGGCGAACGCCCCCACCCGCTGAGTTCCAGGGCGGCCGTCACCGCACTGCCCCGTCGATCATGGAGTTGTGGTGGGTGACAAAGATGCGCACATGGGGCGAATTCGGACACCACAACTCCATGATCGGCGCGGACCTGTGGGGGCTCATCCACCGGGGCGGGGGGTTGGCGCGACGGGAGGGCTCATCAGCGGCGTCGGTCACCCCCGAGGGGGTTGGGGTGGCAAATGGCCGCTGGGCTGGGCAGCATGGATAGCATGGACTACGAATACGCGCC
Organism: Micromonospora chokoriensis; assembly: GCF_900091505.1. NCBI lineage: Bacteria > Bacillati > Actinomycetota > Actinomycetes > Micromonosporales > Micromonosporaceae > Micromonospora > Micromonospora chokoriensis. Next base: position 4,859,571 of record NZ_LT607409.1, read on the forward strand.
GCTGCGGTTGCCGCCGAACGTCGACCGGTTGACCGCCGCGGCGCAGTTGGCGATCCAGGCGGAGTTCTCCGGATGGGAGCTGGCCCGGGTGCGGCTCTACCGCGACGGCACGCGGCAGGTGGTGCTCCGCCGTCGACTGGTCAACCAGCCGCAGCCGGGCCTGTCGTACTGAGCGGGCCGTGCCGCCGGTGAACGATATACCCCAGAATCATATTCATACCTCTGAGGTATATCGCTCACCGGCACCTCGACACGGCGAGCGCACACCGGCCCGGGTGCGGGCGTACCGTCTAGTGCTGGTGCCCCGCGTGGTCGTGATCGTCGTCGAGCTCCATGAACGGGTGCTCGTCGAGCCGGCCGACGAGCCGGTCGTCGGCCGCCGGTTGGAACGGGCCGACCGCGTCGTCGTCGTCGAACGACTCCAGGTCGACGGGGGTGCCCACCTCGCTGACCATCACCACCCCGTCGAGTGGCTCCAACTCCGGGACGTCCAGCGCGCCGAGCGAGCCGTCGCCGCTCTGCAGCAACTCCAGCACCGCCTCGCCGACGCCCTCCACCGGTGCCGGCTCGTCGTCCTCCGGGGTCCCCTCCCGCCGGGCGGCCTCGGCCACGCGCAGCAGCGCGGCCACGCTCGGCACCCGGTAGTCACGGCGCTGGCGCACCGAGATCACCCTCGGGTGCGGGTCACTGGCCTCGGCACCGTCGACGCCGCCGAAACGCTCGTCGGCCTCGTCCGGGTCGATCGAGTCGACATCCCACGGCGTCACCTCGCCGAAGGCGTCGAGCAGCCGCTCGTCGTACGCGAAGGAGGCGTTGTTCAACGCCACGTACGCCTGCCAGACGTCGTCGTCGTCGACGCGGCCCTGGGCGGCGCGTACAGCGGCCAGGTGGTGGCGGGCCGCTTCGATCACGCGCTCGAGAGCGGCGTCCAGCTCACCGTGCTGGTCGGTCATGTGGGGCAGTCCCTTCGGATAAGCAGGTTGCGCGCCGACGGCAAGTGCCGGACACGACTAGCAGGTGCGCAGGAACCGGTCGAGCACCCGCACGCCGAACTGTAGTCCGTCGACCGGAACGCGCTCGTCGATGCCGTGGAACAACGCCGAGAAGTTCAGGTCGGCGGGCAGCTTGAGGGGGGCGAACCCGAAGCAGCGGATGCCGAGCTGGGAGAACGCCTTGGCGTCGGTGCCGCCGGAGAGCATGTACGGGACCGGGCGCGCCCCCGGGTCCTCGGCGCGCAGGGCGGCAGACATGGCCTCGACCAGGTCACCGTCGAAGGTGGTTTCCAGCGCCGGCTGCCGCTGGATGTACTCGATCGCGATGTCCGGGCCGACCAGCTCGCGCAGCTGTCGCTCCAGCAGCTCGGACTGGCCGGGCAGGCTGCGGCAGTCGATGGTGGCGGTGGCGCGGCCGGGGATGACGTTGTCCTTGTAGCCGGCGCTCAACCGGGTCGGGTTGGCGGTGTTGCGGATCGTCGCGCCGATCAGGTTGGCGATCGGGCCGAGCTTGGCGATGGCCGTCTCCGGGTCGTCCGGGTCCAACTCGACGCCGAGCAGGTCGGAGACCTCGGTCAGGAACGCCCGTACGGTGTCGGTGACCACCACCGGGAAGCGGTGCCGGCCGATCCGGGCGACCGCCTCGGCGAGCGCGGTGACCGCGTTGTCGTCGTGCACCATCGAGCCGTGCCCGGGGCGACCCTTGGCGTGCAGCCGCAGCCAGTCGATGCCCTTCTCGGCGGTCTCGATCAGGTAGAGCCGCTGGCTGTCGTTGACCGAGTAGGAGAAGCCGCCGACCTCGCCGATCGCCTCGGTGCAGCCGTCGAAGAGGCCCCGGTGGTTGTCCACCAGGAAGCGGGCGCCGTAGTCGCTGCCCGCCTCCTCGTCGGCGGTGTACGCGAGCACGATGTCGCGCGGCGGTCGTACGCCGGTGCGCTGCCAGTGCCGCACGACGGCCAGGACCATCGCGTCGAAGTCCTTCATGTCGATGGCGCCGCGACCCCACAGGTAGCCGTCGCGCAGCTCACCGGAGAGCGGGTGCACCGACCACTCGTCGGCGTCGGCGGGCACCACGTCCAGGTGGCCGTGCACCAGCAGCGCGCCCCGGCTCGGGTCGGTGCCCGGGATGCGGGCGACCACGTTCGCCCGGCCCGGCGCGGACTCGTGCAGGACGGACTCCACGCCCACCTCGGCGAGCTTCTCCGCCACGTACTCGGCCGCGCGGCGCTCACCGACGCTGGTGTCGTTGTCACCGGTGTTGGTGGTGTCGATGCGCAGCAGGTCGCGGCAGAGGTCGACGACCTCTGCGGTCGGGTCGATGCGGGGGGAGGCGGCGTCGCTCGTCATCGCCTCTTCATACCAGCCCGAGGTGGCCGACGGGCCGGCGCACCGGCGTGGTCGGGCCGGCGCGCCGACGCGCGCGGGTCGACGCATCGACGGGTCGGTTTCGCGGTGACCGCGTTCGGGTACCGCCGCCCACGACCGAACGTCCCCTGCCGGAGCTTCCGCCCGCCAGTCGAGGAGGGCACCATGTCCGCCGTTCCCCTACCACCGCTGCCGCCCGCGCCCGCACCCGAGGAGGGCTACCGCCCCGCCGGTCGCAGCATCGCCGACATCGTCGACCGGGAGCATCAGCAACTGCTGTCGCTGGTGGAGCAGTTGACCGGCCCGGAGTCCACACCGCAGGAGGCGCTGGCGGTGCTCACCGCCGCGTTGTCGCGGCACCTGTCCGCCGAGGAGCAGTACCTGTTGCCGGCGGTACGCGCGGCGCTGCCGGCCGCCGGCGAGCGGGTGGACGCCGAGATCACCGCCGACGCCGGCCTGCTGAACGCCCTGAAGGGCCTCACCGACGAGGCGCTGACCGACGTCGCCGGGCGGGTTCGTCACCACGTGGACGGTGTCGGCGCGCTCGTCACCGAGCTGCGGGCGGCCGCGACCGAGGAGGAGCTGATCCGCCTGGGCAACCGGTTGGAGATCGCCGAGGAGGCGGCGCCGACCCGCCCCCACCCGGGCACGCCGGCCACCCCTCCGTGGAACCGGATCGTGGAGCCGGCGGTCGGTGTGGTGGACAAGGTCCTCGACGCGGTGACCCGGCGACCGACCTACCTGGCGGACCTGCCGGAGCCACCCCGCGACTGAGCGCGGACCCCGCCCGGCAATGCATTCATTATCACCGATCCGCTCGGGCTATTCCGCCGGGTGACGCTGTAGTCCTACCGTCACCCTATGAACCTGGAGCTGCGTCACCTGCGGGTGGTCTGCGCGATCGCGGAGACGGGGAGTGTGACGAAGGCGGCGTCGGCGCTCGGCCTGGCCCAGCCGGCCCTCACCGCCCAGCTCCAACGCATCGAGCGGACGCTGGGCGGCCCGCTGTTCGACCGGGACCGGCGTGGTGCCCGGCCCACCGCGCTCGGCGAGCTGGTGCTGGCCCGCGCCCGGGTGCTGCTGCCGGCGATGAAGGGGCTGCAGGACGAGGCTGCGCGGTTGGCCGGGGCCGGCGGTGCCCCCACCTGCTACCGGTTCGGTGGGGTGAACAGCCCGATCCTGGGTCGGTTGGTGCACCGGTTGGCGGCCGCGCAGCCGCCGGCCCAGATCACCACATTCGCCTCCTGGTCGGTGGACGAGTTGGCGCAGTTGGTGTCCGGCGGTCGGCTGGACTTCGCGCTGACCGGTGTGTGCGGCGACGCCAGCCCGTCCGCCGGTTTCGGGTTGAGCTGGCAGGAGGTGGCCATCGACCCGGTGCTGGTGCTGCTGCCGGAGACGCACCCCCTCGCCGCCCACGACGAGGTGCGCCTGGCGGACCTGCGCCACGAGCAGTGGGTGGCCGCGCCGGGTGACGGCTGCTTCGGCGACTGCTTCGCCGCCGCGTGCGCCCGTGCCGGTTTCACCCCCCGCAAGGTGTACGAGACCGACATCCGCGGCTGCATCGACCTGGTGGACGCCGGTGTGGCGGTGGCGCTGTGCCAGGCGACGTTCCGCCCGGTGGCCGGGTTGGTGACCCGTCGGCTCGCCGGGACACCGCTGCGCTGGCGGCTCCTGCTCGGCTGGCACCCGGACTCCCCCGCCGCCCAGGGCGCCGAGATGGTGGTGGAGACGGCCAAGGCGGCGTACGTCGACTCGTTGGCCCCGCATCCCGCGTACCTGGCCTGGCTGATGAGCAACCCCGGGTTCGGGGTGCGGCAGCCCAGCGGGATCCGGCCGGTCTGAGCGCAGGGTGGGGTGCGAACCGCCGTTGGCCGGGTATCTGGCGGACATGACGGACCTCTACCCGCCCGCCGACGACCGCGAACTGCTGCGCCAGGCGGCCGCCGCGCACACCGCCGCCACCCGCGACGTGGAGGCGTTCCTGCGCCGCCTGCCGACGGTGCCCGACCCGGCCGACGTCACCGAGTACGCGAACCTGCTCACCCGGGAGGACCAGACCCGTGGTGACCGGGACGCGGCGGCGGACGCCGCCGGACTGACCATCGCCAGCCTGGAATCCGACCAGGGCCAGTAGCGGCACATGTCGACGGTGCCGTCCCGGAGGCGGGGCGGCACCGTCGAATGGCACGGTCAGCGTTCGACGAGCGGGTCGTGTCCCAGGTCGAGCAGGGAGTGTCGCCAGTCGTCGTCGGCGTTGCCGCGCGACGGCTTGGCGTCCATCAGCTCGCGGATGCGCTCGACCGCCTCCCGCATCACCTCGATGTCCTCCGGGGTGAGGTCGACCTTGCGCTTGTTCAACACCTTGAGGATCTCCCGGCCCGGCTGGGGCAGGTCGAGGTTCGGGTTCGGGCTGAACGACTCCTCCCCGGAGCCCCGCGTCAGCAGCCACGTGCGTAGCTGCTCCGACGGGACGTTCACCTCGGCGTGGAAGTCCTCCCAGAGCACTTCCACCTCGGGGTCGAGCCGCGCTTCGCGTACCATCAGGTCTCCTCTCGCCGGCGGTGCCCGGACGTCTCCGGGTCGTCCTCCTGGTCGGTCTTCGGATGCAGGCCCTCGGCGGGCACCCGCGTGCGGCGGGGGTTCGCGGTGGGCGGCGCCAGGATCGGGTCGGGATGGTCGTCCTCGTCCCGGGGTTTCGCGGGCTCGCGTGGGTGCTCGTTCTCGTCTCGTCGTGCCGGCCCGCTCATCGTGGGTGTGTGGTCGTGGCGGGGGTGTACCCGCGCTCGCCGGCGCTCACGTCGAAGGTGAGCGCGCCGTCGCGGACGTCCACCGTGACCTTCTGCCCCGGCGAGATCGCCGATTCCAGCAGCATCCGGGACAGGTGGTTGTCCACCTCCCGCTGGATCACGCGGCGCAGTGGGCGGGCGCCGAACTCCGGCTGGTAGCCGTGTTCGGCGAGCCAGTCGATGCCGGCGGTGGTGAACTCCACCTGGAGGTCCTGGGCGTGCATGCGGCGGCGGGTCTCCTCCAGCAGCAGCGCGGTGATGTCGCGCAACTGCTCGGCCTCCAGCCGGCGGAAGATGATGACCTCGTCGATGCGGTTGAGGAACTCCGGGCGGAAGTTCTCCTGCAGGCGACGCATCAGCCGCTCGCGCAGTTCGTCGTTCTCCTGCTCGCTGCCGACGTCGCCGGCGCCGAAGCCGACGGCCCGCTGGGCGCCGGTGATCAGCTCGGAACCGAGGTTGCTCGTCATGATCAGCACGGTGTTCTTGAAGTTCACCGTCCGACCCTGGCTGTCGGTGAGCCGCCCGTCGTCGAGCACCTGGAGCAGGATGTTGAACACGTCGGGGTGGGCCTTCTCGATCTCGTCGAGCAGCACCACCGCGTACGGGCGGCGGCGGACCGCCTCGGTGAGCTGGCCGGCCTCCTCGTAGCCGACGTATCCGGGCGGCGCGCCGACCAACCGGCTGACGGTGTGCCGTTCCTGGAACTCGCTCATGTCCACCCGGACCATCCGGTCCGCCTCGCCGAACAGCGCCTCGGCCAGGGCGCGGGCCAACTCGGTCTTGCCCACGCCGGTGGGGCCGAGGAACAGGAAACTACCCATCGGCCGGTCCGGGTCGGCCAGCCCGGCCCGGGAGCGGCGCACGGCCTCGGCGACCGCGGTGACGGCGTCGTCCTGGCCGACCACCTTCTGGTGCAGGTGCCCCTCCAGGCGCAGCAACCGGTCGCGTTCCTCCTCGGTGAGCTGGCTGATCGGGATGCCGGTGGCCCGGGAGACCACCTCGGCGATCTCCTGCGGGCCAACCTCGGGCACCTGCGACGAGGACATCCCGTCCTCGCCGTTGGCCCGGCGGATCTCCTGTTCCAGTTCGGAGATCCGGTCGCGCAGGGCGGAGGCCCGCTCGTACTGCTCGTCGGTGACGGCCTGCTCCTTGTCCCGGCGTACCTCGTCGAGCTCCTGCTCCAGCTCCCGCACGTCGGAGGCGGGGGTGCGGGTGCGCAGCCGCACCCGCGCGCCGGCCTGGTCGATGAGGTCGATGGCCTTGTCCGGCAGGAACCGGTCGGTCACGTAGCGGTCGGACAGCTCGGCGGCGGCGACCAGCGCCTCGTCGGTGAAGCGCACCTGGTGGTGGGCCTCGTAGCGGTCACGCAGCCCGCGCAGGATCGCGATCGTGTCGTCGATGCTGGGCTCGGGCACCAACACCGGTTGGAAGCGCCGGGCCAGCGCGGCGTCCTTCTCGATGCTCTTGCGGTACTCGTCCAGCGTCGTCGCGCCGATCACCCGCAGCTCGCCACGCGCGAGGGCGGGTTTGAGCATGTTGGACGCGTCCATCCCGCCCTCGCTGCCGGCACCACCCGCGCCGACCAGGGTGTGGATCTCGTCCAGGAAGATGATCAGCTCGTCCCGGTGCGCGCGGATCTCGTCGATGACCTTCTTCAGCCGCTCCTCGAAGTCGCCCCGGTAGCGGGTGCCGGCGACCAGGCCGGCGAGGTCCAGTTGGACGACCCGCTTGCCGAGCAGGGTCTGCGGGACGTCGCCGTCGCAGATCCGTTCGGCCAGGCCCTCGACGATGGCGGTCTTGCCGACACCGGCCTCGCCGATCAGCACCGGGTTGTTCTTGGTGCGCCGGGACAGGATCTCGACGGCCTGCTCGATCTCGTCGGCCCGTCCGATCACCGGGTCGATCTGGTCGTTGCGGGCCAGGTCGGTGAGGTCCTGCCCGTACTGGTCCAGGGTGGGGGTGCCGCGGTCCGGCTTCGGCCCGGTCATCGGCCCGCGTTCGGCGTTGGCGGCCTGCAACGACTCGGGTTGGATCCGTCCGGCGGCCAGCATCCGCCCGGCCGGCGACTCCGGGTTGAGCGGCAACGCCATCAGGATGTGTTCCGGGCCGATGTAGTTGGCGCCCATCGCCCGGGACAGCTGGTGGGCGTCGAGCAGCGCCCGCTTGGCGGCCGGCGTCAACGACAGGTTGGGCGGCACCTCCCCGCGCGGCGCGCCGTCACCCTTGCCACCCAGGGCGTTGAGCAGGGTGTCCGGGTCGGCGCCGGCCCGACGTACCAGGTCACGCAGGGGTTCGCGTTGCAGTGCCGCCCAGAGCAGGTGGTCGGTGTCCAGGTCGCTGCTCTGGCGTTGGGCGGCCCGCCGGGCCGCGTCGGCCAGCATCTCCCGGGCGTCGGCCGTCATCAGTCGGGTGATGTCGACCCGGTGCGGTGGCCGGCGTCCCCCCTCGCCCCGGCCGAAGTACCGGGCCAGGAATTCGTCCCACGGGTCGGAGCCGATGTCACCGGGTCCCATCATGTCTCTCCTCCGCAGTCGGGCGCGGCACGGTCGGCAGGGGCTACCCGGCGCGCGCCCCGACAAACGCCGCAGGCGGTGGCCGTGGTGGCGTCCCGGGTGTGGCAGCCGGCCAGGGCCGGCCGGTGGTGGCAGGCTGGTGGGATGAACGAGACACCGCTGTTGATCGTGGATGGCGCCAACGTGGTGGGCTCCCGCCCGAACGGGTGGTGGCGTGACCGCGCCGGCGCGGCGGCACGGTTGCGCGACTCGCTCGCCCCGGTGGCGACCGTCGGGTTGCCGGCTCGTCTGCCCGCCCCGGTGGAGGTGGTGCTGGTGGTCGAGGGGGCCGCGCGGGACGTGCCGGGCACGGAGGGCGTCCGGGTGGTCTCCGCCGCCGGGTCCGGCGACGACACGGTCGTCGAGCTGGTGGCCGACGCGCCGCAGCGCCGCCGGCTGGTGGTCACCGCCGACCGGGAGTTGCGCGGACGGGTGACGGCGCTGGGTGCCGAGGTATACGGCCCGCGCTGGCTCCGGGAGAACCCGACCAACAACTGAGAAGTTCTCGCACTGGGACTCCCACAGAACGGACTCCCGGCACTTCCGGGTGTCTTCCGGACAGCCGGGCAGGAACACCGACAGGGCGGATGTTCTTTCGGAACCGCCGATAGGCTCTAATGGAGATCTCCCCGCCCCCAGGAGGTTCCGCCGTGGCGAGCGTCGCCGAGTTGAAGGCTGCCATCGATGTCGCCCTCCAACAGATCGGGGACGGGCAGACAGCCGTGCAGGCGGCCGGCGAGAAACTGACCGAGGCGCAGCAGACCCTCGCCGGCGCCCTGGAGGGCAGCGGGCACGAGACTGTGGAAGCGGCCCAGGCGTCGCTGACACAGGCCAGCCAGGAGCTGGAGGAGTGTCTCGCCGCGACACTTGTCGCGGTGGAGCAGGCGCAGCTCTACGTCGCCACCCTGTAGGCCGTCGTGTCCATCATCGAGGACGTCGGTGGGCAGGTCCGTGCCGCCGCCGAGGAGTTCCCGCTGGCCCTGCTCGGGCAGGCGCTGGAGAAGTTCGGCCTGGCCGCGGAGCGGCTGCGCTGGGTCCGTCAGGAGTCCGCCAACCCGATGGGAGTGCCGGAGCTGAGCGCCGCCACCGAGCACGCCGAGAGCGCCGGCTACGCGCTGCGGGTGGCCCAGGAGCAGCTGTCGGCGTACCTGGCCGCGATCGGTCTCGCCGGGGACGGCGGCCCGGCGCCCCGCCCCGAGCAACGCGCGCCTCGGCACGACACACCGCCGGAGGCCGGGCCCACCGCCGTGCCGCCGGAGCCGGCCGAGCAGGTCCGGATGCGCCGCTGGTGGTCGGTGCGGGTGGCCGAGCTGACCGGCGGTCGGGCCGGCGCCGACAACGAGCCCGACGACCAGCTGGGCGACTCCCAGGAGTTGCTGCGCCGGGTGGTGGGCGGCGTCCGCTCCGGCGACCGGGACCGGCTGCGCAAGGAGCTGCGCCGGGCCCCGGCCGACGTCGGCCTGGGCATGGCGGCGCTGGCCCCACCGCTGCTGCGCGAGCTGGCCGGTGAGCTGCTCGGGCACCCGCCCCGCGCCGCCGACCTCGGGCGGCTGCGCGGCGAACTGGACGGGCGCGTCCGCGACCTGCTGCCCGGGCTGCCGCCCCCGGTGCTGGAGACCCTGCTCACCCGGGTCTGCCGGATGCCACCACCGCGTGCCTCCGGGGAGCCGCCGCACGCCGCCGACTCCGCGGTCACCGCCGGTGTGGCGACCGGGCTGCTGCTCGCCCGGCTCGGTCGGGACCTCCCGTCGGGCGGCGCGGGCCGACCGGCGGATACGGGTCAGTCGACCGGTACGGGCCGACCGGCGGATGCACGCCAGCCGACGGGGTCCGGCCGACCGGCGGCGGGGCGCTCCGGTGGTGTGGGCGCACGCCCCGCCGGTGTCGCCGCACAGCCGGGCGCCACCGGTGGGCAGCCCTCCGGTGGGCTGCCGCCCCGCTCGGGAAGCCCGTGGCGGGACGCGCCGCTCCGACGGGACTCCGATGGCTGACCGGCGCGGTCAGTTGGCCAGCCGGGTCCGGGACACCCTCGCCGATGCGTTGGGCGCCACCCGTACCCGCCTGTCCGCCGCCCAGGCCGAGCTGACCGCCGGACGGGAACGGCTCACCCGGATCCAGCGGGCGGCGGCGGCCGTGCCGGCGCGGGTGGGCGCCGAACGGGACCGTCGGGTCACCGAGATCGACGCCCGCTACGCCACCCGGATCGCCGAGCTGGCCCGACGCGCTGCCGACGCCGCCCGCCGGGAGGCCCCGGGCTGCGCGGGGGCCGACTGGGCGGGGTGGACGCCGACGCCGACCCGGCGGGCGGAACCGCCCGGCGCGCTGCGGGTCGGCACGGTCCACCTCGACGGCGTCGAGCCGGTGCCCGCGCTGGTGCCGCTGCTCGACGCCGGGCACGTCCACCTCTCCGGTGACGACCGCGCCGGCTGCGACGCGGTGGTGTCCGCGTTGCTGCTGCGGGCCGCCGGCCGCGCCGACCCGGGGGCGGTACGACTGATCGGGTACGACCCGGAGCAGCTCGGCGGCGGCCTGGCCGGGTTCTCCCCGCTCGGCACGGCAGGGCTGCTCACCTTCGTCGGGCCCGGCGGGTTGGGCCCGCTGCTGGACGACCTGGTGGAGCAGATCCGCCGGATCAACGAGACGGTGCTCGCCGGCGAGTACGCCTCCCTTCGCGAACTGGCCGCGGCGACCGGCCGCCGACCCGAGCCGTGGCGGGTGGCGGTGCTGCTCGGTGGGGACGACCTCAACCGGCACGAGCGCGGCCAGTTGGACCGGGTGGTACGCGCCGGCGCCGCCTGCGGGGTGCACCTCGTGGTGCACGGTGTGCCGTTGCCGGAGGATCCGACGGTGACCCGGGTGGTGGCCGAGGTTTCCGGCGCACGGATCGGCGGGTCGGCCGGGTTGCCGGTGCGCCTCGATCCGCCGCCGCCGGCGTCGCTGGTCACCGAGACCTGCCGGGAGATCGCCGCCCGGGTGAACGCCGGCCCACCACCGACCCCGTTCACGGACCTGCTGCCCCCGCCGGATCTGATGTGGCGGGAGAGTTCCGCCGACGGGCTGACCGCGCCGATCGGCGAGGGCACACAGGGCCGGCCGGTCCGCCTCACCCTGGGCGACTATCCACCGCACGCGCTGATCGGCGGACCGTCCGGCACCGGCAAGACCAACCTGATCTTCGCGTGGATCGGCGCGCTCGCCGCCCGCTACTCCCCCGCCGAGCTGGAGTTCTACCTGTTGGACTTCAAGGAGGGGGTGTCCTTCGCGCGGTTCGCGCAGGGCCGGCGTGACCCGAGCTGGTTGCCGCACATGCGGCTGGTCGGCATCAACGTCAACACCGACCGGGAGTTCGGGTTGGCGCTGCTGCGGTTCCTCACCGAGGAGCTGCGCCGACGCGCCGACGCGGCCAAGAAGCACGAGGTGACCAAGCTGGCCGAGCTGCGGGCCGTCGACCCGACCGGGCACTGGCCGCGGATCGTGGCGGTGGTCGACGAGTTCCAGATGCTGCTGGCCGGCCGGGACGTGGTGGCCCGGGAGGCGGCCGACCTGCTGGAGGACCTGGCCCGGCGGGGCCGGTCACAGGGCATCCACCTGGTGCTCGCCTCGCAGGACGTCCGGGGCATCGAGGCGCTGTGGGGCCGCCCGGCGCTGGTCGCCCAGTTCACCCTGCGCATCGCGCTGCCCAAGGCGCTGCGGATCCTCGCCGAACGCAACGACGCGGCACAGTCGCTGCCCCGCTGGCACGCGGTGGTCAACGCCGAGTCGGGCATGGTGGAGGGCAACGAGGTCGCCCGGATCCCGTCGGCCAGCGACTGGGAGACGTGGAGCGGGTTGCAGCACCGGCTGTGGCGGATGCGCCCGGCCGACGCCGCGCCGGCCCGGCTCTTCGACGGCGACGCGATCCCCCGACTGGCGGACGCCCCGGACTTCCGGGCGCTTACCGCACCCCCGGACGGGACAGCGCCCCGCAACCCGGTCGCCCTGCTCGGCGAGATCATCGACGTGCAGTCCCGCTCGGCGGCCCTGCGGCTGCCGCGCGCACCGGGGCGTAACCTCGCGGTTCTCGGCACCCGGGTGGACGAGGCGTGCGCCGTGCTGGACGCCGCGGCCCGGTCGCTGGCCCGCCAACACCCGCCGGGCACCGCCCGGTTCTCCATCGCCTGCCTCGACCCGGACGCCGACCCGATCGCCCGGGCGCTCTACGACGACCTGGCCGACGACGCCGCCTGGTACGACGAGGAGACCGTCGGCGAGCTGACGGCCGAGACGGCCGACGGGTTGACCGCTTCGGGGAGCCCGCACTACCTGCTGCTGTTCGCCGTCGACGCGGCAGCCGGCGCGCTGGCCGCCCGGGCGGGTGGGCGCACGGGGCTGGAGCAGCTCCGCCGGATCCTGCACGACGGGCCGGAACGACGCACGCATGTGCTGGCCTGGTGGCGGGGAGTGGCCCGAATGCGCGCCGACCTCGGCGGGCCCGCCGCGCGTACCGACCAGATCGGCGCCTGGGTGGCTCTGGACACCCACGGCGGGGAGCTGGGGGCCTCGCTCTACCCGGGCACCGGCGGCCCGGACTGGTATCCCCGCCCCTGGCGGGGCCTCTTCTTCGACCGGGCGGTCCACCGCACCGGACAGGTGATCATCCCGTATGGACCGTCGCGGTGAACCAACCAGTGACCAGTGAGACGTACACGGCGCAGCTGCGGCGGTTGGCCGAGCTGACCGCGCGGGTGGCCGAGCAGCGCGCCGAGGCGCACACCTGGTACGAGCGGCAGTGCGAGGCCGCCGACCGGGCCGTCGCCGAGGCCGCCGAGCAACTCCAGGACGCCGAGGTGGAGTTGGTCGCCGCGCGCGAGCAGCAGGAACGGGTCGACGCCGAGGTGGCCCACCTGTGGCAGCAGGCCCGCTCGCGCCTCGGCGTCCGCCGCCTCGGAGGCCCGCCCGCACCCGCGAACGGCGTCGCGGCCACCGACCCCGTACCGATGCTCGCGAAGGTCCGGGACCTGCTCGACCGGGCCGGTCAGCCGGGCGAGTTGCCGGGCTCGGTCAATCCGCTGCTGGCGCTCTGCGGGGTGGCCGGCGCCGTACTGGCGTACGCGCTGGGGGCCGGCGCGCGGGCGCTGGGCGTCGGGTACGGCGGCGACCTCGCGGTCGGAATGCCGGTGCTGGCCCTGGTGGTGACCCTGCTCGGCCCGTTGATCGGTCTCGCGCCAGCCCGGATGCTGGCCGACCGCCGGCACGCGATGCTCGGCCCACGACCGATCATCGTGGTCCTCGGCGCGGGCCTGCTGACCACCGCGCTGCTGCTGGCGCTGGGCCGCTGAGTGATCGGTCCACTATGGCTGTCGAGAAGCTGACCCCCGGCACGGCCACGAGCAACGCGCGATCTTCGCTACGGTACGTCCGATGGTCAGTGTCTTCCTGAGTTACCACGCCGGCGACGACACCGGTGTCGGGCGCCTGCTCGACGACATGCTGACCGCTCGGTTCGGCACCGAGGGCGTCGTGCGCGACGAACAGAGCGCGACCCTGTCCACCACCGAGCTGCGGCGTCGCCTGGCAGCCTCGGCGGCGTTGATCGACGTGCTCGATCCGGCCGCGCCGAAGGTGCTCCGACAGACCTTCACCATCGCCCTCACCACGTCGGTTCCGGTCGTCGTGGTGCTGGTGGACGATGCTCACCTGGCACCGAACGTCAGCGCGCAGCCCACGCTCAGCACACTGGCGGTGCGGCGCTCCGAGGTCCGTACGGCCACCCTCCGTCGGACCATCCGCCGGCTGTGCGACCAACTCGCCACACGTCAGGGCTCCGAGGAGGCGACAGTCGGGCCCACGATCCCGCTGATCCTCCGCACGCAACCGGTGCGACAGGTCATGTCGCCGGCCAGCCGCCATCCGTCGGTGACGATCGTCTACTCGACGCACCAGGGTGGTCTGGAGGTCGCCGACGTGGGCCGGCACCATTCGGGGCTCGCGTCCCGGTACGAGACGCGCTACGAGGTGGACACCAGCGTCCACCAACGGGTGTTCGGCCTTCGGCTACCCGCGAGCGGCGGCGCGGGCCATGTCGAGTCGTCCATCGCCGTTGACGTCTGGGTGACCGACGCGGTCCAGGTCGTCCAGGGCGCGGTCACGGATGCCGCGGTAGTGGTCCGCGAAATCCTGCTGGGCGTCTGCCGACCGATCCTGTCGCGGTGCACCGTCGACGAGCTGTCCCTGGCCGAGACAGCCCTCAACCGACAGCTCGCCACCGACACGTTCACCCTGGACGGCGTCACCGTCCGGGTGAGACACGTACTGCTGTTCGTCGACGACCGCGCCCGCGTGGGCGAACGAGCCGAGCAGCGGCGACGGGAGAGGCTCCGCCGGGCCGGTGTCCTCTGGGACGACGCGGACACACCCGATGCCCTGGTCCACTACCGGTCCAGGCGTGTGACGCTCTCCGACGAGTACGCCGGCGGATGGGCCGGTGCGACACCGCCGATCCCCGGACCGAAGGCCTCGCCACCGCCGATCACCGCACCGCAGACCTCGCCGCCGCCGACCGTCACCCAGGTGCCGACGCGACTGCTGGTGGCGCGTGCGCCCACCCGGGTTCCGGCGGGGCAGGACCTGAGCGTCGAGGTTCGGCTCGTCACCGAGGGACGATCGGTTCACCCGGGCGGGAGGGTGGCACCGATGCCGGGGCTTATCGTCGCCGACGGCGGCACGCCGGTCACGGTGACCGTGCACGGGCCCGCCGGTCTGCACGCTGACGGCCCACTGCAGCAGACCGTCCTGGTCCTGCCGGACGACGATCCGGATCCGATCCGGTTCGGCTTCGCAGCGCGTACCACTGGTCTACATCGCGTCGACGTGACCGCCTGGGCCGGCGGCACGTTCCTCGCCGAGGTCTCGGTCGAGGTCTCCGTCGCGGACGGTGGGCCGTTCCGCGACGGTCAACCGAGGGTGGCTGCGCTGGGTGCCCCGCAGGCACGACCGGGCGAGGTCACGTTGGAGGTCCGCTTCGACGGCAGCCGCCACACCTTCCAACTGCGCTCCGACGTCGCATTGTTCGCACCGGTCGTCGAGTCGGTCACGAACGCGCCGAACGCCGCGGTGGAGCACACCATCCGGGAGTTGCAGCAACTGGCCGGCGGCGGTTCGCGCTACAGCCCCGCGATGACCCGCGAGGTCATCCGGTCGGCGGGCATCCAACTGTGGTCGGAGCTGGTGCCGGCCGATGTGCGGGACCAGTTCTGGGAGGTCCGCGCCGACATGAGCGCCTTCACGATCGCCACCGACCACGACGTGGTCCCGTGGGAGCTGCTCCACCCGCTCAGCGCCCAACAGGACGAGGGTTTCCTCGTCGAGCAGGTCCCGGTGGTGCGCCGCACCTACGGTCAGCACCGGAACGCGAAAATCGGCCTGCGCAACCCGCGTTTCGTGGTGCCGCCGAAGGCTCCCACCGGCGCGTACGAGGAGGTCACCACCATCCGCGCGATCCTCGGCGCGGCCGACAGCGAGCCCATCACCAGGGCGGACGAACTCCTCGCACTGATCAACTCCGGGGAGTTGGGAGCGACCCACTTCGCCTGCCACAACACGTTCTCGTCGGACGGCTCGTTCATCGATTTGGACGGTGGCCGGTTCAAGCCGGCCCTGCTCGCCGAGGCCAGCATCCGCAAAGCGCTGACGGAGACCGGTCCCCTCGTGTTCATCAACGCGTGCCGGAGCGCGGGCGTGGCACCGACGTACACCAGGATGCTCGGCTGGGCGCAGCAGTTCATGTCGTCGGGCGCCGGTGCGTTCGTCGGCACGCTCTGGGCAGTGCGCTCGGACAGCTCGGCGCGCTTCGCGACGGCGTTCTACGAGTCCCTGGCGGGCGGCGCCACGCTCGGTGCGGCGGCCCTCGCCGCCCGGGTCGGGCAGCAGGATGATCCACTCGACCCGACCTGGCTGGCCTACACGGTCTACGGCGACCCGTTCGCCACCGCCGCGGTCTGAGCGGTCGGCAACTCAACTCGCACGGAAGGGGAGGTGCGGCATGGACGTGATCGACGACAGCGTGCCGGTGGAGGAACTCGTGTCGGCGGTGAAGGACGCGGTGCGGCAGGCCGGCATCTCCGCTGTCGACGAGGGCCGGGACCTGCGCATCGGCTCCGTTCAGCTGATCTTGAGCGCGGTCGTCACGACGAAGCTCGGAGGTGGCCTGGACTTCCGGGTCCCGGTCATCGGCTGGAAGGTCAAGGTTGGTGGTAGCCGCTCCCGGCAGAAGACCCACACGATCGACATCACGCTCGTCGCCGAGGATCTTCAGGATCGGCACGAGCTACGCCACGGCCCTGTCGAGGCGACCCTCGTGGACGCGATCACCACGATCCGCGCGGTGGTCGCCGCGGCCAGCGGGGGCGATGACCCGCTGGTGCTGAAGACAGGCACCGTGGAACTCGTCTTCGGCATCACCGACCAGGGCACGATCTCGGTCGGCGCGGAAGGTGAGTTGACCGACGAGGTCACCAACACCCTCCGGATCGAGCTGCTCGGGGCATCCGCCGGGTAGCTCAGGCCGGCACCAGGACGGCCTCGCGCAGCAGTCGACGGGTGAGCGTGACCCGGTCGGCGTCGTCGGGCAGGCCGGGCAGGTCACCGACCCGGACGGCCACTCCGCCGAGCAGGGCGCGGGCCGCCGGCTCACACGCGGCGGGCAGGGTGATCGTCCGGTCGAACAGCCGCAACGCCACGGTGTCCGACCCGTGCGGCACCACCTGCCACCGCAGGCCCGGCCGCACGGTGACCCGGGTGTCGGCGTCCAGAGTGGCGAGCGCGTCGGCCTGGGCGAGCGGGCGGATCGGCGCCGGGCGGGAGGCCGGCCAGGCGCGCTGCCGCAGCCGTGCGGCGACCGCGCCGGGGTCGGCGCGCAGCAGCCAGTCCCGCAGCGCCTCCACCGTCTCGGTCAGCTCCGGCTCGATGGCGTCCGGGTCGGCGACGTCGGTGCCGAACGGCAGGCTGGCCCGCAGCCGCTGGTCCTCGGAGGCCAGCGCGAGCAGCTCCTCGACCAGCGCGTAGCGGGTGAGCGCGCGGATGCCCACGGTCAGGTGCAGCGAGCTGGACTCCTGGGCCTGCGCGCTGTGCAGCCACCCACGGGGCAGGTAGAGGGCGTCGCCGGGGGCGAGCACCACGTCGAGCGCGGCGGGGCCCTGCGCGGTGGCGCCGACCTCGTCGGCGCGCCCACCCCAGGGCTGCTTCTCCAACGGGTCGGGCAGCACCGGCGGGTGGATCCGCCAGTGTTTGCGGCCGTCGACCTGGAGGACGAACACGTCGTGGGTGTCGTAGTGGGTGGCGAACCCCTGACTGCCCGCCGGAGTCAGGTAGGCGTTGACCTGCAGCGGCTGGTTGAGCGCGAGGCCCAGGTCGCGGGCGAAGTCGACCAGCGGCGGCCAGATCCGGTGCAGACCCTGCAACACCAGGGTGGCGCCGGAGGCGTACTGCTCCAGGATCCGCTCGTCGAGCACCTGGTCGCCGATCTCGGCGCCCGCGCCGCCGCCTCCGGTCCAGCGCGCGGCCGCGACCAGCTGGCCGTCCTTGGCGACGCGCAGGAAGGGGGTACGCAGACCACGCCGGCTCAGCAACTCGTCGGCGTCGGCGGGGCTGAGCAGGTCGGTGAAGCCGGCCGGGTCGGGCAACTCGGCGGCGCGGGACAGCAGCGGGGTGTGTCCCCAGTGCGCGGCGGCGAACTTGGCCGGTTCGACCGACACGCAGCGGGCCAGCGCCGCGGCGGCCCCGGCAGACGGAACCGCCGGACGGCCGTGGCCGTCCGGCGGGTCGAGGTGCGTCATGGGGTACGCCTACCGGGCGCTGCCGTCAGCGCCGCCGTCCTGCTGGCCCGGGGTCGCGCCGCCGTCGGCGGGGCCCTCCGCGCCACCGTCGGCGCCACCGTCCTGCTGACCCGGGGTGGCACCACCGTCGGCGGGGCCCTCCGCGCCACCGTCGGCGCCACCGTCGTGCTGACCCGGGGTGGCACCACCGTCGGCGGGGCCCTCCGCGCTGCCGTCGGCGCCACCGTCGTGCTGACCCGGGGTCGCACCGCCGTCGGCCGGGCCCTCCGCGCCGCCGCCGCCCATGGTCTGCATGTCGTCATCGTTGAGTGCCATCGGTGCTCCCTCGGGTGTGCCGCCCCGCCATCCGCCGGGGTCCGTCGTACTGCGGGTGGTACCCCACGCGCGATCTTCTCTAACCCTCACCGTAGACGCCGAACCGGGGCGACACGGGCAGTTCGCGGGCGGCGGCGGAGAGTGCCACGGCTCCTCCGACGGCTGAGCCCGCCCGACGGGTCGTCGGGCGGGCTCCGGTCACTGCGGCCGTCACGGCAGCATGACGGCGAGATCCTTCGGCATGGTGTCCTTCACGTCCTGCCATTCGCCCTGGGTCACGTGTCGGCGCAGGGTGTCCAGCACCACCTGCGTCACCCGCTCCGGGCCGCCCTCCACGTCGTACGGGAAGCCCTGCCGGACCTCGTAGAGGAAGTCGTCCCGGTTGAGCTTGATCGGCACGTCGGACGGCACCCACCCGTCGAAGTAGATGCCCCGCACCAGGACCGGCAACTGCTGGGCGAACTCGACGCTCTCGTCCACCGGCAACCGGTCGCGCAACAGGTGCAGCACCGTGCGCAGGGCAGCGTACGACTGGTTGCGCCGATCCTTCGGCCAGCCGTAGGCGTCCTCGATGTCCTTCAGGATGAGGGTCGTCTTGTCCAGCGAGGACTCGAACGCGGAGAGCATCCGGTCAGCCATCGGTCGACCCCCGTTCCGAGGTGTCCCACCGTCGGTCGTCGGCGCGCCGTGGCGGTCCCACCGGCCCGCGGCGGGCCCGCACCGGGCTGCCCTGCGGTGCGCGCCGGGTGTTGTCGGCCGTGCCGACCACGTGCAGGACGGCACCGCGCCGCCGATCCGTCACCACTCGAACCGTCATCCCCGTCACCTCCGTGTCGTCTGCGGCGTCGGACCGCCCCCCGGGCGGCCGAGCCCACCGCGTCCACACTGCCGGCGTGCCGGGTGACGCGGCCTCACCCCGTTCGGGTGAGGTCAGGTCGCGTCGAGGAGCCCGGCGAGGGTCGTGGCGTTGGTCTGCGCGTAGTCGCGATAGCAATTGTTCATGAGGACGTGGGTCTGACCGGCCTCGTCGGCCAGCTCGCGCAGCTTCGGCGCCCAGTCGGCCAGCTCCCGCTTGGAGTAGTGGTAGCCGAACTTCTCGTGGATGTCCTTGCTGGTCCACTTGTCGCTGTGCCCGTGGAAGCGCATGACCGCGAGGTCCGCGGTGGCGGCCAGCACCGGCGGCAGCGACGAGCGGTGACCCTGCGGCATGTCCACGCAGACGTACGGCAGTCGGTGCTCGCGCAGGAAGGTCAGGGTCTCGTCGGCGTTGTCGCCGTCGAACCAGGAGGCGTGCCGGAACTCGAAGACCGGTCGCAGCGGCGCGCACCGCTTCGCCACCTCCAGCAGGTACTGCTTGTTGGCCCGCTTGATGGTGAACCAGGGCGGGAACTGGAACAGCAACGCGCCCAGCTTGCCCGCCTCGACGAGGGGGTCCAACGCGGACAGGAAGCGCGTCCAGACCTCCTCGTACGACTGCGCGGGCAGGTCGTCGGGGTAGACGTTCTTCTTGTCGGTCTCCGGGCGCAGGTCCTTGTAGAGGGCGCTGACCTTGGTGGGGTGCCCGGTCAGCAGGCTGAACGCCTTGACGTTGAAGGTGAAGCCGGCCGGGGTGCGGTCGGCCCACAGCCGCGCGGTCGCCTCGGCGGGCGGCGAGTAGTAGGTGGCGTCCACTTCGACCAGCGGGAACTGCCGCGCGTAGTAGGCCAGCCGCTTCTCCGGGTTGTCAGCGGTCTGCGGATACCAGCCCGAGTCCAGCAGCGTGCGGTCGGTCCAGGACGCGGTGCCCACCAGGATCTCACCCATGGTGCAAGTCCATCGCGTCGCGGACCGACCGGCAACCGCTGGCGTCGCTCAGGCCGCCCGCCGTTCGCGGGTCTGCTTGCAGGTCACACAGGTGGTGGCGGACGGGAAGATCTCCAGCCGCTCGACCGGGATGGCCGCGGAGCAGCCCTCGCACCAGCCGTAGGTGCCCTCGGCGAGCCGGCCGAGCGCGTGCTCGTACTGGGCGCGGCGGTCCAGGATGGTGCGCAACAGGGACTGCGCGGTGTCCCGCTCGGCCGTCTTGGTGCCGCTGTCGGCCTGGTCGTCGCCGGCGGTGTCGCCGACCTCCACCAGCCGCAGCACCTGGCTCTGGAGCACGGCCTGGTCGTACTCGGCGGTCAGCTCGTCGTACCGCGCCTGGAGTGAGTTTCGGATCTGGTCGATTTCCTTCTGGGAACGGTTCGTGTCGACCGTGTCGTGGACGAGCATCGCTGCCTGCCTTTCCTAAGCCTGTGGCTCACGGTGAACCGGGTGCCGGCGGCGTGGAGCCCCGGTCACGGTCGCATTCGGTACGCGGGCGATCACCCGCGCTCTGTGAGCCGGGCGAGTACCCGCCGGACCGGCGGGACAAACCGACGAGTTCTCGCGATTGTCAGGCGTCGCCGGCGGGCTCCACGAGCGCGGGGTGGCGGGGGTCGTCGACGCGTACCACCACGTCGGCGAAGCTCGCCGGGACGACCTCCTCGGCGTACCTGTCGAACGCCGGCAGCACCCACGCCTGGGCCGGTTCGGTCCGTCGACGCAGCGCCGCCGGGGACATCTCCAGGTGGACGGTGACGTCGAACGGCAACCCGCCACCGAGCAGCAGGGGACCGCTGACCAGGACGACGCCGCCGGGCGGCAGGTCGACGTAGCGGGCCCGGCTGGCCCGGTCGGTGTCGGCGTCCCAGAGCGACGGGAGCACCCGGCCGGTGCCACCGGGGCCGGCGGGGTCGAGGACCTCCCGACGCAGTCCGGCCTCGTCGACCCATGCCTCGTAGAAGGAGTCCGGGTTGGTGCGGCCCAGTTCGAAGCGCAGCGACGCGGGGCGGAGGAAGTCGCCGGCCCGTACGTGCAGCACCGGGATGCCCTGGGCGCGCAGCGGGTCGACGAGGGCGGCGGCCAGCTCGTCCGGGCCGGCGGCGGAGGGGCCGTCGATCGCCACCCGCAGCCGGGCGGGTGCGGGGTCGGCGGTCGCGGCGCCTGTCGCGGCGTCGACCAGCCGGGCGGTCAGCGCGGTGACGAGCAGGTCGGGCGAGATCGGACGGATGCGCACCGGACCATCCTGCCCCGCGTCGGGCAGGTCGGTGCGGCGGGTCAGCCGGTGCGGTCGATGGTCACCCGGGCGTCGTCGGCCAGCCGGTAGCCGACGCCGTAGACGGTGGTGACCAGGGGCACGTCCACACCGACCTTGCCGCGCAGTCGACGCACGTGCACGTCGACGGTACGCACGCCGGCGTGCTCGTAGCCCCAGACGGCGTTGAGCAGTTGCAGTCGGGTGAACACCCGGCGCGGATGGGCGACCAGGTGCAGCAGCAGGTCGAACTCCAGCCGGGTCAGCGGTAGCGGCTCGTCGTCGCGCAGCACCGAGCGGGACGAGGCGAGAATGTGCAGGGCGGGAATGGTCGGGCTGATCGCCCGGGTCGACGACCGGTTGGCGGGAGTCTGCTCGGGGCGACGTTCGGCCGGCACGGACCCGACGATCACGCCCTCGCCGCGTTCGAGCATCTCGCGGGCGGCCTCCAACAGCCGACGTGCCGCCGGGGTCAGCGACTCCTCAGAGGCCAGCGGGATGGACAGCGTCACGGTGAGCACTGGCGTCGCGGTGTTGGCCGGGCGACGCTGACCGCCGGGCGGTCGACCGGGCACCGCGGGTTGCGACGTATGCCATCCGGCGCGCGACGAGGCGGGGCTGACCGACATGGTCCTCCTTGGGCTGGTCCGGGTATCTCCCCACGGCCCGGGACGCCGCTTCATCGATGCTTCCCGGCACCCGGGCGAGGGTCAAGAGGCGGCTACGTTGCAGAAATTTGACAATTGGCGAACGCATCGGAGCCGACTGCTCGCTCTGCGTACGAGCCTGATGATTACAGCAGAGTCGCCGAGATGCCCCGATACGGGGGTCCCCGCCCGGTTCACCGAGGCGGTCGCAGGCCGCCTGACCAGGGCTTACCGGGTGTGGTCCACGCTGATCCGAGCCTCGTCGGCCAGGCGGTAACCGACCCCGTAGACGGTGGTCACCACCTCGGACCCGGCCAGCTTGGCGCGCAGCCGTCGGACGTGCACGTCGACGGTCCGGGCCACGGCGTGCTCGTACCCCCAGACGCTGGACAGCAGTTGCAGGCGGGTGAAGACCCGGCGCGGGTGCTCGGCCAGGAACACCAGCAGCTCGTACTCGATGCGGGTCAGCGGGATGACCCGGTCGCCCTGGCGGACCATCCGCGAGCCGGCCAGGATGCGGACGTGGGGCGCGTCGGCGGGCGGCTCGCCGCCGCCGACGGGGATCGGCGCCGGGCGCGACCCGGGCGCGAGGTCCTCGACGGTACGCAGCCGACCCTCCCCCGACTCGGCCAGCTCGCCGAGGAGCTGGACCAACCGGGCCAGCCGTGGGCTCAGCGGCCCGGGGACGAGGTCGAGGGTGATGGTGAGGGTCGGGGCGCTGCGCGGACGGTTCGGACGCGTCCCCGGGTGGCGGCGCGTGGGGATGGCGACGACGGACATGATGCCTCCTCAAGTGGCGGTACGCCCGCCACGCCGGTGCGGCGTGACGGTCAGCGGCGCGCCCACCCGGTGTGCACGGGCGACGCGAGTGCAGAGGTGTGCAGCGGGGTGGGGCCCAGAGCCGGCAGACCGGCGATCCGCCACGCGGCGAACCCACCGATCACGTCGGTGGCCCGGTGCAGGCCGACGTCCTGGAGGGCGGCGGCGGCCAGCGACGACGTGTAGCCCTCCTGGCAGAGGATCATCACCGGTACGTCGTAGTCGACGGCCTGGGGCAGTCGGGCCGCACAGCGTGGGTCGAAGCGCCACTCCAGCACGTTGCGCTCGACGGTGAGCGAGCCGGGCACCACGCCGTGCGCGGCCCGCTGCGCGGCGGGTCGGATGTCGACCAGCAGCGCGCCGGCCCGGTACGCCAGGTGCGCCCGTTCCGGGTCGAGCCGGTCCAGCCGGGCCCGCGCGGCGGCCAGGATCTCGTCGATGCCGCGGGAGCCCTCGGGCGGCACGGGTGCCGGACAGTGCTCGGCCGTTACCTGCATTATCGGTTCCTTCCGGTGACAGGGGGGTGGTCGTGACTCGCCGGGCTCACCAGGACGTGCCGGCCTCGCGCGGGCTCACCAGGACGTGCCGGCCTCGGCGACCTCGGCGATCCGCAGCCGGCCGTCCACGAGGTCGTAGCGGGTCATCCGGAGCAACGCGGGCCGGTAGACGTGCACGCTGACCGCCGGATCGGGGCCATGGTTGGTCACCCGGTGCACGTGTCGGGGTCCGAAACGGCGACCGCCGCCTGACGGCAGCAGCCGCGGGCGCAGCCGACCGGCGCCGACGGTCTCCTCGGTGAGCACGCCGCTGACGACCCGGAACGCCCCGGAGGAGCCGCCGTGGTCGTGCAGGTCGGTGCCCTGCCCGGGCAGCCAGCTCAGCGCCCACACCTCGTGCTCGGCGCTGACGGCGAGGCGGGCGTACCAGCGGTCGGCGGGGTCGAAGCGCAGCGCGACCGGCCAGCCGGCCGGGTCGGCCCACCGGGCGGCGACGGTGAGCAGGGCGGACTCCGGACGGTGGTGCGTCATGGCGGTTCCTCGCGGGTCGTTCGGCGGGGTGCCCCCGTACTCTAGACGGCAAAGCCTATAGGTTTAGTAGGTAATTCCACCTACTGGGACACCGATCGACTCCGCTGTCGGTCAGCGCACCACCGGCGGATCCACCCGATAGCCGGGCAGCGAGGGCCACCGCACCGTCAACACCACCGAGGCACGCTCGGCGAACCAGGAGTGGTCCACCCCTCGGGCCCACACCACGTAGTCGCCGGGCACCGCCAGTCGCACCGTGCGGTCGGGCAACTCCACCCGGAAACAACCCTCGACGAGGACGAGCAGAGTGGTACGCCGCTCCCCCGTCGCCCACCGCGACCGCGCCTGCCCGGGTGGGTGCACGCCCCACTTCACCTCGACGTCGGTGCTGTGCCGGATCTCCCCCGGCGGAGCGAAGTGCCCGAGCAGCCAGCCGGCGTTGGTGGCACCGTCGACACCCGCGTTGCCCACGTACACCGTCTCGGCCATCGGACCCTCCCCCAGCTCACCGGCCGAGCAACCTACCAGGGCACGTCGTAGCCTGGAGGGGTGACCGACGACCTCGACGCCGAGACGCTGGCGTTCGCCCACCGGATGTTCGACCTGGCCCGCGCCGGCGCCACCGAGGAGCTGGCCGCGCAGCTCGACGCCGGCCTGCCGGTCAACCTCACCAACGACAAGGGCGACACGCTGCTGATCCTGGCCGCGTACCACTCTCACCCGGACACCGTGGCCGCCCTGCTCACCCGCGGCGCCGACCACACCCGGGCCAACGACCGGGGCCAGACGGCGCTGGCCGCGGCGGTCTTCCGCAGCAGCACGGACGCGGTCCGCGCGCTCCTCGCCGCCGGGGCCGACCCCACCCACGGCAACCCGTCCGCGATGGAGACCGCGCAGTTCTTCGACCTGCCGGAGATGACGGAGCTGCTGCGCGCCGGCTGACACCGACCCCGACCGGCCGGTATACAGGGTCGGTGGAAGATCCTCTGCCCGAGCAGATGCGGGCCGCCGGCACCGCGCTGCTGGCCGCGCTCGACCCCGCCGCCCGCGACGCCGCCGTGCACCCGTTCGACGACGAGTCCGCCCGACGCTGGCTGGAATACCGCCCCCGCCCCCGACCCGGCGCCAGCCTCGCCGCGATGGACGTCGCCGGCCGCAAGGCCGCCCATCGGCTGCTGGCCACCGCGCTCAGCCCTCCCGCGTACGCGCAGGCGATGGCGATCATCGCGCTGGAGGAGGTGCTGGACCGGGCCGAGGACTGGCAGCGCGGCCGGCACAGCGCCGACTACTGGGTGGCCGTCTTCGGCGACCCGGCGCACGACGACCGCTGGGCGTGGCGGTTCGAAGGACACCACCTGTCGGTGACCATGACGGTGGTCGACGGCCAGGTCTCCCCCGCCCCGATCTTCTTCGGCGCCAACCCGGCGGCGGTCCGCTACGCCGGCCGTCCGGTCTCCCGCCCCCTCGGCGTCGAGGAGGACCTCGCCCTCGCGCTGCTCGACGCGCTGGGCCCCGCCGA
Source organism: Micromonospora chokoriensis (assembly GCF_900091505.1). Classification (NCBI taxonomy): domain Bacteria; kingdom Bacillati; phylum Actinomycetota; class Actinomycetes; order Micromonosporales; family Micromonosporaceae; genus Micromonospora; species Micromonospora chokoriensis. Next base: position 4,884,500 of record NZ_LT607409.1, read on the forward strand.
ACGGGCCGCCGCGATCATCGCCGACGACGCGCCGGCGGACATCATCAGCGCCACCCGGGGGCAGGTCGACGCACCGTTGGAGCCGCTCGGCGTACCGGCGGACCGGATGGGCCCGACCGGGCGGGCGCTGCTGCACCAGGTGGTCGCGCTCTACCTGGACCGGCTGCCGCCCGAGCTGGCCACCCGGGAGGCGGCCCGACTGGACGCCGGCCCGCTGCACTTCGCCTGGGCCGGCCCCACCCGCGCCGGGCAGCGGCACTACTACCGGGTGCAGGGCGACGACCTGCTGATCGAGTACGACAACACCAGCCCGGACGGCAACCACGCCCACACCGTGCTCCGCCGCCCCGCCAGCGACTTCGGCGCCGACATCCTGGCCGGACACCACCGAACCCACCACTAGGCACCGCTCGCCGACGCCCCGGCAGGCCCCGCGTTGACGCCCCGGCCGTTCCCCGCGCCGCCGCCCCGATGGGCCCTGCGCTCGGGCGGCCCCGGCGCGCCCCGCGCTCAGACGGCCCCGGCGCGCCCCGCGCTCAGATGGCCCGCCCTGAGCGGCCCCGAGCCGGTGATGATCGACTCCACCTCGGCGGCGGGGCCGGCAGCGGGTCAGGGACGGGTGGCCTCGATGAGGAAGCGCTGGGCGTGGGCCACGAAGGGCCCTTCGTCGACGATGCGGCGGTGCAGGTCACGCAGCCGATCACGGTAGCGGTCGACAGTGAACCCGGGCACCGTCCAGACCACCTTGCGCAGGAACCAGACCACCGCCCCGATGTCGAAGAACTCCGCCCGCAGGGAAGCCCGGCGCAGGTCGACCACCCGCAGCCCGGCCGCCTCAGCGGAGGCGACCGCGTGCTCGGGGTGCCGCGTGTCCGGCGGCGGCAGCGGACCGAGAACCGCCTCGCTCAACTCGCGCATCGTGCCCGCGCCGATCTGCTGGGACAGGAACGTCCCGCCCGGTCGCAGCACCCGGGCCGTCTGCGCCCAGTCGGTACGCACCGGATGCCGGCTGACCACCAGGTCGAACGAGGCGTCGCGGAAGGGCAACGGCCCGTCCGGGTCGACCGCCACCACCGTCGCGCCCACCCGTCGCAGGGTCCGCCGGGCAACCTCCATGTTGGGCGGCCAGCCCTCGGTGGCCGTCAACAGCTTCGGTGGCCGTGGCACCTCGGCGAGCACCTCCCCGCCGCCGGTGTCCACGTCCAGGGCGGAGGTCGCGCGCGCCATCCGATCGGCGACCAGGCGGGCGTACCCCCAGGGCGGGCGCTCCTCGGTGGCCCGTCCGGCGAGCCAGCCGAAGCCCCATCCGTCGACCGGGGCGGCAGCGGCCTCAGCGATCAGTTCTTCGGCGTCACGCGCGGCGTCCATGGCGGCCAGCCTCGCGGCCGGTCGCCCCCGCCGGCAACCTCATTACGCCCGGAGCCCCGGGCGAGCTGTCGCGGCGGAACGGTCGTGGCGCGGCGCCCGCGCAGCATGGACGACCGGCGCAGCGTCCGTACAGCCCGGACGGTCGACGCGGCGTCTCCGCAGCCCGGACGAACGGCGCGGCGTCTCCGCAGCCTGCACGACCTGCGTGCGCCCGCGCTGCCGGGCGCTGAGCAGTGGCGGCGGTCAGCCGAGGCTGAGCTGGTGCTCCTCGAGAGCGGCCTGGAGGATGCCGAGCGCCCGCGGTCCCATGCCGTGCAGTCTGGCCAGGTCGGCCCGCGGAACGTCCGCGAGCTGACGCAGTGTCGTGTAGCCGGCGCCGTTGAGGGCGCGGGTGGCGGGTGTACCGATCTTCGGAAGCGTGTCCAGAGAGGAGGTCATCCGTGATGGTAGAACGGTCAGCGGCACAGTCGCTGACTCCGACATGCGGCCCGGAGACCGGGTCAGCGGCTGGCCCAGGGACGACGGATCTCGCCGGTGGAGCCGGCGAGGGCCTCCAGGCCGCCAGTCTCGGCCCGACCGCCGTCGAACTGGCGCATCAACCGGGCGCCCAGGTGCACACCGACCCCGCCGATCGCGAGCGCGACCAGCTCGGTGACCAGGATCGCGGCTGACGCCCCTCGGTCCGGAGACTGCGACCGGACCAGGCAGGTGAGCAGGAACATGCCGGCCATCGCGGCGTTCACCAGGTTGAAGGCGACGGCGGTACGGCGGGTGCGGTCCCCCGGTGCGTCCCACAGGTCGACCATGCCCGCCATTGCGGTCAGCGCGGCGGCGACGAGGGCGGCGACACCCGTCCAGTAGCCCACCTCGCCCAGGAACGCCGGCCCACCGACGACGTCGGTGAGGTCGAAGACGGTGGCGCTGACGAACAGCCCGAGCGGGAACGTCACCAGCATCGGTTGGATCGGATGCCCCTGCACTCGCAGTCGGCTCTGCATCGGTCCTCCCCCGGGTCGGCGCAGCTCACCTGACCAGAGTGCTACCCGAGCCCGCTCGGGGCGAAACGATTCCGCCCGACTCGCCGGTGACCGGACGAACGGACACCACCAGCCGTGATCGACTCGCGTTGCCGGAAACCGGGCCATCGCAACGCCTCGGACACCGCGCCTTCAAGAAACGCGAGTCGATCATGGAGCGCGCAGCGCGAGCAGGCACGCAGCGCCAGCAGGCACGCAACGCCAGCAGGCACGCGGCGCCAGCAGGCACGCAGCGCGGTCAGGCGTCGCGGGGGCGGGAGACCGTGTGGACCAGTCGCTCGGCCACCTCGCGCAGGGGGATGTCCAGCGACGTCGCGGCGGTACGCAGTACGTCGAGGGCCTCGGCCGGTGGGCACCCGCGCTGGGTCATGATCACGCCGACGGCCTGGCCCACCACCCCTTCGTGGAGCAGCGCGGCGTCGCGTTCGCCGTTGGCGGTGAGTTGCCGGTTGCGGTCGCGTACGGCGGCCAGCAGCAGGCCGGCGTGTTCGGCGAGCAGCATCGCGGTCAACTGGTGTTGCGGGGTCAGCAGGTCGGGCGAGGCGGCGTAGAGGTTGATCGCGCCGATCACCTGGTCGTCGATGTCCACCGGTGCGGAGATCACCCCGCGTACGCCGAGGTCGCGGGCGCGCGCCGTCCAGACCGGCCAGCGGGGCTCGGCGGTCAGGTCGGCGGCGAGGATCATCTCGCGGCGGTGGATGGCGCTCATCGCCGGCGAGTCCGGGCCGTGTCGCAGGTCGTCCAGCCCGGCCAGCCGCTCGTCGGAGGCGGCCACGCCGGCCGGTTCGCCGGCGCGCAGGGCGGTGAAGCCGCACCAGCGCACCCCGGCCACGGCGTCCCGGGTGACCCGGACCAGCGCCAGGAGCGCCTCGTCGAAATCGGTCAGGGCGATCAGGCCTGCGGTCAGTTCCCGTAACAGCGCGGCGGTCTCCAGGACGCCGAGGGTCTGCACCACCGGCTCCCGCGTGTCGATGTTCACCGCTTCGCAGCCTCCGTGCACGTCCGTGCCTGCCCGCCGGGCATCGTCACCTGTGTCATCGTCTGCTCTCTCCCGACTCGACCGACCAGCCCTACTACCCTCGCCAACCCTGGTCGAAACGACGTAAATCGGGGCCTCTCGCCGCGTGCGCACGCGGTGAGAGGCCCCGGATGCCTCCGTCAGCGGGAGGTGCCGCTGAGCCGCCGCCCGATCGACGCGATCAGCCGGTCCAGCTCGGAGCCGAACGGGTTGTCGTGCACCAGGTACGTCCAGGTGGCGGTGGGCCGGACCAGGGTGCCGTCGTCGGCCTGCCAGTCCTCGTCGAATTCGGTCTCGTTGAAGGTGGCGATGGTGCGGGCCTCGATCTCCGGGATCAGGTCGTTGAACGCCGGCACGGCGGCCCGGTGGAACTCGTCCAACGGGTCGAGCCGGCCCAGCGCGCGCAGGTGCACGCCCTCGCGGACCTCCGACAGCTCGGCCAGGTGCTCGGCCCAGAGCCGGTCCAGGTGGTAGAGCGCAATCGACCGGGCGGCACGGGCGAGCAGGTCCTCGTCCATCTCGCCGGCCTTCTCGGGCTCCTTCTCCAGGAGCATCACCGCGGCCACGTCGCTGGTCAGCAGCCGTTCGCGGCGGGCGGCGAGGGCCTTGCGCTGCTGCTCGATGACCACGCTGTAGCGCCAGGTGTTGCGGTGGATCTCGTGGTTGACGCCCTCGGCGACCCGCTGGGCGTGCTCGACCGCGTAGTCCACCTGCTCGTCGGTCACCAGGCCGTCGGCGTTCATCCGCGGCGACGCCGGCACCGAATCGGCGGCGTGCCGGACGACCAGGTCGTCCTCCAGGCTGACGAAGAAGACCGAGCCACCCGGGTCGCCCTGTCGGCCGGCCCGACCGCGCAGCTGGTCGTCGACCCGCCGGCTGTCGTGCCGGCCGCTGCCGATCACGTAGAGCCCGCCCAGCTCGGCGACCCGTTCCTGGTCGCTCTGGTCGCTGCCGCCGAGCCGGATGTCGACACCCCGGCCGGCCATCTGGGTGGAGACGGTCACCGCGCCGTACGCGCCGGCCTCGGCGATGATCGCGGCCTCTTCGTCGTCGTTCTTGGCGTTCAGCACGACGCAGGGCACGCCGGCGGCGTTGAGGCCGGCGGCGAGCCCCTCGGACTCCTTGACGTCGAGGGTGCCGACCAGCACCGGCCGCCCCTTGGCGTGCGCACGCTGGATCTCGTCGACGAGCGCCTCGTCCTTCTCGGCCCGGGTGGCGTAGATGCGGTCCGGCTCGTCCTCGCGGATGCACGGGGTGTTCGGCGGGATCACCGCCACCTCGAGGTTGAAGAACTCCCGCAGCTGGTCGCCGACGTGCACCGCCGTGGCGGTCATCCCGCAGACCTTCGGGTAGAGCGCGATGTACGCCTGCATGGCGATGGTGCCCAGCACCTCGCCCTCGGCGGTGGCGTCCAGGCCCTCCTTGGCCTCGACCGCGGCCTGGAGGCCGTCCGGCCAGCGGCGGCGCTGGGCCACCCGGCCGCGCATCTCGTCGACCAGCTCGACCGAGCCGTCCCGGACGATGTAGTCCACGTCGCGGTGCAGCAGGGCGTGCGCGTGCAGCGCCACGTTGACCGCGGAGAGCTGCGCGACGTGCTCCTCGTCGTACAGGTCGATGCCGAGCTTGGCCTCGATGGCGGCCAGGCCGGCGGAGGTGAACGCCACGCTCCGCCCGTCCTCGGCGACCGTGTAGTGCTTGCCCTTGCGCAGGCCGCGCACCAGCCCGGCGGCGGCGTGCACCGGGTCCTGCTCGCCCGGCACCGCGCCGGCCAGGACCATCGGCACCCGCGCCTCGTCGATCATGATCGAGTCGGCCTCGTCGACGATCGCGGTGGTCAGCGGGGGTTGCACCCGGTCCTCGACGTCGGTGACCAGCTGGTCGCGCAGGTAGTCGAAGCCCGCCTCGCTGACCGAGACGTAGGTGACGTCGCAGGAGTACGCGTCGCGCCGCTCCTGCGGCGAGGACGCCTCGTTGACCCAGCCGACGGTGAGGCCGAGCAGGGTGTAGACCGGCTCCATCCACTGGGCGTCGCGGCGGGCCAGGTAGTCGTTGATGGTGAGCACGTGCACCGGCCCGTTGCCGAGCCGAACGTGCCCGTACGCGGCGATCGTGGCGGTGAGGGTCTTGCCCTCACCGGTGGCCATCTCGGCGACCTTGCCGGACAGCAGCGACATCGCGCCGAGCAGCTGCACGTCGTACGGCCGCTGGTCGAGGCCCCGGCGGGCGGCCTCGCGGCCGACGGCGCAGATCTCCTCGTAGCCGGTCGCGGCGCCGGCGGCCTCGGTCAGCTCGGCGTCGTCGAGCGCGGCGAGCTCGTCCGCGCGCGCCTCGATAGCCGGCAGCAGTTTCTCCAGCGGAGCAAGATCCACGGTCGAGCCGGGGCGCTGAAGGAACCGCCGGAACTTGCTCTTGAACCGTTGCGACACACCCATGAGCGGCAACGGTACGCGATTCGGGCCGGCCTGCGCGGCCCGGCCGCCGACAAGTTGGCGGATCGGATGCGCTCAGCCGACCAGTAGCTGGTGGGCGGCCAGCTCACGGTAGAGCGGGTCGGTCGCGGTCAGCTCGGCATGGGTGCCGACGGCGACCACCCGACCGCCGTCGAGGACCACGATCTGGTCGGCGTCGACCACGGTGGCGAGCCGGTGCGCCACGATCAACAGCGTCCGGCGGACGGCCACCGCGTCGATGGCCCGGCGCAGGGCGGCCTCGTTGCGCGAGTCGAGGTTGCTGGTGGGTTCGTCGAGCAGCAGCACCGGCGGGCCGGCGAGCAGGGCACGGGCGATGGCCAGCCGCTGCCGCTCACCACCGGAGAGCAGCACCCCGCCCTCCCCCACCTGGACGTCCAGCCCGTCGGAGGTGCGGTGCGCCAGGTGCGCGAGGTTGACCTCGTCGAGGACCTCGCGAAGCCGGTCGTCGGTGGCGTCCGGCGTGGTGATCAGCAGGTTCTCCCGCAGCGTGCCGGCGAGCACGGGGGCTTCCTGTTCGACGTAGCCGAGCCGGGCCCGCAGGGCGTCGCGGGGCAGGTCCCGCACGTCGCTGCCGTCGAGCCGGACCGCTCCGGCGCTCACCTCGTAGAAGCGTTCGACCAGCGCGAGCAGTGTCGACTTGCCGGCGCCGGAGGGGCCGACCAGCGCGGTACGGGTGCCGGTGGGCACCGTGAAGCTCACCTCGTGCAGCACCGGCTCGCCGCCCGGGTAGCCGAACCCCACCCGGTCGAACTCGATCATCGGCGCGGGCCGCCGCGGGCTGGTCGTCGCGACGGCGGGCGCCGGCCGGTCCGCCGCGCCCTCCGCGGGCACGGCGAGGATCTCCTCGATCCGCTGGAGGGCGCCCAGACCGGACTGCAACTGGGTGTACGCCCGCAGCACCTGGCCCAGCGGCAGCGCCAGCAGGAACAGGTACATGACGAAGGCGACCAGGTCGCCGACGGAGATCGCCCCGGCGGCGACCCGCGCCCCGCCGATGCCGAGCACCAGCAGGAACGCGCCCTGCACGGTGATCGAGCCGATCGGGCCGACCACCGACTGCACCCGGGCCACCCGCAGCCCGGCCGTGTACGCCTCCCGCGCGCTGCCGGTGACGGTCTGCGTCTCCCGGGCCTCGGCGCGGCTGGCCCGGATCGTCCGGGCCGCCGAGATGGCCCGCTCCACCGCCGAGGTCATCTCGCCGATCCGCTCCTGGGCGGCACGGGCCAACGCCCGCACCCGGCGGACGAAGGTGAGCGCGAAGCCGAGCCCGAGCGCCACGCCGAGCAGGGTGACGCCGAAGAGCAGCGGGTCGAGCAGCACCATGGCCGTGCCGGCGCCGACCACCGTCACCGCCCCGGTGACCGTCTCGAACAGCCCGGAGGTGACGACCGCGCGCAGGAGTGTGGTGTCCGAGCCGACCCGGGACAGCAGGTCGCCGGTGCGTCGGCTGTCGTACTCGGCGATGGGCAGCCGCAGCAGGTGACCGGCGAGCCGGCGGCGGGTGCCCAGCACCAACCCTTCGGCGGTGCGTTGCAGCAGGTAGTCGCGTAGCCCGCCGATGGCCGCGCCGAGCACCACGAGGACCACGAGGATCGTCACCAGCGCCGAGACCGGGTGGGCGTTGCCGATCCGGTCGAGCACCGACCGGGTGAGCAGCGGCTGCGCCAGCGACGCCGCCGCGCCGAGCAGCGACAGCACACCCACGACGACCAGGGTGCCGCGGTGCTCACGGAGGTACGGCAGCAGCGCGGCCAGGCCGACCGGCCGGTCCTTCGCGGTGCCGACCGGCCGGTCCTTCGGGGTGCTCATGCCGGGAACGGTAGTCCGCCGCGTCACCCGCCCGGGCGGGGTCCGGGCCGCGACCGGCCGGTCCGGCACCCGCCCGGGGTGCGCTCAGGCGGACAGCACCACCTGGAGTTCCCGGCGTCGACGGTCAGCCAGGTCGGTGAGCAGCGTGGGGGCCTCGTCGAACGGCACCACCGCCGAGACGAGGTGCTTGCGGACCGTGTCCCCGTACGCGCGGAGCAGGTCGACGGTCTCGGCGGAGAGCCGTTCCCGGTCCCAGGTGGGGGCGAGCCCGCGGGGCACCCGGCCGATCTGCGCGCAGCGCAGCGAGAGGCCGTTGTGGTGGAACTCCTCGCCGAGCCGGACGGCGTCCGCGCCCTCCTGGTAGAACGCGAGGTCGATGACGGTGCCCTGGGGGCGCAGCAGCCGCAGGGCGAGGTGCAACGCCCAGGCCTGCCCCCGGCACTGGAACACCACGTCGGCCCCCCGGTCGCCGGCGGTGTGCGCCCAGCGGGTCTTGAGCACGACCGCCGGGTCGTCCGCTTCCGGGTCGAGGGTTTCCAGGCCGAGCGCCTCGGCGGCGTGGCGGCGGTGCGGGGTGGGGTCGAGCACCACCACCGAGGCAGCGCCGTTGCGCCGGGCGAACAACGCCGTCAGCAGCGCCACCACGCCGGCGCCGACCACGGCGACGCGCCGGCCGCGTACCCCGTCGCCGAGGGCGCGGACGTCGGCGCCGTGCAGGTCGGCGGCCGCGTGCAGGAGGCCGTTGGCGCAGATCGGGCCCATGTGCGCGACGTAGACGCCGAGCAGCGGGTCCAGGTCCTCGGGCAGCGGCACGAACCGTTCGGCGACCGGGTCGGCCAGCCAACCGGTCCGGTGCCCGTAGGTCATGGCGCCGACCGCGCCCACCGCGACGGCCGGCGTCGCGCTCTCCACCACGCGGCCGACCTGCATGTAGCCCAGCCGGGTCACCGGGTACGGGGTGCTCGCCGCGCCCGGCTGGAACAGGCCCAGGTCGGCGTTCCAGGTGACGTTCAGGTAGGGGTTGGTGCCCTTGACGTAGCTCAGCTCCGTGCCGGCGGAGACGCCACTGAAGAGCGTCTCGACCCGGAACGTGCCGGGGCGCAGCGGCGCGGCGTCCTGCTCGACCAGCTCGACCCGGCCGGGACCGGTGACCACCACGACCCGGTCAGGCATCGACGGTCACCCCCGTGTGCAGCGCCGCGGGGGCGGTCGGGGTGGCGAGTCGTACGGTCGTGCCGGTGCGGGCCGAGTCGGCCACCGCGAGGGCCAGTCGCTGGGTCGCGAGGGCCTCGGCGTACGGGACGCGCACGTCGTCGCCGACGCCCCGGACGGCGTCGACGAAGGCGCGGTCCACCGCGACCCGGGCCGCCTCCGGGTCGGCGGGCACGTGTCGTTCGCCGTCGGCGTCGCGGATCGACAGGCCGTCCTCGGTGAGGGCGAGAGCCAGCCCGTCGGCGAGGATCTCCAGCCCGGCGCGGTGCTTCCAGCCGAGCACACAGGCCGCGCTGAGGGTGCCGACCGCCCCGTCGGCGAAGCGCAGCACGGCGGTCGTCACCGAGTCGATGTCGGCGCCGTCGACCGGCGGCGGGGTGCCGTTGCCGTACGCGGTGACCTCGGTCACCTCGCCGGCCAGCACCCGGACCAGGTCCAGCACGTGGGCGGCCTGCTCGACCACCGGGCCACCGGAACGGTCCCGCCGCGACCACCAGGCCACCGGGGGCACCTTGTCCAGCCAGGTGCCGGAGACCATCCGGACGGGACGGTCGGCGAGCAGGTCGCGGGCGTGGTCGAGCACGTCCAGGTACCGCCAGTGGTGGCCGACGGCGGTGCGCAACCCCCGGCGTGCGACCAGGTCGGCGATCCGTTCGGCGGTGCCCAGGTCGACCGCCACGGGTTTCTCCACGAACATCGGCACCCCGGCCTCGACCAGCGCCTCCTCGGCGGGGCCGTGCGCGAACGGCGGCACGCAGACGTACACCGCGTCGGGGTTGGTGGCCAGCAGCTCGGCGATGTCGGCGCAGACCCGCGCGCCGTGCCGTGTGGCCAGCGCGGACGCCGCCTCCCGCGCGACGTCGGTGACCCCGACCAGTTCGACGTCGTCGAAGCCGGACAGCACGCGCGCGTGACGTTGTGCCACTCCGCCGGCTCCGACCAGACCCACCCGGCACTGACGCATTAGTCACCCCTTCGAAGGACTTTCAGGTGCGGTGGGAGCAGTCCCCCGGGGTGTGCGCAATCAAACGTTCATGCCCCGGGAACGCACTGGCGTCACCTCTGTGATCAAGCTGTTGCCAAGAAAGCGGTTAACGCGTGGCAGGCAATGGGAACAACCAAATTCGGTTTTCCACGCACGAATGGAGGGGTGCCCGTGCGGGATGCGACATCGAGCGTTTCACCGGTGGTGGAGGCGTGGGCCACGTATCGGACGACGACGACGGCAGACTGGCCGACGCGTCGGCTGATGCGGGCCAAGGGCGAGACCCGGGTCAGCGTGGTGCTGCCGGCGCGCAACGAGGAGGCCACCGTCGGCGCGATCGTGTCGACCATCCGAGAGCACCTGATGGACCGGGTCGCCCTGGTCGACGAGCTGATCGTGGTGGACTCACGCTCGACCGACCGCACGGCGCAGGTGGCTCGGGCCGCCGGCGCGGAGGTCGTCGGTCAGGACGCGATGACCCGGGGGCTGCCCCGGCTCACCGGCAAGGGCGACGCCCTGTGGGCCGGACTGGCCGCCGCCGAGGGGGACGTGGTGGCGTTCATCGACGCCGACCTGCGGGAGTTCCGGCCGCACTTCGTGACCGGGCTGCTCGGCCCGCTGCTGACCGACTCCTCGGTGGACTTCGTGAAGGGGTTCTACCACCGGCCGTTGGTCGGCGCCGCCAGCGTCGAGCAGGACGGCGGGGGTCGGGTGACCGAGCTGATGGCCCGACCGCTGCTCAACCTGTTCTGGCCCGAGTTGGCCGGTTTCGTGCAGCCCCTCGCGGGTGAGTACGCGGGCCGCCGGGACGTGCTGGCCCGGGTGCCGTTCGTGTCCGGGTACGGCGTGGAGACGGCCATGATGATCGACCTGCTCGACCTGGTCGGCCTGGACGCCATGGCGCAGGTCGACCTCGGCGAGCGCAAGCACCGGCACCAGGACACGGCGGCGCTGGGCCGGATGTCCGCGCAGATCATGCTGACGGCCTGGTCCCGGTTGCAGCGGCGCGGCTGGGCGACCCCCGGGTTGACGCCGGAGGCGTTGCTGACCCAGTTCCGTCGCGGCGGCTCGGACACCCTGCCCAACCTGGACCGCGAGATCGTGGTCACCGACGTGTCCATCGAGGAACGCCCGCCGCTGGCCGAGCTGCGCCACCGGCTGCCCCGCCGACGGGTGGCCGCCGCGTGAGCGCGAGAGAGGGACGAGCCGGATGAGCCTTACCGTGCTGATGAACGCCGGGCCGTGGCTGTCCGTGCCACCGCCCGGCTACGGCGGCATCGAGAACGTGGTCGCCACCCTCGTGCCGGAGCTGCGCCGACTCGGCGTACGGGTGGTGCTCGCCTCGGTGGGCAGCAGCACCCTCCCGGTCGACGAGCGGGTGTCGGTGTTCGCCGACGGGCAGTTCGCGTCGTTGCAGCGGCCGTACAACCAGGTGTGTGGTGTCGCCCAGGCGCACCTGGCCGGCGTGGTCCGCGAGCTGCACTCCCGCGACGACATCGACCTGGTGCACGACCACGTGGAGGCGGTCGGTCTGGCCACGCTCGCCGCGATGGGACCGGCCGGCCCGCCGACCCTGCACACCCTGCACTGGGACCTGGCCAAGCACCCGGCGCTCTACGGCAGCCTGGACGGCGGCGACCGGGTCCGGGTCAACGGGGTCTCCGCGTCGCAGCTGGCCCGGGCACCGCTGGCGCTGCGGGAACACTCGGTGGGGCACGTGCACCTGTCCACCCCGCTCGCCGTCGACGCCGACCGTCGACCCCGACCGGAGAAGGGCGAGCACCTGCTCATCCTGGGCCGGATCAACCCGGGCAAGGGTCAGGACGTGGGTGCCCGACTGGCCCACCGGGTCGGGTTTCCGCTGGTGCTGGCCGGTCCCGTGGGGCCGTACCATCGACCGGCCGATCTGGCCGCGGCCGGCGACGAGGCCCGGCAGAACCCGGACGTGCGGTTCTTCCTCGACGAGGTGGCCCCGCACGTCGACGGTGACCTGGTCCGCTGGGTGGGCACGGTGGCCGGCCAGGAGCGCGACGACCTGCTCGCCAGCGCTCGCGCGTCGCTGTTCCCGCTGCGGTGGGAGGAGCCCGGCGGCACGGCGGTGGTCGAGTCACTCGCCCTGGGCACGCCGGTGGTGGCGACCTCCCGGGGCTGCCTGCCGGAGCTCATCGAGCACGGCCGTACCGGCCTGCTCACCGCCGAGGAGGAGGAGTTGGGCGATCTCGTGCTCGCCGGCGACCTGCTCGACCCGGACGAGTGCCGGCGGGTGGCCGCGCAGCGGTTCACCCCGGCGGTGATGGCCCACCGCTACGTGGAGCTGTACGAGCGGGTCCGCGACCTGTCCCGCGCGCCGAGGCTGCTGCCGGCCTGACCGTCGCGGCCTCTGTCGGCCTGACCGTCGGCGGCTCTGTCGGCCTGACCGTCGGCGGCGTTTGCCGGTGGCGGCAACGGGTAGCCGGCAGCGCTCGTACCCGCCGTCGCAGCGAGGAGCCGGGAATGGTCGGACCGATGGCCCACTCCCGGGCCCGACCCAACCCGGCCGACGGCAAGGCGCCGGTCCGGCGGGCCGCGTCGACGGTGGGGGTGCTGTTCCTGCTGATCGGCGTGCTCGGCTTCGTACCCGGGATCACCAGCGGGATGCACGACCTGCGCTTCGCCGGCCACGGCTCGGGCGCGTACCTGTTCGGGGTCTTCCAGGTGTCGGTGCTGCACAACCTGGTGCACCTGGCGTTCGGGGTGGCGGGGCTGGTGCTGGCGCGGACGGTCGCCGGGGCCCGGACGTTCCTGATCGGCGGCGGTGCCGTCTATCTGGTGCTCTGGCTCTACGGTCTGTCGGTGGACCACGACACCGGGGCGAACGTGCTGCCGGTGAACGGCGCCGACGGTTGGCTGCACCTGGGCCTCGGCGTCGGCATGATCGCGTTGGGCGTCCTGACCGGGCGACCCCGACCGTGACCTGCGTCATCGCGGCCGGTCAGCCGTCCCGCTGCGCCGTCGGCCCGGTTTGACGGCGGGCGGCCACGGGTAGTGGGGAGCTCCCGAACCCGCAACGAATCGAGGGCGCCGATGTCGAGCCGGATCACCTGCGAGGTGCGCACCACGGCACCGGTGGCGGTCGTCCGGCTCGCTGGTGCGCTGCATCTGGGCACCATGCGCTCGGTGCACCGGGCGCTCAGCGACGCGCTCGTCGACCAGCCGGAGGCGTTGGTGGTCGACCTGGCCGACGTGAGCGTGGAGGACCGCCTCGCGCTGTCCGTCTTCGCCGCGACCGCGCGTCGCGCCGAGGAGTGGCCGGCCGTGCCGGTGGTGCTCTGCGCCCCGTCGCCGGTCGCCGCGCGCTGGCTGGCCGAGTCGACCACCTGCCGCGTGGTCCCGGTCACCGCGGACTGCGCGGAGGCCACCCGGATGGCGAGCGCCACGCTGCGGATGCGGGCCCGGTTGGAGCCGGTGGCCGAGGCGTGCCGGCGGGCCCGGGAGCTGGTCACCGACGCGTGCGCCCGGTGGAACCTGCCCGAGGCGGCCGGACCGGCCGCGTTGGTGCTCAGCGAGCTGGTCGGCAACGTGGTACGCCACGCCGGCACCCCGATGCAGGTGACGGTGACCCTGCGCCGACCGTACCTGCACCTGGCGGTGGTGGACGGCAGCAGCGCGCAGGCCCAGCCGGGCGGGACTGACCTGCACGCCGAGGGTGGCCGGGGGCTGATGCTGGTCCGGGAACTGGCCCAGCGTTGGGGCAGCGTGCCGGCCGGTCAGGGCAAGGCTGTCTGGGCGATGCTGCCGGCAACCTGAGTGTTCGGGCGCTTGCGCCCGGTACCAGCGATCTGACCGAATTTACCGCTCTGGCCTGGTTACATGGTGCAAGGGTCGGGTAGGCACGCCCGTCCTTTCTGCCGTCACGACGGGGTGAGCAGCCATGCCCAAGCGGGTAACCACGGAACCCGGTCGCGACCGGGGCCCGGCGATCCTGGCACCGGCCCGGTTCGGGGGGTTCCCGGGAGCGGTACGAGCACCGGTCCCCGGCAACTCGTTGATCAAGTTCCTGGCCACGACCGACCACAAACAGATCGGCCTGCTGTACCTGCTCACCTCCTTCGGGTTCTTCGTGGTGGCCGGGCTGCAGGCGATGGTGATGCGCGCGGAGCTGGCCCGACCGGGGATGCAGTTCCTCTCCCCCGAGCAGTACAACCAGTTGTTCACCTCGCACGGCGCGGTGATGCTGCTGCTGTTCGCCACACCTGCGGCGTTCGGGTTCGCCAACTTCATCGTGCCGATCCAGATCGGCGCGCCGGACGTGTCGTTCCCCCGCCTCAACGCGCTCGCCTACTGGCTGTACCTGTTCGGCGGGCTCATGGTCATCGCCGGGTTCATCACGCCGGGGGGTTCGGCGGACTTCGGCTGGACCGCGTACAGCCCGCTCAGCGATGTGGACCACAGCCCCGGCGTGGGCGCGAACATGTGGGTGCTCGGCCTGGTCGTCTCCGGCCTGGGCACCATCCTCGGCGCGGTCAACCTGATCACCACGATCCTCACCCTGCGCGCGCCTGGGATGACCATGTTCCGGATGCCGATCTTCACCTGGAACATGCTGTTCACCAGCGTTCTGGTGATCCTCGTCTTCCCGCTGCTGGCCGCCGCGCTGCTGGCGCTGTCGGCCGACCGGTTGCTCAACGCGCACGTGTACGACCCGGCGACCGGCGGGCCGATGCTCTGGCAACACCTGTTCTGGTTCTTCGGCCATCCCGAGGTGTACATCATCGCGTTGCCGTTCTTCGGCATCATCACCGAGATCATCCCGGTGTTCTCCCGTAAGCCGCTCTTCGGCTACACCGGGATCGTGCTGGCCACCGTCGCGATCACCGTGCTGTCCATGACGGTGTGGGCGCACCACATGTTCGCCACCGGCCAGGTACTGCTGCCGTTCTTCAGCATCCTCAGCTATCTGATCGCGGTGCCGACCGGTGTGAAGTTCTTCAACTGGATCGGCACCATGTGGAAGGGCCAACTCACCTTCGAGACGCCGATGCTGTTCGCCATCGGCTTCCTCGTCACCTTCCTGCTCGGTGGTCTCACCGGGGTGCTGCTGGCCAGCCCGCCGGCCGACTGGCACACCCACGACAGCTACTTCGTGGTGGCGCACTTCCACTACGTGGTGTTCGGCACCGTGGTCTTCGCCCTGTTCGGCGGCTACTACTTCTGGTGGCCGAAGATGACCGGGCGACTGCTCGACGAGCGACTCGGCAAGGCGCACTTCTGGACGATGTTCATCGGCTTCCACGGCACCTTCCTGGTGCACCACTGGCTGGGCAGCGAGGGCATGCCGCGCCGCTACGCCGACTACCTGCCCACCGACGGTTTCACCACACTGAACACGATCTCCAGCATCTTCGCCTTCATCCTCGGGCTGTCCACCCTGTTCTTCATCTACAACGCGTGGAAGTCCTGGCGGTACGGGGCGGTGGTGACCGTCGACGACCCGTGGGGCTTCGGCAACTCGTTGGAGTGGGCCACCAGTTGCCCTCCCCCGCTGCGCAACTTCGACCGGATGCCGCGGATCCGGTCCGAGCGTCCCGCGTTCGACCTGAAGTACGGCCCGCTCGTCGCCGACCTGGGCCGGGACCTCCCGCAGCGCACCACGAAGCCGCCGCAGCAGTTCGCCGAGGAGTTGCGGTTGGAGCACCACGCCCCGGAGTCGCCGGCCGCCGAGGGCGCGCACGGCGCCCGCGAGGCCGCCGAGTTCCAGCCGGCGCCGCGCTCCGGCGCGCGCCCCGTGGACGTGCCGGAACCCGAGGGGATACGGCGTCCGAGCTTCGAGCAGAGCGACGCGCCCGAGGACAGCGAGGACGCGCCCAAGCCGCACGAGCGCTGGCGTCACCCGCACAGCGACGACAACCCCGAAGAACGCTGACCGGCGTACGCCGAGAGGGCCGACACCCGGCGGGTGTCGGCCCTCGTCGTTCGTGTTCCCGACCGCGGCGTTCCGTTCGAGGGCCGGCTGGCGCCATCCCGGCGGCGGATCAGTTCCTGCGTCGACTCAGTCCCGGGCGGGGGCCAGGCCGGCGGCGGTGAGCGAGCGGCGTACCGCGGGCTGGACCCGGGTGAGCCGCAGCGGCACCCCGGTCCGCTCCGCGGCGTCCCGTCCGGCCATCAGGGCAGCGATCCCACCGGCGTCGAACCCACCCGCGCCGACCAGGTCGACCACCACCTCGCTGGGCTGGCCGGTGACGGCCTCCAGCATGGCCCGGCGCAGTTGGTCCGCGCCGTCGCGGTCGATCTCGCCGCCGACCTCGACCACCACCCGGTCGCCGTTCTGCTTGACCGAGATCCGGGTCTTGCCCGGGTCGGGTTCGGCCGCGCCGTTCTGCCACGGCGGCGGCGCGTCGGCGAGCATGGCCTGACGCAGCCAGGTGAGCGCGCGCGACAGCAATCGGGACACGTGCATCTGCGAGATGCCGAACCGGGCGGCGATCTCCGCCTGGGTCTGGTTGCCGTAGAAGCGCATGGCCAGGATGCGCCGCTCCCGCCAGGGCAGTCGGTGCAACAGACCGCTCACCGTGACCCGGTCGTCGACCGACTCCAGCGCGTTGTCCGATTCGCCGACCAGGTCACCGAACTCCGCCGAGCTCTCCCCGCCCACCGGGGCGTTGAGCGAGGCCGGGCTGTAGCCGGCCGCCGATTCCAGCGCGGCGAGGATCTCCTCCTCCGGGGTCTCCAGTCGGGCGGACAGTTCGGCCACCGACGGGGCCCGGGACAGTTCGCTGGTCAGCGCGGCCGTCGCCTGTCCCACCTCGAGGATCAGGTCCCGCAGCCGGCGGGGCACGTGCACGCCCCAGGTGCGGTCCCGGAAATGCCGTTTGATCTCGCCCACGATGGTGATCGCGGCGTACGCGGTGAAGGACCCCCGTTCCGGGTCATACCGGTCGACGGCGTTGACCAGCCCCAGCCGGGCCACCTGCTCCAGGTCCTCCAGGGGCTCCCCACGACCCCGGTACCGGCGGGCCAGCCGCCCGGCGAAGGGCAACGCGAAGCGCACCAGGTCGTCGCGGGCCTCCCCCCGACGCTCCGGCGGCAGCCCTTCGATCCGGGCCGCGTACGCGAGTGCCGCCGCGTCGAGGTCCTCCAGACCCCGATCGGTGGGTGGTGGTGTGGTCGTGGTCGTACTCGTCTGTCCGAACATCCGCGCCTCCCTCAGGAAGGTCCCCCGCCCGGATCGGGAAACCGGTCGTGCGCGTGGTCGAGCCACGCACCGGGCCGGAAAAGTGGGTCAGTGACTGGGATGCCAGCGGGCGACAACGCGTCCACGCAGCGCAATCAGGCCGTCGCAGCCAGCGATGTTCCCGCTCCGTAGGTACTCAATCACGGGACCCCGGGTTCGCGAGGATGTTTCGGCGTGCTCCGTCTCAGGAGACCGACAACCCCTGGTGGCCGCCGCTGTCGCTGAGCGCGGCGAGGGCCTCGTCGGCCCGCAGCGGGGGCGGGACGGGCAGGTCGTACGGCTGGGCACGCAGGACCTCGGTGGCCCGGCGGGTGGGCACGGACGTCACCGGGTAGCCGCGCGCGGTGGTCCGGTCCAACGCCCGACGCCGCTGCCCGAATCCGGCCACGGCCAGCCACTGCGGCAGCCCGGCCAGGGCGGGTGAGCGCATCCCGGGCGGCTCGGGCAGCACGTCCACCGAGCTGAACGCCTCGCTGCCGGCCAGCCACCACTCGGCCTCGTCGACGCTGCGGCGGGTGGCGTTCTCGCACCAGTACGGCACCAGCCCGGCCCGCATCACCTGCCACGGGTCGAGCAGACGCCCGCACTCCACCACCAGCCGGTTCCCGGTCTTCCCGGCGGCGCGCAGCCACCGCCGGTACAGGTCGGCGACGCCGGCGCTCAGCGCCGCCGGGCGAGGCACCAGCACCCGGCGCAGTGGGTGCTGGTGGCGCGTCGACCAGTCCCGCGCGGCCGTCTCGAAGCCCTCGTCGACGCCGTGCTCGGCGGCGCCGGACGACACGGTCACCTCCGGCGGCGCCCACCGGGCCGCGTCGCCGCCGGCGGAGCGCAGCACCTGTCGCAGCGCGTGGCTGTCCGGGTGGAAGTCCACCGGGTCGAGCCCGCTGGCCGGGCAGCCGACCTGGAAGCTGCGCCCCGGACCGATTTCCAGGACCGGCCAGGTTCGCGCGTCGCGGACCAGCAGCACGGGGGCGCCGGGGAGCAGCCGGTCGGCCAGAAACCGCGTGTACGCGGCCGGCAGGGCCCTCCACGAGGCAGCCAGCGCGACGGTGGCCCCGGTCAGCGGGCCGCGGCTGGCCGGGCAGTGCACCTGCCGCAGGTGCAGGTCGGCGTTGCCGGCGAGCAGCCGGGTGGCCAGTGCCGCACCGTGTTCCAGGGCGTCCGCCGGGCGGTCCACCGCGCCGTCGGACCAGTGCACGGTCATCTCGAAGCCGGCCGGCAGCCAGGGCACGCCGAGAGCCACCGCCAGGTGCGCCAGGCCACCGTGCGGAGAGCCGATCAGCACCCCGGGGTAGCGCCGGCGGGGGTACTGGTCGACGAACCAGCGGGCGACCCGGGCGGCGTCCACCTCGTCGACCTGGGCGACGGTGAGCGCGACCCGTCCGGCGGCCCGGGTGACCGCGGCCCGGCGTACCGGTTCCGGAGCCCCGGGGAAGCGCGACGTGGGCCCGGTGTGCCCGAGGTCGGCGCAGTCCGCGCCGCGCAGCGCCCGGGCGGTGGCGGCGACCAGCACCCGGGCCGCGCTGCCCGCGGCCACGACCCGGTCGCCGGCCAGGCCGGCGCCATCGGCCGTGAGCCCCTTGTGCACCTTGTGCACCGGCCCCACCTTGCCTCGTTCGCTCACCACGCGGCCCGGCTTCCCGTCCCGATGGGGTTCAAACGGGGCATCACCCACCCGGCGGCACATTCCGCAGGTCAGAGGGGTGCGCCGCTCATCAATGGCGTTCGGTCGCTCGGGTTTCGGCGGTGCCAGGGCGGGCACTTCCGGGTCCATGGGCACCGACGACACCAGCGAGCCAGCCGCCGCCACGATCACCCCGTACGAGGACGGACCGTTGCTGGTCCGGGGTGACTTCGCGTTGGTCACCCCGGACGGCGAGCGGATCGACGCGCGCCGGGGCACTGTGGCGCTGTGCCGGTGCGGCAGGTCGGCGCTCAAGCCGTTCTGCGACGGCACCCACAAGGCGATCCGGTTCCGGGCGGGCACCACCCGCGAGGGCTGACGACCCGACGCCACATCACGCTCCGAGAGCACGCTCCGGCAGGCCCGACCAGCACACCGCCGCCCTCTTCTCCACGCCTGCCCTGCTCAGCGCCGGCTCGCCGTCCGGACCCCATCCCCCACTCTCGCCACCTTTGCTCTGCACCCATCCCTGCACCAGGCACGGTCCGTAACCGTCGCCTCGGTGGGTGCAGAGCAAAGGACGATGCAGGGACCCCACGTCCGAGGCGGCGGCGATACCTCACCAGCTCCCAGCGCGCGGCACCGCCGACAGCGCACAGCGGCGCGGCACCGCGGACAGCGCACATCAGCGCGGCCAGCGCGCGGCAGCGCGGGCGGCGGGCTGGTCAGACGAGCGCGGTCGGGGCCGGCGGGGCGACCGCGGCCGGTGGGGTCGACGCGACGAGCGGAACGGTCGGCGGCAGGGCCGGCGGAGCAGGTGGCCGCAGGGAACTGCGACCGGCGGCCCAACTGTCCAGCAGATGCGCGGCGAACAACCGGTCCAGCGCGAGCCCGGCCGCCGCGCCGAACAGCACGTCGGGGGCGAGGGCCGGCTCGACGGCGACCAGTCCGCCGCACATGTCGTGGGCGGCGATCTGTTCGTGCACCGCGTCGGCTTCGACGTGCTCGTCGTAGAAGCGGGTGGCCACCTCGTCGAAGCCCAGCCGGCGCAGTCCGTTGCCGTAGCGACGGTTCGGCAACGAGGAGGTCATCTCGAACGCGGCGAGGTGTCCCAGCAGCGCCCCGCGCAGTCGCCGGTGCAGCCCGAACAGCGACATCAGGTTGTTGGTCGCCAGGGTCACCGCCGGTACGGCGTCCAGGTGGGCGGCGTACCCGACGTCCAACCCGAGCCGGTCGAGGGTGCGCCGGAACAGTTCGGCGTGCATCCGGTCCAGCCGGCCGTTGCCGTACTCGTCGGTCTGGATCTCCACGAGCGCGGCCTTGGCCGGGCCGCCGAGGCGGGGCAGCGCCCAACTGTGCGGGTCCGCCTCGCGCAGGTGGTACACCGACCGGTGTACGACGAACTCGCGGAACTGGGCGAGGTCGGCGCGTCGCTGGAGGTTGGCGGCCAGCGACGGTCCGTCGTCGGCCGCGACCACCTCGACCAGGCCGGCGGCCACCCCGGCGGCGGGCACCACCGGCGTGCCGACCAGCCGGCGCAGCGCCGCCTCGAAGAGCCGTTCGCAGTGGACGCGCAGGGCGAGCAGCGTCGGCTGCCACTCCCACGACTCGTCGACACCGAACCAGCCCCGGTAGTGCAACTCGTAGCAGAGGAACAGGGTCAGCTGAAGGTCCTCGTCGGTGACCGGGTCCGCCGGGTCCAGGTCGACGCCGAGACCGGGCGGCAGGTCGTGCGGCGGACGCCGCAGGGCCTCGACCACCGCCGCGGAGAGCGGGCCGCGCGGCCGCGGAAGGGTCGCGGGACCGTAGCGGCGGTCAGCGGGCTCGGACATGGGACCTCCAGCGTCGTCGGGCCGCTTCTGATGCCCTGGCCAGGGGCGACTAAACGACGTCCTGGGCGTTCGCGGTGACCTCCACCTGCTCCCGGACCTTCCGGGCGGGAGCCCCGTCGGCGTACAGGCCCCGCAGGTCGGCGAACGCCGGCTCCGGCGGCGCCAACGACACCGCCGGGTCGACGACCGCCTCCAGTACGCAGGGACGGTCCGCCGCGAGGGCCTCGTCCCAGGCGGCTCCGACCAGCTCCGGGCGGTCCACCCGCACCCCGTGCAGCCCGAGCAGTCGGGCCCAACCGGCGTACGGGACGTCGGGGCGGCGACGGGTCGAATCGGACGAGGGCGCCCGCCCACCGCCCATGCCGCTCTGGTCCCGGTTGTTGAGCACCAGCACCACCAGGCGAGGGTCCCGCCACTGCTGCCAGTGGTGGGAGACGGTGATCAGCTCGGCGAGCCCGTTGAGCTGCATCGCCCCGTCGCCGACCAACGCGACCACCGGTCGGTCGGGGGCGGCGAGCTTGGCGGCCACCGCGTACGGCAGGGCGCAGCCCATCGACCCGAGTGTGCCGCACAGTTGGGCGTTCACCCCCGGTGGCAGGGTGAGGTGCCGGGCGTACCAGTAGAGGACCGAGCCGACGTCGACCGCGACGGCTCCGGTGCCCGGCATCCGGGCGGAGAGCTCCTGGAGGACGAGCTGCGGGTTGACCGGGTCGGCGGGCGCGGCGACCCGCTCGGCGGCGACGTCCCGCCACCGGTCCACCGAGGCCTCCACTGTGGCGCGCCACCGCTGCTCGGGTTGGCCGCGCAGTCGGGTCAGTAGCGCCCGCAGGGTTTCGGCGGCGTCACCGACGAGCGGGACGTCGGCCGGGTAGCGGGCGCCGATCCGGCGACCGTCGATGTCGATCTGCACCGTGCGGGCCTGTTCCGGCATCGGGAAGTACTCGGTCCACGGGTCGTTGGTGCCGACCATCAGCAACGTGTCGCAGCCGCCCATCAGTTCGGCCGCCGCCGGGGTGCCCACCTCGCCGAGGACACCGGTGTGGAACGGCAGCCGCTCGTCGAGCACCGGCTTGCCCAGCAGTGAGGTGGCCACGCCGGCACCGAGCCGGTCGGCCACCTCGATGATCTCGGGCGCCGCGTCGCGACCGCCCTGGCCGACCAGGATCGCCACCCGCTGGCCGCCACCGAGCAGTTGGGCGGCGGCGTCGAGGTCCACGTCGTGCGGCAGCACCCGGGCCAGCGGCTCGCCCGGGGTCGCCGAGACCACCCCGACGGCGGACGGTTGCAGGTCGGGCACCACGGCCTCCTGCAACTGCCGCGGCAGCACCACACAGGTCGGGCTGCGGGTCGCCGCCGCCGTACGGAACGCCTGGTCCAGCAGTGCCGCCACGTCCTCGGGACTGCGGCCGTACCGGACGAACTGGTTGCACACGTCCCCGAAGAGCCGGCTCAACCCGATCTCCTGGTGCGCGCCGCCGAGTGGCCCGGCGATGTCCTCCCCGACGATCGCGACCACCGGTTTGCTGTCCAGCTTGGCGTCGTAGAGGCCGTTGAGCAGTTGGACGGCGCTGGGCCCCTGGGTGGCGAGGCAGACCCCGATGCCGCCGGTGAACTTGGCGTGCCCGGTGGCCATGAACGAGGCGGTCTCCTCGTGTCGCGCCGGGACGAACGCCGGTTCGCCGCCGGTGCTCTCCAACGCCTCGACCAACGGGGCGATCGCCGCCCCCGGGTAGCCGAAGACGCGGGGTACCCGCCAGGCCAGGAGCCGTTCCACCACCAGGTCCGCGACGCGGCGCTCAGCCATTGCCGCGCCCCGGTGTGCCGGGGTCGACGTAGCGCAGCACCGCGCCGACGCCGTCGGTCAGCTCGGGCGCCTCGTCCGGGCCGAGCACGGTCAGCGCCGCGTCGGTGCCGACGAGCGCCCGGACCAGCGCCGCGTCGGCGCGTACCCGTTGCGGGTCGTCCACCGACATGGCGGCCAGCTGCCCCGGGTCGACGGCGATCTCGGTGGGTTCCGCGCCGATCCACAGCTCACCGTTGGCCGACGGGTCGTCCACGATGATCATCGTGTCCACCTGGTTGCGTTGCAGGGCCGAGACGACCGCGTCGAGACCGCCGCCGACGTCCTCCTGCACACCGAACTTGTCCAGCGTGGCGGCGATCCGCTGGTCGGCGACCTCCGCGATGGTCTGCACGGTGAGGTCGTCCAGCAGCGTCTGGTCGGCGCCGCCGGCCCGGGATCCGGCGTCGGTACGGACCACGAGGTCCTGCCAACGCTCCGGCATCTGCGCGGCGATCATGCCGGTGGCGCGGACGTCACCGGCGACGACCACGACGTCCGCGCCGACCCGGTCGGCCAGGTCCGCGGTCGCGGCGGTGACGTCGCCGGCGTTCTGGTGCCAGGCCTCCATGGCCGCCCGCTGGTACCGCGACTGGGACCAGCCGCCCGGCTTCGTCCGCCGCAGCGGGAACTCGTCCCGACCGGCGACGTGCGCCCGCCGGGGAACCCCGCCGGCGCTGACCGCCATGGCGTCGGCGCCCATCCGGTCGGCGATCACCCGTACCCAGGCCACCTGTTCGCCGCGCTGGGCGAGCAGCGGCATGACGTGTGGCAGTGGCGCGAAACTGGCCAGGTCACGCACTGGCGGCGCGGACAGGTACTCGGAGAGCACCACCCGACCGTGACTGGCGAAGACCGCGAGGCCGTAGTCCCCGACCATCGGGTCGTGCCCACGGATCACCCGGTCCAGCGCGGCGACGCTCGCCTCGTCGGCCCCCTGGTCGATGAGTTGGCTCTGCAGGGCGCGCCAGCGCAGGTCCAACGCGGGATGGGCGTCCTCCGTGTCCGCGGAGGCGTCCAGGTACACCGAGCACCACGGCCCGGGACGGTCGTAGAGCGGGCGCAGGAAGGACAGCTGCATGCTCGACCCCTTTCCAGCTCGGCCCCCCGCTTACCCCTGTCGCCCGGGATGTCACCTCGTTGCCGTGAGCCCGTGACCAGGTTTCATTCATGTCGTTCAACCGAGGACGTCGATACGATCTGTGAACACAAGCGGACTCTCGGTGGTGGAAATGGACAGCGGACTCGATACCCGACGCATCGTGCACCCGACGGAGCGAATCGTCACGGGGCGGCTGATCCGCCTGCTGGACGGCTACACCCGCGAGGTACGCATCGGGCAGCCGGTACTGGTGGCGGTGCTCGCGGCGGCGGCGGTCGCCAGCCTGCCCGCCCTGCTGCTGCGCTCGCTCTTCTCGTTCGGCGGTGGTGGCGCCCGTCGCCGTTGGAAGCAGTTGAAGCAGGGCCCGGAATATCTGGTCACCCCGGTGCGACTGCGCAACACCGCCGGTCAGCTCTGCGAGGTGGAGCTGCACGGTCACCTGCCGCAGAGCGCGCTGCACCCGGCCGACCAGGTGCAACTCACACTGCGTCCGCAACGGGATCCGGAGCTGCCACCCCGGATCGAGCGGATCGTCAACCTCACCACCGGTCAACTGCTGACCCCGCGTACCGCGACGCTCTGGTCGCACCTCGGGCCGCCGTTGCTGTTGCAGGCGTTCCTGGGCGGTCTGTTGCTGACCGGCGTCGTGGCCTGCTCCGCGCTGACCTGAGCGCCCGGCCTGCTCCGCGCTGACCTGAGCGCCCGGCCTGCTCCGCGCTGACCTGACCGGCCCGGCCCGGCCCGGACGTGACCGGTCAGCCCGGTCAGCCGACCGGCGCGGGCTCGCGGGCGGGCTGGCGGTCGACGCCGAGCATGCCCCGGCGGCGGGCCCAGCGCTCGAAGATCAGCGTGGCGAACGGCGGCACCGCACTGGCGAGGGCCACCGCCGTGGCCAGGAGGCTCCACCGGTGCAGTCGGGCCACGGCGAGCACCAGCAGGACGTACGCGACGAACAGGCCGCCGTGGATCGGCCCGAAGATCTTGACGCCCAGCTCGTTCTCCGGCGGACCGTACTTGACCAGCATGCCGACCAGCAGAGCCAGCCAGGAGCAGGCCTCAGCGATCGCCGCCACGACGAACAACCGGGTCACCTTCTCGCGCATCCGCACGCCACCACCTTTCGCGGCGCAATGCTAGCCGGGCGCGCTGACTGGGTAGGAAAGAACCGTCAGCCCTTCCCCCGCCCGTCGGTCGCGTGCGAGGTTGGAGGGACCAGCGGTGACAGGGTGGTGACCATGGGCGAGGACGTCGGCGTACGAACCTTCAGTCGAGAAGATCGGGCCCGCTATCGCGACAAGGTCCGCCGCTGTCTGGATGTCTTCGCCGAGATGCTGCGCGAGTCGCGCTTCGACGTCGACCGGCCGATGACCGGTGTGGAGATCGAGCTGAACCTCGTCGACGAGTCGTCGAACCCGGCGATGCGCAACGCCGACGTGTTGGCGGCCATCGCCGACCCGAGCTTCCAGACCGAGCTGGGCCAGTTCAACGTGGAGATCAACGTGCCGCCGCGCCGGCTCACCGGCACCGGCACCGCCGACTTCGAGGAGTACGTGCGGGCCAGCCTCAACGCCGCCGAGGTGAAGGCGCGGACGATCGGCGCGCACATGGTCATGATCGGCATCCTGCCGACGTTGCGCCCCGAGCACCTGACCGCCGAGACGCTCTCGGCCAACCCTCGTTACAAGCTGCTCAACGAGCAGATCTTCGCGGCTCGCGGTGAGGATCTGCCGATCGCCATCAGCGGCGTGGAGCGGTTGGCGGTCACCGCCGACACGATCACCCCGGAGGCGGCCTGCACGAGCACCCAGTTCCACCTTCAGGTCAGCCCGCCCCAGTTCGCCGACTACTGGAACGCCGCCCAGGCGGTCGCCGGCATCCAGGTCGCGGTCGGCGCGAACTCGCCGTTGTTCTTCGGCCGGGAGCTGTGGCGCGAGACCCGCATCCCGCTGTTCCAGCAGGCCACCGACACCCGGTCGGAAGAGATCAAAGCCCAGGGGGTACGCCCCAGAGTCTGGTTCGGTGAACGCTGGATCACCAGCGTGTTCGACCTGTTCGAGGAGAACGTGCGGTACTTCCCGGCGTTGTTGCCGGTCTGCGACCCGGAGGACCCGGCGCAGTCCCTGGCGGCCGGCGAGGTGCCCAACCTCAACGAGTTGCGACTGCACAACGGCACCGTCTACCGGTGGAACCGCCCGGTGTACGACGTGTCGCGCGGCCGGCCCCATCTGCGGGTGGAGAACCGGGTGCTGCCGGCCGGCCCGACGGTGTCGGACACCGTCGCCAACGGGGCGTTCTACTTCGGTCTGGTCCGGGCCCTCGCCGAGGCGGACCGACCACTGTGGTCGCAGATGTCGTTCAGCGCCGCCGAGGAGAACTTCACCAACTGCGCCCGGCACGGGATCGACGCGCAGGTGTTCTGGCCCGGCCTCGGCTACCTTCCGGTGAGCGAGCTGGTGCTGCGCCGGTTGTTGCCGCTGGCGCATCACGGGCTGGACCGGTGGGGGCTCGACCCGGCGGAGCGTGACCGGTTGCTCGGCATCATCGAGCAGCGTTGCCTGACCGGCCGTAACGGCGCGAGCTGGCAGGTGGAGACGCTGCACCGCCTGGAGTCCGCCGACCACCTGGACCGGCCGGAGGCGCTGCGTGAGGTGGTCCGTCACTACGTGGACCTGATGCACAGCAACCGGCCGGTGCACGAGTGGCCGATCCCGTAGGCTCCTCCGTCTCCGACCTCTCCGTCTGTTGTGGACACCCCACGTCATCGACGTTTGTCGTAGGCTGTGGCGGCTCACGCATCGCTACGGGGACGATGAGGAGACGCCGATGGCCACGTCTGGACCAGATCACTCTTTGACCGACGGACGCGCACGGGCGGCTTTGTCCCGGCGCCAGGTGCTGGGAATGGGCGCGGCGGCCGCCGGCAGCGCGGTGCTGGTCGGCCCGACCGACAGGGCGCAGGCCGCGCCGGCTCGTCCGAAGCGGGTGCTGCGGGCGCCGGCGCTGGCTCCCGGTGACCGGGTCCGGGTCGTGTCGCCGGGCAGCACTCCCGATCCGACGAACATGGCCCGTGGCATCGAGATCCTGCGCGGCTGGGGGCTGGAGGTCGAGCTGGGCACCCACGTCTTCACCAGGTACGGCTACCTGGCGGGCACCGACGCCCAACGGCTGGCGGATCTGAACGCCGCCCTCAACGACCCGGGAGTCCGGGCCGTCTTCGCCGCCCGCGGCGGCTACGGCACCCAACGGATCGTCGATCACATCGACGTGTCCGGCCTGCGCCGCGACCCCCGGGTGGTGGTGGGCTTCAGTGACATCACCAGCATCCACGGCAAACTGTGGCGCGAGACCGGGCTGTCCACGTTCTACGGCCCGATGGTCAACTGGACCGACAACCGCACCGGTGCCGACTCGGCCGAGGCGCTGCGCAGGGCGGTGATGACCACCGCACCCGTCACGATCACCAGGGATCCGGCCGAGACCGCCGCCCCCGTGCTGGTGCCGGGACGGGCATCGGGTCCGCTGCTCGGCGGCTGCCTCACGTTGATCTCCACGTCGCTCGGCGCGGGCGACGCCCCGAGTTTCGACGGCGCCATCCTGTTCTTCGAGGACGTGGACGAGGCGCCGTACAGCATCGACATGATGCTGACCGAGCTGCGCCGGGTGGGCGTGTTGTCCAGGGTCGCCGGGGTGGTGATCGGCCAGATCACCAACAGCGTCGGCGAACCAGGCGAGTGGGACGCGGCGGCGGTGCTGAAGGACCGCCTGTACGACCTGGGTGTGCCGGTCCTGGGCGGGCTGCGGTTGGGGCACGGCAACGGCCAGCTCACCGTGCCGCTCGGCGCACGGGCCACGATCGACGCCGAGGCGGGGACCCTGACCGTGGAGGCCGGGGTCCGCGCCCGCTGACCGCGTGGCCCGCGTACCCACGCGGGCCGCGACGCCTCGGTGCTGCGCCGCGGGCCGCGACGCCGCGGTGGTCAGCCGCGTGGGGTGGGCACGCCGAAGAGATCGGTGATACCGCCGGGTAGTTGGGCGAGCAGGTCGTTCCGCTCGTCGTCGTCGAGCGCCTCGGCGACGGTACGCAGCACCGCCTGGGCGTGTTCGCGCACCTGGTCCGCGTTCGCGACCTGTTCGCGGTCACCGACGTGCTTCAGGAAGTCGCCGACGTCCCACCGGCGGCCCTGCGGGTTGCGGGTGACGGACCCGTTGAGCGGCTCGGGCAGTTGTGCCGCCAGGTTGTCGGCCTCCTGGCCGGCGAGCCGTTCCCCGAGCACCGACAGGACGGCCTGCACGGACCGGACAGCCTCGTTCTCCCCGAGACCGGCGCGCTGCCGGACCGTGGCGATCATCTGCTCGTACTCCATGACGCGCTCCCTCCCCTCGACCGCCGACCGGCCGGCCAGCGGGCGAACGGGGTGGGTTCCCGCGGGCCCGGGTCACAAACGGGCCGCCCGCCGACCCGGACGTCGCGTCACATGACGGGCAGGGCCTGGGTGAGCGCCGCAGGAGGCGGGTCGTCGCGCAGTCGGCTGTAGAGGTAGCCGTCACGCCACCGACCGGCCCGGAACTCGCAGGCCCGGATGACGCCTTCGAGCTGGAAGCCGGCCTTCTCCAGCGACCGCTGCTCGGCCAGGTTCTCCGGGTGGGTGCCGGCCTGGATGCGCTGCGCCGGGGTGTGCTGGAAGAGGTAGTCGCAGAGAAGTGCCTGCGCCCGCCAGCCGATGCCCCGACCCCGCCACGGCGGCAGCAGGACGATGCCGATCTCCCAGTACGACGCCCGCCCGGCGTAACGCCCAGCGGTGTAGCTGACGATGCCGACGGCAACCTGCTCCTGCTCCCGTTCCTGTTCGACCTCCACGACGAGCCGCCCGTCGTCCTCGCCGAGGTAGCCGTCTTCGGCGAACCGCCTGGCCGGCGCGCCGGCGTCGCGGAAGCCGGCCCAGTCCAGCCCGATCAGGCCCGGCTCGGTGCGGAACCGCCGGAACATCCCCAGGTCGGGCTCGGTAACCGGCCGCAGCCGGACGGTGGGGTCGACCGAGACCGGCACCGGCGTGTCACCACTGTCCATGGCGACACGCTAGCCGCCGCACGACGGACGACGCGCCCGCAGTTCGCGGCGCGCAACGCGCAACGCGCAACGCGCAGCGCGCAGCGCGACCCAGGGTGGCAGTCGGCCCCTTTGGACCTGAATCGTTTATGACATCAGACGGCCCGACGGGTCACGAGATCGCGCATTCGTCCCGTGACGACAAGCCGCGCCCGGACCGCGACGACCACCGCCCCGGGCCGCAACGACAAGCCGCCCTCGGGGCCATGGCTATCTGGCGCGTCCGGGCTGCGGCGACATGTCACATTCGGGCCGCGACGCCATCACGGATCCGACGCTCGGCTTCGCCACCGGGGCGCTCCAGGCCGGCTCGGGCTGAATCGTTTACGGCATCAGCTCCATAGGCAGCCCACAAAGCATCCCCGGCCGGCCGGCTGACCGCCCGGTCAGACCTTGAGCAGCACCTTCGTGCAGTCGTCCTGCTTCTTCTGGAAGATCTTGTAGCCCTTCGGGGCGTCGCGCAGCGGCATCCGGTGGCTGACGATGAAGCTGGGGTCGATCTCGCCGCGTT
This sequence comes from Micromonospora chokoriensis, assembly GCF_900091505.1. NCBI lineage: Bacteria > Bacillati > Actinomycetota > Actinomycetes > Micromonosporales > Micromonosporaceae > Micromonospora > Micromonospora chokoriensis. Next base: position 4,913,626 of record NZ_LT607409.1, read on the forward strand.
GGATGCGGTCCAGGAGCGGGCGGGTGTAGCGCTGGACGTGGCACTGACCGGTCCGCATGGTCAGCGACCGGTTCATGAACGCGCCCATCGGGAACGTGTCGACGAACCCGCCGTACGCGCCGACGACCGACACCACACCACCCGAGCGGCAGGCCAGGATCGCCTGGCGCAGGGCGAACGGCCGTTCCGTCTCGACGCGCGCGGCCTGCTTCGCCCGGTCGTAGGCGTACATCGCGGCGTTGCCGTGGTGTCCTTCCAGGCCAACCGCGTCGATGCACGCGTCGGGCCCTCGGCCGGCGGTCATCTCGTTGAGGGTGTCCAGCACGTCGGACTCCTCGTAGTTGACGGTCTCGGCACCGATGTGCTCCTCGGCCAGCCGCAGCCGGTACGGGTAACGGTCGATGATGATCACCTGCTCGGCGCCGAGCAGGCGGGCGCTGGCCGCGGCGAACAGCCCGACCGGCCCGGCGCCCCAGACCGCGACGACCTGACCGGGTTTGATGTCGCACATCTCGGCGCCCATGTAGCCGGTCGGGAACACGTCGGCGAGCATGACCGCCTGGTCGTCGGTGACCTCGTCGGGCACCTTCAACGGGCCGACGTCGGCGAACGGCACCCGGGCGTACTCGGCCTGACCGCCGGCGTAGCCGCCGAGCAGGTGGGAGTAGCCGAAGATGCCCGACGGCGAATGCCCCATGATCTTCTCGGCGATGCCGGCGTTGGGGTTGGAGTTCTCGCACACCGAGTAGAGGCCACGCTGACAGGACGAGCAGTGCCCACAGGCGATCGGGAAGGGCACCACCACCCGATCGCCCGGCTTGAGGTTGCGGACCTGCGGGCCCACCTCGACCACCTCGCCCATGAACTCGTGACCGAGGATGTCGCCCTTGCGCATCGCGGGGATGTAGCCGTGGTAGAGGTGCAGGTCGGAGCCGCAGATCGCGGTGGTGGTGATCCGCACTATCGCGTCCCGGGCGTTCATGATCGTGGGGTCGGGTACGTCGATCACCTTGACGCTGTCGGTGCCCATCCAGGCGGTGGCCTTCATTCTCGGTCCCTCTCCAAAGCGTGGGCGCGGATCAACGGCGGGACGACGGCAGCGGCTGGGCGGGGCGCTGCGCGGCCTGTTGGCGTACGGAGATGCCGTTGGGGCTGCTCTCGGAGCGGACCACCTCGCCGGTCTCCAGCACCTGCTTAAACCGGCGCAGGTCGTCCCGGACCTGCTGCTCGGGTTCCTCGCCGAAGAGCTTCGCCACCGTTCTGCCGAGCGCTCCGGCGGGTGGCGCGTAGCGCAGCTCCACCCGGACCTCGGTGCCCCGGTCACCGGGCGCGGGCACGAATCGCACCCGACCGGCGTTGGGCACGCCGGTACCGGGCAACGATCGCCAGGTGATCGACTTGTTCGGCTGGTCGTCGATGATCTCGGCATCCCACTCGACGTGTCGACCCGCCGGGCCTCGGGCGACCCAGTGCGAGCGGCGCAGGTCGTCGGCGCGTACCGATTCGAGGTGCGCCATGAACCGGGGCAGGTTCTCGACGTCGCGCCAGAACCGGTACGCCTCGGCGGGCGAGCGGTTGACGGTCACGGCGATCTCCATCCGGATCACCCGGGCGCGAGCACGTCTTGCCCGGCCGATGCGCACCGCGGAGAGCAGATCGAGGGCGGTGATCCCGGCGACCGCGGCCGTGGTCAGCGCGACCCGGCGGCGGCGCTCACCGTCGCGGTCGGCGAGGGCACGCCCGAGCACTGTCAGGTCCATGGCGTCGCCGGCCACCCGGCTCCACGCCCAGCCCGCGGGGCGACGGCCGCTGAGCAGGCCGGCGGCGCTGCCCAGCTCGCGCAGACCGATCGTCGGGAGCACAGCCCGCGCGGCCGGCGAGTCGTCCACCCCGGTCAGTCGCGCGAGCGGGCCGGGCGCGACCAGCGCGCCCACGCCCAGGGCCAGGCTCAGCAGGCCGAGCGCGCTCGGCAGCCTCGCCGGCACCGGCCCGTCCAACTCCGGCAGGAGCACAGTCTCGACACGGCTCATGTCCGTTTCCTCCGGTGAACGTCACCACCGGTCCACCGCGGAGCGCGGTGGACCTGCCCCGTGACGCTATGCGGTACTCGTGACCCGTGCGCCCGATTCGGGCACAAGGCCCCTTGCGCACAGGCCCGCGCTGATTGCCGGCCCTCCAACCGTCGGCATAGCGACATTGACCGATTTGGATCGGCTACGGACCGTTAGCGTCGGCTCACCCCAACGGAAGGGACCACGCCCATGAGCCGCGCACTCCTGCGCCACCTGACCGCCACCGTCGCCGTAGCACTGCTCGTCGTGGAGGCCGCCGCGCCGGCTGCCGCGCGTACCCCAGGGTCCGGGTCTTCCACGCCCGGCCAGGTCCGCACGGTGGTGCGCGACGCGGCCACCGGCGCGCCGGTCGCCCGGGCCTGCGCCGCGCTCGTGCCGACCGACGCCGCCGCGTTGTCGGCCGTCACGCAGGGCGAGGACCAACTCGGCCGGTACGGGGGCTGCTCCGACGAGCAGGGTGTCCTGCTGACCAGCGACGTGGCCCCGGGAACGTACCGGCTGCTGGTGCGCCCCTACGACGCGACGGTCCACGGCTGGCAATGGGTGGGCCGGCACGGCGGCACCGGTGAGCGCGAACGGGCGCAGGTGGTCCACGTCCGGGCCGGCACGGTGACCAACGCCCCGGCCGTCCGGCTCGACCCGCCCGGCACCGTCGTCGGCGTGGTGACCGATGCCGCGACCGGCGCACCGGTTCCCTACGCGTTGGTGATGGTGGTGCCGTACGTGCCGCACCCGAAGTACGGCGACCACGGCCCCATGACCGACGAGGAGGGCCGTTACACGATCACCGGTCTCGGGCCGTACCACTGGCCGGTGCAGTTCGCCGCGAGCGGGTTCGCGACCGTGTGGTCCGGTGGGGTGGGCACCCGGGCGCAGGCGCGGACGGTGCGGGTCCGCGCCCAACAGACGGCGACCCTGAACCAGGCGCTTCCCGCCGGGACCCCGCTCACCGGGGAGGTACGCGTCGACGAGCTGGCCACCTACGCCCAGGTGGTCGCATTCGACGCGGTGACCGGGGACCTGGCCGGCGTGGCGGACGTGGGCGACGGTTACGGCCTGCGCCTGCTCCCCGGTCAGCGGGTGAAGCTGCGCTGCGACTGCTCGTACGCCCAGCCGGTGTGGCACCGGGACGCGGCCGGATTCGACGCCGCGACCTCGGTGCGGATCCGGCGTGCACCGCGCGTCGTGGACTTCGACCTGAGGTGACCCGGCGGCCTACCGCACCCACCGGATCACGGTGACCAGACCGACGACGGTCAGTGCCACCAGGACCACGCCGACAGTCGGATATCGCTGACCGACATGTGCCCGGCAGAGTTAACAGCGGCCCAGTTCGGGTAGGCACCCGGGCTTCTGCAGCGGCCGGGGAGGTGGGATGACGGCGACCAGCGCCTTTTTCGACCGGTTGACAGTCGCCGGCCAGGACCCGCGTTTCAGCAAGGTCTGTGGGAGTGTGCGCTTCGACATCCGGGACGGGGACCACCTCGACCAGTGGCTCCTCGACATCGACCACGGCCGGATGCGGGTGACGAGGAGCGGCGCGCCGGCCACCACCGTGATCATGGTTTCGGCGCGGGTGGCGGACGCGATGGCCCGTGGCGAGGTGAACGGGCTGGCGGCGATCACCCGGGGCGAGATCCTGGTCGACGGTGACCTCGGCCTGGCGTTGCGGATCGGGCGCCTGTTCCCGCGGGAGCCGGAGCCGCCGGAACACGGCGGCCGAGACGACGGCCGGGACGCCGCCCGAAACGACGGCCCGGACGGCGGCGGGTGACCGATGCAGGACATCCAGGGCACCGTGGCGTGCATCGACGGGAACACCTTCATGGTGTCCGACGCCAGTGGCGATGTGGAGTCCTCCCCCGCCGCTCCGGTCGGGCTGTTCGCCGCCGACACCCGCTTCCTGTCCCGCTGGATGCTCTTCGTCAACGGCGAGTGCATGACCGCGTTGTCGGTGGACGACAGCCAGTACTACGAGGTCACGTTCTTCGTGGTGCCGGGCGCGGCGGTGGACTACGTGCAGGCCGACGTGTCGGCGATCCGGCGCAGGCGGATCGGCCCGGACCTCACCGAGTCGTTGACGATCTTCAACTACGGCGAGCGGGAGATGGAACTCGACATCCGCCTGGAGGTGGCCGCCGACTTCGCCGACATCTTCGAGATCAAGTTCGACGTCAGCGACAAGGCCGGCACGTACTACACGGAGGTCGGGCCGAACGATCTGCGCCTGGGATACCGGCGGTCCACGTACCACCGTGAGGTGGTCGTCTCCGCCACCGAACCCGCCGAGTACGACCCGGACGGCCTGCGGTTCACGGTCCAGCTCGGCCCCGGAGAGCAGTGGTCGACGCGCCTACAGGCGGCGATGCGGGCGCTACGCCCGGACGGCGTCGACCTGCGCTCCGCCCTGCGGGCGCAGCGTCCGGACGAGACCACCCTGCCGGCCAGTCTGCGGGCCTGGGTCGCGGCGGCCCCGACGTTGGACACCGACAGCGTCGCCCTCCAACAGGTGTACACCCGCAGCCTGGTGGACCTGGCCGCGCTGCGCTTCGCTCCGCTGTCGTTGGGCGGCGCGACAGTGCCGGCGGCCGGGCTGCCCTGGTTCATGACCCTGTTCGGCCGGGACAGCCTGCTGACCTGCTTGCAGACCCTGGCCGTGACGCCGTCGCTGGCTCCGCCGACGCTGCGGATCCTGGCGTCGCTGCAGGGCGCCCGGCGCGACGACGTGCTGGAGGAGGATCCCGGCCGGATCCTGCACGAGCTGCGCTACGGGGAGTCGGCCGCGTTCGAGGAACAGCCGCACTCCCCGTACTACGGCACGGTGGACGCGTCGCCGCTGTTCGTGGTGCTGCTCGACGAGTACGAGCGGTGGAGCGGCGACACCGCGCTGGCGCTGGAGCTGGAGCAGGAGGCTCGCGCCGCCCTGACCTGGATCGACAGGTACGCGGACCTGACCTCCACCGGCTACATCTGGTACGAGCGGCGCAACCGTGCCACCGGCCTCGACAACCAGTGCTGGAAGGACTCCTGGGACAGCATCTCCTACGCCGACGGTCGGCTGCCCGGCTTCCCGAGGGCCACCTGCGAAACCCAGGGGTACGCCTACGACGCCAAGATCCGGGGTGCGCGGCTGGCGCGTACCGTCTGGGGCGACCCGGCCTTCGCCGACCGGCTGGAGCAGGAGGCGGCGGCCCTGTACGACCGCTTCAACCGGGACTTCTGGTTGGAGGACCGCGGCTTCTACGCCCTCGCCCTGGACCACGACGGCACTCCCGTCGACAGTCTGTCCTCCAACATCGGGCATCTGCTGTGGAGCGGCATCGTGCCGCCGGAGAGGGCCCCGCGGATCGTCGAGCACCTGATGGGTCCGGCGCTCTTCTCCGGTTGGGGGGTGCGGACGTTCGCCGAGGGGCAGCGCCGGTACAACCCGCTCGGCTACCACAACGGCACGGTCTGGCCGTTTGACAACTCGTTCATCGCCTGGGGTCTGCGCCGGTACGGCTTCACCAGCGAGGCGGGCCGTATCGCCGAGAGCATCCTCTCCGCGGCCACCTACTTCCAGGGGCGGCTGCCCGAGGCGTTCGGCGGGTTCGACCGCGCCACCACCCGGTACCCGGTCCGGTACCCCACCGCCGGCAGCCCACAGGCGTGGTCCAGCGGGGCGTGCATGCTGCTCATCCGCACCATGCTCGGCCTCAACCCGCACGAGGACCATCTGGCCGTGGACCCCGCGCTGCCGCACGCCTTCGGTCGGATGGCGCTGCTGGACATCCCCGGCCGTTGGGGCAAGGCCGACGCGTTCGCCCGCCATCGCCCCGATCATCCCCCGTCGTAGCGACGACAGCGGGCGGGCGCGACCGGGGAGCAGTTCCGGTTGCGCCCGCCTCGTGCGTCGGTCAGTCGGCGGACAGCCCTCTGGTCGCCAGTTCGCTGAGCGACCCGCCACCGCCGCCGAGGGCCTCGCGCGCCGCCTCCGGGTTGCACACCTGGAACGCCTCCACCACGAAGGTCGGCGAGCCGGAGCGACCCTTGATGCCGTCCACCTCCTGTCGGTCGGGGTTGAAGGGCAACGTGCGCCACTGCTCCGCGACCTGCGGCCAGGTGGAGGAGATCGTCGTGACCAGGCTGTCGACCAGGCTCGCCCAGTCCTCGGGGCTGATCGGCCGGCCCCGCCCGTATCGGTCGCGCAGCGCGAGGATGTCGGCGCCCGCCGTGCCGGCGTAGCTGTCGTCCAGCCCGAGCCACCAGTGCGCGAAGTACGCACCCTGGTAGCCCTGGGCAAGATAGCGCGTCCCGTCGTGGTGCACCTCGATGACGAAGTTGTGCACCTGGGGGAACTGACAGTCCAGCAGCAGGACGGTCTTGGCACTGGCGGGCGTGGCGAGCAGTGCCTTCCTGAGATCGTCACCCTCACCCGCGCCGAAGGTCTCCGCCGGCTTCCCGACGAGTTCGCCGCCCTTGGCTTTCAACTGCTCACGGATCTGGTACGCGGCGAGGCCGCAGTTGGCCCACCGTCGGCTCTTGTCGCGCAGTGTCACCTGCTTGTCGTCGGTCCGCCCGGTGCTCGCCAGCGCCGTGTCGAGCTTCGTCAGCACGGCGCCGTCGAGGGCCTGGTCCCGCTGCCGCTGGTCGGGGCCGCCGGCGAACCCCTTCCGGGCGTAGTCGGTGGCGGCCTTCACGGCGTCGACCCAGGTGTCGAAGCGCTTGGCGTCGCCGAACCTGGTCGCCGACCAGGTGACCAGCTGCCCGAGCGCGTCGCCCTCGAAGCCTTTCGGCAGCAGCGTTTCGATCCGCTCGGCGATCTCGCCGTAAGCCTTCTCGTCGTCCTCCAGGTTGGGGATCTGACCACCGGGGTACGTCGCCTTGTCCTCGGCGATGAACAGCATGCCGAACCTCCACAGTCCCTTGTGCACGGTCACCCGCAGTGGCGAGTCGACTACCAGGCTGGGCCATCGGAGGGGCATCGCATGCGCAACGTCGGAATTTTGTCCACCGTCCTCCACTGTGGGCGGACGCCGTCGATCAGCCGTCGCGCAGCCCGAGGACGTACGTCGCCGTCATGGCGACGACCCGGTCCTGGTCCCGGCTCAGCTCGGCGAGGGCGCAGGAGGCGGCCGGCCCGGGGATGTCCGCGAGCGCCTGGGTCAACCGTCGACGCGCCGACTGTCGCACCGATTCGTGCGCGAGGCGGTCGACGAGCGTGGTCGTGATCCGGTCCGCCAACGCGCTGTCGTTCGCCAACGCGCTCAACGCGTCGGCGGCGTCGACGTCGTGGGCCTCCTCCACGACCATGTCGACGAGTGTCGCAACGGCGTCGGCCACGCCCCGCGCGCCGAGCGCCAGAGCCGCGTGTCGGCGGACCACGACGTCGGCGTGGGTGAGGGCGTCGCGCAGCAGGTCGGTCGCCGCGTCGTGCGGGATCTCGACGACCGTTTCGACGGCCCGTCTGCGTACCACTGCGTCCGGCGACCGCAGTCCTTCCGCCAGCAGGGCCAGCCCGCTGTCGGCGGACTGCGCCAGGGCCCAGCGCAGGGCACCGGCGACGTTCGGGTCGGCCTCGCCGAGCACCGCCTCGACCAGGGCCTCCACCGGGACCTTCTCCGCCGAGGACAGGGCAGCACGCTGACGCCGGCCGGCGCTCTCCGAACCCAGTCCGCGCAGCAGGGCGACGGTCTCCAGGACGTCCGCCCAGTCGGCCGGGTCCGCCGCACCGATCCGGCGCAGCCGGTTCAGCAACTCCGTCTCGCCCGCGATGCGCTCCCGCGTCTGTCGGATGAGGTCGTCGACGAGGGCCGAGGGAGCGAACCCGGGGTCGTCGAGCGCCCGCCGGACGTCGCGCAGCGACAGCCCCAGCGACCGTAGGCTCTCGACCTGGAAGATCAGCTGGATGTCCGCGGTGGTGTACTCGCGGTAGCCGGTGCTGGTCCGACCGGTCGGCCGGACCAGCCCGAGCGAGTCGTAGTGCCGGAGCATGCGCGCGCTCACCCCGGACCGCCGTGCCACCTCGCCGATCAGCACCCGGTCACCCGCTCGCCGCCGCCGGGCCGAGTGCCACCACACGGATGGCCTCGTCGGTCGCGTACTCGAAACCGGCGTCCGGGTCCTCCCACAGCCGCTGGGTGGCGGTGGCGTGCGCGCGTACCCGAGGATCGGGGTCGGTCGCCGCGGCCCCCAGGATCGGGATGATCACCTCGCCGAGCGCGATCAGCGCTCGGCTCAAGCTCAACCGCGTCTCCCGGTTGCCCCGCCCCAACTGCGTCGACAGCACCTCGGCCAGGTCGGTCGCCGCACCGTCGGGCACCAGGGCGACCGCCGCCCGCCAGGCGCTGCGGGCCACCTCGTCGTCGGCGTCGGTGAGCAGCGCCCGCGTGATCGCCGGCCACGCCCGCCGGTCCCCGATCTTCGACAGCGTGTGCAGCGCCTGGCTGCGCGCCTGCGCGCGCTCCGCGCCGAGTTCGCCGAGCAGCCTGGGGACCGTCAGCGCCGCCGGGTGGCGGGTCAGGGCCCAGGTGAGCATTTCGCGTACGGAGAAGTCGGGCTCGACCGCGCAGCGCGCGACGAGCGGGTCGACGCCTCGTGGGTCCGGGGTCGTGCCGACGGCCAGGGCCGCGCGCAGCCGCACCGACGCGTCGGTGTGTTTCAGCCCCTGGAGAGCCCTCATGGTGGTCGTGTCCTGTTGTGGACCGGTCATCGAACTCACCTCCTCGGACCCCAGTGCAGACCTTGTCACTGTGTCAAGGTCAAGCGATCCTCGCCTGCGCCTTTTCCGCACTGCGGGCCGGTACCGCGTGCCACACTCCGAGGTGTCCTCGATGGTCCTGCACGTTCGGCTGCGGGCGGCGGGTCGACGCCCAGCTGCGGAAGGGGCGAGGATGCCACCAACCTGGCTGCTGGCGCTGTCCTGGGCCGCGCTGGCGGCGGGGTTCGTCAGCACGGGATGAACCCCAGCACGGGGGCGATCCACGCCGCGTGACCCGCTCGACGCGCCCAGGCCGGCGGTGGTGGCGTAGGCGGGGCGTCGACTGCGGGCCGGAAACCGGCGGTTCACCTCCGGGCACGGCCGGCACCAGCCCGGAGACCTGGTGGAGAACGGGGTCCGCGCCAACGCCGTCGCCCAGGTGGCGGCGCTCAGTGCCCGCAGCTCGATCATCTCGGAGAAGGTGCACCAGGGCACGCTGCGCGTCGTGGGCGCCCGCTACGACCTGGACAACGGGCGAGTTTCGCTGGTGGCCTGACGAGAGCCGCCGACTAGGGTTCAGTCATGGTCGATCGGCGCCAGGTGTTGAACTTCCGCGTCCACGCCCAGCAGCTCGACCGGGGCGCGGGCACGCTCGCCGACACCGCCGTGCTGGACATCGGGGTGCAGAACACCGGGCCGGACGGTGCCCGGTGGGCGCTGGCGGTGCGCGGGGTCGACGTGACCACGTTGTCCGACACGGAGGTGGTCCTGCTGTGGACCGTGCGGGGCGCTCCACACCTCTACCGTCGTGCCGACGTCGGCACGGTGGCGGCCGCTGTCGAACCCTTCACCGACGCGGACGCCGGCAAGCGCATCTACGACGCGTCCCGACCCTTGAAAGCCGCTGGCATCGGCAACCTCGCGGCCCTCGACGAGGTGGCCGCCCGCATGCGGGCTGTCGTCACCAGGCCGACGGTCAAGGGGGACGTGTCCGGCCGCCTGGCCACGATGCTGCCCGAGCCGTACCTGCGGTCCTGCCGGCCGTGCGACGCCACCCACCTGTACGAGATGCCGTTCCGGCTCGCCGCCGTGCGGGCCGGACTGGAACTCCAGCTCGACACGTCACCTCCGATCCTGCGGCGCATCGCCGGGTTCCGGAAGGCAGCCGCTGCGGGCGACCGGTTCGACCTCATCCGCGCGTACCTTCGGCTGCTCGGCCCGGCGACCCCGAAACAGGTGGCCGACTATCTCGACGCCCCGGTCAAGGACGTGAAGACGCTGTGGCCCGAGGACGTGGTCGAGGTGACTGTCGACGGTGAGGTGCGCTCACTGCTGGCGGCCGACATACCTGCGCTGGAGTCGGCCGACGGCACGGGCACCCGCCTCCTCGGCCCGTACGACCTGTTCCTGCAGGCGAAGGACCGGGCGACACTGGTGCCGAACGCTGCCCACGCCAAGGAGTTGTGGCCCGTGCTGGGTCGCCCCGGCGCCGTCCTGGTCGACGGCGAGTTGGTGGGCATCTGGCGTCCGCGCACGTCCGGCAGGAAGCTCACGGTCGCCGTGCGTCCCTGGCAGCGGCTGTCGGGCGCGACGCGCGACGCCATCACCGCCCAGGCCGAACGCCTCGCCGCGCACCGGGCCGTCGCCCTGGCCGGTGTCGACGTCGCCGGCTAGTCACTCACCGCACCGTCCAGGCGACGGCGGGAGGCTGCACCCGGGCGCAGCGCGGCCCGCCGGCGGCGTCGGTCAGCCCGACCCGGCCGACCAGCACCCCGCGGCCCTCGTGTGCGGCGCGCAGCAACTCGGGCGGGACGTCGGTGAACATCAGCTTCGCTCGTCGGAACACCGCGAAGCCGTCCTCGGTCACCGCGCCCCAGCTCAGGTACAGGAATCGTGCACCGGGGCGGCCGTGCACCCACGGGCCGCCGACGTCGAGCATCCCGTCGATCTCACGGCTGGACACCTCGACGTGCCAGGTGGCGTCGGCGGCGTCGGCCGGCACCAGATCGACCACCTCGGCCTTGCGTTGGACGCCGACGTGCACGTTGCCCCGCCGCAGCGCGTCGACCTCCGCACCGGTACCGCGACCGGGCAGGTCGGTGCCGTCGATCCGGATCCGCATGCTGGCGATTCTCGTTCCTCGACCGGTGCGGGTGCGCCAGTCGGTGGTGGCGGTGCCCGCCTGGTGGGGCCGACCGGGAAGTGCGGCGGTCAGGCAGGTCACCGCACCGCCCGAGGGGCAAAAAAGTAAAGGCAAGGAGATGACTCTCCCTGCCGCTTCTAACGTATATCGCACCTGGGGGCTTGCGGCAAGACCCCGGTCCTGGCGCAGAATCTGCGGCCGGACCAGCATCAGGACGCAACGGGGGGCACGACATGGGTGTGTTGTCGATGGACGAGGGCCGCAGCGACCTCGCACCGCTGGTGGACCTCCGGGAGGTCGACGAGACGCAGGTGGCGGTCGTCGGGGGCAAGGCCGCGCACCTGGGCGTGCTGTCGCGGATCGACGGGGTACGCGTACCGGCCGGGTTCTGCGTGACGACGACCGCCTTCCGGCGGGTCATGGCGCAGACTCCGTCGGTCGACGAGCTGCTCGACCAGCTCTCCCGCCTCGACCCGGACGACCGGGAGGCGATCGGTACGCTCAGCGCGGAGATCCGCCGGAGCATCGAGGAGACCCCGGTCCCGGGCGACCTGGCGGCCGCGATCACCGGCGCGCTCGCCGGGTTCGGCGCGGAGGCGGCCTACGCCGTCCGGTCCAGCGCGACGGCGGAGGACTCCCCCACGGCCTCCTTCGCGGGTCAGCAGGACACCTACCTGAACGTGGTGGGGCCGCAGGAGATCCTGCGGCACGTCAGCCGGTGCTGGGCGTCGCTGTTCACCGAGCGGGCCGTCGTCTACCGGCTGCGCAACGGCGTCGACCACCGTGCGGTGCGGATGGCTGTCGTCGTACAGCAGATGGTCTTTCCGGACGCGGCCGGCATCCTGTTCACCGCCGACCCGGTGTCGGGCGACCGGAGGGTCGCCACGGTGGACGCCGGCTTCGGTCTCGGCGAGGCCCTGGTGTCCGGCCTGGTGAACCCGGACGTCTTCACGGTGCGCGACGGCGAGGTCGTCACCAGGGCGGTGGCCGCCAAACACCGTGCCGTCGTCGCCGTGCCGGGCGGCGGTACGCGGGAGGTGGCGATCGACCCGCAGCGCCAGGAGCAGCCGGCGTTGACCGAGGCGCAGGTCGTGCGGCTGGTGCGGCTCGGGCGACGGATCGAGGCTCACGTTGGCCGCCCGCAGGACATCGAATGGTGCCTGGTCGACGACGACTTCCTGATCGTGCAGAGCCGGCCGATCACCACGCTGTTCCCGCTGCCCGCGGCCGGCGACCAGGGCAACCACGTCTACCTCTCGGTCGGTCACCAGCAGATGATGACCGACGCCATGAGGCCGCTGGGGCTGTCCATGTGGCAGTTGACGGCCATGGCTCCGATGTTGGAGGCCGGCGGCCGGTTGTTCGTCGACGCCATCGGGCTGCTGGCCTCGCCGGGTCGCGCCGGGTTCCTGGAGATGGTCGGGAAGTCCGATCCGCTGATGAGGGACGCGTTGCAGACGCTCCTCGACCGCCCGGGGTTCGTTCCGACGACGCCTGTGGCTGAGGGTGGTCCCGCCCGGCTGCCGACCGGCGGCGCGTCGATCGAGACCGACCCGACCATCGTGACCGAGCTGGTCGAGCGCAACGAGGCGTCCGTCGCCGCCCTGCGGCGGGACATCGCGACGGTGACCGGTACGGCGCTGTTCGACTTCCTGCTGGAGGCCTCCGAGGAACACAAGCGGATCCTCACCGACCCGCTGACCATGCAGGCGATCATGGCCGGCATGGAGGCCACCTGGTGGCTCAACGACCGGCTGTACGAGTGGCTGGGCGAGAAGAACGCCGCGGACACCCTCACCCTGTCCGCCCCCGGCAACATCACCTCGGAGATGGGCCTGGCGCTGCTGGACGTCGCCGACGAGATCCGTCCGCATCCGGAGGTGGTGGCGTTCCTGCGCGGCGTCGAGGACGACGGCTTCCTCGACGAGCTGCCGAAACTCCCGGGCGGGGCCACCGCGCGCGACGCCATCGAGGCGTACCTCGACCGGTACGGCATGCGCTGCGTCGGGGAGATCGACATCACCCGGCCACGGTGGAGCGAACGCCCCGGCACGCTCGTGCCGGTGATCCTCGACAACGTCCGGCTCTTCGAGCCCGGTGCCGCCAGGAGACGCTTCGCGCAGGGGCAGCGGCAGGCGCGCGAGAAGGCGCAGGAGGTGTTGACGCGCCTGCGGGCGCTGCCGGACGGGGAACGCAAGGCCGACGAGACCGAGCGCATGATCGAGCGGGTACGGACCTTCGTCGGCTACCGGGAGTACCCGAAGTACGGCATCGTCAGCCGCTACTTCGTCTACAAGAAGGCCCTGCTCGCCGAGGCCGAGCGCCTCGTGCGGGCCGGTGTGCTCACCGAGCGGGAGGACGTCTTCTACCTCACGTTCCAGGAGTTCCACGAGGCCGTGCGCTCGCACCGGGTGGACCACGAGCTGATCAGTCAGCGCCGGGACGAGTTCCGGGCGTACCAGGCGCTCACACCTCCCCGGGTGATGACCTCGGACGGCGAGGTCCTCACCGGGGCCTACCGACGGGACGACGTGCCGCCCGGCGCGCTGATCGGGGTGCCGGTGTCCGCCGGGACCGTCGAGGGCCGCGCCCGCGTCATCCTCGACATGGCCGAGGCCGATCTCGAAGCCGGCGACATCCTCGTCACGGCCCACACGGACCCCAGCTGGACGCCCCTGTTCGTCGGCATCGCCGGCCTGGTCACGGAGGTCGGCGGGTTGATGACGCACGGCGCGGTGATCGCCCGGGAGTACGGCCTGCCGGCCGTCGTCAGCGTCCTCGACGCCACCCGGCTGATCCGCGACGGGCAGCGGATCCGCGTGCACGGCAGCGACGGGTACGTCGAGATCCTGCCCTGACACTCGCGGACCGACAAACAGCCGCCGCCGGCGCGGACCACGCCGCGCAGAACGCCCCACCGGTCACACATTACCGATTTTCGGCGGTCGACTGAATCACATTCACGGTGCCGGCCGGCCCGGCGATTCCCGTCTACGTAATCCCAGGTGAAGCCCCCATCGATCCACTCCAGGCGCTTAATGGAGACTTAAGAAAGTGCGGCCGAAAAACTGTTATCCGACGCCGACAAGCCGGCCACCAGGGAACGTCCGAAATGGTTCCCTTAATTCTTCGTCCACGAGTTGATGCGAATCCCCCGGCCCACTCATACTTCTTTCGCCATCAGCTGTGTCGTCGACTCGAAGGACAATTGGTAATGCGGACTCCCCCCGCGCATGTCGCACCGCCGGACCGGGCGCGCAAGCGTCGTCGTGTCACCCGCCTCACGCTGGCCGGCGCGGTCGCCGCCGCGCTGACCGCGAGCGGCATCTACATCGCCGGCGCCCAGGCCGAGGAGGTCGCCGTCCCGGGCCGGGTCCAGGCGGAGGCCTTCGCGGCGCAGTCCGGCGCGCAGACCGAGAGCACCGGCGACGCCGACGGCGGCCGCAACGTCGGCTGGCTGGCCAACGGCGACTGGCTGCGGTACGACGGCGTGTCCATCACCGGCGCCGACCTGACCGCCCGGGTGTCGTCGCACAACTCCGCCGGCGGCACCGTCGAACTGCGCCTCGGCGCGCAGGACGGCACGGTGCTGGCCAGCTTCCCGATCGCCCAGACCGGCGGCTGGCAGAAGTGGACGACAGTCGCCGCGAAGGCGTCGAGTGTGCCCGCCGGCCCGCAGACCGTCTTCGCCGTGCTGAAGAGCACCTCGACGTCGGACTTCGTCAACCTGAACTGGTTCACGTTCGGCCCCGCGGCCGGCGCGTCGCCCAGCGCCTCGACCACGCCGAGCACGTCGCCGAGCGCCTCGGCCACCCCGAGCGTCACGCCGTCGTCGTCCGCCTCCGCGTCGGTGCCGCCGAGCGCGCCGGCCGGCTGGGTGCCTGTGGACCAGGCCCGGTGGAACAGGGAACTGGCCGCCTTCAACGCGATCACGCCGAAGGCGGTGACGCCGGGCACCACCAGGGTCCCCGAGTTCCACACCGACTGCGAGGTCGCCAACTCCGCGCCGGACGACCCGATCGTCGTGCCCGGCCTGCCCGGCGCCTCCCACATGCACACCTTCTTCGGTACGAAGGTCGACGCCTTCACCACGACGGACCAGCTGCTCTCCGCGACGACCAACTGCAACGCCCCGGGTGACAACAGCGCCTACTGGGTCCCGGAGCTGCGCAAGGACGGCAAGGCCGTGCCGATCAAGAGCTTCCGCGTCTACTACGGCTCACGGGTCAAGGACCCGTCGACCGTCAAGCCGTTCCCGCCGGGCCTGCGGGTCGTCGAGGGTGACGCGAAGAGGCAGGTGGACACCCCGAAGAACGCCGGTAGCAACCAGTTCTGGTGCGCCGGCAGCGCCGAGATCGGCCGCAGCGCCGACGGCAACTGGCCGGTCTGCGCCCCCGGCGGCAACCTGATCTTCCAGCTCGTGTTCAAGGACTGCTGGGACGGCAAGAACATCGACTCGCCCGACCACAAGTCGCACATGGGCGACCCGGTGAACGGGGTCTGCACCGGCAAGTACCCGGTGGCCGTGCCGGATCTGTCCTTCATGGTGAACTACCAGTCGCTGGGCGGTGACGGTCTCAGCCTCTCCTCCGGCAAGCCGTCGTCCATGCACGGTGACTTCATGAACGCCTGGGAGCCGGCCCGCCTCGGTGCACTGGTGAAGTCCTGCCTCAACCAGAACGCCAAGTGCGACACCGAGGTGACCTTCGCCGGCGGCTGACCGACCCTGGACAGAGATGGCCCTCGCACTCCGGTGCGGGGGCCGTCAGTCTGTGGGAGGCGGGTCCTAGAGTGGCCGGCGTGTGGATCAAGACCGGTGCCGTGACAGCCACACTGACCCTGCTGGCGACCCTCACTGTCGGCTGTACGTCGACCCCTCCCCCGCCGATCCCGACGAACGCCGACCTGACGCGAGCCTGGTGCGGCTCCTCCGGCGACCGCATCGACCTGCGGCAGGACGGGTCGTCGCGGGTCGAGCCGATGTCCGACACCTATCTTTCACACCTCCTTCGCGACCTCCGCGACACGTGGACCGACCAGTTCATCTGGCGTACCTACTTCGACGGCCGCAAGCCCACGTCCACCGACGGCACGTGGCTGCTCAGCGAAGACGAGCACGTCGACTCCCGCTGGTGGGTGCGGCTGGACTTCGGAAAACGCGCGTCCGCGAGTCGGCACGAGCAGGAGGCCCCCGATCCGTACGAGTTCGGCGACGCGTTGCTCGTCAGCCACGACGGCAACGGCTTCGAACTGCTCGCCCTCAACGGGAGGCCCGACGAAGGCTGGTCGAGCCGGTTCACGGCCTGCGTCGACTGATCGATGGGCACCACCGTGCGGGCGAGTCGATGACGGGCAGTCTCTGGGTCGAGACCACGACCTCGACCTGGCCGGCGCGGTGCGCGCCGTCCGCAACCGCCACGAGCACGTGAAGGTCGTCGGGAGCCGGCCTCAGCGGGCGGCCTCGTCGGGGACGGACCGCGGGTGCCGGAGCGCGCTCAGCAGGGCCGTGACGACGGCAACCACCAGCAGGGCCCGCACCACGTTGAACAGCACCGTGTCGCCGGTGGAGTGGGGTGGGAAGAAATCCTTCACGAGCCAGCCGCCGCCCAGCCCGAGGCCCAGGCAGACGTACATCCCGGCCCGCAGTCGTGGGAAGGGCTGTGGGCGGCCGAAGATCCGGGGCACCTGCGTGCCGCCACGGCTTCGGTAGAGCAGCACGGTGGCCATGGCCAGGCTGGCCGTGAGGCAGGCGACGGCCAGGACCACGTCCACGGATTCCACGGGCCACAGGTTATCCGAGGTACGCCCGCAGCAGGTCCGCGTCGGGTGGCCGGTGGAGAACCGCAACAGCGCAACGCGCGGGGGCACCGGCGACCGCCAGGCCGAGCCGGGATCAGTTGTAGAGCCAGGCGGCGCCGCAGCAGGCGAGCAAGGCCAGGAGCACAGCCGAGATCAGCAGCAGTACGAGAAGCGTGGCCAGGTCGCTGCGCGCCGGCACGCTCTCGGCCACCCCGGCCGGGCTCTGCTCGGGCAGGGCCGCGTCGTCGGACGGCACGGGAGATTGTGGCGGTGACCCGCCTTCGGATGGCTCGGCTACGGACACCCCATGATCATGCCAATTCTGCCATCGGACTCAGCCCCCCGCCCAGCATGGCCGGGCCGGCGGCAGTGGCAGGGTTCGGGCCCCACACGGCAGTCCGCCGCGCCCGCTCATGGCCTGCTCGTGGCCTGCGCCGGCTGCCCGCCGCCACGATCCGCACAACATCACGGATGTTGGTGTCTCCCGCCTGCCGGAGGCAGCAACATCCCGGAACTTGCGCGGATCTTGGGGCGCCGCGCCGCGCCGCGCCGCGCCGCGAGCCCGGGAGCGCAGCGGCGCGAGCCCGGGAGCGCAGCGGCGGGAGCGCAGCGCGGCTGTTAGGAGAGGGCTCCGCCGACCAGCGCGAAACTCACCAGGATCACGGCCGCCAGGGGTACGGCCACCGCGAGGGCGAGTGCCCGCTGACGGTGTGACCTGCCGGTCAGCGCGACGATCAGCAGACCCAGGGCGATGTCGATGGCGACGTTCCACCACATGCTGGAGGAGTAGTTGGGGTGGGTCGCCTTGCCGGCGAACCGGACGGCTTCCTCGAAGAACACTGCTGCCGGCAGCGCCGCGCCGACGACCTGCCGCCAACCCGTGCCGCGCGCCCACGTTCCCGCGGTGCCGAACACCACTCCGGCGAGCACCCCGAAGAACATCCAGACCAGGGACGACGGTGCCCAGAGGACCGCGAGGTCGTCGCCTTGCAGGAGTGTGGCCGCGAGGTAGTAGCTGGGTACCGCGACGACGAGCAGGACGGTGGCGCCGAGCGCGGCGCGAAGCCACCCGGACCGTACCCGGTATCCGAAGAAGAAGGCAGCGACCGCCCAGGTGGCGGTGGAGTTGCCGAGTTCGGCGACGGGGAACGGCAGCCACTTGATCCAGCAGAAGTCGAGGACGCCGAGCAGGAAGCCGCCCACCACGGAGGCGAGCGCCACCGTCCGATCACCAGGTCGCATGATCACCGAGCATACCGAGTATGCGGCACCACCCCGGCGGCCCCCGCAACCGGAGGGCCGAGGTCCGGGAGCCGGGGTGCGACCGTCAACCCGCCCGGGCGTGGAGGCTTCGCGTCAGGGTGGGGATCATGACCGTCGCCGGTACGAGGTGCAGCGCGAGGAGAGCGACGGTGGTGGCGGTGTTCGCCCCGGCGAGCAGGGGCGGGACCAGCGAGATCACGGTCAACGACACCGCCGTCCAGAGGAACCGCTGGGCGGGGTGGGCGCTCCACCGCAGCAGAGCGACGGCGATGACGATGCCGACGACCGAGAAGAAGCCGGTCACCACGGCGAACCCGCCCAGCGGGATCTTCTCCCCGCCGTCCGGGATCGCGAAGTCGACGCCGGCGGCCTGGGTGAGTGCGGCGGCGACTGTGGTGGTCACCATCGCCGCGAGGGTGGCGACGAGGCCGGTGCCGGCGAGTCCGAGGATTCGGCGGTTGGTCTGAGTGGATGCCGGGGTTGCGTTGGTGCTGGTCATGTCAGTGCTCCATTGGTTCGGTGGCGGGCGGACAGCGGGACTACTGCGTGCCGCCTGCCGGCAGCCGCTCCGGCAGCCCGAGCCGCGGGAACTGGCCGCCGTCGAAGATGGTGACTTCGGTGATCGCCCCGCCGGTGATGCGCAGGACGTCGATCGACAGCGGCAGGTACGCGTTCTCCCGCTCCCGCCAGTGGTAGAAGGCGACGGCGGGTTGCCGGTTGACGGCGGTGGGGACGCCGCGCAGGCCCGTCATGCGGTCGAAGCCGCCGTCGATCCAGTCCTTCAGCACCGGGTCACGGCCGATGTGCAGGCCCGGAGTGGGCGGCATCGAGCACCGCACGTCGTCGCGCAGCATCGTGGTGAGCCGGCCGATGTCCGTGGCGACGCTAGCCTCGGTGAAGCGGCGTACCAATTCACGGGTCTCGGCGTCCTCGTCGCCGCCGGTCCAGTCCTGCCGTTCGGCGGGCAGGTGCTCGCGCATGCCGGCGCGGGCCCGTTGCAGCGCGCTGTTCACCGAGTTGACGGAGTCGCCGAGCAGTTCCGCGACGTCCTTCGCGGGCCAGCCGAGCACGTCGCGCAGGATCAGCGCGGCCCGTGGGCGCGGCGCGAGGTGCTGGACGGCGACCACGTACGCCAGCTCGATCGTCTCCCGCGCGACGGCGACGGCCTCCGGCCCGTCGGCGTCGCCCGACGGCAGTTCGTCGAGCAGCCGGTCCGGGTAGGGCTGCAACCAGCGCGCCTCGCCGCCGGCCGCCGGCTGCGGGCGGCGCTTGGCGAGGAAGTCCAGGCAGGCGTTGGTGGCGATCCGGTACAGCCAGGCCCGGAACGTCGAGCGCCCCTCGAAGGTCTCCCGCCGCCGCCAGGCCCGGAGGAACGTCTCCTGCACGGCGTCCTCAGCGTCTTCGAACGATCCGAGCATCCGGTAGCAGTGCACGTGCAGCTCCCGCCGGTGCCGCTGCGCCAGGCCGGTGAACTCCGGCTCGTCGACCTCGGCGAGGTCCCTCACATTCGCGCTCATCACGCCATCCTTCCGCCTCATCATGCCCTGTCGTAGGTGTGACGGGCGCGGGTCGGAAAACTCATCACCGGTCCTGGCCGGTGGGCTCGTGAGCACATCGCCAGATCGACAGGTGTGCCCGCCCCGCGTCGCAAGCTTCTCCGGGCCCCGCCGCGTCTTCGTGTTCCCGGCCAACCGGCCCGTCGACGGCGAGATCAACTCGGGTTCCGGGAAACCGGCCTGTCGAAGGAGCTTGGACACCCCCGGTTTCCGTGAAAGCGAGTGGATCACGCCCTAGGCACACGCGACCACGAGCGCGATATTCAACCGGATCACGCAGATGCTCGACTTCGTCGAGACCGACCCGGCTCCGTCGCGGGCCGACATCATCGACCGGCTGCGCCGCGGTGAGATCACCGCACAGCAGGCGTTGGCCGAGTTGGACGGCCGATCGTGATGCCGCAGTTGGTGACCGTCACTGTCGACCGCCCGGACCATCGGCCCATCCGCTTCTGGGTTCCGGTGCTCCCCGTGGCGCTCGTACTCCTGCCGGTCGTGGTCCTGGTCGTCCTCGCGGCGATCGTGGCCTGCCTCGTGTTCCGCATCCGTGTGGTGCGGGCGCTCGGTGCCGGTTGGCGCGTCGTCTCCGCGCTGCCAGCCTGAGGTCTAGCCGCTACCCAACGACCAGCGAAGGGACCACTCGGGTGCGTGGTCCCTTCGTACTGTGGCGGACGGGCGCCGCGAACCCGGGCAGCGAGCCCGGTCGGTCAGCAGTTGCGCAGGCAGCGCACGAAAAGGTGGCTACGACCGTCGCCCGGGTGCACGCCCAGGTCCGTCGCGGAGGAGATGAAGACGACCCGGCTTCCGTTGGCCGAGGTGACTCCGTCGAAGCTGTCGCCGTTACCGGTCGCCCCGGCGGCGGTGGTGCTCACCGCCGTCGTCCGGCCGGTGTTGAGGTCGCGCACGAAGACGTCGCTGTAGATGCCGTTGCCGTCACTTGGGGCGAGGTCCGAGGCCTGGGAGTAGAACGACACGTAACGACCGCCGGCGGCCAGTTGGCCGGACATGCTGTGGCTGTTGCCGGCGCCCGTACCTGCACGGTTGGCACTGACCAGGACGGTCGTGTCGGCGATCAGGTCACGGACGTAGATGTCGCTGGTCGTGTTGGTGTCCGCCGCCACGAACGGCTGGTACGACTCCCACGACACCTTCGTGCCGTCCTTGCTGATGCTCGGGTTCAGCCCGCCGCGGAACCCGCCCTCGGTGGTGGTGGCCAGGTTGGCCCGGACCGTCGCGCCGGACGAGAGGTCGTGCACGAAGATGCCGGTGCTCGTCCCGCCGTCACCGATCCAGTCGCCGGACCCGCTGAACACCACCCGCCGTCCGTTGCCCGACACGACGGCCTCGTACGCCGCGAGATTCGTGCCGCCGTCGGCCTGCAGGCTGACCCGGGTGGTCCTGCCGAGCACCGAGTCGTGGATGTACGCCACCTGCCCGTAGAGCCAGCGACCCTGGTCGTCCAGGTCGCCGCTGTAGGAGGTGACGATGAAGCTGGTGAAACGACCGTTGTCGGAGATGGTGGCGCCGCTGCTGCTGCCCCGGATCTCCCGCCCGCCCGCGAACGTGCTGACCCGGGTGGTGGCCCCGGTCTGTCGGTCGTGCACGAAGACGTCACGTTCGTTGTTGGTGTCACCGGGCACGAGGTTCGACGCGTACGACGTGAAGGCCACGTACCGGCCGTTGCCGGAGATCGCCGCCGTGTACTCGATCCCGTCGTTGGCCGGCTGACCGTCCAGTCCTCCGCTGACCAGGGTGGTGACGCCGGTCTCCGTGTCGCGGACGAAGACGTCCGCGCTGTCGTTGGTGTCGCCAGGGACGAGATTGTAGGAGGTGGAGGCGAAGGCGACGTACCGGCCGTCGTCGGAGATGTCGGAGCCACCGACACCGCCGTTGCCAGGAGACCCGTCGGGTGCCACATCGACCAGAGCGAGCGCCCCGACCTCGGCCGCCGAGGCGGGCACGGGCATGAGGAGCATCGTGGTCACGCCGGTGACCGCCGCGAGGCCACGGACCGTCCGAAGGGTACGCATGGACGCAGAGCCTAGTGAGGCAACACCGTCCGTGTTGCCCCGCGACGGCCTCGGGGTGGGCGGAAGCTGCCCTACAGTCGGCGGCACCGCCGACGGAAGGACCGTTGTGGACGGTATCGACAGGACGATGTTCCGCACGTCCGCCCGCCGTCGCCTTCAACGCTCTCACGGTGCTGCTGTATCGGAAGATCTGGTCATCGGTCGACGTCACCGGCCCACGATCCCGTCCCTTCGACGTGCGGCGCCCGCATGTCGGCAATCCGTCGTTGTCGGGGCGTCGGGCCACTCCGTAGCGTCGCGGCTACGTACCGTTGCCCAGCGGAAGGACCCCTCGTGTCCGAACTCGTCGCTCCGCAGCTCGTCGTGAACAGCAGAATGATCTACTTCGGTTGGCTGCCGGCCGACCCCGACGCGGTGGCCACCCTGGTGCCGGACGGGCTCACGCCGGCACCGAACCACCAGGTCTTCATGAACCAGTACGTCGTCGACGACGCCGGGCAGACCTCCGGCTTCGGCGCGTACTCCCTGACGTACATCGGACCGGATCTTTCCGGGGTTGACGCCCCCGACGGTGTCACGCCCGGTCGCTGGTGGACCCATTACTTCAATTCAAGCCCGGTCGTCCGGGCCTACGCCACCGCCCGGGGCGTGCCGGCGACCCCGGGCAAGACCACCATCGAGGTACGCGGACACCGGCTGATCGCCACCACCGAGGCGGACGGCGTACCCGTGATCAGGACGACGGCCCACGTCGGGCGCACCGGCGACGCCGTCAACAAGGGCCAACTGCGCTACCTGACCCGGCTGGACGGCAGGCTGCACAGCGGCACCTACCCGTTCGTGGCCCAGCCGGTCGACCCGTTCGCTGTCGAGTCGGTGGAGTTCCTCGAACCCGACCACCCCGTGTACGCGCTGCGCCCTGCCGACCCGCTGACCGTCGTCTGGGGTTTCTACTCACCGCGCGCGTCGTTCGCCTACCCGGGCGGCGAGTCGCTGCTCGACTGACGGGACGCCGGCCGGTGCTGTCGTTCCGTTCGTCACCCGCCGCAGCGCCCACTCCGCCGGCCCGTACCGGTGCTGGCGCAGCCACCACGCGCTCACCGCAAGCTGCGCCGCGAAGATCAGCAACGCCAGCCCGGTCGTCCCCACCGGCGACACGCTCCCGGCCAGGCCGAGCCCGATCCCGCTGAAGATGAGCAGCCCCAGCAGCGATTGCCCCAGATAGTTGGTGAGCGCGATCCGCCCCGCCGGTGCCAGGGCTGACCGCACGAACCCGAACCGCGGGCTGTGCATCACCCGCAGCAGTGTGGCCACGTACGCGGCCGTCAGCAGCGGTGCGGTCGCCGCGCTCACACCGACGGCCAGTGACGCGCCGTTGCCGCCGCCCAGCGCGTACACCACGCCGCCCGCGACACCCACGGGGAAGCCGATGACCTGGATCCGCCGCAGCACCGGCTCGTAACCGCTGACGCCGGCGAGGAGCCGCCGTCGGCCGGCAACCATGCCGAGCAGGAACATCGCCAGCGCCGTCGGCCCCTGGAACGTCGCGGACTGGAGCACCAGGAAGGGGAGCCCGGAGAGGTGGTGGCCGATGACGTCGCCCCAACCGCCGAGCATCGCGGCCGTCGCCTTCTCGGCGTTGGCCAGCGCCTCGGTTCGGGTCGGCAGGAACGCGGAGGAGTTCACGAAGAGCCCACTGGCCAGCAGGCTCAGCAGCACGACCCCGTAGAGCACGCCGGCGACGCGCAGCGCCGTCCGGTCGCGGACCCGGCGCATCGCGAGCAGGACCAGGCAGACGACCGCGTACGTCATCAGGATGTCGCCGCCGTACAGAAGCGCGGTGTGCAGGGCGCCGAGGATGAACAGGCCGGCGATCCGGCGCAGCATCCGCGGCGCGAACGCGGCGCCCGCGCGCCCCGCCGCCGCCATCTGCAGGGTGAAGCTGTATCCGAACAGGAACGAGAAGAGGATGTAGAACTTCATGTCGACGAACACCGCGGACAGGAACCGCGTCACGTCGTCGAGGACCGACGAGAACGCCGGGTCCGTGATCAGGTTGCCCGGGTAACCGGAGGCCATGAAGGTGATGTTCACGACGAAGATCCCGAGCAGCGCGAAGCCCCGCAGCGCGTCGAGGTCGTGGAGGCGCTGCCCGGCGCTCGACCGGCTCGTCGTGGCGTCCATCGCGCCCGCTGACACGTCCATATGCTTCTTCTCCCCGTCCGGCCCGACGACAGCTTTAATGTACAGGAGATACTATCCATGGGACACAATGTGCCGTCAATGGCCGGTGACGTGCCCGCCGACCTGGCGCGACTCTGGCGACTGCCGACGTCCGCACGCCGCGGCCGGCCCGCCGAACTCGACGTCGAGCGGGTCGTCGGCGCTGCGGTGGACCTGGCGGACCACGAAGGGCTGGACGGGGTGACCCTGCAGAAGGTCGCGCAGACTCTCGGCTTCACCAAGATGTCGCTGTATCGGCACGTGGGTTCGAAGGAGGAACTCGTCGAACTGATGACCGACCACGCCACCGGGTCCGCCCCCCGGCTGGACGCGGACGACTGGCGTGACGGCGTGCATCGCTGGGCGGCGGCGATCCGCGCCCGGTACGCCGAACACCCGTGGCTCGTGGAGGTTCCGATCGCCGGCCCGCCCCGAGGGCCGAACGCCATCGGCTGGATGGACGCGTTCCTGCGGGTCCTGCACGACACGGGCCTGGACCCGAGGACGAAGGGAGGCGTACTCGTCGTCGTCAGCGGTTATGTGCGCAACGCGATCCTGCAGGGCCGGCAGATGGCCGAGGGCCGCAGCGGCACCGGGCTGAACCAGGCCGACGTCGAGCAGAACTACGGCCGGGCCCTCGCCGCGCTCGTCCACCCGGAGCGCTTCCCCGAGGCCGCGCCGCTGTTCGCGGCGGGCGCGTTCGAGAGCGAACCGGGCGAGGACCCGGAGGACCAGGACTTCACCTTCGGCCTCGACCTGATCCTCGACGGCGTCGAGGCCGCCATCGCGCGGCGCACGTCCTGAAGCGCAGCACGCCGTCGTGCTCCGAAACCCGGCTCAGCCGCACGGTCTTCGAGTGACCCGCGACGCGCCGCCGTCGACGAAGCCGCCACCGCCGGGCGAGTGTCAGCTGGGCGGGGGCGGGCACTCCAGGACCGCGATCGAGTTCCCGGCGAACAGCCCCAGGTGCGGGTGCCCGGAGAAGATCTGCACGGCCTCGTCGTGCGAGCCCGCTTCGACGATGGTGTAGCCGGTCAGGGAGTCGGTGACGTCCTCGACACCCCGCGCGGTGACCAGCTTCTTCGCGTTCAGCGGAGCGCCCGGGTCGACGATGGACTTCTCGTTGGCCTGCGCCCACGACGCCCAGGCGTTGATGAACTCGGTCTGCTGCTGCTCGGTGAGGTCGGCCTTGCCGACCTCGTCAGCAGCGCCGTGGAAGAGCGCGAGGAATCTGCCCATCCCCGCATCGTATCGGGCGGCATCCGGGCGGGTGGTGATCGCTCCGACCGTCAGGCCGCGCCGAGGCCGCTCATGAAGGTGGCTACGACGAGGTCGGCGGCCTGCGGTGGCGTCAGGGTGGGGAACTGGTGGGCGGCGGCGTCGACGAGTTGGTCGAGGACCGTTCGTGCCCAGGTCAAGTCCACGTCGCCGCGAAGGTATCCCTCGTCTCGCGATCGGCGGATGAAGGCGTCGACTCGGGCGCTCTGCTCCTGACGGCGGACGCTGGCGACAGGGTCGTTCTGCATCATGCGGCGAGTGTCGAGTGGCCATTCGCGGCTGACGGGGACGATTCCCTCCACGTAGCGGTGCAGGGCGACGGGCACGGGAGCCTCGGTCAGGCGGGCCTCGTCGAGGACGTGCTCGGCGGAGTCGAGCTTGGCCCGGAAGACGGCGCTGAGCAGGGCTTCGCGGTTCGCGAAGCGGCGGTGCACCGTGGTGCGGTCCACCCCGGCGGCAGCAGCGACGGCTGACATGGAGGTGCCGGGGTCCTCGGCCAGAAGTCGAGCTCCGGCACGGAGGACGGCATCCAGGTTGCGGGCTGCGTCGGCTCTCATGGTGCTGCGACCTTACTCGACTGTTTCAGGTATCCGGCAATCTTCTGCTTGTGAGTTGCGGAACAGAATATTTCCGCCTCAGGCCTGTTGCATTTAGCGACCGTAGCTCTACGGTTGTGTTGCCGCCCGCCTCGGGTGGTGAGGAATGACCAGGGAGGATACGTACGATGACAAGGACTTGGCTGATCACCGGCGGCTCGCAGGGCCTGGGCAGGGCACTGGTGCTCGCAGCGCTGGAGGCCGGCGACCGGGTAGTGGCGACGTCCCGCAAGCCGGAAGCGCTGGCCTCCCTGGTGGCAGAGCACCCGGAGCGTCTCGCGGCCGTCGCCCTCGACGTCACCTCCCCGGCGCAGGCCCGAGTGGTGGTCGACGCGGCGGCGCGGCGGTTCGGCTCCATCGACGTGGTCGTCAACAACGCGGGCTACGCCACCAGCGGCTCGATCGAGGACTTCCCCGAGGAGGAATTCCGCGCGCAGGTCGAGGCGAACCTGTACGGCGTGGTCAATGTGACGAGGGCGGCCCTACCCGTGATGCGCGGGCAGCGCTCCGGGCACATCGTGCAGATCTCCTCGATCGGCGGCCGCGTTGGCGGCACCCCCGGCCTGGGTGCCTACCAGACGGCGAAGTTTGCCGTGGAGGGCTTCTCCGAGGTCCTCGCCAACGAAGTGGCTCCCTTGGGCATCAAGGTCACCATCGTCGAGCCGGGTGGTATCCGCACCGGCTGGGCCGCCGGGGCCGCCGAGCCGTCCGGTCCCATCACGCCTGACTACGCGCAGACGGTTGGCGCGTGGCTGGATCGATTCGCGCAGTATGCCGGGAACGAGCCCGGTGACCCGGATCGCATGGCCCGCGCCATCGTCGACACCGTGGACGCCGCGGAGCCTCCGCGCCGGCTGCTGCTCGGCAGCGACGCACTGGGGATCGCGATCAGCTCGGAGGAAGGCCGTATTGCGGAAGCCAACTCGTGGGCCACGGTGAGCCGGTCCACGGACTACCCCACCGCCTGACCGACACCGTGGTGGCTCGAACGTGCAGCGGGGCGACCCGGCCACGATGGCCGCCGCGATCCTGAGGCTCACCGAAGAGCCGGCGCCGCCGATGCGGCTTCTGCTCGGCTCCTCCACCCCTTCTCATCTCAAGGAATCAAACATGACTGTGCGCGACAAGCTCTACATCGGTGGTTCCTGGGTGACTCCCAGCGCGCCGGAGCTGATGCTCGACATCCTGTCCCCGCACGACCAGTCGGTGCTCGGCCGCGTGGCGCAGGCCGCACCGGCCGACATCGACAAGGCTGTCGCCGCCGCGCGCGCGGCGTTCGACCACGGTCCGTGGCCGCGCACCTCGCCGAAGGAGCGCCAAGACGTCGTGCGTCGTTACGACGCGCTGCGTACCGCCCGGGCGGACGAGATCGCCGCGGCGATCTCCAGGGAGAACGGCTCGGCAGGCTGGTTCACCGCGGTCGGTCAACCCTTCCTGACCCGTCAGACCAACGCCTACCTCCAGGCAGCCGAGGAGTTCGGCTGGGAGGAGATCGTCGCGCCGTCCGACCCTTCGGTGGCCTTCGACACCATCGTCCGGCGCGAGGCGATCGGTGTGGTCGCCGCGGTCATCCCGTGGAACTCCCCGTTCTCCGCCGCCACCGCGAAGCTGATCCCGGCTCTGCTGGCGGGCAACACCGTCGTACTCAAGGTCTCCCCGGAGAACTCGCTGAGCATGATGCTGCTGGCGGACCTCTGGCACGAGGCCGGGCTGCCCGACGGCGTCCTCAGTGTGCTCCCGGCGGACCGGGAGACCAGCGAGCACCTCGTCTCGCACGCCGACGTCGACAAGATCTCCTTCACCGGCTCGACCCGCGCCGGCCGGCGGATCGCGGCGATCGCCGGGCAGCAACTCAAGCGCGTCGGTCTGGAACTGGGCGGCAAGTCCGCCGCACTGATTCTGGACGACGCGGACCTGGCCGCCGCGATGCAGGGCCTGCGGTTCGGATCGCTGGGCAACAACGGCGAGGCGTGCATCCTGCAGACCCGCATCCTGGCTCCACGCAGCCGTTACGAGGAGGTCGTCACCGCCGTGAAGGACATGGTCGAGTCGCTGAAGGTCGGCGACCCCGCCGCATCCGACACCTTCATCGGCCCGATGATCCGCCGCGACCAGCAGCAGCGTGTCATCGACTACATCACCATCGGCATCGAGGACGGCGCACGTCTGGTGACCGGCGGCCCGCAGATCCCCGCCGGCCTGGAGAAGGGCAACTACGTCACCCCGACCGTGTTCGCCGACGTCGACAACGGCATGCGCATCGCGCAGGAGGAGATTTTCGGCCCGGTCCTGGTCGTCATCGCCTACGACGACGATGACGACGCCGTGCGGATCGCCAACGACTCCGATTACGGCCTGTCCGGCGGAGTCTGGTCCGCGGACGTCGCCCGCGCCCTGGCCGTCGCCCGCCGGCTGCGTACGGGCACCGTCACGCTGAACGGCTCGCCGATCAGCTTCGACGGTCCCTTCGGTGGCTACAAGGCCAGCGGTCTCGGCCGCGAGTACGGCACGGTCGGCCTGACCGGCTACGTCGAGCACAAGTCGATCACCCGCAGCCGGTAGTCGGGGGATCTTCGATGGGAAGAAGCCGCGCTCCGCGCACGGGTTGCCCGCCGCTGGCACCATCGTTGCGGTGAACGTTCGTCGCCTGGCGGCCATCGACATGCACGGCAGCCGGGGAACCATCCGCCGACGGCGGATCATCCTGGCCGAGTTCCTCGTCGGCGTGGTGCTGATGGTGACGTGGGGCGGTTGGCTGCTGGCGTCATCGGACGGCTTCGGCACCCGGGCGTTCGGCCTGTGGTTGGTCGGCGCGGGTCTCAACTACGCGCCACTGTCGGTGTACGCGCTCGCCCTGATGCGGCCCGGCGCCCTCGACGCGGAGCTGGCCGACGCCGACATCGGCGGGGACCTGCGCCGGTACACGGTGCTTCAGCTCTGGGTCTTCGTGCCGCTGTCGCTGGTGGTCTTCGCCGTCCGCGACACGCTGGCCCGGCGTCGGGCCGGATGACGGCCGACTGGGCGGGGTCGTTCGTCAGCTCTTGGTCTTGCTGCGCCGGGTCCGCCGACGGGGGTTGTCGTCACCGCCGGCCAGTCGGGTGAAGGTGAGCATGTTCGCCAGCGCCACGGCGATGATCGCGAGGCCGACCTGGATCGCGAGCACGATCCAGTCCCAGCGCAGCACCCACACCTTCACACCGGCGTCGTCGTCGACGTGCAGTGCCCGGGCGACCACGGTGCCGAGCACCGCCGAGCCGACGCCGAGGACGAACGTGGCGAAGACGCCGATCCGCTGCCTTCCCGGCAGGATGAGTCGCCCGAGCAGGCCGACGAGGGCGCCGATGAGCACCGCGCCGAGATAACCGGTTACCAGCATTGCTGTCACTCCCCTCCAGCAGTGCCGACATACATGCCCGAAACTCACGTTCCCGGAAACCCCGCCCCGATCAGGGGCCGCGGGAATGTCACCGTGATCCACTACTCTGGCGGCACTTTCAGCCCGACCGAAGGACGCCCCATGGCCCGCCCCTACCAGCCCGGCCCGAAGCAGTTCGTCTTCTCTGCCGGCGACAGCGACGATCACCACGCCTCGGTGGCCGACCCGCAGGAGGCCTATGTGGCGTTCTCCGCGTTCTTCCGGGGTCGCGAGGCTGACACGTACACGATCACCGACGCTCCGGCGCGGCAGCGCCTGGTGCTCATGCCGCGCCGGGGGGTGATCTCCCGGATCAGCGAGGCGGACCACCAGCGGTCGGAGCACCTCCTGGTCGACAGGGCCAACCGCTACCTGCCGAGCGCGATGCTGTTCTTCGAGAACGGGTACGCGGGCCTCGACCACTTCGGCCAGTGGTTCTCCGACCTCGCCGACCTCGACGCGTCACCGGAGACCAGGGGTGCCGCCCGGGCCGCCACGTTCACGACGGAGGCGGCGGCGATCGACGAAGTGGGGCGGATCTGGTCGGATTCCGGCTACGTCGACCCGACCGACCAGTACTATATCTTCTTCGACTCGACGGACGTCGACGACGACCGGGCCGACCGCGCCGAGCTGCTCCAGTTGATCGAGTTCCTCGGTCTCGAACGGGTCGACGCCCCGGCCGGAGCCGCCGGTGGCGAGGTCTGGGTGCGCTCCGACCCACGCCTCGACGCCCAGTGCGAACAGTGGGCGTGACGAGGTGAGGGACGTCGTCTTCACGCGTCGCAGCGGCTGAATCCCGACCGTGATCCGCGAGGCGGGCGAGCTGAAGCTGAAGCTCGCCGCCGGGGCCGACGCCAACCACGAGCCCCGGGAGTTCACGGTCCCGATCTCCGAGGCCCATCTCGCGGTGATCCGGGAGGACCTGCCCAGACACCTCCTGCTGTGGAGTGCCGTCCTGCCCCTGTGCGAGGCCGCCGGCACCGAGGGTCGGCTCGACGAGACCGCGCGTCGTCGGTGAGCCGGGAGCCCTGTTCCTTCCCGGCCGGTTGGGGCATCGTGGGCCGGTGAGTGAGTACGCCGCGACGAAGGTCACGACCCTGGAGTTCGACAAGTCGGTACGCCGCCGGCCGAGCGATCAGCGGGTGAGTGGGCCCGTCGTGGTCGGTGCCGGCGCAGATGGCTGGTCCACCTTCTATCGGTGTGCGTGCCGGCCGTAGCGCGCGACCATGGTGCGGCGTCGTCCACCACCGTGGTCACGCGCTCCGGGGTGACCGTCCATCCCGGGACCAGCAGGCTCGGCCAGAACAGGTAGTTGGAGATCATCAGCGCAACGCGCCATATCGACGCCAAGCTATCGTTGTCTGACCCCTGCAGCGACAGCGCGAAGGTGAGTCATGGACGTAGTCAGCACCACCGAGGTCCCGGTCAAAGACGGGTTCGCCTTTTGGCGCGAGGTAAACTCGAAGCTCTGGGTGCCCTACGATTTGCGCTGTGAATCGCAGTGGGAGCCCGGATTTCGGGCTCAGGTCGGAATCAGCGAGTTCGGCCCCGTGCAGGCGACATTAATGACCACGATGCCGCACTCGGTCCACCGTACTCCCAAGCTCATTCGGCAGGCCGATCCCGAGGTGTTCAAGCTGGGTTGCCTTGTGCGCGGTGGCGGCATGATCACGCAAGACGGCCAGCGCACAGATTTCGGCGTGGGGGACCTGATACTGTATGACACCTCCCGGCCCTACGTTGCGGAATTCACCCCGGATGCGCCAGTTAGTCAGCTGCTGCTCCTGCGCTTCCCGCGCTCGTTACTGCCGTTTCCCCCTCGGGAGTTGCGGCGCCTGAGCGCAGTTCGCATCCCTGGCACCCACGGCATCGGCGCGTTATCTTCACAATTCCTGCTGCGCCTTGCCCGGCACATGGACGAACTCAGTCCGTTGGACGCCGCCCGGCTGTCCACCCTCACCATTGACGTGTTGACAGCGGCACTGGCCAACGCGCTGGACGTCCAAAGCGCGGTGCCCTCCCACACCCAACAGCGCGCGTTGATCGCTCAGATCCACGCCTTCGTCCGAGAGAATCTGGGCGATCCGCGCCTGACACCGGACGTGATCGCCGCAGCGCATCACATCTCGTTGCGATACCTGCACAAGCTGTTCCATAAGGAAGGGCACACGGTCGCCGGCTGGGTCCGCGAGCGTCGCCTGGAGCAGTGCCGACGCGACCTCGCCAACCCCCACCTAGGCGCTCGCCCGATCCACTCGATCGCCGCCCGGTGGGGGTTCACCAGCCCGGCGCACTTCAGCCAGGCATTCCGCAGCGCCTACGGCCTTTCGCCACGCCAGTTCCGCGAGCAGTGCGCGAGAGTGCGCGCAGACTAAAGACGTGTGCGCTTACCAGTAACGACAGACCCGACTGTGGCCTGCACTCTTATCTGAGGAAGTCCGCTCAGTCGCTGTTGAATCTGATTCCGGCTTACGGAAGAAGGTTCACGTGAGCGTGTGACATCGGTCCGTGTTTTCGCGATGGAAGGAGTGCGAGGAAGTACTTCGATCACCTCATGCAGCCAGTCAGCATCATCTAGGCCGCAGCGGCGGCTGACAGGAGACCATTGTGAAAATGTGGTGCAGAACGGCGTTTCGGATCTCGGCAGTGACCGCGGTCCTCGGCGCACTCACCCTGTCCGGGACCGTGGCACAGGCAAGTCCGGGTGCCGGCTCCCGCCTGTCCCAACCCGAAACCACAGCGGTTTCGGAGCAGGCCAAGCCCGGCAGCGACTTCGCCCCGCAGGTTTGCGGCTACTACGAAGACGCGGTGACGGCCTGGTACAACCACTGCGGGAGCACCCATGTGATCATCTACGTCGACGCGACGTGGCCCCGCAACGACTGGAGCTGGTGCATCGGCCCGGGAACGTGGGACATCGGCGGCGCCAACGCCGTATCCAACGCCTGGTACTCGGGTCAAACGTGTTGAACCGCCAGCCGAGCGCTGCGCGATTCTCCACCTGCGTTCGATGGTTGCGGATCGGGTCAGCGAGGCACATGAGGGCGCGGTCGGACACGGGAATCGCGGCAGGGTAGGACAACAGCGAGGCTTCCGGTCGGGGCATCGGATCTTGGTCGACTGCCGCCTTACCGGGAGCCTCGCCCCACGTCGATCCCTGCCGGCTCGGGCAACCCGCCGACATCACCGCGACGCTGCTGTTCCTCGCCTCACCCGACGCCGCGTTCATCACCGGCGCCGAGCACATCGTCGACGGCGGGCTGCTCCTCGGACCCGCCCTGAAGAACGAGGCCGGATGACGTCGCTGTCGCACCTACCGCCGGAGATCAGGCGAGCCGTCGAGATCACGCCCGCCGCCGGCACCCGCGAACGGATCGTGGACATCACGACCACCGGCCGGCCCCGCCGCATCGAGACCTTCTCCGACCGCGCGGCGATTGAGTCTCACCGGGTGAGGCCGACCAGCGTCGCCAGTCGCGCCACGCCGGCCGGCGCTGGCTGCGCGCGGGCGACATCCGCGATGACGGTACGCGCCGACGCCCGGCACCGAACCTCAGCCGGCGCGACACTGTCCGCGTCCACCAGGGCCCGTGCCGCCCCGCGCACGTCGCCCAGGTGCAGGTACGCCCGCGCGACGTCGACCAGGTACGCACCCCGATACTCGGCCGGCAACCGCCGCCACCCCTCCCGCCGCACGACGCTTGAGTGCCTCCGTAACACCTCTGCGGCGTCACCACGTTGTGCCGCAACGAGAACCCGAGCCAGCTCGACGGCGACCGGCCCGAAGCTGGTGCGGTGAGTGTCGTCGTACCCCCGCAGGCTGGCGGCGACGCCCGCAGCCCGCTCGATCAGCTCGTCGGCGCGGCGGTACTCGCCGCACCCAGAGGCGGCCAGCGCGGCCTGCACCAACAACGTCCCACCCACCGCCCACTCCCCCGGCGACCCCGCCGCCGCGAACGCACCCCCGCCCCCGCCGCGTTGATCATGAGGTTGACGGGCGAGTTGATCTCCACCAGACCCGCCAACCTCATGATCAACGGGGTGGGACCGGGCCGGGAGGAGGCGGTTGGCTGTTGGGAGGGCCGCTTTCAGGGCCAGGGGGTTGCGCTTGTTGGCCCGGAGGGCCTCGGCTACCGAAATGGTCGCGCTTGCCGCCAGGATCGGGTCGTCGCCGGCGGCGGACATCGCGCGGTCGGCGGCCAGCCACGCCAGGTCGGCCTCGTCGAGCTTCACCAGTACGGACGAGGTGATCCGGTACGCCTGCACCAGCACCTCTGCTCTCTGCGCGGCCCGAGCGGCGTCGAGCAGACCCGGCACCACCCGCACCAACTGCCCGTAGTGCGCATGCTGGTAGGTCAACCACGCATGCCCGACCTGCCGTCGCAGCTCATCCGTCTGCGGTGGAACCTCCGGGCTGTCGTAGCGGGCGAGCGCGGCCCGGATGTCATCCACCCCGTCCGGCGTGCCCGCCGGAGTGCTCTGCGGCTGGCCAAGCAGCACCTCCGGCTCCACCCGCAGGACGTGGGCCAACTCCTGGATCACCGAGTACCGGTCCAGGGTGCGGGCACCCCGCTCGATCTTGTCCACCCAGCTCTTCGACCTGCGCAGCCGGTCGGCAAGCATCTGCTGCGTCATCGACCGCCGTACCCGCCACCGGGCCACCCGACGACCGATCGGGAGGTCATCGCTGGTCACGCCGCCACCGCCGGTCCGGGACCGCGCGGGTCGTGTCGTCCACGGGTACGCGTTCCGCCTCGGCCTGCGCCAGAAGGCGCTGCTTGGCAGCCTCCCGCTCGGTCCCCTCAGGGCTGTTCTCCGGAGCGTTGTCGTCCTGACCGCTCATCCCCGCCTCCTTCGGTGGAGGCCCAGCAGCTCAGGTTCGACCGTTGCCCTGCTGGACCATCGGGACGTGCTCACGTCCCAAACCGGACAGTAGGGCGAATTGGTGATGCGGTGATTACTTGCAGTTATGCGGCGAGGCTGATGCCGATACGGCCAGCAAGTAGGCGCAGGTCGTCGGGGATGGCTCGGCGCTGGGCACGCTGAGCGAGGGTCACCACGGCATCGCGGGCAAGGGGATTGATGGCGAACGGGATCGGTGCGGCGCGCTCGGCCTGCACGAATGCGGCCAGCGCCTCGACGTCACGGCGGCCGCCGTCCGCCAAGGCACGGCCAAGGTCGAGCCAGTAAGACTGTTGGCGGATGGAAGCCGCGAGCACCTGCGGTCGGACCGTCTTCGACAGTTCGATGACCCGGCCGGACTCGCCCTGCTCGGCGGCGATGGACATCTCCCACAGCCCGACGTTGGTTGGTCCGAACCCACAGCCGTTGAAGCCAGCCCCGTCGACCGGATCGCCGAGCGTTGCCGCCTCGCGGGCGGCCTCAGCGAGGTGGTCGCGTGCGACGTCCAAGCGACCGCTCACCGACGAGGTCAGCGCAGCGGAGAGGTGAAGCTGTCCGAGCATCTGCCGGACTCGCTCGTCCGACGCATCGACCTGAAGCTCGGCGAGAGATCGGTCGGCAGCGCGGGCCGCGACGGGGGCGGACTCGATCGGCAAGCTCTGCGCGTAGGCGAAACGGGATGCTGCGATCCATGCTGGATCATCGGCTTGCTCCGCGACCGCCCCGGAGAGCCGGGCAGCGTTGAGGGCCAGGTGGCGGTATCCGAGGTTCCGCAGGCAGGTGGCGGCCTGGTAGGCCACCTGGACGAGCGCGGTACCGCCCACGGCGGCGGCTTCGAGCAGCAACGCGGGGAGCAAACGAGCCATCGCTGGGTAGTTGCAGGACGTGCGGAGTTGTTCGGCACGAGCGATCTCGGCGGTCAACCGCTCCGCTGTGTATGTCGACGGGCGGCGCTCGCCGTCCTCGATCTCGATCAGGGCGGACCAGATGGCTGGCACACACTCGGCGGCGCTCTCGCGGGCCGGGTCGCCGGGCTCGGTGCCCTGACCGAGCAGGTCCGCCACCGTGACCTGGAGGGCGGCGGCTAGAGCGACCAGAGTGGAGCGACGGTCGATGGTCTTCCGACCCGACTCGACCTGTGACACGTAGGACTGAGTGACGCCAGCGAGCCCGGCGAGGACGGCCTGAGTCATCCCGCCACGGCGCATCCGCCAGTACCGAATCCTGGCGCCGATGGTGTCCGGCTTCGTCACCATTCTTCGCCCACCCCCAGGTAGAGGACCGGGACAGCGACTACGCCAAGCTGCCCCGCACGTTGGACGGTACACCGAGAGAGCGTACAAGTGACGGCAGCCACTACAGGGTTTGTTTTTACCCGGTAGGCGCATCGTTATCTATCGAAGGTCCCGCATCACCCCGACCCTGCCGGGGAGATACAACCTTACGAGAGGGGGACCCTTCGAACCACGCTTCCTGCTGCTCGTTGCCATATATCGATTCATACTGCACGCGAATTCTGATTCGCTGGGTCACCGCTGTCCAGAATTCGACATCTCTCTCGTCGTCGTAATCCTCCAACGCAAGGAGCATCAGTTCCTGGCCGACCGGGATGGGCTTGCCCGGACGGAGGGTTGAAAAGTTTGGCCAGACCGCGAACGTACCGCGCAGTGGGTCGACGACCTGCTTCTCCCACGGCCCGACTTCCTCGCCGTCGAAATAAAACATAGTTACCCGAATGATAGCCGGGCCAAGGCCGGCATTTCGGATCCGGATGCCGGCGAGACCGCTATTCAGCCGCAGGCAGTCCAGGCTCAACAATGGGCGAACTGATTGGAAGTTATGTCTTCGGCTTGCTCTTGCCTCTGTAATCGAAACCACGAGCGAAGCTACGGCGATCACCGTTGCGGAGATGGCAGTAACCGAATTCGCGTCCACAACTCTCCTTATCAAACGGTGCGGCGGGCCTACTCTCGATCGGGAGGCGCCACCCCTCAAGCTACGTCGCTCAGACAACCGTCAGTGGACACGTGCTCGCATCCCAAACCGGACAGTATGGCTGATTAGTGATGCGGCGATACTGGCAGTTATTCGGCCAGGTTGATGCCGATACGGCCGGCAAGCAGGCGCAACTCGTCGGGGATGGCTCGGCGCTGGGCACGCTGAGCGAGAGTCACCACTGCGTCCCGGGCGAGAGGGTTGATGGCGAACGGGATCGGCGCGGCCCGCTCAGCCTGCACGAATGCGGCGAGGGCTTCGACATCACGACGACCGCCATCCGCGAGCGCTCGCCCGATGTCGAGCCAGTACGACAGTTGGCGATTCGACGCCTTAAGCACCTGCGGTCGGATCGCCCTGGACAGCTCGATCACCTTGCCGGACTCGCCCTGCTCGGCGGCGATTGACATCTTCCAAAGCCCGACATTCGTCGGCCCGAAACAGCAACCGTTGAAGCCGCCGCCGTCGGCCGGGTCTCCGAGACTCGCCGCCTCGCGCGCTGCCTCCGCAAGGTGGTCACGAGCAACATCCGGGCGAGCGTCCACGGTCGAGGCCAGCGCAGCCATGAGGTGGAGCTGACCGAGCATCTGCCGTACCCGTACGTCGGCGGCATCTCCTTGCAACTCCTCCAGCGACCGGTCAGCGGACCTCGCCGCCAAGCGGGCTGACTCGATGGGCAAGCTCTGCGCGTACACGAACCGGGACGCACCGATCCACGCTCGGTCCTCGACGCCCTCGGCAGCCGAAACCGAAACCCGGGCGGCACTGAGGGCCAGATGGCGGTAGCCCAGGTGCCGAAGGCAGGTGGAGGCCAGATAGGCGACCTGGGCGAGCGCCGTCCCACCCAGGGCGGCAGCTTCGAGCAGCAGGACCGGGAGGATACGGGCCAAGGCCGGGTAGTTGCAGGCATTGCGGAGCTGATCAGCGCGGGCGATCTCGTCCGCGAGGCGTTCCGCTGTGTAGGTCGATAGGCGGCGCTCGCCATCCTCGATCTCGATCAGGGCCGACCAGATCGTCGGAACACACTCGGCGGCGCCCTCGCGGGCCGGATCCCCGGATTCGGTGCCCTGGCCAAGCAGGTCAGCCACCGTGACCTGGAGTGCAGCAGCAAGAGCGACCAGAGTGGAGCGGCGGTCGATCGTCTTTCGGCCGGACTCCACCTGCGACACGTACGATTGGGTGACGCCAGCAAGCCCAGCGAGGACAGCCTGAGTCATCCCACCACGGCGCATTCGCCAGTACCGGATCCTGGCACCGATGGTGTCTGACCTCTTCACCATGCCTTCACTCACTTCCAACAGTGGACCGAGAGCGCGACCACGCCCTACCAGCCAGCACCGTTCGGACGGTACACCGACGGAGCGACCAACCCATGATGTTGATTGCCCGAATAACCGCACCTTGCGCAGTCACACCGCGCCAAAGCGTCAAGGTTGGCTACGGTCGCCTTGCGACTATGGCCGGCGGTCCGGCACCGAGCAGATCAGCGACCTGAGTCAAGCGGCGGCAGCTAGACGGCGCAGCCGTCACAGGATCCAGTCAACGATCCGCGCCAGATCAAAGCGCCACGATCGCCGCAGTCTCCGCAGGCAGCTCGATCCGGTCCCGCATCACCGTGACCCCCTCCCCCGTAGCCAGCAGCACCCGCCGAGCCACCCCAGGCATCGACACCCCTTGCCCCCGCCCAGCGAAGTTCGCCACCACAAGCGTGTCCCCCCGCCGCATCACCAGGAACTGGTCCCCGTGCTGCACAGAAACCGCGTGCAAACGAGGATCCGACAGGTCCGAATTAGAACGACGCAACGAGATCAACCGCTGGTAGAACGACAGCATCGAGGCATGCTCGGGCTTGTCCAGCTCCGCCCAGTCCAGCCGCGACCGGGTGAACGTCTCCGGGTCCTGCGGGTCAGGCACGTCCCCCTCCGGCCACCCGTGCGACGCGAACTCCCGCCGCCGCCCGGTCCGCACCGCAGAGGCCAACTCCGGCTCCGGGTGCGACGTGAAGAACTGCCACGGCGTGGAAGCGGCCCACTCCTCCCCCATGAACAACATGGGAGTGAAGGGCGCGGTCAGCAGCAGCACAGCCCCGACCCGCACCAGCGCAGGCGACAGCGAGGCAGAGATCCGATCCCCGGTGGCCCGGTTCCCGATCTGATCATGGTTCTGGAGATATGCGACGAGCCGGTGCCCCGGCACCCGCGCATCCAGCGGTCGCCCGTGGTGCCGGTTGCGGAAGCTCGACCAGGTGCCCGCGTGGAAGAACCCGCCGGTCAGCACGTCCGACAGCGTCTCCAGGGAGCCGAAGTCCCCGTAGTAGCCCTGCCGCTCCCCCGTCAGCAACGTGTGCAGCGCGTGGTGGGCGTCGTCGTTCCACTGGGCGTGCAGCCCGAACCCGCCAGCCTCCCGAGGGGTGATCAGCCGGGGGTCGTTGAGGTCGGACTCCGCGATCAGCGACAGCGGCCGTCCCAGATGAGTCGACAAGGATTCAACAGAAACCGCCAGCTCTTCGAGCAGAGGAACCGCCCGGGTGTCGGGCAACGCGTGCACGGCGTCCAGGCGCAGCCCGTCGACGTGGTAGTCGCGCAGCCACATGAGCACGCTGTCGATGATGTAGCGGCGTACCTCGTCGGAGTGCGGGCCGTCCAGGTTGATCGAGCGGCCCCAACTGTTGCTCTGCTCGGCCAGGTAGGGGCCGAACCGCGGCGCGTAGGCCCCGGAGGGCCCGAAATGGTTGTAGACAACGTCGAGGATCACCCCCAACCCCTTGGCATGGGCGGCGTCGACGAACCGTTTCAGGCCGTCGGGACCGCCGTAGGGCTCGTGCGGGGCATACCAGCAGACGCCGTCGTACCCCCAGTTGTGTTCGCCGTTGAAGGCGTTGACCGGGAGCAGTTCGATCAGGTCGACGCCGAGGTTCACCAGGTGGTCGAGGCGGTCGATGGCCGCGTCGAAGGTGCCCTCCGGGGTGAAGGTGCCGATGTGCAGCTCGTAGAGGATGCTGCCGGGCAGCTGCCGGCCCGTCCAGGAGGAATCACTCCACTGGAACGCAAGATGGTCG
Organism: Micromonospora chokoriensis; assembly: GCF_900091505.1. Taxonomy (NCBI): domain Bacteria; kingdom Bacillati; phylum Actinomycetota; class Actinomycetes; order Micromonosporales; family Micromonosporaceae; genus Micromonospora; species Micromonospora chokoriensis. Next base: position 4,952,638 of record NZ_LT607409.1, read on the forward strand.
TAGCGGCGGCTCGGCCCGTGCACACCCGCAGGCTGCCACGGGGAACGGGGGTCGGGCAGCGGGGTTTCGTCGTCGTTCAGCAGAAAGGAGTAGTCGGGGCCGGCGTCGGGAACGTCGACCCGCCACCAGCCGTCAGCGGCGGCGTTCATCTCGTGGTCGGTGTCGCCGGCCAGGCGCAGTCGCACCCGGGTGGCGTCCGGCGCCCAGACGGAGAATTCGGTCATGAAGCGGCCTCCTCGGCGGCGGTGAGAGGAGCCAGGAGAGCGACGGGGTAGTCGGCCAGAAGATTGTCCAGCGGAATCTCCTCGCCACTGTAGACCCGCCCGGTGAACAGGTCCTTCACATCGTGAACAGGAAGCGACAGGGCTGTGTCACACCACCCGCCGGCACGGGCCAGGCGCAGCGGCAGGCGGGTCGCCACGGTGATCGCGCCACCCCGGTCGAACGCCACCACGTGGCGGCTCACCCGCCCGTGCGCGGCCACCGGCCGGTAGGTGGTGAACAGCTCCGGGTGCGCCCGCCGCAACCGCAGCGTCCGCGACACGACGAGCAGCTTCGCCGCTCCGTCGGTGTCGACCGGGGGACGCCAGCCGCCGTCGAGGCGTGCCAGCAGCTCTCGGCGTACGTCGAAGTCGACCGGCCGGCGGTTGTCCGGGTCGACCAGGGAGTTGTCCCACAGCTCGGTGCCCTGGTAGGTGTCCGGCACCCCGGGCATGGTGAGTTGGATCAGCTTCTGCCCCAGCGAGTTGGACCAGCCGGCCGGGGTGATCGCGGCGGCGAGTTCGGTCAGCTCGTCGTGCAGGCTCGGGTCGTCGTACATGCGGTCGACCACGTCGTGCAGCGCCTGCTCGAAGACCGGGTCCGGGTCCGCCCAACTGGTCGAGGCCGCGGCCTCCCGGGCGGCCTTCTCGACGTACGCGTGCAGCCGCTCCCGCTCGATCGGCCACGCGCCGACGGCGGTCTGCCAGAGCAGGTGGGCGAACGCCGGGTCGGGCAGCGGAGCGTACTCCATCCAGGTTTTGACCTGCTCCGCCCAGCGGCCCGGCAGCTCGCTGAGCACGGCGAGGCGGGCGCGGATGTCCTCGCTGCGTTTGGTGTCGTGGGTGGAGAGGGTGGTCATGCTCGCGGGCCAGCGGACCTGCTGGGCGGAGGCGAAGCGGTGGAACTCCGCCGGTGGCACCCCGAAGCGGGTGGGGTTGTCGCCGACCTCGTTGAGCGCCACGAACCGGGTCCACCGGTAGAACGCGGTGTCCTCCACGCCCTTGGCCATCACCGCGCCGGTGAGCTGCGGGAACCGCATGCCCAGCTCGTCGTGGGGGTCGCGCAGGCGGCGGGTGATCGCGTCCAGGGCGCGGGCCAGGTCGGGGCGGCGGCGGCCGGCCTCGGAGCGGGCGGCGGCGAGGTGCCGGGCGCCGTCGGGCGGGTAGCCCCGGTAGACGTCGAACGCGGCGGCCAGCTCGGCGAGCGCCGCGCGGGCCTGCTCGGTGGGCACCTCGGGGGCGAGGGCCGCCAACCGGGTCAGCTCGGCGGCGAGCAGACGGGTCGCGGCGGCCATCTTGGTGGAGTGGGTCAGGTCCTCCCAGGAGGTCTGCCGGCCGTTGAGGTGGGTGTCCAGCACCGTGAAGTCGCCCTCGGCGTCGATGTCGATGAAGAGCCCACCGACCATGGCCAGGGCGTCGTAGCCGGTGGTGCCGTCCACCGGCCAGTCCGGCAGCTCCTCGCCGTACTCCAGGATCTTCTCCACCACGAGCCAGGCGTCCGGGGCGGCCTCCCGCAATCGGGCCAGGTAGCCGGCCGGGTCGCGCAGGCCGTCCGGGTGGTCGACGCGGATGCCGTCGACCTCCCCGGCGGCGGCCCAGCGCAGGATCAGCTCGTGGGTGGCGGCGAACACCGCCGGGTCCTCCACGCGCAGGCCGGCCAGGGTCGTGATGGCGAAGAACCGGCGGTACGTCAGCTCGGCGTCACCCCGACGCCACGACACCAGCTCGTAGTGCTGCCGGTCATGCACCGTGCGGGCGTCGCCGTCGCCGGTGCCGTCGGCCACCGGGAAGCGGTGCTCGTGGTAGCGCAGCTCCCCGTCGACCAGCTTGAGGTCGTCCACTGCGGCCGGGTCGTCGGCCAGGACCGGCAGCAGCAGCCGGCCCCGGTCCCAGTCGATGTCGAACCAGTCGGCGTACGACGAGTCGCGCCCCCGGCGCAGCACGTCCCACCAGGCCGGGTTGGCCGGCGCGACGGCGATCCCGGCGTGGTTGGGCACGATGTCGACGACCAGGCCGAGCTGCTTGTCGCGCAGGGCGCGCAGCAACCGCTGCCGGGCGGCCTCCCCGCCCAGCTCCGGGTTGACAGCCCGGTGGTCCACCACGTCGTAGCCGTGCTGGGAGCCGGGCGTCGCGGTCAGCAGCGGGGCCGTGTAGAGGTGGCTGACACCGAGGTCGTTCAGATAGTCGAGGATCGCTGCGGTCGCGTCCAGGTCGAAGCCGGGGCGGACCTGGATGCGGTAGGTGGCCTTCGGAGGGGTGGCCGGCATGTCAGATCGTCCTCTCCAACACCACGAGGGAACGGTCCGGCACCCGGATGGTGCCGCCCGCGCTGATCACCGTCGCGTCGTCGGGCTCGGGGTCGGCCGTGCTGATCACCCGTTCCCACTTCTGGCCGTACTCGCTGCCGGGCAGTGTGAAGTCCAACGGCGCGTCGTGGGCGTTGAAGCAGAGCAGGAACGAGGCGTCGTGGTGCTTCTGGCCGTACTGGCCGCGTTCCCGGATGCCCTCGCCGTTGACGAACAGGGCCACCGAACGGCCGAAGTCGTTGCCCCAGTCCTCCCCGGTCATCTCCCGACCGTCCGGGGTGTGCCAGGCCAGGTCGGGCAGCGGCTCGTCGGTGCCGCGCCCGCCGACCGGCAGGCCGGTGAAGAACCGGCGGCGGCGGAACACCTGGTGCCGTTTGCGGAAGTCGGTGAGCGTCCGGACAAACGCCAGCAGATGCTCGTCGACGGTGTCCCAGTCGACCCAGGACAACTCGCTGTCCTGGCAGTAGACGTTGTTGTTGCCGCGCTGGGTGCGGCCCAGCTCGTCGCCGTGACCGATCATCGGCACGCCCTGCGACAGCATGAGGGTGGCCAGGAAGTTGCGCCGCTGCTTGGCGCGCAGGGCGAGGATCGCCTCGTCGTCGGTGTCGCCCTCGACGCCGCAGTTCCAGGACCGGTTGTGGCTCTCGCCGTCCCGGTTGTCCTCGCCGTTGGCCTCGTTGTGCTTGTCGTTGTACGACACCAGGTCGTTGAGGGTGAACCCGTCGTGCACGGTCACGAAGTTGATGCTGTGGAACGGTCGACGGCCGTCGTCCTGGTAGAGGTCGGCGGAGCCGGAGATGCGCGACGCGAACTCGGCCAGGGTGGCCGGCTCACCGCGCCAGAAGTCCCGCACGGTGTCCCGGTATTTTCCGTTCCACTCCGTCCACAGCGGCGGGAAGTTGCCCACCTGGTAGCCGCCCGGACCGACGTCCCACGGCTCGGCGATCAGCTTCACCCGGCTGACCACCGGGTCCTGCTGCACCACCTCGAAGAACGTGGACAGCCGGTCCACCTCGTAGAACTCCCGGGCCAGGGTGGCCGCCAGGTCGAACCGGAAGCCGTCGACGTGCATCTCGGTCACCCAGTACCGCAACGAGTCCATGATCAGTTGCAGGGAGTGCGGGCTGCGCACGTTGAGGCTGTTGCCGGTGCCGGTGTAGTCGACGAAGTAGCGCCGGTCCTCCTCGCTGAGCCGGTAGTAGCTCGGGGCGTCCACGCCCTTGAAGCTCAACGTCGGCCCGAGGTGGTTGCCCTCGGCGGTGTGGTTGTAGACCACGTCGAGGATGACCTCGATGCCCGCCGCGTGCAGCGCCTTGACCATGCCCCGGAACTCCTGCACCTGCTGGCCGAGCCGACCCAGTGCCGAGTAGCCGTGGTGCGGGGCGAAGAAGCCGATCGTGTTGTAGCCCCAGTAGTTGCGCAGCCCCAGATCGTCGAGCCGGTGGTCGTGCACGAACTGGTGCACGGGCATCAGCTCGATCGCCGTCACCCCGAGCCGGGTCAGATAGTCGATCATCGGCGGGGAGGCGATGCCCGCGTACGTGCCGCGCAGCTCCTCCGGGATGTCCGGGTGCCGCATGGTCAGCCCGCGCACGTGCGCCTCGTAGATCACCGAGTGGTGGTAAGGCGTGCGCGGCGGCCTGTCGTTGCCCCAGTCGAAGTACGGGTTCACCACCACCGACTTCGGCATGAACGGCGCCGAGTCGGTCTCGTTCATCCGCTCCGGCTCGTCCATGTCGTAGTCGTAGACCGCCGGGTCCCACTGGATGTCACCGTCGATGGCCTTCGCGTACGGGTCGATCAGCAGCTTGTGCGGGTTGCAGCGCAACCCGTTCGCCGGGTCGTACGGGCCGTACACCCGGTAGCCGTAACGCTGCCCCGGCTCGATGCCCGGCAGGTACGCGTGCCACACGTACGCGTCCACCTCGCGCAGCTCCACGCGGCGCTCCGCGCCGGTGTCCCACTCGTCGAAGAGGCACAGCTCGATCCGCTCGGCGACCTCGGAGAAGATGGCGAAGTTGGTGCCCATCCCGTCGTAGGTGGCGCCCAACGGGTACCGCTCGCCCGGCCAGACCTGCATGTCGCTCCCTTGCCCATGGTGAGGTGCGCGCCGGCCGACGCTGCCCGCACGCAAGCGGGTAGTGCCCCCGGCCCGGCCGCGCCAATCCATCCTTTCAGGCGCTGCCCGGAAACCACCCGTCTGATGTGCGGTAAACCCTCAGGTGTTGTCCGTCACGATGGCCGTTTTCGAGATGCGTTCTGGGGTCGGATGGACTTTCCTTGATCGGGGACAAGCGTTCGCGCGTGCCCGCCAGGCCCTCGGCCGCCCTTTCACCACTCACTCCGCCGCCACTGACGCCGGCGCATACCACCATGCATGGACGGAGATTGATGTGACGACCCTGCGGGTCGACGAGCAGCTCGCTGCCACCAAGGACCGGGCCCACCGGCCCACGCTCACCTCGCGGCACCCGCTACCCGCGTCCTCCGGGCCCGCCGCTGTCGTTTCGACACAGCCCGGCGCGGTCGTGCCGGCGCAGTCCGGCCCCGGGGTGCCCCCGCAGACCCGCCGCATCCTCATGCTGTCCTGGGAGTACCCGCCGGTGCTCGTCGGTGGCCTCGGCCGCCACGTGCACGCGCTGTCGGTGGCCCTGGCCGCCGCCGGCCACGAGGTCACCGTCGTCACCCGCCACACCGACGGCGCACCCCTGGAGGAGTACGCCGACGGCGTGCGCATCCTGCGCGCCCCCGAGGACCCGGTCACCTTCCCCCTCGCCACCAACAGCCTGCTGGCCTGGACCATGGCGTTCAACCACACCCTCACCCGCACCGCCCTGCGCGCCACCCAGGCCGGCTCGTACGACGTCATCCACGCCCACGACTGGCTCGTCGCGCACACCGCCATGACGTTGCGCGACCACCTGGACATCCCGCTGGTCAGCACCATCCACGCCACCGAGGCCGGCCGGCACCAGGGCTGGCTGCCGGAGGAGATGAACCGCACCATCCACGGTGTCGAACAGTGGCTCAGCAGCGAGTCCAACCGGGTGATCGTCTGCTCCGGGTACATGCGCGACGAGGTGAACGCGCTCTTCGGCGTACCGGCCGGACGCGTCGACGTGGTCGCCAACGGCGTCGAGCCGCACCGCTGGCGGGTGCCCGCCCGCGCCGTCGCCGCTGCCCGGGCCCGGTTCGCCGGGAACGGCCCGCTGGTCACCTTCGCCGGTCGCCTCGTGTACGAGAAGGGCGTCCAGCACCTGATCGCCGCACTCCCCCGACTGCGCGAGCGCCACCCCGGGCTGCGTGCCGTGATCGCCGGCGACGGCCCGTACCGCGCCGAACTGGAAGCCGAGGTGCACCGCCGTGGTCTGGGCGGCATGGTCACCATGCCCGGCTTCCTCGGCGGCACCGACCTGCCGGCGCTGATGGCCGCGTCCGACTGCTTCGCCGTGCCGAGCATCTACGAGCCGTTCGGCATGGTGGCATTGGAAGGCGCCGCCGCCGGCGCACCCCTGGCCGTCTCCGCCACCGGCGGCCTCGCCGAGATCGTCGAACCGGGCGTCACCGGAATGACCTTCCGCCCACACGACCCGGACAGCCTCGCCGACGCCGTCGACGCGCTCCTGTCCGACCCCGACCGGTCCCGCGTCATGGCCCGCCGCGCCCGTCGGATGGTCCACGACCAGTACGGCTGGGCGGCCATCGCCCACCGCACCGCCGCCAGCTACGCCGCCGCCATCCACTCCGACGCCACGTTCACCGCCGAACGTGCCGAGCGGCGGATGTCCCAGGGTCGTGCGCTACCGGCACTCCCCGACGGCAACCTGCTGGCCGCCGCCGGCCTGCGCTGACCTCGGGGGCCCCGCCACCCGGCACCACGCCCCTCGGCACCACGCCACCCCGGCACCACGCCACCCCGGCGCCACGCCACCCCGGCGCCGCGCCACCCCGGCACCACGCCACCCCGGCACCACGCCACTCGGCGCCGCGGGGCGCGCGCCACTCGGCGCCGCGGGGCGCGCGCCCCGGCCCCTCGGCGCTGCGCCCCGCCCCCCGCGCGTGATCAACTCGCGTTCCTTGAAGTCGGGGTGTCCTTGCGTCTCGGACACCCCGACTTCCTGCAAACCGAGTCGATCACGCGCGCCCGGCCGCCCAACGTGATGCACACCGACGCCGGCCGCGCTCAGCCCGCGCCGCCCGACACGGCGCTCGACCCCCACCTCGTCGCCGCGCTCAATCCGCACGACCCACCGCCGCGCCCCACCCACACGACCCCGCACCGCGCCCCATTCGCACGACCCACCACCGCACCGCGCCCCACCCACACGACCCCCGCACCGCACCGCGCCCCACCCACACGACCCACCGCCGCGCTCGGTCGACTTCATATCGCCGACCTGGCGGTAACGCCGCGCCGGGACACCGCCACATCGGCGACACGGAGACGATCGACGCCCGCTCGGTCCACGACCCGCTCCGTGAACGTGACGACCGATGAGCGGCGTCTTGCCGCGCGGCGGGGACCTGTCGGGGCTGCCAGAATGTGCGGATGTCTCGCCCTGTCGACGCCCTGGATTCCGCGTTCCCGATTGCCGCTTCCATCGCCTTGGACCTGATCCGCCGCCCCGAAGTGTCGGAGCAGTGGTCGCGCCCGAGTGCGCTCCCGCACCTCTCCATCGGCGGTTTGGCGTGCCACCTGGGACGTCAGGCGATCCGGGCGGCGGAGCTGCTGCCGACGCCGAGCGACCTGCCGGTGTTGGAGTCGGCCGACAACCACTACGAGCGGGCCGCCTGGGTCAGCGAGGGCACCCCGGACGCCGCCTCGGTCGCCGTGAGCAACGACGAGGAAGAAGCGGCCCGAGGCCCCGCCGACCTGCACGCCCGATCCGCCGCCGCAGTGAAGGAGGCGGGCGACCTGCTGGGACGCGGCGCGGCCCGGGACGTCGTACCCATTCCGTGGCAGGGCTGGGCCCTGCGGCGCGGTGACTTCCTGCTCACCCGCCAGTTGGAGATCGTGGTCCACTCCGACGACCTCGCGGTGAGCATCGGCGTGCCCACGCCGGAGTTCCCGGCGGAGGTCTTCGAGCCCGTCTGCGACCTGCTGGTCCGGCTGGCCGTTCGCCGCCGCGGGCAGTCCGCGCTGATCAGCGCGTTGAGCCGCAGCGAACGGGCACAGGACATCTCCGCCTTCTGACCCACCGCCCCGGCTTGATCGACTCGGTTTCCGTGAAGGCGCGGTATCCCAGCGCCGCCGATGCCCCGACTTCCAGGAACCCGAGTCGATCAAGCCCGCCTGACCGGGCCGGGACCGTCGAACGACGACAGGCCGACGCGACCGACACGACCGACGTAAGGCGACCGGCCGACATCACCGACGCAAGGCGACCGGCCGACGCGACCGACACCACCGACGCAAGGCGACCGGCCGACGCGACCGACACCACCGACGCAAGGCGACCGGCCGACACCACCGACACCACCGACGCAAGGCGACCGGCCGACACCACCGACACCACCGACGCAAGGCGACCGGCCAACGCAGCCCACCGAAGGCGACAGGCCGCCGACCCGAGCGGATCGACGGCCTGCGGTGGTACGACGAACGGTGGTACGACGAGCGGTGGTACGACGAGCGGTGGTACGACGAACGGTGGTGCTATAGAGCGACGGAGGTCAGCGCTCGTTGAAGGGGACGTAGTCCCGCTCGGCGGCACCGACGTAGACCTGCCGCGGACGGCCGATCTTGGTCTCCGGGTCGTTGATCATCTCGCGCCACTGGGCGATCCAGCCGGGGAGCCGGCCGAGCGCGAACAGCACCGTGAACATCTTCGTGGGGAAGCCCATGGCCTTGTAGATCAGGCCGGTGTAGAAGTCCACGTTGGGGTAGAGCCGCCGGGAGACGAAGAAGTCGTCGGCGAGGGCGATCTCCTCCAGCTCCATGGCGATGTCCAGCAGCGGGTCCGGCTTGGCCATCCGGCCGAGCACGTCCTGGGCGGCCTTCTTGACGATCGCCGCGCGCGGGTCGTAGTTCTTGTAGACCCGGTGGCCGAAGCCCATCAGCTTGACGCCGTCCTCCTTGTCCTTGACCTTGCGGACGAAGGACCGGACGTCGTCGTCGCCGGAGTGGATCTGCTGGAGCATCTCCAGCACCGCCTGGTTCGCGCCGCCGTGCAGCGGGCCGAACAGCGCGTTCACGCCGGCCGAGACGGAGGCGAACAGGTTGGCGTTGCTGGAGCCGACCAGGCGGACGGTCGACGTGGAGCAGTTCTGCTCGTGGTCGGCGTGCAGGACGAAGAGCATGTCCAGCACCTTCGACATCACCGGGTCGACCTCGTACGGCTCCGCCGGCACGCCGAACGTCATCCGCAGGAGGTTGTCCACGTACCCGAGGGAGTTGTCCGGGTAGAGCAGCGGCTGCCCGATGGACTTCTTGTACGCGTACGAGGCGATGGTGGGGACCTTCGCCATCAGCCGGACCGTGGAGATCTCCACGTGCTCGGAGTCGAACGGGTCCAGGCTGTCCTGGTAGAAGGTGGACAGGGCGCTCACCGCGGACGACAGCACCGCCATCGGGTGGGCGTCCCGGGGGAAGCCGTCGAAGAAGCGCCGCATCTCCTCGTGCAGCAGCGAGTGCCGCCGGATCCACTCGGTGAACTCGGTCAGCTGCTGCTCGGTCGGCAGCTCACCGTAGATGAGCAGGTACGAGACCTCCAGGAAGGAGGACTTCTCGGCCAGCTGCTCGATCGGGTACCCCCGGTAACGCAGGATGCCCGCGTCGCCGTCGATGTAGGTGATCGCGGATGAGGCAGCGGCGGTGTTGACGAAACCGGGGTCGTACGTGGTCATCCCGGTTTCCTTCAGCAGCTTGCTCACCCCGATACCGGCGGGGCCCTCGACCGCTGGATGTACCGGCATCGACAGCTGCCCACCGGGGTGATCGAGCTTGACTTCCGTCATGTGGTTCCTCGCTTCGCCGGCAGATCTACGTTGAATTGCCTTCGCTTCTACCGTAATTGCGGCTCGGTGGCCAATGCCGGCCGTGGTTCTGCGGTGAGGCATGCGTCACCCGATTCCCGACCGGGCCGCCGGGAAACCCGCCGTCCCGCCAGCCGGGACCCGGCCGAACCGGCCGGGACGCCGACCCGCAGCAGGTCGGGCGGACACCAGGACACCAGCCCCGAGCAGGCCGGTAATCCGCGGCAGGACACCAGCCCGGAGCACGCCGGCAACCCGGACCGCGCCGGGACTCCGACCGCACCGGACCGACGGCCGGGTCACGACAGGGTGAGGCGTCGCAGCGTACCGTCCGGCGTGACCTGGAGGACGTCGAGCTGGTTGGCGCCGGCGCGGAACAGCGTGTCGTCGGTGAGCAGCGCGGCGAACCGGCGGCCGCCGGGGTCGGCGGGCACCGCCGGGACGACGGCCCCGATCCGGCCGTTGACGGCCACGGCCAGCAGTGTGCCGTCCGGGATCTGGTCCGGGAGGTCGCCCCAGACGAGCGCCGGGAGGGTGCCGGTGTCCGGGTCCGTGGCGGTGAACGCGGCCAGGTCGGCCACCCGGGCGTTACCGGCGACCGGGCCGGCGCGCACCTGCGTACCGACCAGGGGGTGCGGGGTCGGCAGCGGTGGCGGGCTGGGCATCCCGCCGGGAAAGGTGGTCGGTTCGCCTGGGCGGTCGTAGAAGTGCTTCGTGCCGTCGGTGCGCGGGGCCTGCCGGGCGGAGCGGCCGTCGACGCGCCAGGGCAGCCGGATGTTGGCCTCGTCGGCGACGGTCGGCAGGAGGTCGACGTGCTCCCAGTTGCGGTCGTCCACCCGGCCGGTCTGTTGGCGGGGTTCCTTGACGAACATCGGCACCCAGGCGACCTCGCCGGCGGCGGCCTTGATCGCGTCCATGCCCCGGCCCTGCGCGCCCGGACGGAAGCTGACGCCGTGGTCGGCGGTCACCACGAGTAGGGACTGGTCGTAGAGGCCGCCGGCGCGCAGCGTCCGCAGGGTCTCGCCGATGAGCCGGTCGGTGTAGCCGAGTTGGGCGAGGTGGCGTTGCCGGGCCAGGTCGACCCAGCCGGCGCCGTCGTTGGGCAGGTCCTCGGGGGCGTCGTAGCGGGCACCCGACGGCAGGTACGCCCACGGCGAGTGCGGCATCAGCAGGTGCAGGAAGTGCAGCGTGGGCCGGGGCGCGGGTTTCAGCCCGGCCAGGAAGCTGGTGAACCGGGCCGGCTGGTTGTCGTCCAGGCTGTCCCAGCGGAACTTCGGGTCGGCCGGTACCGGCTCGGCGGCGTCCAGGCCGGCCTCGACGCGGGTCTGTTCCCGGTAGGAGTCCTCGGGGTCGACGGTGCTGTCGGTGGGCCCGGCGATCCGGCCGAGGAGCGTGCCGGTCTCCCGGACCAGCACGCCGAGCCCCTGCTCCGGGGTGACCGGTTGCTCGCACCGGCTGGGCGGGCAGAGACGGGTGATGCTCTCCTCGGCCCTGATGTCGTAGAGGCCGCCGAAGGCGGTGAAGATGTTGTCCGGGTACTGCGAGTAGTGCGGGGCCACGGGCTTCGCCGGGTAGCGGCCGGTGAGCATCGCGGGCAGCGCGTTGGGCGTCCACCCGCTGACGCCGGTGGCGTTGCGGTACCAGGTGGAGGCGCCGGCCAGCTCCGCGAAGTGCGGGAACCGCGCCGCGTCGATCGTTCCGTCGCTGCCGAGCAGGCTGACCAGTGGCAGCTCGTCGAGGATCAGCATCACCACCGGGGGGTGCACGCCCGCACCCTGCGCGGTGCCGGCCGCGCCGCCGTCGCCGCGCGGCAGGACCACCGCGGAGGTGGGCGAGGCGACCAGGAACAGCGCCACGAAGGCGACCTGTCCGGCGGCGGCCAGGCGCAGCACCAGGCGCGGGGCCCGCCACCGCCGGTGTGCGACCGCGCCGCCGGCCCCGACCGCCAGGGCCACGACCAGCAGGGGTACGCCCCGAAGCGGCGTTCCGTGTCGGCCCACCTGCACGGCGAGGGCGGCGGTCAGCAATCCGACGAGCCCGGTGTGGGTGAGCGCGCGGACGGTCCGGCCGGCCAGTCGGCTGGCCGCCCCGAGCAGCGCCACCCCGGTCGTGGGCAGCACCGCCACCAGGGCGACCAGCAGCAGGATCTGCGCCGGATCGGCGCGGTGGAACAGGAAGAAGTCGGGGCTGCGGCCGAGCACGTCCAGCAGTGGTTGGGTGATGACCAGCCCGACGAGCGCGGTCACCTCCAGCAGCCGACCCAGCTCACCGCGCCAGCCCCGGTCCCACCGCCCGGCAGTCGATCCGCCCGTTCGACCGGCGTTCGGGGCCGCCGACCGGTCGTCGGGGCCCGACTGCTCATCGGGCGCCGGCGTGCCGGCGGGGGCCGGTTCAGCCACCGATCACCGTTCGGTAGAGCGTGCGGGTGCCCGACGGCAGTTCCAGTCGCTCGGTGATCCGCCCCCGGGCGGCGAGCAGCGTCTCGAAGGCGTCGCGTCGGTAGTCCGGGAAGAGTCCGGCGGGTTTGTTGGCCAGCAGCCGGACGGCCATCGGGTCCTCCGGGTGGACGAACTCGACCACCACGGTGCCGCCCCGAGCGGTCAGCCCGGTCAGCCAGTCGACGACCTCCGGCAGCGGTACGTTGCGCCCGATCGCCAGGTGGTGCACGACGGCCAGGGCGAGCACCACGTCGGCGGACGCCCGGTCGGCGAAGCCGGCCCGTTCGACGCCCCGCCAGCCGCCGCCCGGGGACGGGTCGGCGAGGTCCAGCACCAGCGGCAGGATCCGGCGCTGCCCCTCGGAGCGCAGCGTGCGGTACAGCTCGTCGACCACCGCCGGGTCCTGTTCGACGGCGACCACGTAGTCGGCGTGCCCCGCCGCCAGTCGGGAGTACCGGCCGTCGTTGGCCCCGAGGTCGAGCACGAGGCGGGGGCGGGTGCCGGAGGCGACCGAGGTGACCACGAACTGTTCCTTGGCCACCCGGTCGCGGGCCGAGTAACCGCAGGTGACCTGGTAGTCCGACCAGTGGCTGCCGGTCGGGCGGTGGTCCAGCTTGCGGACCAGTTTCTCGATGCCGCGTACGGTGGCCAGCAGCAACTCCCGAGAGAAGCCGGCGGCCCGCAGTTGGTCGCGGACCTCGGTGGTGCTGGCGGCGGCGTTGCGCTGCTGCATCGCCCCGTGCAGGTGCAGGTGGGTCAGCACCCCGGGGCGCAGTCGGCGGGTGCCGCCGAAGAGTGGTCGCAGCTCGTCGGCCTCGATGCCGTCGACGCGGGCGCGCAGCCACGGCTGGAAGTCGACGCCCAGGTGGGCGGTGAGCATCAGCGGGTAGAGCACGGTCTGACAGAACTGCCGGTAGCCGGCCCACGGTTCACCGTCGCGGACCGGTTCGAAGGAGCCGATGTCGATGAAGACCGGGTCGACGCCGCGCCACTGGAGGTTGTACGCCGAGCCGTCCTTGGTGGTGAAGCCCTCGCCGAGCGCGGCGCGCAGGATCTCCAGGTGCAGCAGCGCGGCGTCGCGCAGCATGCCGAACGACCACTCGTACGGGTGGGACACGAACGGGATGCGCTCGTGCCGCAGCACGGCGGCCCACGGGCTGCCGGTCGCGGCGGGTACCAGGGCCGGCGGGGCGTCCTCGGTGGCGCAGACCTTGCGCGCGGCGACGAGCGTCGGGAAGAACGTGCTGCCGTTGAGTGCCCGCCAGTGCGCGGCGGCCTGGGGGTCCAGCCCGCGCAGCACCTCGTCGCCGACGTGGAAGACCCGGTTGGCCGGGTCGCGGAAGGAGGCCGGCTCGGGCCGTACCTCGGTGGGTGAGATCGCCATCGTCGGTGTCGGCCCGCTCAGCGCTGGTCGGTGGGTTGCCGGCGGAACCGGTCGACCAGGCGTCGCCAGTAGAGTTTCGCGGCGACCGCGGCGCCGGCCACCCCGCCGACGACCGCCTGCACGATCAGGCTGCCGGATCCCGCGTCCAGGTAGGCCAGATGTTCCACCGATCGCTCCTTGCGCTCGCCGTCTCGACACCGGCGTCCCGAGCATGCAGCGGTGAGGCTTTTGACCCAGAAAGCCGGACTTGTCCCTCACCGTACGCCGATCGCCATCCGCGTCGCGGCCACATCGCCGGACTCCCAGCCTCGCCACAGGATGTGACTCACACGCTCCGGTCCGCCCGTCGAGGTGGTCGAGGACCCGCTCCTCGCCGGTCGTCCCGTGGATCCCGACGAGCGGGGGCAGGTCGGCACCGGCACCGGCACAGGTCGTCAGCAGGAAACGAAGGTAGCGACGGCCCTCCTCGGCGTGACCCAGCCGGAACAGGGCGAGCAGCAGCAGCGCGGCGTCGCGGTGCCAGGTGAAGCGGTAGTCCCAGTTGCGGACCCCGCCGATCTCCTCGGGCAGCGAGGCGGTGGGCGCGGCGAGCAGCGCCCCGGTCTCGTCGAAGGACAGGCCCCGCAGGACGGTGGCGCTGTGCCACCCGGCGGCGCGGGCGCCGTAGCCGGTGCGGGGCGTCACCTCGGCGCGGACCCGCACCGCACCGTGGCGCACGGTGAGGCGGCGGACCAGCACCATTCCCGCGCGATCGTCTTCCTGGCGATCGCGGTCGCGGTGCTGGTACGCGGCACCGGGGCGCTGATGACCCAGGCCGGCGGTACGGCGGTGCTGATCGCCACCCTCACCCCGACCGTGCCCGACCTGGAGTGGCCGCGCACGATCAACGCGCTGGTGGGCGGGGCGGCCGGCCTCCCTCCGATGCTCGTGCTCCTGCCGACCAACCCGCTGCGGACGGTACGCCGGGCCGCCGAACCCGCCCTCGACCTGTTCGCCCGGGAGATGACCGCGTCGGCGCAGGCCCTCGCGCAACGACCTGCTACGGGCCACCGGCGTGCCCCGCGACGAGGCACGCCGGCTGGTGCGGGAGGCTGCCGCCGACTGACCGCAGCCGCTACCCGTCGACGGTCGGGTCCGGTACGCGGACGGTGAAGACGGTGCGCCCCGGGCGGCTGTCGACACCCACGGTCCCCCGGTGGGCCTCCACCACGGCCGCCACGATCGCCAGGCCGAGGCCGGTGCTGCCGTGCGCCCGGGAGCGGGAGCTGTCGCCGCGCGCGAACCGCTCGAACACCTCCGGTTGCAGCTCCGCCGGCACCCCGGGCCCGTCGTCGGCGACGGTGAGCACGGCGTTGGCCCCCTCGACGGCCAGTGTGGTGGTCACCGTGCTGCCCGGCGGCGTGTGCACCCGCGCGTTGGCCAGCAGGTTCGCGACGACCTGGTGCAGCCGGGCCGCATCGCCGGGCACCCGGATCGCCACCTCGGGCAGGCCGAGCTGCCAGCGGTGATCGGGACCGGCGACGTGCGCGTCGCTGACCGCGTCCACCACCAGAGCGGTCAGGTCGACCGGTTCGACGGCGAGGGGACGGCCGGTGTCGAGGCGGGCCAGCAGCAGCAGGTCGTCGACGAGCCTGGTCATCCGGGTGCTCTCCGACTCCACCCGGCGCAACGCGTGCGCCACGTCGGGGGGTACCTCGTCGCGACCGCGCCGGGCCACCTCGGCGTAGCCGCGGATCGCCGCCAGCGGAGTCCGCAACTCGTGGCTGGCGTCGGCGACGAACTGGCGTACCCGGGTCTCGCTGGCCTGCCGGGCGGCGAGCGCGTCGGCGACGTGGCCCAGCATCCGGTTCAACGCCGCGCCGACCTGACCGACCTCGGTGCGCGCGTCGGTGTCCGCGTCCGGGACCCGGACGGCGAGCGCCACCTCGCCCCGGTCCAGCGGCAGCTCGGTGACCCGGGTGGCGGTGGCGGCCACCCGGTGGAGCGGGCGCAGTGTGGCCCGGACGATCAGCGCGCCGGCCGCACCGGCGACCAGCAGCCCGACGGCGGCCACCGCGGCCTGCGCGGCCACCATCCACCAGACGGTCTCCTGCACCCCGGCCAGGGGAATCGCCACGACGCGTACCCGGCCGTCCCAGTACTGCCGGGCCACGGCCCGGTAGTCGCCGCGCGCCCCGAGGTCGACGGTGCGCGGTGCGGCGTCCACCGGCAGGCCCGCCAGCGCGGCGACGTCCCCGACCGGGACGGCCTGCTCGTCGGGGAACGGGTCGCCGCTGGACGGACTGTCGGTCAGGGTCCGGGCGCTGGTCACCCGCCCGTCGGTGATCACGGCGACCACCGTGCCCGACGGTGACCCGGGTGGCACGCCCGGCCCGTTGCCCGGGAACGCCGGCCGCCCCGGACGGTCACCCCGCATGGCCGTCGCGGGCGCCAGCTGGGCGTCGAGCCGCTCGATCAGGAAGTGCCGCAGCGCCACCGTGCTGAGGCCACCGATCGCCACGCTGACCACCGCCAGCAGCGCGAGCAGGGCGAACACCAACCGGGTACGCAGGGAGCGGCCGGCCAGCCACCGCCGGGCGGCCCGCAACGGTCGGCGGTCACTCGGCGGGTTTGAGGACATAGCCCGCGCCGCGCAGTGTGTGGATCATCGGCGGCCGGCCGGCGTCGATCTTCTTGCGCAGGTACGAGATGTACAGCTCCACCACGTTGGCCTGGCCGCCGAAGTCGTAGTTCCACACCCGGTCGAGGATCTGCGCCTTGCTGAGCACCCGACGCGGATTGCGCATCAGGTAGCGCAGCAGCTCGAACTCGGTGGCGGTGAGCGTGACGAGCTGGCCGCCCCGGCGCACCTCGTGGCTGTCCTCGTCGAGGCTGAGGTCGCCGACGGTCAGCACGGCGTCCTCCCGGGCGGCGACCGCGAACCCGGAGCGGCGCAGCAGGGCGCGCAGCCGGGCGATCACCTCCTCCAGGCTGAACGGTTTGGTGACGTAGTCGTCGCCGCCGACTGTCAACCCGGCGATGCGTTCCTCGACCGCGTCGCGGGCGGTCAGGAAGAGCACCGGCACCGTCGGGGCGTCCTCGCGCAGCCGACGCAGCACCTGGAAGCCGTCCAGGTCGGGCAACATCACGTCGAGCACCACCGCGTCCGGCTGGAACTGCCGGGCGGCGCTCAACGCCGCCATCCCGTTGCCGGCGCTGCGGACCTGCCAGCCCTCGTAGCGCAGGGCCATCGACAGCAGGTCGGTGAGCGTGGGTTCGTCGTCGACCACCAGCACCCGGACGGGTTCCCCGTCGGGGCGACGCAGCTCGATCCGGCTCGGTGCGGCCTGCCCGTTCATGACCATGCCGCCCATCGTGGCCGCCACGCCTGTGCCACGCCCCTGCGGAGCCTGTGTGCCGGCTGTGCGGCCGGGTCGACGGGACTCCGGCGTCGCCACCGGTCAGCCCCGCCCCGTGGTCACTCGGACACCCCGTACGCGTCGGTGCGCACGAAGCGCATGCTCCAACCGCCGGTGCCGTCCGGGCGGTCGCGTTCGTAGAGGTGGTCGGGGCCGGGCTGCACCGGGCCGGTGCCGTCCGGATGCCGCATGATCCAACGCTGCGGTGGGGCGCCGTCCGACCCGGCCGGCAGCAGCCGGACCAGCCCGTCCGCGGGCCCGCCGACGAAGCGTACGGTGACCTCGCTCATCGCGGCGCCTCTCGGGTGACCGTGCCGGCACAGTGAGTGACGCCGACTCTGGCTCGCAAGTTACCGCACCGGCCGCCGCGCCGCAGCGACGTGCGCGGGCCGGCCGGTCCCCGGTTCGCCCAGCGCGGCCTGTGCCGGTTCGCCCAGCGCGGGCTGTGCCGGTTCGGCGCGGGCTGTGCCGGTTCGCTCAGCGCGGGCTGTGCCGGTTCGGCGCGGGCTGTGCCGGTTCGCTCAGCGCGGCCTGTGCCGGTTTGCCCAGCGCGGGCTGTGCCGGTTTGCCCAGCTCGGCGCTCGGGTACCGCGACCTGAGCACCCGTCGTCGGCGGGGCGTGGAGGAGGAGTGGTCGATGCGCACGCTGGACGGGCGGTACCAGCTCGAGCAGCGCATCGGCGTGGGCGGCATGTCCGAGGTCTGGCGGGCACACGACCAGGTGCTGGACCGGCCGGTCGCGGTGAAGCTCATCCTGCCCGGTCCGCACCAGCAGGACAGCCCGGTGGAACGCATTCGCGCCGAGGCCCGGTCCGCCGCCCGCCTCGTGCACCCGAACGTGGCGAGTGTGCACGACTTCGGCACCTCCTCCACACTGCCCGGCCGCCCGGTGCCGTACATCGTGATGGAACTGGCCGAGGGTGAGACGCTCGCGGCGCACCTGCGGGCCGGGCCGCTGGACTGGCGGATCTCCGTGCGGGTCTGCGCGGAGGTCGCCGCGGCGCTGGCCGCCGCACACGCGGAGGGCATCGTCCATCGCGACGTCAAACCGGCGAACGTCATGCTCACCCCGGCCGGGGCGAAGGTCCTCGACTTCGGCATCGCCGTCCCCGCCGGCACCCCGGACCCGCTGCCCGACGGGATCGTGGTCGGCACCCCGGCGTACCTCGCCCCCGAGCAGCTGGACGGGGAGCCGGCCACGCCGGCCGCCGACATGTACGCCCTCGGCGTGCTGCTCTACTACAGCCTCACCGCCCGCCTGCCGTACCACGCGGTCACCGCCGGCGAACTGCTCGGCGAGCGCCGCCGACAGCCACCGGAGCGGCTACCCGCGATCGACGGGTTGCCGCCCGAGGTGGCCGACCTGTGCCACTCCTGCCTCGCCGACGAGCCCGAGCGGCGTCCGACCAGCCTGATGGCGGCACTGCTGCTGGCCGAGGCCGTGGACGCCCGGGTGTACGTGCCGATGACGATCCCCACCGCCCGGCGGCCCGCCCCGGCCTCGGCGTGGACCGAACGGGCCGCGACGGAGGTCACCGAGGCGGTGGCGGTGTTCGACGAGCAGCGCTGAGACCGCCGGTTCCGCGTTTCGCCGGGCTGGGGCCGGGTAGCCCGCCGGTGAGCGACGGGAGATACGCGATGCCGGATCAGAGTTCCTGGCTGCGTGAGGCCACAGCGACCGCCGAGGGCGGTCACGTACGTACCGACGACGGCGGGCTCTCCACCGCGCTGGCCTCGCCGCTGGCCGCGCACTGCACGGGTCTGCGACCAGAGCAGCTGCTGGCCGCCGCCTTCGCCTCCTGCCTGCACCACGCGGCGGTGGAGGCGGCCGGTGAGATCACCAACGAGGCGCACACCGTCCAGGTGCGGGCGGAGGCGAAGCTGGGGCGCGACGACGACGGCCGGTACCGGGCCGACGTCCACGCGCA
This sequence comes from Micromonospora chokoriensis, assembly GCF_900091505.1. Taxonomy (NCBI): domain Bacteria; kingdom Bacillati; phylum Actinomycetota; class Actinomycetes; order Micromonosporales; family Micromonosporaceae; genus Micromonospora; species Micromonospora chokoriensis. The sequence continues at coordinate 4,971,327 of NZ_LT607409.1, forward strand.
GATCAGCTCGGCGGGCCTGAGTCGGGAGCAACTGGCCGACCTGGTCGAGTACGCCGACCGGCTGTGGCCGTTCTCCAGCAGCGACGCCAGCCGCCACCGGCTGACCGTCACACCCGCCGAGAACGGCCGACACTGACCCGGCGGGCCACCTCGCGCGCACCGCACTGATCGCCGCGGGCCCCCGCAGTCGCCGCCGCGCGGCCCGCACTCGCCACACGCACCGCCGCGCGCAGCGCCACACGCACCGCCGCGCGCACGTCATGATCCACTCGACATTGGCGAAGTCGGGGTATCCGGGCGGCTCGGACACCCCCACTTCAGGGAACCCGAGTGGATCAAGCCGGTTCGGGCCGCCGAGGACCAGGGGCGATCAGCGTCGCACCAGAGGCCCAGCCCGGCGGCTTTCGCAGGGCCGGCCCGGGGAGCGCGGGGCACCACCAGGAGCCAAGGCCCGGCAGGCGCGGGGCACCACCAAGAGCCAAGACCCGGCAAGCGCGGGGCACCACCAAGAGACCAGGCCCAGCAGGCGCGGGGGCACCACCAGGAGACCAGGCCCAGCAGGCGCGGGGGCACCACCAGGAGACCAGGCCCAGCAGGCGCGGGGGCACCACCAGGAGACCAGGCCCAGCAGGCGCGGGGGCACCACCAGGAGACCAGGCCCGGCAGGCCGACCGATCGGCTGTTCGGGGGAACCGCGCCTGACCGTTCGACGGACCGTCACGCAGGGCGAGGCCGGCGGGCCGGGCCACACGCTGAGCGACCGCAATCACACCCCGAATCGGAAATAACCGTCTCGCCTGTTGTGCGGTTTTGCTTCACTCCACTGCCGTTTTGCACCACCGAATCCCCCTGATCGGGGCAAAGTGTGGCGCATGCCACCGTACCGGCGGACGATATCGAGCAATTGGGTCTTTAGCCTCGGCAGGTGCATCCCGACGACCCCTCCGACCAGAAGCTGACCGACGCGCGACCGACTACCCATTCGGACGACGCCGCATCAACCGAACGGACGATCGGCCGTCACCGCGCCTCCGAGCCGCCCCGTCGCAGCCTGCTGGGCTCGACCCCGGTCCGGGTGGCGCTGGCCACCGGTGTCACCTGCTGCCTCAGCCTCGTCGCGGTAGCCAGCGCGCGGGGCAGCAGCGACGACACGTCCCGCGCCGTGGAGCCACTCGCCGAGGCGGTGGCCGACCGTGCGGCGATCGCCGACGAGCGCGCCTCGCGATCGCTGGACCGTGACATCGCCCCCGCCCGGATCCTGCCCAGCCCGACGGCGAAGCCCACGCCCAGCCCTACCGTCGCGCGCAAGGCGCCCAAGAAGCCGGTCAAGCCGCGCCGACCCCGACCGGTCGCCGGCCTCGACCAGGCGCAGATGGACAACGCGAAGATCATCGTTGACGTCGGCCTGGACATGAAGATGCCCCGCCGCGCCCTGGTGGTGGCGCTGTCCACCGCCATGCAGGAGAGCAACCTCTACAACCTGGCCAGCGACGTCCTGCCGGAGTCGGCGAACTACCCGAACCAGGGCAGCGGGTCCGACCATGACTCGGTCGGGCTGTTCCAGCAGCGCCCGAGCAGCGGCTGGGGCACCGTGGCCGAGTTGATGCGCCCCTCGTACGCCGCGCGGGCCTTCTACACGGCCCTCAACGAGGTCCCGGGCTGGCAGGACATGAGCGTCACCTACGCCGCCCAGTCGGTGCAGATCTCCGCCTACCCCGATGCGTACGCCCAGCACGAGGAGCGGGCGACGATCGTCGCGGCGGCGCTCACCGCCTGAGCCGGTCACCCACGTCGCGGCCCCGCCGGGTCAGCGGCGATCGGAGGGTGGTTCCGCGCTCGTGTCCAGCCCGCCGACTCCCACCCGACTCCCGGGTACGCCCGCAGCCGCGGTCGGCGTGTCGGCGGGCACCTGGTCGACGGTGAGCTGGCCCAGGATCTCGTCGACCCGGGCCTCACGCCGCCGGCGGAGGTACAGCGCCGCCTCGACGTCGCGGCGGGCCTGCACCGCCTCCGCGTACGCCTGCTCGCGTACCTGCCGGGCCTCCTCGCGGGCCTCGTCCAGCTCGACGCGGGCGCGGGCCAGGAGGTCCGCTGCCTCGCGCCGCGTCGCGTCACCGGCGTGCCGCCGGCCGGCGGTGTCGCCGAGGTCGAGCCGTCGGAGCAGCCCGCTGAGCCAGGCGGCCTCCTCGCGGATCTCGTCCCACTCACGGCTCGCGCCGGCCGCGCCCTGGGCCCGCGCCGCGAGCCGGGCCAACCGGATGCCCAGCTCGTCCAGGCAGGAATCCACCTGCCGCTGGTCGTAACCGGTCTCAACGACGGAGAACCTCATACTGTCGCCCCCCAGGCAGCTGCTGTTACTTCCCCATCTGGATCCTCGGCCCAGACCACGACGACCGAGGGGGTTCGGGAAAAATGTTCAGCATGCGTGCGCGGGAGTCGCGCGTCAGACGCGCTTGGGCAGCACCACCACCCGGCCGAAGAACTCGTCGATGCGGCGCACCACGTCGTTGAAGTCGTCCAGGTCGATCGGCTTGGTGACGTACGCGTTGGCCTGCAACGTGTAACTGCCCACGATGTCGGTGTCGGCGTTGGAGGTGGTCAGCACGACGATCGGGATGGTCCGCAGGTCCTCGTCCTGCTTGACCGCGCCGAGCACCTGCCGACCGTCCATCCGCGGCATGTTGAGGTCGAGCAGGATCACGTCCGGCCGGCGGGCATCCTGGTGCCGGCCCTCGGCGCGGAGGAACTCCATCGCCTCCTCGCCGTCGCTGACCACGTCGATGACCTTGTCGACGTCGGAATCCGCCAACGCCTCCTCGATCATCAGCACGTCACCCGGGTCGTCGTCGACCACGAGGATGCGTACCGGCTGCGGGCTGTCTGCACCCATCACTACCTGCTTCGGTCGGCGGGGACGGGACCTGACGGTCACCGCGTCGGCGGGGAAATCTAGCCCATCAGAGAACGGTCTGCGACGCCGGGTCGAGCGATCCGGGGTCGTGGCGCAACACGTCGGCGAGCCCGGTCACCCGCAACACCCGTTCGACCCGCCCGTTGGCGCCGGTGAGCCGGAGCCACCCTCCGTCGGCGGCGGCCTGGTTGTCTCCCCGGACAAAGACCGCCATGCCGGTGGAGTCGCAGAACGTGAGGTCGGTGAGGTCGAGCAGCAGCCGGGTCTCGCCGGCGGCGGCGAGATCCTCGATCGCGGTGGTCAACTGAGGGGCCGTGCTCAGGTCCAGCTCGCCGGTGAGCCGCAGCCGGGCGGCACCCCCGCCGTCGCGCTCGACGCGGCTGACACTGAACGTCACCGTGCTCCCCCTCGCTCCACCCCGTGGTGGGACGTTTGCAGTGCGACAAGTATACGCAGAGCTGACGCGTCGGCCGGAGGGCGCGGTGATCGACCCGGAGCGGCCGGTCGAGGGCCTCGTCAACGGTTGGCGACGGGCAGCGCGGCGCGGCCGAGGGCCAGCGCACGCGCCGCTCGGGGGAAGTCACGCAACGCGACACCGAAGTGGTCGAAGGGCAGGACCACCGCCTCGGCGGGCACCCCACGACTGACCAGGATCTCCACCAGCCACTCGGCGAACTGGGTGAACAACGACGGGTCGTCGACGTAGACCGCCGCGGCCAGGAAGTCCACGATGTGACCCAGGTCGCTCACTGTCGAGTCGAGCTGGGTGGCGCTGTAGGAGCGCACCGCCGGCACCCGCTCCAGCAGGTCGGCCAACGCGCCGTCGATCAGCTCACCTCGACGCCGCACCAGGCTGGCGTACTCGTCGTCGGCCAGGTGCGCCAACCGCGCCGGCGGCACCGCGCGCAGCGCACCCTCGTCGGAGATGAGGTCGGCCGCCGCGGGGGCGTCCGGCGCCCAGGCCACGCCGAGGCGACGCGCCCACCGGCCGTCCGTGCCGAACCCACGCCCACCGACCACCACGGGTACGTCTGAACGGCGGCACGCCTCGATCATCCGGTGGGCGTACGGCAGCCGCATCGGCAGCGCGCACGCCAACGCGACAGCGTGCGCGTCGTAGCGGTGCAGGTACGACACGAGGTGGGCCGCCGGCACGCTGGCGCCCAGGAAGGTCACCTGCCAGCCGCGCAACCGCAGCACCTCGGCCACCAGCCGGGGCGGCAGCGCGTGCCACTCGCCGTCCATGCAGGCCACCACCACCCGTCCGCCGGTCGGGCGGGGGTCGACGTGCGCGACCACCGCCGCGACCACCTGCTCGCTGATGTGGGTGGCGGCGTGCTCCTGGGCGACGCTCCACTCGTTGCGCGCCCACCGCTCACCCACCTCGGCCTGGGCGGGAGCGACCAGGTCCAACAGCACCCGCTCGGCCGGTACGCCGGCGTCGAGCAGGCCGATCGCCAGGTCGATCGCGCCGTGCTCGTCGGCGTCGGCGAGGCAGTCCAGGTAGCCGGCGAAGGCCCCGGCCGGGCCGGCGGCCGTCGTGGCGGCGGTCACGCGTCGGTCTCCCCCCGCTGGGCGATGCCGGTCAGCTCGGGCACCGAGTGCAGGTGCCGCGACCCGCGCCCGCCCGGGACGGTCGCCCGCAACGCCAGCACCGCGATGTCGTCGTGGTCGCCGTGCCCCAACCAGTCGCAGGTGACCTGCTCCACCCGCTCGGCGAGGGCCGGCGCGGGCATCCGTTGACAGCCGGTCACGGCGGCGACGAGCCGTTCCGTGCCGAACTGCTCGTCGCCGCGTCGGCCGCCACGGGCCTCGGTCACCCCGTCGCTGTAGAGCAGGCAGGTCTCCCCCGGCGCCAGTCGTACGGTCACCTCACCGACGCGGGGATCGGGCACCACCCCGATCAGCATGCCGCGCAGCGGCACCGCCTCCACCTCGCCGGAGGTCCGCAGCACCAGCGGCGGCAGGTGCCCGCCGCCGGCCATGGTGAGGGTCAGGCCTCCGTCGCGTCGCGGGCGGGCCACGCCGAGCACGATCGTGGCGAAGCGACCCTGGCCGTGCGCCTGGGTGGTCTCCAACAGCGCGTCGTTGAGCAACCGCAGCAACCGCCCGGGGTGCGACTCCAGCCGGTGCAACGCCTGCAGGCACTGCCGCAACTGGCCGGTGAAGACGGCCGCCTCGACACCCTTGCCGGACACGTCTCCGAGGAAGAACACCGAGCCGCCGTCGGCGAGCCGGTGGGAGCCGTAGAAGTCGCCGCCGATGCGCAGCCCCGCCTGCGCGGGCCGGTACGCGGTGCCCCACTGCACGCCCGCGGCCTCGGCCGGCTCGACCGGCAGCAGACTGGCCTGGAGGGTGTCCGCGACCTCCGCCTGGTCACGGTAGAGCAGCGCGGTGGTCAACGCCGCGCCGGCGCGGGCCGCGAACGCGCGGATCAGGTCCACGTCGGCCTCGTCGTACCAACGGGTCGCACGGCGGGCCACCAGCAGCACACCGACCGGCGCGTGCCGGCCGGGCAACGGGATCACCCGGGCGGCGCTCTCGGTGCCGGCGAGGGCGGGCAGCCAGCCGGCGTCGACCGCCTGCTCGACCAGCCAGTCCACCGCGTGCGGCTCGACCCCGGTCAGCCCGTCGGCGATGGCTGCCGGCAGGTCGCCGCCGGCCAGCGTCCCGCTGTCCACCGTCGGGGCCTCGTCGTCGGTGCGCGAGGCCCGCCACCAGCGGGCCCGACCGCCCCGTGGGGCGAGCACCAGCACGGCCACCTCGGCCAGGGTCGGTACGGCGAGACGGACGACCGCCGCCGCGGCCCGGTCGGGGTGCAGCGGATTGCCCAGCTTGTCGCCGACGACGGCCAGGAACGTCGAACGCGCCCGTTCGGCGAGCAACGCGTCGGCGCCGCTGACGCGGTCGGTGACGTCCTCGACGTACCAGCAGCAGCGGGCCCCGGAGAGGGGCACCCGGCGGGCGCTGAGCCGGCGCCCGCGATGGGTGAAGTCGCCCTCGGCCATCTCGGGCACACCGGCCGCGTCGAGCGTCTCGCCGGGCGTCACCTCGGGCACCAGGCGTTCCGCCACCGGGCTGACGTGCCGCACGACGCCGTCGGCGTCGCAGACGATCAGGCCCTCCCGGAAATGCTCGACGACCTCGAACCAGTCGGGGGCGGCGAGGTCGCGGTCGGGGGCGAGCGGCGGAAGCGCGGCGGCGGACCGGGGCAGCAGGCCGGCCGACCACGCCGGGGACCGTGTCGTACTCGGCGTGGGAAGCCGTCCGTCGCCCGGGTCTACGTCCCTGACGTCGGAAGCAGTCACCAGCTGAGCCTCACTCCTTGTCGTCCGCCCGTGCCCGCGCCGGAGACCGGCGCGTGGTCGAAACCCTTCAGGCCACCCTACGCCGGTCGGCCGATAGTGGCACCTCGGCGTATTCGGGGCGAACGGTCGTGCCCGCTTTGCGTTTCTGCACGCGGCTGGGAAAATGGCGGCATGTCCGACCAGCTGTTGACCATCGAGGCAACCCGGCTCGACGCCGGGCACGTCCGACTCCGGCTGACCGGCGACCTCGACTACGACACCGCCCCGGAGCTGGCCGCCGTGGCGGCCGACCTGCACGGCGACGAGGTGCTGGTCGACCTGGGCGGGGTCAGCATCTGCGACTCCTCCGGGCTCAGCGCGCTGCTGGTGGTGCAGCGCAGCGCCCGGGTGATGCACCTGACCGGGGTCGGCCCGCAGTTGCAACGGATGCTCGACCGCACCGGCCTCGCCGAGTTGCTGGCTGTCGCCGACGACGACCTCCGCGCCACCGGCTGATCGCCGACCACCCTGGAAGGGCGGGGTGGCCCCCGACCCTGGGACCTGGGGTCGGGGGCCGGAGGAATGTCTAGGGCGCCGTCATCGGCTGGAGCCGGGGGCCGTTCTGACGCAGTTCGCCGGTCGGAGGCGGTTCGACGTCCTCGGGCTCTCCCGAGTCGGGCGTCTGGTACAGATAGCGGACGAACTGCCCACCCGCCTCGTTGTCGTCCGCGCCGGGCCACTGACCGATGCAGTCCATGCCCACCACCTCACGGCCGGTCCCGTCGGCCTCCTCCAGCAGCGCCCACAGGCTCACCGGGTAACACCTGGTGGCCTCGGGCGTGACCTGCCAGCGCGCGTACCAGCCGGGTCGGGCGGGGACGATCTCGACGATCTGCTTCATGACGACCTTCCTTCCGCGTACCTCGGAAGAACGTTGGTCCTGAGGTGATCGTGCGGGCCGTGCGGGTGAGCACCCCTCACCCCCGCCGGATGAAGCGTCGACGAGGGCCCGCCCGACCCGGCCGGCAGTCCCCGTTTCCTTCTCATCGACGGCGGGAAGGCGACCGGCGCAGGCCACGATCCCCAGCGGAAGGGGTGCACGATGCGCAAGCAGATGGAAGGCGACAACCAGAGGCGTCGGGCGTTGGCCCGGCAGGCCCGCGAACAGAGCCGCCGGCCCAGCGAGATCGGCGCCAGCCTGAGCGCCTCCAAGCAGCTCACGAGCCTCGATGCGGGTAAGCGAGCCGGCCCACCGCCGGCCGGACCCCACAAACCGGACAGCACGCGTGGCGGCCCGGCCCCGCCGCAACTCGGCAGCGCCGACAATCCACGGCCGCGGCCGTCCCCGCCGAGCGGCGCGGCCGGCGTGAGCACGATGGGCTACCACGACCTGGTCGACGAGGTCCGACGTCGGGCCGGGGTCGACTTCAAGACCGCCAAGGTGGGTACGGAGGCGACAGTCCTCGTCCTCGCCTTCGCCCTGGAGACCGCCGAGCGGCAGCGCCTGCTCGCGGCGGTGCCGTCGTCGCTGCACGACGTGCTGCCCGTCGACGGCATCGAACGGCACCAGGACCTGCCCGGCTTCCTGGCCGAGGTCGGCCGGATCAGCGGCAACACCCCGGAGCAGGCCCGATACCAGGCGGAGGCCACGATGGCCGCCCTCGCCGAGCAGGACGGCGGCCTGGTCGAGTCGTTGCACGTACCCGACGGGTTGCGCGACCTGCTCAATCCGCCGGAGGCCGGCGGCGGTCTGGTCGGCGCGTCCACCACCACACCCACCATGGACGCCGACGAGATCGACGCGGCGTTGGACGACCTGCCCTACTGGTCCGGCGACAGCGAGGGCCTCTACCGGGTCGTCGCGCTGCCGCCGGACAACCTGGACCGGGTGCTGGCCCGCCTCGACCGGCTGCGCCAGGACACCGGTCGCGGCCCGAGCATCGGGCGTCCCGGCGACACCGCCGCGGTGTTGACCGTGCGGACCAGGCAGGCCAACGGTGTGACCGCGCTCGACGTGGACCTCGCCCACCAGATCGACGACGCGATCGACGAGGTGGGGGCCGGGATGGCCGGCGGCTGACCGGCCACCGTGACCCGGGCGGGCCGGCGGGCGGGGGCAGTCCCCGTCGCGCCGGTCCGTCGGCCGTGCCGGGCCGCCACCGGTGCGGACCGCCGGCTCGGTTAGCGTGCCGGTCATGAACCGCGCCGCCGACCGGCTGGAACTGGTCGTCGACCCGGCCCGCCGGACCGGGCGGACACTGCTGTCCGCCGGCGTCGAACAGTCGTACGTGGACGTCGAGGACCCCCGACACCTGCACTTCGAGTACGTTCGACGGATCGCCTCCGCGATGCGGGTGGCCGCCCCGGCCGGTGCCCCGCTGCACGTGCTGCACCTGGGCGGCGGAGCGTTGACGCTGCCCCGCTGGCTGGCCGCGACCCGACCCGGCTCCCCGCAGCGGGTCGTCGAACGGGACCCGGCGGTGGTCGAGCTGGTCGCCCGGGAGCTGCCGCCGCTGCCGCCCGAGGTGCGGGTGGAGGTCGCCGACGCCCGGGACGCCCTCACCGCCACCCCGGCCGGCCGGTACGACGTGGTGGTGGCCGACATCTACCGGGCCGCCCAGATGCCCCGACACGTCCGCACCGTCGAGTTCGCCGCCGAGGTGGCCCGTGTCCTCCGCCCGGACGGGACGTACCTGGTCAACGTCACGGACCTGCCGCCGCTGGTCGCCACCCGCGCGCAGGTCGCGACGGTGCGGGCGGTCTTCGCCGACGTGTGCGTCGTCGGTGACCGGCGGATGCTGCGCGGCCGGCGGTACGGCAACCTGGTGCTGGCCGCGACGTCACGCCCCGGTGGCCTGCCGGTCGGCCGGCTGGCGGTGGCGGCCCTGCGCGACCCGGTGCCCGGTGGACTGCTGCACGCCGCCGCGCTCGACACGTTCGTGGCCGGCGCCCGTCCCGTCACCGACACCGACGACCACTGAGCACCATCACGTCCGCAATGCCGGGTTTCCGACGACCCGCGCGGGGAAGGCGCGGCGGATGAGCAACGCCGACGATCGGGCGACCGCCCGCCGGACCCTGATCGTGATCGGTCTGGTGCTGGCGAGCGCGTTCACGCTGGCGTTCGTGTACGCGACCCGCCGGGTGCTGACCTGGGCCGTGGTCGCCGCGTTCTTCGCCGTGGCGCTCAAGCCCCTCGTCGACCGGCTGCAACACCGCCTCGTCCGGCGCCGCTCAGTGGCCACGCTGCTGGTGTTCCTCGCCGCGTTCGCGCTGCTGGCGATCCTGGGCGCGCTCATCGTGGTGCCGTTGTTCGACGAGGTGGGGCGGTTCGCCGACCGGGCGCCCGGACTGTTGCACGACGCCCGCGCCGGCCAGGGCCCGCTGGGGCGCCTGCTGGAACGCACCGGGGCGCGACGCTACGTCGAGGCGCACTCCGACCAACTGCGCGACCTCGGAACCCGGCTGCGCCAACCCGCTGTGGGTGTGCTGCGGGGCGTGGTCGAGACGGTCGCCGGGCTGGTCACAGTCATCGTGCTGGCGTACCTCATGGTGTTGGAGGCCCCGCGGATCACCCGCGGCGTGCTCGCGGCGGCCGGGGACGGTCGGGGCGAGCGCCTGCGCCGGGTCGGCCGGGAGGTGTCGCGGACCGTCACCGGCTACCTCACCGGCAACCTGCTGATCAGCGTGATCTGCGGGCTGTCGACCTACCTGGTGCTGGTCCTCACCGGGGTGCCGTTCGCGGCCGTGATCGCCCTACTGGTGGCGGTGGCCGACCTGATACCGCTGGTCGGTGCGACGCTCGGCGCGGTGATCGCGGCCGGGGCAGGGTTCCTGCACTCCCCCACCGCCGGGGTGGTGGTGCTGGTCTTCTTCGTGGTCTACCAGCAGGTGGAGAACCACCTGCTGCAACCGTTCATCCTGTCCCGGGCGGTGCGGCTCAACCCGCTGACCGTGCTGGTCAGTGTGCTGCTCGCGGCGGAACTGGCCGGTCTGCTCGGCGCGCTGCTGGCCATCCCCGCCGCCGGCATCGTCCAGACCCTGCTGCGGGAGTACGGGCCGCGCCGGCCCCGCCCCGATCCCGCCCCGCCGGGCGGTGCCCGGTCAGCGGGCCCGGCTCGCGACCTCCGGTGAGGTGCTCTCCAACGGCACCGCGTTGGCCGGCACCAACCCCAGCTGCACCGCCGACCGGGTCAGCGCGGCGTCCAGGGCCCAGTCGGCGCTCACCCGCGTGCGGTTCCCCGGCATCGCCATCAGGTGGTACGCCCGGGTGACCACCTTCGCCGGCAGCCCACCCAGGTTGACGTGCAACGGGTTCGCCGCCGCGTCCTTGCCGCCGAGGTCGACCACCCAGCCCAGGTCGTGGTGCTTGTACGGCTTGCGCCGGCCGAACCCGTACGACGCGGCGATGTTGTGCGCCGCGCGCTTGCCCTGCCGCTGCGCGTGCTGCGCCGTCATCCCGCACACCTTGCCCGGATTGAGCAGGTCGGGCACCGCGGCGGCGTCACCGATGGCGTACACCTCCGGGTAACCGGGCACGGTGAGGAACTCGTCGGTCACCAACCGGCCCCGGTCGGTGCGCAACCCCAGCTCGTTGACGAACGGGTCGGGGCGCACCCCCACACACCACACGAGCGTGCAGGTCGGCACGTACTCACCGTCGGTCAGCTTCACCCCGTCGCAGGTGGCCTCGGCCACCGACGTGCCCATCCGGACGTCCACCCCCCGCCGGTCGAGCACCTTGTGCGAGGTGTCCGACATCCGCTTGTCCAGCTCCGGCAGCACCCGGGACGCGACGTCGAGCAGCATCCAGCGCGGGCGGACGGTGAGCCGGGGCCGCTGGGCGTGCAACGCGTCGGTGAACAACTGCCCGTGCGCGGCGACCTCGGTGCCGGTGTAACCCGCCCCGACCACCACGAACGTGGCCCGTGCCTGCTGCTCGGCCGGGTCCTCGGCCTGCTCGGCCAACTCGATCTGCCGGACGATGTGGTCGTGCAGGTAGACGGCCTCGGGCAGGCCACGGAAGCCGTGTGCGTATTCGGTCACGCCGGGGATGGGCAGCAACTTGTTGACACTGCCCACGGCGAGCACCAACCGGTCGTACGCCAGCCGGTTCTTGTCGCCCTCCGCCTGGGTGAAACCGACCCAGCGGTTCTGCAGGTCGACGTGGTCCGCCTCGCCGATCACCACCCGGACGTTCTTGAGCGTCCCGGTCAACGGCACGGCGATCCGCTTGGGCTCGACCACCCCGGCGGCCACCTCGGGCAGCAACGGCAGGTAGAGGAAGTAGTCGGTGGAGTTCAGCACCACGATCTCGGCCCGGTCCCGGGCGATCCGGCTCAACGTCTTCGCCGCGTGGTAACCGGCGAACCCGGCCCCCACGATCACCACACGAGGTTTCGTCATTGCGGGCCGTTTCCCGTCGAAGCCCGGGACAAACGTCCAGGCCGCGCCGCCGTGGCTCGGCGGGTGGGGCAGGCGGCAGTCACGCGGCGGTTTGCGCGGTGATCGCCCACCGTTCATGGTCGCGCCAGGCGCCGTCGATGAACAGGTAGTCCGGGGAGAAGCCCTCCAACCGGAAACCGAGCTTGCGGGCCACCCGCCGCGACGGCTCGTTGCCCGGCTGGATGTTCGCCTCCAGGCGGTGCAACCCGACAGTGGTGAACGCGTGGTCGATCACCAGGGAGACGCCCGCCGAGGCGTGGCCGGTCCCGCTGAACGGCAGGAACGCCGCGTACCCCAGGAACCCGCCGCGCAGCGCGCCCAGCACGATGCCGCTGATGTTCACGTAGCCGGCGATCGCACCACTGGCCCGGTCACAGATCAGGTAGCCCGCGCTGTCGCGGCGGCGGATCCGGCGAAGGTAGAGGTCGTACTCCTCGGGGGTGCCCGGCGCGGCCAACCACGGGTGGTGCAGGTCCCGGCTGCGCCGCACGGCGGCGACGAACTCGTCGACGTCGGCGGGCCGGGGCCGGCGGATCGCGGCGGGACCGCCGGTACGCAGGTATCTCACGGCCGATCACTCTGACCGACCGGGGCGGTCGTTGTCCAACCGACGCGGGGTTGCCCTTCGAGAAAGCCCAGGACGGGGCGGGTCACCCGAGTAAACCGCCGAGCCCGTCGTCGACAGTGAGTGCGACGATCAACCGATGGACGACGATCTCACTGTTGCCCTGGCACGCGTGCGCGACGTGTTCGCCCGCTACCCGCGCCGGGCCGTGCTCGACGGCTGCCCGCACTGCACGGGCGACGTGCTGGTCGACGAGCACGACCTGTTCTCACTGACCATCAGGCTCGGCAACACGGTCGGCAGCCGCGACGACGTGAAGAGCCTACTCCCGGTGTTTCTTGAGTCGCTGGTCGTGTCCGAAGGCCTGTACCCCGGCGTCGTCCTGGGCAAGCTCCCCCGCGAGGGGTGGCGCACCTGGCCGCGGGACGAGCAGGAGGCCGTCGACGCGTACCTCGACGCGGTGTGGCGGTCGCTGCTCGCCCACCACCCGTCGCGACTGGGTGCCTTCGAGGACGTGGCGACGTTCCTCGACGCGGCCGGCTCGGCCGGCGAGCGCGTCGAACGATTCCTCGATGTCTGGGACTCCACGCCCACCTCGTCGGCAGATCGTCACCTCGCCGAGATGGTCGGCAGGCTCGACTTCGGGAAAAGGAAGCCGAGCCTCCTGGGTGACTGGTTACGCCGAGAGGCGGTACGCGACCGCCTGCACCGCGCGTTCGAACGGGACCACGACTCGGCCTGGGCCGACGACCTCGCCCGGGCCTACGACCTCCTCCGCCGCTGAATAACGTCAGCCGGTGCCGCTGAGCACGTCAATCCTGGCGGTCGTCGGCGGACAGCACCGGGCCGGGTTGCTTGCTGAGCGCTTCTCGCCTGCTCAGATGGCCCATCGCCAGGGCGCAGAAGATCAAGAGGGTGTTGACACCGATCATGGGAAGCCGCTCCGGAAGGCTGCTCACCGGGATGGTGCCATGAGTCTGGGAATAGGCAACGACCGTGGAATGCAGCGCTATCGCGACCAGGGCCGGGGCCACGGAGATCATCGCGAGCCACCGGAGAGGTCTGTCGAGGGCCAACCAGGTCGCGGACAGGCGTCCGATCTGAAAGATGATGATCAGAATTATCGGCAGCGCCACTGTCGTGTGCAGACGCACGGCCAGGGCGACAGCGTGATCAGGAGATTCACCGGGCGGAATCAACGGCACGAACCCAGCGACAAACCCACCAACCACGGCGTTGACGAACCACGTCAGGGCGGCGAGCGCCAGCACCCGACGTGCCAGCTTGGCACGAGGCACCGCCTCCAGTGGTTCCGGTGGCGGCCGGTTGTCTCTTCGCGCCACGCGCCAGAGCAGCACCACGGCGACGAACGCCGCCGCCGCGTTCGCCCAGTCATCTGCGCGGTTCTCCGCAATACCGATCTGACGCAGGGCGAGGTAGGTGGTCAGCAGGATCACCAGGGTCGCCCACACAACGGCAGTATCGTGTCGGTCGGTGAGCCCGACAAGACCTTCGACCGCCTACCGACACCTGGACGCCCCGAGACCGACGATCCCGGAGGGCGGCAGCCGACCCACTCGTCAGAGCGGGCCGGAGACCGGCTGCTGCATCGGCATGGGGACCTGGAGGAAGGTCGTGCCGCGCATGTCCAGCCAGGCACGGTCGGGCCCCCGGACCAGTCGCATCATCACCGCTTCGCAGGACGGGCAGCGCGCCACCAGCCCCGGGGCGTGCGAGTAGACGTGCAGGCTCGCCATCGAGCCGGTCATCCCGCAGTTCTCACAGCGGCCCATCGCGCTGCTGAGGTCCACTGTCAGCAGCTCGCGCATCGGGCCGTCGAGCATGTTGCCGTCCACGTACGACATCTCGGTCATCGGATCTCCTCGACAGGGCGTGCGTCAGCCGGTGGGGCCGAAGCGTTCGGTCTTGACCCGCCGCGACGGATGCCCGAGCCCCACCATCAGGTCGGCGACGGTCTCCACGAACGCGGTCGGGCCGCACACGTAGGTGAGCGGTTGCAGGTCCGGCGGCCAACCGTGGGTGTTGACGTCGGCCAGCCCGATGCGGTGCGGCTCACCGCGCCAACCCTCGGGCGCCTCGCGGGTGTAGACGTACGCGACGTCCAGGCCGAAGTCGTCGCGGACCCGGCGGCGCAGCTCGTCGGCGTAGATCACGTCACCGGGGGTGCGCACCGAGTAGATCAGCCGGAACGCCGACTTGTTGCCGGCGGCGCGGCGGGCCCGGATCATCGCCATCAGCGGCACGATCCCGGAGCCACCGGCGACGAGCTGCACCGGTGCGGTCTCCTCCGGCCGCCAGATAAACCACCCACCGAGCGGTCCGCGGACCTCCACCGGGTCGCCGTCGCCGAAGACATCGATGAGGTACGGGGACACTTCGCCGTCGTGCACGCGCTGGACGGTGACCTCGATGCGCGGGCCGCCCGGGCCGTCCACGACCGGCCCGGCGATCGAGTACGACCGGGCCGCCTGGTAGCCGTCCGCGGCGGTCAGGCGCAGGTCGACGTGCTGCCCGGGCAGGTGACCCGGCCAGTCCGGCACCTCCAGCACCAGGGTCTGTGCGGTGGGTGTCTCCACCCGGCGCTCCACCAGCCGACCGACCCGCCAGTGGTTGGCCGTCCGGGGTGGGCTGCTCGTCGCCACGGCGCGCTCAGTCACCCTGGTACCGCTGTTCGCGCCACGGGTCGCCGTAGTCGTGGTAGCCGGCGGTCTCCCAGAACCCCGGCTCGTCCATCGTCTTGAGCCGGATGCCGCGCACCCACTTGGCGGACTTCCAGAAGTACAGGTGCGGCACCAGCAGACGCGCCGGGCCGCCGTGCTCGGCGGCGAGCGGGGCGCCGTCGAAGGTGTGCACCACCCAGGCCTGACCGCCGCGCAGGTCGTTCAGCGGCAGGTTGGTGCTGTAGCCGCCGTAGGAGTGCGCGAGCGCGAAGTGCGCTCCCGTGTCGACGTCGGCGAGCAGGGTGTCCAGGGAGACGCCCTGCCAGGTGGTGCCGAACTTGGACCAGCGGGTGACGCAGTGGATGTCCACCGTCGGCGTCTCCTGTGGCAGGGCCATCAGCTCCTGCCACGACCAGCGGTGTTCGCTGCCGTTCTCGGCGGAGATGACGAACTCCCAGGTGTCCAGGGAGACCCGGGGCGTCGGGCCCGCCGAGAGCACCGGAAAGTCCTCGGTCAGGTACTGACCGGGCGGCAGGGCCGGCTCCTGCGTGCGGGGCCGACCCTGAAAACCCGGTGACACGATTCCCATTGCACAGTCGTACCACCCGCGCCGGTGGGGGCGGGACGTTTCCCGCGTACCCCCTCGTGGCCCGGCGCGGCGCGGTCAGTGCCGTTCGGCGACGACCTCGCGGTCCTTCGGCAGGTCGCCGCCGCGGGTGGCGCGCAGGCTGGTCAGCGTGACCACCACCAGCACACCGATGATCACGCCGAGCGAGGCAAGGGTGGGGATCTGCGGCACGCTGTCCCAGATGCCGTGCGCCCAGTGCAGACCCAGCTTGAGGCCGATGAACGCCAGGATGACGGCCAGGCCGTAGCTGAGGTGCACCAGCCGGCTCAACGCCGCGTGCAGGACGAAGTAGAGCGCCCGCAGGCCGAGCAGGGCGAACGCGTTGGTGGCGAAGACCAGGTACGGGTCCTCGGTGATGCCGTAGACCGCCGGCACCGAGTCGACGGCGAAGACGACGTCGGTGGCCAGCACCGCGACCACCACCAGGGCGAACGGGGTGAGTGCCCGCTTCGCGCCCTGCCGGACGGTCATCCTGGTGCCGTGGTATTCGTCGACTACCGGCATGATCTTGCGGAGCAGCTTCACCACCCGCATGTTGTTGATGTCGACTTCCTGCTGGTGCCCGGACAGGGCGTCACGCAGCAGCTTCACCGCCGTGGCGATGAGGATGATCGCGAAGAGCAGGAAGGCGAAGTCGAGGGTCTGCAACGCGGCCGCGCCGAGGGCGATGAAGACGGCCCGCAGCACCAGCGCGCCGGCGATGCCGTAGAGCAGCACCCGCTGGGCCAGCACCGCCGGCACCGCGAACGCGGCCAGCAGCAGCATGAAGACGAAGAGGTTGTCGACCGAGAGCGACTTCTCCACCAGGTAACCGGTCAGGTATTCCACGCCCTGCTGGGAGCCGTAGCGGGACCAGATCCAGGCACCGAACGCCAGGGGCAGGGCGATGTAGAACGCCGACCAGCCGATGGCCTCCCGCATGGACACCTCGTGCGGGCGTCGGGTGACCAGGAAATCGAGCACCAGCAGCAGGATCACGCCGATGATCGTGGCCGCCCACAGCGTGGGCGTGCCGACCGACGACAGGTCACTGGCGGCGGACAGGTACGACACTTCGCTCATTGGGGTCTCCTCGAACACCGTCATGTTCGAGGTCTCCTTCACCCATCACCGTGATGGGCAACCACCCGAGGCGCGCCGGGCGCGCCGTACTGACCGGAATGGTTTTTGGGAAGTACTCCCCTCGCACGACAAGGTTAGGCGAGGCCGAATCACCGTGCCAAGCGGGACATCGATGGTTGCCCTGGTAAACAGCTGTGTGCGGCCGGGAGGACCGCTGTCAGGCACGACGAAGCGTCACGCCCGGCGCCAGAGCCTGCTCGACCAGACCCCGGTAGTCACGCGGCAGCTGGGTCACCACGTCGTCGAACTCCCCCCCGGTGATCGCCTCGCGCAGGGTGGTGAAGACCGCCCGGACGGCGTCGTCGGCGGCCGGCTCCTCCACACCGGCACGCAACGCGACCCGCGCGACGAACTCGGCCGCACCGAACCGGTCGGCCTGCTCCGTGCTCGGGCTCGGCTTGAGCACCAACTGCAACGGCTGCGGCAGTTGCACGGCCAGGTCCAGGACCTCACCGCCGGTCAACCGCTCGGCGAACGTCTCCAACACCGCCCGGGTCAGCTCCACCGCCCGCTCGGACGACGTCGCGGTGCGCTGGGAAACCTGGTCGATGAAGGTGTCGTAGTTCATCGCGTACTCCCTCTGGGCTCGCGTCGGCGTCTGCGACTACCCGCCGCGACCCGGCGGAAACGGCGGGGTTTCCTGCGCCCGGCGGGCGTGACCGGCCGGCGGGCGGGTAACCGCCGCCGGTCGTCACCACACCGATGCCCGAGGGAGCTCCTGCCATGGCGAGTTACGCCGAGGTTCTGCAGTACCTGTCGAGCCTGGACTACCCGGCCGAGAAGGCCGACGTGGTCCGTGAGGCCGAGCGGGAGGGCGCCCCACCGGACGTGCTGAAGGCCCTGCGCGCGTTGCCGCCGGTGGACTACGCCAACGGCACCGAGGTCGCCCGGTCGGCCGGCATCGAGGCGGCACCCGAGGTCGGCGCCGCCCAGCGGGCCGAACAGGCCCGGGACAAGAAGCACAACCGGGTCTCGCAGCACCTGCGCGGCATCTGACCCCGCGGTGACGTCGACCGCCCGGACCCGGACTCGTCACCGGTGACCCACACCAGCCCGTCCCGGCCCATGGAGGTGCGTTTCCCCGCCGCGCGGCAGCTCGCCGTGGTGGCGGTGGTCGGCGTCGTCGCCGGCGCCCTCTTCGCGCTGCTGCTGCCACTGCCCCTCGCCGCACTGGCCGGCTGGGACGTGGGCGCCCTGAGCTGGCTCGTGCTGGTGTGGCTCAAACTCTGGCCGATGGACGCCGAGCGGACCGCCCAGCTGGCCGTGCACGAGGACCCGAACCGGGCGGTCCGCGACGCGCTCCTGCTGGTCGCCTGCCTGGCCAGCCTGCTGGCCGTGGGGTTGGTCGTGGCCAGCGCCCAGAGCGCGCCTCCCGGCCTCACCCGCGAGCTGCACAGTGGGCTGGGCGTGCTGAGCGTGATCCTCTCCTGGTTCGTGGTGCACACCCTGTTCGCCGCCCGGTACGCCCGGATCTACTACACCGGCCCGGACGGCGGGGTGAACTTCAACCAGCCCGAGCCGCCCAGCTACTCCGACTTCGCGTACGTCGCGTTCACCATCGGGGCGACGTTCCAGGTGTCCGACACCAACCTGACCAGCAACGAGATGCGCCGTACGGTGCTGCGGCACTCGATGGTGTCGTACCTGTTCGGGGCGTTCATCATCGCCGTGACAGTGAACCTGCTGGCGGGCCTCGCGCGCTGAGCCGTTCCTCGCGGTGCGGCCTGCCAGGGCCGCGCTCCTCGCGGTGCGGTCTGTGTCGGGGGGCCGCGTTTCTCGTGGCGCGGTCTGCTGGGCGGCTGTGGCGGCCCCGGCGGCGACACGGGGCGACGCTCGCACGAATCGCCGGGACAGGCGGGCGCCCCCTGGTCACGAACCGCGACCTGGGGCGCCACGCATGCCTGCCCAGGCGGTGAACCGCACCCGAACCGGGTGCCGTCACCAGGCGGTGGAGGGCCGCTCGAACCGAGCGGTCAACACTGCCGGGTCCAACCATACGACAGAACATCCTCCGTTCGGTCAGTATTTGGCGAAGTGTGGGCCACGGCACGTCATGATCGGCCGGTCACCTCCGCGTACCGGTGCTCAAGATCGACCCGCGCCAGCGCCCCCACCAGCCAGGCGAGCTGCTCCGACTCCCCACTGGCTAGACCGGCCAGATCGTCCGCCGACCTGCCCAGTCCCAGCCGACGAGCCGCCGCCAACGCACGCCGGTCGGCCACCGGGGCCACCTCCCGCCACAACGCCTGCGCCTCCCGGAGGAACAGGTCGACGACCTGGCCGTCGACACCGGGCAGCTCGGTGAGGAGCTCCCGCTCCCGAGCCGGATCGTGGTGCGCCAACGCCCGCAACCGGCGCAGATCGCCCCGGTACCGGTCGACCACTGTGCGACCCAGGTCACCCAGCACGGCGGCGAGGGCGTCCACGTCGCCCCGCTGACCGCTGGCACGCAGCACCCGCACCCGGTCCTCGTGCAGCGAACGGGCCAACCCCGCCGCGCTGTCCCAGCCCTCGTCGCGCAACGCCCGGGCACCGTCCACCGCCCGGCGGAAGTCACCCCGACGGGCCAGCAGCACCGCCAGGTAGAGCACCTGGAACAGGCTCGCCGGGTTGTTGGTCACCCGAAAGCCGTACTGCTCGGCGAAGCCCCGCCCGGTGCCGGCGAGCCGGCGCGCCAGGCGCTTCCGGTCCGCCATCGGGGTGATCAGAGTGGTCGGCATGCCGGCGACTACCCGCGCGACCGACACGTCACACGCGGGGTGCAGTCACGGGGCGATCAGCTCAGCCGGCCGGTCAGCTCTTGTCGGCCCGTCAGGTCTTGTCGGCCCGTCAGGTCTTGTCGGCCCGTCAGGTCTTGTCGGCCCGTCAGGTCTTGTCGGCCCGTCAGGTCTTGTCGGCCCGTCAGGTCTTGTCGGCCCGTCAGGTCGGCCGGTCGGTCAGC
This sequence comes from Micromonospora chokoriensis, assembly GCF_900091505.1. Lineage (NCBI taxonomy): Bacteria > Bacillati > Actinomycetota > Actinomycetes > Micromonosporales > Micromonosporaceae > Micromonospora > Micromonospora chokoriensis. The sequence continues at coordinate 4,990,907 of NZ_LT607409.1, forward strand.
CGTGCAGGCCGCCGGTGCGGTCGCGGGCCTTGAGGCGCGTGGTGGGCAGGGCGGGCGCCGGCAGCGGCGGCGCCGCATCGTCGGCGACCACGCCGAAGCGCGCGTCCCCCGCCATCCAGTCCTCCCGGGCGGCGACGATCTCCTCGTGCGACCGGCCGACGAAGTTCCACCACATCACCAGCGGCTCCTCGAACGGCGTGCCGCCCAGCAACAGCAACCGGGCCCCCGACCCTCCCCGCACGGTCAGCTCGCGGCGGCCCGTACCCAGGTAGAGCAACGCCCCCGGCTCGAACCCCACCCCGGCGGCCTCCGCCGAACCGGACATCGCCAGCACGGCGTACTCGAAATCGGGCCGCAACGACAACGTCGTCGGCGCCTCACCACCCAGCTCCAGCTGCACCCCCACCAGCGGGGTGTGCACCACCGCCGGTGACCGCCGCCCACCGAACTCACCGACCAGCACCGTGACGTCCACCTCGCCGTCGCGCCAGCGCGGCAGGTCGGCGTGGTGCGCGAAGTCGGCCGCCCCGGCACGCGCCGAGTCGGGCAACGCCACCCAGAGCTGTACGCCGTGCATCACCGGTGGATGCACGGCCGGCGACCGCTCGGAGTGGGCGATGCCGTTCCCGGAGGTCATCACGTTCAACTGACCGGGCCGGATCGGCTGTACGTTGCCGAGGCTGTCCCGGTGCAGGATCTCGCCCTCCAGCAGCCAGGTCACCGTCTGCAAACCGGTGTGCGGGTGCGGTGGCACCTCCATGCCGGGCCGCTGCGCCACATCGTCCGGGCCGAAGTGGTCGACGAAACACCACGCGCCGACCATGCGGCGGGGACGCTGCGGCAACAGTCGCCGCACTGTGGTGTACCGCCCCAACGGCACGTCGTGGCCGGGCAACAGCACGCTGCCGGGATCCACGTCGGCCACGCCAGGTGGTCGGGTCTGCGCCAGCATCGACTCGGTACGCTCCACCGCCCGACTGTACGCTCACGCCCACCCACGGCCGCAGCGCTTCGGTTCGGCGACTGCTCGGCTCACCGGCCGCGGTCCAGCGTGCCGGCCGCTGGAACGGCTCGCGGTGGTCGTCGACTGCTCGGGTCTACGGGCTGCGGTCGTTCGCCGCTCGGTTCACCGGCGGCGGTTCTCGGCCGCTCGGTCTATCGGGCTCGGTCTTCGGCCGCTCGGTTTATTCGCGGCGGCCATCGGCCGCTCAACTCACCGGCCGCGGTCACCGGCCGCTCGGCTCACCGGCCGCTCGGTCTATCGGCGGCGGCCATCGGCCGCTCGGCTCACCGGCCACGGTCATCGGCCGCTCGGTCTATCGGTCACCGGCGGACACCGTCACCCGGTCCGCTCCCGCGACCAGGTCCACGTAGAGCCGTTCGGTCGCCCGGTCCCAACCCGGCGTACCGAGGACCGCACCCGCGCCCACCCCATCCCAGCGGTCGGGGCCCACCGCGACCGAACCGGCGCCCGCCCCCACGCGAACCCGCACCGGCGTCTCCCTCGCCGGCCGGATGTCGAGCTGACTGGTTCCACCAACGAGTCGTACCGTCAGGATGCTGGCGCCCTCCTCGCTGCCGGCACCGGTGCTGGCCGCGGTCACCGGCGGCAGCAGGACCTCGGTGTGAGCCGACCCGCCGGCGAGTTCCACGCCCAGCAACCGGGCCCGGGTCAGGTCCAGCACCTGACGGCTCACCCCGCCGACGAGGTGCAGACGCCAGGCGACCCGCTCGTTGAGCAGAACCCGGACGGCCCGCGGGCCACGCTCCCCGGACTCCGCGAGCTCGAGTCGGACGGTCTCCCCGGAGACGCTCGGTCGACCCACCACTGACGAGTCGGCCGGGCTGCTGATTCGGTACAGGTCGTTGCCCAGCTCGGCCATCCGCAGGTCGAACGAGGACACCCCGTCCGCGAGCACGAAGGTGCCTCTCTGCCGACCCGCCAGTGGCGCTGTGAGCAGCCGATCGTCGGCAGCCGTATCGGGTCGACCGTCAGCCGCGCCCGGATCGGCAACGCCTCCCGCGCGCCCAACACCGTCGGGGCGCGTGCCGTCGGGGCGCGTGCCGTCGGGGCGCGTGCCGTCGGTTCCACCGGCGTGGGTCGCGCCGAGTCGCCCGGGGTCTGCGATGACCACCGCCACCGCAGCCGCGCCCAGCAGCAGCACGAAAGCCGCCGCAGCCACCAGTAGGCGGGACCCCGTGGACCACCGCAGCGGTACGTCGTCACCGGCCGGTTCCGGCGGCGCCTCCGGTTCACGGTTCGTGCCGTACCCCACCGCGGTCATGCCCCTGTCCCTCCGCCGGTCCCCGACGGGAGGTACGTACCCGCCAGCCGATCGGATCACTCCGCGCCACCAGCGCGACTCCACTACATCGCCGAACGCGAGATCTTGGACAGTTTCCGTTCTCGCGTAACGGAAACTGTCCAAGATCTCGGTACAGAGGTGGCGTCACCCACGTTCGCGTGGCAGGGTGCCGGTGCCGGTGCCGGTGCCGGTGCCGGTGCCGGGGCCGGGGCCGGGGCCGGGGCCGGGGCCGGGGCCGGGGCCGGTGCCGGGGCCGGGGCCGGGGCCGGGGCCGGGGCCGGGGCCGGGGCCGGGGCCGGGGCCGGGGCCGGGGCCGGGGCCGGGGCCGGTGGCGGTGCCGGTGGCGAGGCGGGGCCGGGGCGGGTGCCGGGGCCGGTGCGTGGTGGTGGATATGCCGCTGGCCGGCACCCCGGGTGTGGGTGCCGGCCAGCGGTCGGATGGTTTCGGTGGGGGTCAGCTGTTCCAGTACTGGCCGACCAGGTCGGTGGCCTGCTGCTCCCACTGCGCGTACGCGTCCGGGTAAGCCGACACCTGCACGGTCTGCGCCGCGACGGTCAGCGGCATGTCCTGCCACCCGTCGACCTGCTTCAGACCCTTCAGGAACGCCGTCGTCGAGTAGGCCGGGTCGGTGATCTGCTCCGGCGTACCCCAACCCGAGCTCGGGCGCTGCTGGAACAGGCCCAACGAGTCGTGGTCGTTGGCGTCGCCGAGGTGGCCCAGGTTCTCCAACTTCGACTCCTGCAGACTCGTCGCGATCGAGATCACCGCGGCCCGCTCCGGCAGACCGGCCTTCTTCGTCGCGGCGATGATCGCCTTCACGTTCGCGGTCTGCTCACCGTCCAGGGAGATGCGCGACTGCTCGCCCTGCGGCTTCGACACACCCGCCTGCACGGCGGCGGCGGGCTTGGCATCCACGGGGTTAGCGTGGGCGGCGATCGGACCGGCGAACACACCACCGGCGAACGCCAGACCCGCAACGGACAGCACACTCTTACGCATGATCGTGTTCATGAGGGAAGCTCCTTCGGGGGTAAAGACACCCGCCCAAGGGGACACGGGTGAGAGCACCTCGTCCGGCGCTGCAACAAAAGCCTTGAAGAGGGGATCATCGGCAGCCGACCAGCAGCGGGCTCGCGGCGCCGGGTCCCTGTGCAACGACCCGGGGGTCGGGGTCATTCCCAGGGGCGGACCGTCCGCTGGCACCCGGTGAAGCGGGGTGCGGGTCGGGCCGGGGTCCAGATGTAACGACCAGGGGCCGGGGTCATTCCGGGGTCGGCCCATCCGCCGGTGAAACGGGGCGCCGGTCGGGCCGGGGTCCAGGTGTAACCACCCGGGGCCGGGGGTCATTCCCGGGGGCGGACCATCGCGCCGACAGGCCGCGGTCCTGCGATCGTCAGGGTGTGTAACGACCCCGACCCGGCCAGCATTCCGGCCGACACGTGCCCCCGACCACACGCCGATACCACCCACGCCGGACAACACACACGGCCCCACCTGACCCGAGGCACCAAACCACCCCGACCGGCAGGCAGAACACTCCGACTCACGCATGATCCACACGACTTCACCGAAGTCGGGGTATCCGCGAGGGATTGATACCGCGACTTCACCGAAACCGAGTCGATCATGCCCGTGCGGGAGGTTCGGGCGGCGTTGCGCCGGCAAGGGTCGAGGCTCGGGCGGCGCTGTGCCCTCCGGGGTCGAGGTTCGGGCGACGTTGCGGCAGCGGGGGTTCGGGCGGCGTTGCGCCATCGGGATCGAGGGTTGGCCGCCAGTCGGCCAAGCGCCCAAGCGGACGCCCCGGCCAAGCGGCCAAGCGGACGCCCCGGCCAAGCGGACGCCCCGGCCAAGCGGGGACGCCCCGGCCAGTCGGCCAAGCGCCCAGGCGGGCGCCCCGGTCAAGCGGACAACACGGTCAAGCGGACAACACGGCCAAGCGGCCAAGCGCCCACGCGGACGACACGGCCAAGGGAAGAACCGGCCGACCGAGCCGGACCGGGACGGGGATGACGGGGTGACGCGCTCGTTCAGGTGGCGAGGCGGGAGCTGACTTTCGCGGCACAGGTGCCCAGGACCGTCTGGGCGTCCAGCCCCAGACTCTCGATGGCCACCAACGCGGTGAAGGCGACGTCTGCCAACTCGGCGGCGACGTCCTCGTGGGTGTGGGTGACGCCCTTGCGCGGGTTCTGTCCGAGCAGGCCGATCCAGGCGGCGGACGCCTCCCCCGCCTCCTCGGTCAGCTTCAGGATGCGGCAGGTCAGTTCGGTCTGCCCGGTGCCGTTCGCGTTGTCCAGCCAGCTCCGCGACGCGCGGGCCGCCTCCCAGATCGACTCGTCCACGGCGACAAGTCAACCCGACAGGTCTGCCTGCTCAGGCAGCCGGGTACCGGTGCCGGGCAGCTCACCGATCAGCACGCCCGCTGACCCGGCGCCGCCAGCGCTCTGCGTCTCGCGCGCACGCACGGCCAGGCGCACGCAGAGCAAGGCGCACGCGCAGCCAGGCGCACGCACGGCCAGGCGCACGCAGGGCAAGGCGCACGCGCAGCCAAGCGCACACCCGGCCAGGCGCACGCAGGGCAAGGCGCACGCGCAGCCAAGCGCACGCACGGCCAAGCGCACACGCAGCCAGCCACACCCACGGCCGGGCCCACGCGCGGCCGGGTCGACGCGGGCATGGGCTCGCCGCGCCGGCCGCACCAGCGGCGTAGCACCCGGGCCTGATCAGCCGGACAGTCGGGCTTGACCGGCCGATCAGCACAACCATTGACACTGGTCGACGGCGGTCCTAGGTTCAGGGCGCTACCGGCCGGTAGGCAACCGTCCCGCCTGGTCGCCCCCGGGCGACGTCCGTCCGATGGGAAGCATCGATGCTGTCCGCACCCGTTCGTACCCTCCGCCGGCTGCTCGCCGCCACCGCGACGCTGACTCTGGCGGTCGGGCTGGCCGGTGCCGCGCCGGCCTCCGCCACCGGCCGTGACCCGAGGGGCGGGGAGCCGCTACCCGGGTACACCATCGAGAATCCGCCGTTGACGCCGCTGGTGGTGGGCGGCAAGCCGACGACGGTACGTCAGGGCGTGCACCGCCACGCCGGGTACGTCATCGAGGTTCCCGCCCGGTGGAACGGCGACCTGGTGTTGTGGGCGCACGGCTACCGCGGTCAGGGCACGGTGCTCTCGCCGGAGCCGCCGGGCTTCGGGCTGCGCGAGCGACTTCTGGAGCAGGGGTACGCCTGGGCGTCGTCCTCGTACGACCGCAACGGCTTCGACATCCGTTCGGGGGTGCTGGGCACGAAGGATCTCGCCGACCACTTCGGGCGGACGATCCGCCGGCCGCAGCACACGTACGTCGCCGGGGTGTCGATGGGTGGGTACGTCATCGGTCGTTCGCTGGAGCAGTACCCCGGCTTCTACGACGGGGCGCTGCCGTTGTGCGGGGTGCTCGGCGACCAGACGCTGTTGGACTTCTACCTGGACTACAACCTGGTGGCGCAGACCCTCGCCGGGGTGCCGGCGTACCCGACGCCGGCCGACTACCTGACGAACGCCGTACCCCGGATCCAGGTGGCGCTCGGTCTTGCCGGGCTGACCCCCACCGGGCCGGACACCACCACGGACCGGGGTAAGCAGTTGCGGGCCATCACGGTGAACCGTTCGGGCGGGCCGCGTCCGGGCGCGGACGCGGCGTTCGCGGTCTGGAAGGATTTCCTCTTCTCGATCAGCGTGCCCACCGGGAGCGGCAACTCCCCCGCCCAGCGGCCCGGTCAGTTGTCCACCAACCTGCTCACCCGATACACCCCGAACAGCCCGGTGAACGTCAACGCGGCCGTGCGGAGGGTCGCGCCGGAGAACCCGGTGCAGCGGCTCCTGCCGACCCTGACCGAGGTGCCGCGGATCGCGGGTCGGCCCACCGCGCCGGTGCTCAGCCTGCACGGTCTCGGTGACCTGTTCGTGCCGTTCAGCATGGAGCAGGCGTACGCCGCGGACGTGGCGCGGCACGGCCGCAGCAAACTGGTGGTCCAACGGGCCATCCGGGCCACGCAGCACTGCGAGTTCACCCCGGCCGAGGCCGGCGCCGCCTGGGACGACCTGGTGTCCTGGGTACGCACGGGCAAGCGCCCGGCCGGCGACACCGTGACCGACCCGGCGGTGGTGGCGCGACCCGACTACGGCTGCCGGTTCAGCGACCGGGAGGCGTACGCCGCCGGCGTCGGCACCCGCCGCCTCTATCCGGCCTGCTGAGACACGACGACGCCGGCCGGTCCCCGTGGGAACCGGCCGGCGCGTGTGTGTGCGGGTGTCACCAGAGCTGCTGGACGATGTCCGCCGCCTGCTCCTCCCACTGCGCGTACGCGTACGGGAACGCGGAGACCTGGACGGTCTGCGCGGCGGTGGTCAGCGGCAGGTCCTGCCAGCCGCCGACGTTCTTGAGTGCGCTGAAGAACGCGGTGGCGGAGTACTCCGGGTCGGTGATCTGGTCGGGCGTGCCCCAACCGGACGACGGGCGCTGCTGGAACAGGCCCTGCGAGTCGTGGTCGTTGTACGCGCCCAGGTGGCCGAGGTTGTAGAGCTTCGACTCCTGAAGCGAGGTGGCCACGCCGATCACCGCGCCCCGGTCACCGACGCCGGTCTTCTTGGCGGCGTCGACGATGTGCCGGGCGTTGGCGAGCTGCGCGTCGTCGAGCGGGATGCGCGACTGGGCGCCTTCGATGCCGTGCGGGATCAGCTGGGCTCGGCTGGGCTTGCCGGCCGGCGGCTTGCCGGTGGCGGAGCCGGTGGTGAGGCCCGACTCGACGGGCTGGTCGTCCTGCTGAGCCGACGTGGCGGCCTTGCCGGTGGCGAGGTCGATGGCGGCGACGGCGCCCTGGTGGGGCCCGGTGGTGACCGGAGCGGCGGCTGCGGTCGGCGCGAGGGCCAGGCCGCCGAGGGCGGCCACGCCCGCGACGCTCAGCGCGGTCTTGCGGTACGAGTCCTTAGCGATGGCGGGGAGCCATCGAGTGAAGTCGACCTTCACGATGGTTGCCCTTTCGATCGTGCGGAGCGCTCCGGGGTGAACACTCCTCGGGAGATGACCGCGGAAAGGGGTTTGGGCTCCGGCGGTACGGGGGACACAACCAGGTTCACGTGTCGGTCATTCCGGAAATGGCTTCACGCCGGCCCGCTGCGGTCCCGGTCACGGGGCAGAACCGGACAGACGCGGCTTGGCACCCATCGGACCTGACGATGGTGACGCAGGGTGATAGCGGCGGTCGGAGACGGAACGTCGTCCACACCCTTTGCTCTGCATCCCTATAGGCACCAGACACCGCGCGTGACGGCGGTGCGGAACGCCTCCGGCGGGCAGCAACCGCTCGTTCGCCGCTCGGGAGACGTGGTGCGGATCCGGGTGCAAAGCAAAGGGGGGATGCACCGAGGTGGGAGGCGGGCGGCTAGCGGGGTGGGCGCTACCGTCAGTGAACGGGGGGCCCAGCACTGTGTGTGAGGTTGGCGTGCGGCTCGCCGTAGCGGACGAGAACATGCCAGAGTTGCTTGAGGTGCTGGAGGGCTTCCGCGACCGGGCCTCGGTCGGCCCACCGCTCCGGCTCGGTGACGACCACCGACACCGCGCCTTGCCCGACCAGCGCCGCGTGCACCGGTTCGCCCGGTCGAGCGAACTCATGATGCAGCCGCGCCGCCAGCACCGGAGTCGCCGGCCCTCGGAGGTCGGCGTCGACCCGATTGACGAGCAACGCGAAACCCGGGTGCCACAGCAGCGGGAAACCGTGCCGCTCGGCGATTGATTCCAACGTCGCGCCGGTCGGGGCACCGGCGAGGGCCGGGTCCACCACCAGTTCCTCGACATCGCGCGCGACGTCGAGGGTGCCGTGGATCTGGGCCTCCACGTAGTCGTCGAGCGCGCGACCGACAGCGGCCGGCGTGGTCGGTACGTCCCGCACCGTCGCAACGATGGTGCCGACGTCCGTTCCGGCGCGTCCCAGCCACTCACCGGTGGCGACGACACCGGCCAGGAGCCCGGCGAGGACCGCCTCGAAGGCGTCGGCGGTGCCGCAGGTGACAGGAACCGAATCGGGGACAGGCGCCGTCGGCGTGACCGAGCAGGTTCAATCCGCCGTACGTGGGGCGGTCAGTTGTCGCTGTCAGGGCCGGGTTCCGCACCCCGCGTCCCCGCCCGCACGTCCGGCGTGAGCAGTTCCTGGAAGACGGTGATGTGCAGGCCGGCGGGGGCGTCGATGCGGGAGTTGAGAGAATCCCACGGGGTACGCGTCGGCGGCGCGACCTCGCTCGCCCCGGCGGCGACCAGGCGGGAGGTGGTCGCCTCGGCGTCGTCCACCTCGAAGGCCACCCGCATCCGCGGGGCGACCTGCCGTCCCACCTCGACCTCGTCGATCATGCGTTTCTGGGCCGGGTTCGCGAGTTCGAGGGTGGCACGGCCGGCGTCGAGGATCATCACCCGGGCGTCGCCGTCGCCGACGAACTCTGCCTCCTCGGGCAGGCCGAGCGCGTCCCGGAAGAACGCGACGGCGGCCTCGTAGTCGTCGGCCTCCACCACGAGGCGCAGCTGACGGACGACAGGTGCGGGGTGCTCGGCGGCCATGCGCGCGATCCTAACGCCGTAGGCTCGCACCGTCGGGAAGGGAGCGTCATGGCCGGGACCCCGCACGACGAGACGTACCCCCTGCGCCCGGTCGGCCGGGTCGCCTCGCCGCTGACGGACACGGCGGACGCTCCGCGCCAGGGTGACGAGGGCGCCCCGACCGCCTGGTTGATCTTCGACCCGCAGGTCGGCCCGGCTCTGCGCGACCTGCGGAAGGGCGCGGAGCTGCTGGTGCTGACCTGGTTGGACCGCGCCCGCCGCGACGTGCTGGTGGTGCACCCGCGCGGCGACCAGAGCCGGCCGGAGACCGGGGTGTTCCGCACCCGGTCCCCGCACCGGCCCAACCCGATCGGCCTGCACCGGGTGCGGGTCCTGGGCGTGGACGGGCTGCGCGTCGAGGTGGCCGACCTGGAGGCCCTCGACGGCACCCCGATCCTGGACGTCAAGCCGGTGCTGGGCGCGGTCGACGAACGCTGAACCGCACAGCGGCCCACGAGCGCTGAACCGGGCACCCGCACGCGGGGCTCAGTGGCCGCGCGCCAGCCACTCCTCAAGGTGCGGGGCCTCCGCGCCGATGGTGGTGTCGTCGCCGTGGCCGGTGTGCACGACCGTCTCCGCCGGCAGGGTGAGCAGGCGGGTACGGATCGACCTGACGATGGTGCCGAAGTCGCTGTACGAGCGACCTGTCGCACCCGGGCCGCCGGCGAAGAGCGTGTCCCCCGTGAAGACCACGCCCAGGTCCGGGGCGTGGAAGCTGCACGCCCCTGGGCTGTGCCCGGGGGTGTGCAGCACCCGCAGCGTCGTGCCGCCCACCTCGATGCTCTGCCCGTCGTGCAGTTCGCCGTGCGGCGGCAGGTGCGGGTGGACCAGGTCCCACAGCACCCGGTCGGCGGCGTGCAGCAACACCGGCGCGCCGGTGGCCTCGGCCAGCTCTGGTGCCACCCGGACGTGGTCGTCGTGGGCGTGGGTGGCCAGGATCGCGCGGACCCGCCGGTCACCCACCAGGGCGAGGATCGCGGCGGCGTCATGCGGGGCGTCCAGGACGACGCACTCGCTGTCGTCACCGATCACCCAGACGTTGTTGTCCACGTCGAAGGTCTGTCCGTCCAGCGAGAACGTGCCGGCGGTGACCGCGCGGTCGATGCGGGCGCCCATCAGAACACCACCACCGAGCGCAGCACGTCGCCGTGGTGCATCCGCTCGAACGCGTTCTCGACCTGGTCGAGCGCGATCTCCTCGGTGACGAACGCGTCGAGGTCGAGCCGGCCCTGCAGATACAGCTCGGTGAGCATGGGGAAGTCCCGGCTGGGCAGACAGTCGCCGTACCAGCTCGACGTGAGGGCGCCGCCGCGTCCGAAGACGTCCAGCAGGGGCAGCTCGACCTGCATCTGCGGGGTCGGCACGCCGACCAGCACCACGGTGCCGGCCAGGTCGCGGGCGTAGAACGCCTGCTTCCAGGTCTCCGGCCGACCCACCGCGTCGATCACCACGTCGGCGCCGAACCCGCCGGTGGCGGCACGGATCGCCTCCACCGGGTCGGTCTCCGAGGCGTTGACCGTGTGCGTGGCTCCGAACCTGCGGGCCCAGTCCAGCTTGCGGCTGTCGGTGTCCACGGCGACGATCGTGGTGGCCCCGGCGAGGAGGGCACCGGCGACAGCGGCGTCTCCGACACCGCCGCAGCCGATCACCGCCACCGAGTCGCCCCGGGTGACGTTGCCGGTGTTCATCGCCGCGCCCAGCCCCGCCATCACCCCGCAGCCGAGCAGACCCACGGCAGCGGGTCGGGCGGCCGGGTCCACCTTGGTGCACTGCCCGGCGTGCACCAGGGTCTTTTCGGCGAACGCGCCGATCCCCAGCGCCGGGGCGAGTTCGGTGCCGTCGGTGAGCGTCATCCGCTGCTTCGCGTTGTGGGTGTTGAAGCAGTACCAGGGGCGGCCCCGGCGACAGGCGCGGCAGTCGCCGCAGACCGCACGCCAGTTGAGGACCACGAAGTCGCCCGGGGCGACGTCGGTGACGCCCTCGCCGACCTGCTCCACGATGCCCGCCGCCTCGTGGCCCAGCAGGAACGGGTAGTCGTCGTTGATGCCGCCCTCGCGGTAGTGCAGGTCGGTGTGGCAGACACCGCAGGACTGGATCCGGACGACGGCCTCACCGGGGCCGGGATCGGGCACCACGATGGTGGTGACCTCGACCGGCGCGCCCTTGCTGCGGGAGATGACTCCCCGGACTTGCTGGCTCACTTCGCCTCCTGCTGGTGGTCTGCGGCAGGGCCGGGGGCCGAGCGGGGCGGGGGTGCCACGGGCTCGGCGCTGGGCCCTCGGCGAACCTACCGCGACCACCACGGCCAGCCCAGCCCGCCCGGCGGTTATCGCGGGCGGTCCGGGGTACGCGGGCCGCATTCGACCACGGCCAACGGGAGTGACCATGAAACTCGCACACCTGCCGCTACGGGTCAGCATCGGTGCGTACTTCCTCAACTCGGGTCTGGGAAAGCGCACCCTGGAGGGCACCGCCGCGGAGGGCTTGCACGGGATGGCGGTGGCCGCCATGCCCCAGCTCGGTCAACTGGAGCCGGCGCGCTTCGCCAAGCTGCTGTCGTACTCGGAGATCGCCCTCGGGGCCGCGCTGGTCGCGCCGTTCGTTCCGGCGCCCCTGGTCGGGCTGGGTCTGACCGCGTTCGGCGCGGGCCTGGTGCAGCTGTACCTGAAGACGCCGGGAATGCGGGAGCCCGGCAGCATCCGCCCGACCCAGCAGGGTGCGGGGTTGGCCAAGGACGTCTGGCTGGTCGGCGCGGGGTTGACCCTGGTGCTGGAGGGGCTGACCCACGGTCGTCGGCGGCGCTCCTGATCCCCCTCGGGGAGCGCAGTTGACCGGCTCCGGCTCGGTGCGGCCGTTCTACCGGCCGATGCGGCCCCATCGCCGCAACGAGCCGCACCGCGCGTCCACGCCGCTGGAACTCTTCTTCGACCTGTGCTTCGTGGTGGCCGTGGCGCAGGCCGCCGGCAACCTGCACCACGACGTCTCCGACGGTCACGTCGGCCACGCGCTGACCAGCTACCTGATGGTCTTCTTCGCCATCTGGTGGTCGTGGATGAACTTCACCTGGTTCGCCTCGGCGTACGACACCGACGACGACGTCTACCGGATCACCACGCTGGTGCAGATCGCCGGAGCGTTGATCATCGCGGCCGGCGTGACCCGGGCGTTCACCGACGGCGATTTCAGCGTCATCACCTACGGGTACGTGGTGGTGCGGCTGGCCGCTGTCGTGCACTGGACCCGAGCCGCCGTCGGCGACCTCGCGCACCGGGCGGCGGCGCGCCGCTACGCGATCGGCGTGACGGTCGTGCAGCTCGGATGGCTGCTGCGTCTGTCGCTGCCCGACGAGTGGGGCCTCGCGTCGTTCGTGCTGCTGGGGCTGGCCGACCTGGCGGTGCCGGCGGTCGCCGAACGCCCCGGCATGACCCCGTGGCACCCGGCGCACATCACCGAACGGTACGGGCTGTTCACCCTGATCGTGCTCGGTGAGGCGGTGGCTGCCGTCTCGTTGGCGATCCAGGACGGACTCAACGCCGGCGAACACGACCTCTGGTCGCTCGCGGCGGCGGGCGCGGTCATCGTGTTCGCGCTCTGGTGGCTCTACTTCGACCGGCCGAACCAGGCGCCGGACCGGATGCCGTACTCCCTCGTCTGGGGCTACGGCCACTACCTGGTGTTCGCGTCGATCGCCGCGATCGGTGCCGGGCTGGGCGCGGCGGTGGACGTCGACCGGGGCCTCGCGCACATCTCCCCGACCGTCGCCGGGTACGCGGTGGGCATCCCCGTCGCGGTCTTCCTGCTCACGATCTGGGTGCTGCACGTCCGCCGGCAGCAGCACGGCGGTGTGGTCGTGGCCTTCCCGGTCGTCGCGCTGCTGGCGTTGCTCGCGCCGCTCGGCCCGACCCCGGTGTATGTCCTCGCGGCCCTGCTGGTCGCCCTGGTGACGGTGACCGTGCTGCTGCGCGGGCGGGACGTCGGGCCCAGCGCGACGGTGGCCGACCCGGCCTAGCGGCGTCGACGGTCACGCCACCTCACGGGCCGGGTCGACAGCGGCGTCGGCGGCGGGGCGTGGCGCGGGCACGCCGGGAGCGGGCGTCGGGGTCGGGCGGACGACGCCCCGGTTCAGGCCGGTGACCAGGAGCCGGTTGTACGAGGCCGGCAGCACCCGGGCCAGCAGGTCGGGCAGCTTCGCCGACCAGCCGATCAGCACCCGGCCCCGACGCCGCTCGACGCCACGCAGGATCACCTCGGCGGCCCGCTCCGGCGCGATGGTGAGCAGCTTCTCGAACTGTGCCCGGCCGGCCGCGTACTCCTCGTGGGAGACGCCGCTGCCGATGCGGGCGTTCTCGGTGATGCGGGTGCGGATCCCGCCCGGGTGCACCGACGTCACCCCGATGCCGTCGTCGACCAGTTCGTGGCGCAGCGCCTCGGTGAGGCCGCGTACGGCGAACTTGCTCGCCGAGTAGGCGGCCTGCCCGGCCGGCGCGATCAGCCCGAACAGGCTGGAGATGTTGACCAGGTGCGCGCCGCGTTCCGCCCGGAGGGTGGGCAGCAGCGCGTGGGTCAGCTGCGCCACGGCCCGGAAGTTGACGTCGATCACCCAGCTGAACTCGTCGAACGTCACCTGGTCGAACCGGCCCCCGAGGCCGACGCCGGCGTTGTTCACCAGCAGGCGTACGCGCGGGTGCCGCCGGCCGATCTCGGCGGCCACCTGGGCGGTGGCCGTCGCGTCGGCGAGATCCACCAGGTACGTGCGCACCCGGCGGTCCGGGTGCGCCGCGCGGATCGCGGTGACGACGGCGTCCAGCCGTTCCGCGTCGCGGTCCAGCAGCACCAGGTCGCTGCCCCGGCGGGCCAGCGCGTGCGCCAACGCGGCACCGATGCCGCTGGCCGCTCCGGTGACCACGGCCGTGGCCCCGGCGAACTCGAACCTCTGCACGGGGTGCTCCTCTCCTGGCGGTCAGCGACGCTCGGACGACACGGGAGGCCGGGTGCCGGTGGGCGCGTCGGTCCCGCCGGCCCGGGAGAACCGCACACCCTCGTCGGTGAGCCTGCCGTGGCGCATCAGCAGCACGTCGCGGGGGTAGTTCTGGTGCAGCCGCCACGGCGCGTTGGAACCCTGTCTGGGTAGCGCGTCGACGGCGCGCAGCACGTAGCCGGAGCGCAGGTCGATCAGCGGCGCCCGCCCGTCGTCGGGTGGCGGGAGCGGCGTGACGACCTGCTGGCCGGTGCGGTCCAGGTGCCGCAGCAGACGGCAGACGTACCCGGCGACCAGGTCGGCCTTGAGTGTCCACGACGCATTGGTGTAGCCGAGGGTCAGCGCGAAGTTCGGCACCCCGGAGAGCATCATGCCCTTGTAGGCGACGGTGCTGGCGAGGTCGACGTCGACACCGTCCACGCGCAGCGTCAGGCCACCGACGGCGAGCAGGTTGAGCCCGGTCGCGGTGACCACGATGTCGGCGGGCAGCACGTCGCCGGAGGTCAGCCGGACACCGTCCGCGGTGAAGGTGTCGACGGTGTCGGTGACCACCGACGCCCGGCCCTGCCGCACGGCGGTGAACAGGTCACCGTCGGGTGCGACGCAGAGCCGTTGGTCCCACGGGTCGTAGCGGGGTGAGAAGTGCCGGTCCACGTCGTACCCGAGCGGGAGCCGACCGGTGGCGGCCCGGCGCAGCCGCCGCCGCACCAGGCCGGGCGCACGCCGGCTGAGCTGGTAGGTGAGTGTGGACAGCAGCACGTTCTTCCAGCGAACCACCCGATACGCGACGCTCGCCGGCAGCCGGCGCCGCAACGCGTCGGCCAGCCGGTCGCGCGAGGACAACGCCATGACGTACGTGGGTGAGCGTTGCAGCATCGTCACGTGCGCGGCCCGCTGCGCCAACGCCGGCACCAGGGTCACCGCGGTGGCGCCGCTGCCGATGACCACCACCCGCTGACCGGTGTGGTCGAGGTCGGCGGGCCAGTGCTGCGGGTGCACCAGCCGCCCGGCGTACGCGTCGACGCCGGGCAGCGGCGGGGTGTAGCCCTCGTCGTAGCGGTAGTAGCCGGTGCAGGCGAACAGGAACGAGCAGGTCAGCACCACGGTCTCGGCGGTGTCGGCCCGCTGCGCGTACACCGTCCAGCGGGCGGTGGCGCTGTGCCACTCGGCGCGTAGCACCCGGTGCCGGAAGCGGATGTGCCGCTGCACGTCGTACTCCCGGGCGGTCTCGCGGATGTACTCCCTGATGGTCGTGCCGTCGGCGATGGCCTTGGGCGCGGTCCAGGGCTTGAACGCGTAGCCGAGGGTGAACATGTCCGAGTCCGAGCGGATGCCCGGGTAGCGGAACAGGTCCCAGGTGCCGCCGACGGCGTCGCGTGCCTCCAGCACCGCGTACGTCCTGCCCGGGCAGTCCCGGGTCAGGTGACAGGCCGCGCCGACGCCGGACAGGCCGGCACCGATGATCAGCACGTCGACGTGGTCGGAGGCCATGACGTCCCTCCATCCGGGCGGTGGACGGACCCTAACACCGCGCCCGGACGGCCGGCACCTACTGGTCGGACGCGCGGGTGAAGATCATGATCCAGTTGGTTTCCCAGGTCTGCTCGCCGTCGACGGAGAACGCCTGCTCCCAGCGGGCCGTGGTCGCGCTGATGTCCGACCAGATGAACCGGCACCGCACCGGCCGTCCCTCGTGCTGGTCGTCGGCGTAGAAGTGGCCGACCCCGTCGACGAAACGGCCCACCATCGGCGGCTGTTCGAGCACCCCGCCGCCGCTGGTCATCCAGTAGATCGACCACTCCTGCCGGGTCGGGTCGAAGATCCGGATCGTCGCGCCGGCGGAGCCCCTGGTCGGGAACGTGATCTCGTCGAAGTGGCCGCCGCCGGCGAAGAAGCCGTGCGCTACCGACACCCCGGGGAACTCCTCCCACTCGTCCGAGCCGACCAGCCGCTCGCGCAGCCGCCGGTTGACGACGTTCCAGGTGCCGGTGAAGAAGTCGAAGTCGCCCATCAGTGGCCCACCGGCCCTTCCGCTCGCGTGTCGCTCAGATAGTCGGTCAGGTCGGGGCTCTCCGGCACCAGCATGTGTCGGACCCAGGCGGCCCGCTCGTGCTCCAGCACCGACAACTCCCACACGCAGCCCATCCCGGGCCGGCGCAGTGGGACGAAGTGTGTCGGGTCGTCGTCGGGGCAGTCCAGGGCCGGGTGTCCGGCCACCGCGACGCGGATCTCCACCGCGTTGTCGAACATCCAGGTGTACGCCAGCAGGTAGGCGCCGGTGTCCGCGCCCCGGTGCAGCACCACCCACCCGGCGGCCGGGGTGCCGTCGTCCACGACGTCGGCCAGCAACGCGGGCAGCAGGTCGTACGCCGCCTTCTCCACCTCCGGCTCGATACGCTGTTCCGGCTGGTCGATGTGGTAACGCTTGAGCTGCCGACCGTCCACCGTGACGAGTCCCGGCGTGCGCAGATCCTTGTTCCGAAAGGCCATGTCGGGACAGTAGGACCACTCTCCTGACAGCTAGTGTCAGTGAAGTGCGGGCCAGTCGACTTCTCTCCGTCCTGATGCTGCTCCAGACACACGGTCGGCTCACCGCCGCGCAGCTCGCCGACCGGTTGGCCGTCTCCACCCGCACCATCTACCGCGACGTGGAGGCGCTGCACGCCGCCGGCATCCCGCTGTACGGAGAGGCCGGGCACGCCGGCGGCTACCAACTGGTCGACGGCTGGCGGACCCGGCTGACCGGGCTGACCGCCGAGGAGGCCGACCGGCTGTTCCTGGCGGGCCTGCCCGGCCCGGCCGACGAGTTGGGCTACGGCGACGTGGTGGCAGCGCTGCAACTCAAGCTGCACGCCGCGCTCCCCGCACCGCTGCGCGACCGGGCCACCCGACTGCAGCAACGCTTCCACCTCGACGCGCCCGGCTGGTACGCCGACGGGGACGCCTCGCCGGAGTTGGCGCGTACGGCCGAGGCGGTCTGGCGGCAGCACCGCGTCGAGGTGCGCTACCGGAGCTGGAACGGTGAGGTGACCCGGGTGCTGGAGCCGTACGGCCTGGTCCTCAAGGGTGGTCGGTGGTATGTGGTGGCCGATCAGCCCGGCCGGGGCGCGCCGGCGACGTACCGGGTCAGCCAGATCCTCGCCCTGACTGCGCTCCCGCAGGAGTTCGACCGGCCCGCCGACTTTGACCTGCCGTCGTGGTGGCGGGCGCACGTGGTGCGGTTCCGCGCCCGGCTGCACCGCGACGAGGCCACCGTACGGCTCTCCCCCGGCGGTCGCGCCCGGCTGCGGGAGATCGCCGGGGATCCCGTGGTGACAGCTGTGGAGGCCGGCGCCGGGCCGCCGGACGCGCACGGCTGGGTGACCGCGGTGCTGCCGATCGAGTCGCTCACCCATGCCCACGGTGAGCTGCTGCGCCTCGGCGCCGACGTCGAGGTGCTGGCCCCGGCGGCGTTGCGCGAACGCCTGGCCGCCACGGCGGCCGGCCTCGCCGCGCTCTACCGCGCCGGCTGAGCGGACCGACACCTCCACATTGGAGGTGCCCGAGGGCATCGATTGTCGGCACGGTGTGCCACCCTGGGTGCGGTCTCCCAGCGGTCACCGGAGGTGAGGGTCACGTTACGGCTACGCGCACTGGTCGCCGTCCCCGGCACCGGGCCGGTGACCCTGGACGTCCCCGCCGGCACGCTCGCCGCCCTGGTCGCCCCACCCCGGTTCGGCACCGCTGTCGCCCGGGTGCTGGTCGGCCTCGCCGCTCCGGTGACCGGTCGCATCCTGGTCGGTGACCGGGACGTCACCGCCCTGCCCCCGCCGCGCCGGCAGATCGGCTACGTGCCGGCCGGCGGCGCGCTCCTGCCCCAGCTGAACGTGCGCCGCAACATCGAGTACGGCCAGCGCAAACGCGAACGGGTGCACGAGGTGGCCGACGACTGGACGACCACTGTCGTCGACCGGCTGGAGTTGGCGCTGTCGCTGACCCTGCTGCCGCACCAGATCTCCGCCGCCCAACGGTTCCGGGTGGCCCTGGCCCGGGCGGCGGCCTGCCTGCCCGAGGTGCTCGTGGTCGACCTGCCGGCGGGTTCGGCCGGCGACAGTCGCCTCGCCGACCTGATGCCCCGGCTCTCCCCACCCGAGGCCCCCGGGGTGGCGGTGCTGGTCTGCACCGCCGACCCGGGCACCCTGGCCGAGATCCCGGTGCGGCACGAGTTGGTCACCGAGCCGAGCGAGGCGACCCGATGAGACCGACCGCCCGGACGAGCCGTCGTGCCCTGCTGCGCGCCGCCGCCGCGGGCGTCGCCGCCGTGGCCGCCGGCTGCTCCGGCGGGACCCGGTCGGTGCAGGTCGCGGTGGTCTGGAGCACCAGCGAGCTGGACCGGTTCCGCCAGGTCGTCGGCGACTACTCCGGCGGTTCGGTGCAGGTGGTCAGCGCCGGCAACGACATCGACGCGTTCCTGCGGGCCCGGCACCTCGCGGGCACCAGCCCGGACGTGGCGATCCTGCCCCGCCCCGGCCTGGTCACCGAGTACGCCCAGCGGGGTTGGCTGAGCCCGGTGCGTCCGTCCAGCGAGTACGCGGTGCCCGACGGGCTGGGTGACCTGCTGACCGCCGACGGCCGGCGCTACGGCGTGTGGGTCAAGGCGGCGCACAAGTCGTTGGTTTGGCACCTGCCGTCGATGCTGCCCGAGCCGCCGACCGACTGGGACGGGCTGGTCGAGCGCACCCGGCGGCTCGGCGCGAACGCCCGGCGTGCCGGTGGCCCGGCGCCGTTGGCCATCGGCGCCGCGGACGGCTGGGTGCTCACCGACTGGTTCGAGAACGTGCTGGCCGACGTGGCACCCGAGAGCTACGACGCTCTCGCCCGTCCGGACGCGGACTGGCAGGGCAGGCCGGTGCGGGACGCCCTGGACCGGCTGGCCGAGCTGTGGAGCGTCGACGGCGCGTTCCTGGGCGGCGGCCGTCGTGCCCTGCTCACCCAGTACGAGGAGTCGGTGATCCAGGTGGTGTACTCCCGGCGTGCGGTGATGCTCTGCGGAGCGGACTTCACCGCCGACGTCGTCGGCCCGTTCCAGCGCGGTCCGGAAGCGCCCACCACGTTCCCGTTCCCGGGCACCCGACCCGAGGGCGGCCCGTTGATCGTCGGCGGGGACGCGGCGGTGGCGTTCGCGGGCTCCCAGGGTGGGGTGGAGCTGGTCCAGTGGCTCACCAGGGCCGATTCGTTCCGGCCCTGGCTGCGCGCCGGTGGCTACCTGTCGCCCAACACCAACGTGCCGATCAGCAGCTACGCCGACGAGGTCGGTCGGAAGCTCGCCCAGGAGATGCAGGCGCCCGGCACGCTGCGCTTCGACCTCTCCGACCAGTTGCCGGGCGCGTTCACCGGCTCGGACGGCGTCGGCATCTGGCGCATCATGCAGGGCTTCTTCGCCGACGTCACCGACGGTGTCGGCGCAGGCGAGGCGATCCGCCGCGCCACCGGTCAGCTCGCCCTGGCGGCCCGCAACGCGGGCGGCGGCCGATGAGCCAGCCACGGGTCCTCGGCGAGCTGGCCGTACTCGACGACGTCGGGCCGCCCCGACGGGGGCGTGCCTATCCGGCGGCGGGTGCGACCTCGGCGCTGTTGCTGCCGGCCGCCGTGCTGCTCGGTGGGCTGGTGCTGTGGCCGGTGCTGCGGACCATGCACGCCAGCGTCACCACCGACGGCCGCTGGGTCGGCGCGGAGCACTTCCGGACGGCGCTCGCCGCCCCGGGCACGGGCGCGGTGGTCGGCCGGACGGTGCTGTGGGCACTGCTGGTGCCGGCGGTGGTGACCGCGCTGGGCTACCTGCTCGCCGCCGCGTCCCGCCGCTCCGAGGAGGGCGGCCTGATCCGGTTGATCCTCCTGGTGCCGGTGGCGTTGCCGCTGGTCGTCACGGGGGTCACCTTCCGGTTGATGTACGACCCCGACCCGAGCCGAGGGTTGGCCACCCTGGTCGCCGCCCGCCTGACCGGCCGCTCGGCCGAGGACGCGCCGCAGTTGCTCGGGCCGGGGCTGGTCACCGTGGCGTTGATGTCGGCGTTCGTCTGGGCCTGGGTGGGCCTGGCCGTGCTGGTGTTCCGATCCGCGCTGGACACGGTGCCGCCGAGCCTCGCCGACGCGGTCCGCGCCTACGGCGGGCGGCGTCGGCACGTCCTGTGGGACGCCCAGTGGCGGCCCCTGCTGCTGCGTACCACGGCTGTGGTCTTCGCGTTGGTGGCGGTCGGCACCAGCCGCACGTTCGACCTGATCCTGGTGATGACCCCCGGCTCGGTCCGGGACGAGGCGTCGGTGCTCGCGCTGCGGATCTGGCAGACCTCGGGGGGCACCACCACCGGCGACGGCGCCGCGCTCGGCGTGGTGTGGCTGGTGGCGGTCGTCGGCGGGATCATGGTGGCCGCGCTCTTCGTCCGACAGGCCTGGCCGCCGCCGCGCGCCGAGGCGGCCCCGCCGCCGGGCCCGGTCGCCCCGCCCCGGCGGGTCATCCGGCTGATCGCGGTCGGCGCGGCGGTGGCGTGGCTGGTGCCGCTCGTGGTGCTGGTCGCCACCTCGGCACACGGCAGGGTGGACGCCGCGGCGCGTGGTTGGTGGTCGACGGCGCCCGACGGCGAGTCCTACCGGAATGTGGTCACCGGCACCGAGTTGTGGCGCACGTTGGGCTTCACGTTGCTCCTGGCCACCGCGGTGACCGCCACGGTGCTGGTGGTCGCGCTGCTGGCCGCGTACCCGCTGGCCTGGTTGACCGGGCCGGCCGCGCAGGCCACCGGGCTGCTGCTGCTGGCCGCCAGCGTCGTGCCGATCCAGGTCATCGCCGGCCCGGTCAACGAGGTGCTCGGCCTGGTGCTGTCCTCCGGCACCTCCCAGGGCCTGGCCCTGGTGCACACCGCGTTGGGTGTGCCGTTTGCCGTGCTGGTGCTGCGCAACGCGTTCGCCGACCTGCCCGTCGAGCAGGTGCGCGACGCCCGACTGGGCGGCCGTCGGTGGTGGCACACCATGCGACGGCTGGCCCGGCACAACCTGTCGGCGGTGGTGGCGGTGTCCGTGCTGGAGTTCGTCCAGGTCTGGAACGACCTGGTGGTGGGTCGGCTGTTCAGCGGGTCGGGGGCGTCGCCGCTCGGGCCGTTCCTGGCCGAGCAGACGCGCAGCTTCGTGAGCAACAGCGGCGCGCTGGCCGCCAGCTCGGTGCTCGCCTCGGTGCTGCCGGTGGTGCTGGTGGTGGTGTCGCGGCGGCACCTGGTCGCCGGGCTCGTCTCCGGGGGTGTGCGCTGACCAGGCCGGGCGGTGGCCGCCGCAGCCCGCGCTGGCCGGCGCTGATCGCGATCGGCGGGGTGGTCAGCGGCGTCCTCGCCAACGTGGTCAGCAACCTCGCCAGCAACCTGCTCTCCGAGTTGGCGGCCAGCGTGCTCGGCCCGACGAGCATCGCGCTCGCCGTCGGCGGCATCGTGGGCTTCGTCGTGTACGAGGTCCGTCGCCGCCGGGCGGAACGGGACGTCGACCCGGAACCGACGGACGTGCTCACCACCCCGGCCGCCGGCGCCCCGAACCTGCCCTACACGGCCGAGTTCACCGGTCGCGGCGAGCACGTCGAGGCGGTCGTCGCGCTGCTCTCCCGGGAACACGCGGTGGCGGTGTTGGGCCGCCGGGCGGTGGGCACCTCGGCGTGCGCCGTCGCGGCCGCGAACCTGTGCCGGGACGACTTCCCGGACGGGCAGTACTACCTCGACCTGCGCCGACACGGCCGACCCCGCTCGGCCCAACAGGTGCTCACCGCGCTGGCCCGGATCTTGGGCACCGCCCCGCCGACCTCCGGCCGACCGGACGCGCTCGTCGCCGCCGCCGACGCGGTGCGCGGCCAGCTCGACGGCCGCCGGATCCTGCTGGTGCTGGACAACGTCGACCGGCCCGACCAGGTCCGGCCCCTCCTGCCGCCCACCGCGCGCACCTGCCGGCTGCTGCTCGCCGGCGGCCCGGCGCTGACGGGGCTCAAGGGCGTGGTCGCACACTGGATCGCCGAGCCGGGCACCTCCGAGGCGGTCGAGTTGTTCGCCACCGCGGGCGGGGCCGCACCCGCCGCCCGGGTCCGCCGTGCCGATCCGCGCACCGACCCGGCGGTACGCGACATCGTCGACCTGTGCGGCCGACAGCCCCGCACCGTCCGCGCGCTCGGTTATCGCACCGCGCAGCACGGCTGGCGACATGCCGACGTGCTGGACGCGCTGCGCCGCGCGGTGCAGACGCCACCACACCAGCGGCTCGCCGTGTCACCGGCCGCGCGTCTGATCACCGAACGGGACACCGCGTACCGGTCGTTGAGCCGCGAGGCGCGACGGTTGTACCGGGTGATGTCACTGATCCCCGCCCCGGTGGACCGGCCCACCATCGCCGCGCTGGCCGGCCGGCACCCCGAGCGGGTGACCGCGCTGCTCGACCAGTTGGCCGCCGGGGCGTTCGTGGTCGGCGCGCCCGGCGACCGGTACGAGATCCGCCCGCTGCTCGCCGACAGCGCCCGTCTGCACCTGCGCGACGCCGATCCGGTCCGGGCCCGGGTCGCCGCGCAGGCCCGGTTGACCCGGCACCTGGCCCGCCGGGCCGAGCGGCACGCCGCCAACCTGGCGGTGCTCGGCGCACCACCGGACCGGGAGTGGTCGCTGCCGCTGGACGACGACCCGTACGGCTGGTTCGACCTGCACCAGGAGTTGCTGCTGGCGGTGGTGCGGGTGCCGTCCGGCGCGGCCGAGACACTGCCCCGACGGGTCCGCCGGTGGTGGTTCCGGCTGGCCGTGGCGCTCTGCGGGTGGCTGGCGTACGCCGAGCGGCTCGACGAGTGGGAGCAGGTCTGCCGCACCGTGCTGGCCACCCCGACCGCCGACGACCGACCGGAGATCGCCGGGTGGGCGCACAACGAACTGGGTGTGCTGCGTCGACGTCGGCACGATCCGCACGGGGCGGCAGCCGCGCTCACCCTCGCGGTGAACGAGCGCGGACGCGGGGGCACCGCCCAGGCCCGGATGAACCTCGGCCTGGCCCTGCTGGATCTGGGGCAGCTGGACGACGCGGTGGAGCACCTGGAGATGTCCCGGAGGCACCGCTCCGGGGCGGACCGGGCCGGGCACGCCCTCACCGACCTGGGTCTCGGCGCGGCGCAGCTCGCCCGGGGTGAGTTGGACAGCGCACACCACCACCTGGTGCGGGCGGCGAACACCTTCCGGTCGGTGGGCGACGCCCGGGGGTACGCGGCGGCGTTGACCAACCTGGTGCTGGTGCACGCGGGTCTCGGCGAACACCTGGACGCCGCGCAGGCGTGGCGGGCGGCGCTGCGCGAGTACGAGTCGGTCAACGACCCGACGAGTCGGGCGACGGCCCTGCTCAACGCCGGGGCGACGCTGCTGACCAGCACGCCGGGGCAGGCGCGGGTGGCGTACGACCTGCTGGCCGAGAGCCGACGGCTGCGCGAGGAGACGCAGCCCACGGCGGGGCTGGCACGCACCCTGCTCTACCTGGGTGACGCCTGCACGGCGCTGGGCGAGCACGCCGACGCGCGGCGGCACTGGGCGGACGCGGCGACGGTCGCCGAGGAGGTCGCCGACGGGCAGGCACTGGCCGCCGCCGACGCCCGGCTGGACAACGACGCCGCGGACCGCGTGACGTAGGTCGCTCGGCTTGGCCGGTGGCGCGCCTCTGGGAGACTCTGTGATCGTGGACGCGCTCGCGGTACGGGGACTCAGTCGCAACTTCGGCAATCTGGTGGTGCTCGACGACGTGAGTTTCACACTCCCGGCGGGTCGGATCGCTGTGGTGCTGGGCCCGAACGGCAGCGGCAAGACCACCCTGCTGCGGTGTGTGGTCGGCGCGGACCGGCCGGACGCGGGCGAGGTGCTGGTGCAGGGCCGGCGGGCCGACGAGACCGACCCGCAGGTGCGGGCGTTGATGGCCGCCGCCCTGGACGACATCGACTTCTTCCCCGACCTGTCCGTGGTCGAGCACCTGGAGTTGGTCGCTTACGCGCACGGTGGGGATGCCGAACCGGTCGAGGAGGTCCTCGCCGAGCTGGGCCTGGAGGCGGCCCGGGACCAGTTGCCGGTGACGCTGTCCAGCGGTCAACGCCGCCGGCTGGCGCTCGCCTCGTGTTTCGTCCGCCCCCGTCGGGTGCTGATCCTGGACGAGCCCGAGCAGCGGCTGGACGTCCGTGGGCGGCAGTGGCTCACCGAGCGTCTGCTCCGCGAACGCGAGGCGGGCACCGCCGTGCTGCTGGCCTCGCACGATCCCGAGCTGATCGACGCGGTGGTCGACGAGCGCATCGAGATCGGCCGGTGACCGCCCCGACGGCCACGATCGCCGGCACGTCGACCGGCGTGCCCAGCGCGCGGCAGCTGCGCACGCGCCTGCGCAAGGCGCGCAGCCGACACCACGACCATTCGCTCAGCGACGTGCTGGGCGACGCGTACGTCATCGTCCTGTTCACGGGCATGTACGGGTGGTTCGCGGTCAGCGCCAGCCGTGACCTGCTGGACTCCCCCACGGTGGGGCAGGCCGAGCCGGGTGTGCGTTGGTGGTTGGCGGTCGCGGCGCTGCTGGCCGGTGCCGGCCTCGCCTGGCGGGGTCTGCGCGCGCTCGGCCCGCTGCTGGTCACCCCGGCGACGCAGAGCTGGGCGACCAGCGCGCCGGTGGACCGGCGGGCGTGGCTGGCGCCGCGCTTCGCCCTCCTGCTGGTGGGCGCGGCGGCCGGCACCGCGACGCTCGGGGCGGCCGTGGCGGCGCTCGGCGGTGTCAGCGACCCGGGTGCCCTGGGCTGGGCGGCGGCGGCCGGCGCGGGGTGGGGCGCGGCAGCGCTGGCGCTCAGCGTCGTCGCCCAGAGCAGCCGGGCCGGTCGACGGTGGCCGATGCTGATCGGCGCGGTCCCGCTGGTCGCGGCCGCCGTGATCACCGGCGCGGTGGTGTTCGTCGGGGGCCTGGGCGACGCGTTGCCCCGACCGGCGGCGACGCCCACCATCGCGCTGTTCGCCGTGGCGGTGCCGTTCGTGGGCGTGGGCACGGTCCTCGCGGTACGCGCGCTGCCCCGCGTCGACCGGGCCACGCTGACCACCGGCGCCCAGTTCGCCAACGCCGCCTCCACGGCCATGATCCTGCTGGACCCGAGTCTCCTCGCCGGGCTGGTGGAGAGCCGGCGGTGGCGTCGGGTCGGCAAGGTCCGCAGCAGCCGGTTCCGGCCCGGTCCGGGCTGGTGGGCGCTGCTCCAGGCCGACGTCCGACGCCTGCGCCGTCACCCGAGCGCGGTGCTGATCTGGGCGGCGCTGATCGGGGTGCAGTATGCTGCCGCGCTCGCCATGCCCGGGTTGGCCGGGGCCGCTCAGGTGGTGTTCGCGTACCTCGCCGTCGACCGGCTGACCGGTGGTCTGCGGTCGATCAGCCGCTCACCCGGGCTGCGTCGGGCGCTCGGGGGCAGCGACAACCTGCTGCGCGGCATCCACGTGGTGGTGCCGGCCGTCGGCGCGGCTCTGTGGTGGTTGCTGACAGTGCCGACCGTCGATCCGGGGCCGGCGTGGCTCGCGCCGACGCTGGCGCTCGGGGTGGTGGCCGCCGCGTTCCGGGCCGGCACCCGCCCACCGATCGACTACGGCGGCGCGACTGTCAACACCCCGTTCGGGATGGTCCCTGTCGACCTGCTGCGCCAGGGCTCACGGGGGCCGGCGCTGCTCGCCGTGCTCGTCCTGGTCCAGCTGTTCCTGGGCTGACCGGCCCGCTCCCTCGACCGGCCGGCCCGCACGGTCGCCGCCACCGGTGTGGTCCCTCAGGCGGTATCGCCGGGTGCGAGGTGGCGGTAGCCGGGGATCGTCTCGCCGAACCAGCCGGCGACGCTGGCCAGGCCACGCTCGTTGAGCTGCGCGTCGTGGATCGGGTGGGCCGCGGCGGCACCGACGGCGGCGGCGAATCGGATCGCCTCGTCGAGGCGCAGCCACGACCCCTGGGCCGGGACGAGCAGTGTGCGGACCGGCTCGTCCGGAACGTGCAACGAGTCACCGGGGTGGTAGAGCCCGTCACCGACCAGGTAGCCCAGGTTGGGGCAGTCCGGCTGCCCCTCGTGGATCGCCGCGTGCCGGCCGCCGTGTGCACTGACCTCGATGCCGGCCGCCGTGAAGCGTTGCCCCGCGCGGACCCGGGTCACCGGCAGCGGCGCGAGGTCGGGCAGTCGGGCACCCTCCGGGGCGTACACGGGGACGCCCAGGCCGGCGAGGCGCAGCACGTCCACGTGGTCGGTGTGCTCGTGGGTGACCAGGACGGCGTCCGCGCCGACCAGGGCACGTGGCTCGCTCCACGTCCCCGGGTCGATCACCAGCACCCCGCCGTCGTGCTCGACCCGGACGCAGGCATGGGTGAACCGCGTGATCCGCATCGGACGACCGTACGCCGTCGGCGCGTGACGCGTGGACCGCCACGGGGGCGGTGCCGTCACAGCGGTTCGACCGCCGCCGTCCGCAGGATGTAGACGAACTGGGCGGCGAACGCGACGAGCGCCGCCACCACCCCGGCCGGGATCGCCAGCACGTGCCCGAGCCCGGCCAGTCCGACCAGCAGGGCGACAGCGAGGCCGAGCAGCACCGCGTTCACGGCACCGACCAGCGCGGCGGTGGTGAGCAGAAACTCCCACCAGCCACGCTTGATGCCGACCAGCTTCCAGGCCGAGCGCATCGTGCCCTCGTCGGTGACCGCGTCGCTGAAGAACTCGTGCTCGCTGGCGAACCGGTGGTGGTAATAGGCGCGGATGCGTTGGATCCGCCGCAGGTCCAACGCGTTCTCGACGGTGGTCTCGACCAGCCGCAGGAAGGTCAGCAACCCGACGACGAGCAGGGTCGGGAGCACCGCGCCGAGGTACGGCCGGAGCAGCGTCTCGTTGGTGGCCACGAAACCGAGCCCGATCAGGGCTGCCGACAGGACGGACAGGAAGATCGTGGCCCGGCCGGTGGCCTCGGCGATCGTGCCGGCGCGGGCGCTCTCCAACGCGTAGTGCTCGGTGGTCAACGCGCTGAGCAACGCCTGCTCACGTTCGCTGTCGTCCACCGCGCCTACCCTCCGTGGTCGCGCCACCCCGTTACCGTCACCCTATGAGGGGTGGAGTCGGTCCGGGCGGCGAAACCGTCGCCCCCGAACGGGACAGCGGCCGGCGAAGCCGGCACGTATCGTCCGCGTTTCGGATCGGTGGGCGGCGGCCGGGACGGCCGATGGCGGAAGGGGGTCGGATGCCGGGGTGGGCTGGTCGAGGTGGCCGGCAGCGGCGCGCCTTCGGCGTCGGTGGGGCGCTGCTCGGGATCGCCGTCGCGATGCTGCTGGGCGCCTGGCGCAGCACCGGGTTCCTCAGCGACCTGCTGCTCAACCTCGGGGCCAGCGTGGTGCTCGCGGCCATCTCGTACGTCATCTTCGACCCGCTGTTCGAGGAGGCCCGCAAGGCCAGGGTGCAGGAGCACCTCAGCTTCGACCAGCAGGCCTTCGTGACGCGGCTGCACCGCTCCGGCCGCCGGGTCCGCATCCTGGACACCTGGACCATCCTGCTGGAGCAACGGCACCGCGAGGAGACCCTGACCGCGATCCGGGCCGCGCTGGCCAACGGCGCGCAGGTGCAGTTGCTCCTGCTCGACCCGGACTGCACCGCCGCCCAGCAGCGCTCCGAGGAGCTGGAGCGGCAGCGGGTGGACGTGCCGCGGCAGATCCGCACCAACCTGCGTCACCTCGCCGCCTTCGCCGACGCCCTCGACAGCCGTCTGCGGCACCGCCTCCAGGTCCGGCTCTACGACGCCTCACCGTCGATCCAGCTCTACCAGTGGGACGGGCGGGCGTTGATCTCGTTCTTCCCGATCGGGAAGTTGTCGTTCAACGTTCCCCAACTGGAAGTCGACATGGACAGCCCGTGGGGCGGGTTCGTGCACGCCCGGTTCGAGGAGCTGTGGGAGCACGACCAGGCCACCCTGGACCTGGAACGGTACTGGTCGGTCACGGTCACCCTGCGCCACGACGACTCGGACGTGGTGGAGGTACGGGTGCCGTACGTGACGGTGGACGGGCAGCACTTCGTCGACTGCCGTGGCTTCCGGGTGACCGGGCCGCTGACCGTGCGAGCCGTGTTGCCGCCCCGCGCACCCGGGGCGGCGCCCGCCGTGTTCGCGCTGGCCGAGCCGGCCGACGGTGACCACACGCCGGCCGAGGTCGTGAAACGCCACTTCGATCAGAAGTACGGCCACGACGACGGCGGCCGGGCTGTCTACCGACTGGTGCCGCCGCCGGGCGCCTCCCGTACCCCGGAACCTCGTTCCGCGGCGGCCGGGGACAACCACGGACGGTGACCCCCGACGGTCCGCTCGGTTCGGTACGCGGAACAATGAAGGCCTCGCCCGCACCAGGAGGACGTCCGCGTGTCACCCAGCCCCGCACCGCCGCCGCAGTCGGCGCAGTTACGCGCGGACTGCGGGCGCTGCTTCGGGCTGTGCTGCGTGGTGCCCGCCTTCGCCGCGTCGGCCGACTTCGCTATCGACAAGCCGGCCGGTCGGCCGTGCCCCCACCTGGGCCCGGACCACAGCTGCGGCATCCACACCGAGCTGCGGCAACGCGGCTTTCCCGGCTGCACGGTGTTCGACTGCTTCGGCGCCGGGCAGCAGGTCGCGCAGGTCACCTTCGGCGGGCGGGACTGGCGGGACGCGCCGGAGACGTTGCCGGCCATGGCGGAGGCGTTCGCCGTGCTGCGCCCCCTGCACGAACTGCTCTGGTATCTCGACGCGGCGGTGGCGCTGCACCCGCCGGCCGACCTGCGCGACGAGCTGGAGCACGCCCGCACCGAGACCGCCGTGCTCACCGCCGGTGACGTGGCGCAGCTACGCGCGGTGGACGTCGCCGCGCAAAGGGCCCGGGTCAACCCTCTGCTGTCGCGGGCCGGCGACGTGGCCCGCTCCCCCGGCGGCGTCGACCACCGGGGCGCGCACCTGCTCGGCGTCGACCTGCGCCGGGTCGACCTGCGCCGGGCCAACCTGCGCGGGGCGCTGCTGATCGGCGCCGACCTGCGCGACGTCGACCTGGGTCTCGCCGACGTCACCGGGGCGGACCTGCGCGGGGCCGACCTGCGCGGGGCGGATCTGCGCCGTGCTCTCTTCCTGCATCAGGCGCAACTGGACGCCGCGCGGGGTGACGCGCGTACCGGCCTGCCGGCGACGCTCACCCGGCCGGCGCACTGGACGGCGCTGCCGCTCACCCCGGTCCGGCAGCCGTCGCGGGCCGGCACTGCCGCCCGGCGCAGCCGACGACGCTGAGAATCCGTCGGCCGCGAACACCCTCGAATCACGCGCCCGACCACCGCCTGACGACGCCCCGCGAGGTTTCGGTCGGGACGACGCCGGGTAGCCAGCGCCGACGCTGACCGGTATCGACGGGGGGGCACGGCGTGGGTTTCCGAAAACGCGACGGTGAGCTGCCGGGCGACCCGCAGCACAGCGAGGACGAGGCCGGCCAAGTGCCGCTGGTGCAGGTCGAGGCGGACACCGAGGTGCCGGCGCCGGCCGACACCGACGTGCGCCCGGACATCGTGACCGAGGACAACAGCTCGGGCATGACCGGTGGCTCGTCCGGCAGCAGCGGCGGCGGGTCCAGCATGCCGGGGCACCCGGACGCGACCCGCTGACGGTCAGCGGCCGGCGAGCGCGGCCCGCGCCTCGGTCATGCCCTTGTTGGCCAGCCCGTCGGCCCGCTCGTTCTCCGGGTGACCGTTGTGCCCCTTCACCCACAGCCAGGTGACCTGGTGCCGCTCGCAGGCCGCCTCCAGCCGCTGCCACAGGTCGGCGTTCTTCACCGGCTGCTTGGCGGCGGTCTTCCAGCCGTTGCGCTTCCAGGACGCCAGCCAACTGGTGATGCCGTTGCGCACGTACGTGCTGTCGGTGTGCAGCTCCACGGTGACCGGCCGGTTCAGGCTCTCCAACGCCTGGATGGCCGCCATCAGCTCCATCCGGTTGTTGGTGGTCGGCGTGGCCTCGCCGCCGCACAGCTCCCGCTCGTGGTCGCCGTAGCGCAGCAGGGCACCCCAACCGCCCGGCCCGGGGTTGCCACTGCACGCCCCGTCGGTCCAGATCTGCACGCCCCTGCCGGCCGCCGCGTCCACCATGCCCGGCAACCTACCGCGCGGTGACGTCGTCCTCGCTGCCCGGGGGCCGGGCGCGCCGCCGCCGTCGGGGCGGATGCGGCGGTGGGCGCGCAGGCCGCTACGGGCTGGGCTCCGCGCCGACCACGGCGGGCGGGACGGCCGGCACGGGTCGGGTGGGTCGCAGCCGGTCGCGGACGCGGTGCGCCGCGTCGCCGGCGGTGGCGGCGATCATCGGGAGCAGCCGGGTGGAGTTCATGATGGCGATCTCCTCGGCCGGGGTGGTCACCCCGTCGAGGAAGCGCAGCACCCGCTCGGCGGGGTTGCGGTCGAAGAGCCGGTCGAAGAAGTCCGGGCCACCGACCCCGCCCCGGTCGAGCGCCCGCAACGCCACCGCGTCCATCCAGCGGTGCCGACGGGGGTACGCCGCCTGAGGCACCGGCGGTCGCCCCGCCGCGAGGGCGCGGGCCACCTGGTCGGCCTGGCGGTACATGGCGGAGAAGGTGAATCCGGTGGAGGGGCGGGTCGCGCCGCCGGCCGTACCGAGTCGGACCACCCGGGGCGACGGGCGGGCCGGAAACGGTGCATCGGTCATCGGAATCACCCCGTTCTCCACCTCGCGTACCCGCAGTCCGGCCGGGTCCAAACCGAGCAGGTCCCGGTAGCCGGCCAGCGCCGCGTCGTACCCGGCGTCGGTGAGCAGGTCGGGTGAGAACTCGGTGTACTCGACCAGGGCGTAACGGTCGCTCACCGGCAGCACGTACCCGAAGGAGACGCCCCGGGGCGGCTGCGGGGTGCGGAAGTCCATCAGCACCGCGCGCGTCGGGTCGAAGACGGGTCGGTCGGCCTTCAACCACCAGCCGCGGAAGTGCTGCAACCAGGTGGTGCGACCGGCGCGCGCCGGTGGGCGGGGGCGCGAGTCGAGCACCCATCCGGCCCGCACTGTGTGCCCGTCGCCGGTGCGGACCCGCACCCGGGTGCCGTCGTCGGTCACGGTGTCGGCGGGCGCGACGATCCGGGTCGCGTCGAGCCGGCGCTCGGCCGCGGCAGCCCGGTCGTAGACCGGGCCGGAGCGGAGCATGGCGTACCGCAGCGGGGTCAGGTCCAGGACGCGGCGTCGCGCCGCGGTGGCCACCTCGACCTGTTGCCAGCTCGCGCTGAGCAGCGGGTCGAGGTCGGTGCCCGGGTGGCCCCAGAACGCCCAGGTGCGGTCCTGACCACGCCGGCGGACCGGGTCGACGACGGCGATGCGCAGGTCGTGGACGCCGTGCCGGTCCAGCGCGGCGAGCAGCAGGGACGCCGCGCCGCCGCCGCCGAGCAGCGCGAGGTCGACGTCCAGCGGCGCGGATTCGGTCACCCGCCCCACGCTGCCACATCGCTGCGCGGCCGGTCACGCCGCTCCGGCCGGAGCGCGGTGCGACACTTGACGAGCAACCTTCTGGTTGCCTATCTTGATGGGCAACCAGACGGTTGCCTGTTGGGGGGTCGGTGGACGAGGCGTTCCGGGCACTGGCCGACCCCAGCCGACGTGAGCTGCTCGACCGACTCAACGCGCGCAACGGCCAGACCCTGCGGGAGCTCTGCGACGGGCTGGCGACGACCCGGCAGGCCGTCAGCAAGCACCTCTCGGTCCTGGAGGCGGCCAACCTCGTCACGAGCGTGCGGCGAGGCCGGCAGAAGGTGCACTACCTCAACGCCGCCCCGATCAACGCCATCGCCGACCGGTGGCTCAGCCGCTACGACAGTGAGCGCGCGTCCGCCCTCGCCGACCTGACCAGCGCATTGGAGCGACAACCCATGGAGAGCCCGACCTTCGCCTACACGACGTACGTCACCACCACCCCACAGCGACTGTGGGCCGCGCTCATCGAACCGGCGTTCACCCGTCGCTACTGGGGTGGGATCGCGCTCGTGTCGGACTGGCAGGTCGGGTCGCCAGTGCTGTGGCAGGACGCGCCCGGCGACGAGCCCCGCGACCTCGGCCAGCGGGTGCTGGCCGCGGAGCCGTACCGCCTGCTCTCCTACAGCTGGCACGGCTTCCAACCCGAGCACGCCGAGCACTTCGGCTGGTCCGCCGAGGAGCTGGCCGCCCGCCTCGGCGAGCGTCGGTCGACAGTGACGTTCGAGATCGAGCCGCACGGCCCGGCGGCCGTCCGGCTGACCGTGATCCACGACGACTTCTCCCCGGACAGCGAGATGCACCGGGCGATCAGCGGCCAACTCGACGGCAGTGGAGGCTGGCCGGAGCTGTTGGCCAGCCTCAAGACGCTCCTCGAAACCGGCGAGCCGATGCCCGAGCCGACGCCGGCGGGCTGACCGGACGCCCAGCCGGCGTATTTCCGTCAATACCTCGCCATCGACCCAGCCGCGACAGCCCGACATCGACCGGAGGACCGGCGCTGCTCGGACCGTCCGGGGCTTTGCGCAGCTCTCCCCGCCTTCGGGTGGACACGTGACGGCAACGAGGAATTCTCATTTTCACCTGATCGTGGGCCCAACCCACCTAGTGTTGGGCACACCGGTGCTAGTCACGGAGTTGGCCACCCGAACGACGTCCCACGCAGTCAGCGGACGAAAAGTGAGGGAAGACGCGTATGAAGGTCTCAACAGCACTCTGCTCGGCGGCGCTCGGCGTGGGCCTCGGCACACTCCTGCTGCCAGGCGCCGCACTGGCCGACACCACCGTGTCACCGGCCACCACCCCGGTCGGAGGGACCGTCGTGCTCACCGCGACGACCTGCAACCCGAAGTCGGGTGACGCCCTGTTCCGGGTCACCGGCCCCAACCGCGACCAGAACGTCAGGTCCACGACGGCCGCCGCCGGCGGCGGGCTGAGCGCCGAACTCTTCACCGCCGGGTTCACCCTGGGCACGTACACGGTGGCCGCGACCTGCGGCGACGGCAGCTCGGCAGGCAGCGCGACGTTCACCGTCACCCCGATCGGCGGCGCGCCCGCCGGCTCCGGCGGCGACAGCCGCGACAACGGCGCCCTGGCCGCCGGAGGCACACTGCTCGGCACCGCCCTGGCCGGCGCGGTGATCCTGATCCGCCGGCGTCGCCCGGTGTCCACTGTCGCCTGACCGGCGGCCGTTCCATCCCTGAGGACGGGTGCCCGCGCCGGCGACACCGGCGCGGGCATCCCGACGATCCCAACGGAGGTGCCCACGTGTGGTGGCGGCGGACCCTGCCGGCGGCGGTCGCCCTGCTCGCCGTGAGTGGGCTGGGGCTGATCACGGTCGGCCTCACCGCCGACCCGGCGACGCCACCACGACCGCCCGCCGACGCGCCACGACGCACCGAGCCGGCACCGGACCTGGTGCCGCTCCCGCGCGCCGCGCCGGTCCTGGTGCAGATCACCGCCATCGGTGTACGCGCGGAGGTCGTCCCCGTCGGCGCCGACGCGGCCGGGGTGCTGCAAGTGCCGCCACTGGACCGGCCCACCCTCGCCGGCTGGTACCGGCACGGGGTGAGCCCCGGCGAGACGGGCAACGCCGTCCTGGTCGGACACGTCGACTCACCGGCCGGCCCGGCGGTCTTCTTCGACCTCGGACGGCTGCGCGCCGGCGAGCAGATCCAGGTCACCCGCGCCGACACGCGGGTCGTCACGTTCACAGTGGACGACGTACGGGCGTACCCCAAGGAGCACTTCCCGACCACGCTCGTCTACGGCCCGGCGGACGCCGCCGCGCTGCGCCTGATCACCTGCGGCGGCCGGTTCGACGCCACGACCGGCAACTACGTCGACAACGTCGTCGTCTTCGCCACCCGCACCTCCTGAGCCACGCCCCGCTGTCGTACGCCGGACCGCGCTCGGCACAATGCGGTGGCACCATCCCTGATCGAGGCGGTGCGCCGGCGACGGGGAGGCACACGGTGGATCAGCGGGCGACACGGGACCGGGCCGGTCGAGGCGTACGCGCCCTGGCCCGTCGACTGCTCGGCCGGGTCGAGAACGACGTCCCGAGCCCTCGCCGCTCCAACCCGGACGCGGTGGTCGACTGTGCCGTCTACGTCAACGGTCGACGCCAGCCCGGCCGACCGCACTACGCCGACGCGTACGCCCGCGCCCAGCACGGCCGTGACTCCTTCGTGTGGTTGGGGTTGCACGACCCGGGTGCGGCAGTCCTCGCCGCGGTCGGCCGCACCTTCGGCCTGGACGAGCTGACCGTCGAACAGGCCCTCGCCGACGGGCACCGACCCACCGTGCAGCGCCACGGACCGGTCACGCTGCTGGTGCTGCGCACCGCCGGGTACGTGGAACACGACGAGCTGACCGACACCTCCGAGGTGATCGACACCGGAGACGTGATGGTGCTGCTCGGGGACCGGTTCGCCATCACCGTGCGGCACGGCGCCGCCGGGGCGCTCCGCAGCGTCCGCGCCGGCATCGAGAGTCGCCCCGCCCTGCTGGCCGCCGGCCCGTGGGCGGTGGCGTACGCGGTCTGCGCGCGGATGGTCGACTCGTACCTGGAGGTGGCCGGGCATGTCGAGCGGGACCTGGAACGGGTCGAGGAGGCGGTGTTCGCCCGCGACCGTACCGCCGACATCCAGCACATCTACCAGCTCAAACGGGAGGTGGTCGAGTTCAAGCGGGCGGTCCTGCCGTTGCAGGCGCCCCTGCGTACGCTGCTCGACCCCGACGGCGCGCCCCGCGCCCTGCACCGCTGGTTCGTCGACGTGGACGGTCGACTGGGCCGAGCGGTGGACCGGGTGGCCGCGTACGACGATCTGCTCACCTCGATCGTGCAGTCACGGCTGGCGCAGCTCGCCGTGGAGCAGAACAACGACATGCGCAAGATCGCGGCGTGGGCGGCCATCGCGGCCACCCAGACCGGTATCGCCGGCATCTACGGCATGAACTTCGACCACATGCCCGAGCTGGCCTGGCGCTACGGGTATGCCGGCGCCCTCGCCCTGATGGCTGCCGCCGCCCTGGCCCTGTACCGCCTGTTCCGCCGCTCCGGCTGGCTGTGAGGCCGCTTGTTCAGCGGTGCGCGGAGAGGAAGGCGCGGATCTTCTCGCGGGGGTTGTCGGTCAACTCCGGGCCGTGGGTGAAGGCGGCGAGGTCGTACTCCAACTCGCCGAACACGTGGGCGGTCTGCTGCGTCATCGTGAAGTTGCTGCACAGCACCTTCGGCGAGTAGCGGACCCCGAGAATGTTGAACAGCGCATCCCCGGTGATCAACAGTCGGGTCGGTTCGTGCAGCAACGACACGTGACCCGGCGAGTGGCCGGGGGTGTGCACCACCCGCAGGCCACCGCCGACGTCGAGCACGTCGCCGTCGGCCAGCGGCTGCGCCACCCGCACCGCCGGAAACCGGCCGCTGTTGAGCCGGGCGAAGAGCCGGCCGCCGGTCACCGTCGGGTCGCTGACCGGCGCGCGGCCCTCCTCGGCGTACGGAACGTCGCCGATGTGCGCCGCCACCGGGGCACCCGTACGCCGCGACATCTCCGCCGCGCCACCGGCGTGGTCGGGGTGTGCGTGGGTCAACACGATCCGGGTGACGTCGGCGGGCACCTTGCCCATCGCCGCCAGCCCGCGCACGATCCGGGCCGGCGCCTTGGCCAGCCCGCAGTCGACGAGCGTGACGCTGCCGTCGCCGTCGACGAACGCGTACGAGTTGACGGCTGAGCGCCCCTGGGTGGGGATGCGCCAGACGTTCGGGGCGAGCGGCACGGCAGGCGATCGACTCATGCCGCGAGTCTAGGGACGGTCGTCAACCGGCCCGGGTCACCGTCGGGCGGTGCGGCCGGTACGGCAGGATGGCGAGGTGGGCAAGGCACGCCGGCGGGCGAACACGACGACGGGACGGGGCTGCCCGTGCGGCTCCGGGCAGGCGTACGCGGACTGCTGCGCACCGGCGCACGGCGGCGACCAGCCGGCAGCGACTGCCGAGGCGTTGATGCGCTCCCGGTTCAGCGCCTTCGCCCTCGGCGACACCGCCTACCTGCTGCGCAGCTGGCACTCCTCGACCCGGCCCACCTCCCTTGCGCTGGACCCGGGGCAGCGGTGGACCCGACTGGAGATCGTCGGCACCGAGCGGGGCGGCCTGCTCGACACCGCCGGCACGGTGACCTTCCACGCGCACTACCGCGACGCCGGGCAGCCCGGCACGTTGACCGAGCACAGCCGGTTCGTGCGCGAGGACGGCCGCTGGGTCTACCTCGACGGTGACCAGCCCTGACCGCTCGTCGAGGCGGCGGCGTCGCGGGACACCGCTCCGGGTCGGCGACCGCGGGCCAGGAGCACCACCGCCAGCACCCCGTACGGCACGGCCGTCACCGCGAACGCCACCGCGTTGCCGGCAAACGTGGCGAGCAGGCCGTAACCGGCGTACGTCACGATGATCAGCACGTCGGTGGCCATCCCCGCCAGTGACGTGACGGTGGCCCGGCTGCCGCCGCTGATCCGGGCCTGGAGCCGCGCGTCGGCCAGCACGGTGGCCAGCTGGGCAGCGCCGAACCCGACAGCGAGCAACGCGAACCCCGCCGGGTGCCGGAGCAGGGCACCCCCGGCCAGCCCGACACCGACCAGACCCAACAGTGCCGCGTAACCCCGACTGCCCCACCGCTCCCCCACCGGGGCGAGCAGTCCGCCGACCGTCACCCCGGCCCAGAGCAGCAGGAGCAGCAACGGCACGGTCTGCGCGCCGACGCCGCTGTCCAGGGCCAGCAGCGGGGTGTACTCGTCCAGGGCGCCCCAGTCCGCGGCGACCACGGCGACCAGCAGCACTGCGGCCCGTACCGGCGGGCGGCTGCGGACCTGCTCCACCCCGGCCCGCAACGTGTCCCACCACCCCAGGTCGGCGGCGGCGTCCGGCCCGGCGGTGTGGTCCGGCCCGGCGGTGTGGTCCGGCCCGGCGGTGTGGTCCGGCCCGGCGGTGTGGTCCGGCCCGGCGGTGTGGTCCGGCCCGGCGGTGTGGTCCGGCCCGGCGGCGTCGTTCGCGACGGGTGCTGGGCGGTGCTCCGGGAATCGGGCGGCGACCGCCGCGGCGAGCAGACAGGCGAGCACGCTGGCGGCGCCCACCACCGGGTAGCCGCCGACGGCGAGCACCGGGCCGGCGAGCACCCCGGAGAGCACCACGCCAAGCACGCCGGCTGTCCGGGAGCGTCCGAGCACCCGGGCGTACCTGTCGACAGCGCCGAGCCGGTCCAGCTCGGTCCAGACCAGCGCCTCCAGCGCGCCGGAGACCAACGCCCCTCCCGCTCCCCAGAGCAGGAACCCGAGCGCGAACGCCGGGTACGACGGCACCAGCACCCAGAGCGCGAACCCGGCGGCGCTCACCAGCGGGGCCAGGCACAACAGCAGTCGGCGGGACACCACGTCGGCCCACGCGCCGGACGGCACCTCGAACAGGATGCCGGCGGCCGACCAGATGACGAAGAGCGACGAGATCTGCCCGACGGACAGCCCGGTGTCGGCGAAGAACACCACGTACAGCGGGTAGAGCAGGACAAGGTCGCTGAGGAACGCGTACCCGTAAAGGGTGGCCGTCAGCCGGCGGACCGCCGGCTCGGGCACGCGCGAGGCGATGTGAATCATGGGGCCTTCCCGTGGGAGTGGAGACGGACACCGGATGTGCGGTGCCCGTGGTGGCCCACGGGATCGGCCTACGCGGCGGGATCAATGTCGCCAGGTCAGCCCGGATGCTAGCCGCGACCCGTCCTGCTCGCCAGCGCTTTCGGTGCGCCGGGCGACGTGCGGCGGGGTGGGATCCCGAAGGATCCCACCCCGCCGGTGACGTGCGTGTCAGCGCCGGTTCGGGTCGACCGGCGGGATAACCGTGGTCGCCTCGCTGTCGTCGCTGGTACGCGGGCCGGGCACCGCGCCACCGGCACTCACCACCTGGGTCGTGTCGGCGTCACCACGACTCACGACCTGGGTCGCGTCCGCGTCGGACGGTCGGGTCACCACCTGGGTGGCCTCCGGATCGGACGGTCGCGTCACCGTCTGCGTGGCCTCCGGATCGGACGGCCGGGTCACCACCTGCGTGGCCTCCGCGTCGGTGTCGACGAAGGACGGCCGCGCCGGCGCGGCGTCCGGCGTGGCGGGGACAGCCGCCGCGCGGGCCAGCTCGGCCTCGGCGTCGCGGCGACCGGCCCGGTAGGCGCGGGCGTGCTCGGCGATCAGCTGCGACTCCTGCTCGGCACGGGTCAGCCACCCCTCCCACCGGCTCTGCATGGGACGGATGAGACCACCGCCGACCCCGACGACAAGGATGCCGCCGATCGTGGCCAGGACGGCGATCAGGACGGGAGTGGTGACCGCGGTGGCGACACCGATCTGGTTCAGCGCGGCGATGACGCCCAGGCCGAGGATGAACACCGAGGCGGTGGTGGCCAGCACCCGGCCGTACGACAGGCCGCCGAGCGCGCCGCTGATGATGTCCTTCACCGCGCTCGCGATGGCGGCGGACACCACGACGATGACGATCGCGACGAAGGCGCGGGGCAGCCACGCGATCACCGCGCCGAGCAGGTCGGAGATCGGGTTGGGACCCCAGATGCCGAAGGCGAGCTGAAGGGTGAACAGCAGCAGGGCGTAGTAGACGAGCTTCGCGACGATGTCGCTGGCGTCGTACCGGGAACGACTCAACGCACGACGGACGCCCCCGCGTTCGACGGCACGGTCGAAGCCCACCCGCTCCAGGACCTTCTCCACGATCTTCAGCGCGGCCTTGGCGATCAGCCAACCCGCCACCAGGATCGCCAGGAAGGCGACGGCCTTGGGCAGGAAGAGCATCACCGAGCGGAGGGCGTCGCCCACCGCGTCGCTGACGTTGTCACTCATCTGGTTCATTCCTCTTCGGGGCAGCTGGGACGGTCGGTCCCGACCTACCCCCACCCACCCGTGCGGAAACACCGGCCTGGTTGGACGGGGTCTAGCGCGCGGACGAGTGTTGGCAATATTCTCCGGAGTGCGTGCGGCCACTGGAGCTACTTTTCATCCCCCCGCCGTCGGCCGCAGGAGGAGATGTCATGCACGTCGACCATTCCGAACTGGATCGCCGGACGCTGCTGCGGGCCGGTCTCGGCGCCGCCACTGTCGCCGTCGTCGGGAGCGAACTCGCCTTCCCCGCCTCGGCGCAGGCCGCCCCCGGCACCGACCTGGATTGGATCATCAGCTGCGACGAGTGGGCCGCTCGCCCGCCGAAGGACCCGTTGTCGGTCAGCGCCATCGCCACCAACAAGATCATCGTGCATCACATGGCGTTCCCGAACGTCACCGACTACTCCCGCGAGCAGGCGGTCAAGCTGGCCCACGACTGCCAGGACCTGCACATGGACGGCAACGGCTGGTCGGACACCGGCCAGCACTTCACGGTGAGCCGGGGCGGCTACGTGCTGGAGGGGCGCCGGGGCAGCCTGGAGCGCCTGGAAGCCGGCGACCGGCAGATGATCTCCGCGCACTGCCCGGGTGAGAACGGCCGGGCCATCGGCATCGAGAACGAGGGCACCTACGTCACCGAGACGCCACCGAAGGCCCTGACGGATTCCCTGGTCAAGCTCTGCGTAGCGATCTGTCGACAGTACGGGCTGCACGCGTACGACATCTTCGGCCACTGGGACTTCCGCACCACCGAGTGCCCGGGCGCCGCCTTCTACCGGCAGTTCCCGGAGCTGCGCCGGCGGGTGCACGCCGCCCTCGGCACCAAGCTGGGCGACGTGCCGGCGCGCCGCTGGCCGGACCTGTGGCGCTTCGTGAACTCCCCCTCGGTCCGGGTCGTCCAGCACCTGCTCGCGCACCGGGGCTACGCGGTGGCGGTCAGCGGCACCTTCGACGCCGCGAC
Source organism: Micromonospora chokoriensis (assembly GCF_900091505.1). Taxonomy (NCBI): domain Bacteria; kingdom Bacillati; phylum Actinomycetota; class Actinomycetes; order Micromonosporales; family Micromonosporaceae; genus Micromonospora; species Micromonospora chokoriensis. The sequence goes on from NZ_LT607409.1 coordinate 5,030,731, forward strand.
CGTGGCGGCGGTGCAGGACTGGCAGGCCCGCAACGGCATCCCGGTGGACGTGGACGCCACCCTCACCCCGCCGACCTGGGAGACGCTGGCACCGGAGCTGGACCAGCACGCCACCGGCGCGCCCGTCACGGCCGTCCAGGAGATACTCGCCACCAAGGGGTACGCGGTCACCGTCACCGGGGCGTACGACCCCGCCACCCGCGCCGCCGTGCAGGACCTGCAGGCGCTGCACGGCCTGCCCCGCAACGGCAAGGTCAGCACGAGCACGTGGTGCACGATCGTCGGCGGGTCGGTCCGCCAGTCGTACCGGCACCGTTGAGCCCGAGGCGGCGGTGCGGGTCCGACCCGCGCCGCCGCCGGCCGATCCACCAGCGCCAACGCGCCGCCGGACGGTTTGAGCCGACGTGCGGGCGGAGAAAGTGCCGGACATGACATGGGCCCGTCGAGCCGTACCCGCTGCTGCCGCCGCCGTCGCGGCCCTCGCCGCGCGGGATCTGATCCAGCGCGACCACGCGTTGCTGCGCAACTTCCCGGTGCTCGGACGCGCCCGCTACCTGTTGGAGGCGATCGGGCCGGAGCTTCGGCAGTACATCGTGGCCGGCAACAACGAGGAGCGGCCGTTCACCCGCGACCAGCGCCGGTGGGTGTACGCCTCGGCGAAGCAGCAGAACAACTACTTCGGGTTCGGCACCGACAACGACATCGAGTACACCCCCGGCTATCCGATCATCAAGCACCGCACGTTCGGCCGGGCCGTTCCGCCGTCCACACCGACCGCTGGGCACGACGTACGGCTGCCGTGCGCGAAGGTGCTCGGCGCCGCCCGGGGTCGGGCCCACGCGTTCCGCCCGGAGTCGGTGGTCAACATCTCCGGGATGAGCTTCGGCTCGCTCTCCGGCAACGCCATCGCCGCGCTGAACAAGGGGGCGGCGCTCGCCGGCTGCTTCCAGAACACCGGCGAGGGCGGCCTGTCGCCGTACCACCGCAACGGCGGTGACCTGGTCTTCCAACTCGGGACGGCGTACTTCGGCTGCCGCGACGAGCAGGGCCGATTCAGTCTCGACCGCCTCAAGGACCTGGTTGCCGGCGCACCGGTGAAGGCCTTGGAGATCAAGCTGAGCCAGGGCGCGAAGCCGAGCCTCGGCGGTCTGCTGCCCGGCGCGAAGGTCTCCGCCGAGATCGCCGCCACCCGCGGTATCCCGGCCGGGCAGGACTGCGTGAGTCCGTCCCGGCACGCCGAGTTCTCCGACTGCGACAGCCTCCTCGACTGGGTCGAACTGTTGGCCGCCGAGACGGGCCTGCCGGTCGGTATCAAGTCGGCGGTCGGCGACCTGGGCTTCTGGCAGGAGTTGGTCACGCTGATGCGGGACACCGGCCGCGGCGTGGACTTCGTGACGATCGACGGCGGCGAGGGCGGCACCGGCGCCGCACCGCTGATCTTCACCGACTCGGTGTCACTCCCGTTCCAGCAGGGCTTCACCCGGGTGTACAAGATTTTCGCCGAACACGACCTGCACGAACAGGTGGTCTTCGTCGGCGGCGGCAAGCTCGGCCTGCCGGACAACGCCATCGTCGCCTTCGCGCTCGGCTGCGACATGGTCAACGTCGGCCGGGAGGCGATGCTCTCCATCGGCTGCATCCAGGCCCAGAAGTGCCACACCGACACCTGCCCCACCGGCGTCGCCACCCAGAACGCGTGGCTCGCCCGGGGCCTGGACCCGTCGCTGAAGTCGGTGCGGGCGGCCAACTACCTGCGAACGCTGCGCCGCGACCTGACCAGGGTCGCCGAGGCCTGCGGCGTCGAACACCCCGGCCTAATCGACACGGATGCCGTGGAGATCCTGGACGGCCGCACCGGCTCCACCCCCCTGCACGAGGTGTACGGCTACCAGCGGCACTGGGGTCTGCCCTCGGCAGCCGACCAGGCGGAGATCGTGCGACTGATGACGCCGGAGGCACCGCAGGGGGGCAGCGCCCCACCCTCGGCCACCGCCGTGGGCTGACGAGACACCCCACCGCGGCAGGCCCGCCCGACCCGGCGTCACACAGGTCCGCCGGCCACGGCACGGCAAGAACGGCGGACAGCTCATCGGGAAGCGGAGGCCCCGGAACCATGGTGGCAACGCTTGATGCCACTGTGGCATCTAGATGCCACAGTGGCATCAAGCGTTCTGGCGACATACCGACAGACCGCCGCCTTTCGCCGATGACCAACGCCGTCGGCGCAGGCATCGGACGCACGGCATTCGGCGAGCGGCAGTCACCGCGCGGTATGCGGCGCGCGCGGCAGCAGGCCGAGAGCACCGCGTCGTCGGCGGTCGAACGCGATAAACGCGTGGAGGCCCGGCCGGTTGAGCCGTATCGTGGCGCGGTGCTGATCAGACGTGAGACACCCGCCGACGTCGACGCCATCCGGGCGGTGCACGCCGCCGCATTCGCCAAGACCGACGGCGACGGCGACCGCGTTCCGGCGGAGGCGACACTGGTCGACGCGCTGCGCGCCGACGAGGGCTGGCTGCCCGCGTACTCCCTGGTGGCTGTGGATTCGGACGGCCAGGTGATGGGTCACGTGGTGGCCACCCGCGGCCTGGTGGGCGGCGAGCCGGTGGCGTTGGGCCTGGGGCCGCTCGGCGTGCTGCCCGACTGGCAGCGACGCGGCGTCGGCAGCGCGTTGATGCACGCGGTGCTCGGCGCGGCCGACGCGCGGGACGAGCCGCTCGTGGTGCTGCTCGGGCATCCCGACTACTACCCGCGCTTCGGATTCGGGCCCGCCGTCGACCTGGGCGTCACTCCGCCACAGCCCTGGGGGCCGCAGTACTTCATGGCCCGTCCGATGGCCGCGTGGCGCGACTCGATCCGGGGTGAGTTCCGGTACGCACGCCCGTTCGACGACCTGTGACCACACCGCGCATCCGCCGACGGCGGGCCGCCGACCTCGACGGATGTGTCGCGGCGCTCGCCGAGGTCCACCGGGTCGACAGGTATCCAGTGAACTGGCCCGCCGAACCGCGCCGCTGGCTGAGTGAGCCGCGCCCGGACCACGCCTGGGTCGCTGTCACCGACGACGCGGCGATCGTCGGGCACGTCGCGGTGCACCGGGTGGTGCCCGGGCCGGCGGGCGCGTCGGTGGCCCGGCCGACGGCCGAGGTGGTACGTCTGTTCGTGGCGCCGAGCGCCCGGGGGTTGGCGCTGGGCGGTGCGCTGCTGGACCGGGTTCGCCGGTGGGCGAGCGCACGTGGGACCGATCTGACGCTCGAGGTGACGTCCGACGGCGCTGCGGCCACCGCCCTCTACGAGCGCACCGGATGGCGGTACGCCGGGACCAGCACCGCTGCGTGGACCGCACCCGACGGCAGCGCGGTGTCGCTGCGTCACTACACGTTGTCCGGTGACGCCGTGCCGGCCATCGCCGCGAGCCGGCGGGCGAGCAGGGCCGCGGCGTCGCGCAACTCCGGAGGCTCCACCACCTCCACCTCGTAACTCAGACGGGCGAGGTGCGCGGCGAGCCAGTCCAGGCGCTCCCCGCCGACGACCAGCACGCACCACCCGTCGCGGTCGTCCTCGACCCGCCCCACCTGGGGCGGCACCACCTCCCGCACCTGGTCGACCGTCGCGCGCACACGTGCCCGGGCGAGGTACCGGTACGACGCCTCGGTCACGGCCCGCTGGACGAAGGCAACCGGGTCCGGGTGCTCGCGCGCCCGGAAACGCCAGGTCGTCGCGAACGCGGCAGCCATCCGGTCCAGGCGGAACGTCCGCCAGTCGTCGCGGTCCACGTCCCAGGCCATCAGGTACCAGCGGCGACCTGTCGTGACCATCCGGACCGGCTCGACCGTCCGCTCGTGCTGCCCACCGTTGCGTGCCTCGTAGGTGAATCGCACCCGCACCGCATCGCGGCAGGCCCGGGCCAGCGTCACCAGCACCTCCGCGTCGATCTCGGCCACCGGACCCATGAGCGTCTCGGTGGAACCGTGCACCGCCCGTACCTCGGCGCGCAACCGTGCCGGCATGACCTGGTCGAGCTTCGTGAGGGCCCGCAGGGCCGCCTCGCCCGCGCCGGCGATCGTGCCGCCCGAGGCGAGGCGCAGCGAGACCGCCGTCGCGATCGCCTCCTCGTCGTCGAGGAGCAACGGTGGCAGGCGGGTGCCCGCACCGAGCTGGTAGCCACCAGCGACCCCCGGCACCGCGTGCACGGGATAGCCGAGCGCACGCAGTCGCTGCACGTCACGGCGCACGCAACGGTCGGTGACGCCGAGCTCGGCGGCGAGGTCCGCAGCCGTCCAGGATGGCCGCCGCTGAAGCAGCGCCAGCAGCCGCAACACCCGCTCGGTCGTCGCCTCGACGGTCACGCGCCGATCGTTACACACAATGCGGAACGGTTCTGTCCGCTATCAACGAGAGGCTGGGCCCATGACCGACCAGGATCACGAGACAGGGAGCTGACATGGCCCGCGACATGCAGATCACCTTCGACTGCGCCGACCCCGCCGCGTTGGCGGCGTTCTGGGCCGAGGCCCTCGGCTACCAGGTGCAGGGCCCGCCCGGGAACTTCGAGTCCTGGGAGCAGGCGCTCGACGCGATGGGGGTGCCGCCGGAGCACCGCAACGACGCGTCGGCGGTGGTCGACCCCGAGGGCTCGCGGCCACGCCTGTTCTTTCAGCGGGTCCCCGAGCCCAAGCAGGTCAAGAATCGCGTACACATCGATGTGCGGGCCGCACCCGGGCTGGAGGGTGACGAGCGGATGGCGGCCCTGGAGAAGGAGGCCGAGCGGCTCGCCGCGTACGGTGCCACCCGGCTCAGTCGCCACGAGCCCGCTCCCCCGCTGGGTGCCGGTCACCTCGTCATGGCCGACCCGGAGGGCAACGAATTCTGCCTCGACTGACGCCACGTCCGCCCAGGTCACTGCCGCGATCACCGGATGCCATGCGAACATGTGTACGTATCGCCCGGTGCCAGCATCCTGCACGCCGACCTGGATGCCTTCTACGCGTCGGTCGAGCGGCGCGACGATCCACGTCTGCGCGGCCGGCCGGTGATCGTCGGCGGGGGCGTGGTCCTCGCGGCCAGCTACGAGGCGAAGGCGCGGGGCGTCCGCAGCGCGATGGGCGGCCAGCAGGCACGCCGGCTGTGTCCGGACGCGATCGTGGTGCCGCCTCGGATGTCGGCGTACACGGCGGCGAGCCGCGCGGTCTTCGAGGTCTTCCGGCAGACCACTCCGCTGGTCGAGGGGATCTCCATCGACGAGGCGTTCCTGGACGTGGGTGGCCTGCGGCGGCTGGTCGGGCCACCGGCCGACATCGCGGCGCGGCTGCGTCGGGAGGTTCGTGAACGGGTCCACCTTCCGATCACCGTGGGTGTGGCCCGCACGAAGTTCCTGGCGAAGGTGGCCAGCGGGGTGGCGAAACCCGACGGCCTGCTGGTGGTCGCACCGGACGCCGAGATGGCGTTCCTGCACCCGCTTCCGGTCGAACGGTTGTGGGGCGTCGGCCCGGTCACCTCCGCGAAGCTGCGGGAGCACCGGATCCGTACCGTCGGCGAGGTGGCCCGGCTCGGTGAGGCCGCGTTGGTGTCGCTGCTCGGGTCCGGTGCCGGCCGGCACCTGCACCCGCTCGCACACCATCGGCAAGGCGACCGCGGACACGACGCCGCTGCTCGCCGCCGCGCGCGCGTTGCTGCGGGCGGCCCAGCCCGAGATCGACGGTCGTGGTGTCACGCTGATCGGTGTGTCGGTGGGCAACCTGGACGACAGTCCGGTGCAGCCGGAGCTGCCGTTCCACAGTGACCCGGGCGCGGAGTTGGACGCCGCTGTCGACGCGGTCCGCGACCGGTTCGGCTCGACGGCGCTCACCCGTGCGGTCCTGCTCGGCCGGGAGCCGGGTGACGAGATGCCGCTGCTGCCGGATTGACCGATCTGCGTGCGGTGTCCACGCGCGGAGTTGCGACCGGAGACACATCACAGCAGGTCGGCGGTTTAGCCGGCGGCCCACGGGTGACCCTTGAGGGGTACAGCCTGACAAGGGGGGACCCACCATGTCCGAGGACACCAGCAACCGAGCGAGCCGCGGCGCCGAGCGCCCGCACGACGTGACCGACCCGCTGCTCTGGCAACTGGCGATCGACGTGTTGAGCGCCCACGAGCCGGACGACGAGGGCCACTGCCGCAATCTCCAGTGCGCCGGGCAGGCCTGGCCCTGCGCTGCCCGTCAGGGCGCCGAGCATTCGCTGCGTCTGTCCCGCGGCGCGTCTGACTCCGTCGAGGGGACCGTCGACGGCGGGACCGATCTGGCACCGACCTCCCGCTGGGGTCGCAATGCCGGCCCGGTGGCGTCTCGTCGAGCGCCGAAGGCATCCGCCTCGGCGGCGTGACTCGAACCCGACCCGCCACTCGGGCTGACCAGCACCGAACACACGAACGCTCGGCCGGTGACCCGGCCGAGCGTTCGTGTGCCGTCGGTCAGAGGCTGAGCTTCTGACCCGGGAAGATCAGACCGGGGTCGGCCCCGATCAGCTTCCGGTTGTGCTCGTACAGCGCCTGCCAGCCGCCGGACACCCGATGGGCGTCGGCGATCTCCGACAGGGTGTCGCCCGGCTTGACCAGGTACGTTTGGCCGCCGGCCGGCGCCGCGGTGCGCTCGTGGTTGCGGGTCGCCGGCTGCTCGCCGCGCGACGGCCGCTCCTGCCGCTCGGTGGGCTTCGCGGTCGACTTGGTCGACTTCGCAGTGGACTTCGTCGACTTCGTGGCGGAGCCGCCCGACGAGCCGCCCTTCTTGCCGCACGTCGGCCAGGCACCGATGCCCTGCCCGTCGAGCACCTTCTCGGCGATGGCGATCTGCTCGCCACGGCTGGCCAGGTCGGCGCGGGCGGCGTACTTCTTGCCGCCGTAACCGGCCCAGGTGCTCTGCGAGAACTGCAGGCCACCGAAGTAGCCGTTGCCGGTATTGATCTTCCAGTTACCGCCGGACTCGCACTTGGCGATCGCGTCCCAGTTGACTCCGGCCTGCGCCGGGGCGGCCGGGCCGAAGAGGGCGACAGCGCCGGTGACCGCGCCGACGGCCAGGGTGCCGACGGCGAGGCGGCGGGTGGTGACCCGTCGATGACGGGGCGTGTGAACAGACGTCATGTGAGCTTCCTCCACGCCGGCGAGGTGAGCTGTCGGGTTCGGGCCGAGGAGCCCGGCCGCACGGTGGCGGCTTCACCCCGAGGTGACATGCACCGAGGAACGTGTGGGTCCCCCGCTCCTGCCCGGGTGACTGGGTTCCGACGGCCGGGGGCAGGATTTGGCGTTGCCGGCCGTGGTGTCCGCAGTGGCGAACCCGACCGACGTTAGGCACGTTCGGTGACGATCGCCCAACCCCTGTGAAGTTCTTCACCGGGCTACGCGGGGCGCCGTCCGCAGCGGTTGCGGCCGGCCGGACACTGTGCAGAGAGCACTGTGGACCGGTTCCGATCAGGCCTCGTGACGAAGCCAGATCACGGCGTGACGCCGAGCGACTCGACGTGTCCGTTGGTGATCGGATGCTCGACGTCGTACGCCGAACCGGCCGGCGGGGCCCCTGGTCGGGTGGCCCGCCAGCCGGAGGGTCGACCGTCTACAGGGTGCGCGCCAGCCGGTCGGCGAGCGTGCGGGTGAAGCGGGCGGGGTCGGTCAGCTCACCGCCCTCGGCGAGCACCGCCAGGCCGTAGAGCAGCTCCGCGGTCTCGGTCAGGGCCGCCTGGTCGCTGCCCTGCTCGTGGGCCTTGCGCAGCCCGGAGACCAGCGGGTGCCCGGGGTTGATCTCCAGGATCCGCTTGGTCGGGGGCACCTCGTGCCCCATGGCCCGGTACATCTTCTCCAGGGTCGGCGTGAGGTCGTGGGCGTCGCCGACGACGCAGGCCGGTGAGGTGGTCAGTCGCGACGACAGCCGGACCTCCCGGACGCTGTCGGTCAACGTGGTGCCGAGCCAGTCGAGCAGACCGGCGAACTCCTGCCGCTGCTGCTCGCGTTCGGCCTCAGCCTGCTGCTTCTCCTCGTCGGTGTCCAGGTCGATCTCGCCCTTGGCGATCGAGCGCAACGTCTTGCCGTCGTACGCGCCGACCCGCTCGACCCACACCTCGTCGACCTGGTCGGTGAGCAGCAGCACCTCGTGACCCTTGGCCCGGAAGGCCTCCAGGTGCGGCGAGTTCTCGATGGCGGCCCGGGACTCACCGGTGGCGTACCAGATGTCGTTCTGGCCGTCCTTCATCCGCGAGACGTAACCGGCCAGGTCGGTGGGCTCGGTCGCGTCGTGGGTGGAGGCCACGGAGAGGATGTCCAGCAGGGTGTCGCGGTTGTCGGTATCGTCGATCAGTCCCTCCTTGACCACCGCGCCGAACTCGGTCCAGAAGGTGCGGTAGCGCTCGGCGTGGTTGGCCTTCAGGTCCTTGACCGTGGCGAGGATCTTCTTGACCAGGCGGCGACGGACGATCTGGATCTGCCGGTCCTGCTGGAGGATCTCCCGGGAGATGTTCAGCGACAGGTCGTGCGCGTCGACCACGCCCTTGACGAAGCGCAGGTACGTCGGGACGAGCGCCTCGCAGTCGTCCATGATGAAGACACGCTTGACGTAGAGCTGGACGCCGCGGCGGCCCTGCGGGGAGAACAGGTCCAGTGGGGCGTGGCTGGGCAGGAAGAGCAGCGCCTCGTACTCGAAGGTGCCCTCGCCCTTCATGTGCACGACTTCGAGCGGGTCGGCCCAGTCGTGGCTGACGTGCTTGTAGAACTCGTTGTACTCGGCGGCATCGACCTCGTCGCGGGGGCGCGCCCAGAGCGCCTTCATCGAGTTGAGGGTCTGCACCTCACTGGTGGGGGCCTCGCCGTCGGCGCCGGGGCGTTCGACGGTCATCCGGATCGGCCAGGCGATGAAGTCGGAGTATCGCTTGACGATGTCGCGGACGGTCCACTCGGCGGTGTAGTCGTGCAGGTTGTCCTCGGTGTCGGCCGGCTTGAGGTGCAGGGTCACCGTGGTGCCCTGCGGGGCCTCGTCCACCGCCTCGATCGAGTAGGTGCCCTCGCCGGTGGACTCCCAGCGGGTGCCGCCGGTCTCGCCGGCCTTGCGGGTGACCAGGGTGACCCGGTCGGCGACCATGAACGCGGCGTAGAAGCCGACGCCGAACTGGCCGATCAGGTCCTGCGAGGCGCGCGCGTCGGCGGATTCCCGCAGTTGGCGCAGCAGCTCGGCGGTGCCCGACTTGGCGATGGTGCCGATCAACTGGACGACCTCGTCGCGGGTCATCCCGATGCCGTTGTCCCGCACGCTGAGAGTGCGGGCGTCCCTGTCGACCTCGAGCGTCACGTGCAGGTCGTCGGTGTCGGCGACGAGGTCCTTGTCGACGAGAGTGGCCAGCCGCAGCTTGTCCAACGCGTCGGAGGCGTTCGAGATGAGCTCCCGCAGGAAGACGTCCTTGTTCGAATAGATCGAGTGGACCACCAACTGGAGGAGCTGACGCGCCTCGGCCTGGAACTCCAACGTTTCGGCCTGGTTGCTCACACCGTCTCCCATCTCGGCTCGTGCGGGGTTTCGCGCAAAGGATACGAGTCGTCACGGGCCGGGGTACCGCCGCGTCCGGGTCGCATTCCCGATTAAGGGGGTCGTCGGTGTGACATGGCTGACTTTGGTTAACAGAAGTCAGGCGGGATAGCGTTACCGCCATGAAGATCTCCGGAAGCACCGCCCTCGTCACCGGCGCCAACCGCGGCCTCGGCCGCCACCTGGCCGCCGAACTCGTCGCCCGCGGCGCCACCGTCTACGCCGGCGCGCGCAACCCGGACACCGTGGACCTCCCCGGCGTGACGCCGGTGCGCCTGGACATCACCGACCCCGCCTCGGTGGCCGCCGCCGCCGAGCGTGCCGGCGACGTGAACCTGCTGATCAACAACGCGGGTATCGACACCCGCACCGACCTCCTCGACGGCGACCTGGACCTCATCCGGCTGGAGCTGGAGACCCACTACCTCGGCACCCTGTCCACGGTCCGGGCGTTCGCGCCGGCCATCGCCGGCAACGGCGGCGGAACGATCCTCAACGTGCTCTCCGTGCTGTCCTGGGTGAACTTCCCGATGCACGCCGCCTACGGCGCCGCGAAGTCCGCCGAGTGGGCGATGACCAACGCGCTGCGCCTCCAGCTCGCCGAGCGCAACATCCGGGTCGCCGGCCTGCACGTCGGCTACCTGGACACCGACATGGCCGCCCACATCACCAGCCCGAAGTCCGACCCGGCGGTGGTCGCCCGGCTCACCGTCGACGGCATCGAGGCCGACGCGTACGAGATCGTCGCCGACGACGTCAGCCGGCGGGTGCAGGCCGGGTTCCCCGGCGGTGTGGCGGCGCTCTACCCCCAGCTCCCCTGACCTGAGGACACGAAGGGCCGCCGCCGGCGAGCACCGGCGGCGGCCCACCCGCACGGGTACGCGGTCAGCTCGCCTGCAACGCCACGTCGTCGAGCACGAAGCTGGTCTGCAACGACGAGTCCTCGGTGCCGGTGAACGTCAGGGTCACCGTCTGACCGGCGAACCCGGCCACGTTGACGCTGCGCTGGGTGTAACCGGTGGCCGCGTTCAGATTCGAGTACGTCGCCAGCGTGGTGGAGCCCAGCTGCACGGTGAGCCGGTCGTACGCCGTGGAAGACGTCGTCTCGGCGGTGTCGATGTGCAGCCAGAACGACAGCGTGTAGCTGGCACAGCTGGCCGGCAGCGTCACCGACTGCGACAGGCTCTCCGTGCTGGTGCCGCCGTTGCCGCCCAACCACGCCTTGTACGACCCGCTCCGGGCCGGCTGGCCGCTGGAACTGGTGATCACGCCGGAGGACGCGGCCCACGGGGTGCTGCCGCTCTCGAAGCCGCCGTTGCCGATCACCTGACCGCCGGTGCAGCTCGGGGTGCCGCCGCTCACGGCGAGCTGCCACACCGCGTACGCGACGCCGTCGGCCGCCCGGTTCAGCACGGTGGCGCTGACGTTGGCGGTGGTGTCGCAGGACCGGTGGTAGCAGGGGTCGTACGCGGCGTTCGCGGTGCCGCCCCACTTGGCCGCCTGGGCGCTGGTCTTGCGGGCGCTGGCGCCGGCGGCGTAGCCGGAGGTGGGGATGCCGGCCTGCTGGAAGTAGTAGTCGTCGGAGCGGCCCTGACCCTCGACGTTCTCCTCGGGTTGCAGACCCAACGAGTCCCAGTACGCCTTCAGCGGCGCCGCCGTGGTCGAGGTGACCCGGTTGATGAAGTAGCCGCCGTTGACCGAGCCGACCATGTCGAAGTTGTAGTAGCCCTTGATGTAGCCGCGCTGCGTGGAGGTGAGCGAGTTGACGTAGAAGCGGGAGCCGTTGAGGCCCTGCTCCTCGTCGGTCCACCAGGCGAATCTGACCTTCTTCGTCATGGTCGGGTTCTGCGCGGCCAGGACCAGCGCGTTCTCCAGCAGGGTCGCCGAGCCGGTGGCGTTGTCGTTGATGCCGGGGCCGGCCGAGACGCCGTCCAGGTGAGCGCCGAACATGACCACCTGGTCGGCCGCGCCACCCCGCCACTCCGCGATGAGGTTGTTGGACGGGTACCGGCAGCTGGAGCAGTACTGCTCGCTGACGGTGTAGCCGGCGGCCTGGAGCCTGCTCTTGACGTAGGCGAGCGAGGCCGTGTATCCGGCCGATCCGGCCCGCCGGTTACCGCCGTTGCTGGTGGCGATGCTGTTGAACTGGGTGAGGTGGGCCTGGACATTGGTGACCGAAATGTCTGGTGCGGCCAGCGCGGCGACGGTGGCGGCGATCGGCCGGGCCATCGTCGTCGCGGTGATGGGCGACGCGACCACCGGCTGTGCGGTCAGCGCCACCGTCGTCCCGGCGAACACGACGAGCGCGACTCCGGCGCTCAGCGTTCTGCCTCTCATGAGGGCTCCTCGGGGGTTGCAGGGATACCCGAGACACTTACAGGTATCGATGCAATGAGCATCGGACGTTCGTCCCGAACCACCGACGGTTCGACGATGGGTACCGGCGTCGGCACAGGTGAGTAGAGGTGCCAGGATGGGTAGGTAACGCCAGCAGGGGTCGTCGGGCCCGGAACGGGGGCTTGCGATGGGGCCGGGTCGAGCGTGACACGACCCAGCATCGACCTGTTCAGCGGCGGTGGCGACACCGGTCGGCTGATGGCCGCACTGGACTGGGCCCGTACGCCGCTCGGCCCGGTCGACGGGTGGCCGCAGAGCCTGCGGGCCGCGGTCCGGCTGGTCCTCTCCTCCCGTTACCCCATGCTGCTGCTCTGGGGCGAGGAGTTCTCCCAGCTCTACAACGACGCGTACGCCACGCTGATCGGCGACAAGCACCCCGCCGCGCTCGGCGACGACGTGCGGGTGACCCTGGCCGAGGGCTGGGACGTGCTCGCCCCGCTGATCCAGCAGGCCATGACGACGGGGGTGGCCAGCTGGGTTCCGGCCCTGCGGCTGCTGCTGGAGCGGGCCGGCTACCGCGAAGAGGCGTACTTCAGCGTCTCGCACGCCCCGGCCCGGGACGACGACGGCCGTACCGTCGGCGTGTTCACCGTGTGCAGCGAGGTCACCGAGCAGGTGGTCGGGGAACGGCGGCTGCGGCTGCTGCGCGACCTGTCCGTCCTCGGCGACGGTCGCACCGTCGACGTGGACGCGACCGGCGCCCGGCTGATCGCGACCATCGGCGGTCACCCGCTGGACGTCCCGTTCGCTGCCGTCTACCTGCGCGACGGCGCGTCCCTGCGGCGGGTCGCCCGCACCGGCGGCGTCCAGGGCGCGCTGCCGGGCACCGTCGACCTGGCCGACGCGGGCCCGATCGCCCACGCCTGGGGGCTGCCGGACGCCGCCGAGGGTCGCCCGGCCCAGGTCTGCGACGTCGCCGACCGGATGGCACTGCCCGCCGGCGCCTGGGACGACCCGGTCCACACCGCGCTGGCGCTGCCACTGCCCTCCGGCGACGAGGACCAACCGCTCGGTGTCCTGCTGGTCGGGGTCAGCCCGAGCCGACGGCTCGACGAGGCGTACCGGTCCTTCCACCAACTCCTGGCGCAACAGGCGTCCCTGGCGTTGCGCAACGCCCAGGAGTACGAGGAGGAGCGGTGCCGGATCGAGGCGCTGGCCGAACTGGACCGGGTGAAGACGGACTTCTTCGCCAACGTCAGCCACGAGTTCCGTACCCCGTTGACGCTCATGCTCGGCCCGCTGACCGACGCCCTCACCGACGCCACCGCTCCCCTGGCGGCCGTGCAACGGGAGCGGGTGGAGACCGCGTGGCGCAACGCCACCCGACTGCTGACGCTCGTCAACAGCCTGCTCACCTTCTCCAGCCTGGAAGCCGGTCGCGCCCGCAGCGATGCCCGGACCGTCGACCTGTCCGCGCTCACCGCGGAGCTCGCCGGCGTGTTCCGGGCCGCCGTCGAACGGGCCGGACTGGCTCTGGAGGTGGCCTGCCCTCCGCTGCCCCGACCGGTCACGATCGACCCCGTCAACTGGGAACGCATCGTCACCAACCTGCTGTCCAACGCTTTGAAGTACACGTTCATCGGCCGGATCCGGGTCACCCTGGACGCCGACGACGAGGAGGTACGCCTCACCGTCGCGGACACCGGCATCGGCATCGGCGAGCAGGACCTGCCGAAACTCTTCGAACGCTTCCACCGGGTGCGGGGTGCCCGCTCACGCAGCCACGAGGGCACCGGCATCGGCCTGGCCCTGGTGAACGAGTTGGCCCGGCTGGAGGGCGGCGAGGTGCGGGTGACCAGCCGGGTGGGTGCCGGCAGCACCTTCACCGTGGTGCTGCCCTGGTCGGCGACCCGCCGTAGCGCGGTGGCCGACCCGCCGGTGCAGCGGCGGGGTGACGCGGCCCGCGCCGCCGTGGATGAGGCGGCCGGCTGGCTCGCCGAGGCGAGCGACAACCCGACCGAACCGGAGCACACCTCCGGGCCGGCCGCGGACGAGCTGGCCGGCGCGCGCATCCTGGTCGCCGACGACAACGCCGACATGCGCGCGTACCTCAGTCGGTTGCTGACCGGGCAGGGCTGGCGGGTGCGGGCCGTCACCGACGGCCGGCAGGCCCTCGACGAGGTCCACCGCGAACGGCCCGACCTGGTCCTCACCGACGTGATGATGCCGGTGCTGGACGGTTTCGACCTGCTGCGCCGGCTCCGCGCGGACCCGGCGACCCGGGCGCTGCCGGTGCTGGTGCTGTCCGCCCGCGCCGGCGGTGCGGCCAGCGTGGAGGGCCTCGGCCTGGGCGCCGACGACTACCTGGTGAAGCCGTTCGCCGCGACCGAACTGATCGCCCGGATCCGGGCTGCGATCCGGCGGGCCCGCGACCGCCACGACCCGGCCGACACGGGGACGGGCGACGCCCCACCGGCACGCACCGGCGCGGTCACGGCGGTCACGGAGCCGACGGCCGAGGACGGGAGGACGGCGGTCGGCGTCGCCACCGGCAGGCCGGACCGCGGCGCGTCCACGCACGATGCCGTGGCCGACCGGGACGGCACCGGCGACGCCCTGGACACCGACTGGACGTACCCCTCCGCGCCCACCTCCGCGGCGCTGATGCGCGGAGATGTCCGACGGACGCTACGCGACCTCGCCGTCGACCCGGACGTGCTGGAGGACCTGCTGCTGGCCGCGTCCGAGGCGGTGAACAACGCCGTCGAGCACGCACAGCGGCCCAGCCGCCCCGAGGTACGGGTACGGGTCCAGGTGAGTGACGGTCTGGTCCGGATCTCGGTGCGGGACTTCGGCACCTGGCGGGACCGCCGACCGGCCATGGACCGGGGCCGCGGCGCGCTGCTGATGAACGCCTACGGCGACGTACGGCTGGTCTCCACCGCGGAGGGGACGACGGTGACGATCGAACGCCGGTTGGACGACCCGGCCTGAGTGGCCGGCCCGGGTTCACCCGCCGTCGGCGTCAGAGCTGACCACCGGCGGCGTCCCGGGCGACGATGCCGTCGAGCCGCTCCCCCGGGCTCAGCAGTGTCGGATCGAACCAGAAGATCACCACCTGCTTGTCGACACTCCACCGGGCCAGGCGGGCATCGACCTGCCGCCCGTCCACGGTGCCGGTGACGCGGTGGGCGGGGCCGACGAAGTAACCGAAGGTGGGCACCGGCGTGGTCGACGAACGCTCGTCATAGCCGATCTGGTGGAATCCGGGGCTGCGGTCGGCCCCCTCCACGTCGTTGACCAGGATGTCCGTGGTCAGCATGCCGTCCGGGAGGCGGCGGCCGGCGGCCAGCCCGATGGTCACCTTCGGTTCGCCGGGCACGGACACCCGAACGACGTAGTACACCCGCTGCTCCGCGCCGTACCGCACCTTGCTGTCGATCACCTGGCCCAGCGGTTTCGGGGACGGCACGTCGCCGGCCGTCGGCGGCGGGGTGGGCTCCAACGACCTCGCCGGCGTCGGCGAGACACCTGCCGGTGACGGGGCGACGACGACCGGCGGGCGACGATCGGCCGTCGGCGTTTCCGACGTTCGATAGTCCACCGCCACCACGACGACGGCCGCCAGCCCGGCCGCGAGTGTCGCCGCCCCGGCTCCGGCAACCCGCCGACGGGTACGCAACCGTCGTCCGTCGCGCATCACGGCGGCCAGGTCGAGGACGGTGTCGGGGCGCTCGGTCGCCCGCATGGCGTCGCGCAGCCGCTCCAGCTCGGTCATCGGCGCGCCTCCTCGTCGGCGTGCCGCGGTGCCGCGGCGCGTAGTTTCTGCAGGGCCCGCGAGCTGGTGCTCTTGACCGTGCCCACGGATACGGCGAGTTCGCGGGCCACCTGCGCCTCCGGTAGGTCGAAGTAGTAGCGCAGCACGACGATGGCCCGCTCCCGAGGGCTGAGCGCACGGAGGATGCCGATCAGCCAGCGCCGGGTGGTGACCTCGTCGGCCACGTCCCCGCGCCGTTGCTCGGGCACGTCGTCGGTCGCGTACTCGCGCATCGGCCGCCGCCACCCGTCCACCAGGTGGTTGACCAGGGTGCGGCGGGCGTACCCGTAGGCGTCGTCGTCGTGGACCCGCGACCAGGACGCGTACGTGCGGGCAAGGGCGGTCTGCGCGGCGTCCTCGGCCAGGTGGTGATCGCCGGTCATCAGGAACGCGGCGTGCACGAGCCGCGCGGACGCCGCCCGCGCGAACTCGACGAACTCCGCGTCGCCCCGCGCCACCGTGAACCTCCCCCGTGCCACACCGCTATGGACGGGTCAGGTCGGCGGAAGGTTGAGCGGTGGGTCACATCAACTTTTCGCCAGGGTCACCCGTCTTCTCCTCCGCGTCGCCGCCGAAGGCTGCGCGAGGGGAGAGACATGTCGACGAAGGTTACCGACCGATGGCGTTCCGCCTCGGCGACGCTGCTACTGGCGGTGGCGCTGCTCACCGGATGCGGACTGCCAGCCGACGGGCGGCCTGCGAACGAGCCCGTCTTCGCCGGGCCGTCGCCCGACGGGCCCCTCGCGCCGGTCGCCACCGGTGGACCGACCGGGGTCGTCGACGTGGTGCCCAGTTCGGTGCCCGTCGTCCCGATCAGCTATCCCGCGTCCGGCGGGAACCGGTGGGTGACGGCGTCCGCCGAGAGCGCGCCGGCGCGGAACGGCCGGGGCACGTTGATGCGGTACCGCGTCGCCGTGGAACGCGACATCCGGGGCCTTCCGGTGGAGGACATCGCCACAGCGGTCACCGACACCCTGAACGACCCACGTGGGTGGACGGCGGGCGGGGCGTGGCGACTGCGCCGGGTGGGTGCGGACGATCCGACCGACTTCACCGTCTACCTGGCCACTCCCGGCACCCGTGACACCCTCTGCCAGGACCAGCCGGACGGCTACACCTCGTGCCGCAACGGTGGTCGGGTGGTGCTCAACGTGGCGCGTTGGGTCAAGGGGGTGCCCGGGTACGGGGCGAGTCTTGCCACCTACCGGGAGTACATGGTCAACCACGAGGTGGGGCACAAACTCGGCTTCGGTCACGAGCGGTGCCCCGGGCGGGGCCGAGGAGCGCCGGTGATGCAGCAGCAGACGCTGGGTCTGCACGGCTGCACCGCGAACGCCTGGCCGTACCCGCAGGGCAAGGTCCGCTACAGCGGGCCGGTCGGGGCGTACGACGACAGGATCCCGCGTCGCGAGGGCGCGTACTCCGCGCACTGATCCTGATCGACCGGGGCGGCGCCTCAGGTGCGGCGGCCACGTTCCTGAGCCAGGCGCTCGTCCAGCCTGCCCAACTCGTAGACGGCGTTGAGGCTGGTCGGCAGGCGGCTGACATTGTCCGGCGCGGGTTCGGGATCAGGAGTGGGAGCGGGGGCCGGCACCGGTGCCGCGGAGGGGCCCGGGGCTCGGCGACGCAGGAACAGCAGGGCCAGCACCACCAGGACGCCCAGAAGGAGCAGGTAGGACACGGGCGGCCACCTGTCGCGGGCGGAGTCGGCCGGCGGCGCGGCGACCGGAGCGGGGGTGTCCACGTCGCGCACGGGCACCTCGGCCTCGCGGCTGCCCGTGCTCCCGCCACCACCGGGACGGGCGGGTGCGACGACGGGTGCCGCCGGAGGTCGGGCACCGGCCGACGACACGACGGACGGGGTGGTGGCGGGTGCCGCGGAGCTGGGCCGGGCGGTGGCGGCTGGTGGGCCGGGTGTTGACGGCGGGGCCGGGGTGACACTCGGCGGGCGGTCGCCCTCCAACAGGTCGTCGACGATCCGGCCGACACCGCCGAGGAGTTCGCCGACCGGACCCGGGGTGGCCGACGGCGACGGTGTGGGCGCGAGGGCGAGGGTCAGCACGAGGGCGACGACGGCAGGCACGACGGCCACCTCCGGTGTGTCGATGTGCCAGGCACCGTACCGCAGTGTGGGATCGGGTGGGTGACCCTGCCACGCCGCAGGCGGGGACGTGGTGCGTCCCCGCCTGCTGCGTCTCCCGTGGTCAGACCGGCAGGCCGCCGACCTGGGTCGAGATCCACGATCGGATCGAGGGCAGGTCGACGTAGATGGACGGGCCGGTGGCGCAGGTGGAGTTGTTGTTGCCGGCCCGGCTGGTCGCGCCGATCAGGTTCCACACCCCGTTGACGCGGCGTACCTGCGGACCGCCGGAGTCGCCGTAGCAGGCGCCGGAGTTGCCGTTGGTATTGTTGGTGCAGATCTCGTACGGGCCGTTGATGCCGGAGCACCGGCTGTCGGCCACGATGGACGTGTCCAGCTCGTTGGCGACCGTCGGGGCGGAGCCGCAGCCCCGGGGTGCGCAGGTCTGTCCCCAACCGATGATCCGGGTGGCCGTGCCGACCGCGCCGGACGTGCTCGGGATCGGGGCCGGGGCGTACGCGACGGAGCTGGCCAGTTGCAGCAGCTTCACGTCGACGCTCGGGTGGTTGACCGCGCGGGTCACCCGCACCACCGTGCCGCCGCTGGTGCGGTTGATGCTGCCCACCCGCACCGAGGACGGCGTCGAGCAGTGCTTGGCGGTGACCGCCCAGTTGCCCTTGATCAGGGTGCCGGTGCAGCCGGAGACGTACACCATGAAGGGGTAGTTCTCCGAGGCCGGGCGGCCGCCGACCACCAGGGGCGCGACGTCGGAGGAGGTGCCGTCCCAGGTGTACGTGGTGCTGGCCGGCGCGGCCAGGCTGCCGGCGAACAGCGAGTTCACCCGGCTCGCCTCGGTCGAGCTGGGGTTCGCGTTACGGCAGGAGACCGGGGCGCTGCTGCCGGACATCAGGTCGGAGCAGAGGCCGGTACGCCGGTCCGGAAGGCCCAGGATGTGACCGAGTTCGTGGGCGGCGATGCGGTTGCGGTCGTAGCCCTGGTTGACGGCTGTGCGTCCCATCCAGATCCGCCCCGCGCCGAGGCCGGTCGGTTGCGCCCGAGGCCAGCCGTCGTCGACGTAGACGGTGATGCTGGCCGGGGTGCCGGCCAGCAGCCGGACGTTGCTGACCCGACTGTTCCAGATCTGCGCGGCCTGGTCGAAGTTGGTGCGGAACTCGCCGGTCCGGCTCGCGTCGTAGTAGACGGTGCGGACGGCGGCGGCCGGCGCGCCGGTGCTGAGCTGCACCCCGGCCGCCGCCAGAGTCGCCGCGAGCACGGCCAGCGCCACGCGTCGCAGTTGTCGTCGGAACATCAGGCACTCCCCTGCGGTCGTCCGGCGACCAACGGCCACCGGTCATTGAGATGTGTCGATGCTAGGCCGTGCGTGGTCGGCGACTGTCATAGCGGAAGCGTCATACCGGCGCGGGCGACGGCTGTTACCCAGCGGTTACCGCGCGGCGAAGCGCCCGTGCCGAGACGGGACGACGGTGGCGACAGAGGGCCACCGGCAGGGTCGCCGCGACGTGGCCCCGACGATCGAACGGAGGGACCACGATGAGGATCACCAGCGCACTGACCGCGGTGGCGGTCGTCCTCGCCGGACTGGTCGCCGGCGTGGGCAGCAGCAGCGCGGCGGGCAGCAGCGCGGCGGGCAGCAGCGCGGCGGGCAGCAGCGCGGCGGGCAGCAGCGCGGCGGGCAGCAGCGCGGCGGGCAGCAGCGCGGCGGGCAGCAGCGCGGCGGGCAGCAGCAGCGCGGCGGCCTACTGCGGAATCACCTGGGGCAGCGCGGAGAGGTCGGCCGGCGCGCTGAGCGACGCCCCGTTGACCGAGGTACGCACCGGCCGGCACGACTGCTACGACCGGGTCGTGTTCGAGTTCGCCGGGCCGGTCGACGGTTACGCCGTCGGTTACGGCGAGACCTGGACCGAGGGCGAGGGGTTGGCGTTGTCGCCGTACACCGCCGGGGGCGCCCTGCTGCGGGTATCGCTGCGGGCACCGGCGTACGACGACGCGCGCCAGGGGACCGTGCCCTACGCGGTCGGTGAGCACATCGCGAACCTGCTGCGCTACCCGACGGTGCGGGACATCGTCTTCGGCGGCAGCTTCGAGGGCTACAGCACCTTCGCGGTGGGCGTTCGGGCGCGGTTGCCGTTCCGCGTGCTCGTGCTCACCGGGCCGGGCACGCACAGCCGGATCGTGCTCGACGTCGCGCACCAGTGGTGACCTGCTGGCGCGGTGACGTTCGCGGGGAGCCGACGTGGTGGCGCTTCCCGCCGGTCCCGCCCGGCGGGAGCGCGGATCCCCGTTGTCACAGGTCGTCGGGCCACCAGTGCGGATCCAGGCTCTTGCCGTGGCCCTGCGGGCAGCGTCCGTAGCCGGTGCTGGACACGTTCCAGTGCCGGCGGCAGTACGGGGCGTCGCACCGACCGCAGAATCCGGCGTCGTCGTAGAAGCCCGCGGAGGTGACGGCGGCGTACCGGTACGGCGTGACGAAGGCGTCGGCGAGCCGTTGCGCCTCTGCCGGGTCCACTGGTCGGCCGAATCCGTTGCCCGCCACGATGCCGGAGAACAGCAGCCACCACTGCTGGTCGTCGTGACGCTCTCGGGCAGCGTGGTAGGCGTCGCGGTGCGCGGCAGACCAGCGCTGCCAGTCCGCCGGTCGGGCACCGGGCGCGACGAGTTCGACGCGTGCCCCCGGTCGCCCACACACCGCGCACAGTGGTTGCGCCACGAAGGCCTGGACCACACCTCATCAGCTCCTCCCTGCGTGGGCGCGGAGAGCCGGCACCGGTCGCCCACGACCCTGTAACACCCTGGCCAGCAGATACTCCGTCACGCGAGCGGCAACACGCCTGCGCGTCCCGGATCGGGTACGCGACCGACAAGGGTCTTGCCTCACCGGAGGCCGCCGGTGAACCTTAATCCACGGACACCGATCTGGCCGTCCGGCTTCGCGCGGCATGACCGGGAGGAATGCGGTGCACCCGTTACGGGCAGGTCGTCAGCGGGGAGTCTGCTGCGTGGTGGCCGCCGCCGGTTACGGCAAGACCACGGCGCTGCGCCGCTGGTTTCCCCTCACCGGTGCCCGCTGGTGCCGAGGGGACGACGGACCCGTACCCCACCTCGTCGCCGACGCCGTCGCGGCCGGCGACCGCGTGGTCGTGGTCGACGACCTGCCGCCGACCTCGGCGGAGCATCTGCACCTCCTGTTGCAGCAGGTCGGGCGGTGGGCGGACGATGTCACAGTCGTCCTCGCCTCGCGGTGGCCGATGCCGGTGCCCGCCGCCCGCCTGCTCGGCAGTGGTCTCTGGACCGAGCTGGGCCCCGCCGACCTGGCGCTCTCCCCGGACGAGGTCGGCGACCTGATCGCCGAGGAGTACGGCCTCTCCACTCCGGATCTCGCCGACCGGGTGTACGCGGCGACCGGCGGCTGGCCGGCGCTCGTCCACCTGTCCGCCGAGACCCTGCGACTGGGCGGAGTCCCGACCGGGCCGCTCGCCCCGGTCCTCAGCGAGCCCGGTGGGCCGATCGCGCGGTACGTCGCCGACGAGGTGCTCGCCGCGCTGCCGGCGGACGCGAGCCGGCTGCTGCGCCAGGTCGGTGCGCTGACGCCGGTGAGTGTGGGCCTGTGTCGCGCCCTCGGACACCGGGGTGCCGCGCGCATCCTCGACGGGCTGCGTCGCACCGGTCTGCTGACCCGGCCGGCCTGGGCGGCGGCCGGTCCGGGTGCACCGACGCCGGAGGAGCACCTCGTGCCGATCGTCGTCGAGACCGCCCGGCACGGGCACCGAGCTCCGACCGCCGACCGGGTCCGCACCACGGCCGTCGCCGCAGCAGCCTGGTACGACGAGCACGGACCGCCGGTCGCCGCCGCCCGCGAGTACCTGCGCGCCGGGGAGCACGCGGCGGGAGCCCGGGTGCTCGACGCGCACGGCGATCGGATGATCGCGGCGGGTCGCTCTGCCACGGTGATCGAGCTGGTCCGGGCGGTGCCGGAACGGCACCGCAGCCGGCGGTTGCGCCTTCTGCTCGGCGACGCGTTGCGCACCCTCGGGGACCTGGGCGCGGCCACCCGCGAGTACGACGTCGTCGCCGAGGAGGCCTGGGACGCCGGCCTGGCCTGGCGGATGGGTCGGATCCACTATCAGCGCGGTGACGCCCGCACGGCCCTGGCGATCCTCGGCCGGCCGCTCGCCCGGCCCGCCCCACCGGCCGATCGGGCGCTACTGCTCGCCTGGACCGCACACGCGCACCTGCTGGCCGGCGACACCGGGACCGCCATCGACGACGCACGGCAGGCGCTCGCTGCCGCGACCAGCGCCGGGCAGGACGACGTCCTGGCCACGGCCCACCTCAGCGTCGCCCTGTGCCTCAGTGTCGTCGGTGACAGCGCGGGCAGCGAGGAGCACTTCGCCCTGGCACTGCCGATCGCGGAACGCACCGGTGACGTCCTGCTGCTCACCCGGATCCACACCAACCGTACGCACCGGTTCCTGCGCACCGGCCGCTTTGCCGAGGCGCTGGCGACGGCCGAGCGATCGGCCCGGTATGCCGCGCTGGCCGGCGCGCCCAGTCTGCGCGCCATCGCCACCAGCAACGAGGCCGAAGCGTTGGCGATGCTCGGCCGCTACGACGAGGCGGTGCAGCGGTACCAGGCGGCGCTGACGTTCTACCAGCAGAAAGGCTCCCGCCGCTTCATCCACGCACTGCTCGGCCTCGGTGAGCTGTACCGCCGGCGGGGCTGGCGCGAGCAGGCGCGCGCCGCCTACGAGGAGACGATCCGGGTCACCGAGGAGACCGGCAACGCGCACGTCCTGGTGGCCGCGCTCGCCGGGCTGGCGCTGGTACGACTCGACGACGATGTGCCGGCGGCGGCGGCGCACGCCGACCGTGCTGCCCGGGGCGTCGCGGACGAGATCGTCGTGCCCGCACTGCTCGCACAGGGCTGGGTGGCGCTGCGGATGGCCGCGCCCGACCGGGCCACCACGTTCGCCGGCGAGGCGGCTCGGATCGCGCGCGCCCAGGGCGACCTGGCCGGGTTGGCCGACGCGCTCGAACTGCGGGCCGCCGCCGAGCAGGACCTCGGGCGCGCCCGTACGGCGCTGCGCGAGGCGTGCGCGATCTGGACTCGGGCCGGTGCGACGGTCGAGGCGGCCAGGCTGCTGGTCGTCCTCGGGCGGTTGCCCGGAGCAGACATCGACGATCGGCTGGCCGGCCTTCTCGCTGCCGAACAGGTCGCTCTCGCCGGCGCCCTGGTGGACCGGACGGCGAGCAGTTCCGACGGCGGGGCGCCCGGCACCGGGCCGATCTATCAGCGGGTGGTGATCCGGGCCCTCGGCCGGTTCGAGGTGCACCTCGACGGCCACCCGGTGCCCGCTTCGCAGTGGCAGTCCCGCAAGGCTCGTGACCTGGTACGAATCCTCGTCGCCCGCCGCGGCCGCCCGGTGCCACGCGGTGAGCTGTGCGAACTGCTCTGGCCGGACGACGACCCGGATCGCACCGGGCACCGGCTGTCGGTCCTGCTCTCGATCGTCCGCGGGGTGTTCGACCCGACGAAGACGTTCGCCCCGGACCACTTCCTCGTCGCCGATCACGCCTGCATCGCGCTCGACGTCAGCCGGTTGCGGGTGGACGTCGAGGAGTTCCTCGCGCACGTCGCGCACGCGCGTCGCCTGGTGGAACGGGGGGCGCCGGCGGAGGGGCGGACGGTGCTGCTGGCCGCCGACCGGCTGTACCGCGCCGACGCGTTCGAGGACGAGCCGTACGCCGACTGGTCCGGCCCGCTGCGCGAGGAGGCGCGGGCGGCGTACCTCGGCCTGCTGCGCATGCTGGCCCAGGTCAGCCGAGCCACGGCGGGCCCGCCGGCTGCGGTGCCGTATCTGTTGCGGCTGCTGGAACGAGATCCGTACGACCAGCCGGCGCACCGGGCGTTGGTGCGCACGCTGTCCGCCGGCGGCCAGCACGGCGAGGCACGCCGGGCCCTCGCCCGGTACCGCGAAGCGATGTTCGCCATCGGAGTGCACCCGCCGGACGAGATCATCCTCGCGCCCGGTCGTCCGGGTCGGCAGCAGCGGCAGGACGTCGATCACCGGGGCTCGCCGGCCGCCGCCAACGGCCGGAGGGATCCGGCCCCCGACCGTCGGCGTTGACGGCGGGGCCGCCGCCAGCGGCGGGAGACCACGCTCCCCGACCGGTTCGCCGGCGCGCGACCGCGGGCCGATCAGTGGAAGACGGCCAGCTCCATGCCGGACACGGTGAGCGAACCCGCGCCGTCCTCGGCAGCACCGACCCGCGCGGCGACCGCTCCCGGTAGCTGGCTCGCCCGGACGGCCTCGGCGCCCGCTCGGCGGAGGGTCGCACTGGGGAGAAGCGCGCTGAGGAAGAAGTGGCCCGCGCCCGTCACGCGGGCGCCGACCCCGTACACGTGGGCGTTCGGGCCGGCGTCGGCGGTGACGACCGTCTTCGGCCACGTGCCGTCGTGCCCGCTGGCGGCCTCGACGCGGACGCCGGGCGGCCCGGTCGGTTGCGTGGGCTCCTTGCAGACGCCGACGGCCGTGAGACTCGCCGGCACGGCGGTGCCGCCGGCGTGCACGCGCACCGTCCGCAGTCCGGAGCCGAAGGCGACCTCGTCGACGTACGTCTGGTCCACCGGTCCGTCGAGGCGGAAGCCGGTGCCGACCAACAGTGTGCCGCTCGGGCAGGTCACCTCCGCCGTCGACGCCGACCCGACGGTGGCCGTCGCCCGCACCGGTGGGCTCGTCGACGAGTCGCACGTGGCGTATGCCACCACCGACCATGCGCTCGCGTGCCCCGTCCGGGCTGTCGCGGTGACGGTCACCGACGTCAGCTCCGCGTCCGGCTCCATCGCGGTCAGCACCACACCGCCGTTTCCGTTCACGATCCGAGCGCCCGCCGCGAAGACCGAGCGGGCCCCCGGACAGGTCGCGGTGGCGACCTTGGTCACGCTGCCGTCGCTGTCGCTGGCCTCCTCGACCCGTACCGGTGCGAGCCCTCCCGCCTGGGCGGGCCGGTCCGGTGCGGCAGCCCCCGCTGTCGTACCCAGCGCGACGGCGACGAGGCCCGCCGCCGTCCGTCGTGCGATGTCCACCGTGCGCATGTCGCTCCCTCGTTCTCGCCGGTCCACTCTGGCCGGGCAGCACCATGCTCCGGGCGAACCTCACGGTGGCGTCATGGTGTGCCCGCGCCGGCTCGCCACCCGGAGCGGATCGTGACGTGGCCCTGAGGCCCCTGCCGAGACTCGATGTCGGACGCCGCGCGATGGCCGCGGCGCGATCGAGGAGGAAGACATGCGGATCAGCAGAACGGCGACCCGACTTCTGGCGGTGCCCCTGGTGGTGTGCGCACTCGGGCTGGTCGGGGCGAGCCCGGCGCAGGCTGCGGTGCAGCGGACCGACCGGTTCTCCATCACCGAGCGGCACTTCGACTTCGGCGACGGCGACCTGGGCAACATTTCCGGGGACCCCAAGGCCGACGGCCGGCTGGAGTGGGATCTCGTCAACGGCACCTGGGAGCCTCGGCTGCTCGGGCGCGTCTACATCAACAACGCGTCCGGCGAGTGCGTCCGGGTCCAGATGGTCGTCACCTACCAGAACGGGGTGGTGGTGACCTACACCGACAACGCGTCGGACTTCTGCGCCCCGAACGGGAAGACCTGGTACCACGAGGTCGACTTCACCCCGGTCAGCTCGGCCTACGTCGCGAACGTCGTCGTCAGGTTGCAGAGCGCACCGGCGGGCGGCTGGTCCTTCACGACCGAGGGAGCGTCGGCGCCGTACTTCACGCCGTAGCTGGCTGCCCTGAACGTATCCAGTCTGCCCCACCCCGCCCCACCTCGTCGATCATGGAGTTGTGGGGGCGACATAGCCCTCAGGAGTGCCCACAACGGGCACCACAACTCCATGATCGACGCAGCGGGGGTGACGGTCGAGGCGCGGGGCGGGCGGGGTCAGGACCGGCCGGGTGCCTCGTCGGTCAGGTGCCAGACCTCGCGCATCGGCGCCCACCAGTCCCCCGAGCCGGGCTCGGCGATCGACTCCTGACACGGGTCGGTCAGCTTCCACCACTCCTGCGTCTGCGGGTCGGCGGCGATGAACCGCAGGTCGGCCTCGTAGTCGTCACCGACGTACTCGTAGTAGCCGAAGAGCAGGTCGCCGTGGAGGAAGATCGTGTAGTTGCGGAAGTTGGCCTCGCGCAGCGTCTGCTCGACGCTCGGCCAGACCTCGGCGTGCAGCCGCAGGTAGGTTTCCCGCTGGTCCGGGCGGAGTCGGATCACGCAGCCATGACGTTGCACGTCGTGCCCTTTCGTGTGAGCTGATCGAGGGGTGCCGAAATCATCTGACCGTAGCGGTTGGACGGTGCTTCGCAGAGGGGCTGCCTGGTCTCTGGGACCAACCGTTTCGGCAGGCTGCGCAGCGTGGCGACGGGTCTACCCTCAGGTGATGGAGGGCCGCGTGCTGGTGGTCGAGGACGACGCCTCCATCCGGGAGGTCACCGTCCTCGGGCTGCGCCGCGCCGGCTTCCGGGTCGAGGGCGCCGTCGACGGACGACACGCCCTGGCGGCCTGGCGGGCCCGTCCCGTCGACCTGATCGTGCTCGACATCATGCTGCCCGTTCTGGACGGCCTGGAGGTCTGCCGGGAGATCCGGCGGACCAGTCAGGTGCCGATCCTCATGCTGACCGCGCGCACCGACACCATCGACGTGGTGGTCGGGTTGGAGTGCGGCGCCGACGACTACCTCCGTAAGCCCTTCGACCTGCCCGAACTGGTGGCCCGGGTCCGGTCGGTGCTACGTCGGGTGAGCGCGCCGGTCCCGTCGACGCTCATCGAGGTCGGCGACCTGGAGATCGACCCCGGTGGCTTCGTGGTCCGCCGGCGCGGCCGGGAGGTGCCGCTGACCACCACCGAGTTCCGCCTGTTGCTGGAGCTGGCCCGTCGACCCGGCCAGGTCTTCACCCGGGATCTGCTGCTGCACCTGGTCTGGAACCACGACTTCCTGGGCGACTCCCGGCTCGTCGACGTGGCAGTGCAACGGCTACGCGCCAAGGTCGAGCAGGACCCGGCCCGGCCACGGCTGATCCAGACCGTGCGCGGCGCCGGCTACAAGTTGTCGACGGGCTGACGGGAGGGACGGCGATGGCCGGACGCGCGGTGCCCCCGGGCCGCCTGCGACGCCGGCTGACCGTCGCGTTCATCCTGGTCGCTGGGGTCTCGGCCGGGCTGCTCGCCGGCGGGACCGGGCTGTTGCTGCGGCAGTCCTGGTGGGACGCGTCGCTGCGGGAGGCCGCCGCCGACGCCCGCTACCAACTCGTCCTGGCCGGGCAGTTCCTCCCCCTGACCGACCAGCGCAGCGCCGACCTGCTCACCAGCTTCGAGGCCAGCGGCCGGCACGTCGTGCTCGTCGACGGCCCGGCCCGCGCCTCGCACCCCGCGTACGCCCCGGAGCTGGGCACCGGGTTGCGGGCCGCGGTCGCGGGCGGGCAGCTCGGCTACCAGCGCTCCGCCCCGGCGGTGCGCCCCCGGCTGCTCGTCGTCGGTGGGCGCATCCCGGGCTCGACCGCCGAGTTGTACGTCCTCACCGTGGAGGACGACGTCGCCACCGACCTGGGTCAACTGCGTACCGCCCTGGTGGCGGGCTGGGTGCTCGTGGTGCTGCTCGCCGCCGGGATCGGTCACACGTTGGCGCGGCGCACGTTGGAGCCGGTGGGCCGGGCCAGCCGGGCGGCCCGAGCGCTCACCGAGGGCCTGCTCGCCACCCGCCTGCCGGTACGCGGGCGCGACGAGTTCAGCGTCTGGGCGGCGACGTTCAACGAGATGGCCGAGGCGCTGGAGTCGAAGATCGGGGCACTGTCGGCCGCGCAGGCCCGCGAGCGGCGGTTCACCGCCGACGTCGCGCACGAGCTGCGTACCCCGGTGACCTCGTTGGTGGCCGCGGCGTCGCTGCTGCGTGAGCACCTCGACCGGTTGCCCGACGACGCCCGGCCAGCCGCGCGGCTGTTGGTCGACGACGTGGTCCGGCTTCGCCGGCTGGTCGAGGACCTGATGGAGATCTCCCGACTGGACGCCGGCCGGGAGCAGCTGGAGGTCGGGCCGGTCGACGTGTCGGCGCTGCTGCACGGGATCGTCGCCGCGCGCGGCTGGTCGGACCGGGTGCTGGTCGGCGGGGAGGCCGGCACACTGCGCACCGACCGGCGTCGGCTGGAACGGGTGCTGGCCAACCTGGTCGCCAACGCCGTCGAGCACGGCGGCGGGGAGATCCGGGCCATCGCCGTCCGGGCGGGCCCGCTGGTCGTCTTCGAGGTCACCGACCAGGGGCCGGGCATCCCGGCGGAGCACCTGTCCCTGGTGTTCGACCGTTTCCACCAGGTCGACAGGTCCCGCTCGGCGCCGGGCAGCGGGCTCGGGTTGGCCATCGCGCGGGAGCACGCCGCGCTGCTCGGTGGGGTGTTGACCGTCCGCAGTGGGCCTGGGTCCGGTGCCTGTTTCCGGCTGGAGCTGCCGGCGGACGGTGCGACGTGAACCGGCGCGGTGTCGCCGGGGCGACGCTCGTCGCCGTACTGCTCGTCGGCGGGTGTGGCAGCCCGCGCTCGGGAGCGCTCGGCCCGGCGCCCACGGCAGCGCCGTCCGGCACCGCCCCGGTGGTCGTCACGCCGTCCGGCGCCTCCGAGCGCCCCGAGCCGATCCCACCGACGGCGACACCGAGGTCGTCCTCGACCAGCCCGTCGTCGCCGACGAGCGGTCCCGCCGGGGGCACCGTGACAGTGGAGTTGTGGTTCGTCCGCGCCGGGCAGCTCGTGCCGACCAGGCGGTCCCGGCCAGCCACCGTGGCCACGTCCCGGCTGGCGCTGACCGAGCTGGCCCGGGGTCCGACACCGGCCGAGGCCGCCGGCGGGCTGCGCACCCTCGTCCCGGCCGACGTCGAGGTCACCCGGATCACCGACGGCACGGCGATCCTGCGCGCCCCGTCCGGTGACAGTGCGACGCGGCGACTCCGCGAGGCCCAGGTGGTGTGGACACTCACCCAGTTCCCCACCGTGCGCCGGGTCCGCCTGAACGGGGCGGCCCCGGTCGAGCGGGCGGACTACGCGGAGCTGCTGCCGCCGATCGTGGTCACCGGGCCGACCGCCGGCGAACGCGTCACCACGCCACTCGTCGTCACCGGGACCGCCGACGTGTTCGAGGCCACGGTGAGCGTCCGGGTGTTGGACTCCGCCGGCCGGGAGGTGGCCACCGGCTTCGGCACGGCCAGCTGCGGCGGCGGCTGTCGGGGCGGCTACCGGGTGCTGGTCGGCTGGCGCACGACCCGGGAGCAGAAGGGCACGATCGAGGTGTACGAGGTGTCCGCGCACGACGGCTCACGGATCAACACGACGAGTGTGCCGGTGCTCCTCGCACCGGGCGGTTGACCGCCCTCACCGAGACGGGTGTTAACCCGATGCGTCATCCGTTTATCGACAACGACGTGCGGTGCTGACGTCTACCCGACAGCACCCGGTCCTCGTGCCCACCGCCTGGGCTGAGCCGACCGCGCCGCGAAACCGCAGGTCACGGCTGCGGGAACGGCTCCGACACGCCGGTAGCGGGTGGGCGCGTCGGGCCGGGTCAGACGGGCGTTCACCCGACGTCCGAGATTGACCGGGACAGTTCTGTTTGCGAACGTGAGCGCGCCGTTGCACACAGTCACATTCGCTGTTCAGCGTCGTGATGGCCGGGCAGTTCCACCGTCGTACCGGTCACCGCGACAGTGTTCGTCATCCCTCACAGAGCGGAGATCCATCATGTCCGGTGGCAGCCTTCCCCGTACCGGTATGGGCGTTGTCACGATCGGCGGCGCGGCCGGTATCGGCAGCTACGCCCTCCCCCTGCCGCTGACCATCGCGATCACCGGGGCGACCGCCGTCGTCGTCGGTTTCCTGATGATCCGGATGACGTTCCGGCGTAAGCAGTCGGTCGGCCAGTGACCGCGAGCGTCACCAGGGGTCGTGTCCTGTTCGCCGCGGCGGTCGTCCTGGCCGCCGCGGCGGCGTGGACCGCCCGTCACGTCCTCGCCGTGATCGGCGCCCTCGACGGAGGCGGCCACCGCTTCACCTTCGCGTACGCCGCCATGTTCCTGCTGCTGATCTGGCAGCTCGGCTCCTCCTACCTGGAGAAGCCGGCCGTGGTCACCGACCGGATGCAGGGGCACCTCGACGCTCTGCACGTGGTGGGCATCGTGCCGGCGTACAACGAGGATCCGGCCGCGCTGCGCGCCTGCCTCGAATCCATGATCTTCCAGACCCGCAGACCGGACACCATCTACGTGGTGGACGACGGGTCGAAGCTGACCGAGGGGTACCAGCCGATCAAGCGGTGGTTCCTCGACGTCGCTCCCGTGCACGGCATCATCGCCGCCTGGCACATCCAGCCCAATGCCGGGAAACGGCACGCCCAGGCCGCCGCCGTGCGGTCGACCCCGGCAGCCGACGTCTACTGGACGGTGGACTCGGACACCATCTCGGACCCGAACGCCCTCCGGGAGTTGTTGAAGCCCTTCGCCGATCCGGCGGTGCAGTCCGTCGCGGGGGTGGTGATGGCAGCGAACGTCCGCAGCAGCTTCCTCACCCGGTTCACCGACCTGTGGCTGGTGACCGGGCAGCTCACCGACAGGTCGTCGCTGTCGGTGTTCGGGTGCGTGTGGGTGAACTCGGGCCCGATCGCCGCCTACCGGGCGGAGGTCGTTCGCGACAACCTCGGGGCGTACCTGACGGAGACGTTCTTCGGCCGGCGGGTGCCCTTCTCCGACGACTCCCTGCTCACCCTCTTCGCGATGGTGCGGGGTCGTACCGTGCAGCAGCCGTCGGCGTTCGCGTTCTCCCTCATGCCGGAGAACGCCGGGCACTTCTGCCGGATGTTCCTCCGCTGGATGCGCGGCAGCTTCATCAGAACCTGGTGGCGGGTCCGGTACCTGTCGTTGCTCTCCATCGCGTGGTGGCTGCACCTGCTGCGCTGGGCGGCGACGGTGGTGGCGACCGTGCTGTTCGTGGCGGTGGCGATCCTGTCGCCGATCATCGACCCCGACCCGCGGGCGATTCCGTGGCTGGTGGCCGTGCCGTTGATCGTCGGGTACGGGCAGGCGCTGCGCTACATGACGGTCCGGCGCTCGGACCAGTCGACGGCCTACCAGTGGGGCACCTGGCTCCTCACGCCGGTCGCGGTGGTGTTCGCCCTGGTCGTGCTCAGGGCGATCCGCTGGTACGGCATCGCCACCTGCTGGCGCACCGGCTGGGGCACCCGCACGAAGGTGGAAGTGGCGCTCAGCTCCTGACCGCTCCACCGGTGCCGGCGAAACGTGGTCGTTTCGCCGGGCCGGTGCGATGCACCTCACGAAAGCCTGCACCTCCGGGCGACCGCGAACTAGTGTCAGTACGACATCGTTTCGCGGGGGGTCTACGGGGATGCTGGGTGGTCAGCAGGTGGGCACGAGCGCCGGGGTACCGGCGGCTCGTGTTCCGCGTTGCACCGACACCGACCTGTTCGCCGTGGTCATCGCCCTGCTGCGCGAGGTCGGCTACGACCGGCTGACGATCGACGCCGTCGCCGCTCGCGCCCACGTCAGCAAGGCCACCATCTACCGCCGCTGGGACGGCAAGGCCGAACTGGTCGTCGCCGCCCTGCGCGACCGGCAGGTAGGTGTGCACAACCCGCCCGACACCGGCTCGCTGCGCGGCGACCTGATCGAGCTGCTGCGGGCCACCGTCGCGATCTGCGCGGCCGACTGCGACCTCATGCAGGCGTTGACCTTCGCCATGCGGACCAACCCCGAGCTGGAACGTCTGGTGCGCCACCAGGTGCTACCGGCCGGGCGGGTGGCCAGCACCGCCATCCTGGTCCGCGCCGCCGCCCGGGGGGAGATCCCGCCGGAGGCCGGCGAACGGGAGTTGTTCCACGATCTGGCGCCCGCGCTCACCATGTCCCGCATCGTCGCGCACGGCCTACCCGCCGACGACGCGTTCCTCACCCAGGTCGTCGACCAGGTGCTGATCCCGGTACTCCGCTACCAGCACGACCGCCCGTCCCAGGCCTGACTCACCGACATCTCGTAACACGGAAGGCTTCACCATGTCCGGAACCACCTCGACCGCCCCCGGCGCGCCCGGCGCCGGGACGTCGACAGGCGCGCCGCACCCGCGGCGCTGGATCGCGTTGGCGGTCATCGCGGTCTCGCAGCTGATGGTCGTCCTGGACGCCACCATCGTGAACATCGCGCTGCCGAAGGCCCAGGCCGACCTGGGCATCAGCGACGCGAACCGGCAGTGGGTCGTCACCGCCTACACGCTGGCGTTCGGCGGTCTGCTGCTGCTCGGCGGCCGGATCGCCGACTACTGGGGGCGCAAGCGCACCTTCCTGGTCGGTATGACCGGTTTCGCGCTCGCCTCTGCGCTGGGCGGCCTCGCCACCACGGGCGGCATGCTCTTCGCGGCCCGCGCACTGCAGGGCGCGTTCGGCGCACTGCTCGCCCCGGCCGCGCTGGCACTGCTCACCGTCCTCTTCACCGAGGCCACCGAGCGGGCCAAGGCCTTCGCGGTGTACGGCGCGATCGCCGGCGGTGGGTCGGCGGTCGGTCTGCTGCTCGGCGGGGTGCTCACCGAGTACGCCGACTGGCGCTGGTGCCTGCTGGTCAACATCCCGGTCGCCGCCATCGCCATCGCCTTCGCGATCCCGCTGGTGCCGGAGAGCCGGGCGCACGGCAACACCCGCTACGACGTACCCGGCGCGATCGTGGTCACCGCCGGCCTGGTCTCCCTGGTCTACGGCTTCACCAAGGCCGCCGAGGACGGCTGGGACGCCACCGCGACGCTCGCCTTCATCGCCGCGGGCGTGGCGCTGCTCGCCGCCTTCGTGGTCATCGAGATGCGCTCCAGCCACCCGCTGCTGCCGCTGCGCATCATCCTGGACCGCAACCGGGGCGGGGCGTTCCTCACCTCGACGCTGATCGGCGCCGGCCTGTTCGGGGCGTTCCTCTTCCTGACCTTCTACTTCCAGGTGGTGCTGCAGTACAAGCCCCTGGAGGCCGGTCTGGCGTCGCTGCCGGTCACCGCCGGTGTGCTGATCGCCGCCGGTGGCGCGAGCCAGCTGATGCCCCGACTGGGTGCCAAGCCCCTGATGGTCGCCGGCTCGGCGCTCGCCGCCGTGGGCATGCTGGTGCTGACCCAGATCGACGTGGACACGTCGTTCCTCACCCACCTGCTGCCCGCCCAGGTCATCCTGGGTCTGGGGCTGGGCTTCACCTTCGTCCCGCTGTCCAGCCTGGCCCTGGTCGGGGTGCCGGAGCACGACGCCGGCGCGGCCAGCGCGACGCTCAACGCCACCCAGCAGATCGGTGGTTCGCTGGGTACCGCGCTGCTGAACACCCTCTACACCAGCGCGGTCGCCACCTACCTCGTCGGTCGGGCACCGAGCCCGGTCAACCAGGTCGAGGCGCTGGTGCAGGGCTACAGCGTGGCGTTCGCCTGGGGCGCGGTGCTGATCGTGCTCGCCGGTCTGGCCACGGTGTTCCTGGTGAAGGTGCGCAAGGAGGACATCCCGACCGGCACCGCTGTGCACATGGGCTGAGCAGACCGACGCGGCCGCCGGCCGGTCCGCCCCGACCTGGGGTCGGACCGGCCGGTGGCCGCTTCCGGTATCGTCCCGACCATCGTCGAACGTCCGTTTGAGGAGATCCATGTCCACCCCAGCCGACCAGGTCATCACCGCTCTGCGCGCGGGCCACGAGGAGCTCGCCGCGCTCGTACGCGACCTCAAGGAAGACGACCTGCTCCGCCCCTCGGGGGCCAGCGAGTGGCAGGTTTCCCAGGTGCTGAGCCACCTGGGCAGCGGCGCCGAGATCAACCTGGCGGCGCTGGACGCCGCCCGCACCGGCGCGCCCGCCCCGGACGGCGACTTCAACCGTGGCGTCTGGGCCCGCTGGGACGCGATGTCCCCGGCCGAGCACGCCGCCGGGTTCCTCGCCGCCAACGAGCGGCTGGTCGAGGCGTACGAGGCGTTGGACGCCCAGACGCGCGCCTCGCTGCGGATCGACCTCGGCTTCCTCCCGGAGCCGGTCGACGTGGCCACCGCGGGCCGTTTCCGGCTCAGCGAGTTCGCGCTGCACCAGTGGGACGCCGAGGTGGCGTTCAACAGGTTCGCCGCGGTGACGCCGGGCGCGGTGGCGCTGCTGCTCGACCAGGTCGGCGGGATGCTCGCCTGGACCAGCCGACCGCAGGAGCTGGCCGGTCGGGAGGCCACACTGCTGCTGCGCCTGCACGCGCCGGAGCGCACGTACGGGCTGCGGCTCGGCGAGACGGTCGAGATCGTCGACGCGCCGGAGCAGCCCGACGGCGAGCTGGTTGCGCCCGCCGAGGCGTGGTTGCGGCTGGCGGTCGGCCGGCTCGGTGCCGCGTACACCCCGGACGGGGTGCGGGTGACCGGCCCGGTGACCCTGGACGACCTGCGCCGGGTCTTCGCCGGTTTCTGAGCGGGTGCCGCGCGGGCCGGTGACCCGGCCCGCGCGACCCCTCAACCCTTCACGCAGACCACCTGCTTGAGGTGGGCGACCACCTCGACCAGGTCCTCCTGCTGAGCCATCACCTCGGTGATGTCCTTGTACGCGCCGGGGATCTCGTCGACCACCCCGGCGTCCTTGCGGCACTCCACCCCGGCGGTCTGCGCGGCCAGGTCGTCGGTGCTGAACGTGCGCTTGGCCTGCGCCCGCGACATCCGCCGCCCGGCCCCGTGCGAGGCCGAGCAGTACGCGTCCGGGTTGCCCCGGCCCCGCACGATGTACGACCCGGTGCCCATCGACCCGGGGATGATGCCCAGGTCACCCCGGCCGGCCCGGATCGCGCCCTTGCGGGTGACCAGCACGTCCACCCCGTCGTAGCTCTCCTCGGAGACGTAGTTGTGGTGGCAGCTGATCGGCTCGTCGTAGGAGACCTGCGGGAAGTGCTCGCGCACCACGCCGCAGAGCAGGGCCAGCATGACGGCCCGGTTGCGCCGCGCGTACTCCTGCGCCCACCACAGGTCCCGCCGGTACGCGTCCATCTCCGGCGTGCCGGCGAGGAACACCGCGAGGTCCCGGTCGGGCAGGTCGGCGTTGTGCGGCAGCCCCCGGGCCACGGCCATGTGCCGCTCGGCCAGTTCCTTGCCGATGTTGCGGGACCCGGAGTGCAGCATCAGCCAGACGCGACCCTCGTCGGCCCCGCCCTGCTCCAGGCAGACCTCGATGAAGTGGTTGCCGCCACCGAGGGTGCCGAGCTGCCGCCGCGCCCGCGTCTCCAGCTGCGCCACCCGCCGGTCCAGGCCGGCGAACCGGCCCCAGAAGTCGTCCCAGCCGGCCTGCTCCAGACCACGGACCCGACGCGTGTCGACCTGGTCCTGCCGCTGGGCGAAGCCGACCGGAATGGTGGCCTCGATCGCCGAGCGCAGCCCGCCGAGGTCGTCCGGGAGGTCGGCGGCGGTCAGCGAGGTGCGTACCGCCGACATCCCGCAGCCGATGTCGACGCCGACGGCGGCCGGCGAGACGGCCTGCCGCATCGCGATGACCGAGCCGACCGTCGCGCCCTTGCCGAAGTGCACGTCGGGCATGACAGCGACACCCTGCACCCAGGGCAGCGCGCCGATGTTGCGCAGCTGCTTGGCGGCCTGCGCCTCGATGGCGTACGGGTCGGTCCAGACCCGGACCGGAGCCCGGGTGCCGGCGAGAGGGGTGAATCCCATCGTGGGTTCCTTCTGTCGAGTGGTGACCGAAAATGGTCAGGCGCGGTGCGTGGATACGAAGAGGCCGCCCGATCCCGGTGGGATGGGCGGCCGGCGGACGCGTCAGCGTCGGCGTCAGTCGCGCCACCCCGGCATGCCCCGCAACGGGCAGTAGGCACGGGTTGTGGCGGTGTCGCAGGCGGGGGTGCCGGCGGGGAGCAGCCGCCGCAGGGCATCGGTGCGGACGCGTCGCGACATGGCGTACTCCCTTCGGGGTCGATCGGTGTGATCGTGCACCGCTGACAGTAGGAGGGCGGCGGCGGGTCCGCAATGGATATCGCCGCCGCCCCGGGTGTGGTCGGTGGGTTGGCTCAGGTGTCGTAGCAACCGTCCCAGGGTGGGTCGAACCCGAGGTCGTCGGGGAGGAACTCGGCGTGGTCCGCGCCGTCGTACTCGTGGGACCAGTCGACCAGCCCGAAGACGTGCCCGTCGACCTCGACCTGGAACAGCCGGATGGCGATGTCGGCGAAGTGCCGGCCGGGCAGCGCGTCCAGCCACTCGTGGAGGCGGGCCTCGGCCCGGTCGATGGAGGCGTCCTCGGTCTCGCTGGTGCCGGCGCACCAGATGTCCGAGTCGGTGTGCGTGCCGTCGGCGTCGAACCGGTGCAGCACCGCGTACCAGCGCTTGTGGCGGTACCAGTCGTCTTCGGCTCCGGCACCGTCCTCGAGGGTGGCGGTGACGGAGCCGAAGAACTGACCTTTGTCGTAGTGGCCGATGGTGCTGGTGCGGTAGTCGGGCTCGTGCGCGATCGGCACCAGGTCGGGAATCGCCATGGCCGCGAGGCTACAGCGGAGTTATGACACGGCCACCAGACGGAACGACTGCGCGGCGGTGCCGTTGCAGGTGTACTGGATGAGCTGGACGCTGTCCGCGGTGGACGCTCCCGGCACGTCCAGGCACTTGCCGCTGCTGCGGTTGACCAGGCGGTAGTAGCCGTTGCCCTCGGCCTCGGCCCGCCACTGCTGGTTGTTGCCGCCGCTGTAGGACCAGAGCTGGATCGGCGCCGAGTCGGCCGTCGACCGGTCGGTCACGTCGAGCACCTGGGCGCTGTTGTTGCGATTGTTGACCCGCAGGAAGCCGCCGCTGGTCGGCACGAACTGGTACTGCTGGGCGGCGCTGCTGTTGCAGGCGTACTGCTGGACGGCGGTGCCGTTCGCGCTGGCGGCGGCCCGGGCGTCCACGCACTTGCCGTTGCCCCGGTTGACGACGGTGTGCCAGGCGGTCGGCGAGATGCCGTCGGACGGCGGGGGCGTCGTCGGGGGCGTGCTGCTGACGCCGGCGAGCCAGTGCAGGCCGTCGATCAGCAGTTGGTTCTGCTGTGGGCTGTCGAAGGTGGACGACAGCCCCGTCTTGGTGCTGTAGTTCATCGCGTTGTGGCCGAAGTTCGCGTACAGCATCTTGTACTGCCGGTTGCTCCACACGAGCGGGTAGTAGCCGCCGTACCAGGACTGGTTGGGGTCGGTGCCGACCGGGAAGCTGGACGGGTCGACCGACGCGAGGATGTCGATGTTGGGGTTCTGCCGCAGGTCGTTGCTCCAGGAGTACCACTCGCTGATTGACGAGGGGAACGTCGCCGGCAGGTTGCGGGTCGCGGCGTGGGTGCGGTTGTCGGCCCGCATCGTGACCCGGGTCGGCCCCCAGGTGTTCGTCTGGAACGAGCCGGTGCCGAGGAAGGTGTTGTAGTACCAGCTCCAGCTCGACGGGTTGGTCGTGAACGCGCTGACGTGGAAGCCCAGCCAGCCCCCGCCGTTCTGCACGTACTGCTGGAACGCGGCCCGCTGTGCGGCGGGCGGCGCGTCGTCCAGGAACATGATGACCTTGTACTGGGCCAGGTTCGCCGTGTTCAGCAGGCCCCAGTTGTTGGTGGCCTCCCAGGAGAAGCCGTGCTGGGCGGCGGCCTGCGGGAACCAGGCCCGGGCGTCCTTGACGAAGTCGATGTGCGCGTCGTCCCAGGTGCCGTTGTAGAAGGCCAGCACCTTGAACGTCGGCGCGGCCTGCGCGTTGCGCGTCGCGCCGACCGCGACGCCGGCGGTCAGCGCGACGACCAGGGCGACGAGCAACGACAGGAGTCGTCTGGTACGGGTGGAGAGGTCTGCGATCACCTGATCGTCCCTTCGGTGGGGACGCGCGCCGCCGCGTCGAGGTACATCTGTTCACATTGTTAACAGATAGACGAAAGGTTATTCCTCCGACCTGAACACGTCAATCACCGATCACCCGAACGGGTGGGATTCCTGCGGCAGCGGGTACCCCGGCCCGGTGACCAGCCCGGACGCCGTCGACGTCAACCAGCCACTCGCCGTGGACGTACCCCCTGCGCCGCACGACGCCAGCGGCGAGCGGGTGCCGACCCGCGACCTGACCGGCCTCGCGCCGCCGGCCAGGCCCGCGCGCCGCTGGACCCCCGGCCGCGTGGTGGCCACCCCCGCCGCGCTGGAACACCCGCACGGGCAACGGATCGCCGAACGGGTGCGGGCCCTGGGCATCGAGGTGGAACACCTGAGATCCAATCGGCTCACCGGGGTACGCGGAGCCACCGACCGGGAGACGTACGCGCGGGCCAAGGCGACCATGGCGATCGTGGTGAGCCCACCCTCGCGGCGCGCGCTGCAACCGATCGCGCCCAGCGCCGACTGGCGGGTCGACCTGGCCGAGGGCTGCCCGGCGCACTGCCAGTACTGCTACCTGGCCGGGTCGCTGTCCGGCCCACCCGTCACCCGGGTGTACGCGGACCTCGACGACATCCTGGCCGGGCTGGCACCGTACGCCGGGCGGGGCACGGTGACCAGCCGCAACGCGCGGCGCGCCGACGAGGGCACCACCTTCGAGGCGTCCTGCTACACCGACCCGCTCGCGTTGGAGCACCTGACCGGCAGTTGGCGGCGGGCGGTGCGGCACTTCGCCGACTGGGACGCGCCGGTGCAACTGCGCTGGACCACCAAGTACGCCGACGTGGACACCTTCGTCGGGCTGCCACACGCCGGCCGCACCCGGGTCCGGTTCAGCGTCAACTGCGCCCCGGTAGGCAATCGGTTCGAGGGCGGCACCGCCCGGGTGCCGGACCGCCTGGCCGCGCTGCGCCGACTCGCGCTCGACGGCTACCCGGTGGGGCTGACCATCGCGCCGATCATCGCGCTACCCGACTGGCGGGAGGCCTACGGCGGGCTGATCGACCAGGTCCGCGCCGCGGTCGACGGGGTGCCGGAGCTGGACCTGACCGCCGAGCTGATCACCCACCGGTTCACCCCCGGCAGCAAGGAGGTGCTGCTCGGGTGGTACCCGCGTACCCGGTTGGAGATGGACGAGGAGGCCCGCAGCCGCAAGCACGGCAGGTTCGGCGCGGTGAAGTACGTCTACCCGCGCGACACGATGGCCGAGCTGCGTGAGTGGTTCACCGCCGAGCTGACCGCCCGGGTTCCCGCCTGCCGGATCCTCTACTGGACCTGAGCCGCCCCCACCTGGAGGGCGGCCCGGCCCGGGTGTCTCCGCGTGGTCAGCTACGGGTGGACCACTGTTGGTTCGGTTGTCCGTTGCAGGACCACAGGATCAGTTTGGTGCCGTTGGCGGTGGCGGCGCCGTTGGCGTCGAGGCAGAGCCCGGACTGGACGCCGGTGATGGTGCCGTTGGCGTTGAGGTTCCACTGTTGGTTGGTGCCGCCGTGGCAGTCCCAGATGATCACCTGGGTGCCGTTGGTGGTGCCTTGGCCATTGGCGTCGAGGCACTTGTTGCCGTACACCTGGATCTGCTTGCCGGCCGTGTGGGTCCAGCGTTGCGCGGTGCTGTTGCTGATGCAGTCCCAGAGTTGGACCTGGGTGCCGTTGGTGGTGGTGCCGTTCGGTACGTCGACGCAGCGCCCGGACTGGGCACCGACGACCTGGACGTTCTGCTGGGGGTTGCCGCCTCCGGCCGGGGCGTACCCGGCGGCGTTGATGTTGGCCTGGACGGCGTTCTCGGTCGCCGCCGACGGGTAGCCGGAGGTCAGGACGCCCTCGAAGAAGGTGCCGCGGCCGGTGATGCTGTTGTCGCCACCGATGCCGAGCAGGATGGCGCCCTCCTTCTTCATCGGGTGGTAGCCGTTGGGGCGTGGCCCGTCGAAGTAGGTGGTGAGGCTGCCCGACTGCGCGTTGCCACCGCGGATGGCCCAGTGGTTCGGCTCGCCCTTGACCATGGCCGTGACAAAGCGGTGGTTGATCGAGGCGATGTTGTTGTAACCCGCGTTCACCCCGGAGAACAGCCCCCACTCCAGGTCAGCCATGATCCACGGGCCGGCCCCCGCACCGTAGCCCCACTGCTTGTTGGCGCCGAAGTAGACGGTTTCCATGATCGCGCGCTCGTCGGCGAGGTTGTTGGTCTGCGCGTTGCCGTAGTCGAAGCAGCACCACTGGTTGTAGTGGGTGCCGTCGACGACCGCGTAGATGCCCTCGGGCTGGTCGCCGGTGGCGACGCCGTTGGTGTTGTTGTTGCGGTAGCCGGTGCCGGGGGCGATGTAGACGCCGTACGCCTTCTGGCCGCCCACGGTGACCGGCGCGGCCTTCGCGTCGGCGAGGTTGTCCCACCCGCCGGGGGCGGGGCCGACGAAGTGACCGGGCGGCGCCTGGGTGAGGCGGTTGTTGCGGCCGGACTGGTCGTAGATGACGGTGATGACGCAGGTGGTGTTGGCGCAGAACGAGTCCTGGGTGGCGGCGTTGGCGTAACCTCCGGCGCTCAGCACGCCGACGTCGCGGGTGGTGCTGTCCGACGATCGTCGGACCTGGTAGAGCGGTCCGTCGTACGCGCCGTACAGCGCCCGGGTGGTGCTGTGCGCGGCCACGCACGGCGTACCACCCGAGGCGTAGATGTCGCACGGGCCGGTGGTGGCGGCGCGGGCCGGTGGCGGGTCGGAGACCACGTAGCCACCGGCGCCGACGGCGACGAGCAACGGGATTCCTGCGGCGGCCAGGAAGCGGCTGAGCCTTCTCTTCTTCACGTTCGTCGAATCCTTTCGAACCGGTGGTGGGCGTGGCGCGTGCCGGCGGCGGCAGTACTGGCCCATCAGAGAGCCGAGCGAGAGGGTCATGTGGCTGCGATGTCCGGGCCAGCCCCGGAGCGAGCACCGTCGATGATCCAGTCGGGTTGGGCGAATCGATTCGACGGCACCCAAAGCGATAGACATCATACGTCTATCGTTACGAATCGAGAAGCATCGCTGTTTAGCGACTTGGTGGATGGTGGCCGGGCTCGGGCCACCACCGCTCACTAGACGCCCACGGCGCCGTCGATGCCCTCCCGGAGGAAGTCCGCGTGGCCGTTGTGCCGGGCGTACTCGTGGATCAGGTGCAGCATCACCAGCCGCAGCGACACGGTCTCGCCGGAGCGGACGTTGCGGCCGGTCACGTCCAGCGACGGTGCGGCGCGCTCCCGTCGATGACCCGTCGGAACCAGGCCCGTTCCACCTCCGCCATGTGCCGCACCAGGGCGAGCAGGGAGAGCGTGGAGGGCGGCATGGACTGCCGGCGCAACTCCTCGTCGGACAGGCCCTCGCACTTGAGAGCCAGCGTCGCGCGGTGGAAGTCGAGGAACGCGCGCAGCGTCTCCCGCTCGTCGCCGGTGACCGGGGGGCCGATTCGTTCGGTGGTCATTGCGACGATCATGCCGGACGCCCCCCGGCAGCGGCGCTGCCCGGGCCAGGCTTCAGCCGACCGACGAGCGGGCCACCGGCGCGGCGAAGAACGTGTCCGGGTACGGCTCGTCGCGCAGGCTGTAGTGCCACCACTCGCGGTCGTAGTTGACGAACCCGGCGTCGGTCATCAGCCGTTGCAACAACCGCCGGTTGTCCCGGGGTGCGCCGCTGATGCGGGCGTCGGCGGTGTGCGCCCGGGAGTCGAAACAGTCGAAGCCCGTACCCATGTCGATGCTGTTGTCGGCGAAACGCTGCCCGCGGGGCGCGGTGCAGGCGACCAGCGGCTGCCCGACCCGGTACGGGGGTTGACTGGCGGGTGGCTCGTCGACGAGGGTCAGGTCCATGGTGCTGCCACGGCTGTGCGCGGTGGGCGCCCCGATGTACCCGTCGGCGAAGAGCCGGTTCTTGGCCACGTCCGGGTAGAACTCGGCCTTGGTCTGCTGTTCGTCGGGGCGCTTCGCCCAGGCCACGAAGTCGTCCACCGCCGGCTGCGGGCGGTAGCAGTCGTACACCTTGAGGCTGTGCCCGCCGGCCAGCGCGGCGTCCTGCACACGCCGCAGCGCCTCCGCGGCCTGCCGGGTGAGCAGGCACAGCGGCTCGCGGTAGCCGGTGATCGGACGGCCGACGAAGTTGTGCGGTGTGGCGTAGCGGATGTCGGCGTGGATGCGCGGGTCGAAGTCGGTCAGCACGACGAAGCCGGGCAGCCGCTCGACGGGGCTCGACGACGGGGTGGGGTGTGCCGGAGGCGGCTGCGACGCGGCCGACGACGCCGGCGCGGGCCGCGGCTCCGGCCGCGAACAGCCGCCGAGCAGCGCGACGACCGCGAGCACGACGGCGACCCGGGTACGCACCAGTCCTGTCTATCAGCCCCGCTCGGGCTGCCGCAGACGGTGACCATGATCCACTCGCGTTCCTGCTCACCGGGGTGTTGAGGACGCTCGGACACCACGACATCAGGCAACCCGAGTCGATCACGGCTCGGACCGGCGTGCACAGCCATCCGCCCGACTGGCTTCCGGAACTTTTCCGCAAGTATGGTCGGGTCCTCAGCCGACCTGGCGTGTCGTGAACCCCTACCGGTGAGGCAAGATGACGCGTGTGGAACGGGTACGCCGTTCCGGGACACACGGCGGACGGCACCTGGTGGTCGTTCCTCCGGCTCGGTGAAGGAGACGCGGGTGGGCGCGGACGACGGACGCAGGGTGACCATCACCGCGATCGCACGGGAGGCCGGGGTCTCGGTGCCGACGGTGTCACGAGTGCTCAACGGTCGCTCCGATGTGGCCCCCGGCACCCGGGAGCGGGTCGAGGAACTGTTGCGGCACCACGGCTACCGGCGTCGCACCAGCCGCAGCGTTCGCCGCGCCGGCCTGGTCGACCTGGTCTTCAACGACCTGGACAGCCCCTGGGCCGTGGAGATCATCCGTGGCGTGGAGGATGTCGGGCACGGCGCGGGCCTCGGCACCGTGGTCTCCGCGATCCACCGGCAGCCCACCGCCGCCCGGCAGTGGCTGCAGAACCTCCGCACCCGGGCCACCGACGGTGTCATCTTCGTGACCTCGCACCTGAGCCCGCCGCTGCACGCGCAGCTACGCCGCCTCAACGTGCCGGTGGTGGTCGTCGACCCGGCCGGTGTTCCGGCGATGGACGTGCCGACCATCGGGGCGACCAACTGGGCCGGTGGGCTCGCCGCCACCGAACACCTGCTCTCCATCGGGCACCGACGCATCGGCTTCGTGGCCGGCCCGACGCACCTGCTGTGCAGCCGTGCGCGACTCGACGGTTACCGGGCCGGGCTGGAGGCCGCCGGGGTTCCGGTGGACGACGCGTTGATCTACCCGGGTGACTTCTACCACGCCTCCGGTTTCTCCGGCGCGACGGCGCTGCTCGACCTGCCCGACCCGCCGACCGCCATCTTCGCCGCCAGCGACCAGATGGCCTTCGGGGTCCACGAGGCCATTCGACGCCGAGGTCTGCGCGTGCCGGACGACGTCAGCGTCGTCGGCTTCGACGACCTGCCGGAGGCCCGCTGGGCGTCACCGCCGCTGACCACTGTGCGCCAGCCGTTGGTCGAGATGGGACGGTTGGCGGCACGGACGGTGCTGCGCCTGTCCCAGGGCGAGGGCATCGACTCGCCACGTGTCGAACTCGCCACCGAACTGGTCGTGCGGGACAGCACCGCCGCCCCGCCGACCGGGTCACCCGACCCGTCGTGACGGCCGGAACCGCGCCGGAGACCGGTCGGAGCGCTTCCGATCCGGTTCCGGTAATTGCGGCCGGCGGATAGCAGTCCGCCGAGCCCGGTGGGCGCGGTGAGCGACGACGGGCCGCCCACCGCGCCGCACGGTCAGTGGTGGTGGTGGGCGCGGGCGGCCTTGCGGATCGTCACCGGCAGCGCGGGCGCACCGTCGACAGGCGCGGGATCCTCGGCGGTCGGAGCCACTCCCCCGGCCGCGATCCGGTCCAGGGTGGCCAGCCCGGCGGCGTCGACCTCGCCGAAGATGGTGTAGTTGGGGCGCAGCGCCGAGTGGCGTACACCAGGAAGAACTGGCTGCCGTTGGTGTCCGGCCCGGCGTTGGCCATCGCGAGGACGCCCCGGGCGTACACCCGGCGTTCCCCGGT
The DNA here is from genome assembly GCF_900091505.1 of Micromonospora chokoriensis. NCBI lineage: Bacteria > Bacillati > Actinomycetota > Actinomycetes > Micromonosporales > Micromonosporaceae > Micromonospora > Micromonospora chokoriensis. The sequence goes on from NZ_LT607409.1 coordinate 5,074,579, forward strand.
CGGGTCGGTGGGCGCCGGCGGCAGGTCGGTGGGCAGCTCGTCGCGGTACCGGTATTCCGGGCCGCCCTCGCCGGTGCCGGACGGGTCGCCGCACTGCAACACGCTCAGCGTCGGGTACGCGGTGAGCCGGTGGCACGACGTGCGGTCAGGGCAGCCGCCGGCGACGCCGCCACAGCAGCCCGCCCATCAACGCCAGCACGCCCGCCCCGCTGACGGCGGTCACCACCCACAGCCATCCCGAGCCGCTGTGTCCCGGCCCGCTGGCCGCCGCCGGCCGGGGCGCACCGGGCGCCGCCAGCGCGGACGGCGCCGCCGACGGCGTAGCGGTCAGCTCACCCGGCTCGACCAGCCGGCCGACCGAGGCGTCCCGGGGCACGGTGAACCCCCAGTCGAGCAGGGCGGCACCCTGCTCCCAGCCACGCTTGGGCGCCGACTCGGCGCCGAGCAGGGTCACCACCAGCCGCCGTCCTCCCCGTTCCGCCGCCCCCACGTAGGTGTGCCGGGCCAGGTCGGTGAAGCCGGTCTTGCCGCCGAGCGCACCCGGGTACCGGTAGATGAGCTGGTTCTCGTTCTGGATGTCGAAACCCTTGGTGCGTTGTGCCGGCTGGGCCGGAATCGACGTCTGCTCGGTCAACGCGTACCGGCGGAAGGTCGGCTCGGCGAAGCAGGCGCGGGCGATCAACGCCAGGTCGTACGCGCTGGTGAACTGGCCCGCCCCGTCCAGCCCGGACGGGGTGACGGCGTGCGTCTGGAGCGCGCCGAGGTGGTGCGCGTGCTCGTTCATGGCGCGTACGCCGGCGGCGCTGTCCGTGCCGCCGCCGAGTCGCGCGAGGGCGTTGGCGGCCTCGTTACCGGAGTTGAGCAGCAATCCGAGCCAGATGGTCTCGATGGTGTACCGGCCCCCCGCGACCAGGCCCACGGCCGAGGATCCGGGTTCGATGTCCATGTCCTCGTCGGTGACGGTGACCGTCTCCTTCGGGTCCAGCCGGGGCAGCATGGTGGCCGCCAGCAGGAGCTTCTGCACGCTGGCGGGTGTGCCGTACTCGTGGGGCCCGCAACCGCCGAGCACCTGGCCGCTGTCCAGGTCGGCGACCAGCCACGACGTGGCGCTGACCCCCGGTGGCGCGGGAGCGCCGGCCGGCACCACCAGGCCGGCGGTGTCCAGCCCGGCGCCGCCGACGACCCGCTGCGCGGGCACGGCGGGCGGGGGCGAGGGCCGGGGTGGACGGGACATCGCGGGCACCGGCACCCGGGGGCACCGCACCGTGGGCGCGGCGGAGGCTCCCGCCGCGGCGACCGGCGCGGGAGCGAGCAGGAGGGCGGACGTCGTGGCCGCCAGCAGCGCAGCTCTCATGTGCCCGACCCTAGTCACGACGATCGCCCCGCGGGATGGGATGCGGGTCAAGCCGAGCGCTCAGGTAGTCGTGCAGCGCGGCGCTGCCGCGCAGCCTGCGCAGGCTGCGGGCGTGCAGCTCCTGCTCACGGCGAGCCAGCTCGGCACGGACCCGCTGCGGGCTGCCGGTGGTCCGCAGTTCACCGAGCACCGCCTCGATGATCGCGAACGGGTACGCGCCCCGGCGGAGCAGCGCGATGACCTGCGCGGCGCGTAGCTCCGTCTCGTCGTACACCCGGTAGTTGGTGCCCGGGGCGCGTCCCGGCCGCAGCAGCCCGCGGTCCTCCCACAGGCGCAGCTGCGAGGTCCGGACCCCGACCACCGCGGCGACCTCGCCGATGCGGGCGTCGCGGCGCGGCGCGGGCCGGGCGTGCGACGAGCTGGCCAGCACGGTCTCGAAAGCGCCGAGCACCCGGCGGATCTCCGCGCGTTCCCGGTCCAGCTCGGCATGCCCACCGTCGAGCGCCGCCAGGGCCGCCGGCACGTCACCCGAGTGCACCGCCGCCATGATCTCCCGGGTACGGATCCAGCCGTGCCCCTCGGCCAGTCGACGCGCCACCGTGAGCGCCCGCGCGTGCGCGGTCGTGAAGATCCGGTATCCACTGGCGGTGCGGCCGACGGGCGGCAACACCCCCTGCTCGACGTAGTTGCGCACCTGCTGCACCGAGATCCCGACGGTGGCGGCGAGGTCGACGGCGCGCAGCCGTTCGATCGGTCCGGAGGTCACGCCGGCAACCGTACCGGTTACCACGTGATTTGAGACTTTCCGGAGCAGTTCGCTGCCACCAGCTCGACGGTCTCGGCAAAAGTCTCTACATGGGGATGAATGAGACAATGGAACCCGTCAGCACCGGCGGGGCAGAGGTCCCGCCACGAATCCGTGAAGGGTCCGCATGTCGCAGCCAGCATGGTCCGCCGCCGACAGCCACGACATGATCGAGGTACGCGGAGCGCGGGAGAACAACCTCGCCAGCGTCTCGGTCGACATCCCCAAGCGCCGGTTGACGGTCTTCACCGGCGTCTCCGGCTCCGGCAAGTCGTCGCTGGTCTTCGGCACCATCGCCGCCGAGTCCCAGCGCATGATCAACGAGACCTACAGTGCGTTCCTCCAGTCGTTCATGCCGAACCTCAACCGGCCGGACGTCGACTCGCTGCGCAACCTCAGCGCGGCCATCGTCGTCGACCAGGAACGGATGGGCGTCAACTCCCGCTCCACCGTCGGCACCGCCACCGACGCGTACGCGATGCTGCGGATCCTGTTCAGCCGGCTCGGTCAACCGTCGGTAGGCGGCGCCGGGGCGTTCAGCTTCAACCTGCCCGAGGGCATGTGCCTCACCTGTGAAGGGCTCGGCCGGGTCTCCGACCTCGACGTCAACGAACTGGTCGACGTCGAGCGCTCCCTCAACGACGGCGCGATCACCGCGCCCAACTTCGCCGTCGGCTCCTGGTACTGGCAGACCATCGTCGGCTCCGGCCTGTTCGACCCCGACGCCAAACTCCAGGACTTCACCCCGCAGCAGTGGGAGGACTTCCTCCACAAGCCGGCCACGAAGATCAAGGTGGGCAGCAACACCTGGACGTACGAGGGTCTGTCGGTCAAGGTCAAGCGGCTCCTCCTGACCAAGGACCGCGAATCGATGCAACCGCACATCCGCGCCTTCGTCGACCGGGCGGTCACCTTCACCACCTGCGGCGACTGCGGCGGCACCCGACTCAACGCGGCGGCCCTGTCGTCGCGCGTCGCCGGGCGGACCATCGCCGAGTGCTCGGCCATGCAGATCAGCGACCTGGCCGCGTTCGTCCGGGGCGTCGACGACCCGGGAGCGGCGCCGCTCGTCGCCAACCTCCGCGACCTGTTGGAGTCCCTGGTCGAGATCGGGCTGGGCTACCTCAGCCTGGACCGCGAATCGGCGACCCTCTCCGGCGGCGAGGCGCAACGGGTGAAGATGGTCCGGCACCTCGGCTCCAGCCTCTCCGACGTCACGTACGTCTTCGACGAGCCCACCGTCGGCCTGCACCCGCACGACATCGCCCGCATGAACGACCTGCTGCTGCGGTTGCGCGACAAGGGCAACACGGTGCTGGTGGTCGAGCACAAACCGGAGACCATCGCCATCGCCGACCACGTGGTCGACCTCGGCCCGGGGGCCGGCAGCGACGGCGGTCGGATCTGCTTCACCGGCGACGTCGCCGCGCTACGCCGCTCCGACACCCTGACCGGCCGGCACCTGGACCACCGGGTCACGCTGCGCGCCGACGTACGCCGACCCACCGGGCACCTTCCCATCCGTCAGGCCGACCTGCACAACCTGCGCGACGTGGACGTGGACATCCCGCTCGGCGTGCTCACCGTGGTCACCGGCGTGGCCGGCTCCGGCAAGAGCTCGCTCATCCACGGTTCGCTGCGCGGCCGTCAGGGCGTCGTGATCGTGGACCAGTCCCCGATCCGCGGCTCCCGGCGCAGCAACCCGGCCACCTACAGCGGTCTGCTCGACCCGATCCGCACCGCGTTCGCCAAGGCCAACGGGGTCAAGGCCGCCCTGTTCAGCGCCAACTCCGAGGGCGCCTGCCCGGCCTGCAAGGGGATCGGGCTGATCTACACGGACCTGGCGATGATGGCCGGCGTGGCGAGCGTCTGCGAACGGTGCGAGGGCCGACGCTTCACCGACGAGGTGCTCACGTACACGCTGCGCGGCAGGAACATCAGCGAGGTGCTGGCCATGTCGGTCACCGAGGCGCACGCGTTCTTCCCGGGTGGGCCGGCGCACCTCATCCTCGGCCGGCTGGTCGACGTCGGGCTGGGCTACCTCAGCCTCGGTCAGCCGTTGACCACCCTGTCCGGCGGGGAGCGCCAACGACTCAAGCTCGCCATCCACCTGGCCGAGAAGACCACCACGTACGTCCTGGACGAACCCACCACCGGCCTGCACCTGGCCGACGTGGACCAGTTGCTGGCCCTGCTCGACCGCATGGTCGACGCCGGCAACACGGTGATCGTCATCGAGCACCACCAGGCCGTGATGGCACACGCGGACTGGATCGTCGACCTCGGCCCGGGCGCCGGACACGACGGCGGCCGGATCGTCTTCACCGGCACACCCGCCGACCTCGTCGCCCACGGCGACACCCTCACGGCCACCCACCTCCGCGAGTACGTCACCGAGCCCGCAGCGGTCGACAGGGGGTGACGCCTGCGGGGTCAGGGCTTTCCGGGCTGTGCGTCCCAGCCGACCAAGGCGTGCGCGCGGCCGGTCGGGGCACGGCCCGGTCAAGGGCACGGCGGGTGCGCGGCCCGGTCAAGGGCACGGCGGGTCGAGGGTGCGGCCCGGTCGAGGGCACGGCGGGTGCGCGGCCCGGTCGGGGGGCGCGGCGGGTGAACGGCCCGGCCAGGGCGTGCGCGCGGACCGGTCGACGCGTGTGGAGGTTGCGGCTCAGACGACGCGGCGTAGCCAGCGCCGCTGCCAGGGCGTCTCCACCGCCTTCGGGTGGTAGCCCGCCCGAACCCACGGCACCGCCCGCTCGACCGGCAGACCGTCGAGGATCGCCAACGCGGCCAGGGCCGTTCCGGTGCGGCCCACCCCACCCCGGCAGGCCACCTCGACGCGTTCGCCGTCGTGCGCCCGCCGCAGTGCCTCGCGCAGGGCATCGAGGGCGTCGGCACGATCCAGCGGAATCCAGAAATCGGGCCACCGGATCCGCCGATGCGGCCAGGCCGGCACCGGACCAGGCGCCAACAGCACGGCGAAGTCGGCAGGCGAGCTCTCCGCGGCGACACGGCGTCCGCGTACCGCAACCCCACTGGGGAGTACGAGTACGCCCGGCTGCTCCGACCACGACTGCGCGTCTGTCATCCCGACATTGTGCCGCCGCCCTCTGCGTACAGACAGCGCCGCCCCCGGCCGTGTGGGCCGGGGGCGGCGCTGGTGTCGGTGTGCAGGTCGCCTCTCGGCGAGTGGCACGACGCGGCTCCAGCCGAACGGTATTCCGCGAGGGCAATATAGGTGAGGCCCGGGGACACTGAGTCACACCGACACCCTCCACAACCAGCCCGACCCCGACCTTGTTCCCGGCGTCCCGCTACCCGCTTCCCGCGCACACCTTCCAGGCCGCGCTACCTCACACCATCCCGAAGCGCGCTGCCACACCCCCGCATCACGAGATCTTGGACAGTTTCCGTTCTCGCGTAACGGAAACTGTCCAAGATCTCGGTACAGAGGTGCCGTCACCCACGTTCGCGTGGCAGGGTGCCGGTGCCGGTGCCGGTGGCGAGGCGGGGCCGGGGCGGTGCCGGTGGCGGTGCCGGTGGCGAGGCGGGGCCGGGGCGGTGCCGGTGGCGGGGCCGGTGGCGAGGCGGGGCCGGGGCCGGGGCGGGTGGCGTGGTGGTGGGTGGCGTGGTGGTGGATATGCCGCTGGCCGGCACCCCGGGTGTGGGTGCCGGCCAGCGGTCGGATGGTTTCGGTGGGGGTCAGCTGTTCCAGTACTGGCCGACCAGGTCGGTGGCCTGCTGCTCCCACTGCGCGTACGCGTCCGGGTAAGCCGACACCTGCACGGTCTGCGCGGCCTCGGTCAGCGGCATGTCCTGCCACCCGTCGACCTGCTTCAGACCCTTCAGGAACGCCGTCGTCGAGTAGGCCGGGTCGGTGATCTGCTCCGGCGTACCCCAACCACTGGACGGGCGCTGCTGGAACAGGCCCAACGAGTCGTGGTCGTTGGCGTCGCCGAGGTGGCCCAGGTTCTCCAACTTCGACTCCTGCAGACTCGTCGCGATCGAGATCACCGCGGCCCGCTCCGGCAGACCGGCCTTCTTCGTCGCGGCGATGATCGCCTTCACGTTCGCAGTCTGCTCACCGTCCAGGGAGACGCGCGACTGCTCGCCCTGCGGCTTCGACACACCCGCCTGCACGGCAACAGCGGTGGGCTTGGCGTCCACGGGGTTAGCGTGGGCGGCGATCGGACCGGCGAACACACCACCGGCGAACGCCAGACCCGCAACGGACAGCACACTCTTACGCATGATCGTGTTCATGAGGGAAGCTCCTTCGGGGGTAAAGACACCCGCCCAAGGGGACACGGGTGAGAGCACCTCGTCCGGCGCTGCAACAAAAGCCTTGAAGGGGGGATCATCGGCAGCCGACCAGCAGTGGGCTCGCGGCGCCGGGTCCCTGTGAAACGACCCGGGGGGTCGGGATCATTCCGGGGTCGGCCCATCCGCCGGTGAAACGGGGTGCCGGTCGGGCCGGGGTCCAGATGTAACCACCCGGGGGCCGGGGTCATTCCCGGGGTCGGCCCATCCGCCGGTGAAACGGGGCGCCGGTCGGGCCGGGGTCCAGGTGTAACCACCCGGGGGCCGGGGGTCATTCCCGGGGGCGGACCATCGCGCCGACAGGCCGCGGTCCTGCGATCGTCAGGGTGTGTAACGACCCCGACCCGGCCAGCATTCCGGCCGACACGTGCCCCCGACCACACGCCGATACCACCCACGCCGGACAACACACACGGCCCCACCTGACCCGAGGCACCAAACCACCCCGACCGGCAGGCAGAACACTCCGACTCACGCATGATCCACACGACTTCACCGAAGTCGGGGTATCCGCGAGGGATTGATACCGCGACTTCACCGAAACCGAGTCGATCAAGGCGCGTTGGTGGGCCGATGCCGACAAACCGGACCCCGGAACGCCAGGATCGCCAGGACCGACAGGACCGACCAGCGGCACCGTCAGGACAGGGCACCACGCGAGGCCCGGACCTCACAACCGCGCGTGATCCACTCGAATTTGTGGAAACCGCGGCATCCGAGACGGTCTGACACCCCGACTTCACCGAAACGGAGTCGATCATGCCCCCGGCGGCGGGGTTCGCGGCGAATGCGTCAGTTGCCCAGGTAGCGCAGGACGGCGAGGATCCGCCGGCTGTACCCGGTCGTGTGGGCGAGGTCGAGCTTGTCGAAGATGGCGTTGACGTGCTTCTCCACAGCACTCTGCGACACGTGCAGCCGCTGGGCGACGGCGAGGTTCGTGTGGCCCTGGGCCATCTCGTGCAGTACGTCCCGTTCGCGCGGTGTCAGCCGACCGAGCGGGTCGGGCCGCTCCGAGCCGGCCACCACCTGCCGGACCACCTCGGGGTCGAGGGCGGTGCCTCCGGCGGCGACCCGGTCGAGTGCGTCCAGGAAGTCGTCCACCTGGGCGACCCGGTCCTTGAGCAGGTAGCCGACCCCCTCCGGGCGGTCCGCGAGCAGCCGGCCGGCGTACCGCCGTTCCACGTACTGCGAGAGCACCAGGACACCGGTGTCGGGCCACCGCCGACGGATCTCCAACGCCGCCCGCAGGCCGTCATCGGTGTGGGTGGGCGGCATCCGGACATCGGTGACGACCACGTCGGGCCGGGTTCGTCCGACCGTCTCGACGAGTTCGTCGGCGGTCCCGACCCCCGCGAGCACCTCGTGGTCCTCCTCGGCGAGGAGTCGCGTCAGGCCTTCCCGGAGCAGCGTCGAGTCTTCGGCGAGGACTAGCCGCACGGCAACTCCGCCAGCAGTGTGGTCGGACCGCCGGCGGGGCTGGTCACCCGCAGCCGACCGTCCAGCGCGGTGACCCGGCGCGCCAGCCCGGACAGCCCGCGCCCTGTTGGTTCCGCCCCGCCGACGCCGTCGTCGTGCACGCGCATCCGGATCCACCCGTCCTGTGCCTCGAAGTCGACAGTGACCAGGGTAGCGGCGGCGTGTTTCGCGGCGTTCGTGAGCGCCTCGCAGGCCACGAAGTAGAGCACCGTCTCGATCTGCCGCCCGGGGCGGGCCGGCAGTTCGTAGCGGATCCGTACCGGCACTTCCGATCCGCGAGCCGCGATGGCGAGGACCTCGCCCAGATCATTGCTGTCCAATGCCGACGGGTAGACCCGCCACGCCACCTCACGCAACTCCTCGACGGCCCGCTGTACGTCCTCGTGTGCCTGCACGATCAGCGCGTGCGTGCGGTCGACGTCGCGGGCACGGCGGGCCCGGCCGAGCAGCATGCCGAGGGCGATCAGCCGTTGCTGTAGGCCGTCGTGCAGGTCGCGTTCGATGCGCTGCCGTTCGGCGTCGACGGCGGCGATGACCCCGGCCCGACTGGCGGTCAACTCCTGGACCCGTCGCGTCAGCTCCGCCCGGGTGCCCGGGCTGAGCAGTCGTCGCGCCAGCCGGACGTCGAGCGCCGCGATACTGGCGAAGGCCTGAACGTTGAGCAGGAGCAGGACCACACCGACGCCGACCTGGGCCAGTGCGTCGGGGAGGGTCAACTCGCCGCGCACCGCCGCGCGCAGCACGATCCAGGCCAGCACCACGCCGACACCCAGCACGGCGTACGCCAGCACGCCGAGCGTTCCGGTCAGCAGCCGGGCGGCCAGGTAGCCGATCTGCCGTCGGGTCGCCACCCCGTCTGTCGTGGGCAACTCCCCGGCGGCGAGCAGCCCGCCGAGGCGGCGACGTTCCATGTGCACCAGTCGCCCCGCGTACCTCTTGGTCAGGGCGACGACCCGACGGCGGGCCGCCGGCCTGATCGCGACCAGGCCGAACGCGGCGGCCGCGACGGCGAGGAAGGCGAACCCGGCACCGGCCGTCGCGACGCCGGCGGCGACGCCGATCGGAGGCCGGAGGACGCCCCACCACCTGCCGGTTGGCCGCTCCCCCACCACTTCGTCCGCCTTTCACACCGAGCCCTGACGCACCAGTCGACGGGTGCCACGTGCGGTGACGCAGCGCAGCGGAATTCAGAGAGGGGTGACTAGTGGTCGCCCGAGCCCCACGACCCGCTGCGGTAGAGCGTTCCGCGACCGGCCGGGTCGGGCACACCGTTCGGCGCGTTCGGCTCGGGTTCGGTCGGTTCGGGGTTACGCACGGCGCGGCGGGCGCGCCGCACTCGGGACCCGACGAACCAGGCGGCCGCCGCCACACAGACGACGATCACCACCTTCTGGAGCATGCCGGCGTAGCCCTCGACGAGGTGCCAGTTGTCGCCGAGCAGGTAGCCGGCGAGGACGAATGTGGTGTTCCAGATCAGGCTGCCCAGCGTGGTGTAGATCAGGAACGTGCTGACCGGCATCCGCTCCACCCCGGCCGGAATGGAGATCAGGCTCCGGAAGATCGGGATCATCCGGCCGAAGAAGACGGCCTTCACGCCGTGCCGGAGGAACCACGCCTCGGTCCGGTCCACGTCGCTGAGCTTCACCAGGGGAAGCCGGGACACGATGGCGCGCATCCGGTCGCGCCCCAACGACGCGCCGATCAGGTAGAGCGCGAGCGCACCCACCACCGAGCCCAGCGTGGTCCAGAAAATCGCACCGACCAGACTCATCCGTCCCTGCGCGGCGACGAACCCGGCCAACGGCAGAATCACCTCACTGGGGATCGGCGGGAAGAGGTTCTCCAGCGCCACCGCCAGGCCGGCACCGGGGCCGCCGAGCCGTTCCACCAGGTCAGTGACGTAACCGACGATCCCGCCCTGCGGCGGTTCCGCTGCGGCGGTGGGGGTTCCGGTGGCGAGCAGGGCGTGGGACGTTCGAATCATGCCCCCACGGTACGAAGCGATCCTGAGAGTCGACCATGAGGCCGACCACCCGACCGCCCGGGTCGACCACACCGGCAAGGGTGTGGAAAACCGCACCCCGCTGCGGCTCGCGGTGGCGCAGCCGGCGTGCGTACCCCTGGATGTCGCGGAGAACGCGCTGGCGCACGCCGCCGCGGTCCGCGCGGCGCGCGCCCGGGTGGTGGTCTTTCCGGAGCTGTCGCTGACGGGGTACGAGGTGGACGCGCCGGTCGTGTCGGTCGACGACCCGCGGTTGACGCCGTTGGTCGAGGCGTGCGCCGAGACGGGCGCGTTGGCGCTGGCCGGTGCGCCGGTCGCGGGCGACCACATCGCGACGTTGGCGGTGACCGGGGGCGGTGCGACGGTGGCGTACCGGAAGATGTGGTTGGGCGGCGCGGAGTCCCGCCGCTTTCAACCGGGTGACGTGCCGGCGGTGCTCGATGTGGACGGTTGGCGGGTCGGGCTGGCGATCTGCAGGGACACCGGGGTCGCCGCGCACGCGGCGCGGACCGCCGCGCTCGGGATCGACGTGTACGCGGCGGGTGTGCTGGAGTCGGCCGAGGATTGGGCGGTGATCGACGAGCGGGCCGCCCGGCTCACGGCCGCGCACCGGGTCTGGGTGGCGGTGGCGAGCTTCGCCGGGTCGACGGGTGGCGGCTACACCGAGGCGGCGGGGCGGTCGGGGGTCTGGACACCGCAGGGCGAGGCGTACGCCCGCGCGGGCGCCGAGCCGGACGAGGTGATCAGCGTGCTGGTGACGCCAGGTATCGACGGCGTTTGAATGATTAGGCGCGGACGGGCTCGAACAGCTCAACAGGGTTGCCCGCCGGGTCGTCCATGACGATCTGCCTGCCGCCGGGGCCGCTGACGACGTCGCTGCGGAACACGACACCGACTGCTCGGAGCCGGGCCACCTCGGTGTCGATGTCGGCGACGATCAGATGGATGCGGTTCCAGCCACCGGGGTGCGGACGGCGCCCGTCGGGCATGGCGCGGCCGGCGGAGCTGTCCGGGCCGGACAGCAGCAGCCGCAGGTTGCCGCGCCTCACGTCGGCGAAAGCGGGCAGGAACGTGGTGATCGGAGTGAACCCGAGGTGGGTGGTGTAGAAGTCGAGCGCGGCGGCAACGTCGTCGACGAGGTAACGCACGCTGACGGTGCCGTCATCGGCAGGGCTGGTCATGATGCCTTCTCCTAGCGGTGAGCGAGTGTGTGCAGCAGGAAAACGATGCGCTGGGCGAGTGCGTCGGCGACGTGGTCGAACGCGGACGGGTCGCCCGGATCGGCGGCGGGATCCGCGGTGCTCCAGTGCACCGGTCGCGGATGGCCCGGGAACTCGGGGCAGACTTCCTTGACCCGGTCACAGAGAGTGATCACGAGGTCGAATCGCTGACCACTGAACTCGCCGAGGTGTTTGGGCCGGGCCGTCGTCAGATCGATCCCACGTGCCGCCATGACGCTGACCGCCTGCGGATGAATGGGCTTCGGTGTGCTCCCGCCGCTGAACGCCTCCACAGTCCCGCCGGTGCTGTTCCGCAGCAGCGCTTCGGCCATCTGCGACCGCGAGCTGTTGGCCGTGCACAGGAACAACACCCGCCCGGCTGCCGGGGCGGCAGGCGCGGGTCCGGTGAGTCGCAACCCGGGGTGCAGGGCGTCACCCACACCGGACAGCAGGTCACCGCAACGGGCAAGGTCGAGCGAGTAGTAGGTGTCACGGCCGTCGGCGCTGCTGCGCCGCGCGGTCACCAGCTCGGCCTTGCGCAGCTTGCCCAGGTGGTAGGAGACGAGATTCTGTGGCTGGCCGAGCAATGCGGTCAACTCGCGCACCGCGAGGTCGCCGCCGGCCAGCTCACCGAGCAGCCGCCACCGCACCGGGTGCCCGGCGGCGGTCACGAACCTGGGCGGCGTCATGGTGCCTGGCATCTCTGAAACCACACCCGGAGATTACATCAAACTGGTTTGATGTAATAGCGAGTTGTCGGGCTGCTGAGCGGTCGGTGTTTGCACCCCGCCCACGATCTTGGAATGCTTCGCGGATGACTACCTTCCCGGGGACCTTCGCCGACGACGTCATCGACCAGTCGGCGAAGACGCAGGTCGAGGCGTTCATCGACGAGCACCGCAGGGCGCTCAACGGCTACCTGGACGGGCTGACCGAGGAGCAGGCACGCCGATCGTTGGTGCCGTCCCGGACCACGCTGTTGGGTCTGCTGAAGCACGCCGCCTTCGTGGAGAAGGTCTGGTTCGACGAGGCCGTCACCCGCCGCACTCGCGCCGAGATCGGCATACCCGCGACGCCGGACGAGTCGTTCGTCCTCGACGACGACGACACGATCGCCGCCGTTCAGCAGGCCCACCGCGAGGCCTGCGAGGCGTCCCGTCGGGCGACGTCGTCGCTCGGCCTGGACGACGTGCTGCCCGGCAACCGGCGCGGTCCGCTGCCGCTGCGGTGGGTCTACCTGCACGTGCTGCGTGAGCTTGCCCAGCACTGCGGGCACGCCGAGATCCTGCGGGAGCAGATCCTGAGCGAGCAGCGCGGGTGACCCGGCCCGGTCAGCCGGCGTCCAGCACCTCCCGCAGCCGGGCCGCGAACTCCTCGGGCTTGCCCGCGTAGCCGAACTCGCCGCCGAGGAAGCCGCCGTGGTGACTGGGGAACACCACGGCCTGCTGACCGAGCAGGGCCGCCAGGCCGTGGGCCGTCCGCGCGGTGTACGTCCCCGCCGACTCCTCCCCCACGGCGACGACGATCCGGGTCGGCGCCGCGGCGAGCAGGCCCGCGTCCGGCCGGTAGTCGCTGATCGCCCACGAGTTCTTCGACAGCAACGGGTCGTCGCGGGAGCCGTCGTCGTCGGTCGACAGGCCGAACATCGCCGGGTCGGGCGTGGGCTGGGCGAAGTAGGCGTCGGTGAACTCGCCCTGCCACGAGGTCATCGCGATGAACGCGGCCATCCCGGCGCCGGAGCCCTTCGCCTGGTACGCGTCGTAGAACCCGGCCCGGGCGCGTTCGGCGGCGTCGGCGTCGGGGAGCACGGCGTTGATCGGCGGTTCGTGCGCCACCAACGTCACGACGTCTCCGGGGTACGCGGCGACGAGTTCGAGCGCCGTCACCGCGCCGCCGCTGCTGGCGAACAGATCGACCGGGCCGGCACCGAGCGCCTCGACCAGCAGGTGCAGGTCGGCGGCCTGCTGCTGCGGCGTGTGGTCGATCCGGCCGTCCGTGCGGACGCTACGGCCGAGCCCACGGGGGTCGTAGGTGACGACGGTACGGTCGCCGAAGTGCGGCGCGAGCGCGGTGAAGCCCTCCGCCGCCATCGGCTGGCCGATCATCAGCAGCACGGGGCGTCCCCCGGCCGGGGGCAGTGGGCCCCGGACGTCGTAGACCAGGTCGACGCCGGGTGCGGCGAGGGTGTGCGTCTGCATCGTCGTCATCCGGTGAGACTACGACCGGCGGGGGCAGGTGAACGGCCACGCCGTGCCGGCGACGCCGATCGGATGGCCGTCGGCCGTCGACGAACGGGTCACGCCCGGGCCCACCCGCCGGAGTCGGCGAAACGACGGAGCGTCCAGCGGGCCGGCGGCCAACCTCCCGGGTCGTGGTCGGTCGTCCACTCGGTGATCGAGGCCGGGGGCACGTCCAGGTCGAAGGCCCGGAAGACCGGCTGCGCGGCGAGCGCGTGGAACGCGCCCTCGACGGTCTCGCTGTGACCGACCAGGATCACCGTGGAACCCCGGTGCCGGTGGGCGATCTCCATGATCGCTCGGCTGACGCGGACCACCAGTTCGGCCCAGCTCTCGTTGCCCTCCTCGAACGGCCGGAACACACCCCCGCCGGCCACCGCGTGTTCGGTACGGAAGCGGGCGGTCGGAAGGCCGTCGGCGTACGGGGGTGTGTGCCAGGTGCACAGGCCACAGTCGGCCACGGGCCGGACGCCGAACGCGGTGGCGATCGGCTGCGCTGTCTCGACAGCCCTCCGCAGCACGGACGAGTAGACCGCCACGGGTCGGTCGGCGGCGACCTCGCCGGTGAGCCGCTTGGCGAGATCGTTCGCCTGCTCGTGACCGAGGGCGGTGAGGCCCCGGCATCCACGTGGTCCGCCCACGATTCCCTCGAGCTGGTGGAGCGACTCGCCGTGTCGCACGAAGATCAGACGTGTCCGCATCGGGACATCATGCCAGCGGCATAGACGCAGGTATCAGTCGTCCGTACGGCCGGTGAAGATGCTGCTGGTCCGCGCGAGCAGATTGTCGAGCTGGGCGCCCGTACGCGCCGACAACCGGTCGCGCTCCACCAACTCGGTGATGTGTCGCCGCAGCTCGGCGACACGCTTGGCCCGGTCCCGGGTGTGGCGGTTCAGGTCGGCGAGTTCGTCGCGTAGGTCCTCGGCGGTCTTGCGGTCGACGTCACCACGGGCCAGCGCGCCGGCGAGAACGGCGGCGAACTCGCCGGTCATCTCACGGAGGCTGACCGGCACCTGCTGCCCGGTGGTCGGGGGCGCGGTGCTGGCGGCCGTTGACGGCGAGGGTGGCGGTTTCGGTGTCGGCGACTGCGTCGTGGGTCGGGGCGCCGGGGCGGAGGCGGACGGTGCGCCCGCGACGTCGGCCGGGTCGGGGGCGCCCAGCCGGCCCTGGGTGATCAGGGCACCGAGACCGACGAGCACGGCGAGGCCGGCCGCGACCAGCACGGCGACGGGCCGGCGCGATCGGCTGCGGGTCGGCCCGACGGCGACCGGGGCGGGGCGGGCAGCCGAGCGCTCGATCAGGGTCGGTGGGTGGGCTGTCGGCCGGACGCGCAGCAGCTCGGTGGGCGGCTCGACCGGCTGGCCCGCGCCGAAGCGACGGGCCAGGTGCGCGGCGCTCGGCCGGTCGGCCGGATCGGCGGCCAGGCAGGCGACGGTCAGCTCGGCGACGTCGGCGGGGAGGCCGGGCACCCGTAGCGGCGGCACCGGAGTGCCACGCCGGTGCACCTCCAGGGCGTCCTCCCAGCTCTGCACGGGCAGCGGGGCCTGACCGGTGAGGGTGCGGTAGAGCAGCGCGCCGAGGGCGTACACGTCGCTGGCCGGGTCGGGCGGGCCGGCTCTCAACCGCTCCGGGGCGAAGTAGGCGGGTGTGCCCATCAGCGGTTCGCCGGACTGGCCGTCGAGCCCGCCGAGCGCGGCGATGCCGAAGTCGAGCACCTTGGCCCCGGTGTCGGTGAGCATGACGTTGCCGGGCTTGACGTCGCGGTGCACGACGCCGATGCGGTGCGCAGCGGCCAGCGCGGCGGCGATCTGCCCGGCCACCCGCATCGCCTCCGGCCAGGGCATCGGGCCGTTGCGGAGCCGGTCGGCCAGGTTGTGGCCCTCGACCAGTTCCATCACCAGGTACGGGACCACCGCGCCGCCGGCCAGGGTCGCCTCGGCGTAGTCGTACACCTGGGTGACGTGGGGGTGGGTCAGCCGGGCGGCGGCGCGGGCCTCGCGCTGGATGGTGGCCCGCAGGTGCGGGTCGGTGGCGAACTGCCCGGCGAGGACCTTGATCGCGACCGGTCGGCCGAGCACGTCGTCGTCGGCCCGCCACACCTCGGACATGCCGCCGAGACCGATCCGCTCGTGCAGGACGTAGCGGTCGTGCAGACGGAGAGTGGGCGTGAAAGGCGACATGGCTTCACCATTCTGCCTGGCCAAGCCCTCCTCGACCACCCTCCGTGTCCGAGCCCACACTGTTCGTCCCGTGCGTGCCCGAATGAGTGCGAAGGGGTCAGGAGCAGCGCGGGGCGGCCGGCAGGGGTCGCGGCTGGATGCGGTCGGCGAGCCGACGCAGGGCGACGGCGGCAGCCTGCCGGGTCGGGTCGAGTCGAGCCCGACGGACCGGTTCGACCTGGACCGGGGCGTCCGGCCGGGCCGAGTTGACGTGTCGGTTCATCGCGTCGAGGGCGGTGATGTAGCCGGTGGGAAGTTCCATGGTCAACTCCTCGAGACAGGTCCGGTGGAGTCCCGGACGACGAGTGTGGTGGGCAACAACACGTGACCGTCCGCCGTGTTCGTGGGCGGGTCGAGCAGCAGTTCGGCGGCGATGCGGCCCTTCTCCTCGGCCGGCTGCCGGACGGTGGTGAGGCCGGCTGCGGCGGCCTCGGGAACGTCGTCGAAACCGGTCACCGAGACGGGTGGGCGGTCACCGGCCGGCCGGGCGGCCAGGGCGTCCAGCACACCGAGCGCGAGGACGTCGGAGCCGGCCAGCACGGCGGTCGGGGGGTCGGGTCGGTCGAACAGCCCGAGGACGGCCGCGGCGGCGGCCTTGCGACTGTTGCCCGGAGCGTTGACCAGGGTCAGCTCGGCCCAGTCGACGCCGACCTCGGCGAACGCGTCGGCGAAACCGGTGAGCCGCCCCCGGGTTGTGGGGTGCGGAACCTGCTCCACCCCGGGCACCGTGAGCGGGCCGGCCGGGGCGTCCGGCAGCACCGAGTCGGCGAGCAGCGCCACGCGACGGTGACCGAGGCCCGCCACGTGCGCGGCGGCGCTGTGCGCGGCGGCCCGTTCGTCGATGCCGACGTACCGCTCGTCGGGGCCGGCGTCGTCGCGCGGGGCCGTACTGACGAACGGCAGGCCCCGCGCCCGGATCACGTCCAGCGCCCATTCCTCGTCGGCGACGCAGTAGACACAGAACCCGTCCACTGCGGCGTTCTCGACCGCCCGCCGGGCGTCGGTGACCGCCGTGGGCAGCGGCACCAGCAACATGCTGGTGCTGTGCCGCTCGGCCGCCTCGCCGACGCCGGCGAGGAAGCGGACGGCGAACGGGTCGGTGAAGGCGTAGGACAGCTGCGAGGTGAACAGCACGCCGATCGATCCGACGAAGCCGCGGCGCAGGGAACGCGCGGTCGGGTTGGGACCGGGGTAGCCGAGTTGCCGTGCGGCGTCCAGGATGCGCCCGCGCAGGCTCGCGGAGAGCTGGTCGGGGCGACTGTAGGCGTTGGACACGGTGCTGCGGGAGACGCCGACGGCGTCGGCCACGGCTTGCAGTGTCGGCTTCACCGGCACCCCTCTGGATCGATCCAGTCTGTATCGATCCAGAGGTTAGCCCGACTCGTTGGCGTCGGTCAATACCGTGCGTTCGGAGTGGCCCGCGCCGCGATCAGGCCGGGTAGAGGTCGTCCAACAGACGGCCGAGGATGTCCGGGGTACGCTCCGGCGGCTCGGCCTCGACGCAGAGCCGCTCCATGGCCACCGCGTAGTAGTCCAGGTCGTCACGCTTGTCGAGGTAGAGGGCGCTGGTGAGCTGCTCGATGTAGACGATGTCGGGCAACTCCTGGTCGCCGAAGCGCAGGATGGTGAAGGCGCCCCCGGCGGCGGCGTGGCCGCCGGCGGCGAACGGGATGACCTGGAGCCGGATGTTGGGCGACTTGGTCGCCTCGATGAGTGCGGTGAGCTGCCCGCGCATGACGGCGGGGCCGCCGATCGGGCGGCGCAGGGCCGCCTCGTCCACCACGGCCCAGAGCTGCGGCGCGTTGTCCCGGTGGAGCAGCTGCTGCCGCTGCATGCGCAGGGCGACCCGTCGGTCGATCTCGGCCGGGTCGGCCGCGCCGTGCCCGAGCAGGACGACCGCCCGGGCATAGTCCCCGGTCTGCAACAGGCCGGGCACGAACTGCACCTCGTAGCTCCGGATCAACGCGGCAGCGGCCTCCAGGCCCAGATACGACTGGAACCAGGTCGGCAGCACGTCACCGTAGCGGTGCCACCAGCCGGGGCTGTTGGCGTCCCGGGCGAGTTTCAGCAGCGCCTCGCGCTCGTGCTCCTCGGTGACGCCGTAGAGGGTCAACAGGTCGGAGACGTCGCGCTCCTTGAACCCGACCCGACCCAGCTCCATCCGACTGATCTTCGATTCGGAGGAACGGATCTCCCAGCCGGCACCCTCGCGGGTCACCCCACTGGTCTCCCGAAGCCGCCGTAACTGGGCGCCGAGCAGCATGCGCAGCACGGTCGGCCCGGTTGTCGGGCCACCCTCGGCGGGAACCATCGTCACGTGCGGACCTCCGGACACCGACCCACGCGACCGGGTACCTGGCCCGGCCGACGTGTAAGCATGCCATGGACCGACAGTGAGGTGAACTCCTCCGCGCCGGTGATTCAGTCCCGTCGCCGGGACGACCCCACCCGGGACGGTCAGTTGATCAGATGGTCGAAGTCCCCGTCCCGCGCGCCGAGAACGAAGGCGGCGATCTCGTCCACTGTGTAGATCAGCGCCGGCCCCTCCGGGTGCCGCGAGTTGCGAACCGCGATGCCCGCTCCCCCGGGCAGTTCGGCGAGTTCGACGCAGTTGCCGCTGGGGTTGCTACGGCGGCTCTTCTGCCAGCTCAGTGGGGGCAACTGATGGATCGGTACGCCATTGGGTGGCTGCTGCATGGGGGCGTCTTTCTGCTCACGAGCCCGCCGGTGGCCGTGGGAGGAGCGGTGACGGCGAGGGGGTGCGGTATCGACATCGGACGGTTCTGCACGTGCATCTGCTATTGCATATGCACCGGACGGCGAGCATGATAACGCACATGATCGGTGTGCATCCGTTCACGTTGAGTTACCCCGCAGGGGCAACCAGCAGGTAAAACTGGCTCGACGCGGCACACCGCGTCGACCGAAGGGGTAAGGCGGTCGCGGCGATGGGAGGGTTCGTGCCGGATCCGATGAGTGTCGCCTCCGGCATCTGCGCGGCCGGCGCGCTTCTCTCTTCCTGGCAACTGCGCCGCCGGGCGGTGCGCGCCGAGGCCGAGATCGAGCACCTCCAGGCCGAGCTCGCCGCCGAACGCCACGCCGCCAGCCACGACGCCCTCACCGGGCTGCCCAACCGACGTGCCTTCTACCGCCTGGCTGCCGCCCTGCTCACCGACGCGGCCGGCCAGCCGTTGATCGCCGTGGTGCTCGACCTCGACGACTTCAAGCAGATCAACGACCGGTACGGGCACGCCGCCGGTGACCAGGTGCTGATCAGTGTGGCCGAACGGCTCGCCGGCTTCGCCGGTGACAATCTCGTCGCCCGCCTCGGCGGAGACGAGTTCGCCGGCCTGCTCGCCAGCCCGACCGTCGACCGGCGTTGGATCGAGCACTCCACCCGCCGTCTCGCCGAGACCGTCGCCGCGCCGATCCGACTGAGCGGGTGCAGCGTCCGGGTCACCGCGTCCGTCGGGCTCGCCCCGGTGACCGGCCCGGCCCAGCTCACCGAGGCGCTCAGCCGCGCCGACGCCGCCATGTACCAGGCGAAGAGCCTCGGCGGCGCCCGCTCACCCCGGCAACTCGTCGACAGCACCGAGCGCTGACGGGTCACCCGACGGGCGCACCGAACCACGTGGGCAACGTGCCGAGCAGGTCCGTCTGATCGTCGCCCACCCACGCCACGTGGCCGTCCGGCCGCAGCAGCACGGCGGGCACCTCCAGCTCGTCGCTGACGTCGACGACGTGGTCGACCCGGTCCGCCCACCCGGCGACGGAGAGCCGGCCGGTCTGGTCGAGCAGCAGACCGCGACCACCACGCATCAGCTCGTAGAGGCGACCGTTGTCCTTCAGTCGTACGTCGCGCAGGTGCCGGCCGAGCAGCTCGTGGCCCGTACCGAGGTCGTACCGGACCCCGATCGCGGTGATCTTCTCGATCAGGAACCGGTTGACCTCCTCGAAGTCCAGCAGCTCTGACAACACGTGCCGCACCGCCCGGGGCCCCGGCTCCGGCGACAGCAGCACCATCTGGGCACGGGTGTTGGTCAGCACGTCGGCCGCCACCGGGTGCCGCTCGGCGTGGTAGCTGTCCAACAGCCCTTCCGGAGCCCAGCCGTTCACCGCGGCGGCCAGTTTCCAACCGAGGTTGAACGCGTCCTGGATGCCCAGGTTGAGCCCCTGCCCACCGGTCGGTGGGTGGATGTGCGCGGCGTCGCCGGCCAGGAACACGCGACCGGTCCGGTAGCGCTCGGCCAGCCGGGTGGCGTCGCCGAAGCGGGACAGCCAGCGTGGTGAGTGGACGCCGAAGTCGGTGCCCGCGTACACCCGGAGTTGCTCTTTGAACTCCTCGATGGTCGGCGGGACCGACCGGTCCTCGGCCACCCCCTCGGCGGGGACGAGGACGCGGTACACCCCGTTGCCCAGCGGTCCGAGACCGAAGCGCAGGTGGGTCTTGCGGACCTCGGCCACCACGTCGGCCACCGTCTGCGGCGCCACGCCCACCTCCATCTCGCCGAGCAGCGACTCGACCTCGCTGGGCTCACCGGGGAAGCCGACGCCGAGCAGTTTGCGCACGGTGCTGCGACCGCCGTCGCAGCCGACGAGGTACCGCGAACGCACCCGCGTGCCGTCGGCGAGGTCCACTGCCACCCCGTGCTCGTCCTGGCTGAGGCCGGTCAGTTCGCAGCCCCGCCGGATCTCGACGCCGACCTCGCCGGCGTGCTCGGCCAGCAGCCGGTCGGTGGTGGTCTGCGGAATGCCGAGGACGTACCCGTGCGCGGTGTCCAGTCCGCCCGGCGACGGTTTCGGAATGGCGGCGAAGAAGCCACCCACCGGGTGCTGCTGACCGAGGGCGAGGAACCGCTCCAGCAGACCGCGCTGGTCCATCACCTCGATGCTGCGCGCGTGCAGGCCGAGCGAGCGGACGAACGGGGTCGGCTCGCTGTCCTTCTCCACCACGAGCACCCGCACGTCGTGCAGCCGCAGCTCGGCGGCCAGCATCAGGCCGGTCGGTCCACCGCCGGCAATGATGACATCGATCATGAAATCCCCCGATTTTCCCAGGTTTGAGCTTCGGCAGGAGATTCTGCAGCACACCCCGGGTCTTGCGGCAAGACCCGGGGTGCGATATACGTTAGAGGTGGCAAGGAGTGCGTGACCTCCTTGCCCTTCGTGTTTCCGGCCCCGGACGGACGCGGTCCCCGCTAGCTCCGCCGGTCGAGGTCGCGCAATGCCCCGTCGGCGAGGGTGACCAGGCCGACGTCGGAGACCAGCCCCCGCACGATCCGTGCCGCCCGATCACGGTCGGTCGCCCCGGCGTCCGGGTCCAACGCCTGTCGGGTCCAGTCGGAGAGGTCGTCCAGCGCGCGGACCGCGAGGAACCAGGCGAGACGCGCCCTGTCGATGTCGAACGGACCGTACCCGTCGAGGGTGGCCTCCTGCTGGGAGGCGCCGACCGGGGCAAACGCGAGCACCCCGCCGACGACGAACATCAGGTCACACTCGGGCGGCGCGAGCACCGCGTCGTCCCAGTCGATCAACCAGACCTGCCCGCCCGCGCCGAGTAGCAGGTTTCCCAGGTGCGGGTCACCGTGGCAGACCACGTCCGGGCCGAGGTGGGCCCGCCGGTCGACGGCGAGACGTTCGACGGCCCTGATCAGAGCGTCCACCCGCTCGGCCACCGCGGACCACTCCCGGGCCAGCTCCGCGGCGAGCGGACCGGCCGGGTCGCGCAGCCGCTCGGCCACCGCGCGGGTCGAGGCCACGATCGAGGGGTACGCCGCCCCGCCCGCCGGCAACAGCCGCCGCAACTCCCCGGTCACCGGCACCCCGTGCACGGCCGCCAGCACCTCGCCGTACGCGCGCCAGTGCGCGTCGGTCATCGGGCCGTCGAGGGCCCGCTGGTCGGAGACCCACGGCACCACCGAGAGGCGACACCCGTCGTGGTCGACGGCCAGCCCACCGTCCCCGGTCCGCAGCGGCGCGGCGATCCCCGGCACCCCCTGATCGGCCAGGTACGCCGTGACGACCAGACCGGCGGCCGTGCCCCCACCGCTCAGTTTGACCGCGTACCGCCCACCGTCGAGGGTTCTGGCCAGCCACAGCCGGGCGTGCTGGTCCGCGCCGTGGGTCACCAGCTCCATCGCGGCAATGGTCAGGCCGAAGCCTGCCCGGACCCGCTCGGCCACCCGCCGCGGGACGTCGTCGATCATGCGGTCACCTTGCCACCGGCCGGCAGAGCCGCCCAACGCAATAGTCGTGCGGAGGTGTCCCGGGACGGCGTCCGGGTATGGGGGAACGGCACCCGCACACGACGGCCGAAGGGAATCGACGTGGCGAGCATCCGCGCCCTCGTACTCAACTGCACCCTCAAGCCGTCACCCGCGCCGTCCAGCGCCGAGCAGCTCGGCCGCGAGGTCCTCGCCGAGTTGGCCGCGCAGGGCGTGGAGGGCGAACTGATCCGGGTCGTCGACCACGACGTGCGATTCGGGGTGTCCACCGACGAGGGCGACGGCGACGGTTGGCCGGCGATCCGCGCCAAGCTGCTGGCGGCCCAGGTGCTCGTGATCGCCACTCCGATCTGGCTCGGCCAGCCGTCGAGCGTCTGCAAGATGGTCCTCGAACGGCTCGACGCCGAACTCTCCGAGACCGACGACGAGGGCCGGCTCCTGACCTACGGCAAGGTGGCCGGTGTGGCAGTCGTCGGCAACGAGGACGGCGCGCACCACACGATCGGCCAGGTGCAGCAGGCGCTCAACGAGGTCGGGTTCACCCTCGCGGCCGCCGCCGCCACCTACTGGGTGGGCGAGGCGCTGCACACAGTGGACTACCGCGACGCCGGGCCGAAGCCGGACACCACCGGCCGCACCACGAAGGCCCTGGCGCTCAACAGCGCGCACCTCGCCCGGCTGCTCGCCGAGCAGCCGTACCCGCCGCCGGACGCGCGCAGCGCGGCGGTCGGCCCGAGTCGCGAATCGGCCTGACCGGCCCGCTCGACGGTGATGCGGTCAGCGCCACCCGTAACCGGCGCGTAGGGCCTGCCCGACCCGGTCGAACCGAGGCCGGTCCAGGACGGCGCCCTCGCGGCGGATGCTGTCCTCGCGCATGGTGAGCACCCGGTCCAACCGAACCCAGCTCGGCCGGTTGTCCCGGTCCCACTCGCCCGGCCCGAGCGCGAACCAGTGCCGCTGCCCGTCGCGTTCACTCTGACTGGACAGCATCAGCCCGAACAGCGTCCGGCTGTGCCGCCCGACGACCAGCACCGGCCGGTCCTTGCCCTGCCGGGGGTCGTCCTCGTACGGCACCCACGTCCAGACGATCTCGCCCGGGTCGGCCTGCCCGTCGCGCTCCGGGGCGTAGGTCAGCTCCCGGCGCTGCAACGCGCTCACCTGACGGCGGCGGGCCACCTGGGCGGGGGCGGGCCCGCTGCGTCGGGGCGACGGAATCACCGCGCCCACCCGGGAGATGCGAGCAGCGACATTCCTCAACAGACCAGCCACGGCGGGCAGCCTACCCGCCGCCCGAGCGGCCGGCGAGAGAGACTGGCCCGATGAACGAGGTACCCCTCGACCTGCCGATCCTGGAACGACGCGCGGTGCGGGTGGTGGTCACGGACAGCACCGACCGGGTGTTGCTGTTCCACACCCGCGACCCCGACCATCCCCGGCTGGGCACCTGGTGGGAACTGCCAGGTGGTGGCATGGATCCCGGCGAGACCTATCGCGACACCGCCGTACGGGAGCTGCGCGAGGAGACCGGCATCGTGGTCGCCGCCGGCCAGATCGGTTCGCCGACCTGGCGTCGCCGGGCGACGTTCCTGCACCGCCAGATACGGCACGTGCAGGACGAGGTGGTCGTCGCCGTACGACTGGGGGGCCCCGGCCCCGACGTGGACGAGACACACCGGCTCGACTACGAGCGGGAGGACTACTTCGGGTTCCGCTGGTGGCCGCTGCACGAGGTGGTCGCCAGCACCCAACGGTTCTATCCCGGGCACCTTCCCCGGTTGATCACGTCATTCCTCGCCGGTGAGGAGATCGACGAGCCGTTCGAGCTGTGGTCGTGAGCCGGCCCGGCGGGCAGAGTAAGGGCATGACGACCGACCTGCACGGGCCGCTGTCCGCGTACGCCGCACGGATGCACGCCACGATCGGCGACGGGCACCACGTCGCCTCCCCGCTCGGCGCCTGGCTGCTGCTCGCGGTCTGCGCCGCGACTGCCGCCGACGACGACCCGGCCGCCGAGGACCTGGCCCGCGCCCTGGGCACCGACCTCGCCGGCGCCGCCGAGGCCGCCCGCGCGCTGCTGGACTCGCCGCACCCGCTGGTCAGGTCCGCCACCGCGCTCTGGCAACGGTCGGGGCGCAGCGACGTCGGGGCGGGCGGTTGGCGGGCCGCGCTGCCCCGCAGCACCGAGGTCGGCGTGCTGCCCGACCAGGCCGGCCTGGACGCGTGGGCGCGCGAGCACACCGACGGTCTGATCGAGGCGTTTCCGTTGACGGTCGGCCCGGACGTGGTCTTCGCTCTGGCCAGCGCGCTGGCCACCCGGGTGTCCTGGGCGGCCCCGTTCGACGTCGCCGACGCCCGCGAGCTCGGTGCCGGCAGCGCGTGGGCGGGACAGCTACGGCGGGTGCTGCGCAGCCCGGGCCTCGGCCACCGGTGCGCCATCGTGTCGACCACGCGCGCCGGTGACGTGATCGTGCACGCCGCCCCGGCCCAGACGACCGACGGAGCGGGGCTGGTGGTCCTCTCGGTGGCCGCCGCGGCGCCGGTGCCGCCGGCCGAGGTGCTGGCCGTCGCGTACGACCTCGGTGCCGGCGCGGCCGACGGTGCCCGACCGGCCGGTGCCCGCTCACTGTTCGACCTGCCCCTCGGCGACGCTCCGCTCTGGACGGTGCGCGAGGAGCGGGTGCGGACGCTGGCCCGCGACGGCCGCGAGGAGCGGCACGCGGCGCTGCTCCCCTGCTGGTCGGCCCACAGTGACCACGATCTGGCCGCTCCGACGCTCGGCTTCCCGGCCGCGACCGCGACGGTGGCGAAGGCGCTGGCCACCCCTGTGGAAGGCTTCGAGGCACGGCAGTCGGCGGTGGCCCGCTTCGACAGGTACGGCTTCGAGGCGGCGGCGGTGACCGGCATGTTCGCGCGGGCCAGCCTGCCGCCCGAAGGCGTCGCGCGCACGGCCGAGCTGCGCTTCGGCCACCCGTACGCGGTGGTGGCCGTCGCCACCGACAGCCGGGCCGACGGTGGCACCGGGCCGTGGCACGGGCTGCCGGTCTTCTCCGCCTGGATCACCGAGCCGGACGACCTGTCCAGGGCCGACGCCGCCGAGCGGTGATCAGAAGCGCGGCCCGAGGAACAGGCCGCCGCTCGCGTCGATGACCTGACCGGTGATCCAGCGGGCGGCGTCGGAGGCGAGGAAGGCGACCACCTCGGCGACGTCGTCGGGCGCCCCCAACCGGTTCAGGGCTGTCGTCGCGGCGATGAGGTCGGCGAGGCCCGGCGCGTCGAAGGCCGACCCGTTGGTCGCCGTGCGGGTGGCGCCGGGGGCGACCGCGTTGACGGTGATCCCCCGGACCCCGACCTGGTTGGCCAAGGTCATGCTCATCGTCTCGACCGCGCCCTTCGTCATGGCGAAGGACGTCTGCGTGGCGTTGGCCATCCGGGTCGCCACCGACGAGATGGTGATGATGCGGCCACCGTCGCGCAGCAGTGGCAGCGCCCGCTGGCTGATGAAGTACGGCGCTCGCACGTTCACCGCGAAGAGGTGGTCGAACTGCGCCCGCGTCGTGACGCCGAGCGGGCCGGCCGGCGCGGTGGCCGCGTTGTTGACGAGGATGTCGAGCGGACGCCCGGCCAGGGCGGTCTCCACTGCCGCGAAGAGGGTCTCGACGTCGTCGTCCACGCCCAGCTGGGCGCGCACGGCGAGTGCTGTTCCGCCGGCGCGCTCGATGTCGCCGACCGTCGCCATCGCACCGTCCTCGTCGGTGCCGAAGTGGACGAGGACCATCGCGCCGCTCGCCGCCAGGCGAACCGCGATCGCCTGCCCGATGCCACGCGACGCGCCCGTCACCAGAGCCGTTGTGCCGGTCAGATCGCCCACGTCAACCACCTCACGAATCAGTTAGTCGCTACCAATCTGGTAGCGACTACCACGGAGGTAGTGTCTATCACATGCCCGATCAGCAGTCCACCCTGCGTGCCCACCGCCGCGCCGAGACGCAACGCGCGATCCAGGCGCACGCCGTGCGGCTGTTCACCGAACGCGGGTACGACGCCACCACCGTCAGCGACGTCGCCGAGGCCGCCGGGGTGTCCCCCATGACCGTCTACCGGCACTTCCCCACGAAGGAGGACCTCGTCCTCATCGACCAGCACGGCCGGCTCGTCGCCGACCGGATCGCCGCGTCACCGCCCACCCAGCCCCTGGTCCGCCGCATCGGCGGCGCGCTGATCGAGTCGACCACGACACTGACCGGCGGCCCCGGTGGGAGCGATCTCTCCACGAGCGGGCAGTTCCTGCTCGCCCGACTCCGGCTGATGATCTCGACGCCGGCCCTGCGGGCCAAGCACCTGGACAACACCTACGCGCTCCAGCAGGCCATCGTCGCCGCCCTCGGGGACGACACCACCGATCCCGAGGCCGCGTTCCACGCCCACGCGGCGGCGAGCGCCTGCCTGGCAGCCATGCACACGGCACTCGTGCGGTGGGCCGAGGACAACGGACGAAGCGAGCTGCCCGACCTCATCGCGAAGGCGCTCACCGCCGCCTTCGGCGACCACGCCCTCACGGACCGGCCGGACACGCGCTGAGCCGCCAGCGTCACCCGCCCGGGTGCAGAGAGGCCTCACCGTCCTGTACCGCCTTGCGCACCTCGTCGTTCGCTGACGTCGCGTCGTACCCGATCGCACGGAGGAGGTCGCTGGCAGCGGTACGCAGTTGGGTCACCACCGCGTCGCCGAACTCGTCGACGCCCTGGGCGCGGGCACGGCCCGCCCGGTAGACGGCGTCGCGTACCGCCTGGTGGGTTTTCTCGGTCGGACGGCCGGCGCGATGCTCGCGGCGCAGCAGTTCGACCGCGTCGGCGAGCCGTCCGACGCTGACGGACAGGTCCGGGGGAATCCGCTCGCGGTACTGCAGTGCCATCGCCGATCGGCGGGCGACCCCACGGCTGTGTTCGATGACGCGTTCGACCTGCTGGTTCGCCCGCGCGAACCGCTCCACATCCTGCCGGCGCAACCACCGGGCCGGGGCCAGGCTGACCACCTCCTCGGCGCCGCTGAGCGCCTGGTGCATCCGGTCCAGCGCGGGACCCATGTCGCGAAGGAGATCGAGGGCGCGAATCGCCCGCGGCTGGTCCCCCGTCGTCAGGGCCCCGGACACCTCCCGTAGCTGACCGGCGAGCCGCTGGTAGATCGGCGCCGCGTCCCGGTCGAGGATCCGCATCGGGTTCAACGGCACCAGCAACGCGACCACCACGAGGCCCACCGCGCCGCCGACCATCGCCTCCACGATCCGCGGCCATTCGAGGTCGTTCTGTGCCGGGGCGAGGGTCGCGAGCAGCACCGCCGTACCGCCGGCCTGGCCGACAGCAGCACCGCTGCGCCCGAACAGCACGAGCGTCGCGAGGACGGCAAACGCGACGACGAACCCGGTCTGCCAGAACCCGGTGCCCAGAAGGCTCAACAGGAGGTCGGTGGTGGCGATGCCGAGGCCGACACCGAGCAGCAGTTCGATGGTCCGGTGGGCGCGTTGGCCGAGCGCGGCGACGATCGTGCCCACCGCGGCGGAGGGGGCGAAGATCGGCGCGGGGTTGCCCAACAGGTCGTGCCCGATCGACCAGGCCAGTGCCGCGGCCAGCCCGGCCTGCACCGAGATGACCAGGGCGGCCTCCAACTGGCTCAGCCGCAGTCGGCCCGCCCGGCCACCACGACTGCGGATCCGCTCGGCGGCCCTCTTGACGTGTCGTGCCGCACTGCGCCGGGCGTGACTGATGTCGTTCCGGCGGCGACGGTCAGGGTCCACCGAGCACTCGTATCACGCCGAAGCCCGGTCATTCCGGTCAATTGCGACACCGTAACCCATCCCCGGCGGGTGATCGACTCGGGTTCAAGGAAGGTGGGGTGTTCTGGTCACGACGATGCGGCGGCTTCCAGGAACACGAGTTGATCAGGCCAGGTTCGACTGCACACTGGCGGGCATCAGGTCCTGTATCGCCTGGGCGCCGGCCCGCCGTCGTCGCGCGGCAGTCGCGCCACCATCTCCCGGAACTCCCGTACTGTCATCGTCTCGCGCAGGGTCGCGAAGACGGCCCCGGTTCCGGCCCGGGCGGCGGCCGAATCCACCCCGGCCCGATGTTCCACCCGTCGGAGAAACTCTGCCGGCCCAGCGTCCGTTCGCGGTGGACCCGCATCGCTGCCACCGACGTGCAACCTCACCCCGGTGTCCAATCCGTCCGGGCCGTCGACCCCGGCCCCAGCCAGGGCAGGACCGTCAGCCGTATCCGGAACCGGGCCGTCGATTTCGGCCGGGCCGGTCAGATAACCACCGACGTTGTTCGGAAGGTGGCTGACGAGCTCATCGGGAGCGCCACTGGTCACCCGTTCGGCCATCGTCTGGAGGACAGCGCGGGCGAGCGCGGCGGCCTGCTCGGTGGGCAGGCCGGACCGCCGGGACACCGCGTCGATGAAGTACGGAAAGCCGTCGCCGTCGGTCACGTCCGGGCGGTTACCCCCGGCCGGCGGCGACAAACTGCGCCCTCAGCGCAGCAGGCCCTCGGCCAAGAGGTGGTCGAAGATGATCTGGTCGACCGCCGAGGTGCGGTGCCGGTCGGCGTACCCCAGCCAGGCCATCTCGGCGATCTCGCTGGCCGGCTGCAACTGTCCCCGATATCCGGCCCGATAGCAGGTCATCCGTACGGTGATGCCGGCCGCGTGGCTGTGCGCCTGAGCGGTGAAGGTGCCGATGTGCACTGCACCGCGCACGTCCACGTCGACGCTCAACTCCTCGTGGACCTCCCGACGCAGGGTCTCCAGGTCGGTCTCGCCCGGCTCGCGCTTGCCGCCGGGCAGATACCAGACGTCCTTGCCCTCCGACCGGGTGCTCAGCACCCGCCCGTCCTCGATGAGGATCCAGGCCACCTTGTCGATCTCGCGCACGATGTTCCTTCCGGCCGGCCGGCCGGGCACGCTACCACCCGTAGCCGAAGCGGACTCACTCCCTCAGCAGGTCGAGCACCAGCGCTGCGGTCCAGCTGAACGCCGGTGAGCCGAGTCCGGCACCGGTGTCCGGATGGAAGTACTCGTGGCAGCCGGCACCGGCGACCAGACCGATCATCGAGTGGCGCAGCCCGGCGGCCAGCTCCGGGTGCCCGTGCGTGAGCAGCCCGCGCCGGACCAGCCAACCGGTGTTCAGCCAGCTCGGCCCCCGCCAGTAGCGCAGCGGCTCAAAGTTCGGCGCGGTGCGGTCGTAGGTGGGCAACGGCCGCTCCATGTGCCGGGCCACCCCGAAGCGCGCCGACCGGGCCTCGACCACCAGCGCGTCGACCTGTCGGGCCGGTAGGTCGGGCAGGACCAGTGGGGTCAGCCCGAGCACGGTACGGGCGCCGATCAGCCGGCCGGTACGCAGGTCGCGGGGTTGGAACGTGCCGGTGGTCGGGTCGTGGAGCCGTCGTACCAGAGCGTCGGTGATCCGGGCCGCGCGGCCCCGGTGCGGCCCGGGGTCGTGCCCGACGAGCGCGGCGATCTCGGCGAGCGCGTGCTCGGCGGACCCGAAGGCCGCGTTGAACAGCGGACACTCGACCAGGAACGGATGCTTGTCGGCGAGGTCCCGGTCGGCGTAGCCGTGCTCGCGGTAGGCGGCGACGATCGCCAGGTAGCGCGCGTAGTCGAGGTCCGTGGGGCGGTGCGCGGCGTCGGCGTGCGCGGTGTCGTGCCGGCGGTACGCGCGCATGACCGCCGCCTCGGCCGGCACCGCGGCCATCGGGGCGTCCCAGGCGGGGCTGTTGTCCAACCCGGACTCCCACGGGTGCACGACGCAGACGAGTCCGTCGCCGGCCACGTCCCGCCGGTCGGCCAGGTAGCGCTGCTGGGCGACGAGGGCGGGATAGAGCCGGCGCAGCGCGGCCAGGCCGGCGGGCTCGGGTGCCCGCTGGTACGCCAGCAGCGCGGCGAGCGCGTGCACCGGTGGTTGGACGAGCCCGGACGTGTCGACGGCAGGGGCGCCCGGGGCGTCGGCGCTGCGCCACATCTCCGGGCCCGGGAAGTACGCGCCGACGCGTAGCGTCGGGTTGAACACGATGTGCGGCACCCGTCCGTCGGCCCACTGGGCCCGGAACAGGCTCGTCAACTCCTGCCAGGCCCGTTCGGGGCGGACCTGGGCGAGCCCGATCGCGATGAACGCCGAGTCCCAGCTCCACTGGTGCGGGTAGAGCGTGCGCGACGGCACGGTGTGGTCGTGTTCCCAGTTGGCGTCGAGCGTGGCGACAGCGAGCCGGCGCAGCTCGGCCGGGTCGCTCGCGCGGGTGCGGGCGGCGGGTGTCGCCCCGGCGTCGGCGGTCACGCGGCGGCCCGCCGGGGCAGCGCGTGCCGCAGCACCGTGGCGGCCTCCTGGAGGGCCCGGACCGGGTCGCCGCGCAGCCGGCACTCCAGGGCGAGCCAACCCCGGTAGTCCAACTCCAGCAGGGTCCGTACCAACGCCGGCCAGTCCAGGTGCCCTGCGCCCGGCTGGTGGCGGTTGGAGTCGCTGACCTGTACGTGCCCGAGGTAGGGCGCGGCGGCGCGCAGGGCCCGGTGCACGTCGTCCTCCTCGATGTTCATGTGGAACGTGTCGGCGACCACCCGGACCGAGGGCAGGGCGAGTGCGGCGCACAGCGCCACCGCCTCGTCGAGACGGTTGACCATGTGGTCCTCGTACCGGTTGAGGGGTTCCAGGAAGAGGGTGACGCCCTCGGTCCGGGCGTGCTCGCCCAGCTCGCCGAGGGCGTCGAGGAGGACCTGCCGGTCGTCGGCCGGCGGGCGGGGTGGCTCGAACGGCGGCAGCCGCCGGGAGAACATCCCCCAGGACGCTGGTGTCATCACTCCGACGCCGCCCAGCTCGGCGATCACCGAGAGTTGCGAGCGCAGGTTGCGGACGGCGTCGGCGGACCGGTCAGTGTCGAAGTCGCCGATGAAGTGGTCCATCTCGACGCAGACGGTGGGCATCACCACCCCGGCGGCGCGGGCCTGACGCAGTTCCGGCAACCGGCGGGCGAACGCGAGGTCGCCGCGTCCGCGTAGTTCGATGCCCTGGTAGCCGAGGGCGGTCGCGAGGGCGTACTTCTGGATCAGGTCGGTGCCCGGTAGGAGTTGTTCCTGGCAGGCCAGCGCGATGGTGGTCATCTAGAACCTCAGCACCACTTGGAGGACGTCACCGGCGCCGCGGTCGAGCAGCGCGAGGGCGTCGGCGACGGCGCTGGCGTCGACGATGTGGCTGACCAGCGGCAACGGGTCGACGCTGCGGTCGGCCACCAGGTCCATGAAGGTCTGCGCGACCCGGTCGCCGGTCCACCGCCCGGCCATGCCCGGCGCGGGGGTGGGCCCGGAGACCTGGGCGGCCACCAACTGGATGCGGTTGTGGTGGAACTCCTCGCCGAGGCCGAGCGCGTCGGCCTGGCCCTGGTAGAAACCGGCGGCGACGACCCGACCGGCGTGTGCGGTGGATCGGATCGCCTCGTGCAGCGCCGGGTACGCGCCGGACAACTCCAGGCACACGTCCGCACCCCGGCCGTCGGTGGCCCGGCGCAGCGCGGCGGCGGCGGAATCGGCGCGTGCGTCGACAGTGGATGCGGCACCGTATCGGACGGCGTGGTCCAGCCGGGCGGGCACCGGGTCGACGGCCACCACCCGGGCACCGGAGAGCACCGCGAGTCGGGTGGCGAGCAGGCCGATGACGCCCTGCCCGAAGACACCCACCCAGTCGCCGAGGTGCAGGTCACCGGCGAGCACGGCGGTCAGGGCGATGGCGCCGGGTCGGGCGAAGACCGCGGCGAGCGGGTCCAGCCCGGCGGGGAGCGGACGGACCGCCTCGGCGGCGAGCACCGCCTCGGCCCGGTGCCCCCAGATGCCCCAGACCAGTTGCCCCGGGTGCCGGTCGGTGACCTCCGGCGCTACCTCGACGATCTCGCCGACCTCCTCATAGCCGAAGCCGATCAGCGGGTAGGGCACCGGTGTCTGTCGGGGGACGAACATCCGGGCGGCGTCGTCCCAGTCCTTGCTGAGGCGGGGATTGCTGCCCCGGTAGAGGGTCAGCTCGGTGCCGGCGGAGATGCCCGAGTAGCAGGTGCGGACGCGAACCTGGCCGGGGCCGAGCGGATCCGGGGGGCAGGGCTCGAGGCTGATCCGTCGAGGCCCGGCGAGAGAGACAACCCAGTTGACCATGAGTCACATCCCGGTAGCACTGGGCTCCAGGATAGCAAAAAATCGCCATATGTCTTGTCATTGATCAATCGAAGGCGTTGAATCCGTCATGTACCCTTCGAGAGGAGTGCCACCGATGTCAGCACCTCCGAGGCGGATACTCGCCACCACTCTGATCCTGGCACTGACCACGTCCACCCTGCTGGCCTGCGGCGACGACACGTCGGACAGCAACAGCAAGAAGATCACCGTCTGGAGCCTGGAGGACGTCGCCGACCGGGTGACCGCCACCAAGGCGATCATCGCGGACTTCACCGCGAAGACCGGGATCCAGGTCGACCTGGTGACCGTCAACGAGGACCAGTTCCCCTCCCTGATCGCCGCCAACGCCGCCGCCGGCGACCTGCCCGACGTGGTCGGCTCGGTCTCGCTGGCCGGCGTCCGCACGCTCGCCGGCAACGAGCTGCTGCACACCTCGGCGAACGCCGACGTCGTCGACGCGCTGGGCCGGCAGACGTTCTCGCCCCGGGCACTGGAGCTCACCTCGGACGACGGCAAGCAGCTCTCCGTGCCCAGCGACGGGTGGGGACAGCTGCTCGTCTACCGCAAGGACCTGTTCGCCGCCGCCAACCTGCCCGCCCCCGACACGTACGAGCGGATCGCCACCGCCGCGGCGAAGCTGAACACCGGCGGAGTCGCCGGCATCACCGCCGCCACCTCGGCGAGCGACGTCTTCACCCAACAGACCTTCGAGCACCTGGCACTGGCCAACGGTTGCCAGCTCACCGACGACTCCGGCGCCGTCACCCTCGACTCCCCGCAGTGCGTCGAGGCGTTCCGCTTCTACGGCGACCTGATCCGCACCAGCTCCGTCAAGGGCGCGCAGGACGTGGACACCACCCGGGCCACCTACTTCGCCGGCAAGGCGGCCATGGTGATCTGGTCGCCGTTCATCCTCGACGAGCTGGCCGGGCTGCGCAACGACGCCAAGCCGACCTGCCCACAGTGCCAGGCCGACCCGGGTTTCCTCGCGCAGAACAGCGGGTTCGTCACCGCGATCAAGGGCCCGAACGGCACCGAGCCGGCCCAGTACGGAGAGATCAGCTCCTGGGCGGTGCTGGACGGCGCGGTGACCGACCCGGCGACGTCCTTCGTGGAGTTCATGCTCGGCGACGGCTACCCGCGCTGGTTCGGCATGTCCCCCGAGGGCCGCTTCCCGGTCCGCAAGGGCACCCCGGCCGAGCCGGAGGCGTTCCTGACCGCCTGGAATGCCAGCCAGGCCGGAGTGGACGCGAAGAAGCCCCTCGCCGACGTGTACGGCGACGAGGTGTTGGCCACGCTGCGCCGCAGCCCGGACACCTTCGGCCGGTGGGGGCTGAGCCAGGGGCAGGGCAAGCTGGTCGGCGCCATGCTCGGGGAGTTGCCGGTGCCCAAGGTGCTGGGCGACCTCGTCTCCGGCAAGTCCGACGCGGCGGCCGCCGCCAACCGCGCCAAGAAGGACGTGGACGCGATCAAGGCCGGCGTCAATTGACCACGACCGCGCCCGGCCCCGGCCGCTCCCCCACCCGGGAGCGGCCGGGGCGGGCCCGCCGCCGACCGATGACCCTGCGCCGCCGCGAGTCCCGTGCCGGGCTCGGGCTGGTCGCACCGACAGTGCTCGTCACGATCGCCGTGATCGGCATCCCGATCGTCTGGACGGTGGTGCTCGCCTTCCAGCGGGTCCGGCTCGCCACGCTGCGCAAGACCGGCCTGTTCGGCGAGTTCACCATGGACAACATCGACCGGGTGCTGCACACCCCCGGGTTCGCCGACACACTCTGGACCACAGTGGTCTACAGCATCGGCGGCACCGTCGGGTCGATACTGCTCGGTCTGGTCGCCGCGCTGGTGGTCCGTCGACCGTTCCGGGGCCGCACCCTGGTCCGGGCGTCCATGCTGCTGCCGTACGTGGCGCCGGTGGTCGCGGTGACCTTCGTCTGGCAGGTGATGCTCGACCCGCAGCTCGGCATCGTCAACGCCTGGGGTCAGCGGCTGCTCGGCTGGGACGCTCCGGTGCCGTTCCTGTCCCAGGAGTCGACGGCACTGACCACGGTGATCGTGTTCGAGGCGTGGCGGTACTTCCCGTTCGCCTTCCTGTTCCTGCTGGCCCGGCTCCAGGCGGTGCCCGGTGAGTTGGAGGAGGCCGCCCGCGTCGACGGGGCCACCCCCACCCAACGGTTCCGGCACATCCTGCTGCCCCAACTGCTGCCGGTGATCGCCCTGCTCGGCGTGCTGCGCTTCATCATGACGTTCAACAAGTTCGACGACGTCTACCTGCTCACCGGCGGCGCGGCGGGCACCGAGGTGGTCAGCGTGCGGGTGTACGAGTTCCTCACCGCCCGTACCGACATCGGCGCGGCGGCCGCGCAGGCGGTCGTGCTGGCCGTGGTGCTCATCGTGTTCGTGCTGATCTACCTGCGCTTCTTCGGACGGAGGGTGAGCTGATGGACCGGGACGTCATCGAGACGGTGGGCCTGCGCTGGCTGCGCCGCCTGGTGATCGCCGCGTTCCTGGTGGTCACCGTCTTCCCCTTCTACTACATGCTGGTGCTCTCGGTGCGCCCCATCGAGCGTCTGCTGCTCGACCCGGGCGCGCTGGTGGTCGGCTTCGGTGAGCTGACGGTGGCCACGTACGCCGAGGTCCTCAAGGCCACCGAGGACGGCGGCCAGGGTTTCCTGACGTTCATCCGCAACAGTGGGCTGGTCGCCGTCGCCGCGACCGTGCTCACCCTGCTGGTGGCGATCCCCGGCGCGTACGCGGTGGCCCGGCTGCGGTTCTTCGGCCGCCGGCAGGTCGACTTCCTGTTCCTCGCGGTCTACCTGTTCCCGTCGATCGTCATCGCGATCCCCCTGTTCGTGGTCTTCACCCAGGCCGGGCTGCGCGGCTCCCTGTTCGGTCTGGTGCTGGTCTACATCTCGCAGACGTTGCCCGTGTCGGTCTACATGCTGAAGAACTACTTCGAGACGATCCCGGTCAGTCTGGAGGAGTCCGCCGCCATCGACGGGGCCGGTCGGCTGGGCATCATCCGACGGGTCAGCCTGCCCCTCGCCGCACCATCGATCATGGCGGTCGCGCTCTACGACTTCATGATCGCCTGGAACGAGTTTCTCTTCGCCCTGTTGTTCCTGGTCGACAAGCCCGACCGGTGGACGGTGTCGCTGGGGTTGTCCCTACTCGCCGACGGGGTGGAGGTCCCCAAGACCGTGCTGATGGCCGGGTCGGTCGTCCTCACCGTGCCCATCGTGATCCTCTTCTTCGCCAGCGAGCGACTGCTCACCGAGGGTCTGACCAGCGGCGCGGAGAAGGGATGATCGTCTCGCTCGGGTCAGGCGTCGCTCCCCCGCCAGCCCGGTTACGGTGGCCACATGGCCAACCCGACCCGCTGGGCGACCGACACCGGCCCCGAGCACTCACAGTGGTACATCGACCGGTTCCGCAAGCTGGCCGCCGAGGGAGCGGACCTGGCCGGCGAGGCCCGCCTGGTCGACACCCTGGTGGCACCCGGCTCCCGCATCCTCGACGCCGGCAGCGGCACCGGCCGGGTCGGTGCCGCACTGGCGCAGCGCGGGCACACGGTGGTGGGGGTCGACGCCGACCCGGCGCTGGTGGCGGCGGCCCGAGCCGACTATCCGGGCCCGACGTGGCTGGTCGCCGACCTCGCCGAGCTGGATCTGCCCGCGCTGGGTGAGACGGAGCCGTTCGACGCCGCGGTGCTGGCCGGCAACGTCCTCGCCTTCGTCGCCGTCGGCACCGAACCGGAGGTGCTGCGCCGCGTCGCCGCCCACCTGCGACCGGACGGGGTGCTGACGGTCGGCTTCGGCACCGAACGGGGCTACCCGCTCACCGCGTTCGACGCCGACGCGGTGGCCGCCGGGCTGCGCGTGGAGCACCGCTTCGCGACCTGGGACCTGCGCCCGTGGCGCGACGACGCCCCGTTCGCGGTCACCGTCCTGCGCCGCCCGGCCGACTGACGGCCTCAGTCTCCGGCGGCGACGGCGCGGGCGGCGGCCGGGTCCAGGGTCGCGCCGGCGGGCACCAGGCTGACCAGGCCGGCCGGCAACCGCAACGGACGGACGCCGCCGTAGCCGAGCATCGGCAGCACCTCACGGTCGGCCAACACGTACCGCCGGCCCAGGTCGGTGACCACGGAGACCGCACCGCCGGTCGCGCCGGGCGCCGCGGCGGCCTCGACGACCGCGCCGCGGCCCGGCTCGACCAGCACATGGTCGGCCAGCACCGCGCCACCGGCCGGCGCGGTCCGTGGAGAAGCCGCCAGGTCCCGCAGCGGTACGCCCCACCGCACCTCACCCACCCCACCGTCGTCGGCGACGCGGGTACAGAGCGCCCCGTCGCCGCCGGTCGCCAGCCGGGGCGGGGTCGGCGGCGGGGCGTCCTGGCCGGTCGGCGCGAGGTCGGGTGCCGTGGGCAGCGCGGCGAACTGGCCCAGGGTCAGTGGCACCGGCGCGCCCTGCCCGGTGCGGGCCAGCAACAGCCCCGCCTGCAACTCGGTGATGCCGGCGAGACCGGCGTCGAGGGCCACCGCGTACTGCCGGCCGCCGCCGGAGTTGCTCACCAGGTAGACGGTGCCGATGGCGGTGCCCGGCACCCGCGTGGCGGGCCGGCCCAACTCCGGCAGGTCGAGCGGGGCGAGGTCGGTGCCGGCCGGGAGCGAGTTGAGCAGGGCGGGTGCCACCGGCACGGCCTGCGCCCGGGTGGTGGCGAGCGCCGCCAGGACCCTGCTGGCATCGCGGACCAGGTAGCGCCGTTGGTGCCAGACCAGGTGCAGCCCGCCGTCGGGGTGCCGCAGCAGCAGCGCCTCGTCCCCCAGCGGTCGACCGCCGTCGGGTTCGGTGCCGATCAGCAGCGCGGAGCGGGGCGCCTCGCCGGCCGGGACGGTCGAGCAGACCGTCCACGCCGCGGTGGCCAGCCTCCCGGGGGCGGGCAACGAGTCGGGCGCGTCAGCGATGCCCAGCGGCAGACCACGCGGCACGCCGTCGATGGTGCGTCGGGAGACCAGGACGGTCTTCGACCGGTCCGCGCCGACGATGAGCAGCGCAGAGGCGTAGTTGAGCACCGGGTGCAGCTTCTGCTCACGGTAGACGAACCGGGCGCCGGACTCCTTCTCCACGATCACCGCGCCCGGGTCGCGCCAGCCCTTGCCGCCGCCGGCGAACAGGCCGTAGAGCGCGAAACCGCCCAGCAGGATCGCCGCGACCAGGACGCTGGCCAGGCCGGCGCCGGCCAGCCGCCGAAACGGCGACTGCGCGGGGTCGGTCTCCCGCATGACCAGGGCGGCGACCGCCCGTTGGACGCTGAACTGGTAGGAGTGCAGCTGGTCCTGCCGCGACGGCATGAGGTCCCTTCCGGTGGATCGGCCGGGCACAGGATATGCGCTGCGTCGATGTCCTGCGGACCCTGCGTGGCTGCCCGTGGCAGGGCAACCGGTACCATCCATGGACGAATCCGGCGGCGAGAGGGCACCCGTGGGCGCGCGTTTCGAGGAGCTGGCCTGGCGGGAGACTCCGATCGGCGCGATCAGCCTGCGCCGACGCCGGGACCCGGCACTGCAGGTCGACGTGTACGAGGTCAAGCTCGACGACGAATATCTGATGTCCAGCCTCTTCCCGGTCGCGGAGATCGAGCTGGCCCGGTTGGGTCTCGCCGAGGTGGCCGGTGAGTCGGTCGACGTGGTGGTCGGCGGCCTCGGCCTGGGATACACCGCCTGCGCGGCGCTGGGTGACCCCCGGGTGCGTTCGCTGCTGGTGGTCGAGGCGATCGAGGATGTGATCGACTGGCACCGGCGAGGGTTGCTCCCGTTCGCGGCGGGGCTCGCCGAGGACCCGCGGACCCGCTTCGTGCAGGCCGACTTCTTCGCGGCGGTCGCCGGTGACGTCGGCTTCGACGCCGAGGTGCCCGGGCGGCGGTTCGACGCGGTCCTGCTCGACGTCGACCATTCCCCGCGCAACGTCCTGCACCCCAGCCACGCCGCGTTCTACCCGCCGGCCGGTCTGCGCCGCCTGGCCGCCCTGCTGCGCCCGGAGGGGGTCTTCGCGCTCTGGTCGGACGACCCGCCGGACGCCGAGTTCACCGACGCGCTCGGCGAGGTGTTCGCGAGCGCACGGGCACACGTCGTGCCGTTCGCCAACCCGCTGACCGGCGGGGAGTCGGCCAACACCGTCTACGTGGCGCGCACCGGCCCCTGACCTGCGCGGCGGGGCCGGAGCCCGAGCCGATCAATCGGCATGGTGTCGGCCGGACGGGGAACGTTGGGACCGGCCGGCCGCACCAGGCGCGGCCGGTTCCGGGAGGTGGAGATGCGTGCGCTGCTCTGGGTCATCGGCGTTGTCGCCGGTGTGCTGATCCTGCTCGGGTTGATCCTCGAAGCCGTCCGCTGGCTGATCATCATCGGTGTGATCGCGCTGGTGATCGTGATCGTCTGGGGCGTCGTGAAGGGGCGGCAGGCGGTGCAGCACCAGGGCCGACGACGCTGACCGGTCAGAACCAGTCCGGCCGCATGTCGAGCGTGGTGCGGTCCCGGCTGGCCAGCAGGTCGAACTGCGGCCCGGTACGGGGCAGCTCGACCGCGAAGAAGTAGCGGGCGGCCTGTCGCTTGCCGGCGTGGAACGCGTCGCCGGCACTCTCCGGCGGCAGGGCCAGCACCTGCTCCAACCACATCCACGCGATCACCACGTGCCCGACGGCCTCCAGGTAGACGCTGGCGTTGGCCAGCGCGAGCACCGGGTCACCGTCGGCCCACAGCCGGGCGGTGACCGAGGTGACCCGGTCCACCGTCTCGGCCAGCCGGTCGGCCAGATCGGCCGCCTCGCCACCGACCTTGCGGGCGCGCTCGATGGTGTCCTCGACCGTCGTGGTCAACAGGGTGAGACCGGCACCGCCCTGCATGGTCATCTTGCGCCCCAGCAGATCCAGCGCCTGGATGCCGTGTGTGCCCTCGTGGATCGGGTTGAGCCGGTTGTCCCGGTAGTGCTGCTCCACGTCGTGGTCCCGGGTGTAGCCGGCGCCTCCGAGCACCTGGATCGCCAGGTCGTTGGCGGTCAGGCACCACTGCGACGGCCAGCTCTTGGTGATCGGGGTGAGCACGTCCAGCAGTAGGTGGGCACGCTCGCGGTCCGCCTCGACCGGTGCGGTCCTCTGCTCGTCGAGCAGCCGCGCGCAGTAGAGCACCAGCGCCAGCGCCCCCTCCACGTAGCTCTTCTGGGCCAGCAGCATGCGGCGTACGTCGGGGTGGTCGATGATCGGCACCTGCGGCGTGGCCGGGTCCTTCGCGTCGACCGGTCGGCCCTGCGGCCGCTCCCGGGCGTACGCCAGGCTCTTGAGGTAGCCGGTGTAACCGAGCGCGGTGGCGCCCGCCCCGACCCCGATCCGGGCCTCGTTCATCAGGTGGAACATCTGCGCCAGGCCCTGGTGCGGTGCCCCGACCAGCTGCCCGACCGCGCCGGCCCGGCCGCCCGGGGTGTGCCCGCCGTCGCCGAAGCTGAGCAGGGTGTTCGTGGTGCCCCGGAACCCCATCTTGTGGTTGAGCCCGGCCAACACCACGTCGTTGCGCTCCCCGAGCGACCCGTCCGCGCCGACGAGGACCTTGGGCACGATGAACAGCGAGATGCCCTTCACGCCGGGCGGCGCGCCGGGGATCCGCGCCAGGACCAGGTGCACGATGTTCTCGGCCAGTTCGTGGTCGCCACCGGAGATCCACATCTTGGTGCCGAAGAGCCGGTAGGTGCCGTCGGCCTGTGGTTCGGCGCGGGTGGTGATGTCGGCCAGCGAGCTGCCGGCGTGCGGCTCGGACAGGCACATGGTGCCGAAGAAACGGCCGTCCAGCATCGGCCGGACGTAGGTGTCCACCTGCTCGGCGCTTCCGTGCGCCAGCAGCAGGTTGGCGTTGCCCAGGGTCAGGAACGGGTACGCCGAGGTGGCCACGTTGGCCGCCTGGAACCAGGCGAAGCAGGCAGCCGCGACCGTGTGCGGCAGTTGCAGGCCGCCGACCGAGGCGTCCAGCCCGGCGGTGAGCAGACCCGTCTCGGCGAAGCTGTCCAGCGCGGCGCGAACCTGCGGGATCAGCCGCACCCGCTGCCCGTCGACTGTGGGCTCGGCGAGGTCGGCGGCCCGGTTGTGCGGGGCGAACTGTTCGGTGGCCACCCGTTCGGCGAGGTCCAGTGCGTCGTCGAACGTCTCCCGGGAGTGCTCCGCGTAGCGGGGACGCTCGACGAGCTGCGACACCCGCAGCCAGTCGTGCAGCAGGAAGTCGAGGTCGCGGCGGGAGAGCAGGGTGGACGGCACGGAACTCCTCAGCGGGCGCGGGGTGGGACTGCCGGGACGACGGCCCACTGTCGTCCCGGCCCATCCTGACGGATCGTGGAAGCGGGCACCACCGGCGCGGGCGGTGCCGGGCGAGCGGAATCTGTCACACCGGGCGGCTAGGGTCGCTGGCCGTGACCGAACCCGGAGATGTCCCGCCCGAGGTCCTCGACCGGCTGCGCCCGATCTGTCTCGGCCTGCCGGAGACGTACGAGGAGCCGGCCTGGGTGGGCATCCGCTGGCGGATCCGCAAGCGCACCGTCGCCCACGTGTTCACCGTCGACCCCGCCCGTCAGGTGGTGCACGCCCGGGCTGCCGAGCTGGACCAGCCCGCCTGCCTGCTGACCTTCCGCTCACCGCTCGACGAGATCGCCGGCCTGCTGAGCGGCGGTCACCCCTTCTACAAGCCGGACTGGAGTCCGACGGTGATGGGCATGGTCCTGGACGAGGGGGCCGACTGGGTCGAGATCGCGGAGTTGCTCTCCGAGAGCTACTGCATGCTCGCCCCGAAGCGGCTCGCCGCCCTGGTCGGCCCGCCAGCATCGACCCACTGAACGGCGGCCGCATCGGGGGCAGGCGGTTTCGCCCGGCATGCTCCGGGGATACCGCCCTGGGTGGCCGAGGAGGGTCGGGCGCCCCGCCGAAGTGCCGACGACGCCGCAGGGCGGGTGAGGAGCGGGCCGATGTCCACCCTGCCCACCCGGGAGGACCCCCGGCTGACTCCGATCCTCGGCGAGGGTCGGGTGTGCACGGGGGTGACGACCCTGCGGGGGCGGGTCTTCCTGAGCTACCCGTCGGCGGACCGGCCCGGCGTCCAGGTGGTGGAGGCCCATCCGGACGGCCGCCGCACCCCGTACCCGGACGCCGCGTGGAACCGGACGAACCAGCCACCGGACGGTGCGTTCGTGCACGTCAACGGGTTGCGCGCCGGCCCGGACGGTCGGCTGTGGATCCTCGACTCGGGCACGCCGCAGATCGGCGGGGAGCAGGTGCCGGGAGGTGCCCGTCTGATCGCGGTCGACCCGCACCGCGACCGGGTGGAACGCGTCTACCACCTCGGCGAGGCGCTGCATCCCACCAGCTACGTCGACGATGTCCGGTTCAACGGGATGATCGCGTACCTCAGCGACGCGGGGATGCCCGGCCTCGTCGTGCTCGACCTCGAATCGGGTCGGCCTCGGCGCGTACTGGACGGACACCCGAGCACTGTGGGCGGGCCGATGGTCGCCGACGGGCGGGTGCTGCGCGATCCGGACGGCGTCGAGGTGCGCCTGCACGTCGACCAGCTCGAGGTGTCTCCCGACGGTCGCTGGCTCTACTACCAACCGGCCT
The DNA here is from genome assembly GCF_900091505.1 of Micromonospora chokoriensis. Classification (NCBI taxonomy): domain Bacteria; kingdom Bacillati; phylum Actinomycetota; class Actinomycetes; order Micromonosporales; family Micromonosporaceae; genus Micromonospora; species Micromonospora chokoriensis. The sequence goes on from NZ_LT607409.1 coordinate 5,116,281, forward strand.
CCGGTGGGATGTCCCGGATCGACACCCGCTGGGTGGACGACCCGACGGTGTCGGTCGACGAGGTGGCCCGGCGGGTCGAACGGTGGTGCGACACTCCCAGCACCGGCGGTACGGCGATCGACAACACCGGGACCATCTACCTCAGCGACGTGCAGCGCAGGCGCATCCTCACCGTCGCTCCGGACGGCAGCGTGCGTACCCTCGTCGCCGACCCTCGGCTGGTCTGGGTGGACGCGATGTGGCTCGACGCCGAGGCCCGGCTCTGGATGCCGGCGGCCCAGTTGCACCGGACCGCCGGGCTCAACGACGGGCGTTTCGCGGTCGACTACCCGGTGCACGTCTACCGGATGCCGGTCGCGGCCGGGCCGCCCCTACTGGACCACTCCTAGCTGACAGACGTCGATATGCTGCCGCGTATGCATCGAAGTCGCGTCTACGCCCTGCTGATCGACGCCCCCGCGGCGGAGGCCACCCGGGCTGCGGAGTTCTGGTCCGCCGCGCTCGGCGTCAGCACCCGGACCCATCCGGCGGAGCCGCAGTACGTCGGCCTGCACGAGGCGCTGCCGGGGCTGGTCTCCGCCGTCCAGGCAGTCGACGACGAGCCCCGTCTCCACCTCGACATCGAGACCGACGACGTGCCGGCCGAGACCGCGCGGCTGATCGGCCTGGGCGCCACGGAGGTGTCCCGGTGGCTCGAGTGCCGGACCCTGCGGGCGCCCGGCGGTCACCTGCTCTGCGTGGTGCCGGTGGAGAGCCCGCCGGAGCTCTTCGCCGCCGAGGCCCGCACCTGGTCCTGACGGTCGGCCGTGCTGACCCGCCCGTTGGGTGAGCTTCCGGCAACATACATCAGGTGCCTGCTCGTCGGGCCTGAGCCCAACGACACCGTGGCCACGCTGCTGGGCAGCGACACCTGGCGACTGGTCACCATGGACACCGGCCGCTGGCCGATGTTCTCGCAGCCCACCGAGCTGGCCCGGATCCTGGCGGCGCAGGCTGACTGACGGCGTCGGGCGCGTGAGTGGCGCGCGGCGCACCCGGGCCGCCGACGACGCGGTGTCGCCGTCGTCGACAGGGGTGCGTCGTCCAGCCGGCCCGACGGGTAGGACGTCTGCGGCTGCGAGGTGCCCACCCGGGGTGCGCCGCCCCGGGGTGTCCCGCGCCATCGAGGTCAGGGGGTCTGGTCGTCCAGGGTTTTGATCTGACGCACCGGCGACGCGACGAGCCAGAGCACGGCGAGCACGCCCCCCAGCCCGGCGATGGCCAGGGTGGGCCGCAGCCCGATGGTGGTGCCCAGCGCGCCACCGACCAACGCGCCGAGCGGTCGGACGCCGTAGTTGACGGCGCTGTACGCCCCGGCCCGGCGTCCTCGCGCCTCGTCGGGTGTCACGGCGGTGAGCAGGGCGTTCAGGTTGACGTCCATCAACATCACGCCGATGCTGGAGACCAGTTCGATGGCCGCCAGCATGGCCACCTTCGTCCAGGTGGGGCCCGTCACCAGTGCGGTCAGGGCCAGCGGTGCGGGAAAGAGCACCGCGCCGATCATGGCAGTCCGCCCCAACCCGATGGCGCGGGAGATCAGTGGGGCGAGCCCCGCGCCGGCGAGGCCGCCGAGCGCGCCGAACCCGAGGGCGACGCCGATCGCGCCGGCCGACAGGTCGAGGTCCCGGCTGGCGTAGAGCACCAGCAGTGCGGTGGCGATGAACGTGAAGAAGTTGACGGTGGTGGTGCAGCCGAGGGCTGCCCGCAGCACCGGGTGCCGCACCACCATCACGAGTCCTTCGCGGACCAGACCGAGGGTGGACGTGTGGCGCGGCGGTGGGGGCGGCTCCGTCACCGGGATGCGGCGGAGCAGCAACGCCGAGCCGAGGAACGACACCGCGTCGACGAAGATGGCGACCGGCGCGCTGAGCGCCTGGACCAGCCCGCCGCCGACGGCGGGGCCGGCGATGAAGGACAGCGACCGGCTCATGCTGAGCTTGCTGTTCGCGTCCACGTACGCCGATCGCGGCACCAGGGCGACGAAGAAGGCCTGACGCGCCATGGCGAACAGCACCGCCCCGAAGCCGGTGAGCAGTGCCACCAGGTAGAGCTGGGCGAGGGTGATCGCGTCGAACAGGTACGCCACCGGCAGGCTGAGCAGCACCGCGGCGCGGACCAGGTCCGCGATGATCAGAAGCCGGCGCTTGTGGGTGCGCTGGTCCACCCACGCGCCGAGGAACAGGCCCAGCAGGTTGGGCAGCCAGATCAGCGCGGTGAGGACGCTGACCTGCACAGGCGTCGCGGTGAGCAGGGAGACGGCGATCAGCGGCAGCGCCAGTTCGCTGACCCGGTCGCCGAACTGGGAGATCGTCTCGCCGGCCCAGAAGGTGCGGAACCGTCGGTCGCGGTGCAGGGCCGGCGGGGGTACGGCGCCGGTGGCGCTCGCGGTGCCGACGGCGGTCATGATGTGCCCGCGCCGTCGCCCGGCTCGGCCGAGGAGTCGTCGCCGGACTCGGGCAGGAGGTAGCGCAGCATCCGGACGATTCGCGCGCCGTCCGGGGCCGACTCCTCCTTGCGCCGCACGTACGGAGCGAGCAGCTCCTCGATCGATTCCTCCAGCTGCCGCAGCTCGTCGGCGGTGGCCACGAATCGGGTGTCGGCGACACCGGCCAGCCCGCGCCACTCGGCGTCGAGTCGGGGTTCGTCGTGCAGCAGCCACTGCTGGGGCACCTCGGCCCGCCGGGCGAACATCTCACCGCGCAGTTGCCGGCCGGCGGCCTGCCCTTCGGCGTCGTCGGGCAGGACGAAGCGGAAACCACGGGCCGCTGCCTGCCACCAGCGCTCCCGCTTGCTGGTGGCACCGTCCCAGTCGGTGACCAGGCCGAACGTCGCGAGGTGCCGCAGGTGCCAGCTGACCACCGACGGTGTGGCGCCGACGTGCGGCGAGAGCCCGGTCGCGGTGGCCGGGCCCTCCCGCTGGAGGTGTTCGAGGATGGCCAGCCGGACGGGGTGGGCCAACGCCCGCAGCGCCTGCGGCTCGGTGATCTCGAAATCCCCGTACGGATTCTTGAGAGACATGTTTCGAGAGTAGTCTCTCAGATTAGATCGGGGCAACCCCGAGCCGGCGGCGCCGCGTTGATCAGGCGATGCCCAGCCGCGCCAGCGGCTCGACCAGTTCCCGCTCCTCGTAGCTGAGGTGCGACAGCAGGGCGTCGGTCAGCAGGTCCACCGCGGCGCGCAGCTCGGCGATGCCGTCCGGAGACCCGACGTACGCGACCAGGGCCCTGTCGACACCCTCCAGCACGTCGTGGATGGCGTGGTGCTCCTGCTCCAGCCGGTCGACCACCGGGCCGAGTCGGGGGTCGCGCGCCCGCAACCGGGGGAAGAGCGACTGGTCCTCGATCGTGTGGTGGGTGGTGACGATGCGGCAGTACGACTCGCAGTAGACGCCGAGCGTCCACCGGTTCTGCCGCATGGTCATCGTGTTGATGTGCGACCGGGCCGCGCCGGCATCGATCTCGCCGGCCGCCACCTGCTCGATCAGGTCGTGGATCTGGGCCAGCTCGGCGCGCAGACCGTCGTGGATCTGCACCAGGTGCGCACCGGTGGCCTGCTCCTGCGGCGTGTAGGTGCGATCCGGGTCGGGCGCCGGACCGGTCGGGCGGGTCGACTCGTCCCAGACCCGCTGGTCGCTACGCCGTACGCCGTCGTCGGGGGTCGGCACCACCGCGAACGCGCCACCGGTCACTGCCGCCCGGCTCGGCCGCACCGCGGGGGCGGCAACCGGCTCCGCCGGCGCGCCCCGACCGTCCGCCGCCATGCCGCCGTCGCCCAGTGCCGCGCCCCGGTCGCGTTCGGCGGCGACCACCTCGCGGACCCCCGGGGCGACCTCGGCCGCGAAGCGGCGCAGGTCGTCGGGGTCGTCGCCGGCGAGGATGAAGGTGCTGACGCCGTCGCCCAGGGCCAGCTCGGCCAACTCCCGCACCCACTGCTCGGCGGGCCCGTTCAGCGGGCCACGACCGACGGCCGAGAACTGGCCGGCGATGTTGAGCAGCCGGCGCACGTCCCGGGGGGACCGGCCGGCCTCCTGCGCGGCGTCGTCGATGATCGCGTTGCCCTTGGCCAGGTCACCTGGCTGGAGGTAGCCCAGCGTGGGCAACCAACCGTCGGCCCGCCGTCCGGTGAGTTGGAGCATCCGAGGCTTGTACGCCCCCAGCCAGATCGGCACCGAATGCGCCGGAGCCGGACCGCGCTTGGCACCCACCACCCGGTGGAACTCGCCGTCGACACGAACACCACCGCGGGTCCCGGTGTCCCACATCTGCCGGATGATCTCGATGGCTTCCTCCAGCGCGCGTACGCCCTGGCCGGGGGTCAGCCGTCGGCCGCCCATCGCCTCGATGGCGTCCCAGAACGCCCCCGCGCCGAGGCCGAGGGTGATCCGGCCGTCGCTGAGCAGGTCCAGGCTGGCCACACTGCGGGCGAGCACCGCCGGTGGGCGCAGCGGCAGGTTCGTCACGTTCGCCGCCAGGTGCACCCGGTTGGTGCGGGCCGCCACGAAGCTCAGCAACGTCCAGGTGTCGAGGAACGCCGGTTGGTACGGGTGGTCCTGGAAGGTGACCAGGTCCAGGCCGACCTGCTCGGTCAGGACGGCGAGGCCGACCGTGCGGTCCGGATCGCCGGCGCCGGGGGTGACGAAGGATCCGAAGACCAGGTCATGGCCGTAGTCGCTCATCTGCGAGCCTCCCGATTCACACGACGCGTCGGACGATGCGCCACGACCCGAACCTTATGCCAGTCAGAACATCTCCTGCCAACAAGGTCTGCGTCACTGCGCTACTGTCGAGGCATGACGGGTGCCACCCACCGGCCGGACCGGCCCGACCCCTCCGACGACGACCTGGGCTGGATGCTCGGGATCGTCTTCCGTGGCTACGTCCGGGCAGCCGACCACGCGCTCACCGATTTCCCCGGCGGCCCCCGCGGCTACCAGGTGCTCACCGCCGCGATCAACGGGCCAGCCCGCAACCAGGGGGCGATCGCCGAGGAGCTCGGCCTCGACCGCACCGTCCTGACGTACCTCATCGACGACCTGGAACGGCCCGGGTTCGTCGCGCGTCGGGCGGACCCGGCAGACCGACGCAACCGGTTGATCGACGTCACCGACGCCGGCCGTGCGGCCTGGGAGAAACGGCGCTCCGCGCTCCGGCAGGTCGAGTCGCACCTGCTGGGTGCGCTCACGCCGGCCGACGCGACGACACTGCGGGCGCTGCTCCAGCGGGTCGCCTGCTCGACCCAGGCGGCGGACCCGCTGCGTGACCTGTGCGAGGTGGTGACGCAGGTGCAGCCGACGACGGACCGCCCCGACGCCGCGTCCGGCCAGGGCGGGCCGACTCCGACCCCCCGAGCCCGCCGCCGCGGCTGACACCCGTCGCACACGGGCGGGTGCCGCTCGACCGTCGAGCGGCACCCGCGTCACCGCTGCCGCGCTGTCAGCGCACGTGCACGAACACCGGGTTCGAGTAGAACCACAGGTCGTCCCACGGGCTCTCCAGCCCGTCGGCGAGCGGCTCGGCCTCGTCGGTGCTGGTGCCGCGAACTCGCGCGTAGGTGTCGGCCTCGACGTTGCGCAGGGTGTGCCGGATGACGTAGCTGTCGCCGCGTCGACGCCAGTCCCGCGGGCCGAACCGGGCCACCACCTTGGTGGTGGGGTTGGTGTCGGCGTCCAGGTTGGCGCTCGGGCCGGTGATCTGGCCGACGATCAGGTCGACCCGGCGGACCTCGGGGCGGTCCCCGTTCGCGTTCACACCGCCCAGCGGACGGAACGTGATCTCGATCTCGACGTCGGTGCGGCTCCGGCGGCTGACCGTGATGGTCTGACCCACCTCGGCGGTCCTGCCCTGGGACGTGGCGGTGACGTCGAGGCTGCGGATCAGGTCACCGGTGGTGACCCAGATCCGGCCGTTACGCAGACCGTCCATGATGTCGCCGTAGTCCTGACGGGCGTGCACGTAGGTCTTGCTGTACTCGCCCGGCCAGAAGTCGGAGCCACCACGGGTCCAGTGCACGTGCGAGTCCGACGTCGCGGTGATCCACCAGCGCCGACCCTCACCGAGCAACGAATCCCACAGCCCACCGACCCGCGCGGTCATCTGGTCGAACCCGCCGTAGGTCGGGTGGTTGCCGTACCCGCCGCGCCTGCCACCGTTGAGGGGGCCCGCCTGGTGGCCGGGCGCGCCCTCGAAGCCGATGTAGACGTCCGGCGCGGCGTTGTTGCCGTTGCGGAACTCGCGCGGGGTGTCCTGGCCGTAGACACCCAGACCGGGCGCCGATCGGGACGCGTGGTGGGCGATCACCAGCGGCTTGTGCGGCATGCCCCGGGCCACCTTGAGGAACTCCACCATCTTCGCCTCGGCGTCCCGCGCCGGGTCGGTGGGGAACGCGTCGTACTTGGCGAACCGGCTCTCCAGCTCGAAGAGCTGCTTCGCCTCGTCGTCGTGGCGCGGGATCATCAGCGTGTGGTGGTCCAACGACGGCGCGTCGAACTCCATCCCCCAGAACTGGAGCACCTCGGGGACCAGCTTGCGCGACCGCAGCAGGTCCGGGTACGCCTGCTCGATGTTCACCTTCGAGTGGGTCGGTCCCCCGTGGTCGGTGCACATCGCCCAGGTCAGGCCGAAGCTCTTCGCCATGATGGCGTTGGTGACGATCGGGTAGACCGCGTCCGCGCCCTTGTGGAAGACGATCGGTGACTTCGTGGTGTCGAACTCGCCGCTGTACTCGGAGTGGACGTGGTGATCGCCGGCACGCCACGCCCGGTTCTTGGAGTTGCCCCGGCCGTCCTTGTCGTCGTCACCCGGCTTGCGGTCCTCGTCGGCCCACGCCGCGCCGGCACCGACCAGGGGGCTGGCCGCAGCCAGCGTCGCGCCGACGCCCGCGTACTTGACCAGCTTGCGCCGTGACAACTGCGCCTGCTCGGTCTCTTCGGCTTGCTTGTCCCTCACGTGAGTGCCTCTCCTTGATCAAGCGATTGCTCTTTCGATCAAGGAGCCTTGAAGAGCGGCGTTAACGCCCGTCGTACGGGATGCGTGTCCACGATGAACACCCTGCCCGGTCAGGGTTCCAGCCGTCAGATCCGGGCGCGGGGCAGCCAGCCGAGGAACCGGTGCCGCACCCGGGGCAGCGGCAGCGTGGGCAGGTCCTGGGCTGCGGCGACGAGGCAGGAGCCGAGGTAGACCGCGAGGGCGGCGCGCGCTCCACCGAACTCGGCGAGCAGTTGGCTCTGCTTCGTGGCGCAGGGCCACTCCCGACCGCATCCGGTGCAGGTCCAGCTCGGCGGGCTGGGAAGGTGCTCCGGCAGCTTGGCCCGGCGGTACCGGCCGACGACGCTGTTGTCCGAACGCACGTCGCGTCGTCGCGGCGCGGGGCCCGCGTTGCGGTGCGTCGGGCGGGCACCGGGAAGGTAGCGCCCGACGGTGCCGAGGAGCACTCCGACACGGATGAGCGCGTCCGGCCCGACGTGCTGGGCCAGCAGCGCGGTCATCAGATAGTGCCCGAGCAGGTCGAAGGAGTCGCGGTGGAGACGCAGGTCGCGGCACAGGTCGACGAAGTCCGGCGTGGTCAACGGCACCCGGTCGTCGAGCGCACGGTGCAGCACCTCGCGTAGGGCACCCCCGAGTCGCTGCACCGCGTCGCCCTCGCCCAGTCCGAGGCTGTCCTCGTCGGCCACCCGGGCCAGCGCTTCGGCCACCGCCAGTCGAACGACGCGTTCAGGGTCAGTACTGTCCAACGCTCATCCCTCCGTGGGCCGGTCCGCCGGGCGGTGCCCCATTCGTCAGATGACCGCCCGGGATGATCGTGAATAACATTTCGCCAGCGGCCGCGCGGGTGGCTAGGACAGCAGACGTAGAACGACGTCAGGCGTTAGTCGGAAAGCGAAGTCGGTCCGCCGACACGCGGTGGTGATTCGCGGGACAGCGCAGCCGCGGTTGTCGTATGGTGGCATTCCCATTGACAGATATTGCATCCCGGAATCGCCCTACGGTCTGTGCACTTCCGCCGCCCCGCCCGGTCGCTGCCGTCCCGCTCGCGACGTTTCATCCACCGCACCGCCGGCCACGACGTGCCGGGTCACCGCCGAACACCCCGGCACGTCCCGATCTGCCGCCGGCACCGTCTCGTCCACCGGCGGCACCCGCACCGGACGGAGGCAGCAGCGGATGACGTCAACACCAGTGCACACACACCAGTTCGACAGCCACGACCCGGTGGCCATCCACCAGTTCCTGTGCACGACGTACGACCCGAAACTGCGCGTCCAGAGCAGGAACGGTTACCACCTGAGCCATCACCGCCTCGACGCCGGTCCGTTCGCCATTGCGACCACGCGCCAGAACGGGCATCTGGACATCGACGCCAGCCGACTCCACGGTCTGGTCGTCGGTCGCACCCGAACCGCGCGGGTCGATCGCGCCTGTCACGGATCGGCCGACCGCTTCGGGCCCGGAGACGTCTTCCTCGTCACCAGGCCGGAGGAGCCGTGCCGCGTCCAGTGGCATCCCGGCGAGGTGGAACTCTGCGTGCTGGACCTGTCGGTCCTTGCGCAGGTGGCCACCACCGCGCCGACCCGGCGACCCGGTCCGATCCGATTCACCGACCTGGGCCCCGCCAGCGCGGCACTCGCCCGCCAGTGGCGCAACACCACCAGCTTCGTCAGTGGTGTGGTGCGGAACAGCCCGGCCGCCGGAACGCAACCGCTGGTGATCGGCAACGCCGCGCGCATGCTCGCCGCGGCGGCGCTGACCGTCTTTCCCAACACCGCCTTCACCGAACCCACCAACGGTGACCGGCACGACGCCGGCACCAGCACGCTCCGGCGGGCCATCACCTTCCTGGAGGAGCACGCCGACCAGGACATCAGCGCGGCCGATATCGCCGCTGCCGCCCGGGTCTCGGTGCGGGCGGTGCAACTCGCCTTCCGCCGCCACCTCGGGACCACGCCGACGGCGTACCTACGGCGAATCCGCCTCGACCGGGCCCATCACGACCTGGTGCGGGCCGATCCGCACCAGGAGACCGTCTCGGCGATCGCCAGTCGGTGGGGCTTCGCCAGCCACAGCAGGTTCACGGCCCGCTACCACGCGAGCTACGGCGTACCGCCGCGCGAGACGCTGCACGCCTGAGGGCTGGGCTCTGGTGAGTGGACCAGGGCCGTTACCGCTGCTCACATGGATGGCCCTCGCCGCCCGCGCTCGTGGGTGTCGCGGGCGGCCTCCACCTCGGGCACCGAGGCCTCCAGCAGGTCGGCGAGGCCGCGCAGCTGGTCGGCGACCCGCGTGCCGAGGGGCGTCAGCGAGTATTCGACGCGGGGCGGGATCGCGGTGAGCACCTCGCGGGTCAGCATTCCGTCGCGTTCGAGGGTCTGCAGGGTCTGGGAGAGCATCCGCTCACTGACCCCGTCGATGCGGCGACGCAGGGCGTTGAACCGGTAGCGACCCTCGCCGAGCGCCAACAGCGCCAGCGAGGCCCACTTCGAGGTCACGTCCTCGAAGGCCGCCCGGGAGGTACACCCTCGGGCGAAGACATCGCTGACGAATTCCTGGGTAGGCCCCGCCGGGTCCTGGGCGGGTATGTCGCTCACCTCACCAGCGTACCCCCAATTACTCACCGACAGTGCTGTAGATTCGTAAGTGCATACATATTCGGCACCACTCTTCGGAGGTTCCCATGCCCACCTATGCCGTGACCGGCGCCACCGGTCGCCTGGGCCGCCTCGTGGTCGGGCAGTTGCTCGACAGCGGCGTACCGGCCGCCGAGATCGCCGCTGTCGTCCGCAGCCCGGAGAAGGCCGCCGACCTGGCCGCGCGCGGGGTCGAGATCCGCCAGGCCAACTACGACGACCCGTCGACACTGCCCGGCGCCGTGGCCGGTGTACGCCGGCTGCTGCTCGTCTCCGGCGACACCCCCGGTCAGCGCGTCCCGCAGCACACCGCGGTCATCGACGCCGCCACGCTCGCCGGGGTCGATCGGCTGGTCTACACCAGCATCCTGAAGGCGGACACCACCACGAACCCGCTCGCCCCGGAGCACAAGGCCACCGAGGAGGTCCTCGCCGCGTCCGGCCTGACCCACACGGTGCTGCGCAACGGCTGGTACACCGAGAACTACACCGACCAGCTGCCGCAGTACCTGGGGTCCGGCACCATCCTCGGCGCCACCGGCGGCAGCAAGATCTCCGCCGCGACCCGGGCCGACTACGCGGCAGCGGCCGTGGCGGCGCTCACCCGCGAGGAGGACGGCAACGCCGTCTACGAGCTGGGCGGCACCCCGTTCACCTTCGACGAGCTGGCCGAGGCCGTCACCGAGGTGACCGGCACCCCGGTCGTCCACCGGGACCTGTCCGCCGCCGAACTGGCCTCGGCGCTGGAGAACGTCGGCCTCGACGCAGGCACGGCCGGATTCGTCGCCGCGCTCGACCACTCGATCGCCATCGGCGAGCTGGTGACCGACAGTGACGACCTCAGCCGACTGATCGGGCGGCCGAGCACCCCGCTGCGTGACGCCATCCGGGCCGCGCAGGCCTGACCTGGTCGTCGTCCACGCCAACTCCGGGCGGGTGGCGGGCAGACGCCCGTCGCTCGCCCGACCCACGACACGTCGCTGAGGTCAGCCTGTCTCAGTCGACCCGGCAAGCAGCAGACCGGTCAGCAGACCGCGCAGGGTCCGCTCGACGAGGTCGGCCCGGGGCGCCGGTCCGGAGGGCTGGCCGAACGCCGCGACCAGGTGCGGGTACGCCGTGAGGTCGGCCCCGGCGAGGCTGAACGCCCCGGCGGCGGTCTCGCGACGGGCGAAGAGGCTCACCACGCCGGTCATCATCGCGATGGCCTCGAACTTGGACGCGACGGGGCAGCGTACGGGCTGCAGGATCCGGATGCAGTTGTCGAACCAGGCCAGGCTCTCCGGGCCGACCCCGGACGGCCGTTGGATCACGTCGAGCAGCCACGGGTGCGCGCCGAACAGCGCCAACTGTCGTCGTCCCAGCAGCACCATCGTGTCCAACCAGTCGCCGTCCGCCTCCGGGTACGGGCGCAACTCCCCCACCGCCCGGTCGGTCATCAGGTCGAGCAGGTCGTCGCGGGACGACAGGTACCGGTAGAGGGATCCGGCCCCCGTGCCCAGCGCGCCGGCCACGGCGCGCATCGACACCGCGGCCAGCCCTTCGGCGTCGGCCAGGGTGATGGCGGCCACGACGATGGCGTCCCGACTGTGCGCCGGAGTGGGTCCACGGGTGCCGCGTTCGGGCCTGCTCCAGATCGACTGCCGGTCGGGGCCGGCACTGGCGGGTGCGTCGCTCACCGATCTACTGTAAACTGCAAACGTCGTTCGCAGTTGTTGTCGGTGTCGGAAGGATGGGCCAATCATGGAGCAGGTCAGGGCACGGGACGGCGCGACGATCGTGCTGCACTCCACGGGGGTCGGGCCGGGGATCGTCGTGGTGCACGGCGGCGGCACGACCATCGCCGTCTACCGACGGCTGGCCCGGGCGCTCGCCGACCGGTTCACCGTGCACCTCTACAACCGACGTGGGCGGGCCGACGCGCCACCGAGGCCGAGGCCCTACACCGCCGACCAGGAGGTCGACGACCTCGCCGCCGTGCTGGAGCACACCGGCTCGGGCAACGTCATCGGCCACAGCAGTGGAGGGTTCCTGGCGCTCGAAGCCGCACTCCGACTGCCGATCGACCGGCTCGCTCTCTACGATGCCGCGATCTCGGTCGACGGCAGCTTCCCGTCGGCGTGGCTGCCGTCCGCGCGGGCGGCGGCGGAGGCTGGTGACATCCCCCGGGCTCTCGCGATCACGAGCGCCGGGATCAACCCCCAGATGGCGGCGGGGAAGCTACCGCTCGGCGTCCGGATCGCGATCATCCGCGCCTTCCTGCGTACGTCGATCGGCCGGACCATGGGCGAACTCCTGCCGACCACATTGGAGGAGACAACCCTGATCCTGGCGCACGACGCCCCGGCCACGCGGTGGGCCGGGGTGAGCGCCGAGGTGCTGCTGGCCTGCGGCGCCGACGGTCCGGCGTACTACGTGGAGCAGAACACCGCGCTGGCCCGCGCGCTGCCACACGCCCGGACGCTGACGATTCCCCGCAGCGGCCACGACGCCGTCAACCGGGCGCACCCGAGGATCATCGACCCGCTTGTCGAGTTCTTCGCGGCGCCGGTGACGCCGGAGCGGGCGCGTCACTGACGAGCGGCGCACGATCGCGCACCGTCATTGATCTTGGCTAGGCTGGTGGGCATGCCCGCACACCAGCCGCACCGCCACGACGACGGCCGGAGGTGGGCCCCCGCCACGGCCCCGGCGCGCCCGATCGAACCGGCCGGCCGGTGAGCGACGCACAGGTGCCCGCCCAGCGGGGCGGGCCGGCCACGTCCCCGCACCACCGCTCCGGTTGGGCCGCCCGCTGCGCCCGCCTGTCCCGGTCGCGGCCCTTCGAGATCGCCATCGTCGTGGTCATCCTCGCCAACGGGATCGTGCTGGGCCTGGAGACGTACGACGACCTCAGCCCGGCGGGCACGGCGCTGCACTGGCTGGAGTTGTTCTTCCGCGCCGTCTTCGTCGCCGAGATCGGCATCCGGCTCGCCGCGTACGGCAGGCGTCCGCAGGACTTCTTCCGGCACGGCTGGAACGTCTTCGACTTCGTGGTGATCGCCGCCATTTTCATACCGGGCCTGCACGGCGACCCGGCCCTGCTGCGGGTCGTGCGGGTCGCCCGCATGGTGCGGCTGGTGCGGTTCTCGCCGGGCCTGCGGACCATCGTCTCCGCGCTGTGGCGCAGCCTTCCCGGCGTCACCGGCTTCCTCGCCCTCGCGGTGGTGACGCTCTACGTGTACGGCATGGCCGGCTGGTTGATCTTCGGTAACAGGTATCCGGAGGAGTACGGCGACATCGGCCGGTCGTTGCTGACGTTGTTCGTCCTGCTGTCGCTGGAGACGCTGCCGGACCTCATCGAGCAGGGCATGACCATCTCGCCGTGGACGCTGCTGTACTACGTCAGCTACGTCGTCATCACCGTCAACCTGCTGCTCAACATCCTCATCGCCGTCATCGTCAACTCGATGGAGGAGGCACGCCGGTTGGAGATGACCGAGCGGCTGGCCCCGGACTACGACGAGGACGGCGACGGCGTACCGGACGAGGTGGACCGCATCGCGCTGACCCAGCGGCTGGACGACCTGCGGGCGGTCATCGCCGAGTTGGAACGGGAGTTGCGGATCGACCGGGAGGACGGGCACGGCCGGCCGCACCGGGACGGCGCCCGCGTCAGACGGTGATCCGACACTCGCGCCGCGTACTCCGGTTCGGATAGTGTCGGCGGCGGTCCCACCGCTTCGGCCGAAGGGGCACCAGCATGACGTCCACTGTCGACAGTCTCCGATCCGCCAGCGACGTCGCCGACACTCTCGGCACCGTCATCGACGAGGTGATCCGACCGCAGGCGCCGTCGGTCGACCGGGAGGGCGTCTTCCCCCGGTCGGGTGTCGACGCTCTCGCCGCAGCCGGCCTGCTCGGTCTGTCATCCTCCACCGACGTCGGTGGCGGCGGCCACGGCATGCGGACCGTCGCCGAGGTCGTCGAGCGGCTGGCCGCCGAGTGCGGCTCCACAGCGATGGTGGTGCTCATGCACTACGCGGCGACCGCCGTGATCGAGGCGCACGGCCCGCGCGAGGTCCGCGCGGCCATCGCGACCGGCGGCCACCTCACCACCCTGGCCTTCTCCGAGTACGGGTCACGCAGCCACTTCTGGTCGCCGACCGGCACCGCGACCGTCACCGACGACGGCAGCGTCCGCCTCGACGCCCGCAAGAGCTGGGTCACCTCGGCCGGCGAGGCCACCAGCTACGTCTGGTCGAGCCTCCCACTGTCCGGCGACGCCGGCCCGATGACGCTGTGGCTCGTGCCGGCCGACAGTGCCGGCCTCACCGTGACCGGGAGCTTCGACGGGCTCGGCCTGCGCGGCAACGGCTCCCGGCCGATGACCGCCGACGGGCTGCGGGTCCCGTCGACGGCGATGATGGCTGCCGACGGTGCGGGGCTCGACACCGCGCTCGGCGCAGTCCTGCCCTGGTTCCTGGTGCTCAACGCCGCGTTCTGTCTCGGCCTCGCCGACAGCGCGGTCGCCGAGGCGGGCCGGCACCTCACGGCGACCACGCTCACTCACACCGGCGCCGCCCTGCGCGACGCTCCGGTCACCCGGCGGGACCTCGCCCGACTGCTGATCCGCACCGACGCGCTGCGCGCCTTCCTGGGCGACACCCTCATCGCGCTGGAGACCGGCCGTGACGACGCGATGCTGCGCGTGCTACAGGTCAAGGCGCTCGCCGGGGAGACCGTCGCCGAGGTGACCGACGGCGCGATGCAGCTCTGCGGTGGCAGCGCGTTCCGCAAGGAGTTGGGCCTTGAGCGTCGCTTCCGCGACTCGCGGGCGGCCCGGGTGATGGCACCCACCACCGACGCGCTGTACGACTTCGTCGGCCGGGTCGCCACCGGGCTGCCACTGCTCGACGAGGCGAACCGCTGATGTCGACGCCCAGCGTCCTGATGGGCGCGGTCGCGTACGACCCCAAGGTGGTGACCATCTGGGAGGGTTTCCGCGCCTGGCTGCGCGGCCGTGGCCTGGACTTCGACTTCGTCCTCTACTCGCACTACGAGCGCCAGGTCGAGGACCTCGTCGCCGGGCGGATCGACGCGGCGTGGAACTCTCCCCTGGCCTGGTTACGCGCCGAACGACTGGCGACCGCCAACGGCACGAGGGTGCGCGCGTTGACGATGCGCGACACCGACCAGGACCTCACCTCGGTCGTGGTGGTCCGGGCCGACTCACCGGTGCGCCGCACCGCCGACCTGGAAGGGCTGACGGTCGCGGTCGGAGCGGTGGACAGCCCTCAGGCGACGTTGATTCCGCTGGGTCACCTCGCGGCGGCCGGGGTCGGTGTCGACGTACGCCGCTTCGACGTGGGTGTCGGCCTGCACGGCGACCACATCGGTGGTGAGCGCGACGCGGCCCGCGCCCTGACGGCCGGGGAGGTCGACGCCGCCTGCATGATCGACGCCAACCACCTGGTGTTCGTTCGGGAGGGCACGTTACCGCCCGAGGGCACCCGGATCGTGGCGCAGACCGCGCCGTACGACCACTGCAACATGACGGTCCGCGTACCGGAGTCCGCCGGCGTCCGGCTCTTCGGCACGCTCCTGCTCGGCATGTCGTACGCCGATCCGCAGGTGCGTCCGCTGCTCGACCTGGAAGGGCTGACGGCCTGGCGGGAGGGCCGCAGCACGGGGTATGACGCCCTCGCCGACGCCGTCGACGCCAGCGGTTTCTACTCCCCCGACGGGCGGGTGACGGCCACGGACTACCGGCCGTGAGCGCGACACCCGCCGCCCAGGTCGACCTCGGTGACCTGGGTTTCGGTCGGGGCGCGCACCTGCTCGTGCAACGCGCCCTGGCCGGGCTGCCGCCCGGCGGCCGGTTGGGGGTCTCCGGCCGCGACCCGGCGTTGCGCGTGCACCTGCCCGCCTGGTGTCGTGGTCGGGGCCATCGGGTCGAGTCAGCCGTGCCCGACGACCGCAGCGACCTGGTCGCGGTGATCGTGCGGGGTACCGCGGACGACGACCGTTGGCTCGGCGCGGAGCGGGCCGGTCCGGCCCTGCCAGCGATGCTGAGCAGCCGCCCACCGGCGCGCTGGGGGCTGGGCGTCCGGGGCGCGCTGCTCGAATCCGGTGGCCCGGAGGCCCGGTTCGACCTGGACGACCGTGACCTGGTGTGGGCCGACGTCGCTCCGCAGCTCTACGCGCAGGCGGCGGCACGGCAGTGGGATCCACAGACCGCCGTCCCGTGGGACGACCCGTTCGCGCTACCGGCCGACGTCGAGGCCGCTGTGGTGCAGGTGATGACCTACCTGGTCGAGAACGAGCAGGCCGCTCTCGTGGTGCCGGCCCGGTTCGTGGGGCGCATCCACCCGCACTTCCGGGAGGTGGTGCAGCTCCTCGCCGTGCAGATGGCCGACGAGGCCCGACACATGGAGGTCTTCAGCCGGCGGGCGCTGCTGCGCGGCAGCGACCTGGGTACGTCGTCCGCCGGCGGCCGGCAGTCGCTCTTCACGCTCGTCGCGGAGTCGGACTTCGCGTTGGCGTCGTTCCTGCTCTCCGTTCTCGGGGAGGGCAGTTTCGTCGACCTGCTCTCGTTCCTGCACGAGAACGCGCCGGACCCGGTGACGCGCCGGATCTGCTGGCTCGCGATGCAGGACGAACGCCGGCACGTCGTGTTCGGCATGGCCCACCTGGAGCATCAGGCCCGGCTGGACCCGCTGCTGCGCGACCGGCTGCGGGCGGCGATCCACCGTCGCCACGACGCGCTCGCCGACACCGCCGGCCTCAACGCGGACGTGTTCGACGCGCTGGTGGTGCTCGCCGCGGGTGGATGGCACCCCGACGACGTGGCCGCCGGCTTCGACCGGGTGCAGGCCCTGCAACAGGCGATGGACCAGGGCCGTCAGCGCCGGCTGGTACGCCTGGGTTTCCGACCGGACGAGGCTGCCGCGCTCTCGGCCCTGCACACCCGTAACTTCATGTAGGCGCGGCCCCCGCGCACGACACCGCGTGCGCGGGGGGCCGAGGCCGGCGTCACTGGCCGAGCAGGGTCCGGATCTGCTGCGCGTAGCCGGCCACCGTGAACTCCGGGCCGACCGAGTCCACCAGGATCAGGTCGTTGATGGTGTGCGCGGTGCGCAGCGACAGGATCGCCTGGTACTCGGGCGAGTTGTACCAGGCCTTCGCGGTCTCCGCGTCCTTGAACTCGATCAGGACGACCGAACCGGGCCAGGCGCCCTCGATGACCTGCACCTCGGCGTCGACGGCGAGCCACTTGGCGCCGTACGCCTCGGTGGTGGCCTGGACCTGCTCCAGGTAGCGCAGGGACTCCTCGGTGGGCACGCCGCCGGGGATACGCAGGTGGTTGATCAGGTAGGTGCTCATGTCCGACTCCTCAGTGCGGTTGATGGGCCTGCCGGCCGAAGGCGTACGACCGGTCGTCTTGCAATTGGTACAAACCGAGGCTCAGGTACAACGCCCCTCGCCACAGTTGGTGATCGACAGGGATCAGGTGAGGATCCGCGTCGTGGTGATCGTGAAGAACTCCCGCAGGGCATCCGGGTTGCCGGAAGCCTTGGCCCGCGCTGCCGCCCCCTCGTAGCCGGAGACCACGAAGCCGGCGAGGTCGCGGGCCGGTTCGTCGCCGTGCAGCTCATCGGCGGCACGCGCCTGCTCGATCGCCACGGTGAGGGCGGCGACCCACCGGCCGAAGCCGGCGTCGACGGCGGCGCGTAGGACGTCACTGTGCGCGGGGATCTCGCTGGCGAAGTTGCCGAGCAGGCAGCCCCGGTCCCCCATGGTGTCGCCGAGGCCGGTGATGTAGCGGAGGTGGTTGACGATCCGCTCGCGCGGCGTGCCGCCCTGCTTCTCGTCGAGCATCTCCAGCCCCATCGCCGCGGAGTATCTCGCCACCGAGTCGAGGGCGAGGTCCTCCTTGCTGGCGAAGTGGTTGTAGAAGGTGCCCTTGGGCGCTCCGGCGGCGGCGACGATGTCCTGGACGCTCGTGCCGTTGTAGCCGCGCAGGTGGAACAGGTCCAACGCGGCGTCGGACAACCGTTGCCGCGTCCCGGCGGAGGCCGGCGACTTCGACCGTGCCATGGCGGGCTCCTTCCGATCGGCGGTTCCGGCTTGCTGACACCACAAACGATATGACCGGTCGTCTCGAAATGCAAATGCTGTGACCACGGTCATTCGGCAGTACCGTGGAACGGCCATGGACAGGGACTCCGCCTCGATCCGCGAGGAACTGCTGCGGCTGCGCCAGCAGACCGAGGCCCAGGTCGCCGCCCTCGACGGCGACCTGCGCAGCCTCTTCGAAGCGTCCCGGGCGTCGAACGCCGACGACGAGCACGACCCCGAGGGCGCCACCATCGCCTTCGAACGCGCACAGCTCACCGCCGTCCTGGACGCCGCCCGCCGCCGCCTCGCCGAGCTGGACGTCGCGCTGCGACGAGTCGACGACGGCAGCTACGGGGTGTGTGAACGGTGCCGTCGTCCCATCCCGGTGGAACGGCTGGTCGCCCGCCCGTCGGCGCGTACCTGCGTGGCCTGCGCCAGCCGACGCTGACCGCTCCGGCCCGCTCAGGTGACGACAGGGCTGCGTCGCTCCAGCAGGACCACGTCACGCCAGCGTCCGTGGTGACGACCAACCCGCTCGCGTACGCCGACCGCCCGGAACCCGGCCCGCTGGTGGAGCACCAGACTGGCGGCGTTCTCCGGGAAGATTCCGGACTGGATCGTCCAGATGCCGGCCGCCTCGGTGGAGCTGATCAGCGCGTCCAGCAGCAGCCGACCGGCACCACGGCCCTGGGCAGCCGGGTCCACGTAGACGGAGTGTTCGACCACACCGGCGTACACCTCCCGGGTCGAGGTCGGCGAGGCGGCGACCCAGCCGAGGACCGTGCCGACGCGGTCGACGGCCACGAAGCGGTGCGCGGCCAGGCGGGCGACGTCGAACGCCGCCCAGGTCGGCGCGGTGACCTCGAAGCTGGCGTTGCCGGCGTCGAGGCCGGCCTGGTAGATCGCCAGGACCCGACCGGCATCGCCGTCGGTCATGGGCCGCACGATGGTGTCACTCATCTCTGGGCGCAGTGACGGGCGCTTGGCTGGCCGCCATCGCCAGTGCGCTGACGAGCGGTATACCTCAGGGTCATCATCATGACTCTGAGGTATACCGCCTACTACCGCACCCCTGCCCGGGAGGTGACCGACAGAACGACGCGCGGTGCGGTGCCGTCAGCGACTCCCCGCGTAGACGGCGCGGTCGCCGAGCTCCTCCTCGATGCGGATGAGCTGGTTGTACTTGGCCGTACGGTCCGAACGCGACAGCGAGCCGGTCTTGATCTGGCCGCAGCCAACGCCCACGGCCAGGTCGGCGATGGTGGTGTCCTCGGTCTCGCCGGAGCGGTGTGACATCACCACCCGGTACCCCGCCTTGTGGGCGGCGTCCACCGTCGCGAGGGCCTCGGTGAGCGTGCCGATCTGGTTGACCTTGACCAGGATCGCGTTGGCGTAACCACCCTCGATGCCGTCGCGCAACCGGTCGACGTTCGTGCAGAAGACGTCGTCGCCGACCAACTGCACCCGGTCCCCCGCCAGTGCCGTCAGCCGCTGCCAGCCGGCGATGTCGTCCTCGGCCATCGGGTCCTCGATCGAGCTGATGGGGTACCGGGCGGCCAGGTCCACCAGGTGGTCGATGTGCTCCTCCACCGTGCGCCTGCGACCCTCGCCGGCGTAGTCGTAGACGCCGTCGCGGTAGAACTCCGAGCTGGCCGGGTCGAGACAGATCGCCACCTCGGTTCCCGGCTGGTAGCCGGCGTCCTCGACGGCGCGCACCACGAAGCGCAGCGCCTCGTCGGCGGTCGAGAAGTTCGGGGCGAACCCGCCCTCGTCGCCCACGTTGGTCTGGTGACCGGCCGAGGCCAGGGACGCCTTCAGGGTGTGGAAGACCTCCGCGCCGACCCGGACCGCCTCGGCGAAGGTCCGTGCCCCGACCGGGGCGATCATGAACTCCTGGAAGTCCAGCGGGTTGTCGGCGTGTACGCCACCGTTGACGATGTTCATCATCGGCACCGGCAGCAGGCGGGCACCGACGCCGCCGACGTAGCGGTAGAGCGGCTGCCGGTGCGCCGACGCCGCTGCCTTCGCCGTCGCGAGGGAGACCGCGAGGATCGCGTTGGCGCCCAGTCGACCCTTGTCCTTCGAGCCGTCGAGATCGATCATCGTCTCGTCGATCAGCGCCTGGTCCTCGGCGTCGAGCCCGAGCACCGCGTCGGCGATCTCGCCGTTGACGGCGGCGACCGCCGTCGTGACGCCCTTGCCGTGGAAGCGGGCGGGGTCCCCGTCGCGCAGCTCGACCGCCTCGTTCGCCCCCGTCGACGCACCGGACGGTACGGCCGCCCGGCCGACCGAGCCGTCGCTGAGTTCCACGTCGGCCTCGACGGTCGAGTTGCCCCGGCTGTCGAGGATCTGCCGAGCACGCACCCGATTGATCACCGTCATCACACACACTCCCTGGTCACACTGCCTTTCGCCGACAGACTGGCAGGAAACGGCGGTCCTGGCACCGCGACGATGGACACGTTGACCCGTACCCCAGGGTGCGGGTTTAGGGTCGCGGGATGCGGGTGGGTGAGCTGGCACGACGGACCGGGACGACGGTCCGGGCACTGCGGTACTACGAGTCGGCGGGGCTGGTCGTGCCCCGGCGGCTCGGCAACGGCTACCGCGAGTACGACCCGATCGCGGTGCGGCTGGTGGCGCAGATCCGCGAGCTGATGGCGCTCGGCCTCACCGTCGAGGAGACCCGGCCATTCGTCGAGTCGATCGCCGGTGGCGCCGACGACGCCGACGTGTGCGCGGCGGCGGTGGCGACGTACCGCAGCACCATCACCACCCTGCAGGAGCGGATCGGCAGGCTGACCGCCCAGCGCGACGCCCTGGACGCACGCCTGGACGCGGCGGCGACCCAGGTCGTACCCGGCGGTGGTGAGGTCGGGGGCGACCCCGCCGCGCTGGTCGGCACCAGCCTGCCGTCGTCGTCCTTCTACGGCACCGACGGCCGCCCGGTCGACCTGGGCGCGCTCGGCGTCGGACGCACCGTCATCTTCGTGTACCCACTGACCGGGCGGCCGGGCGTCGACCTGCCCAACGGGCTGCTGGAGGTCCACGGCGCCCGGGGCAGCACCGAGCAGGCCGCCTGGTTCCGTGACCACCACGCGGAGATTCGCGCGGCCGGTGCCGCCCGGGTGTACGGACTGTCCGCGCAGTCGACCGGGTACCAGCGGGAACTGGCGTACCGGTTACGGCTGCCCTACCCGCTGATCCCCGACCCGAGGCTGACCCTGGCCGACGCGCTGCGCCTGCCGACCCGCACCGCCGGTGACATGACGCTCTACGAGCGGCTGACCCTGATCATCGCCGACGGCGTGGTGGAACACGTCTTCCACCCGATTCCGGACCCGGCGTCGCACCCCCTGGACGTGATGCGGTGGCTCACCAAGCGACGCCAGGCCCCCGGATCGGTTGCCGCCTAGAAGTCGTCGTCGAAGGCGACGGTGCCGGTCACCCCGACCTGGTACGCCGACACCCGCCGCTCGAAGAAGTTGGACAGCTCCTGCACGTCCTGCAACTCCATGAAGGCGAACGGGTTGCTCGACCCGTAGTGCGGGGCGATGCCGAGCTGGGCGAGTCGGCGGTCGGCGACGTGCTGGAGGTACTCCCGCATGTCGGCCAACGTCAGGCCGGGCACACCCTGGCCCACCAGGTCCTCGGCGAACTGCACCTCGCACTCGACGGCCTCGGTGAGCATCTGCCGGACCTGCTCGGCGAGGTCGTCGTCGAACAGGTCCGGCTCCTCGGTGCGAACGGTGTCCACGACGTCGAACGCGAACGCCATGTGCATGCTCTCGTCGCGGAACACCCAGTTGGTGCCGGAGGCGAGACCGTGCAGCAGGCCACGGGAGCGCAGGAAGTAGACGTACGCGAACGCGCCGTAGAAGAACAGCCCCTCGATGCAGGCGGCGAAGCAGATCAGGTTGAGCAGGAACGCCCGCCGGTCCTCGCGCGAGCGCAGCTCCCGAAGGTCGCCCAGGGAGTCGATCCAGCGGAAGCAGAACTCGGCCTTGCGACGGATCGAGGGGATGTTCTCGATCGCGGCGAAGGCCTCGAACCGCTCGGTCTCGTCCGGCACGTACGTGTCGAGCAGGTTGAGGTAGAACTGGACGTGCACCGCCTCCTCGAACAGTTGCCGGGACAGATAGAGGCGACCCTCCGGGCTGTTCACGTGCTGGTACAGGTTGAGCACCAGGTTGTTCGCGACGATCGTGTCGCCGGTGGCGAAGAACGCCACCAGACGGCTGACCAGGTGCCGCTCGGCCGGGGACAGCTTGTCCAGGTCGGTGAGGTCGGCGTGCAGGTCGACCTCCTCGACCGTCCAGGTGTTGCGGATGGCGTCGCGGAAGCGGTCGAAGAAGTGCGGGTAGCGCATCGGACGCAGGGTGAGGTCCATCCCGGGGTCGAGCAGCATGTGCGTGGTCCTCGTGTCGGTGGTGCGGGCGTCGGTGGCGTCGGTGGTGGCGGCGGGCGTCACTGGCAGGCCTCGCACGACTCGGGGTTCTCCAGCGAGCAGGCCAGCGCCTCCGCGTCGAGGGCGACGGGCGCGAGAGCCACGGGTGCGACGGCCACGGGCGCGACGGCGCTGACGGTGGCCTGCTGGATCCGCGTCGCGGGGCGCGAGCGCAGGTAGTAGGTGGTCTTCAGGCCGGCCTTCCAGGCGTACAGGTACATCGAGGAGAGCTTGCCGATGGTTGGCGCGGCCAGGAACAGGTTCAGCGACTGGGACTGGTCGATGAACGGGGCCCGGGCGGCGGCCAGGTCGATCAGCGCCCGCTGCGGCAGCTCCCACGCGGTGCGGAACAACTCCCGGACGCCGGCCGGCAGCTCGGCGATGTCCTGCACCGACCCCTCGGCCCGCTTGATCGCCGACCGGATCCGGTCGGTCCACAGACCGCGGGCTTTCAGCTCGCGGACCAGGGCGGTGTTGACCTGGAGGAACTCCCCCGACAACGTCTCGCGCTTGAACAGGTTCGACACCTGCGGCTCGATGCACTCGTAGCAACCGGCGATCGAGGCGATGGTGGCGGTCGGGGCGACGGCCACCAGCAGCGAGTTGCGCAGCCCGTGCGCCGCGACCTGCTCCCGCAGGGCGTCCCAGCGTGCGGTCTGCGTACCCTCGACACCCCACAGGTCGGGCTGCAACTGGCCCCGCGCGGCCCGCGTCTGCGGGTACGACGGGTGCGCGCCGTACTGTCGGGCCAGGTCGGCGGAGGTCTCCAGCGCGGTCAGGTACAGCTCCTCGCTGACCCGGGTGGACAGCTCCCGCGCGGTGGGCGAGTCGAACGGCAGCCGCAGTGCGAAGAAGACGTCCTGCAGGCCCATCAGCCCGAGCCCGACCGGCCGCCAGCGGGGGTTGCTCGCCGCCGCCTGCGTGGTCGGGTAGTAGTTGATGTCGATGACCCGGTCGAGGAAGGTCACCGCGGTACGCACCGTGGCGCGCAGCCGCTCCCAGTCGATGTCGCCGTCGGTGAGGTGGGCGGCGAGGTTCACCGAGCCGAGGTTGCACACGGCGGTCTCGGTGTCGCTGGACACCTCGACGATCTCGGTGCAGAGGTTGGACAGGTGCACCACGTTGCCGTCCTCGGCGGTCTGGTTGCACAGCCGGTTCGACGCGTCCTTGAAGGTCATCCACCCGTTGCCGGTCTGGGCCAGGGTGCGCATCATCGTCCCGTACAGCTCCCGCGCCGGAACCTGCCGCACGTAGCGGCCCTGCGCCTCGGCCTTTCGGTACGCGGCGTCGAACCGCTCCCCCCACAGGTCGGGCAGCTCGGGCACCTCGTGCGGGTCGAACAGCGACCACATCTCGTCGGCCTCGACCCGGCGCATGAACTCGTCCGGGATCCAGTTGGCCAGGTTGAGGTTGTGGGTGCGGCGGGCGTCCTCGCCGGTGTTGTCCCGCAGGTGCAGGAACTCCTCGATGTCCGGGTGCCACGGCTCCAGGTAGACGCAGGCGGCGCCCTTGCGCCGGCCGCCCTGGTTGACCGCCGCGACGCTCGCGTCCAGGGTGCGCAGCCACGGCACGATCCCGTTGGACTGCCCGTTCGTGCCGCGGATCAGCGCTCCCCGGGAGCGGACCCGGGAGTACGCGATGCCGATGCCACCGGCGAACTTCGACAGGTTGGCGACCTGGGCGTACCGGGCGTAGATCGAGTCCAACTCGTCCAGCGGGGAGTCGACCAGGTAGCAGGAGGACATCTGGGTGTGCCGGGTCCCGGAGTTGAACAGCGTCGGTGAGCTGGGCAGGTACGCCAGGCTGGACATCAACCGGTAGAAGCCGACCGCCTCGTCCGGCGTGCGGGACAGACCACAGGCCACCCGCAGCAGCCAGTACTGCGGGGTCTCCAGCACCAGCCGGCTGGTGGGGTGGCGCAGCAGGTAGCGGTCGTAGACGGTGCGCAGGCCGAAGTACTCGAACCGGCGGTCGCCGTCCGGGTCGACGGCGGCATCGAGGGTCGTGGCGTGTGCGGCGACGAACGCGGCGGTGTCGTCCCCGATCAGACCCTCGGCGTGGCCGACCCGGATCGCCGCGCTGAACGAGGTGATGCCCTGCCGGCGTACCTCCTTGTCGACGTAGCCGGCCAGCAGCCGCGCGGCGAGGCGGGAGTACTGCGGCTCCTCACCGATCATCTCGGCCGCGGTCTGGATGGACAGCCGGTCCAGTTCCGCTGTCGTCGCGCCGTCGTACAGGCCGCTGATCGTGCGGGTGGCGACGCGCATCGGGTCGACGTCGGTCAGGTCGTCGGCCCACCGCTCCACCGCTCGGACGATCTTGTTCACGTCCACGGGTTCGGTCGCGCCGTCGCGCTTGCGGACCTGCATCGGCGTCCGCCGCAGTGCCGCGTCGGTGCTGGCCGGGACTACCTGGGTGACTGTCACCACTCGCTCCTCGGAGTTCGAGACCTGGAGGTCCGAACGCGCGGAGACAGACACCGACGGACGCCACGCCGGGGCGGCGTGGGATCAGGTGGCGTCAGCCGTCCCACGCGGCCTCGGACCGCCGCACACCCGGGTGCGGGTACGCGGCGCGCTGGCAGGTCTTCGGACTCGTGGGCGCGACCGGGCTCGCCGGTCTCCTACTGGCCGTCGCTTCCCAGGCCGAACGTGGCCCAGTGCTGATGACGGCTGTCGTTCCCACTCACCGCTGCGGGACAGTCCCGGATTTCCACCGGGTTCCCTCTTGCCTCGACCGCCCTGGGTGAGCGGTCGAACCAGCTGCGCTCGACACCATATATAGGGACCCGGCGGTTGTCACACCCCACATGTCGGTGTGGGCGTGTCGGCGGCGGAGGCGGTGACGACCGTCACCCGACCGCACCCCCGGCCACCCGACCCGGGCGGCCGACGCCTGTGGGAAGCGGCGGTCAGCGGCGCGACACGGCAGCGGGACAGCCGGCAACGCTCCACAAAGATGCGATGTATGCAGGATCCAGATGTAAGGAACGTTGCTCATACTTCGTTGTCGATATCAGTAGTCAGGGTGAACATCCAATCTTCACAACCCTCGGTGCGCCACTGACCCGGACCCTCGCTCCGACCCGCGCACCGCCGTCCGGCATTCGACCCACCCTGCGGGCCGGGGCTCCACTTCGCACAGCACGCGACCACCACCAGCGGTTTGGGGTTCGACATCAGCGCCCGTACGCGAACGCGGGCCGCTCCGGCGGGACATCTCCACCGCTGCGGCGGTCGCTCGGCGTCCGCACACGCCAGGCGGCAAGCATCTCTCACCAGAAGACCGATATCGATCAGAAACATTGGATGTCTGCCTCGGTCGGGTGATCGACGTCGTTGACGTGCCTGAACCAGCCTCCGTATACTCCGAATGATCATCTGATCTTTTGCCTAGTCGGGCGAGGAGCGCATGCCGCAGATCACTGCTGTCACCGTCGAGGACGTCCGCTTCCCCACCTCCCTGACCGCTGACGGGTCAGACGCCATGAACAAGGACGGCGACTATTCGGCGGCCTACGTCGTCCTGCACACCGACGGCACCGACAGCGTGGGCGCGCCGCTCGCGGGCCACGGACTGACCTTCACCATCGGTCGCGGCAACGACATCGTCGCCGCCGCGGCGGTCCACCAGGCACAGCTCCTCGTGGGCATGGACGTGGCGGCGATGGCGGCCGACATGGGGGCGGTCTACCGCCTCCTCACCTCCGACTCGCAGTTGCGGTGGCTCGGGCCCGAGAAGGGCGTCGTCCACCTGTCGCTCGCGGCCGTGCTGAACGCCTCGTGGGACCTGGTGGCCCGCCTCGCCGCCAAGCCGCTGTGGCGGCTCCTGGTGGACATGACCCCCGAACAGCTCGTCGACATCGCGGACCTGCGCTACCTGTCCGACGCGCTGACCCGCGACGAGGCACTGGCCATCCTGCGCGCCAAGGAGAGCACGAAGGCCGAGCGCCTCGCCGAGCTGGACCGCACCGGCTACCCCGCCTACACCACCTCGGCCGGCTGGCTCGGCTACGGCGACGACAAGCTGCGCCGGCTGTGCCAGGAAGCCGTCGACAGCGGCTACGGCTACGTCAAGCTCAAGGTGGGCGCCAACCTCGACGACGACATCCGCCGATGCGCGATCGCCCGGGAGATCCTGGGCCCGGACCGCAACCTGATGATCGACGCCAACCAGGTGTGGGACGTCGGCCAGGCCATCGAGTGGGTCACCGCCCTCGCCCCGTTCACACCGCTGTGGATCGAGGAGCCGACCAGCCCCGACGACATCCTCGGCCACGCGGCCGTCCGCCGGGCCGTCGCCCCGATCGGCGTCGCCACCGGCGAACACTGCCACAACCGGGTGATGTTCAAGCAGCTGTTCCAGGCCGGGGCCATCGACTTCTGCCAGTTGGACACCGGTCGACTGGCCAGCATCAACGAGATCGTCGCCGTGCTGCTCCTCGCCGCGAAGTTCGACGTACCGGTCTGCCCGCACGCCGGCGGCGTCGGGCTGTGCGAGATGGTCCAGCACGTGTCGGTGCTCGACTACGTCGCGGTCTCGGGAGACCTCACCAACCGGGTCACCGAGTTCGTCGACCACCTGCACGAGCACTTCACCGACCCGTGCGTCATCCGCGACACCGGCTCGGGCAGCGGCTACGTGCTGCCCGACCAGCCCGGCTACTCCACCCGGATGCGTCCCGAGTCGATCGCGCTCTACCGCTTTCCCGACGGCCACTACTGGGCGGCGGCGGACCCGACTACCGTGTCATCTCCGGAGCCGTACGTGATCGCGGGTGGGACGGCCACATCCGCTGGCCGCTAGGGGGACCATGTCACGCACTGACGAAGTGGTGAACGGCATCAAGCGGATGATCCTGGACGGGAAGTTCAAGCCCGGGGACCGCCTGCCGATCGAGAAGGACCTCGCCGAGTCCCTCGGCGTCTCGCGCGGCTCGCTGCGCGAGGGGATGTCGGCGCTGTCGATCCTCGGCATCGTCAACATCCGCCAGGGTGACGGCACCTACGTCACCAACCTCGACGCGCCGCAACTGCTGGCCCCGATGGGCTTCGTGGTGGACTTCCAGGGTCAGGACGACCCTCGGCACATCCACACCGTCCGGCGGCTGCTGGAGTGCGAGGCAGCCCGGTTGGCCGCCACCAGGATCACCGACGAGGCACTCGCCCAGGCCGGGGAGCTCCTCGACGAGGCGGCCCGGATGGTCGGCCAGTCACCGCAGGACCACGAACGCATCCTCGAAATCGACATCGCCTTCCACCGGATCATCGCCGTGCACGCCGACAATCCGGTGCTCGTCGGGCTCATCGAGGCGTTCGCCGGTCGCACCATCCGCGGGCGGCTCTGGCGGAGCCTGCACGAGGAGGGCGCGGACCGGCGTACCCATGACGAACACGTGGCGATCCTCAAGGCCCTCGTGGCGCGTGACCCGGAGCGGGCCCGCACCCGGATGGCCAACCACCTGATCGGTGTGGAGGAGTCGTTGCACGGGTTGCCCGACGACGGGGACGCGACCACCACCGAGTGACGGGCCCCTGACCGCTGACGCTACGGCTGCACGTCGAGCAGCCCCGCCTCGTACAGCGCCGCCCAGAGCTGGTCCGGGACCTCGGTGTCGAACCGGCGCAGGGTCTCGGTCACCTGGACCGCGTCCCGCACGCCGACCACTGTCGAGACCACGGCCGGGTGCCGACGGACGAACGCCAACGCCGCCTGGGGCAGCGTGACGCCGTACGTCTGACAGACCCGCGCTATCCGCCGGGCCTGACCGACCACCTCCACCGGCGCCCGCTGGTAGTTGTAGGCGGCGTCGCTGGGCGGCAGGTCCCGGGCCAGCAGCCCGGAGTTGTAGACCCCGGCGATCACCACCCCGACGCGGCGGGCCTGCGCGGCGGGTAACAGGTCGGTCAACGCGCCCTGCTCCAGCAGCGTGTACCGGCCGGCGCACATCACCACGTCGACGTCGGTCTCCGTGACGAAGCGGGCCAGCATCGCGGACTGGTTCATCCCGGCGCCGATCGCGCCGATCACGCCCTGCTCGCGCAGCTCCACCAACGCCGGCAGCGCCTCGTACGCGGCCTGCTCCCAGTGGTCGTCCGGGTCGTGCAGGTACACCACGTCGATCCGGTCCAGGCCGGTGCGTCGAAGGCTCGCCTCCACCGACCGGTGTACGCCGTCGCGGCTGAAGTCCCAGACCCGTCGGTGGTCGGCGGGCACGTCGAACCCCTCCGGGTCACGCAGGTGCGCGGTCTCCGGCGACGGCACGAGCAGCCGACCGACCTTGGTGGACACCACGTACTCGGCACGGGGGCGGGAGCGCAGGGCGGCACCCAGACGCCGCTCGGACAGGCCGAGCCCGTAGTGCGGCGCGGTGTCGAAGTATCGGACACCCCCGGCCCACGCGGTGTCCACCGCGGCGGCGAACGCCTCGTCCGACGTCCTCCGGTGGAGGTTGCCGCCCTGCGAGGCACCGAATCCCAGTGGGCTGAACCGCACCTGTGGGCGCGCGGTGTCCACCGCGGTCCGCCGACCGAGGGGGCCTGTCACCGGCTGTGCCAGCCGTCGCCGTCGGCCGGGACGTTCGTCGTCACCGCTCGTCCCGGTCCGTGCTGGTGCTCCCGGTCATCGCCGCCACCAGGTCGTCGGTGGTGACCTCGTCGGCGCGGAGCCGGGCCGCGCGGCGGCCGAGGCGCAGCACCTCGACCCGGTCGGCGATGTCGAGCACCTGCGGCATGTTGTGGCTCACCAGCACCACCGACATGCCGGCGTCGCGGGCGCGTCGGACCACGTCGAGAACCCGCCCGGTCTGGACCACGCCGAGCGCTGCGGTGGGTTCGTCGAGGATGACCACGTTGGTGGCCCAGATGATGGCACGGGCCACCGCGACGCACTGCCGTTGGCCACCGGACAACATGGCGATCGGGGTGGTGACCCGTGGGATCCGCACCCCGAGTTCGTCCAGGGCCGCGGCCGCGCCCTGCCGCATGGCGCGCTTGTCCAGCAGGCCCAGCCGGCCGAGCGGTCCGGAGCGCAGGATCTCCCTCCCGAGATACAGGTTGGCGGCCACGCTGAGGTCGTCGGCGACGGCCAGATCCTGGTAGACGGTCTCCACCCCCGCCCGCCGGGCGTCGACCGGGGTCGAGAACTGCACCGGGCGACCGCCCACGAGGATCTCGCCCTCGTCCGGTGGGTGCACGCCGGAGAGCGTCTTGATCAGCGTGCTCTTCCCGGCGCCGTTGTCGCCGATCAGTGCGACGACCTCACCTCGGTGGACGGTGAAGTCGGCGCCCCGCAACGCCTCGACGTGGCCGAACCGCTTGACGATGCCGCGAGCTTCCAGGACCGGCGGTTCACCGGCGGGCGGCAGGTCGGCGGTGTCGGCGGTGGCCGTCGGAGTCGTTCCCATCACTGCACCGGAGGGTTGGCGCAGCTGGGCTCGAGCACCGCCTTGATCTCCGCCGTGTCGATGTTCTCCTTGGTGACGAAGGTGACGCCGGTGTCGGCGGACGCGAGCGGCGCCTTGTCCCGGAGGTGCTTGACCATCTTGTCGACGCCGAAGTAGCCCATCTTGAACGGATTCTGCACGACCAGCGCCGAGATCTGACCGCTGCGCAGCCCGGCCACCTCGTCCGGGGCGGCGTCCCACCCGATGATGACGACCTTGCCCGACTTGCCCGCCGCCTGGATGGCCTGGGCGGCGCCGAGCACGCTCGGCTCGTTGGCCGCGAAGATGCCCTTGAGGTTGGGGTTCGCGGTGAGGATGTTCTCGGTGACCCGCCGCGCCTCGTTGACGTCGCTCTTGCTCGGCTGTTGGCCGACCAGCTTCAGGTTGGGGAACTGGGCGAGGCCGGCCTTGAAGCCGTCGACCCGCTCGGTGTTGGTCTGCGATCCGGGCTGGAACTCCACCAGGGCCACGTCGTGGTTGCCGGGGCCCAGCTCCTTGGCGAGCAGCTTCGCCGCCTCGGTCGCCGAGGCGCGGTTGTCGGTGGCGAACAGCGGGACGCTAGACGGCTGCGGGCTGGTGCCGGAGTCGATCATCGCGACCGGGATCTTGGCGGCCAGCGCCTGGTCGGTGGCGGGCGCCAGGGCGCTGGAGTCGGTCGCCGCGTAGACGATGCCGTCGACCTTCTTGGTGACGAAGTTCTGGATCAGATTGACCTGGCCCTCGACGTCGGTCTCGGCGGTCACCCCGTCCCACTGGACGGTGACGTCCCCGGCGCGCTGCGCGGCGCACTCCGCGCCCGCCTTCACCGTGTTCCAGTAGTCGGCGCCGACGGCCTTCGGTACGACGGCGAGCTTCAACGGCCCGCTCGCGTCCTTGCTCGCGCCGTCGCCGCCGCCGTCCCGGACCTCGACGCCGCCGCAGGCGCTGAGCAGGGCGGTGGCCGCGACCGCGGCCAGGATGGCCTGGGCACGAACAAGACGCGTGCGCGTCGGTCGACTGGTGGTGGTGTGTGCCATGGTGGGTGTCCTTCCTCGTTCGGACTCGTGGAATGGCATGTCAACCCCGCGATTCCAGCCGCCGGCGGCGGTACTGGTCGAAGTAGACGGCGGCCCAGATGATCAGGCCGACGATCACCTGCTGGTAGTGGATGCTGATGTCGAGCAGGACGGCCCCGTTCCGGACCAGGGCGATGAGGAAGGCGCCGATGATCGTCCCGACGATGCGGCCCTGCCCTCCGAACAGGCTGGCTCCGCCGATGACCGCGGCGGCGATGACGTCGAGCTCCAGCGAGATCCCGTAGTTGGGCTGGCCGGAGTTGACCCGGGAGGCGGCGATCATGCCGCCGAGCCCGACCAGCACACCCGCCAGCACGTACACCCCGGTGAGGTGACGGCCGACCCGGATGCCGGAGCGACGCGCGGCCTCCAGGTTGGAGCCCATCGCGTAGGTGTACTGGCCGAAGCGGGTCTGGGAGAGCAGGAAGGCGACCCCGACGGCGACCAGGACGGTGATCACGACGGCGAACGGAATGCCGAGGATCTCCCCGTTGCCGAGCAGTTGGAACGACCGGGGCAGGCCGTAGACGCCGACCGCGCCGGTGATGATGAAGACCAGACCACGGCCCACGGACATCGTTCCCAGCGTCGCGATGAACGGTGGGATCCGGGCGGCCGTCACCAGCAGGCCGTTCAACAGGCCGGCCAGCGCGCCGACGCCGATCGCGACCGCCGTCGCCGCCAGGAGAGAGAAGCCGAGGTCGCGGACGGTCATCGCTCCCAGCACGCCGGCGAGCGCGGCCACCGACCCGACGGAGAGATCGATGCCCTTGGTGATGATGACCATCGTCTGCGCGGTGGCGATGATGGCGATCACCGCCGTCTGGGCCCCGATGTTGAAGAGGTTGTCCGCCGTCAGGAAGTAGGGACTCGCGAAGGTCAGCGCGACGAACAGGACGACCAACGCGGTGGCGGCGGTGAACTCGGAGACGGCGTGGGAGACCCGTTCCCGGAGCCAGTCGGCGATGTCGCCGCGCTGCGTGCCGGCGGATGCCTCGGCGGTACTCATCGTCGGACCTGACCTCCCCATCGTGGGGCCGGCGCTCGACGGAAGGACCCGCCGTCGCGCCGAGCACCTATGAGCGACCGAGCCTCCCCGCGCAGGGGAGAGCCGGGTGTCGACCTGCCGCACCGTCACGATAGGTCAGATGTTTCCCTTGATCAGCCGTTACCATGCCATGCACCCCCGTGGATTGCCAAGGTCTTACAACCATGTTTTGACATCGTTACCCGGACCGCCCCGCGCATACGTCTGATCAAATCGGCACAAGTGCGGCCGAGCGGCGCGGCGACGCCCGTCGAGGGTCGGCGAGGGTGCTCTGGGCGCGAATGTCCACACTGGACTGCCAGGTCCGGCCCCGACGACCATGCGCACCCCGCACCCTAGGGTGGCCCTCCGGCTCGATCCGGCGGACCATCGCGAGCATGTTATCGATAACATGCTATGCCCGGTGGCGGTCGAGGGCATCTCTTTCTCCGCCGAACTCCCGGCTGGTCAACCGACGGCCCCCAAGCGGGTCAGGACGCCGCGAGCCGGTACTCCCGACTGGCCGTCTGTCGCCAGATCGCCGCGCGCTCGCCGTCGGTCAGCGGCTCCAGCAGGTCGCCGAGGACCCTGACCCAGCGGGTGTACGAGGTGGCCAGCAGACACACCGGCCAGTCCGAGCCGAACATCAGCCGGCCCGGCCCGAACACCTCCAGTGCGTGCTCGACGGCCGGCCGCAGGTCCGCCACCGTCCATGAGCTGCCGCTCACCTCGGTCACCAGGCCGGAGAGCTTCGCCGTCGTGTTGGGTTCGGCGGCGAGCGTCCGCAGGTCACGGGGCCAGTCGCCGAGGCCACCGCTCCCGAGTGGCGGCTTACCGAGGTGGTCCAGGACGAACCGGACCTGGGGCAGGTCACGGACGAGCCGGGTGGCCGCCGGCAACTGGTGATGGCGTACGAGCAGGTCGAAGGCGAGGCCGGCAGCACCGACCGCAGCGACACCCCTGCGCACGTCGGGACGGTCGAGATAGGCCGGATCCGGCTCGGACTGGACCAGATGGCGGATCCCGACGAGCCGCTCGCCGCCCCGCGCCGCCCGGAGTCGCTCCAGGCGCCCGACGACATCGTCGGCGGTGAGGTCGACCCACCCGACGACCCCGGCGATGAGCGGGTCGTCCGCCGCGATCCCCAACAGCTCCGGCGTCTCCGACCGGGCGGCGACGGACTGCACGACGACGGTCCGGGTGACTCCGGCGACCCGGGTGGCCGGGCCGAGATCGACCGGGGTGAAGTCGTCGTCGATCGCGGCCATGGTGTGCGGGTCGATCCAGGGCTGCGGGTGCCGGGCGCGAACCCAGAGGTGATGGTGCGCGTCGACGATCCCCGACTCCCGCACGCCCGCACCGGTCGTCATCGGACCCGTCCCGGCGCGCTCACGTCCACCCACCCCGCTCCACCACTGGTCGGACCTCCGGCTCGGCCCGGTGCCGTCGACCGATCTGGCAGGGTGACCATGTTAGCGGTAACAGACCGGCCGCCGGCCGCGGAACGCGCGTACCAGCCGGAACTCCGCGACACTCCGACCGGGCGAATACCGTCGCCTGGCCGAAGTGACGATGTGCCGGTACCCGTACGTCGGCGAGCCGGGGGCGCTGCCCGGGGACCGGGTTGACCGCCTGAGGTGGCACCGATACCGTCGACCCACTATCTGCGGCGACGCGAGGGAAGCCGGTGTGATTCCGGCGCGGTCGCGCCACTGTGAGCGGTTCCCCCACCTTCAGAGGGACCGCGAGCCAGGACGCTCGGTCGTCCGCAGCCTTGCGATGGGGACGCGTCATCCCCGGGGAGGTTCGTGATCACATGTCCAGTTCCACGTCCAGCCAGCCGTTGGTGAATCCCGCTGGCACCACGCGTCTGCTGTGGACGGTGTTGGCCACCGTCACCGCGCTCGCGTTGCTGGCCTACCTCGTCGCCTTCGACCAGGGCGCGGTGTCGCGCAGTGGCATGTACCTGCACGAGCTGATGCACGACGGCCGGCACCTGCTGGGTGTTCCGTGCCACTGACGGCCACCACCACTCCCCCGTTCGTCACCGTCCTCGTCCGCGGCCTGCTCGCCGGCCTGATCGCCGGTCTGCTCGCCGGGACGTTCGCCTATGTCGCCGGTGAGCCGCACGTCGACGCGGCCATCGCCATCGAGGAGGCGGCGTCGGCGCACGCCGAGCCGGCCTTCGGTGCGCACGACCACGAGGATGCCCTGGTCAGCCGTAACGGTCAGCGCGGCGGCCTGTTCCTGGCCACCGGCCTGTTCGGTGCCGCGATGGGCGGCCTGCTGGCCACGGCGTACGTCCTGCTGGCGCGCCGACGGCGGGCCTACGACGACGGACGGTCGGGCCTGCTGCTGGCCGGCGCGGCGCTGCTCGGCGCGGTGGTCGTGCCGTTCCTCAAGTACCCGGCGAACCCGCCGGCGGTCGGCGATCCGGCCACCATCAACCAACGCACCGTCACCTACCTGCTGATGGTGGTGCTCGGTCTGGTGGCGGTGTGGGCGGGCTCGCTGGGCTACCGATCGGTCGGCGCGCAGGCACCGCTGTGGCAGCGCGTCGCTGCGGCCGTCGGCGGATTCCTGCTGGTCACCGTGGTCGCCTACGTGGTGCTTCCGTCGTTCCAGGAGGTCCCCGCCGACTTCCCCGCGACGCTGTTGTGGGACTTCCGGCTGGCCTCCCTCGGCACCCAGGTGGTGCTGTGGACCGGGATCGGCCTGCTGTTCGCGGCCCTGATGCACCACGACCGACGTCGCCGGGTCGCCGCCGCGCCTGCGGGCACATGACCGCGACCAGCCTCCGGCTGGTCGCCCACGCGCACACCACCGCCCTACGTCGGGCCCGCTTCGGCGGACCGGACGACGGCCTGGACGAGGGCGGCCTGCGTGCCGCCCTCGCCCTGGCCCAGGCCCGACGGGGACACCTGGGCGTCCCCGATGCCTGCGTGTCCAGTCCCGGCGTGGCGGCCACCGCTACCGCCGGCGCACTCGGTCTGCTGCCCACCGTCGAGGTGGCGTTGGCGGACTGTGACCACGGCGACTGGACCGGGCGGTCTTTCGAGGAGATCGCCGTCGAGCAGCCGCAGGCGCTGCACGAGTGGATGTCCGAACCGGAGTCCGCACCGCACGGCGGTGAGTCCGTCGCCGCGGTGCGGGACCGGGTCGGTCGCTGGTTGGACGGACAACGAGGCGCCGACCGGCGGATCACCGTGATCGCGCACCCGCTGGTCATCCGGATTGCGGTCGTGCACGCCCTGGACCTGCCGTTGGCGGCGTACCGGCAGGTGGACGTGGAGCCGTTGGCGATCGTCCGGCTCACCGGCCGTGGGGCGCGGTGGCACCTTCGGCTGGGCGCGCCCCGGGTGGATTGAGATCGTGCTGCCACCTCACTGACCGGACGCGACGAGCACGTGTTCCGGCCATCGCGGCCGACGGTACGGCACGGCGGCGGTCAGTTCCGCCCCGCGTAGGGCG
Organism: Micromonospora chokoriensis; assembly: GCF_900091505.1. Taxonomy (NCBI): domain Bacteria; kingdom Bacillati; phylum Actinomycetota; class Actinomycetes; order Micromonosporales; family Micromonosporaceae; genus Micromonospora; species Micromonospora chokoriensis. The sequence goes on from NZ_LT607409.1 coordinate 5,151,480, forward strand.
GGCCGTGAGGACGGCCCGCCCTACGCGTCGACTCCGTCCTAGCCGGTGACGGTGAACGGTCGGGACACCGTCATGGCCGACGTCTCGCCGGTCAGGGTGACGCTTGTCGCCCCGGGCTTCGCCGCTCCCGGAACGCTCACCGTCGCGCCCGAGATGACACCGTCACCGTTCGCGCGCACGGTGGTGACCGCGACGCCGTTGCCGAAGGTGATCGTGACCACCTCGTTCGGCACGAACCCGGAACCGTCGACGGTGATCGCCGTCGCGCGCGGCCCCGAGGCCGTCAACAGCACCGCCCTCGGCTGGTAGGTCCGCGCCTGCGCCTGCTCGGTCACCTGGACGGTGGCCGTGGCCGGCGTACGGGAGGACGCGCCGGTCGCGGTGACCGCGTACCGGCCGGGCTGCGCGCCCTCGGACGTCGGAACCGAGACGCGCACGGTTCCCTTCGCGGAGGCCGCGACCTTCGTGGTCCGGGCCGGGTCGGTGCCGATGCTGACGGTCACCTGCTCGCCGGCGGCGAACCCGCTGCCGTCGACGGTGATCGCGCCGCCGGTCGTGACGCTGCCCGCCGAGGACAGCGCGATCGCCGGCTGCGATCCGCCCCTCGCGACGGTGACGGTGAACGCCTTGGTGCTGCTGGACACCGTGTCCCACGCGGTGACGTGCACCGTGTAGGTGCCCTCGCGGGAGTAGGTGTGCTGCCCGGTCATGGCACCGGACGCGTCGATCGTGACGTCCTGCGGAGCCGTGCCGTCACCCCACTGGACGCGGGCGCGGTAGCCCGTCGTGCCGGGAACGCCGCCGGTCACCGAACCGAGGCTCGCCGTGAGGGCCTGCCCGGCGTTCACCGTCTGGTCCTTCGGCGCGTCGGTGGTCAGCGCGGGGGCCGACGTGCCGTCGTTGGCGACGGCGAACACGTGGATCCGGCCCGCCGAGCGGGGGTCGCCGGTCTGCGTCGGCAGGGTCACCGACACCAGCGTCTTGCCCGCCGGGATCTGGTACGGCGCGGTGGCGAACAGGAACGGCTGGGCGCCGTCCCGGCTGGTGCCGTGCAGTCGGTACGCCGTCTTGGCGACGACGACGTTGCCGTAGGACGGGGTGCCGTTGGCGTTGCCGCCCAGCGTCCAGTCGCTGAACTGGATCGGGATGCCGGCGGTGCTGCCGTCGCTGAACGTCGCGGTGCCGGTGGTGCTCTGGTTGCCCTGCGTACCGGCGCCGATGAAGGAGATGCTCCGGGCGTCGGCCGGCAGGTCGAGAACGACAGTCGCGCCGTTGCCCGTGGCGTTGTCCGGCTGCCCGGGCGGGATCACCGGCAGGGTGAACCGCAGTGCCGTTCCCGGGACCTGCTGCCGCTGACCCTGGACCGCGCCGCCCGCCGTCAGGGCGGCCCGCGAGTACGCCCACGACTTGGCGTCGCAGTCGGCCGCGAGGACCCCTTCGTCACCGACGCAGACGGTGTCGAAGGCGGCGGTGAGGCCGGACGTCGGGGCGTACGCCACCTCGACGCCGACCGTCGCGGAGGTCTGGTTCTCGCCGTCGGTCACCGTGACGCTGGCCTGGTGGTAACCCGGCGTGGCGTAGGTGTGCGACCCACCGACGCTGTAGACGGCCCGCGAGCTGAGCGTCAGGGTGCCCTCGGTGACCGGCGTGCCGTCACCCCAGTCGATGGTGGCCCGGTAACCGTCGGCGGTGCCGCCGGTGACGGACGCCAGCGGCACCGAGACGGGCACACCGGAGGTGGCGTGCGCGCTGCCCGCGGGGGTCACCGTGATGTCGCCGCCACCGATGCTGACGTCCCCACCGGCGAGCAGCTCGATCTCGGCGAGGTTGGTCTGCGCGGCGCCGACGGTCTTCGTCACGGCGAGCCGGAACTGCGCGAACCGGCCCGGCTTGTCGATCGGGTACGGACGGGTCTGGTTGCGCCACCGGAACACCTGGTCGGTGCGGGTGTCCAGAGTGGTCCAGGTGATGCCGTCGTTGGAGCCCTGCAACCGCCAGTCCGCCGGGTCGCCCGCAGCCGCCCCGGACGTCACCGTGTAGTACGTCGGCTTCTGCTTGCCACCGCGGTTGGTCCAGGTGACCTGCGGCGTCGCCGAGGTGAAGGTCAGCTGTGTGGTCGACGAGTCGTCGAACAGCTTCGCCGCGTCCTGCCCGCCGGTGGCGGTCGCGGTGCCCAGACCTGGGCCGGTGGTGTCCTGCAACGGCTTCGGCGCGTCCTCGCCCTTGGTCAGCGACGGCGGTGCGTCCTTCTTGCCGCTGCCCCAGGACGACGGGTTGGGTCCCATCTGGAAGTCGATGGTGCCGCCCTTGGCGAGCGTGGTCACGTCCACCGACAGGCCGCGCTGCTTCTTGCCGTTGACCTTGACGTCCTGCACGTAGATGTTGCGCGTGCTGTTGGCCGGCGCGTTGACGACGATGTCGCCGGTCGGGCGACGCACCGTCATCCTGGTGAACTGCGGCGAACCGATGGTCCACTCGGCCGAGCCGGCCTGCAACGGGTAGATGCCCAGCGAGCTGAGGACGTACCACGCCGACATCTCGCCGTTGTCCTCGTCGCCCAGGTAGCCCTGGCCGATCTCGCTGCCGACGTAGAGACGGCGCAGGATCTCGCGTACCGCCGCCTGTGTCTTGGCCGGGGCGCCGGCGAAGTTGTACATGTACGGGATGTGGTGCGACGGCTGGTTGCTCATGCCGAGCTGACCCATCCGCACCGCGCGTGCCTCGATCATCTCGTGGATGATGCCGCCGTACCCGCCGGGGCGGTCGGCGCTCTCCGGGGTGGCGAAGAACGTGTCGAGCTTGTCGCGCAGCGCCTGCTGCCCGCCGTACAGGTTGGCGAGGCCCTGCCCGTCCTGCTGGGCGGTGAAGGCGAAGTTCCACCCGTTGGTCTCGGTGTAGACGCCACCCCAGTCCAGCGGGTCGCCGGCGAGGAAGTTACCGGCGCCGTCGCGGCCCTGGAAGAGCTTCGTCTTCGGGTCGAACAGGTGGACGTAGTTGCGCGCACGCTCCAGGAAGTAGCGCGACTCCTCCTTGAGCCGGGTGCGCTCCGCCTTCGGCGTGGCCGGGTCCTTGGCGAGGGCCGCGCCCATGTTGCCGATGCCGTAGTCGTTGATGAAGCCTTCCAACGCCCAGGACACCGACTCGTGCGTGGAGGTGGGCGTGTAGCCGAGGAACAGGGAGGTCTCGATGCCCTTGCGGCCGACCTCGCTGCGCCCGGAGGCGACGGTCGCGTCCTTCACCGCCGCGTCGTACGCCGCGAGCGGGTCGGGCAGCTCGACCCCGGTGAGGTACGCCTGGGCCAGAGCCACGTTGGCGCTGGTGCCGGTCATCAGGTCGGCGTAGCCGGGAGACGACCAGCGAGCGATCCAGCCGCCGTCACGGTAGTGCTGGACGAACCCGTCGGAGATCTTCGCGGCGACGTCCGGGTACAGCAGCGAGTAGGCGGGCCACACGGTGCGGTAGGTGTCCCAGAAACCGTTGTTGACGTAGATCTGCCCGTCGACGATCTTCGCGCCGGTCTGGGTGGGGGTCGACGCGCCGGTGGGCGCGGAGACCGGGCTCGCGTACTGCCAACGCGGGGCGGCGGCGGTACCGGTGTTCTCCGACTGCGAGTTCGGGTAGAGGTTCAGCCGGTACAGGTTGGAGTACATCGTGACGAGCTGCGACTCGTTGGCGCCACGCACCTCGACCCGGCCGAGCCGGTCTTTCCACGCTGCCGTCGCGGCGGCGTGCACCTGGTCGAAGCTCTTGCCGGTGACCTCCAGGTCGAGGTTGCGGCGCGCCTGGTCGACGGAGAGGAACGACGTCGCGAGGCGCATCGTCACCTCGCGGCTGGTGGAGACGTCGAAGGTTGCCGAGGTCGCGGCGGAGGCGGTCGGCGCCCGGTCGAACGAACCCGCCACGAACATGCGGCTACGACCGGCGGAGAAGCCGCTTCCGTTGTCGACCCAGCCGGTGAAGGCACCGTCCGTGCCGAGGGTGAACGTGCCGTTGTAGAAGACGAGGCTGCCGGTCGCCTGCCCGGTCGGGAAGGTGAACCGCATGATCCCGGCGTGGTCGGTCGGCGACATCTCCGCGACGAGGCCGTTCTGCAGCGTGACCCGGTAGAGGTCCGGTCGCGCGATCTCGTCGTCGTGGCTGAAGGCGAGCGCCCGGCTCGCCGGCTGGCCGGTCAGGGAACCGCCGCCCACGACCGGCATCACCGACATCTGGTTGCGGTCACCCATCCACGGGCTCGGCTCGTGCGAGATCGCGAGACCCTGCAACATCGGCAGGTTGGCCGCGTTGTTGAGCCGGTGGTACTCGTACTCCCACGAGTTGGAGGTGGCGTCGGTGACCGGGGTGAAGAAGTTGAACCCGTTCGGCACGGCCGTGATCGGCAGGTTGTTGCCGCGTGAGAAGCCGATCGTCGAGTTGGTGCCGCGTCGGGTGTCGACGTAGTTGGTCAGCTTCGAGCCGTCGATCGACGCCGGCGTCCCCGTCAGCTCGATGTCGTCGAGCCACCCCTGGAACTGGGTGTCCGCGGCGGCCTGCGGGTTGTCGTACGCGAGCAGGATGCGGTCGATCGTCTTGCCGCGGGCGACGGTGCCGAGGTCGGCCTGCACCAGGTTCCACTGGTCGGCGAAGAGCGCCTTCGACGCGCCCTGGCCGGCGGCGGTGAGCGGGTTGCCGTGCTGGTCGACGGGCGAGCGTCCACTCAGGTAGCTGCCGTCGGTGAAGCGCAGGTCGACGGCCGCGTAGGTGGACGGGTACCGGGCGTTCCCGGCGGTGAACTCCGGGAAGATCTTGTACGACAGTCGGGTCTTCGGCCCCACCGAAACGTTGACGTCGAACAGCTTGTTGGTGGCGTACGAGCGGCCGTCGCCCTCGGTGCCGCCGGAGTAGCGCAGCGCGGCGAGGCCGGTGAACCCGGCGTCCGGCTTCGTGGTGTAGCCACCGTTCGGGCCGGCGGCGGTCTCGCTGACCATCGGGGTGGCCGGCGGGTGGACGTCCGAGCCGTCGCTGACGTTCCAGTCGGCGAGTTGCAGCAGGTCGTCGCCGGAGTTCGCGGTGACGTTCAGCCGGTAGTACGCGTAGGCGGTGTTGTTGGTGACGCGGTAGCGGTTGGTGGCGAACCGGCCGCCGAACGTCTCACCGGAGCGCTTGTCCAGGTCGGTCCACGAGGCGCCGTCGGTCGACCCCTGCACGACGAAGTCCCTGGGGTCGCGGCTGGGCGCGTCGTTGGCCGAGGTCAGCGAGTAGCGCTTGACCGTCACCGGCTCGGTGAACCGGTAGGTCACCCAGCCGGTCGTCTGGAACACGAGCCACTTGGTCGACGAGTCGTCGTCGGCGAGGTTCGCGGCGATCTCGCGGGGCTGGTACTCGTCGCTCGCGGTCACCGCGCTGACCTGACCGAGCAGGCTGCCGGGCAGCGTGGTGACGGTGCCGCTCAGGTTCGCCTGGATCGGCTTGCCGTTCGCGCCGACCTCCACCGTGCTGGTGAAGGGCTGCGGGTCGGCGGTCTCGAACGAGGAGCTGAAGTTCCCCGGCGTCGCCGAGGAGGGAGCCGCGGTGGCCAGGGGTGCGGCCACGAGCAGGCCCAGCGGCAGCAGGGCCGCTGTGGTCGCGGCGACCAGTCGGGGAGACAGGGAGCGTACGGGGGGACTATGTGACATGGGGGACGGTGCCTTTCGACTCGAACCGGTCGAGTACGTCGAAGGTCGGGGCAGTGTGGAGCGTGCGGTGGTGCTGGTCAGGCTCTGACATCGTTGTCATACCGGCTGGCGATCAACGAGGGTCGGAGCGGTGAACTGTTCGCTGATAGTTCCGGGCGCACCACGGCCCTGTCAACGGGTTGCCCGGAGCGAGGCGCACCGGGCCTCGACGTCGCACGGTGATTCCGCTGTGGCATCTAGATGCCACAGCGGAATCAGGCGGCGAACGCACCGAGGCCCGACCGCGGATCAGCAGTAGAGGTTGGCTCCGGCCGACACACCGAGGATGCCGACGAACTGCTGGTACCTGGTGACGCGGCTCTGCACCTGGGCGGGGTTACCGCCGTTGCACTCGATCGAGCCGTTGATGCTGCGGATCGTCTGGCCGAACCCGGCGCCGGTGACCATCGCATTGTGGGCGGTCATGGTGCCCGGCCCGTTCTGGGTCATCCAGTACCAGATCCCGGTCTTCCAGGCCACCGCGGCATCGTTCTGCACCAGCCAGGGGTTGGTCAGCAGGGGCAGGTTCAGCGCGATGCCGGCGGCGTTGTAGTTGAAGTTCCAGCTGAGCTGGATCGGCCCGCGCCCGTAGTAGGCAGCCTGCCCGGCCGGGCAGCCGTAGGACTGGCCGGGGTCGCAGTAGTGCGGGTAGTTCGCCGTGTTCTGCTCGACGATGTGCACGAGCCCGCCGGTCTCGTGGTAGACGTTCGCCAGGAAGGCCGCGGCCTCCTGACGTTGCACTGTGGCGCTGCCGCTCTTCGCGAACGCCGGATAGGCGCTGAGCGCGGCGACGAGCCCGGAGTAGGTGTAGAAGGAGTTGCGACCCGGGAACATCTGGTTGAACTGGGCCTCGGTGACCACGAAGCCTCCCGGGTTGGTGGGCGGCGGGGTGGTCGGCGGTTGGCCACCACAGGTGTACGGCTCCCAGTACCAGGTGCTGACGACCGGGTCGTACCCGGGATTGTCGTGCTCGGCGACGTAGTAGAGACCGTTGGTGTACCGCACGACGGCTCCGGCGGCGTACCAGGTACCGGCGACCCAGTTCGGGTGGTTGCAGGTGCCGCCGGTGGGCGGTGTGGTGCCTCCCCCACACGCGCCGAGGTCCTCCCAGACGCCGGTCGTCCCGGGCGGCGCCTCGTTCTGGGTCCACCACTTCGCCCGGTAGTTACGGCCGTTGTGGGAGACCTGGGCGTCTCCCCAGTAGACGGCAGAGGCCTGCCACGATGCCGAGCAGGCTGCCGCCGACGCGGCGGTGGGCGGGATGACCGCGACGAACGTGCCGGCGACGATCAGTGCCGCCAGTGCGACCAGCGCACGCAGTCTCGTCATGTGCTCACTCCATCCTGGAACTCCGTTGGCCGGAATCAGCTGGATATCGATGGCAGTGACTGTAACATCTTCTGTTCACAATCTTTACTATTTCCCCTGACGCCAGGCATGAGCGCCACCGGGGCTCACGCCGACATCGACACCGGTATTTCCATCGGCTTTCCGGATCATGCCGCGAGAGATCCGACGCCTGGCACGGTCGAGCTGCTGAACAGATGACACCCCGCCAGTCAGACACGCAGTACAGGGACCAGTCGGCCGCCCACAGTGCCCCCTGAGGCGTTCCGGAGCTGTTCCGGAAGTTGTTGACGCGTTGGAATTCCCGCTGTAATACTCCGATCCATCGAGGTCAATGCGAGCCGCGTCGGCCGGCACGACCTCCCACTCATCCACACCCGTCCGGACCGTGCTGCCCAGGCGTCCGGCCGGCCTGCGCGAAGGGGCACCAGATGAGCAGGCTCTTCCCCCGCACGACCTTGTGGTCGAGGCGGTTGCGCGCGGCGCTCGCCGTCCTCGCCACCGCCGTCGCGATGTGCGGCGTCGTCCTCGCCGCCACCACGACGTCGTCGAGCGCCGCGACCTGCAACGGGTACGTCGGCCTCACCTTCGACGACGGCCCGACCGGCAGCACCAGCGCGCTGCTGAACGTGCTGCGCAGCAACGGCGTACGGGCCACCATGTTCAACGTCGGGCAGAACGTCCAGAACAACCGGTCGGCCGCGCAGGCACAGGTCTCCGCCGGCATGTGGGTCGCCAACCACAGCTGGAACCACGCGCACATGACCTCGATGAGCCAGTCGCAGATGCAGTCCGACCTGTCCCAGACCAGCTCGGCGATCCAGTCGGCGACCGGCGTCCGGCCGGTGTTGTTCCGGCCTCCGTACGGGGAGACCAACTCCACCCTCCAGTCCGTCGCGTCCTCGCTGGGCATGCGCCAGGTGATCTGGGACGTGGACTCCCAGGACTGGAACGGGGCCAGCGTCAGCCAGATCGTCGCCAACGCGAGCCGTCTGCAAGCCGGTCAGGTCATCCTCATGCACGACGGCATCCAGAACACCCGCGACGCCATCCCGCAGATCGTGGCCAACCTGACCAGCCGCAACCTGTGCCCCGGCATGATCTCGCCGTCCACCGGCCGGGCCGTCGCGCCCGATGGCACGACCCCGCCGACCGACGGCGGCACCACCCCGCCGCCCGGCGGCGGCAGCTGCACCGCGACGGCGACGACCACCAACGTCTGGGGCGACCGCTACAACACGTCGGTGACGGTCAGCGGCGCCAACACGTGGACCGTGGTCGTGGCCCTCACCTCGCCGCAGCGCGTCTCCAGCTACTGGAACGGCACCGCCACCTGGGACAGCAGCGGCACCGTCATGACCATGCGGTCCAACGGCAGCGGCAACACCTTCGGCTTCACCACGATGACCAACGGCAACAGCAACGCCCGTCCACAGATCCGCTCCTGCACCTCCGGCTGACACCGCCGGGGCGAGACGTGCGCGGCGGGTGCGCCCGGCACCCGCCGCGCACCGCGTTCTGTCGGGGGCGGTCGCTAGCGTGTGGTCACTGTCGCCGCGCCGGCCACGTCGAGCCGGTCGCTGACCCCTCGGAGGCCCGCCCATGTCCCAGGAGACGACCTACCTCGAACTGTCCGAAGTGGACGGTGCCCACAAGTTCTACGAGGTCGTCGTCGACGACGCCACGCTGACCGTGCGCTACGGCCGGATCGGCGACCAGGGTCAGGTCAAGGCGAGCGCCTACCCGGACAACGCCCGTGCCCGCGCGGCCGCGGCGAAGAAGATCGGGGAGAAGGTCCGCAAGGGGTACGCACCGGCCGTCCCGGGCGTCCGGCAGAAACGCTCCGTCTCCCGTCGGCAGATCGTCAGCACCCGCTCGACCGCGCACACCGCTCCGGTGCTCTGGCGCTACGACTCCGGCGCTCCCGCCTTCGGCATCTTCGTCGACGGGCAGCACTGCATGGTCGGCAACGAGCACGGCGTCATCACCACGCTCGACCACGATGCCCGGGTGCGCAGTCAGGTGCGTCTTCCCGACGGGGTGAAGTGCATCGTCGCCGACGACGCCTGGGTCTACGCCGGCTGCGACGACGGCAACGTCTACGACCTCTCCGGCAAGGTGCCCCGCGTGGCGTACGCGATCGCTCCGGAGATCGACATCTACTGGCTGGACATCCACGACGGCGTCCTGGGCGTCTCCGACGCCGACGGTGGGATCACCGCCGTCGACCACGAGGACGAGTTCCTGTGGCGCAGGCCCGGGCGGGGGCGCTCGGCCTGGATGGTGCGGTGTGACCGCGACGCGATCTACCACGGCCATTCCCAGGGTGTGACCGGCTACGAGTGGCGTACCGGCAACGAGTTGTGGCACACCAGGACCGGCGCGGTGCTGTTCGGCTGGCAGGAGGACGGCAGTGTGTTCGCCGGGACCAGCACCCGCGAGGTGGTGCGCCTGTCCAAGTCGGGTCGGCACGAGCGCACCTACCTCTGCGACGCCCCGGTGTTCTCCTGCGCGACCGCCGAGGGCGGCCGGTACGTCTTCGCCGGTGACAGCCAGTCCTCGATCTACTGCTTCGACGCGGACGGCACCCGGCTGTGGAAGCTCGGCACCGGCTGCGGCTCGGCGTACTCGATGCAATACCACGACGACCGGCTCTACGTCGTCACCACCGGCGGCCATCTGGCCTGCATCGACGCGAGCGAGCCGGCGATCCGCGCGGCCCAGGCCGGTGACGTGCCCGAGGTACGCGACATCAAGGCGCCCCGGCAGGCCCCGCGGCCGGCGCAGCCGACAGTCGTCGAGGTGACCAGCGACCTCGGCGGTGGCGTGGTGGTGCAGTGCCTGGACGACCGGGGCCGGTTGCGCGTCCAGGTGCTGTCCGACGGCTACCGACGGGACTGGTCGGTGCAGTTCCCCAAGGGGATCCGCGAGCCGGGTGCCCGCTACCTGGTGACCGAGGTCCGCGAGTCCAGCCGTGGCGGGTTCTACCGGGCGTTCGGCGACATCCGCCGGCTGGGCTGAGCGTCACGGGCGGTCGTGCCGTCCGCACCGGGGCGGCACGACCTCGGCCCGGCGGCGGCACCCCGCCACGCTGGGCGGCTGGCCCGCCCGCGCCCGGTCGGTCTGGGTAGCCTGGGGCCATGATCTTCATTACCGCGAAGTTCCGCATCCTGCCCGAGCACGCCGACCAGTGGCCGCAGATCGCCGCCGAGTTCACCGATGCGACCCGGGCCGAGCCGGGTTGCCTGTGGTTCGACTGGTCGCGCAGCGTGGACGACCCGACCGAGTACGTGCTGGTCGAGGCCTTCCGCGACGGCGAGGCCGGCGGGGCGCACGTGCAGTCGGCGCACTTCCGCAAGGCCCAGGAGACCCTGCCGCCGCACCTGGCCGAGACCCCGCGCATCGTGAACGCCACAGTGCCGCAGGACGACTGGTCGCTGCTCGGCGAGATGGCCGTCCCCGAGGGCCGCTGACCGGATCGGGTTCCTCGGGCCGTCGGCGGGTCCGTCGCCGAACCGCCGACAGCGGGGCCAACCCGCCGGCGGCGGGGGGCGGCCTGTCGTCAGCGGAGCCGGCGGGCGGTGAACCGGGCCGGCGGGTCGGCGATCACGTCCTGCGCCGCGACGAGCTGGATCTCCCGGGTGCCGGCCGCCAGTGTCGCTTCGAGCACGGCGAAGACGGAGGCGACGGTGCGTTCCACGGCGACAGCGGGTGAGCCCGTCGTGCTGAGGTGCGCGAGGTACAACGCGGCGGTGACGTCGCCCCCGCCGTTGGGGTTGATCGGCAGCAGCGGTGTGGTCACCGCCCAGGCTCCCTCGTCCGAGACGGCCACCACCTCCAGCGAGTCCGGCGGCAGGTCGCCGTGCAGCACGCTGGTCACCAGGACGTGCCGCGGGCCGGTCGCGCGTACGACGTCGACCGCGTCGAGCACCTCCGCCAACGAGGTCGTCGTACGCCCGGCGAGGAAGTCGAGTTCGAAGTGGTTCGGCGTGATGATGTCGGCACGCGGCACGACGGTGTCGCGCAGATACTCCGGGATACCCGGGCGGACGAACATTCCGCGACCGGCGTCGCCCATCACCGGGTCGCAGCAGTACACCGCCGCCGGGTTGAGAGCCTTGACCTTCTCGACCGCGTCCAGGATCACCGCGCCCATGGCCGGGTCGCCCTGGTAACCGGACAACACCGCGTCGGCGTCGCCGAGGACCCCACGGTCGGTGATGCCCGCGATCACCTCGGCGACGTCGGCCGCCGCCAGCATCGGTCCGCGCCACGCGCCGTACCCGGTGTGGTTGGAGAAGTGCACGGTCAGGACCGGCCAGACCTCGTGCCCGAGCCGTTGCAGGGGAAACACCGCCGCCGAGTTGCCGACGTGCCCGTAGGCGACCGACGACTGAATGGACAGGATCTTCACCGGCTCATCATGGTCGCCGTGACGGGAAGCGCACGCCCGGCCCGCCGAATCTGTCGGCTGGCCCACTCGCCGCCCACCCGTCGGTGCCGGCACGAGTGGGCGGCCCGGACGCCGTCGTCCGGGCCGCCCGAGTGGTCGTCCGGTCAGCCGCCGAGGCTCGCCGCCGCCGAGGCGATCGACGAGGCGAAGTAGCTCACCTGGGTGTAGACGCCCGGGTAGTTGGGTCGGGCGCAGCCGTTGCCCCAGCTGACGATGCCGACCTGGATCCAGGCGTTGGAGGCGTCGCGCCGGAACATCGGGCCACCCGAGTCACCCTGGCAGGTGTCCGTGCCACCGCCGGCGTAGCCGGCGCAGATCTCCTGGGCGGGGATGAGGTCGCCACCGTAGTTGGCGTTGCAGACGGAGTCACTCACGAACGGGACCGTGGCCTTGAGCAGGTACCGCTGCTGCCCGCCACCCTCGCGGGCGGCGCCCCACCCGGCGACGGTGAAGGTGCCGCTGTCGTAGGCGGTCGTGCTGGCGATCGGCAGCGTGCTCAGCCCGGTGACCGGGCTGGCCAGGCGGATCAGCGCCCAGTCCCGGCCGGCCCCGTTGTAGCCGGGGGCCCGGTAGACGTAGTTCGACCGGACGGTGATCCGGCTGGACGACTGGAGGTCCACCGCCCCGAGCGTCGCGGTGATGCTGGTGTTGGTGCCGGTCGCGCCCACGCAGTGAGCCGCGGTGAGCACCAGCCGGGGGCTGTAGAGCGCCCCGCCGCATCCCATCGAGAGTCGCACCATGAACGGGAACTCGCCCTGGGCGGCGCGGGTGCCGCCGACGACGTTGGGCGTCATGGGGTTGTCGGCCGCGGCGGCCGGCGCGGTGAGGGTGAGGCTGGCCGCGGTCACCGCGGCCAACGCGGTGGCCAGCAGGCCAGTGAGGGTACGCCAGCGAACCATGCATTCCTCCGCATCAGGATGGCACGCCTCGTGAGCGCACCGGCATTCGAGATAGCGGTCATCATATTGAGATCTTTGGATTCGGCGGGTCATCCCCTCTGGGTCGTACCACCGGCGCTATGGACCTCGGCCGACGCACCGCACCGATCCGGTCGGACAGCGCGCGGGCGAACGCCCGTCATCCGCCCGGCGTGCCGGTGCTCTCTCGTCGGACGAGCCGGAACGGCGTCTGCACGGTCAGCGGCGCCGCGACCGCCGTGCCCTCGATGCGGGCAACGAGGCGGCGTACCGCGAGACGGCCGATCTCCCGCTTGTCCGGCGCGATCGTGGTGAGGGTCGGCCCTCCGAAGCGTCCCTCCTCGATGTCGTCGATCCCGACCACGGCGACGTCCTCCGGCACCCGGAGACCGGCCTCGGCCAAGGTCCGCAGCGCGCCGATGGCGACCAGGTCGTTGTAGCCGAACACCGCGTCGGGCGGGTCGCCGAGGGCGAGCAGGTCACGCATCGCACGCTTGCCGTCGAGTCGGCCGAACGCGTCGGTGCGGGCGACCAACCGGGGGCGGTACGGCAGGCCGGCGGCGACGAGCGCCTCCCGGTAGCCGCGTACCCGCAGGTGCGCCGACTGCCGGTCACCGCCGGGCGTGGCGCCGATGAACGCGATCCGCCGACGGCCGATCGCCACGAGGTGCTGGATCGCCGCGTGACTGGCGGCGACGTTGTCGATGGCGATGTGGTCGTGCGGCACGTCCGAGACGCCCTCACCGATCAGCACGAGCGGAGTGTGCCCGGTCCGGGCCAGCACCTCCTCACGGCCGATCCGCACCGGGCTGAGGATCAGGCCGTCGATGATGTGCCGCCGGGCCCCGTCGAGGAGAGCCAGCTCGGCCTTCCGGTCGGCGGCGGTGTTCTCCATGACGAGCGTGTAGCCGAGCGCGGCGGCCTCGGAGATGGCGATCTCGGCGAGCTCGGCGAAGTAGGGGTTGGTCAGTTCCGGGACGGCCAGGGCGATCAGCCCGGTACGCCCCCGCCGGAGGTGCCGGGCGCCCAGGTTGGGGCTGTACCCGAGTTCGTCGATCGCCTGCTGCACACGCTGCCGGGTCCGCTCCCCCACCGGCCGGTACCCGTTGACCACGTTCGAGACGGTGGCCAGCGACACCCCGGCGCGCTGGGCGATGTCCTTGAGGTTGACGCCCATCCACCGACCCTCCTCGCAGGGACCGCCGGACCGCAGACATCGACGAACAAGGATTGACGGGAGGGTCGGCGCGGCTCTATAACGTTATACAGGCGACGACAGATGTCAATATGCCCACCACCCTGACGCGCGGAGACCGCACCGACGTCCGATCGTCGTCGACCACCACCCGATGCCCACCGCCCACGCGCTTCGGGCTTGTCTGCACCGCCCGCGGCGACTCGCCCCACGGAGACGGCATGACACGTCAGGTCCCCATCCGCCCCACCCTGCCGCTGCTGCTCATCCTCACCCTGGTCGCCGGCATCCTCGCCGCTCCGGCCACGCCGGCGCACGCCGCACTGGCCAAGACGCCACCACTGACCACCCCCTGGACCAGCCAGGCCCTCGCCGGTACGCCGCTGCCCGAGTATCCGCGACCGCAGATGACGCGACCGGACTGGCTCAATCTCAACGGCGAGTGGCAGCTGCGCCAGTCGGCCACCGACGACGCCCCGCAGTTCGGCACCAACCTGCCCGAGCGGGTCAACGTGCCCTTCCCGGTGGAGAGCGCGCTGTCCGGCATCCAGCGGGCCGCCAACGACAACCGCAACTACCTGTTCTACCGGCGCACGGTCACCATCCCGGCGAACTGGTCGGGTCGCCGCACCCTGCTGCACTTCGGCGCCGTCGACTGGCAGAGCACCGTCTGGGTCAACGGCATCCGGGTCGGCGCGCACACCGGCGGCTACGACGCCTTCACCTTCGACGTGACCCCCCAGCTCACCACCGGGACGAACGAGATCGTCGTCAAGGTCTGGGATCCCACCGACACCCGCCAGAACGGCAGCCTGCCGGCCATCGGCAAGCAGACCAAGACACCCAGCGGGATCTTCTACACCCCGAGTTCGGGAATCTGGCAGACGGTGTGGCTGGAGCCGGTGCCCGCGGCCTCCATCAGCAGCGTGGACGTCTACCCGAACCTGAGCAACAACACAGTGCGGGTCCGGGTCTTCACCAGGGGCACCGTGAGCGGGCACAGCGTGCTCGCCGAGGCGCTGAACGGAAGCACCGTGGTCGGAACGGCCACCGGTGGCTTCACCGACTTCAGCGTGCCGGTGCCCAACGCCCGCCGCTGGTCGCCCGACGACCCGTTCCTCTACAACCTGCGGATCACGCTGCGCACCTCCGGCGGCGTCACCGTGGACCGGACCACGCACTACTTCGGCATGCGGGAGATCACCACCGGTCTGGTGAACGGGGTGCTGCGCCCCAAGCTCAACGGTCAGTTCGTGTTCCAGGTCGGCACCCTCGACCAGGGCTACTGGCCCGACGGCCTCTACACCGCGCCGACCGACGCCGCCCTCGCCTTCGACCTGCAGAAACACAAGGACCTCGGCTTCAACATGGTGCGCAAGCACATCAAGGTCGAACCGCAGCGCTGGTTCTACCACGCCGACCGGCTCGGCCTGCTCGTCTGGCAGGACATCCCGTCGCTGACCGCCCAGGACATCGACCCCACCGACGCCCAGCAGGCCCAGTTCGAGGCGGAGGCACGCGAGATCGTCGACGAGCACCGCAGCTCGCCCGCCGTGGTCGCGTACACGCCGTACAACGAGGGCTGGGGCGAGCGCTCCCTCGCCGACACCCGGCGGGTCGCGCAGACCATCAAGAACCAGGACCCGACACGGCTGGTCAACCCGCACAGCGGTCACAACTGCTGCCAGTCCCTCGGCAACCCCGGCAACGGCGACATCGACGACTGGCACGTCTACCTCGGACCCGACTCCCCCGTGCCGTCGAGCAGCCGGATCGCCGTCCTGGGCGAGTTCGGCGGGCTGGGCCTGCACACCCCCGGACACGAGTACAGCCCGAGCGGCAGCTTCTTCGCCTACGAGTGGCAGACCAGCTCGACTGCCCTTACCGACAGGTACGTGGGCCTGGTGCAGGGCAGTCAGAACCTGATGCTGGGCAAGGGACTCAGCGCCTCGGTCTACACCGAGATCACCGACCTGGAGGGCGAGCTGAACGGCTTCCTCACCTACGACCGGCAGGTGATCAAGATGGATCAGGCTCGGGTCCGCGCCGCCAACACCGCCCTGATCAACGCCTCGAAGACCATCGGCAGCTCGGCGCCGGTGGCCCTGCCGGTGAACACCCGACGGTCCCTGCAGGTGACAACGCCCGGCTACACCAACAGGTACCTGCGCCACCAGGACAGTCTGGCCTTCACCGAGGTCGTCGACGCCGCGAGCTCCAGCCTGCTCAAGGCCGACGCCACGTACACCGTCCGGACCGGCCTGGCCGACGCCGGCTGCTACTCGCTCGAGTCGGTCAACTTCCCCGGGCAGTACCTACGCCACCAGAACTCCCGGGTCCGCAACTCGCCCGACGACGGCTCGACGTTGATGCGGGCCGACGCCACCTGGTGTGCGCGGGTGGGACTGGGCGGCGCGGGGGTCTCGCTGGAGTCGTACAACTTCCGGGGCCGGTACCTGCGGCACTACAACTCGGGGATCTGGCTCAGCAACGGCGCGGGCGGCGACGCGTACAACACACCGACGCTGTGGACCGCCGACACCACCTGGAACGTCACCGCACCCTGGGCCCCCTGACCCCGTACGCGGTAAGGACGCCGAGGGGGTCTCCGGCCTGGCCGGAGGCCCTCTCGACGCGGGTTTCATCGCGGACCGCCACTGTCGGGACGGCGAGGGCACGGCAGCGTCACCGGGCGACAGGAAGATCGTTCTTCCGGTCATGAGGGAGAGCGGCACATCGAACCCACGGACCGTCATGGCCGGCTGCCCACCCCTGACGTCGGAGGGCCCGCCCGTCTGGGTTGACTGACGACAAGGACCATCTCGCAGGTTGCAGACCGCCGCGTTCACCTGGCCGTTGCGACCCGCATCATGTCACGCATTAAATAGACGTTGACCTATCTTGACTTGTGCAGCCGATCAGCGCACCGTAAAGAGCCACAGGCAGATGCGCGCCATTATCGGCCCAACTGAACGTGGATCGCTGAATGGGGACGCTGCCGGTTTCGCGCCGCGTGCATCAGGAGGCGTTCCATGCGGTTGAATCCGTTCACCGGGACCTATCTCACCGATCCGGCAAGCATCTGGCGGCGCATTCTCGACGATCCTGACGGGGTGCACCACGCCGAGGATCTGGGCCTGTGGTTGATCAGCAGGCACGCCGACGTCCGGCGGGCCCTCGCCGACGCGACAACCTTCGCCAACACTCTCACCCTCACCCCGGTCTATGAGGTCTGCCCGGAGGCGTTGAGCGTGCTCATGCAGATCGACGCGCCCCCCACGACGGCCGCCGCGGACCCACCGGTGCACCCCCGAACCCGTCGGGCGCTCCGCGCGACCTTCGCGAACACCGCCGAGCGGGTCGAGGCCGACTACGGCCCGATCGTCCGCCGCAGGGTCGACCGACTGGTGTCCCGACTCGCCGCCCGCCAGGGCGAACAGGTCGACCTGATCCCGGAGTTCGCCACCGAGCTTCCCCTGCTGGTGGTCCTGGACATCCTCGGGGTGCCCGACGCCGACATCGGACGGATCAGGAGGTGGGCCGACGGCCAGATCGCCCTCGTGTGGGGGCAACCCGACCCGGCCGAGCAGGTACGCCTGGCACGGGACCTGCTGGAGTTCTGGCACTACTGCGAGGAACTCGTCCGGCAACGCGTGGCCGACGGACACGAGGGCGACGACTTCATCGGCCGCGCCCTGGCGTACCGCGACGACGACGACACCGTGCTGACGGTGTCCGAGGTGGCGAGCCTCGCCTTCAACCTCCTGGTCGCCGGCCACGAGACCACCGCCGGGCTGCTCGCACACGCCCTCGACCAGGCGCTGTCCAACCCGCAGCACTGGTCGGCGCTGGCCTCGGACCCGCAGGCCGCCGCCACGTTCGTGAACGAGACCCTCCGATTCGCGCCCGCCATCGACGGCTGGCTCCGGGTGACCAGCCGCGAGGTCACCGTGGGAACGGTGACGATTCCCGCCGGGGCGCGTTGCCTGTTGTTGATCGGAGCCGCGAACCGCGACCCTGCGGTGTTCGCCCACCCGGACCAGTTCCACCCACACCGGGTGGACGCGGGCAATCACCTGTCGTTCGGCCACGGACCACATTTCTGCATCGGGGCGGGATTGGCGAAACTGGAGGCCGAGATCGCCCTCACCCGGCTCGCCGACACCATTCCCGGCCTCCGCCTGACGGCCGAGCAGCAGCGCTCGTACAAGCCGAACGTCGCATTCCGTGCGCACCGCACGCTGCTCGCGACAATCGACACCCGCGCGCCTGCCGACATCCCGGCAGCGCGCGACGAGGTCGTTGCCGAAGCGCGCGTCGCGTGACATGGGCGAGCGCCAGCACATCGGACCGAGGGTGCGGCGGGTACCGTTGCCCGCCCCAACCAAACTGGTCCGGGGCGCATCCTTCACGCTTTGCCTGACGATCGATGCCGACGAACGTCTTCACACTGATCGGTTCCTGGGTTAAGAATTGCCCTCTATGAATGTTCAGCTCATCCGCCAATCCCGATCTGGCGTCCGCTGCTGATTCCCGTAGCCACGAAGGTGAGCGCATGGAGCACACGTCCCCGTCGAGCTCTGCTCACTCTGCGGCCAGCCAACGGTTCCGGCGGGAACTGCGCGACTGCCGGGTCCGGCGGGGCCTGACCCAGCGCGCCCTGGCGGATCTGGTGCGGTTCAGCCGCGAGACGGTCGCGGCGGTCGAGTCGGGTCGCCGGTTCGGCAGTCACGAGTTCGCGCTGCGCTGCGACGACGTGCTCGGCACCGGCGGACGGCTCGCGGCACTCTGGCCGCAGGTGGCGGCCGAGCAGTTGGCCGCCGACGGCCGTCGGGGCCCCCGTGACGCACAACCGCCGCCGCAGCGGCGACCGGTCCCGCGTCAGCGTGATCGGCGCGACGCGCGTGACCCGGGCGCGGTGGTGGACGCGATCGACGAGCTGCGTGAGCTGATCGGCCAGGTGCTCAACACCCCGGCCGACCCGGGCGAGCCCAGCGACACGCAGCGGCGGCAGCTCGCCGCCGACCCCTACGACGATCAGCGCTGACCCCACGGACCCAACTCCGTCTCACGGCGTCACCGGATGCTGACGTTGGGTACAGATGCTGGTACGGGCAGTTTGTACCACGGCCAGGTCTGGTCTACGAGCGCGGCTTCCGGCCGAATGGGACTTGCATTCGGCAACGTGCGGATAGACCGTCATCGACGAGTCGTGGGAGTCAATCTTGGCGTCGAGCACCCGGTCCCACGCGGCCAGACCCTACCCGACCCGTCGACGCGGTTGGAAGATCGCCGGCCGGATGCGCCTCATCGTCGCGGCACCGCTCGTCGCCGTCATCGGCTTCGCCGGGCTCGCGCTGACCGAGAGCGCCCGACAGACGGCCCGTGCCAGCGACCTTCGGATCCTCGCCCAGGTCGGCGCCGAGGCCGGCGACCTCGCCTACCGCCTGCAACGCGAGCGGATCGCCGCCGCCGACCTGCTCACCTACGGCGCGCCGGAGCAGCAGGACGCCTTCAGCGCGGAGATGACCGCCACCGACGACGCGGTCAGCCGCTACCGCGCACACCGTGAACGGCTGAGCGCCGACACCGACGCCAACCGGGACCTCCTGCGCCGCATCGACGCGGCCCTGGACGGCCTCGCCCCGCTGCGCACCCAGGTACGCACGGCGACGCACGCGTCGGTGTCGGCGATGACCTTCAGCTACCGCATCGCGATCGCCGATCTGATCAACTTCCGGGAAGCCGTCTCGCACGGCGTGGTCGACGCCCAACTCGCCGACGGGATCCGCGCCTCGGCGGCACTGTCGAAGACCGCCGAGGCGATCGGTCAGCAGCAGGTCGCCGTGCTGCGGACCGTCGCGGGCGGTGAGCTGACCCCGGCCATGCAACAGGACATCACGGCAGCCCGTACCAGCTACACCGAATCGAGCCTGTCGTTCCTGGCCCTCGCCCCGCCCGAATGGAGCAGCTGGTGGGAGCAGGCCGGCACCGGCAAGGAGGCGCTCGCCCTGCAACGGATGCAGGACGAGGTGTCCCGCGCCCAGCCGGGCTCACGGCTGCAACTGGAGACCCCGAGTTGGGTGTCCACCACCCAGACGCGTGCCGCCCGCCTGGCCGACCTGCGGGCACGGGTCGACGCCGCGGTCCGTGACGACGTGCGGGCCGCACACGCCGACCAGCGCCGCCGAGCCGTCGCCGAGGCGGTCGGCGTCCTCCTGGCGCTGGTCCTCACCGCGCTGGTGACCTGGGTCGTCGCCCGGCAGATCACCCGGCGCCTGCGTCGCCTGCGGGACGCGGCGAACGCTGTCGCGTTCGAGCAGCTCCCCGCCGTGGTGGCCCAGCTCCAGCTACCGGGCAGCGCCGCCGTCGACCCGGACAAGCTGGCCCGCCAGCAGTCCTCCGCCGCCCTCGAGCCGTCCAGCGACGACGAGATCGGCGAACTGGGCCAGGCGTTCAGCGCCGTCCACCAGGCCGCCGTGCGGACCGCCGCCGAGCAGGCCGTCATGCGTGCCAACACCGCCGACATCTTCATCCACCTGAGCCGCCGTGAACAACGACTCGTCGATGCCGTCCTGGCCCAGGTCGACCTGGTCGAACGGGACGAGACCGACCCCGACCGGCTCCACCAGCTGTACACGCTGGACAACCTGGCGACCCGGATGGGGCGGATCAACGCCAGCCTGCTGGTGCTCGGCGGCGTCGGCGTCGGCCGCGTCCGCCAGCGCGACGTCCCCCTGCAACAGGTGCTCCAGGCGGCGCTGTCCCAGATCGAGCACTACGCGCGGATCCGGCTCGGCATGATCGACGGGGACGTCGCCGTGGCGGCGAAGACCGTCGACGAGGTCGTGCACCTGCTCGCCGAACTCATGGACAACGCGACGACGTACGCACCGCCGGGCAGTGAGACCTGGGTGAGCGGCCGGAGCCTGGGCGACCGCGTCATCATCCAGATCAGCGACGAGGGCGTCGGGTTGTCGCCCCAGCGGATGCAGCAGCTCAACGAGCTGTTGGCCCGCCCACCCGCCATCGACGTGGCCGCCGTACGGGCGATGGGGCTGGTCGTCGTCGGTCAGCTCGCCCAACGCCTGGGCGCCACCGTCCAACTGCGACGCGGCCCCCGACGCGGCACCCTCGCCGAGGCGACGCTTCCCGCGGCGATCATCCGGTCGCTGCCGCCGGAGGAATACCTGCTCGCCCCCGGACGGCTGTCCCGCCGGGCGGCCCGCACGACCAGCGCCCCACCGCCGTACCCGCCGCGCCCCGAGCCGACCGCCGGGCACCCACCGGCCGAGCGGACCCTGCCCACGGCCACGGTGTTCCGAGCGTCACCCCCGCCCCCGGACCGGGGTGACGCGCCCACCGAGGAACTCCTCATCTTCGAGCAGGTCAACCACTGGTTCCAGAGCGACGTCGTCGACGGCCACGAGACCCGGGAATGGTCCAGTCCCGCCGACGACGCCTGGCGCACCGCCGCCCGGGCGACCACCCCCGACGTCAGCACGACCACCACCTCCGGCCTGCCCAAACGGCAGCCGCAGCGGCACCTCGTTCCCGGTGGCGTGACCGTCCCCCAGCAGCAGCAGAGATCCGAGTACCGCGACCCGGCCCAGGTGGCGACGGCGATGGCCGCGTACGCGCGGGGTGTGGCGAACCGACGGCGCACCCCGATCAACCTCGGCAACCCATGACGCGACAGGAGAGCACGTGAGCGACCAACAGGATCTCGGCTGGCTGCTGGACAACTTCGCGGCACGTGCCAGCGAGGTCAGCCATGCGATCGCCATCTCCAGTGACGGCCTGATGGTGGCCGCCACCCGTGACCTGCCGCCGGACCGGGCCGACCAGTTGGCCGCGACGGGTAGCGGGCTCGTCAGCCTGCTGCGCGGAGCGGCGGCCTTCTTCGACGCCGGCGCGGTGATCTCCAACGTCACGCAGCTCGAGGGCGGATTCATGTTCTCGATGGCCTTCAACGACGGCGCCTCGCTGCTGGTGCTCGCCGCGCCCGAGTGCGACGTCGGCAAGGTCTCCTACGAGATGACCGAGCTGGCCAACCGCATCGGCGACGCCCTCACCCCCGCGGCCCGGGCGGCACTCGCCCGCAGCCGCTGACAACCCCGGCGCCCCCACGCCGGAGACCCCTCCCTTCCTCTGGAGAAAGACATGCCTCTCACCACCCCTGGGCGCAGCCGTGCCCTCACCGCCGCACTGCTCGCGGTCGTCCTGACCGGCAGCGCGGCCTGCGGTGACGACGCGCCGGGCACGAGCGCCGGCGGTTCGATAAAGATCGGCCTGCTCGCGTCCCTGTCCGGGACGTACCAGGCCGTCGGTACGGAGATCCGCGACGGTTTCCAGCTCTACCTCGACACCCACGACGGCAAGCTCGGCGGCCGACAGGTCGACCTGGTCGTCGCGGACGAGGGCAACGGGGCCCAGACCGCCGTCCCGGCGGCCACCAAGCTCCTCAAGCAGGACCGGGTGTCGGTGCTCACCGGCATCGTCGGCGGCGGCTCGGTCGCCGGGGTCGTCCCGCTGCTGGAGGAGACCAAGGTGCCTCTCGTCGGCTCCAACGGGCGGCCGGAGCTCAAGGACGTCTCCCGCGTCTGGCACACCTCGTACCTGTCGGACGAGCCCGGAGCGGCGATCGCCCAACACGTCCGGGACAACGTGAAGGGCTCGGTGTACGCCATCGGCCCGGACTACCAGGGCGGCTGGGACGAGCTGCGCGGGTTCACCGACGCGTTCGGGAAGATCGGCGGGAAGCTCGCGAACGCCGACGGCAAGACGACCTTCACCCCGTTCCCGGCGACCACCAACTTCACGCCGTACTTCGCCCGCATCAAGGCCTCCGGCGCGTCGGCCGTCTTCACGTTCTACGCCGGCAGCGCCGCCGTCGACTTCGTCAAGCAGTACGCGCAGTCCGAGATCAAGGACATCCCGCTGTACGCGGCCGGGTTCCTCACCGAGGGCGGTGTGCTCAACGCGCAGGGCGACGCGGCCCGGGGCATCTACTCGGTGCTCAACTACTCTCCCGACCTCGACAACGCCGAGAACCGCGCCTTCGTGGCGGCGTGGAAGTCCAAGCACGACGGTTCACCGACGACCTACGCGCTCGCCTCGTACGACGCGGCGGCGGTGCTGGACCGGGCGATCGGCGCCGCCGGGAACGACCCGACGCCGGAGGCCATCAACACGGCCATCGGCCAGCTCGGCCAGATCGCCAGCCCGCGCGGCACCTGGCAGTTCTCCACCAGCACACACTCCCCTGTGCAGAAGTGGTATCTGCGGCAGGTCCGCCAGGACGGCCGGGCGCTGTCCAACACCGTCGTGGGTGACCTCGCGACCGTCGGCCGGTGATGGCGGTGGCGGCCGGCACGAACCGGATCGACCCGTACCTGATACCGGCGCTGGACGGAGTCGCCTACGGGCTGCTCGTGTTCGTCGCCGCGTCGGGCCTGGTCTTCTGCTTCGGCGTCGCCAACATCCTCAACCTGGCGCACGGCATGCTCTACGCGATCGGCGGTTACACCGCCGCGGCGCTGCTCGACGGCGGCTGGGCGAGTCTGTCGTTGGCGCTGGGGGTCGGCGTGCTGGCCGCCGCCGCGGCGGGGGTGCTCCTGGCCGGGCTGCTCACCCCGGTGGCCACCGGTGACCACCTGGGTCAGGCACTGCTGACGTTCGGCGTGGCGTTGGCCGGCGGCAGCCTGCTCGTCGCCGGCTTCGGCCCCGACGATCCACAGGTCCGGGTGCCCGCCGCCCTGGAGGGCTCGGTGGTGGTCGCCGGTCACCGCTACGCCGCGTACCGGCTGGTCTTCATCGTCGTCGCCGCGGTGATCGCCGTCGCGCTCTACCTGATGGTGCGACGGACCAGGGCCGGGATGCTGGTCCGCGCGGCCGTCGACGACGCGGAGATGGTCGCCTGTCTGGGGGTGAGCCCGGCGCGGATCCGCGCCGGCGTGCTCGCCGCCGCCGGCGCGCTGGCCGGCGCGGCCGGGGTTCTGGGCGCGCCCATCATCGGCCCCGGCACGGACACCGCGGACACCGTGCTGCTGTTGTCCCTGGTCGTCGTCGTTCTCGGTGGCCTCGGCTCCATGGGAGGCACCCTGCTGGCCGCGCTGGCGATCGGCGAGATCCAGACGCTGGGGGTGGCCCTGTTGCCGTCCGCCGCGCCGTTCCTGCTGTTCGCCGCCATGGCCGCGGTGCTGGCCGTGCGCGCACGCGGCCTGGCCGGCAGGTGGAGGACGACGTGAGCAACGAGGTCGTCCGGCGGGCCCGAGGCGCCGTCGCGGCACTGGTCCTGGCCGGGTTGGTCGTGGCGCCCTGGGTGGTCGACGACTACACCACGGCGATCCTCGCCCGGACGCTGGCGCTGGCCCTGGTCGGGGTGAGCGTGGCCCTGCTCACCGGTGTCGCTGGCCTGCCGACCCTCGGCCAGACCGCGCCGTACGCCGCGGGCGCCTACGCGTGCGCCGTGGTCGGCAGCCGGGTCTCCGACGTCGGCGTCGTGCAGCTCGCGGTCGCGGCGGGCGCCGGGGCGGTGCTGGCCGCGCTCACCGTGCCGCTGGTCGTGCACGCCCGGGGGGTGGTCGTCCTGATGATCACCCTGGCGATCGGTGAACTCGCCGTCGTCGTCCTCGGTCGGTGGCGGTCGGTGACCGGTGGCACGGACGGGTTGGCCGGCATCGCCGCGGTCCGCCCCTTCTGGGGGCTCCCGCCCCTCGCCGACGACCAGTCCCGGTACCTGTACGCCCTGGTCGTCACGGCCACGCTGGTCGGCGCGGTGCTGGTGCTGCTGCGTACCCGGGCCGGGCTGCTGCTGCGGGCCGGCCGGGACGACGAGGCGCGGCTGCGGGCCAGCGGGCACCGGGTGCCCCTGTACCTGTCCGGCGCGCACGTCGCCGGCGGGGCGATCGCCGGTGCCGCCGGCTCGCTCCTGGTCGTCGCCCAGCAGTACATCTCCCCCGCCGACTTCGGCTTCGACACGTCGGCGCTGCTGCTGCTCGGTGTCGTCATCGGTGGCACCGCCTCGGTGGGCGGCGCCCTGGTCGGGGCGGCGCTGGTCATCGCCGCCCGGGACTGGTTGTTCGGCCTGCTGCCGGGGCATGCGCCGCTGGTGCTGGGCCTGCTGTTCGTGGCCACTGTCTACCTGCTGCCCACCGGCGTCAACCGGGCCCGCAGCCGGCGGCTCCGCCCGCCGGAGGCTCCGTCACACCAGCCCGCCGCCGTCGAGCAGGCCGCCGTCCCGGAGCTGCGCCGATGACCGGCCTGCTCGAAGCCCACTGTGTCACCGTGCGGTACGGCTCGCTCGCCGCGCTCGACAGCGTGGACCTGTGCGTCCACGACGGTCAGCGGCACGCGTTGATCGGCCCGAACGGCGCCGGCAAGACGACGCTGCTCAACGTGATCGGCGGGTCCACGAGACCGCAGCGCGGCACGGTGCGCTTCGACGGGCGCGACGTCGGCCGGTGGGGACCGGCGGCCCGCGCCCGACAGGGCATCAACCGCATCCACCAACGTCCCGCGGTCTTCCCGACGTTGACCGCGACGGAGAACATCGTGGTCGCGGCGTTGCCGCGGGTCATTCCACGGCGCAGATGGTGGCCCGGCGGACGTCGCCGCATCGCGTACCACAGGGCGGGCGCGCTCCTGGACCAGATGGGCCTCGCCGACGTCGCGGCGGTGCCCGCCGGGCACCTCGCACACGGGCAACGGCGTCAGTTGGAGATCGCGATGGCCCTTGCCGGTCGCCCCCGCCTGCTGCTCCTCGACGAACCGGCCGCCGGACTGTCCGCCGTCGAGGTCGGCCGCCTGGCCGAGATGCTGCGGACGCTGCCCAGGGCGGTCGCCCTACTCCTGGTCGAACATCGACTGGACCTGGTGTACGCCCTCTCCGACACGGTCACCGTGCTGCGCGACGGTCGAACCCTGGCCGCCGGCACGCCGGACGAGATCCGAACCTCGCCGCTGGTGCGGCGGGCCTACGCCGACGGGGTGGCCTGATGCTGTCCGTGGATCGTCTGTGCGCCGGCTACGCCGGAGGGACCGTGCTGCACGAGGTCAGCCTGCGGGTACGCCCCGGCAGCATCCAGGCCGTGGTGGGTCGCAACGGGGCGGGCAAGAGCACACTCGTGCACACCATCGCCGGGCTGGTGCGCGCCTCCAGTGGTCGCATCGAGGTCGGCGGGGTGCACCTCGCCGGCCGGCAGCCGCACCGCATCGCCCAGTCCGGCGTCGGTCTCGTCCCGCAGGGCCGACGGGTCTTCTCCCGGTTGACGGTGGCCGAGCACCTGCACCTGGCGGCAGCGCCGTGGCGGGCCCCCGCCTCCGGTGGTGCGGGCTGGACGGTGGCCCGGACCCTCGACCTGCTGCCTCGGTTGGCGGCACGGCTACGACACCGCGGCTGTGAACTGTCCGGAGGTGAGCAGCAGATGCTCGCCATCGCCCGGGCGCTGCTCGGCCAACCACGGGTGCTGCTCCTCGACGAGCCGTGCGAGGGCCTGTCGCCCGACCTGGCGGCGCGGGTTCGCGAACTCGTCAACGGCCTCGCCGCCGACGGCTTGACCGTGCTGCTCGTGGAACAGCAACTCCAGCATGCGATCGAGATGGCGGACCGGGTGGCGGTGCTCGAATACGGCCGGGTGGTCTACGACCGACCGACGGCCGAGGCCCGCGTCGACCCCGCCCCGCTGGCGGCGATGGTGAGCGTCGCCGCCGCCCCCGTGCCACGGCCACCCAACCGGTCGGCCCCCCGGCTCTGGGCCGACACCCCCACGTCACCCGACCCCTCGGAGAGGTAGACACCGATGGCAACCGCTACGAGCGATGGCACGTACACCTTCGACAACGGTCAACCGGAGGCCGTTCCCCAGATGCACGCCCTGGAGTCCTTCCTGGACCCGATCACGACACGCCGACTCGCCCGACCGGTGCTGCAACCGGGCGCGACCTGCTGGGAGGTCGGCGCGGGCGGCGGCTCGATGGCCCGGCGGATCGCCCGCGCGGTCGGCGACGACGGGTCCGTCCTCGCCACCGACATCGACACCACACATCTGGTGGCCGAGGGCAACCTGCACGTACGCCGACACGACGTCCGGACCGAACCGGCACCCGGGGACGCGTACGACCTGATCCACGCCCGGCTGGTGTTGCTGCACCTCCCCGAGCGACGGCGGGTCCTGCGTACGCTGACCGGCGCGTTGGCTCCGGGTGGGTGGCTGGTGGTCGAGGAGTTCGACTGCACCGCGACGCCACGGGTGCTGACCGCGCCGAGTGACGACGCCGCGAAACTCTTCGGGCAGGTGATGGACGCCATGATGGGCGTCCTGGAGGACCACGGCGCCGACCTGGGCTGGGCGCAGGACGTGCACACCGAGATGGCCCTCGCCGGCCTCACCGAGCTGGACACCATCACCCACTCGCAGAGCTGGGCAGGTGGCTCGACCGGCGCGTCGCTCTACGAGACGAACTCCCGCCAGTTGGAACCGGACCTGCTCGCCGCCGGGTTGTCGCCGAACCAACTGAACGCGTTCCGGCGGCTGGTCCGTGACCCCGGGTTCGCCGTCATGTCGTACCACTTCGTCTCCACGCGGGGCCGCCTGCCGCAGTGAGCAGACAGACCACCGCATGGAGAGCGGTCGCGCCGTCCGTAGCTCCCGCCGCAGCACGCCCCCCGCTGAGCCGGACAGCTCTCCGACGGCGTCGACCGCAACCGGCCGGGTTCCTGACAAGGAGCCCGGCCGGTCCGTGCGCGAGCCGGTCCCCGCCGGCTGCGGTCCGGGCGCTAGATCATTCGGCGCCGAATCCGCCACACCACCACTCCGATCAGGACCGCTGCGACGGCGACGAACAGGGTCGCCTCGATGAGCTGGAACGTCCAGAACCGCTCGGCCGGGTGGTAGACCCCGAACTGCTGGACGCCCCGCGCGTGCAGGAAGTGGTTGAGGTTGGTGCCGGCCCGGTTGGCGGCGTCCTCCAGCTCGTAGTATTCGGTCGAGCTCAGCCTGCGCCCGGTGGCGTCTGCGTAGCCGTGTTCGATAACCCAGTCCGCGAAGCCGGAAACCGGCCGGCGCCCCGCCTGGTCCTTGCCGACGGGGATCGGTTCCATGGTGGTGAGCGGGGTGGCGTACGCGGGCCGGGCCAACAGCGCCACCGACATCCGGGCGGCGAGGAACGCCCCGAACGCGACGCCGAACGCGGGCAGGCTGCGCCGCAGGATCGCCCCGGCGGCGGTGGCGACGCCGAAGGCGAACAGCGCGTACGCCACCGGGACGAGTCCTTCCAGGTCGAAGGCGTCGTACTGGAACCGCCCCTCCCACGCGTCGAACGGCTGGCGGAACCAGGTGAGCACCGCGGTGAACAACCCGGTGAGCGCGACGGTGACGCCGGCCAGCGCCGCGAGCTTGGCCGCCAGCCAGCGCATCCGCGGCACGGCCTGCGTCCAGGCGAGCTGCCAGGTGCCGTCCTCCAGTTCGCGGGCGAGCAGCGGCGCACCGAGGAACGCGCCGATGACGACGGGGACCAGATAGAAGGCCGCCAGGAGGTTCTCGACGTTCCCGTACTCCTCGTCGAGTCGGCGGAAGGAGGCCGCGCAGTCCTCGGTGATGCCGGCCGCTCCCGCACACCGGGCGGGACCGCCGGGGAACAGGTCGTGGGCCTGTGTCCCGAGCACGAGCAGGGCGATGCCGAACAGGCCGACGAGCAGACCCAGGACGCAGACCTCGGTCCGGTGCTGACGCCAGATCAACCACGTCATGCCGCCACCCCCGACGTGACGGCGGCGCTCGGGTCGGACGGCCGGCGCAGGTACGCCAGCACCAGGTCCTCCAGCGCGACCGGCTGGGCCTGCCACCCGGGCGCGGCCGGGAGCCCGCCGTCGCGGACCAGCACTGTCGAGTGCCGGTCGCTGTGGACCGCCTCCACGACGGCGCCGGCCCGGTCGAGGTCGGTGGTCGTGCGCGGGCCGACGAGCAGCCGGTGCTCGGCGAGGAGGGTCTCAATGTCACCGGTGAGGGTGACCCGGCCGTTGTTGAGCACGATCAGGTGGTCGCAGACGCGCTCCAGCTCGTGCACGACGTGGGAGGAGAAGAGGACGGTCACCCCGTCTTCGGCCACCGCGCCCATGAGGACCTGGAGGAACTCGTGCCGGGCGAGTGGGTCGAGACTGGCCACCGGCTCGTCGAGGACGAGCAGGTCCGGTCGCTTCGCCAGGGCCAGCGCCAACGCGACCTGGGCCTGCTGCCCGCCGGAGAGCGTGCCGGCCCTGCGGTCGAGCGGGATGCCCAGCTTCGCCAGCCGGCGCTCGGCGAGCCCCTGGTCGAACCGCAGGTTGCAGGCCCGGCCGAAGCGGAGCATCTCGGCGACGGTGAAGCGCTTGTACAGCGGGTGGTCCTGAGCCAGGAACCCGATCCGGGAGAGGGTTTGCGGGGTGCTGGCGGTGACGTCCTGGCCGAGGACCTCCACCGTGCCGGTGCTCGGCGCCAGCAACCCGACGACCAGGCGCAGCAGTGTGGTCTTGCCCGCGCCGTTCGGCCCGACCAGGGCGATCACGCCGCCCGTCGGCAGGGCCAGGGTGCAGTCGCGCAGCGCCCAGCCCTTCCGGTACCGCTTGCCCACACCGTCGGTGCGCAGTGCGAACTCGGTCGCTGTCACGCCACGTCCTCATTCCTGGTCTGCTGGTGGACGGACGTGAAGAGCGCATCGACCGCCTGCTCGTCGAGCCCGGCCGCGTAGGCGCGGCGCAGCCAGGTCGTCAGACCGCGGCGCAGCGAGGTGTACGTCGATGCCGACATCACGGCCGACTGCTGTTCGTTGACGAACGTGCCCTGACCGGGCCGGCCGGTGACCAGGTTCTCCTGCTCCATCTGCCGGTACGCCTTGGCGACGGTGTTCGGATTGATTGCGAGGTCCTCCACCACCTCGCGGATGAGCGGGAGGCGGTCACCGGGTTGGAGAAAGCCCAGCAGCACCGCCTGGCGGACCTGCTGGACCAGTTGCAGGTACGGCGGCACGCCGGAGTGGGTGTCGAGCCGAAAGACGAACACGGCAGCTCCTTACTGCTTTACTAGTGCCATAGTAAAGCAGTAAATCAGTGGTCAAGAGAGCCGACGTGCCCCACGACCGTCGCACCGGATCTGGAATCGGGCAACATGCCGCGGCCGGTCAGACCGCCCCGCAGGGAGGACCGGGCTGTCGGTGTGGTTCAGCGTGGGATGGTCTCCTGGCCGGCCAGGACATTCAGGTCGTCAGGGCGGGCGGACAGGGGCCGTCGCTCCATCGAGCCGCCACGCTCGACCCCTTCACCGACGCGCAGATGGCGGACATCGTCGCCGGGGACGTGCTCGACGGTTCGTTCTGCTGGACAGCCGGGCTCGGGTGGCTGGCCTGGGACGGTTTGAGGCACGTGGGGCACCCGGTCTCTGCACACCTCGGCCACCCCTGGCCCATACGTGTGAACACCCGGGCCACCCCCGGCCGACTGGTCGAAGAAGCCGGGTGAACACCCCCGCTACCGCTGGCCCACTCCTACTACGTCCCACCCACGAACGGAGGAGACGACCATGACCACCACGACCATCGGCTACCTGTTCCCTCACCCGCGCCACGGCGCCATCTCCCTGGCCGTCCCCTGCGAGCCGTGCCGCGCGTTCCACTGGCACGGGGCCGGCACCATCGACCGGCCGCTCCACGCGCCGGGTGACGTGACTGAGCGGCTGTCGCACTGCCCGAACGGTAACGAGTACTCCGACATCCGCATCTCGGCCGACCCGTTCCGCCGGGCGTGGATGACACCGCAGCGCGGCCGGTTCTCCGCCGCGTACCGGCGGCACGTAGATGTGACCCGATGAGCGAGTGGCGCGAGGCTCCGCCGTGGTCGGCCGCGGAATGGCGAATGCCAGCGACCCGGGCTGAGATCGTGGCGGAGCTAGACCTCTGCGAGGTGCCGGTGACGGCCACTCCAGCGCAGGCGTACTGCCGCCTAGAGCTGTCCGGCCCGTGGGTCGCTCGCGGCCCGATGTCCGCCGCGCTGCGCTACCGGCGCGAGCGAGTGTCCGTCCTGTCCGGACGGGGGGACAGGTAGGACAGCCACGGACAACGGACGGCCCGGACAACCGGTGTTATCCACACGGCTGGCCACGTTCGGGAGCGCTCCGATGTCCGCGCTGTCCGGTTGCTGGTTGTCCGCCTGGCCGACACCACCGATACGTCTGGCCCGGACCTAGGTCCGGGCCAGACGTTCTCCCTGTTCAACGCCGATCGGTCCACTGACCTAGGTCGCCGCCCCAGGTCCGGACAGCCCGCGTGTCCGCGCTGTCCGCGTGTCCGCTGTCAGGAGGTTGTCCAGCGCTCGGACACGGCCACGTCCCCCGGGTTGTCCAACCTGTCCGCGTGTCCGTCGCTGTCCGCGTCCAAGGCTCTCCGGCTGTCCACCCGTGCCGGTGAACAGTTCAACCGGAAGGTGCAGCCCTAGGCGATGAACTTGCGGAGTCCGGGCGCAAGCGGCGCTCGCGCCCGGACTCGTCGCGCTACCGCCGGCCCCGGGGAGGCCGCTTGCGCAGCACCACCGCAATCGCCCCGATCGCGGCCAGGGCAATGCCGCTGATGGCGGGAATCGCCACCGGGGCGACGTTGCCCTTCTCCTCCGCGCTACTCAAGACGATGCAGAGCAACGCCCCGATGGACAGCGCTGTCACCAGCAGCAACCCTGCGATCAGGGCGTTCTCCGTGCTGCCAGCTCCCCCGGGCTGGTGCGGCCCGGTACCTCTCGTTACCGTGGTCACTTGGTCTCGTTCTCCCTCGCAGATGGTCCTTACCTCGGACATGAGCGGACGTGACCGTTCAAGGCGGCCCCGGGGATGCCAGTCCCCGGGAGTCCGCCGCCTTGACCTGGCGGACCAGGCTGGCTACTTCCGTTGGAGCAATGTAGCTAGCGGACCGGACAGCGAACCCACCACCGAGCGTTCGGCGGCCCTCTCTCCCGCGCTCGGTTGGACTGTAATGGCACCTCCCCCCGCTACCGTCCCGCCCCGCACGCGCCAATGCGGCGCAGCCAAAGGGCAAATGCACATCAGTGCGACAGCTTCCGGAGCGCCGCTGTGGATAAGCATGTGGACGCTGTCTGATGGATCGGTGGTTTCGCCGCCCGTCTCCCACCATCAGAACGAACGCGGTACACGAACGTTTCTTGCGCAGCAGTGCGGTGTCCTTGTGTTCCACCTCGGGCGCGTAGCGCAGGCAGCGCACCTCCCGAGGCGGTCCGCGAACCGTGTCCGCCCCCTCACCGCCCGGGTATGTCAGGCGGTCTGTATCACCTCAGCGAACATGTCGAAGTCCCCGGAAAAACCTCCCCGGAACCGATGCTAGAAACCGCAGCAGTAGTCGATCTTCTCGGCGACCCCACCCGCGCCCGCGCTTCGGCTGCGCCCACGATCCGGCCAACGTGATGTACATGCCGGGCCACTTGCGGACCAGCCCCAGCTCCGGCGCAGGCTACTCGGCCTGGACGTCCCCGCCGCGCTGGTGATCCAGCACGAGCAAGGCGTGATCGCGTGAGCCCGCTTGCCCGGCCGGACGTGACCGGTGCCGCACTCGGTCGGTGCCGCATCCACCGCCGGCCACTGCTGGCCGAGCAGCCCGCCGTCCTCGCGGAGCAGATCGCCACCGACCGGCTTGCTCGGGACTCCGGCACACCTGGCCCGCTGCCGCTCCCCCAGCCGTCGCGCCGACACGGCTACTGCTCGGACTGCGTGGCCTCCCTGGCCGCTGCGGCGGTGGTCTACCTGAACGGAGACGACCAGTGACGCCCGAGGAGGAGTGGCAGGCCAGCCAGGCGCGACGGGCGGCAGAGGCAGCCCGGTGGGAGGAATCCACCCGCCGCAAGCTGGACGCCAACCGCGCCGCGCTGGCCACGAGGCAGGCATGGCAACCGGCCGAGATCGCCGAGATTCAGCACCGGTTCCGCGTGGCCATGATGGGCGGCGGATCGCTGCTCCCGACGAACGGGGACGACCAGTGAGCATCTACCCGACCGACACGCGCGTGAGATACGCCCCCGACCGTGGCGTGTGGGCCATGACCACGCCGCAGGGGCAGACGACATCCTCACCGCGATGATGGTCTACGCCGAGCGCGCCGGGCACCGGGTTGCACCTGCGGTCGGCAGCCGTCCGGCGACCACTTCGCCGGTCTCCAGACCTCCGAGCCGCGAGCGCACCGGATCGGGTCGCAGGGCGGCACGGTGCTCTACGGGCACGGGCCGGTCGGTTTCAGCGGCCCCGACGCGGTGGAGGCCAACGCGCAGCACTGCCCGCACGACAACCGGGAAGGCGAGGAACGGGCGCGGGTCAGCGACCTCCGCAGGTACGGCGCTGCGTACGCGACTTTGGCCGAGACGCAGGAGTTGAGCGATCTCCGCGAGGCCCTTAGCGGTGTAGAAGGCGCACTAAAGGATCAGGACCACATCGGGGTCGGAGCGCACGCGCGGTACATCTCGGAAGCCCTGGAGAGCATTGCCAAGCGCTAACGGCACCAAGACGAGCGGCCCGGACCCACTAACTCCGGGCCGTTTCAGCGTGCGTCCGGGTCCGCGTCTCGTGCTTGGTGTGGCCGGTGCTCGGTGATCCACGCTTCCACGTCCTCCACCAACCACACCGCTCCCCCGGCCAGGCGATCGAACGGCTCCGGGAAATCTGGCCTGCTGGTGATCTGCACGACGCGGGCGCGGGACACCTGGAGGCGTTCCTGTAGCTCGGCGCTGCCGTACAGCCTGCGGACCATGGACCGGACGCTATGCGGACCCGACAGTGTCATATGTGACAGCTGTCAGACTTGACACTGTCGGGTGCGACAGGGCACGATTCCCTAGAGGGCTCGTACGGACGGCAACCAGCCAGGGCCTTTCGGTGAGCGGTCCGGGTTCCTGATCAGGGATCGGTGCCCGGATCTGCCCGTTTCTGGGAGGTGGAGCCGTGGCCATGGACGACGGACCCGTGACGCCAGCGCTGGTCATCTGGACGGCGCAACGGGTGATTGCCCAGCATCACGAGCCACCGAGTGAGCACCGGGCCACCGGTGGCTGCGGGCAGTGCCAGGGCGACCGGCGCGAGATGTTGACGTGGGCGCGGGGCACGCTCCGGGAGCACCGCAGGTGATCGAGCGGGAGTTGCCCCGGTCGGTGTGGGTGCCGATGGTGGCCCGGCAGACCATCGCGGAGCACCAGGCCGGCAGCGCGTGTCGGCGCTGTCGGCCGGACGGGTGCACCGAGCTGCGGTGGGCGCGCGACCGGTTGAAGGCGTACCGGGTGGCCGGGAACCGGTCGCAGCGGTACTGACACCGGACAGTCGTCGGCCCCACCCCTTAGATGGGGGTGGGGCCGATTCCTTCTCCCACGTCTCTAACGGTGTGTCGCCACCGTGACCAGACTGCACGGACCCGCACGACCTGACCGACCGGTCCGCGCGCGGGCAGGGGAAGGTCAGGCGGTTACTTCGGGACGGTGAAGCGCAGGTGCGTGACGTGCGGTGATTCGATCACCGCGGTTCGTACGAGCTCGATGTGGTCGGTGCCGAGATCGTCGAACGGGCGCGTGCCGGCGCCGAGGAACACCGGTACGAGTTGGATGTGGATGTCGTCCACCAGCCCGGCCTTGACGAACTGTCGTGCGGTGGTGGGCCCGCCCATGATGAGGACGTTGCGGTCGCCCGCTGCATGACGGGCCTGACGTAGCGCGCTGTGCAGGCCGTCGGTGACGAAGGTGAAGGTGGCGCTCTTCATCGCCAACGGTTCGCGTGCCTCGTGGGTGACCACGAAGCACGGCACCGGGAACGGGGTGTCCTCCCACAGGTCCACACCGACGTCGAACGTCCGCTTGCCGACCACCACGGCACCCGTCGTCGCGTGGATTTCCCGCGCCTGGGCGGCGTCGACGCCGACCGGGGTGACCCCGTCAGCCGCCACGGCGCGGTCGCCGTCGGAGCGGAACAGCCACTCGTGCAACCGTTCGCCGCCCACGCCCATCGGTTGTTCCCTGGTGACGTCGGGTCCGGCGGCGAAGCCGTCCAGCGACACGCTCATGCTCAACAGAACGCGGCCCATCGCGTCCTCCTCGTCGTTCGGGTCCCGTCAGGTGAACGTCCCGCAGGAGTATGACGTGACTCGATGGCGCCGAGGGGGCACCGCCGTGATCCACTCGATATCGGGGAAGTGGGGTTATCCGAGCGGCTCGGACACCCCCAAGTCGGGGAACGCGAGTGGATCACGCTGGATGCCGGCCGCCGGACCGGAGGCGGCGAGTCGGCAACCGTGTCAGCCGGTGTCGGTCGCGTGTCGGGGCGGTGTCAGCGGGCCGGCGCATGCTGTACGCATGACAGCTGACCTGGTGATCGAGGCCGAGGGCCTCGTCAAGACCTTCGGGAAGACGAGGGCGCTGCAGGGCGTGGACCTCGCGGTTCCCCGGGGCACGGTGCTCGGGGTGCTCGGCCCCAACGGCGCCGGCAAGACCACCGCCGTACGCATCCTCTCCACCCTGCTGACCCCGGACGGCGGAACCGCGCGGATCGGTGGTTTCGACGTGGTACGGGACGCCGAGCGCGTGCGGCAGAGCATCGGGCTGACCGGCCAGTACGCCTCGGTCGACGAGGACCTGACCGGACGGCAGAACCTGGAGCTGTTCGGCACCCTGCTGGAGCTGGGGCGTTCCGGCGCCCGGCGACGGGCCGCCGAGCTGCTCGACTGGTTCGACCTGACCGACGCCGCGAACCGGCCGGCAAAGACCTACTCCGGCGGCATGCGGCGACGCCTCGACCTGGCCGCCAGCCTCGTCGGCTCCCCCGACGTGATCTTCCTGGACGAGCCGACGACCGGGCTCGACCCAGCCAAGCGCGAGGACATGTGGGACGTCGTCCGCTCGCTGGTGGGCAACGGCTCGACGGTGCTGCTCACCACGCAGTACCTGGAGGAGGCCGACGCGCTCGCCGACGCGATCACGGTGATCGACCACGGCCGGGTGATCGCGCACGACACACCCGACGGGCTCAAGCGGGTGGTCGGCGGGCAAACCCTGGAGGTCCGGCCGTCCGACCCGGCGCATCTGCCCCGGACGGCGGAGATCCTGAGCCAGGTCGGCTCCGGCGCGCCGGCCGACGAGATCCGCAAGGGCGTCCTCGCGGTGCCGGTCACCGACGACGCGGCCCTGACCGAGAGCGTCGCGCGCCTCGCCACGGCCGGCATCGCGGTCACCGAACTGTCCCTGCACCTGCCGAGCCTCGACGAGGTGTTCTTCACCCTCACCGGGCGTACGGCGTCCGACGACGACACCACCCGCCCCACGGAGGTCGCGGCATGAGCACTCTGACCGACGCACCACCCACCCGGAGCAGGGCGCTGTCGACGATCACCGCGCACCCGCGACCGTTCCGACTGGTCCGGCACTCGTTGGCGCTCGCCAAGCGCAGCCTCATCAAGACCTGGCGTACGCCCGAGGCGCTCATCGACGTCACGTTGCAGCCGGTGCTGTTCCTGGTCATCTTCGTGTACGTCTTCGGCGGCGCGGTCGCCGGATCGACACACGACTACCTGCAGTTCCTGCTGCCCGGCATCCTGGCGCAGACCATCGCGACAGGTGCCATCGCGATCGGCGTCAACCTCAACACCGACATCTCCAAGGGCATCTTCGACAGGTTCCGGTCGTTGCCGATCCCCCGCTCCGCACCACTTGTCGGCGCGGTCCTCGGCGACGTCGTCCGGTACGTGATCGTCACGGTGTCGACCCTCGCGATCGGCTACGTGATGGGTTTCCGGATCGAGACCGACCTGTTCCGGGCCGTCGCCGGGTGTCTGCTCGCGGTGCTGTTCGCGCTCTGCCTGAGCTGGCTGCCGGTGCTCGTGTCGATGAAGGTGCGGACCGCGGGCGCCGTCCAGGGCGTCATGTTCGCGCTGATCATGCCGCTGAGCTTCGCGTCCAACGTGTTCGTCGGGGCCGACACCCTGCCCGGCTGGATGCAGGCGTTCGTGGACGTCAACCCGATGACCCACCTGGTGGCGTCGGTACGCGGCCTGTTCCTCGGCACCCCGCTCGGCTCGCACGTGTGGTGGACCCTCGCCTGGTGCGCCGGTTTCGTGGTGCTGTTCATGCCGCTGGCGCTGCGCGCGTACCGGAAGAAGATCTGACCTGGTCGCGGCGTCGGCACCCGGAGGGGCCGGCGCCGTGACCGAGCCGGACACCACTCCACATCCATTGACCAACGTCGCTGCATGCGACATGCTTTCCCACCATGGCGGAGTCAACGGTACGGTCGGTCGAGGACCACACGCCGCGCAAAGACCGCCAACCGACCGTGGCCCGCCGCCGTCTGCTCACCGGTGGGGCGGTCGTCGCCGCATCGCTCGTGAGCCAGAACCGCGTCGGCAGCTCCGCCCGGGGGGCGACGGCCGGCACCGAGCTGTCCGTCGGGAAGGTCGA
This sequence comes from Micromonospora chokoriensis, assembly GCF_900091505.1. NCBI lineage: Bacteria > Bacillati > Actinomycetota > Actinomycetes > Micromonosporales > Micromonosporaceae > Micromonospora > Micromonospora chokoriensis. Next base: position 5,188,540 of record NZ_LT607409.1, read on the forward strand.
CATCACCCCGGCGGCAGGCGCGTTCCTGGCCGGTTACGGGGTGGACGTGCCCCGCCGGTCCACCGGGACCGCCGCCGCGCTGTTCGCGCGGTGCACGATCGTCTGGTCCGCGGGCGTGCCCCATGTCATCGTCACCGCCGACGTCCTCGGTTTCGCCCGCGGCCTGCACCGGGTGATCCGCAGCCAGGTGATCAGCCTCGGCGTGACGGCGGAGAACTTCGCCCTCACGGCCACCCACACGCACAACGGCCCCGTGCTCACCGACAAACTCGACCCGTTCATCGCCTACGCGATGACCTCCACCCAGCAGGCAGAGGTGCGCGCCTACAGCGACCAGTTGGCCGCGCGGATCGTGCACCTGGTCCGTGACACCCTCACCGGCCCCCGCACCGCGTGCACCCTCGACTACCAGGTCGCCAGCCAGCACTTCTCCTTCAACCGGGAAGGGCTCCCGTACGTCGAAGCGGACGTGCCGGTCCTGACGGCTCGTACGCCGGGCGGCGAACCCCGCGCCGTCCTGTTCAGCTACGGGTGCCACCCGGTGACAGCCGGCTCGCAGACCATGTTCGACCCGGACTACCCCGGAGACGCGGCCGCCCGGATCGAGCAGGCGACCGGGGCGTTCGCCCAGTTCCTCCTCGGGCCGGCCGGTGACCAGGACCCCGTCGGCGGGCGGGGCTGGGCCCAGCGGGAGCTGCGGGGCACCGCACTCGCGCAGACCGTCACGACCGCGGCGCTGCGGCCGGGTCGGCCGGTCACCGGCCCGACGACGACCCACTACCGGGAGGTGAACCTGCCGCTGGACGTGACGCCGACCGCTGACAATCTCCGGCGGGTGACCGCCTGTTACTCCGCTCGGGCGGCGAACACGGGCCTGCCGGGTTACTACCGGCGGCACGCGCGACAGATGATCGCGCAGATCGAGGCCGGCACGTTCGCGACGTCGATCCCCGTACCCGTGCAGTCCTGGCGGTTCAGCGGGACCCCGGACCTCCACCTGCTGTTGGCCGGCGGCGAGATCGTCTCCGGATACGCCGTCTACTTCCGGGCCCGATACGGCACGTCGAGCCGGCTGCTGTTCGCCGGCTACGCGAACGAGGTACCCGCGTACCTCCCCAGTGACGAACTGCTGCGGCGCGCTTCGACGTACGCCGGCGGGATCGACAGCGACTTCCCGGGCATCGCCGGCGGCTCGATGACGGTCTACGGCTGGTTGGGACACCTCAAAGGAAAACCGACAGCGACATCTCCCGACGGGGCAGAACAGATCCTGATCGGCGCGATCGAGGCGGCGCTGACCGCGGCACCGACGCCACGACTCACGTCCCGGGCCGGCGGCGTCCGTTGGTCGTGAGGCACAGCCGGTCGTCAGGAACTCGCCGCGGCTCTCGTGCACAGGACGGAGGAGGCGCCAACCCGACATCGGTCACCACGTCGTTTCATCCTCTGGAGGTCCACGTGTTACGTCGACTCATCACCTCGTCCCTTGCGGTCATGGCACTGCTCCTGGCCACGACGGCCACACCGGCGGTCGCGGCCGGTTACATGTTCAAGCCGGGGCACCCGATGTTCCTCGAGAAGAAGAACAACCTCAACAAGTACTGCACCGGCGGCTACGCCGTTCGGGGCTCGTCCGGCATGTTCATCGCCACCGCCGGGCACTGTTTCGGCATCGCCGGTCTCCCGCCAGCGGCTCAGCGCATCGTCTACGGCACCGACACCCGCTTCGGATACGCGATCAGGAACGACAACGTCGGCGACTACTGGGGCGACAACAGTTTCGACGGAGCGTTGGTCCAGCTCGACTCGGGCAACGACGCCCAGCAGATCGTCGTCGACCCGTTGACGGGCCGGTCGCCGGGCAACGGGCGGGTGACCGGCTACTACCGCAACAGCGCCCTCTCCCAGGGCTTCGTCATCGGCAAGATGGGTCGGACCACCGGGTGGACCGAAGGCGTCGTGACGAGCTGGCAGGTGATCACCTACGACGACGGCATGCGCGACTATCTCCTGTGCTCCACCGTGCCGGCGGCCGGTGGTGACAGCGGTGGGCCGGTCTGGCGGTGGGACGCCAACGGGGTCATGGCGATCGGGATCGTGGTCTCCGGGGGGAACGGGGGGATGTGTTTCAACCCCATCGAGAACGTCCTCTCCCGGTTCGGGGCCTGGCTGCCGGTGTTCGCCGCGAGCAGCGCCACGACCACGACGTCAGCCGCCCAGCCTCGGGTCGTGACCGAACGCGTCGGGCCAGCGGTCCCGGTCAACCTCACGCCGGTCAGGGGTGAGCGACTCTAGGGCGTTCACCCCTGAGCAGCAGGTCGTCCATCAGCTCGCGGATCCGGGCGGCGGCTGCGGCGACCGGTCGCCCGCGCCACGCGACCAGCAACGACTCGCGCCGCTCCTCGTCAGCGAGGGCGGCGTCGAGTCGTTCGGCCCGCCCGGGTGGGAAGAACATCCCGACGTGGGTGCCGACCCGGGTGGCGAGCATGAACAGTTCCCGCGCGGTCTCGTCGTCACCACGGTACGCCGCGAGCTCGGCGCCGCCCTGCGCCCACGCGCCGATGATGGGTAGGTCCTTCGAGGCGAGCGCGTCGTCCCGGGCGAGGGTCAACAGGGCGACCGCGTGCGCGTCGGGGTTCTCCCCCGGCACCGGTCGCTCCTGCGCCACCCGCAGGTCCAGGACCGCCACGGCGACGCGCAGCATGGCCTGCGGTTGTGACTGCGGGCTCGTCCAGCCGGCCAGGATCCGGGTGACCCGGGCACCGCACGCACGGGCCTCGTCGTACTGCTGACGCTGCCAGGCCAGGTGGGCAAGCCCGAGGCAGGCGACCGCGGCGTCCACCGCCTCGCCGTCGCCCGGGGCGGCCGTCTCCACCAGTCGTCGTTCGGCCTCCCCGTCACCGGTCAGGGCGAGCTGCACGTCCAGCCGTACCCGGATCGACCGGGCGTCCTGGGTGGCACCGATCATCTCCATGTGGCGGACGCTGCGCGCCAGCCACCCGGCCGACCCGGTGTCCGCGCTGGGATCGAGGAACTGCCCGACGGCACCCGCCGCCATCGCCATGCCCCAGTGGTCACCGGCGACCGCGAAGCGGTGGTATGCCTGCTCGGCATCGGCGACCGACGCCTCGGGCATGCCGCCGTTCTCCCGGACCGCGGCCCGGGCGAACAAACCGAGTGCCTGCACGTACAGGTCGGGATGCGTGACCATCTCGTCGGCCGCCTTCAGGCTGCGGTCCGGGTCGGCCGTGTCGAACTGGGGCAGCGCGGACGCGAGGATCGTCAACCGGGACGACACCTCGTCGGGTCGCTCGGCGAGGAGCGTCCGCAGCGCCCGCCGGGCGAGCACCGCGAGCCGCAGTTCACCGCTGATGCCCGAGTTCACCCCGGTCAGCAGGCACAACCAGGCGAGCCGGTCGGCGTCGGGTAGCGGTCGGCCGGCACCACGACCGTGCAGGATCGCCGAGTGGCGTCGTCGGACCGGGTCGTCGACACCCATCATTCCGCGCGCCCACCCGAGGACCTCCAGGTGCAGGCCGCGCACCGTCCAGAGGTGGAGCAGCGCCGTCGCGACGTCGACGGTGGCCGGCTCGTCGTCCGCGGCGAGCGCCCAGCGCAGGGCCGCGAGCAGGTTGTCCTGCTCGGCGGCGCAGCTGTGCAGCGCCTCCACCTGGTCGGGGCCGACGAACCGGCCGGCGAGCGCGACGGCTCGCTCCCGGGCCCACGCGACCAGCCCGGTCATGGCCGCCCCTCGGGCACCGACCGCGTCGAGCCGGGCTTCGCCGTACTCACGGACTGTTTCGAGCATCCGGTAGCGCGGCGGGCCGTCCCCCTCGACCAGGGTCAACAGGGACTGTTCGACGAGTGCCGCCAGGCCGCGACGGACCTCCGGGGTCTGCGCGACGGCGGCGGCGAGGTCCGCGGTGAAGGGCGCGGGGATGACCGCGATCCGTTGCAGCAGGTCGCGGTCGTCTCCAGCGAGCAGCTCCCTGCTCCAGTCGACGAGCGCCCACAGGCTCGCGTGCCGCTCCGGCAGGCCGCGCAGGGCGTCGTCGAGCAGCGCGAACCGGTCGGTCAGCCCGGCGAGCACGTCGTCGATCGGCATGTGCCGTAGTCGCGCCGCGGCCAACTCGAGGGCCAGGGGCAGGTTGTCGAGCCGGTGGCAGAGGGCCAGCGCCCGCGCGGTGTCCCAGGTGGGCACCGCGCCGCCGGCCCGGGCCCGGGATTCGAGGACGGCGAGCGCGTCGGCGTCGGGCAGCGCGGTCAGCCGGTGCACCAGTTCGCCGGCCAGGCCCAGCGGGGCCCGGCTGGTGGCGAGCACCGCGGCCTCCGGGGACGCCACCGCGACCAGGTCCGCCACGACGGTGGCCACCGCGTCGAGGACGTGCTCGCAGTTGTCGAGCACGACCAGCCCGTCGAGGTCGGGTGCGACGGCGCGAAGGCGTTCCTCCGGGCTGAGCACCCGCCGTTCCAGGCCGAGATTGCCACCGGTGGACGAGGTGTCCGCGCCCCCGAGGGCGGCGAGCACTGTGGGCAGCACCTCGTCGGGCGAGCGCAGGCCGGCCAGTTCGATCACGCGTACCGACTGCCCGGCCGCGGCCGTGCGCCGCGCCACCTCGGCGGCGAGGCGGGTCTTGCCCGCGCCGCCGGATGCCACGATCGTCACCACCGCCGCGTCGGCGAGTGCCTCCGCCACGGCCTCGACGTCCCGTTCCCGGCCGACGATGGCGGTCATCGGCCGACGCCAGGCGGTCGGCAGGGCGATCCGCGCCGGTTGCCGGGGGGTCTCCGCGACGGCCGGGGTGGTCAGCTCACCGCGCAACAGCGCGAGGTGGACCTGTGTGATCACCGGCGACGGATCGGTGCCGTACCGGTCGGCCAGCTCGACCCGGAGTCGTTCGACCACCTCCAGCGCCTCCGCCTCCCGCCCCTGGGCGGCGAGGATCCGGACGAGCAGGGCGGCCGAGGGCTCGTCCGGCGGCGTACGCGCGGCGAGCCGGCTCAGGTCGGCCTCGTCGAACGGGCCCACACCGGCGAGGGCCGCCTGCGCGCGAAGCGCGGCGACATCGGCGAACAGGCGGGTGTCCTCGGCGCTGACCAGCTCCGGCACCTCGGGGAAGAGGGCGCGTGCCTCGTCGGCGAGGCTGCGGGCGGCCGGCAGATCGCCGCTGTCGAAGGCGGTCCGCGCCCGGTCGACCAGCGTCCGCGCCTCGACCGCGTCGACGGTCACCTCCTCGGCGGGCAGCCGGTATCCGCCGGGCACCGCGACCACGGACAGTCCGAGGCGGCGCACCCGGGACACGAGTGCCTGCACGGCGCCCGTCGCGTCGTCGGGTGGGGCGCCGTCCCAGACGGCGTCCACGAGCAGGCTTGTGGAGACCGCCCGTCCCCGCGCGTCGACGAGCGCGCGAACCACCGCCGCGAGCCGGTCACCTCGAACGGGTTGGCCGTCGACAGCGAACGGACCGAGGGTGGTGATCTGCACGGACCCAGCATCCCCCACGTACGCGAGCCCGCGACGACCGCCGGTCCATCCCGCTGACCTGACCCGATGGGCGACTTGACACGCCAGCGATTCGTTAGGTTAGCCTAACCTCATGCAGAACGAGTTGGCGTCGGCCAACGGGGGGCGCAGCCTGTCCGGCGTCGACCTCCGTCTGGGTTACCACGGTGTGCCGGTGGTGCACGGCGCCATGATCGACCTTCGCGCGGGCGCCGTGACGGCCCTCGTCGGACCCAACGGCAGCGGCAAGTCCACCCTGCTGCGGGCCCTGGCCCGCCTGCACCCGATCGACTCCGGTCTGGTCCACCTCGCCGACGGCGTCGCCGCCGCGAGCCTGCCGTCGCGGGAGTTCGCCCGTCGGGTCACCCTGCTCGCGCAGAGCCGTCCGGTGCCCAGCGGTGTCACCGTCCACGACGTCGTGGGCTACGGCCGGCACCCCTACCGGGGACGCTGGCGCACCGAGGATCCGGACGGTCCCGCCGCCATCGCCCGCGCCATGGACGTCACCGGCGTCGCCGCGATGGCCGAGCGGCCGGTCGACGAACTCTCCGGCGGCGAGTTGCAGCGGGTGTGGCTGGCCACCTGCCTGGCCCAGGACACTCCGGTGCTGCTGCTCGACGAACCCACCACCTTCCTCGACCTGCGCTACCAGGTGGAGATCCTGGACCTGGTCCGTGACCTCGCCGACGACCACGGCGTCGCCGTCGGCGTCGTCCTGCACGACCTCAACCAGGCCGCCGCCGTGGCGGACGAGGTGGTCCTGCTGCACCAGGGCAGGGTCCGCGCCACCGGCACCCCGGCCACCGTGTTCACCGAGGAAGCCCTCACCGAGACCTACGGCATCCGCATCGAGGTGACCACCGATCCGATCAGCGGACTGGTCACCACCCGCCCCGTCGGGCGGCACGCGGTCCGCGCCCTGGTCTGAAACACCCCTCATCCCCAGTAGAGAAAGACCGTCATGACCCGTACCCGTTTCACCGCCCTCATCGCCGTCGTGGCCGCCCTGACACTCGGCGCCTGCGGCACCACCGAGAAGGCCGCCACTCCCGAGACGTCCGCCTCGGCGGCCGGCGGGCCGGTCACCCTCACCGACAGCCGCGGCAAGGAGATCACCCTCAAGGCCCCGGCGACCAAGGTCGTCGGACTCGAGTGGGGTGAGGTCGAGATGCTGGTCAGCCTCGGCGTCATGCCGGTCGGCGTGGCCGACCCGAAGGGCTACGGCACCTGGGTCACCTCCGCGAAGCTCGACCCGAGCGTCAAGGACGTCGGCGCTCGCGGCGAACCCAGCATCGACTCGATCGTCGCCCTCCAACCCGACCTCGTCGTGATGGAGGACGACCGGGGCGGCGCCATCGTCAGTCAGCTGGAGAAGTTCGTCCCCGTCGTGGTCGCCAAGGCCAGCGACGCCACCGACAACCTCGGCCGGATGCGCGCGGACCTCAACATGATCGCGAAGGCCGTCGGCAAGACCGCGCAGGCGGAGAAGCTGCTCGCCGACTTCGACACGGCCATCGCCGACGGCAAGAAGAAGATCGCCGACGCGGGCGCCGCCGGCCGGCCGTTCGCCATCGCCGACGGTTGGAAGGAGGGCAGCACCGTCAGCATCCGGATGTTCGGCAAGGGTGCGCTCGTCTCCCAGATCGGCATCCAGCTCGGCCTCACCAACGCCTGGACCGGCAAGACCGATGAGGTGTGGGGCCTCGGCCAGACCGACGTCGAGGGCATGACCGTGCTCAAGGACCCGAACGTGCACCTCTTCTACAACGCCTCCGACGGCGACGACGTGTTCGCCGACGGGCTCGCCGGCAACGCCATCTGGAAGTCGCTGCCCTTCGTGCAGAAGGGCAACCTGCACAGGATGCCCAACGGCATCTGGACCTTCGGTGGGCCGCTCTCCGGCAAGCAGTACATCGACGAACTCGTCAAGACGTACGCGGTGTGAGCGTGCTGAACGCACCCCCACGCCCGGAGTCGGCCACCCGGCCGGCTCCGGGCGGGCGCCTGGCCGTGCCCCGCGTCGCCGGGGTCTTCGTCGCCGCGATCCTGCTGCTGCTCGTGGTCGGGGCGGTGCACCTCACCCAGGGCACCTCGACCGTCGGGGCCCTCGACCTGCTCCGGCTCGTGACCGGCGGCGACGACGAGGCGGCCCGCGTCCTGATCGCCTCCCGGCTGCCCCGGCTGCTCGCCGGGCTGGCCATCGGTGTGGCCCTCGGGTTCGCCGGCGCGGCGTTGCAGTCGATCGCCCGCAACCCGCTCGCCTCCCCCGACACCCTCGCGGTCAACGCCGGCGCCCACCTGGCGATCGTCACCGTCGCCGCGTTCGGCATCTCGTTACCGGCGCTGCCCGCCGGCGGCCTCGCCTTCGGTGGAGGGTTGGCCGCCGCCGGCCTGGTGATGGCGATGTCCGCCGGCGGGCAGGCCGGCACCACCCGGCTGATCCTCGCCGGCTCGGCGACGGCGCTCGCGCTCGGGTCGGTGACCACCCTGTTGCTGCTCCTCTTCGAGCAGGCCACCATCGGTCTGTTCGCCTGGGGCAACGGCTCGCTGGTGCAGAGCGACCTGACCGCGCTGACCCAGCTCGCCCCGGTGATCCTGGGCGCAGCCCTCGTGCTCGTGCTGCTCGGACACCGCCTCGACATCCTCGCCCTGGGCGACGACACCGCCACCGTGCTCGGCCTCGACGTACGGCGTACCCGGCTCATCGTCATGGTGCTGGCCGTGCTGCTCTCCGCCGCCGCGGTCACCCTCACCGGCCCGGTCGGCTTCGTCGGCCTGTGCGCCCCGGTCATCGTGCGGCTGCTCGGCCCCGTGGTGCCGGGGGTGCACCGGCACCGCGTCCTGCTGCCGTTGTCCGGCATCGCCGGGGTCATCATCGTGCTCGGCTCCGACGTGCTGCTCCGGGCCGCGATGGGCGGGCAGGCCGGTGTGGACATCCCGACCGGCGTGGTCACCACCCTGTTCGGCGCGGCGATCCTCATCTGGCTGGCCCGCCGGCACCGCGACGCGGGCCCCACCCGCCGCCCGCCCGGCGGGCACGCGGCCGTCCGCTCCGCCGCCTTCCACCGTGGCGTCGTCGCCGTCACCGCCGTCGTGACCATCTGCGCCGTGGCGGTCGGCATGCTCCTCGGCGACACGTGGGTGCTGCTCGGGGATGTCGTCAACTGGATCAACGGCAGCACCGGGCCCGCGTACACCTTCGTGCTGGACCAGCGGTGGCCGCGCGTCGCCGCGGCGGTCCTGGCCGGCGCGGCGCTCGCGGTCGCCGGCACCACAGTGCAGGCGGTCTGCCGCAACCCGCTGGCCGAACCCGGCATCCTCGGCATCACCGCCGGTGCCGGGCTCGGGGCGGTCACCCTGCTCACCTTCGTGCCGTTGGCCGGCGTGTGGGCCGTCTCCGGCGTCGCCGGGCTCGGCGCGATGGCGGCGTTCGCCCTGGTGTACGGCCTGGCCTGGCGCGGTGGGCTGAGTTCCGACCGGCTGGTGCTGATCGGCTTCGGCGCCTGGCAGGGCGGCATGGCAGTGATCACCTTCCTGGTCGTCGCCTTCGACCCGTGGAACACCGGGAAGGCGTTGACCTGGCTCTCCGGCTCCACCTACGGGCGGACGCCGACCCAGGTGCTGCCGGTGCTGATCGCCCTGCTCGTGCTCACCCCGGCAGTGGTCGCCGCCCGTCGGGAGCTCGACCTGATGGCGTTGGACGACGACACGCCCCGGGTGCTGGGCGTCCGCCTGGAACGCACCCGGTTGGTGGCGCTCGGCGCGGCGGCGCTGCTCACGTCCACCGCGGTCTCGGCCGTCGGGGTCATCGGCTTCGTCGGCCTGGTCGCCCCGCACGCCGCGCGGGCCCTGGTGGGCGGGCGGCACTCCCGGGTGCTTCCGGTGGCCGCCCTGCTCGGCGCGGCGCTGGTCAGCATCGCCGACACCCTCGGCCGGACGATCATCGCCCCGGCCCAGGTCCCCGCCGGCCTGGTCACCGCCATGATCGGCACCCCGTACTTCGTCTGGTTGCTGTGGCGCTCCCGCGCCGTGACGAACAACCCCCGCTAGCCGTCGAGCCGAGAGAGGCACCATGACCAAGACCCTGCCCATCGCCCCCTGGCGCGTGTTCACCGTCACCGTCGCGGCGCTACGCCGACTCAGCCCGTCCTTCGTCCGGGTGACCTTCACCGGCGTCGACCTCGACCGCTTCGCGGACAACGGGTACGACCAGCGGATCAAGCTGGTGCTGCCGGTGCCCGGTCACCACGGGGTGAACCTCGCCGGTGGCGCGGACTGGTACGCGGCCTGGCGGGCTCTGCCGGAGCACCTGCGCAACCCGATCCGCACCTACACCGTGCGGGCGGTCCGGCCCCACCTGGCCGAGGTCGACGTCGACCTGGTGCTGCACGGCGACGGTGGTCCGGCGACGCGCTGGGCGCGACGGGCGAGCGTCGGCGACGAGATCGCCCTCGTCGGTCCGGACGCGGGCTACGACGGCAACCACGGCGGCATCGAGTTCCGGCCGTCGACCGGGAGCTGCCTGCTGCTGGCCGGGGACGAGACCGCCGTGCCGGCGATCGCCGGCATCTGCGAGCGGCTCCCCCTCGACACCCGGGGCACGGTCCTGCTGGAGGTGCCCGACGCCGACGACGTGTTGCCGCTGGTCACGCCCCCGGGCATCGAGGTCCGCTGGCTTCCTCGGGGCCTCGACGCACACGGCAGCCGGCTGGTGCCGGCGGTCGCCGCCGCAGCGGAGGAACTGCTGCTCCCCGGCCCGTCCGGGACCGGGCAACCCGTCGCCGACCTGGACGTGGACACCGAGATCCTGTGGGAGGTCCCCGAGGAGGTGGCCGCGGCACCCCTGTACGCGTGGTTGGCCGGGGAGGCCGGCGTGATCCGCACCCTGCGGCGGCACCTGGTCTCCGAGCGGGGGCTGGACCGACGGGCGGTGGCCTTCATGGGTTACTGGCGTCTCGGGCACGCCGACCCCGCCTGACCGCCGCGAGCCGCAGACCGGGGCGGGCCGTGAGGTGCGTCGGCGGGGGCGCGGTGCGTACAGTTTCGGGTCGGACTTGGGGCGAGCCGGGGTGACCCGGCACGGGATACGGGACGAGACGACGACGCATGACGGTGGACAACATTACCGAAAACGGTCAGAAGGGCATCGACCGCGACCGCGGTCCCCAGGGCATTGACCGAGAACGGCTGGAGACCTGCCTCAGCGTCTTCGAGGCGTTGGAGGCGCTGCCGTCGGACCACCCGGACGTGGTGCGGGTACAGCGGGCCACCGCCCGTCTCTACAAGGTGGTCAAGCAGCGGCGACGGGAGGAGCGGCGGGACGCCATCCTCGCCGCCGACCGGGCGGTGACGGAGGCCACCGCCACCGGCGCACCGGGACGGATCGACGACGAGACCCAGGGCATCCCGCTCGCGTCGTCGGTCGCGGGCGAGACGGCGGGCTTCCTGCACAACCCGCGCGGGTGCTACGTCTGCAAGCAGCGCTACCACCAGGTGGACGCCTTCTACCACCAGCTCTGCCCGTCCTGCGCGGCGCTCAACCGGCAGCGCCGCGACGCCCGTACCGACCTGACCGGTCGGCGGGCGCTGCTCACCGGCGGCCGAGCCAAGATCGGCATGTACATCGCGTTGCGGCTGCTGCGCGACGGCGCGCACACGACGGTGACCACGAGGTTCCCGCACGACGCGGTACGCCGGTTCGCCGCGATGCCGGACAGCGCCGACTGGCTGCACCGCCTGCGCATCGTCGGGATCGACCTGCGTGACCCGGCCCAGGTGATCGCCCTCGCCGACTCGGTGAGCAGTCAGGGCCCCCTGGACATCCTGATCAACAACGCGGCACAGACCGTCCGCCGCTCCCCCGGGGCGTACGCGCAGCTGGTCGCCGCGGAGGCCGCGGCCCTGCCCGACGGCCCGCTGCCGGAGTTGATCACCTTAGCCAAGCCGGCTGGACCGGACGCCCCGGCGGGCGCCCTCACCACCGGGCTCACCCCGCACGCGCTCACCGCGTTGGCGCTCACCAGCGGGTCCGCCTCGCCGGAGCGGATCGCGGCGTCCACGGCCATCGACGCCGGAGGTCTCGTACCGGATCTCGACCCGGTCAACAGCTGGGTCCAGCGGGTGCAGGAGGTCGACCCGGTCGAGCTGCTCGAAGTGCAGCTGTGCAACGTCACCGCGCCGTTCGTGCTGGTCAGCAGGCTGCGCCCGGCGATGGCCGCCGCGCCGGCCCGCCGCAAGTACGTGGTGAACGTGTCGGCGATGGAGGGGCAGTTCGGCCGTGGCTACAAGGGGCCGGGGCACCCGCACACCAACATGGCCAAGGCCGCGCTGAACATGCTGACCCGCACCAGCGCCGAGGAGATGCTGACCGACGGCATCCTGATGACCAGCGTCGACACCGGCTGGATCACCGACGAACGGCCGCACCCGACGAAGATGCGCCTGGCCGACGAGGGCTTCCACGCCCCGCTGGACCTGGTCGACGGCGCCGCCCGGGTGTACGACCCGATCGTCCGCGGCGAGCAGGGCGAGGACCTGTACGGCTGTTTCCTGAAGGACTACGCGCCCTGCGCCTGGTGACCGCCCCCAACAGAACGACGACGGGTGATCGCCCGCGACGACGAGGAGAAGAACATGTCAGACGACCGTGACGCGTGGCCGACGCTGGACGAGCTGCTGCGCGAGGAGGGCGAGCTGGAGCTCGCGGGCCTGTCCGAGACGGACGCGTACGACCTGGGGACGCTCGCCGTCGCCGCCGCGCGGGAGCAGCGACTGCCGGTGTCGATCGGGGTGTGGCGGGCGGAGCGCCAGCTCTTCCACTGTGGTCTGCCGGGCTCGACCGCCGACAACGACGCGTGGCTGCGCCGCAAGGGGCGCGTGGTGACGCGCTTCGAGCACTCGTCGCTGTACATGGCCCGGTTGTGCCACGACAAGCAGGTGACACTGGCCGAGCGGTACGGTCTGCCGGCCGAACGGTACGCGGCGGCCGGGGGCGCGGTGCCGCTCCGCGTCCGGGGCACCGGTGTGGTGGGCTGGGTCGGTGTCTCCGGGCTGCCGCAGCTCGACGACCACCGTTTCGTCGTCGACATCCTCCGCAAGCTTCCCCGCTGACGTTATGGACCCGGCGGCCGTCACCCGAGGCCGCCGGGTCGGTCGTCAACGCGCCCGTCGGTTGGCGCGCAGGGCACCGAGGAGCACGCCGGGCCGGGTCAGCGAGCGCGGGTGCTCACGCATGGAGACGACCTCGTTGAACCGGCGTGCTGTCGCCACGTCCGTGACGGTCGCCTCGATGATCTGCCGGCTCGCCCAACTGGAGATCCGGTGACCGCGCGGGTAGGGACCGTCGACGTGGGGCAACGCCAGATCGGCGGAGGTCGAGATCGACCAGGCGGCGTCGACGACCACCCGCTGCAACGCGAGGAAGTGACGCGCGGGTGCCCGCAGATCCGGCCCGGACCGCAGGTACACCGACAGGCAGGCCGCGTACAGGGCCGCCGACGTCATCCCCTGCCCGTACACCGGGTTGAACGACGCGACGGCGTCGCCGACGCTGACCAGGCCGGCCGGGAACCTCTTCAGCGCGTGGAAGTCCCGTCGGCGGCTGTCGGCGTGGTGGTAGGTCTGGACGTCGCCCAGCATCTCCTGATCGGCGACCTCGCCGAACTCCGGCGGGAACTGCTCCCGCAGGCGGCGGACGAAGTCCTCCGGCGTGCGCCCCGGTCGGTCGTCGCCGTAACCGGCCATCATGGCCATCCACCGACCGTCCTCGATGGCGAAGAACGCGGCACCGGCCACGTCCACTCCCCTCTTCGGGGTGTGCAGCGCCATCACCACGGTCGTGGCCGGGGTGACCTCCGGGCGGCGGAACAGGGCTGTCGCGTAGTTCAGGTGCACTGTCATCCGCCGGGTCACCGGCCGCTCCCAGCCGGCCTGCTCCAACCAGTCCGAGAGTCTGCTCGACCGACCCATGGCGTCCACCACGAAGTCGCCGGTCTCCACGCCGGTCACCCCGGCGCCCTCGCAGCGGACCCCGGTGACCGCGTCGCCGTCGAACACCAGACCTGTCGCGCGGGCGGTGACCGTCTTGACGTTGGGGAGCCGGAGCACCTGTTGGCGGATCAGCCCCTCCAGGAGCGGACGGCTGCCGGCCAGGCTGTCGGCGTCGTCGGGGACGACGACCTTCGGACGGCCGTCGAGGTAGTTGAGCCGCGCCTCGGGCGGCGCCTCGACCGCTCCCTGCGCCAGCGCCGCGTCGCGGAAGCCGGGAAACAGGCGCTCCAGCTGGAGAAAGCCGCCGGGCAGCAGCGCGTGCAGCTGTGTCCCCTGGGGTACGCCGGGCCGCGCGCCGGCCACCTGCGGGTCGTCCCGGTCGATGATGACGACGCTGTCGGCGTGATCGGACAGCACCCGGGCGGCCAGCAGGCCGGCGACGCTGCCGCCGACCACCACGGCCCTGCCGATCGTCGGTGAGGTCTGCTCAGGGGGGCGGACCGCGTTCAGCTCCGCGAAGACCCGGGATGGGGAGAGGGACATCGTGCTCTCCAAGGGATACGAGGTGTGGTGTGCCCTCCGTGCCGGCGGCGTTCGGTGGGCGGGCGGACCGGTGGACGGTCGTCCGGCGTGACGCCCGCCGATAGTCGCACAACCACCTGAGGGGCAACCGTCTGTGTCCGCCAGATGACCACGTGTCGGACGACGGGGTGGACACGATCGACGTTCGGACGGCGGATTGGCGTGCGGCGATGCCGGCTGTCACGATCTCCGGCAGGCCCGTCGCACGTCGTACCCTCCGTGTCGCCGGCCTGGCCCCCGCGACCTCCGCCGTCGGGTACGCCGAGCGCCACCGCCTCCCCGAGCGGCGGTGCCGCACCCGCCGGCCAGGCCCGCTACGCGAAGGAGGTGACGGCGCTGCTGCGGTGGCACCTGCCCGCCACGGCACAGACGGTGCAGCACAAGGGCTTTCCCGGCGCGATCGACCCGGAGCGGCCCAACCGGACCGCCGCTCACGGACTCGGGGTCGTGCTCAACCAGAGGTGGTTCATGGGCCGGCTCGCCTCTGCCCGGTCCGCGCCCTGCTCGGTGACCTGCTCGCGAAGGAGGTCAACTGATCGACGACCGTCAGGTGTAGACCGACGCGCCCCGCCCTGACAGGATACTTGCGCTATCAGTGCAGATACCTCGTCGCTCAGGGTGGAGGACCGATGCGCGTGTCTCACCGGAGACTGCTCTCCGTACTGGCCGGGGGCGCCCTCGCGGTCGGCGTGGCCGTCGCTCCCGCCCCACGGGCCGCCGACGCCGCCACCACACCGACGTACCGCCCGGTGATCTTCGTGCACGGCAGCGCCGGGTCGGCGACGCAGTTCCAGTCCCAGGCCAAGCGTCTGTCCAGCAACGGCTACCCGATCGACGTCATCGAGGCCCACGAGTACGACTCACCGAACATCGCCACGATCCTGCCGGAGGTGTACGCGGGGCTCGACGCACGGATCACCCGCCTGCTGGCGACGACCGGCGCGGACCGGGTCGACCTGCTCGCGCACTCCCTCGGCACGTTCGTCATGCAGGGTTATCTGAACAGCTCACCGGCCCGCGCCGCCCGCGTCGCCCACTACGTCAACCTGGACGGACGCCCCGCCGCCTCCGTGCCCGGTGGCGTGCCCACCCTCGCCATCTGGGGTGAGGGCGACTCGGCCCGCACCGTCGTCGGCGCGACGAACGTGCACCTCCCCGACCAGTCCCACACGCAGACCGTGTCGTCGCCGGAGTCGTTCGGCGAGATCTTCCGGTTCCTCCGCGGTCGGGCGCCGCACACGACACGGATCGTGCCCCAGCTCTTCGGCACCGCCCGGGTCTCCGGTCGCGCGGTGCTGTTTCCGAGCAACGCCGGCGTCACCGACGCGACCGTCGAGGTCTACCCGGTCAGCTCCCTGACCGGCGGTCGGTTGTCCCACCGGCCCACGCACCGGTTGACGGTGGGTGCCGACGGTTCGTTCGGTCCCGTCCCGGTGCTCGCCACGGCCCGCTACGAGTTCGCGATCGTGCGCTCCGGCGCACCGACACACCACTTCTACTTCCAGCCGTTCCTTCGTTCGGACTCGTTCGTCCGCCTCGCGACGAGCGTGCCCGGGGAAGGGCTCGGCGCACTGGTGGACACCAGCGACCGGCACACGGCGCTGACGATCCAACGCCAGAAGGAATGGTGGGGCGACCAGGGCGACGCCGGCGACCACCTGTGGATCAACGGCACCGACGTCCTGAACGCGGCGAACGCGCCACGGGCCAAGCGGACGATCGCGATCTTCGCGTTCGACGACGGCAGCGACGGCGTGAGCGACCTGACCACTCCCCTGCCGGAGTTCTTCAGACAGACCTTCATCACCGGCGTGGACCTGTTCATCCCGGCGGCACCGGCGCACCTCGGCCTCGTGCGGATCACCGTGGGTCAACGCGGCGGCGGACACGACGTGATCAACGTGCCGAACTGGAGGTCGAGCGCCCACCGCGTGTCCATCAACATCGACGACTTCTGACCCGGTCCGACGGGCAGCCCGGCCGCCTCAACCCGCGACGGTGGCCGGGGTTCGCTCGCGCTCGCGTCGCCCGACGGCGAAGCTGACCACCCCCAGGGCCAGTCCGACGATCGCCAGGACAGCGCCGACCCAGGCCGGCGCGAGGTAGCCGAGGCCGGCGGCGATGGCGACGCTGCCCAGGGCCGCGCCCAGGCTGTTCGCGATGTTCATGGCCGACTGGTTGAGCGCCGCGCCCATCAACTGTGCTCCGGGGGCGACGGTGATCAGACGCGCCTGGAGGACCGGCCCGAGGTAGAGGCTGGTCGCACCGACCAGGAACGCGCCGACGAACAGGCCGACCGGGCTCGACGCGACGAGGCTGAACGTCGTGATGCTCACGATCATCGCGACGAACCCGATGATCATGCTGCGCTGGAGGTCCCGGTCCGCCAACCAGCCGCCCAGGGCATTGCCGACGGTCATGCCGAGACCCACCGCCACCAACGCCCAGGGCACCGTCGCGGCCGAGAGTCCGGCCACGTCGGTGGTGACCGGTGCGATGTAGGTGTCCACCGCGAAGAAACCGGCGAAGCCGATCGCGCCGGTCGCGGCGACCAACCAGACCTGCGACGTCCGCAGCGCCCGCAGTTCGGCGGCCGGCGAGCCGTCGACCGCCGCGGCGACCGCCGGGACGACCGCCAGGACCGCCAGCAGGGTGAGCACGAAGACACCGGCGATGACGAGGTACGCGGCGCGCCAGCCGGCCGCCTGCCCGAGGCGCGTGATGAGGGGTACGCCGACCACGTTGCTCACGGTCAGACCGCTGAGCACGATGGCGAAGCCGCGGGCCTCGTTGCCGGGGCCCATCAGGGTGGCCGCGAGCAGGCCCGCCGCGCCGAAGTACGCGCCGTGCGGCAACGCCGCCGCGAACCGGGCCACCATCACCAGGTCGAAGGTGGGGGCGATAGCGGAGGCGAGGGTGCCGACGGCGAAGAGCACGAGCAGCCCGAGCACGAGCTTCTTGCGCGGCAGGCGTGCGCTCAGCGCGGCGATCAGAGGCGCGCCGACGACCACGCCGAGCGCGTACGCGGTGATCATCCAGCCGGCTCGGGCGACCGCGTCGGACGACGACCGGGCGTACTCCTGCGGAAGCAGACCGCGCGCGATGTCGGGCAGCAGGCCCATCGCCACGAACTCGGTCAGACCGATCGCCACACCACCGAGCGCCAACGCGGCAAGCGCCGCCACCCGTCGTCCTCTGCTCATCCCGATCACCGAGAAAATTTAGCAACGGCGTTGCGTAATAGAGTGGCGAGATGACTCGCATCACTGCCGACGTCACGTTCCTGCGCGGCTACAACCAGGCGCGGGTCATGGCGCTGGGGCGTACCGGGCGGACGTTCGAGCGGTCGACGGTGGTCGAGGCGACCGGGCTGACGCCGCAGGCGGTGTCCAAGGTCATCGCCCGTCTGACCGGCGACGGCCTGATCCGTCCCGCCGGTGTACGTCGTGCGGGCATCGGCAAGCCCGCCGTCGTCTACGAGCTCGTCCCCGACAGCCGGTACGCGATCGGCGCCCACGTGGCCCGGCGCACACTGCGGCTGGTCCTGGTCGACCTGGCCGGTGCCGTACGCCACTCGGCGGTCAGTCCGCTGCCGGGCGACTTCACCCCCGAGCAGCTTCTCGACGCCCTGGCGTCCGGTGTCGGTGCGATGACCACCAGCGGCGACGTGGGGGGCCGACTCACCGGCGTGGGCATCGGCATGATCGGCCCGTTGGACCACGCCAACGGCCTGGTCCGGGGTGCCCACGGCCTGCGGCACTGGCACGACGTACCGCTGCGAGAGCTTGCCGAGAAGCACCTCGACCTGCCCGTCCACCTCGACAAGGACGTCACCGCGGGGATCACGGCCGAGGCGTGGCGCCACGGCGCGACGTTCGGCGACGCGGCCCTGATCATGATCGAGTCAGGGATCGGCGGCGGATTCTGGCTGGGCGGCACCGCCCACCGGGGCGCGCACACCAACGCGGGCGAATTCGGCCACACGGTCGTCGACCTGGACGGACCCCGCTGTGTCTGCGGCCGCCACGGGTGCCTGGAAATCGTGCACCACCACGCCGCCGACGCCGGAGACATCGCCCGCGCCGCCCGCGTCGTGGCGGTGGGAGTGGTCAACCTGCTCCAGACCCTCGACCTGGCCCATGTCGTGCTGGCCGGCGCGGACCTCCTCCGGCATCCGCAGACCTATCTCACGGCGGTGACCGAGGCCGTACGGGCCGACGCGCGACGCGCGGACTGGCTCACCACGACGGTGACCCTGTCCGGCCTCGGCGCGGACGCCATCGCCGCGGGTGCCGCGATGCAGGTTCTCGACCAACACTTCGGTGTGCCGGAGTTGGCCCCGATCTGAGCGCCGCCGGACCGTCCCGGTGCGGGCGCGGCCACCGGTCGGCGGTGCGCCAAGGCGTGCCGCGCCGTCGAACCGCTACGCCACCATCGCGGCGGCGAATTCCACGTGGGTGCATCCACTGGTCGGGCTCTCGCTGTGGGCGATGACCGCGTCGAGCCGGTCCCGCGCGCTGCGGAGTTGGGTGATCTGCTCGTCGATGCGGGCACGTTCGGCGCGCAGCAGCGCCCGGGACTCCGGGGTGTTGACCTTTGCGTCGACGCAGGGCAGCAGGTCCAGGATGGTGCGGCTGGACAGGCCGGCCGCGTACAGCGTCTGGATGAGGTGCACCCGCTCGACGGCGCTCTCGCCGTAGTGACGCTGCCCGCCACTGCTGCGTGCGGCGGTCAGCAGGCCCTGCTCCTCGTAGTAGCGCAGGGCGCGTACCGACACCCCGGCCGTCGTGGCGAGTTCGCCGATGCGCATGGATCCTCCCCCGGCCGGTGACGCCTGCCACACGACCTTGTCCCTGACGTCCACGTCAGGTTTTAGCGTAGCTCGCGTACCGCTCGCCCTTGAGACACGCCAGGAGGCAGGACGTCATGCAGATCAACGGTTCGACCGCACTGGTCACCGGGGCCAACCGGGGCCTCGGCCGGCACTTCGCCCGACAGTTGCTGGAGCGCGGCGCGGCCAGGGTGTACGCCACGGCACGCAACCCGGAGCAGATCGACATTCCCGGTGTCGAGAAGCTTCGGCTGGACATCACCGACCCACGCTCCGTCGAGCAGGCGGCGGCCGCCGCGGCCGACGTCACCTTCCTGGTCAACAACGCCGGCATCACCACCTTCACCAACCTGGTGAACGGGGACCTGGGCAAGATCCGATCCGAGCTCGACACGCACTTCTGGGGGACCCTGAGCATGGTCCGGGCGTTCGCACCGGTGCTCGGCGCGAACGGCGGTGGGGCGATCCTCAACGTCCTGTCGGCGTTGTCGTGGTTCTCCTCCGACGGGGCCAACGCCTACGGCGTGGCGAAGGCGGCCGAGTGGAGCCTGACCAACGGCGTCCGGCTGGAACTCGCCGGCCAGGGAACCCTGGTGAGCGGCCTGCACCTGGGGGCCGCCGACACCGACATGATGGCCCACTACGACGGCGACAAGATGGATCCCGCCGACGTCGTACGCGTCGCTCTGGACGGCGTCGAAGCCGGCCGGATCGAGGTCCTCGCCGACGAGTGGAGCGCGTACGTCAAGGCGTCCCTCGCCAACGATCCGAGCGCCTTCTACGCCCCGGCCGGGCGGTAGCTGCGAGCGTCGCCCACGACATCGTGCTCACTGGCAGACGCGCCACTCGTCGTTCTCCTTGACCAGCGCCAACCCCTGCGTGAACTGCGCGCCGGTGGTCTGCTGGACCGCCGTGACGGTCACGGTCGCGGTGACGCGCCCGTTGTAGTTGTTGACGTTCACGCCGACGATCTCGTAGCTGCTGATCGTCAGCTGGGCGGACTGAACCCGGCTGAACTCCTCCAGCGTCATGGTGTCGCGTACCTCGCCACACAGCCGCCCGTACGCGCCCGGGTAGTTGCCGGCCTGCACGTCGTCGAGGAAGCCGGCCGCAGCCACCCGGGCCGGCTCGACGGCACCCTTGACGCTGCGGTAGAACCAGAGACCGCCGCAGGCACCCACCGCGCAGCACACCGCGAGCACCACGGCCACGACGATCAGGACGGTACGAGTGGTCCGGTTGGGCTTCGGCTGAGGAACCATCATCGGCTCGTACGTCATGGCCCGAAGGGTAGGAATGCCGAGCAATAGTCGTACGCCGCTGGGGCCTCTCGGTTCAGCCGACGGAGCGGGCCGGTCCCGACGTCGGTGAGCCGTCCGCGCCCGGGCGCGGCGTCGCGGGCGGCGCCGGCCGGGGACCAGCGGATACGGGCAGTGCACTGCCCTTGACGAACTGCTCCCAACTGGTGTTCCAGGCCGTCCAGCCGTTGCCCGCCTGAAGCCGGACCTCGGTGCCGGTGAAGGTGACCAGATCACCGATCTGGGTGACCGTCATCAGCCAGTCGGCGTTGGCCGGCGAGATGTTCGTGCAGCCGTGCGACACGTTGCGGTGCCCCTGATCCGACACGGACCAGGGAGCCGCGTGGATGAACTCACCGCCCCAGGTGAGGCGTTGCGCGTCCGCGACGTCCACCACGTAGCCGCCGTTCGGCTCGCCGCGGGTGTCGAAGGTGGTGCGCTGGTGCTTCTCCATGATCACCATCTTGCCGCTGGACGTCGGGGTACTCGGCTTGCCCAGGCTGACCGGGATCCTGCGGATCACCTTGCCGTCGCGCAGCACGCGCATCTGCTTGGTGGCGTTGTCGACCTCGAGGGCCACCTGACGCCCGATCCGGGACGTCGCGGTGCGGTCGGCGTCCCCGGTGAGGTTCTCGCCGATCGGCAGACCCTCCAGAGCGGCGCGGACGCTGATCGTGGTGCCCGGTCGCCAGAAGTCGGGGGCGCGGTAGTAGACCTGACTGCCGTCGTCCAGCCAGGACCAGGCCCCGGGCTGCGGCGGGTCCGTCGTGACGAACAGTCGACGCTGCACGTCGGCGCGGGCCGCCCTGGCGACGGGCGGATCGAAGCCGATGGTCACCGGCATGGCAGTGCCGTACGTCCGGCCGTCGGCGACGTACAGCGTGCTGGTCACCTGCGGTTTCGTCGACGTCGGCATCGTGGTGAAGGTCGTCGTACGGGTGGTGGTCCGGCCGGAGTCGCCGACGGCGACCGCCTCGACGGTGTAGGTGCTCCGCGGTCGCAACGCAACGGTGGGCACCCAGGCCGAGCCGTCCTCCCGTCGTTCCGCCCTGACCAGCATGCCGTTGTCGTCGGCGATGCGGACGGCGACGACCTTTCCGCCGGTGACCTGGGCGGTGACCTCGGCGCTGACCGGCACGTCGCGGGACCGGTCGGCGGGCGTCAGAGTCACCTCCGGCGCCGGCGCCTCCCGTTCGGCGGGCCGCACCGGGGCCTTTCGCTCGGTGGTGCATCCAGCGAGCGCCAGGGGCGTGGCCGCGACGGACACCACCACCAGCGCCATCCGTCGTCTCAACCCCATCGACCGCCCCCTGCTCTCGCGTCCGCGTGTCCGCGTGTCCGCAATTCTTTCCCGCCGCTCGCACTGGGTGTGTCGTTTCCGGCAATCACGAAAGAGAGTCGTAAACGGCTTGCTGCCGCGTACCCGATGAGGAGTTTCCCGTGCCGACCCTTGCGGTGCGGGCGGGCTACGGTGTTGGCTTCCGGAAATCGGGGTGAGGCCAGCCGGCGCGGGGGTGCCCACGCCTGGTGACGACAGGTTGGAGCCGGCGGTGGCGATGGTCGAGCAGCTCGTTTCCCGGACGGACACCGCCTACCAGCGGTGGCTGGCGTCGGTCACCGACGACGTCACCGCTGAGGGAGTGAGCGTGTACTGCCTGGAATCGCTGCCGGAGCGCAACACGACCTACGACATCGGCGAGTGGCTCACGGGCTACCTCATGATCGCCCAGGAAGGCGATCGGGGATTCTTTCTCAGGTGCGACGGCGGCGGGCCGGTGTTCTCGGCCGACCTGGGCGGGCTCGGCGAGGTCGACCTCACTGTCATCGCCCCAGGGTTCGAGGTGTGGCTGGGCTCCGGGTTCGCTCTGCCGGCGGACCCGGAGCGAGACCTGCCGCCAACCGCCGACGTCTATGTGGACGGGATTCCGGTCGACCGGGTTCAGCTGCTGGCACGGGCACGGAAGCTGCTGGGTGCGGACTGGCCGTTCGGGGCATTCCGGGGCCTGCTCGCCGCCCAACCGTTCCTGGCGGCGAGATCAGCTCGTCTGTACGTGTTGCTCCGCGACCTCGAGGACGCCCCCGAGTTGCGGCCCCACCTGCTCTACGCCACCGACCACGGCCTAAGCACGGTGTGGCCGACCGACAGCCCAGTAAGCCGGTGACGTGGCACGACACCCCGGCGCGCCCTACCCGGACAGCTCACTGGGCGGCCGGCAGGATGCGGCCGGCGGGCGACATCACCCGCACACCACCACCGAGATGGTGGCAGTGAACCGGCTGCCGGCCTTCGGCGCCGCCGCGTGCCCGGCGTGGAGTATCCACACCGAACCCGATTACAGTTTTTTGACAATAATCAAAGAATTGAGACCGAATCGACAGCCGGACCGCTCCGCACAGCGTATCGAGCAATCGCGGAATGAGTTTTAAGACAGACTTAAACGTCTCAGCTGGAATCAGGCAGGGGGTCAACTCGTACTCTTCCTTCTCGGAAGAAAGGTGACCCCTCTTGTTCAATGTGCGATCCACCCCCAGGCTCCGCCGTTCCGTGACCGCCCTGCTGTTGGCGAGCGTGGCGTTCGCCGGCGGTTGCAAGGACATTCCGGGAACGCCCGGCGCGTCGAGCCCCTCCAGCGACACCGGCATCGGCTCCTCCGACCCGCAGACGCCCACGTCCGCCGCCCCCGGCGACGCGTCGGCCACGCCGGGCGTTCCGAGCGCCTCGGCCACCCCGTCCACCCCCGGTAAGCCGGCGACCCCCTCGACCAGCACCGCCCCGCCCACCGCCTCCGGTGGGTGGATCACCATCGACGCCGCCGCCCAGGCCGCCGCGACGAAGGCGTTCTTCGCGCGCAAGCCCAAGCCGGTGACCGGCAACCCGGTCAAGGTGCCCGAGTTCAACGTCGGCTGCAAGGTCAGCCACCACAACAGCGACGACCCGATCGTGCTGCCGAAGCTGGTGGGCGGCTCCCACAACCACACGTTCTGGGGCAACAGGTCGACCGACGCCAACTCGACCGCCGAGTCGTTGCGGGCGTCGAAGGCGACCACCTGCAACTCGCCGGACGACCAGTCCGCCTACTGGGTGCCGACGATGTACCAGAACGGCAAGGTCGTCGACCCGACCGAGGTGACCGTCTACTACGGATCCCGTCTGAAGGACCCGAGCAGGACCCAGCCCTTCCCGTTCGGCCTCCGCATGATCACCGGCGACGCGAAGAACCAGGTCGACACCCCGGACAAGCAGGGCAACCACTTCTGGTGCGCCGGTATCGGCGGCGAGGTCGGCCGCAGCGCGGACAAGACGTTCCCGGTCTGCGCCAAGACCGCGAACATCGTCCGCCAGATCACCTTCCCGGACTGCTGGGACGGCAAGCACCTGGACAGCCCGAACCACAAGGCGCACATGGCCAACGGCGACCACACCGGGGCGTGCCCGAAGAGCCACCCGGTGCCGGTCCCCTCGGTGTCCTTCGTCATCTCGTACCCGCTGAGCGCGAACACCGACGGCATCACCCTCGCGTCCGGCACCTCGTTCTCCATGCACGCGGACTTCTTCAACGCGTGGAAGGACGAGGCGCTCGCCGCCCGGGTACGCAACTGCCTCGACCAGGGCGTGAAGTGCAACTCGGCGGGCAACTTCTAGGCACGGCAGCACCGCATCTCCTGGCGGCGGCGGCACAACTCCCCCACCCGGGGCCGGACCGCTGCCGCCGTCAGCGGATGCGACGCTCACCGGCGGTCGTCACGACCCAGGACGCCGCGGACAGAGGGGCATTCGAACACCCGCGCTGTTCGATAGCATCAGCGAACGACGGGCTCCCCCTTCGATCGGTTGCCCGACCGAGCCGGGAGCGCCATGGCGGAGGACATCTCACCGGCCGCCGCGCTCGGCCGCCTGCGAGGGCGGTCCGGCCAGGTGGTTGGCACGGCATTTCTCGTCACCGCCGATCTCGTCATCACCTGCGCCCATGTCGTCAGCGCGGCGCTGGGGGGTGAGCACTTCGACGCCGTGGCACCGACGGAGACCGTCACCATCGAGTTCCCGCTGTTCGGTGACGACGCGCCGGTAATCCCTTATCAGGGTTCCGTGGTGAGCTGGTGGCCCGCCCGGCTTGACGGCAGTGGTGACACCGCTGTGCTGCGGCTCGACCGACGGCCGCCGGTGGGCACCCACCCCGCCCGTCTCACTCTGACCGAGCCCGATTGGGGGGACAAGGTCCGGGTCTTCGGCTTCCCCGCCGATCTGGCCGACGAGTTCGGCGTCTGGGTCGAGGCCGAGCTCCGTGCCCGGCAGGGGGCCGGCTGGTTGCAGGTCGAGTCGCCGCCGCACCAGAGAGGGATCGGCCAGGGGTTCAGCGGCTCCCCGGTGTGGAGCCCGGCGACCGGGATCATCGGCATGGTGGTGGCGGCCGAACGCGGCAACACCACGGCGTACCTGATTCCGGTCCGGACCCTGGTCGAGTCCCACCCGGACATCGCCGCGCCGGACCCGACCGAGACTTCCCCTTACCGGGGGCTGGAACCGTTCCTCGAAGAGCATTCCGCGTACTTCCGCGGTCGCGAGGCGCTGACCAGGCACGTGATCACGCAGGTCGAGCGGCATCCCCTGGTGACCCTCGTCGGGCCGTCCGGGAGCGGTAAGTCCTCTCTGGTGTACGCCGGGCTGACGCCATCGCTGCGCAGGCTCGGCATGCTGGTCACCACCTTCCGCCCGCTGCCCGGCGCCCGAGCCACCTCGCTGCTCGCCAACGCGGTCATCGGCGTCGTCGACCCGACCCTGCCCGGGGTGGGTCAGCACGACGAGGCCGAAGCACTGGCGGACATGCTCGACACCAGACCGACCCGGACGCTGTCCTGGCTCGCCGACCAGTTGGTCGACAAGGCCGGCGACGGCGGCCTGTTGCTCTTCTGCGACCAGTTCGAGGAGTTGGCAGCCGAGGACGCCCAGCGGCTGTGGCGGCTCCTGCACAACCTGCTCAACGTCGCCCCACGTCGAGCGGACGGCACTGCGCGGCTGCACGCCGTAGTGACGATGCGGTCCGGCGCACTGGACCGGCTGGTAACGGAGGACACCGCGGAGGCCGCCGCGGTGGGGATGGTGTTCGTTCCCCCGATGACCCGCGACCAGTTGCACGAGGTCGTCACGGCTGCCGACGTTGACTTCGAACCCGGGTTGGTAAGCCGGATCATCGACGACACCGGCACCGAACCCGGGCAACTACCGCTGGTCGAGTTCACCCTGGCGCAGCTCTGGAAACGGCGGAGCACCAGAACGTTGACCCATCGCTCGTACGAGGAGTTGGGCGGCGTATCCGGCGCCCTGGCCAGGTACGCCGACGACGTCTACGACGCGCTGCCGGCCTCGGACCGCCTGGCCACCCGGCGGCTCTTCACCCAGTTGGCCCGCCCCGAGGACGGCGGTGACTTCCTGCGTCGACCAGTCCGGCTCGCCGACCTGAACGACGACCTCCGGCCGGTCCTGGGGCGGCTCGCGGCCAGCCGACTGGTTGTCGTCAGCAGAGCCGCCGACGGTGCCGAGATCGCCGACCTCGCCCATCAGGCGCTGCTGCGGCAATGGCAGAGGCTGCGGGAATGGCTGATCCACGAGCGCGACTTCCGCGGCTGGCAGGAAGGGCTGCGAGTCCGACTCGCCGCCTGGGAGGCCGCCGGCCGGGACGCCGGTGGCCTGCTGCGCGGGGTCGCCCTCGCCACCGCGAACAGGTGGGTGCGGGAACACCCCGAGGACATCGGGCCCGCCGAGCGCGCCTACATCACGTCGAGCAGCGCCGGAGAACGACGCAGAGCCTGGGTGCTGCGGTCGGTGGTCGCTGTGATCTCGCTCCTGGCCCTGGTCGCCAGCGGCCTCGCGGTGGTCGCCGCCCGGCAGACCGACCAGGCCGACGCTCGCCTCCGTACCGCAGCGTCCCGAGCGCTCGCCGATGAGGCGAGTCGGCAACGCGCTACCGACCCCCGCGCGTCTCTGCAGTTGGCACAGGCTGCGTGGCATCACGACCGGACAGCCGAGGCGTCGGGCGTGACCTTCACCTGGTACGCGGCCCTACAGTTCGTGGAGCAGCTCTACCAGGACGCGTGGGAGGGCGACCTGGACAAGATCCTCGCGAGCGCCGACGGGTCGACAGTGGTCTTCGTCAACAAGTCAGGCCTGCCTGCGGTGTGGACCGGCATGAACGGCGAGAACCCCCAGCAGTGGCGACTGCCGACCACCGGCGGCGGCTGGGAGGGCGGCACCTTCGCGCTCAGCCCTTCCGGCCGTCACCTCGGCTACAGCAGCGGCCTCGGCCGCATCGCGCTCTGGGACATCGCGCAGCGCAGCGAGCCGATCGAGCTGGCCAGGCAGAAGACGCGCGACGACCTGAGCGTCAACGGGCAGACCAGCTCGGTGTCGTTCTCCCCCGACGGCAGCAGGTTCATGGTGTGGTCGCATCGTGAGCGGTCGGATACCTCGCAGATCCTGGTGTGGACGGTCGAGGACGGCCAGCCGGTCCGGGTTACGGCACCAGACCTTCCCGCCGGCTCGCTCACCTCGGTGTCGTTCGGTCCTCGAACCGACACCCTGCTGCTCGTCGGGTACGGGTTCGCACGCCTGCACCAGCTCGATACCGGGCGACTCCTGAAGACCCTGCCCGTACCGAAGTCGGTGGACCCGCAGCCCGTCAGCAACGGCGCGCTTCTCGCTCACTGCGATCCGGATCGGGACCTGGTGCAGGTCACCGATGTGGCGACCGGCGAAGCCCTGCGGACGGTCCCGATGCGCTCATGTGCGACGCCTGTTCTGAGGCTTGACGGTCCGCCGTACCTGGTCTCCGCCAACTCGTTCGACGCCTCCGACTCGAACTCCGAGATCAGTGTCACCGACTTGCGGACAGGCCGAACCTATCGGTTCACCACACCACCCATCGACGTCAACCCGCTGAGGCAGTCCCACCGCATCGCGCTGTTCGGCCGGCCGGACGGCCGTGTCGCCGCCCTCGTCGGGGACCGGAACCAGGGCTACCGGCTGGCTGCGACCGCCCCGCAGACGCAGGCACCCGAACAGCCGAAGCAGGGGCCTGCGCAGCCGTTCGGGTCGCTCAGCCTTCGTAGCCCGGACGACCGCTGGGAGGTGGCCGTCAACGGCGAGACCGGCCGCGTCGATCTGGTGGAGGTTGAAACGCGACTCACGATCGCCAGCGCCACCGGCACGCCGACGACCGACGCCGCGAAGGTGATCTTCAAGGGATTCTGCTGCGGCTTCACGAGCGACGGCACCCGCTTCCTGATGGTTCAGGGTGATGAGTTGGTCGCGTACTCGATTCCCGAGCTGAGTGTCGAGCATCGGATGCGACTACCCGTACAGCCCGAGATCGGGACCCCGCCGAACGAGCCCGGCATGTCCGCCTGGGCGAGCTCGGTGGCGGCGGACGGCGACGGCCGGGTGATCGTGTTGCACGCCGGCCTGCTTACCCGCTGGGACACCGCGACCGGAGCCATGACGGACGGTCCCGTACCGCTGAGAACCGACCTTTCGACGCAGCAGCATTCGGCCCTGCTGGCGGTCATGTCACCACTGCCGAGGCCGGGGCATCCCGGCGAGGTCGCTGTCGTCGAGCCCAATGGTGAGGTGGAGATCTGGAACATCGACCGGCGGCGGACCATCGCGACCTTCACAGTCGACGCGGCGAGAGGTCCGGGCACGCCCGTCTTCGATGTGACCGGGTCTCGCCTCGCCGTCCGATCGAGCAACGAGCAGGTCAAGGTCCTTGACCTGAATGGGAGCCGGGCCGAGAGCAGCATCCCCGCCGGCCAGATCGACGCGGTACTCGGCTTCACCCCCGACGGCAGGCTGCTGACCGTGTCCTCGTCGCTCAAGCCGGTTGCACAGCTCTGGGATGACCGTAGTGGAAAGCTGCTGGCGACCCTGACCCTGGCGGCCAGCCCGACCCGCTGGAGCCTGGCCGGTGATCTCCTGTCGCTGACTGACGCCGAACAGACCCGTTCGTTGCGGCTGAGGCCCGAGGTCTGGATGGAGCATCTCTGTTCCCTCAACGAGCGCCCTTACGACGGGACCGAGCGGGCCGTGATCAAACGGCACTCAGGTGCGACAGAGCGCCCGTGCGGCTGAGTCGTACGCTGCGCCCGAGGCTTACCGACCCCAGAGGAGTTGCGGGATGACACACGTCGTGGCGATGCCGGTCGACGGAGGTGAGACGGTTCTGATCGAGGTCTCCGACGAACGGACCGGTATCGAGCGGGTCGGTCGGCCCGGCGAGGTCGTGCGCACCGCCGGGGAGACACTCCAGCAGGCGCTCGCGCGGGTCCGGCCGGCGGCCGAGGCGGTTCTGGACAGCGTCCGGGGTATGGCGAAGACCCCGGACCGGGTCACCGTCGAGTTCGGTATCAAGCTGACGGCGGAGGCCGGTGTAGTGGTCGCCCGCACGGCGACGGAGGCCAACTTTGCCGTCACCGTCGAGTGGTCGATGCCCGCGGCGGCTGAGCCCACCGAGTGAGTGCTGAGCCCGACGCCGGAGACCTCGCGGCAGTCGGACCAGCTCAGTCTCATCGACGCACCGACCTACTTGCGCAGCAGGTTGAGGAAGTCGGCGGCTGGCGGGAACGGCCGGTCCTCGGCGAACTCACCGATGTAGACGACGGCCTCCTCGTCCTGGCCGTAGGAGTAGCCGTCCAGGGCAGGGCCGACCACGAGGATGGTGCCGCCCCGCCGCCAGGCTGCGTACCGCCAGGAGTAGCTACCGATGGCGAGATGCCTGCCCTCGGTCCGGACGTCGCACTCCGGCGGGCCGAGCCGCTCGGCGAACCGGTCGATCGCCGCGTCGAGGCACGCCTCGAACTCCACGCGCCCGGCGCCCCGCAGGCTCGACCAGCCGGGTTGCGAGCCCCAGAAGTCGTCCGGCCACAGCTCTCCGCCCACCACGTAGTAGTGGACGAAGGGCAGGTAGAGGCCGTAGTCGGTGTAGACAGCATGGCCGGCCGGGGTGACGAAGTGCGCCTCGTCGGTGGGCATACCGTCGGTGGACCAGTCGAGGCTGCGCATCGCCGGGCCGGTGACACCCGGATCCTGCCAGGGTAGGTCGGCCAACCCGACGAGCTGATCGGCCAACTTCGCGTCGATAGGGCAGCTGGCGACGCAGTCCTCGATGTCCGTCTCGTCCTCGCCGTGCTCCGGCTGGTGATCTTCCGACATGGCCGGGAATTCTTCCGACGCCGGCACCGCCGCGCAAGCACGGGCCGTGACGAGACCGCCGCGTACGTCTGCTCGACTACGCGAGTGCGCGGGCTTTCACCTCTCCGTCGAGATCCGTGTGCGCGGCGGCAAGGGAGGTGGTGACCAGCAAGGCGTAGACCTCGGGTAGTTCGACGTCGTCACGGACGGCACCGGCACTGTTGGCATCAGACGAGGCGCTGGATGCGGACCTTCGGCCGCTCGTTCCTGAGGTGGCCGTGCTTGTGCTGGCGGACCTGCTCGTCCCAGACAGCCTGGTCGTAGTCCGGGTCCGGCGGGATCCACTTGTGCGAGCCGTCGCTGTAGTGGAACTTCTCATCACCGGGTCGCAGGATGCTCATCGAGTCCAGCCGAGGAAGCGGTGATGCAGGTAGCCGGCGGGAACGTGGGCCAGGTCCTGAGTGGCGTCGACGAGATGGGCGGCCAGGTAGAGGGCCAGCGACACCGGGGCTCGGTCGTACTCGGCTCGCAACTCCCAGCGCCGGGTCCGGCAAGGCCACTCCCGCGCACACCCGCCGCACGTCCAGGCCGGCTTGACCGGATGGTGCGTCGTCACTCCGGGCCGTCCTGGCTGGGCCACCGGCCGCAGTTGATCGGACGGCCCCGCGAGGACGCCACCCGCCGCCCGACCGGCACCAGCTCAATGCCGCCCACGAAGCCACCGCCGATCCGGCACCGCCCGCATGGTCTCCTCCACCGGTATTCGATCCGCCTCCGCCTCGGCAAGAAGCCGCCGCTTGGCCGCTTCCCGCTCGGCCGCCTGGATTTGCTCGCCCCGGCCTGCCGCTGGCTCGCCACCCTTACCCGGCATTGCCACCTCCGTCACCGAAACGCGGCAGCGCCCCCTGCGCCATCGCAGTCTCACAATGACGTCGGAGCGTCACCGGTTGCGACGGCACAACATGCGACAGACAGGACACATTGGTGACGACATTCAGGCGACATAGCGCTATCGTGGCGGTCATGGCCGCCCCCAACACCGCGTTGCGCGCTGTCCGTACCGGAATGCGCATGAGCCAAGACGACTTCGCTCGCGCGCTCCAGGCTGCCGGCCACCGCGTCGGCGAACCCAACGACGCCAACAAGAGACTCGTCCAACGATGGGAGTCGGGCGCGATCACCGCGCCGCGCCCCGTCTACGCCCGCGCGCTGGAGGTCGTCACCGGCCTACCCATCTCGCTACTGGGCTTCGCCTCAATGCCCGGCGAACACGTCATTGACGACGAACGGGGTGGCCACGACCTGACCTCTCCCCTGTCCAGCCTGGCCACGCCGACACCAACGGCCAAGCCCGCCACGGTCCATGGGTCGTACGAAGGTGTTTGGCTCAGCCGCTATCAGTACTACTCCAGCGGCCGGGGGGACTCCTTCGCCGGGCAACACTTCGTCGTGATGCTTCAGCATGGCGACAGGCTGACCGTGCGCAGCCTGCCCGGCTCGGCGGCCTCGTCGCTCTCGATGGACCTGACCGTGGACGGTGCCGTTGTCACAGGCACGTGGGTGGAGCAGACCGACCCCGCCGGCTACTACCGGGGCGCCCGGTATCACGGCGCGGTCCAGCTCCTGGCCGAGCCCACGGGTCGCCGGATAGCCGGAAAGTGGGTTGGATTCGGCAAGGACATGGACGTAAACACCGGCCCGTGGGAGCTTGTCTTCCAAGACGCTTCAACGTCCAAGGCAACGCTCGATCGCTACAACACGTCGGCGACGTGACGCACGTACGGGCGCTGCCGGAACGGACTGAGTCGGCTCTCGTGTCACGGGCGGTGCCCCCGACGGGCACGACACGTCGAATACGGTGGAGCGAACTCGGGCAGAAGGACGGTCCTCCGATGACCCTGGTACGCGGCAAGCTGGGATTCACCGACCCCAGGTCGTTCAGCCTCATCGGCTACCGGCACGGCGGCCACGGGTACGCGTTGTTCCGTGGATTCCCCTCCCCTGCGGAGATCGAGGATAGTCACAGCGACAGCGAGTTTCGGCTGCTCGACATCTGCTTCAGGAACATCGAGCGGATCTCCTGCTGGGCCGGTGTGGGTCCGGTCCATCTGCGACACCCGACGGACGACGAGAAGGCCACCATCCAGGCACGGATCGGCCCGACCCACAACACGAATGTCTACCTGTTGAAGCCGGACTCGATCGAGGAGTACGTCCTAGCCAGCGCGGTCTACTGGGCGGAGTACGATCTCGCCCTTACTGCGCCGAGTCCTCTTGTCGCCGAGGACGAGGAAGGCCGGACGGCCCATTCGCCGGTCGGGCAGCCTGTGCAGTTCGTCGATCAGCCATGGACGCCGTACTCCCTGTTCAACAGCACCGGGACGACGACCGCCTAGCCGGTCGGTACGACGGCGGTGGCCGGCCACCCCCGAGGGGTGACCGGCCACCGCCGCGTCGATCAATCAGAGCTTCGCCGCGCCCGCCTCGGTGGCCTCCTGAACCGCCGAGGTACGCCGTACCTCGGCCCGCTGGTCGCCGGCGTCCTCCCGATCCGGAGCGGCCACCCGCGCCGCCCGGTTGGCGGACGCCGCCGCCTGGTCACCGGTCACGCCACCACGGATCCGGTTGTTGGCGGCCACCTGGGCGACCGGGTCGTTGCCCGTCACCGTCAACCCACCGTTGATGATGTTGTCGTCCACCGTGACACCACCGGTGGTGCTGGTGATGCTGACGTCGGCACCCCAGTAGCCGCCGGAGGCGCAGCTGTCCAGCCCACCGTTGGGGCCGACCTGCACGCCGCCGAGGTTGCCGGCGAACGTGGCCTTGCCGCGCACCGCGCTGCCGCACACCACGCTGCCGGTGGCGCTGTTGAGCACCGACAGCGTGCCGTCGACGAACGAGTCGTGCACGTCGGTGTAGTAGGTGCCGGTGCTGCTGAGGTTGCGCTCCACCTGGGTGCCCCGGTCGAGCCGGACCTCACCGGCACCGACGGTGACGTTGCCGGCGACGGTCGACTCCTCGGCGAACAGGAAGCTGTCGATGGTCGCGCTGCCCTTCGGCCGCACGGTCACCGTGCCGGTCCGGGCGTCGGACAGGAAGATGCCGTACCCACCGGCGGCGAGCACCACCTGACCGTCGACTGTGGTCTGCGTGGCGTCGAGGTAGCCGTCCGCGGAGACGCGTACCTCACCACTGATCCGGCCCCCGGTCACCACCAGGTTGCCGCCGGCGGCGACGGTGACGTTGCCGGTGATCGTGGTGCCGGTCAGCGCGCAGGACTCGCCGGCCGGCACGTACAGGTCGTTGGGCACGGTCACCGCACCGCCGGTGCCGATGCAGTGGGTGACCAGGTCGGCGTGGGCGGTGGGGGCCACGGTCAGCACCGTGGCGGCGACGACGGCGGTCACGGTGGCCAGCTTGGCGACGGTACGTCCGGGCATCGTGGTACTCCCTGTCGAGAAGATTCGAGGACTCATGCGCCGACGTCCGATCGGGCCGCGGCCCGGACGATGGCGCCCTGCTGCCGCCGGTCGAGCGTTCCGCCGGTCACCAACGCGAGGGTGACCGCCTCGACGTGCCGGACGAAGTCGGCGTGGCCGGGGTAGTCGGCGTGTTCGTCGATCAGATCGTTGATGGTGCAGCCGTTGCCGGTGTCGACGTTGCCGACACCGGTGTCGTCACCGTCGATGACCACCGTCGCCCGGGTGTCGGAGTCGGGGCAGGCGTCGGTGCCGTCGGCCACCACGGTGAACGTCATCGACTGCTCGGCGGAGGCGTTCCCCGCCTTGTCCGTCGCCCGCACGCGCACCGTGTGCGCTCCGGTGGCGCGAACGGTGACCGGAGCGGAGTACGCGGTCCAGACGCCGGTGTCCAGCGCGTACTCGACAGTCGCCACGCCCGACTCGGCGTCGGTGGCGGTGACGGTCACCGTCGCTGCGCCGACGTACGCGCCGTCGTCGTTGCGGTCGCCGGCCACCGTGGCGGTGACGGTGGGTGGCGTGGTGTCCTCGGCCTGCGGCTCGACGACGGTGAAGTGGGACATCTGCTCGGCCGACGTGTTACCGGCGACGTCGGTGGCCCGGAAGTGCAGCATGTGCATGCCGACCGCGGTCACCACGACCGGGCTCGTGTACGCGGTGAAGGCGGCCCCGTCCAACGCGTACTCGATGGTCGCGACACCGGACCCGGCGTCGGTGGCGGTCAGCGTGGCGGTGACCGTACCGACGTAGTTGCCGTCGTCGTCGCGGTCGCCGGCCAGCGCGGCCTTCACCTCCGGCGGGGTGGTGTCCTCCTCCCCCGGCTCGACGATCCGGAACGACACCGACCCGACCGCACTGGTGTTACCGGCCTGGTCGGTGGCCCGGAACTGCACCGAGTGGTCGCCGACCGCGGTCACCCGCACCGGCTCGGTGTACGGCGCGAAGCTGGTGTCGTCGACCTGGTACTCGACGGTCTCCACCCCGGAGTCGGCGTCGGTGGCCGTGACGGTCACCGTGGCCGCGCCGAGGTAGTTGCCGTCGGGGTCCTGGTCACCGGCAACGGTGGCGGCCACCGTCGGCGGTGTGGTGTCGCCGCCCCCGCCGCCCTCGGTGACGACCAGTTCGCCGACCATCTGGCTGTGGCCCGGGATCGAACAGAAGTAGCGGTAGCGACCCGGGGTGAGGGTCACCGTCGCCTGGTGGCGGCCGTTGGTGGCGTCGAACGGGCTGGCCAGGATGTTGAGGGTCACGTCGTGGTTGTAACCCTCGCTGCTGGTGTCGAAGGTCAGCGTGTGCGGCATCCCGATGGTGTTGCCGGTGGCCTCGCTGTTCTCCCAGATGATCGTGGTCTCGCCGGCCACGGCGGTGGCGGGTGCGGACTTGTAGCGGGTGATGTCGCCGTCGGCGGTCCAGGTCAGCACCTGTGCCGCGGCTCGGGGGGCGGCGGAGGCCGGCGTCGCCACCCACGGGGTCACCGTGAGCAGGAGCGCCGCCAGCACTGCCGTTATTCGTCGGGGCATCGTCTCTCCTAGAGTTCCCGTACGCGGACGTTGCGGAACTCGGCCAGGTCGTTGTCACCGTGGTTCTGCAGACCGATGAAGCCGCGCAGGAACTGCCGCAGGTCGGTCGGCGGGTCGCCGGCACGCGACGACTGTTTGCCGGGTGTGTTGTCGAATTCGTTGATCACCACGCCGTTGCGGATCATCGTGTAGTGCTGCCCGACGACGCGGATCTCGTAGTCGTTCCACTCGTTCTTCGGCGTCACGCCGGCCTGGGCGAGCGGCACCGGGTCGAAGTTGTAGACCGAGCCGGTCTTCTGCGGCTCACCGGTCTCACCGTCGTAGATCTGGATCTCGTGTCCGCAGTAGATCGCCATCCACGCGGTCGAGGTCCGGGCCGAGCCGATGGTGCCGCAACTGCCCGGTGGGCGCTGCTCCAGAGGCGTTCGCAGGTCCGGGAACCGGATGAAGACGCCGGTGTTGGCCCGTCCGGTGCCCGGTGCGATGTCCTTGAACTGGAGCCGCAGTGAGAAGTCGCCGAGTTCCTTGGTGTGCCAGAGCATGCCCAGACCTCCGCTGGGCCGCAGCGAACCGTCCGGCTGGATCGCGAACGACCCGGTCGGTGCCTGCTGCCAACCGCGCAGCGAGTCGGCGGTGCCGTCGTAGAGCGGCTCGTACCCGGTGTGCCCGTCCCGGCCGATCTCCGACGCGGCGGCCAGCCGGGTCAGGGTGCCGGCCTCCCGAGCGTTGAGCAGGTCGTCGTCCTGCAACGCCTGGGCCACCGCCTTGACGTGCCGGACGAAACCGTCGTGGTCGGCCCACGTGCTCTCGTCGTCGATCAGGTCGTTGGCCGTGCAGCCCTGACCGACAGTGCGACTGGGCACGCCGGTGTCGGTGTCACCGAGCCAGATGTTCTGCCGGTCGTCCGGCACCGCGCAGCCCACCGTGACCGTGCTCTGCACCGTCGCCGTCTCACCGTCGGCGTACGTGACGGTCAGCTTCGCGGTGTAGGTGCCGACTGTGGCGTACGTGTGTCGGGGGTTCGCCTCGGTCGACGTGGCGCCGTCGCCGAACTCCCACCGGTGGCTGACACCGCCGGAGCGTGCGCCGTCGAAGGCGATGGTCAGGGGCTTGTTCTGCACGGCGACGGTGTTCGCCGCCGGCACCGGGGTGGGTGCCCCACCGGTGTAGGTGATCCGGATCAGCTTCTGGTTGGGGTGCAGGCTGAAGAACCCGCCGCCGTAGTCCAGCAGGTAGAGCGCGCCGTCCGGCCCGAACGTGGCGTCCATCCAGCTCTGTAGCCGCGTGTCGCCGTTGCCGCCCGGAATGATGGCCCGCAGCGACTCGGCGTACACGGGTGGGGCGGCCTGCGGCACACCGGCCGGGTCGACGGTCACCGCGACCCGGTTGGCCGCGTTCGACTGGTCGCCGATGAACCACTTGCCGTCCCAGTGCTCCGGCCACGCCACGCCACTGGCGGTGTCGACGAGGCTGCGGTGGTACGTCGGACCGGACATGATGGCCTGCCCGCCGCCGCGCAGGTACGGCTGGGTGTAGGTGGCGTCGGCCGCCACGTAGGTCGGCAGACCGCTGCCGTCGGTGCGCTCCGGGAACACCGGGCCGCCGCCGTCGGGCGAATACCAGATCATGTTGTCCCGGGCGGCCGGGATGTCCACCAGTCCGGTGTTGCGGGGCGACTCGTTCTTCAGGTTGTCGCAGTCGTACCAGCCGGTCAGGACCGTCGCGTCGGTGGTGCTGCGGTCCCGGTACGGCTGCCGGTTGCCCATGCAGTACGGCCAGCCCTGGTTACCGGCGGAGGTGATGATGGTGGCGGTCTCGTACTTCGCCGGGCCCAGGGTGGGGCTGGGCGACGAGGCGTCCGGGCCGACCCAGCCGGCGGTCAGCCACTGGTGCTTCGGGTCGATCTGGAGGCGGGCGATGTTGCGCACGCCCATCACGTAGATCTCCGGGCGGGTCTTCTCGGTGCCCGGCGGGAACAGGTTCCCCTCCGGGATGGTGTACGTGCCGTCCGCCTCGGGGTGGATCCGGATGATCTTTCCGGCGAGGTCGTTGGTGTTACCCGACGTACGGCGGGCGTCCTGGAACGAGATTCCCTGGTATTCCTGGGTCCAGTTGTTGCCGGCGTAGCCCTGTGACCCCTCCGAGGAGTTGTTGTCGCCGGAGCCGACGTAGAGGTTGCCCTCGGCGTCGAACGCCATACCGCCACCGGCGTGGCAGCAGCTGTGGATCTGCACCGGGAACTGGAGCAGGTCCTTGCGGGTGCTCTGGTCGACGGTCTGCGCCTGCCGGTCGTAGGTGAACCGGGAGACGGTGCGCTGCCCGACCCGCTTCACCCGGTCGATCGAGTCGTGCGGCATCCAGTAGACGTAGAGCCAGCCGTTCTCGGCGAACTTCGGGTCGGGCACGATGCCGAGCAGGCCCTCCTCGTTCTTCACCAACTCGGAGCCGCTGCCCCGGTTGCCCATCACCTCCAGGGTGGTGAGCAGCTTGACCTGCTTGGTCCGCGGGTCCCAGGAGTGGATGGTGCCGCAGCCCTTGCCGACGTTCGGGTTGTTCCAGTCCGCGATCGGGCCGCTCGGGCAGGCGGCCTTGCCGACGTAGAAGACCGTGCCGTCCGGTGCGATGGTGAGCCCGTGCGGTTCGCCGATCTGGTCCAGCTGACCGGTCTGGTTGGCGGCGGTGAGCCGCTCCACCTTGTAGTTCGCGGCGATCGTGGCCTGGCAGTCTCCGCGTACGCGGCCGGTGGTCCAGTTCAGCGCCCCGGTGAGGTGGGTGCGGAACGCCTCCTCACCGTAGCTGCCCTCGGTGTGGCCCATGCCGGTGTAGAACGACCGGCCACCGTCGTAGTCCCGGCACCAGGAGACCGGGTGGAACGGGCCGTTGGCGGCCGCCCCCGGGTTGTAGTGCCGCTCCTCGACCTGGGCGAGGGTGTGCACGCTGCCGATCGGGTTCGGGTCCCAGTTCTCCCACCGGTCGGAACGGGTGATGGTCAACGGCAGCGACGCTGTGGCCGGGTGTTTGCGGTCCAGGATGTTCACCACCGCGCGGTTCACGGCGGGCGGCTCCGGGGCGGTGGTGCTGCCGGTGAACAGGCGCAGGTCAGCCAGCTGGGTCAGTGGCTCCCCACTGTTCGCGGTGATGTTCAGGCGGTAGCGGGTGAACTCCTGCGGGGCGGCGATGTCGAACCGGCGGGTCTGGAACCGGTCGGGGAAGACCTGGCCGGTGCGCCGGTCCAGGTCGGTCCAGCTCTGGCCGTCGGTGGAGCCCTGCAGGGTCCAGTCCTTCGGGTCGCGGCCGGAGGAGTCGTTGGCCGACGTCAACGCGTACCCGGTGACCCGCTTGGCGGCGGCCAGTTCGTAGGCCACCCAGGCGGTCGGGGTGCGGGCCAGCCACTTGGTGTTGGCGTCGCCGTCGGTCAGCTTCTCCTTGGTCTCGTTCGGGGCGTTCTCGCCGCTGGCGGTCACCCTGGCCACCGGCTCGGCGACCGGGATGGCGCCGGCCGGGCGGGTGCCGATCAGGCCGGTGAACCAGGTCGAGTCGACCTGGGCCCGCGCCGCGTCGGCGATGCCGACGAAGCCGCCGCCGGCCTTCATGTAGCTCTGCAGCGCCGACTCCTGGTCGCGGTTGAGCGCGGCGCCCGTCGCGGAGAGGAAGACCACGCTGCGGTACGCGGACAGCCCCGCCGGGGTGAACACGCCGGGGTCCGTGGTGGCCGTGACATCGATGTCATTGCCGGCACCAAGCTGTTTGATGGTGTCCACCGCGCGAGAAACCGGGTCCTGTTGTTCGGCCACCGGGCCGTGGAACACGAGGATCGCCGTCCTCTGTGGTTGCGCCGCCTGCGGGGCGGCAGCAGTTCGTGGTGCGGCAGCGGCCGCCGTCGTCGCCGGGATCAGCGTCGCGAGGGCCGCTACCGCGGCGAGGGTTCGTCGTAGGTTTCTGGTCATGCCCGTCCCCACTCTCGGTTCGGTCAGCTTCCGTGCGTGTGGGTGTGGCCCTGGAACCGGTGGATCGCCTCCTCGGCGCCCGGTGGCATGCTGCCGTCGGCGTTGCGTACCAGGAAGATCCCGGCCATGCCGCCGTCGGAGTGCGTCTGCACGTGGCAGTGGTACATCCACGCCCCTGGTCCGACGCCCTCCCCGGCCAGCACCTGGAAACCGAACGAGCTGCCCGGGTTGAGGTCCTTGTTGTCGACGACCAGGCTGGGGTCGCTCGGCCCCTCCAGCATTCCGGTGCGGTTGTCGGCCCAGCGGTGGGCGTGCAGGTGGAAGGTGTGGAACAGGTTGCCGTGCCCGATGGCGATCCACTCGACGCGCTCGCCCAGGTTCGCCTCGAACATCGGCGTCGCCGGGGCCATCTTGTTGTTGATCATCATGTCGTGGAACACGGCCGTGAACTGCTTCGACGGCAGGATGTCCCCGCGCCGCCGGACGATCAGCGCTCCGTACAGGCCCTTGGCGACACCGCCGGTGCCGTGGTCGGTGCCCATCGCGTGGTCGTGGTAGTGCCAGTAACCGGCGCTGCCCGGCATGTACCGCCGGCCGGCGGCGGCCACCATCTCGTGGGAGCGCCAGACGTACGTCCGCGTCTCGCCGGGGTTGTTGAACGAGGCGTTGAACGGGCTGCCGTCGGAGTCGGTGCTGTAGTCCACCCCGTGCGGGTGGATGGACAACCGCTGGGTGGTGGTGTTGACCAGGGTGATCTCCAGGGTGTCACCCTCGTACATCTCCAGGATGGGCCCGGGGACGGTGGCCTGGCCGGGTGCCAGGCCGTAGCCGAACAGGTTGCCCGGCAACTGCTCGGCGTAGAGGGTGATCTTCTTGGTGACGCCCGCGGCGGCCCGCGCGGGGCTGCCTCCGAGCGCGGCGCCGATCGTGGGGGCGGACGCACCCAACGCTCCGGCGGCGAGCGCTCCGCCGGCGATCAGCGATCTGCGGGAGAGGTGGCGGCGGGGGCCACCAGCGTGATCGTCCATGGATCTCCGTTCCCGACCGGACGAAGACGCGACGAGGGCAGGGTGCATCGACCCGAGCACGGGGGCGGTAGCACGACTGAGGGTGAGGCTCGTCGCGAACTTTGCTCGGAAGGCTCAGAACTTTCGGTGGATGACAGCAATCTATGTAATCCATTGACGAAAGTACAGATCTGATTGCAGAAAGATTACCTTGACATCACGACGGCTGTCGATTGACATGAAGCTGACCACAAGCCGGCCGGTCTGCGAGGCGAGGTGTTGCTGCGCCCTGATCCACCGGAGCATCAGATTCTGCGTCCGGAGCCGTCGGCGCAGGTGCACACGGTGGTGCTGCCGTCCGCCCGAGGGCTCGGGTGGGGTCCATCTTGGTGCGCGCCGCCGAACAGTGGGCAACGGCTCGGGGGATCCGGCACCTGTCGGCCGGCGTCCACCACCGCAACGTCGAGGCGATGCGCTTCTACGCCCGGCACGGCTACGGCGACGCCGGCGTCTCACTCGGCAAGAGCGTGTGAGGCCCTTCACGGCAGAGTCGCGGGCGCAGCGAAGGCTGCCTGCCGTGACCGCTCCGATGGCGGTGACCGACGGTCACCTCCGTCCGTCGGCTGCGCCGACCGCCCGAGCCGGGTGGGAAGCTACTCGGTGACGTGGGTCGGGTCGAGGACCCGGGACAGGAACGCGCGGGTCCGCTCGTGCTTCGGCGCGCCGAGCACCTCCTGCGGCGGCCCCTGCTCGACCACCACCCCACCGTCCATGAAGACGACCCGGTCGGCGACGTCGCGGGCGAAGGCCATCTCGTGCGTCACCACCATCATCGTCATGCCGTCCTCGGCCAGCTTGCGCATGACGGTGAGCACGTCCCCGACCAGCTCCGGGTCGAGCGCGGAGGTCGGCTCGTCGAAGAGCATCAGCTTCGGCTCCATCGACAACGACCGGGCGATCGCCGCCCGCTGCTGCTGCCCGCCGGAGAGCTGCGCCGGGAACGCGTCGGCCTTGTCGGTCAGCCCGACGCGCTCCAGGTTGAGCCGAGCGATCCGCTCGGCCTCGGCACGGCCACGCCGCAGCACCCGGCGCTGGGCGATGGTGAGGTTGTTCAGCACGGTCAGGTGCGGGAACAGGTTGAACGACTGGAAGACCATGCCGATGCTGCGGCGGGCCGCGTCGATCTCGACGTCCGGGTCGGTCATCTCGACCCCGTTCACCCAGATCCGCCCGGCGGTCGGCTCCTCCAACAGGTCGACGCAGCGCAGCAGCGTCGACTTGCCGGACCCGGACGGGCCGATGACGCAGACCACCTCACCCTGGCCGACCTCGAAGTCGATGCCCTTGAGCACCTCGAGCGGACCGAAGGACTTGTGCAGGTCGCGGATCTCGACGGCGGGGCGGGGCGAGGTCGTCGTCATGGGGTCACCGGGCCTTGGCGTAGCGGAGTTCGAGGCGACGTACCACCTGGGACAGGGGCAGGGTGATGATCAGGTAGGCGAGGCCGGCCACCAGCAGCGGGGTGGCGTTCACCCGGTCGTTCAGCATGTCCCGACCGAACTTGGTGATCTCGATGGTCTGCGCCGTCACGCCCAGCACGTAGGCCAGCGACGAGTCCTTGGTGAGCAGGATGAGTTCGTTGGTCAGCGGCGGGATGACGATCCGGAACGCCTGCGGAACGACGATCGTGCGCATCGCGGTGAAGTGCGACATGCCGAGGGTGCGCGCCGCCTCCATCTGGCCCTTGGGGACGGCCTGGATGCCGGCGCGGATGGTCTCGGCCATGTAGGCCGCCGCGGTCAACCCGAGGCCGATCGCGATGGACCCGAACACGCCACCGGGGATCTCCCGCTCCGGGAAGGCGATCGGGATGCCGTAGCCGACGAGGAAGAGCACCAGCAGCGCGGGCAGGCCCCGGAACAACTCGATGTACGCCGTCGCCACCCAGCGGTACGGCGCCACCCGGGACAGCCGCATCAGCGCGAGGACGGTGCCGAACACGAGGCCGAAGGCGAACGCGCCGAGCGTGTAGAGGACGGTGTTGCGCAGCGCAACCGTGATGATCGTCGGGAACATCGACGTGATGATGTCGACCCGGAAGAACGCGTCGGCCAACCGGCCCCAGTCCGCGGCGAAGGCCACCGCGGCGATGACGGCGATGAAGACCAGGTACTGGATCCCGAGGGACAGCCGCTCCCGCTGGCGGCGTCGCAGCTTCACGTCGGATCGTTGCCTTCCCGGAGTTGCCGACCCGGAGGACGCGCGGGACGCGCACCCTCCGGCACTACACGTGTGATCAGGCGCTCGGCCGCTTACCGATCCACTTCTCGTAGATCGTGTCGTACGTGCCGTCCTGCTTGGCCTTGGCCAGCACCTCGTTGATCTTCTTGAGCAACTCCGGGTTGGCGGCCTTCTTCACGGGGAAGCCGTACTGCTCGCCGGTGTTGAACTCGGCGGTCACCTCGAACCCGCCCGGGTTCTTCTTCAGGTACTCGGTCCAGACCGGCAGGTCGTTGACGGCGGCCTCGACCTGGCCGTTGGAGAGAGCCTGCTGAAGGGCGGCGAGGTCCTCGAACTCGACGAGCTGCAGGCCCTTCTCCGCCTCGAACTTCTTGGCGTAGTCACGACCCGTGGTGGCCGCCTGGACGCCCAACTTCTTGCCCCTGAGGTCGTCGAGGGACTTGTACGCCTTGCCGGTCTTCACCAGCAGCGCCTGGGTGGCGTCGAAGTACGGGTCGGAGAAGTCCAGGACCTTCTTCCGCTCGTCGGTGATCGTCATGCCGGCGGCGGCCGCGTCGCACTTGCCGGTGTTGAGGTCCTGACCGGACTTGATCCCCTCGAACGGGGTGTCGACGATCGTCTGCTCGACGCCCAGCTCCTTGGCCACCAGGTCCATGATCTCGACGTCGAAGCCGGTCACCGTGCCGCTGGCGTCCTTCGACTGGAACGGCGGGTACGGCAGGTGGGTGCAGACGGTCAGCTTGCCCGCCGTGACCAGCTTGACCCCGCTCGCCTGGACCTCGCTGTCGTCCTTCTTGGCGCACCCCGCGGTCACCGCGAGGGCGGCGATCGCCACGACGAGACCGGCCTGACGCACGGCGCTGGGAAACCTCACGGCTGTGTCCCTCCGGTTCGGCTTCCATCGCAGAGAAAGCCAATCTGGTTCATAGACTTTGCGAGTAGCGACCGTACCCGATCCGGCGAGCCGACCCCAAGATCACGCGGGGGCCGCCGTGCCGACGCGGCACGACGGCCCCTGTCGGCAAACCCGACAGACATGCCGCAACGGGCCTCAGCCGCCGGTCCCCTCGGCCGCGCCGTCCGGGGTGAGGGCCCCTTCATGAGGGTCTGTGTCCAGGAACACGTGCTGGTGGCCGTGGCCGGCGTC
This sequence comes from Micromonospora chokoriensis, assembly GCF_900091505.1. Lineage (NCBI taxonomy): Bacteria > Bacillati > Actinomycetota > Actinomycetes > Micromonosporales > Micromonosporaceae > Micromonospora > Micromonospora chokoriensis. The sequence continues at coordinate 5,231,265 of NZ_LT607409.1, forward strand.
GATGCTGATCTGGTCGAGCTGGGTCGCCGCGACCGACCAGACCGTGGCCGCCTCGGCCGCCTGCCGCGTGCTGATGTCCAGCAGGGCCGCCTGGTGGGCGACGGGGACCCCGGCCGCCAGGGCGTAGGTGTCGACGGCGAGCGATGCCTGCTGCACGGCTCCGCGCAGACCTCCCCGGGCCACGTTCGTGGCGGTCGTCCCCGAGGGCGGGTCGGCGAACGGCTCGGCGGCCTTGCGCATGGTCTCCTGCCAGGTACGCGCCCGACCCGCATCCGGCGCCCGTCCGGCGGACTTCTCCTCCTTGACGGCGGCCAGGACGGGGGCGATCTGGTCGCGGACACTGCGGGCCGTCTCGATCAGCTCCACGATCTGCTGGGCGTCCCGCTTCGCGTCGGCTTCCTGGATGCTCGCGATCGTCGCCGCGGTGGCGTCCGGACGACCGACCTGGTAGCCGATGAGCCCGCCGAGCAGCGCGGTCACCAGTGCGATCGCCCCCGCCGCCACTGTGATGCGCACTGTGCGACGACGACGATCATCGGGCTTCTCGGACAGGTAGGAAGGCCGGCCGGTGCGACGCGCCATCGCATCTCCTCACATCGATGGTCTGGGGGCCACAGGGTAGCGGTCCTCCGGGACGCCGGTCGATAGCCGGCAACGGATCGGCACGACTATCCGGCGCACCTGCGGGCCGCAGCCCGCCCGGTTGCCGCAGCCACCACAGCCGAAGGGGTTTCACTTCGAATCTTTGTCCCTTTTGCCGTCTTTAGTGGTCATTGTCGGTTTATCGTGTCCCATGCGTGCCAGCCCCGCCACCTCGCCTCTGTTCGACCGGCGGCTGCACAACGGCGACGGCCGGTCAGATCACCGCCGCGCCACCGTCACGACCCAGGACAGCCACAAGCGTCGCACCGAGGAGGACACGTTGAGAGAATCGAGCAGCCGAGGAACCCGTCGCAAGCTCAAGGCAGTTCTGGCGGGAGGGATCGCCCTCGGCCTCGGAGCGACGATCACCCTCGCCGCCTGGAACGACTCGGAGTACGCGACAGGCACGTTCACCGCAGGCACCTTCAGCATGGAGGGCAGCACGAACGGCACCACCTACGCGGAGCACCCCACGGCCGGCACGGCGGCAGCACTGGTCTTCAGCACCGGCTTCGACGACATCAGCCCCGGTGACGTGGTCGCGGCACCGTTCGCCGTCCGCCTGACCGCGGCGACGACGTACGACGCGACAGTCACCGTGTCGTCGGCCACCCCCGCTCCCGCCGGCTTCGCCGGCCTCACCTACGGGATCGCGACCGTCCCCGCCTTCGCCGACTGCAGCGCGACGCCCACGACACCGACCTGGATCGTGGCACAGGGCACCGCGCTCGACTCGGTCGCCGGTGCGACGCCGTTCAACCTGACGCAGGGCACCCCTCCCACGACTCCGGGCGCGGCGGTGAACCTCTGCTTCGTCGTCACCGCCGGACCCACGCTGGTGCAGGGCACATCGGTCACGGAAACCTGGCAACTCCTGGCCGAATCCGTATAGGTGGCGGCCGTGGTCAACCGTCGGACACCGGCCGGGACACCACGGCTGCGCCGGACCCGTGCCGTACTCGCCGGCGCGCTCGTTCTCGGTCTGGGAACGACGTCCACGCTCGCCGCGTGGACCGACAGCGAGTACGGCACCGGGTCGTTCGGCGCCAGCGTCTTCGGCACCGAATCGCAGACCGCGTCCAGCACCTGGGCGAGCCACACTCCGGTGTCCAACGCCGCGACGTTGGCGTTCAACGCGACGGCGATGTCCCCCACGGTCTCCTTCTACGCCTTCCTCGACATCCGCACGACCGCGACCACGAACGTCGGCGGCACGGTGGCGCTCACCGGGTCGTCGAACAACTCGGGCGCTCTCCTGCCCGCCCTCGAGTACCGCGCGGTGCGGACCGCCACCACCAGCACGACCTGCGCTGCCGCCGCCTTCACCGGCACGCCCACGTGGATCGTCGGGCCCAGCTACTCGGCGATCACCTCGGTGCCCGGTTCGCCGGTCTCGTCCGCCATCACCGTGCCGAGCGGCGCCACACCACAGCTGCGGTTCTGCTTCGAGGTGCGGATCCAGTCCGGTGCCAGTAACGCGTACCAGGGCACGACCGGCACCGTCACCTGGGAATTCACTGCCACGTCTACGTAAGGATCTTCAGATGGTGGGACGCGCGCGTCGACGGCAGAGCCACCTCGGCCGGGTCGGCGACCTGGTGCTGACCGTGCTCGCCGTCGGCGGGACGGTGTGCGTCGTCCTCGTCCCGCTGGCGTTCTTCTTCGACATCACGCTCATCCTGTTCAAGACCGGGTCGATGAGCCCGACCATCCCGGCCGGATCACTGGCCGTGGTCCGGCAGATTCCCGCGTCCGAGGTGAGCGTGGGCGACGTCGTCACCGTCGATCGCACGCCGCTGCCGCCGATCACCCACCGCGTCGTCGAGGTCGCCAACGGCGGCGGGACCTCCCGCCTGCTCACCCTGCGCGGGGACGCGAACGAGGCCAACGACGCCGCCCCCTACGCGGTGGACACCGTACGGCTCGTCGAGTGGTCGGTGCCCAGGCTCGGCTACGCGGTGCGCACCGTGTCCAACGTGTACGCGATGAGCGCCATCACGATCGGGACCGCCGGGATCGTCACCTGGGCGTTCTGGCCACGCGGCGCGGAGCCGCAGACCCGGGGTCGCGGAGCGTCGCGGCGCAGGGGGTCGGGCCCGTCAGGGCCGGACCACGCGGGCGCAGGTTCCGGGGTCGACACCCCGCCGAGCCGCACGGCGGCGCCGGACGACTCGATCCTGCGGCGCATGTTCATCCTGGTGGCTGTGCTGCCGGGCGTCACCGCGGCCGTCCTGGCGACGCCCGGTCAGGCCCGAGCGGACACGACCGAAGACGTCATTCGGAGCCAGTACCTCACCCTGATCTCGATCGGCGACCGGGATCGGATGACGAACCTCGCGCCGGACGAGCCGGTGCCGTGGCAGGTGGGCGTCTCGGCACACACGCGGCAGCCCGGCACGGTGAGCATCGCCCTGTCGGCGCTGGGCCCACTCGCCGTCGATCCGGACGGACTCCAGCTCACGGTCGCCGTCTGCGCCATGCGGTGGGTGCAGGGTGCCTGCCCGAGCGGCCAGGCGGAGCAGGTCCTCGCCTACGGCCCCGCCGCGAGGGTGGTCGCGCACCCGATCACCATCAGCGCGATGCGCGCCAACCAGCAACGGTGGGTGCTCGTGACCGCCAGCCTGCTCGCCAGATCCGCCGTCTCGGGGTCGGCGGATCTGGTCCTCACCGCGACCGGATTCGGCGACCGGGCATCGGCAGGCGGCACTGTCGGCCCGCTTCCCCGCACCGGCACCAACCTGTGGACACCGGTGCTCGCCGGCGCCGGGGTGCTCCTCGCCGGGGTGCTGCTCATCCTCGCCACCCGCAGACACCGGGCCAGAGTCGGGCAACCGTGACGCGCGCCCGCACCTCGGCGGCGTCCGCCACGGAGAAGTCCCGCCGTGTCCGGCGGCGCCGGCTCGCGGGTGCTGTCGCCCTGCTGCTCGCCGGCCCGGTGGTCGTGCTCCCACCAGCAGAGTCGACGATGGCGGCGTGGACCGACACCGAGTACGGGACGGGTTCCCTCCAGGCCGGCACCGTCAGCCCACCGACCAATCTTCAGTGCACAGCAGGCCTCGCCACCCCGCCGACCTTCACCTGGACCCTGCCCGTCGGCGGGCTCACCCGCAGCGGCTTCACCTGGTCGCTGTCCGGCGGCTTCTCCGGCGGCGGCACTCTCGCCCCCACGGCCACCTCGGTCACCGTCCCCGGCGCGTTGCTCAGCATCGGTAGCGGCACCTTCCGGCTGGTAGCGAACGGCCCCGGCGGGTGGACGTCGACACCGGTCACCGGCACGCTCAGCATGCTGACCGGGCTGCTCTACTCGTGCAGCGTGCCGTAGGGCCTAGACCGGGTAGCCCCACTCGGCGAGTGGCTTCTCCAGCGAGCGTTCGATCGCGGAGAGCTGCGCCGGGCTGAGTTCGTCGCGGTACGCCGCCGCCCGGCCCGCCGGGAAGTCGTACCGGGAGAAGCCCTTCTCGAACGCGGGCGACCACGGCAGTCCCAGGAAGTCGAGCATCCGGCCGACCTGTTCCCGGGGCTGCTCCACCAGGTCCTCGTAGCGCACGTCGAGCCACTGCTCGGCGGGGTGACGCAGGCGGGCCTGCGCGAACGCCTCCATCAGCATCTTCCAGCCCAACGCGGCGAGCACCGGGAAGGACCGGCCCGACTCGAACCACTCCTCCCGCAGGTCCGACGGGAGCGGGCCGTAGATCCAGTTGTCCGGCCCCCGCCACCCGTCCCACCAGCCCATCTGGAGCCAGGAGTTGGCCACCGCCCGGCCGTCACGCACCACGTTGACCACCCGCAGGTCCGGGTACGCGGCGTGCAGCAGACCGGTGCGCGGCCAACCGGTGACGTGCTGCACCAGTTGCTGGCAGCCCTGGCGGGCGATCCGCTCGTCGAAGAAGGTCCGCAGCCGGCGGGCCACGAACGGGGTCAGGTCCTCGGCCACCAGGTCCCGGCACGGGCGGGAGAAGCCGCCGAGCACCTGCCTGTCGAGCAGGTGGTACGCCTCCGACGGCGCCACCCGCAGCCGCCCCCGCTCCAGCAACCGTCGGCTGTGTCGCAGCGAGGTCATGCCCGCCGGGCGTGGCGCCGAACGCCGGTAGAGCGTCCCGTTGAACCGGCCCTTGAGGTTGAGCCGGGCGAGCTTGTCGTCCAGACCGGAGACGAAACCGACAGCGGGATGCCGGGAGAGCAGCTCCTGCACCAGGGTCGAGCCGCAGCGACCGGTGCCCACCACCAGTGAGAGCATCGTTCAGCCTTCCTGCCGGGAAGCGGGTGACGAGGGGACGACCGGCTCCGGACGGGACGTGGCGGCGGGAGACGTGGCCGTCCGCCGGCGCAACGGGTAGCCGAACCGGGACAGGGCCGGCCCGGTCAGCCCGGTGACCACCGCGTACGCGCGGGGGGAGAGCCCGGTGAGCCACTCGGTGTCGGCGACCACGGGGACCAGGCCGGTGCGGTGCCGCGAGGGGTTGCCGGCCACCGAGTGGGTGGGTGCCAGTCGCACCGTGTCCGGGGTCGGGAAGGGCAGGTCGTCGGCTGCCGCGCCGACGAACCGGACGATTCGTGCGGTGACACCGGCCGGGTCGGCGACGAAGTCCTCGTACCGCACCCGCAGGTAGCGGTCGTCCACGGGCCGGCGGCCCCACAGTCGGACGGTGGCGGTGTTCCACACCAGCCAGAGCACCGCGGCCTTCCAGACCGGTGGCCGGCTCATCAGCCGGTCGTCCGCGCGCCCGTCCAGGGGGCGTCGCCGACGCCAGGAGTACGCGGTCGCCCGCGGGTCGCGGACCACGTGCAGGACGTACAGGTCGATGCCGGGCAGGGAGCCCAGCAGAGCGCCGTACGGGGGCAGCTTGGAGGAGTCGACGATGACCCCGCCGGGCCGGTCGGCGAGGGCGTGTTCGGCGATCGAGGCGTACAGCCGGGCCAGGTGGGTGTCGTCGCTGTGACCGTCGACCGGCCGTCGACCGCGACGCTGTCGACGCAGCAGTGCGGGCAGCCCGCGCAGGCGCAGCCGCTCGGCCAGCCGGCCGGCGATCCCGGCCGGGTCGGCGCCGGCCAGGTCGGCGCGTACCCGCGTCCAGAGCGGGCAGTCGGCCAGCGGCACCCCGCAGCCGCACTGCCGGTTCTCCACGATGCCGCGCCGCCAGAGGTAGCGCAGCTCACCCGCGGCGAAGAAGCCCGGGACCTGCCCCAGGACGGTGGTGATCAGCGTGCTGCCGCTGCGACCGCTGCCGGCGAGGTAGAGCACTCGGACCGCGCTCACCGGGCCGCTCCCCCACCGGTCGTCGCGCGGCCTGCGCGCCGCCGGTTCGGCAGCGCCCCGGCGGCCTCCGCGTAGAGCGCGCGGATGCGGGCCAGGTGCAGGTCGGGGGCGAACTGCCGGGCGATTTTCGCCCGACCGGCCTGCCCCATCCGGTACGCCCGTTCGGGGTCGTCAAGCAGCGCGGTCAGCGCGTCGGCGAGGTCCGTGGGCCGGTCCGCCCCGACGACGCTGCCGTCCACTGTGGGCTGGACCAGCTCGGGAAGCCCACCGAGGTCTGTGGCGACCACCGGGACACCGCAGGCGAACGCCTCCAGCACCGCCATCGGCTGGTTCTCGTGCCACCGTGAGGGAACGGCGACCACCGCTGCCGACCGGATCAGCTCGTGCAGGCGCGGCTTGTCCAGGCGGCCGTGGAACCGGATCCGGCCGGGCGCGCGGCGCGCGGCGAGCGCCTCCAGGTCGAGCCGGGCCGGGCCGTCGCCGGCGACGTCGACGGTGACCCCGTCCGGCAGCGCGGCCACCGCCTCGACCAGCACGTCGACGCCCTTCTCCGCCGCCAGCCGACCGGCGAAGACGACACCGCCGCCGGGGGTCTGCTTGGTGGCGATGCCGCCCAGGTCGACGAAGTGGTTCACCACGCGCAGCCGGTCCGGGTACACGCCGGCGCGACGCATCACGTCGGCCAGGAACTCGCTCGGGCTGACGAAGACCTGCACCGGGTCGTACGCGTCGAACCGCCGGTGCAACCACGACTCGACAGCGAGCAGGCCACTGCGCGACAGCGATCCGTCCTTGCAGCGGCGGCGGGCCGCCTGGAGGGGGCCTCCGGTGACGCAGGCCTGGCAGGGACGGCCCCGGTCCAGCAGTTGGTAGCTCGGGCAGGCGAGCTTGTAGTCGTGCAGGGTCAACACGCACGGCACGCCGGCCGACCGTGCCGCGGCGAGCACCGACGGCGAGAGCTGGTGGTAGATGTTGTGCAGGTGCAGCACGTCCGGGCGGAAGTCGTCGATCACCTGGGCCAGGCCCCGGCGGCTCGCCGGTGACCACAGCATCCGACCGACCGCCGTCGCGCGTGGTCGTAGCCCGCTCGGCGCCGGCTCCAGCTCCACTTCGGTGGGAAACCGCTGCGCGTACGGCAGCGGCGACTCGTTCTCCCGGTGGCTCATGCCGAAGTAGGCGACCGTGTCCCCCGCCGCCCGCTGCAGGTCCGCGAGGTCGAGCAGGTAGCCCTCGGCGCCGCCTCGGCGGTAGAGGAACTTGTTCACATGCAGCACGCGCATCGAGTCGGCCTGCTCACGTCGATCGGGCGAACCGGGCCCGGGGTGGCGACCGGGGTCTGCCCGCCCCGGCCAGGGCCCACCGTATGCAGGGCAGGTCTGCGAGTCCAGTTCACCTATGGCATGTGCCTAAACGGTTGATCTTCGTATGCCCGTGCGGTTCGCGGCCTGGCTTCCCGCCATGATCTCCCGATAGCCTGGCTGCGCCGCCGGTCGTCCCCGTCTCCCAGTGCGCCGGACCGGCGCCCGACCGAGGAGGACCGTGGCAGCCGACGACGAGGTCTCCACAGTCGCGTACACCGCGCGCCGGATCCGGCGGCACCTGCGCTGGGCGCGCACCGAGGGGATCGGGCGGCTGATCGAGGAGGACCGCCTCGACCCCGTCGAGCGGGTCCGCACCGCACTGGCGAAACGACGCTGGCGGCGGCGGGCCGGCCGGACGCCCGGCTCGGCGATGCCGGTCTACCTGGTCGGTCTGCAACGGTCCGGCACGAACATGCTGGTCCGTGGCCTGGACGCGGCCCCCGAGGTCGAGGTCCGCAACGAGAACGACAGCACCCTCTTCCACCGCTTCCAGCTCCGCCCGGACGCGGTGCTGACCGCCGTGATCCAGCGCAGCCGACACGCGTACGTCCTGGTCAAGCCCCTCTGCGAGAGCCACCGCGTGGACGAGTTGCTGGCCCTGCCGGGGTCGACGCCCGGCCGCGCGCTCTGGGTCTACCGCGACGTCGACGACCGGGCCCGCTCCGAGGTCGCCAAGTTCGGTGAGGCCAACCTGCGGGCGTTGCGCGCCATCGCCGACGGCAGCATCGGTCGACGGTGGCAGGGGCAGCGCCTCGACGCCGACGCCGTCGAGCTGATCCGGGCGCACGACCCGCAGAGGTTGGACCCGCACAGCGGCGCGGCCCTCTTCTGGTACGTCCGCAACTCGCTCGTCTTCCACCTCGGCCTGGACCAGCGCGCCGACGTGCTGCTCTGCCGCTACGACACGGTCGTCGCGGAGCCGGAGGCGCAACTGCGACGGCTGTGCGCGTTCCTCGACTTCCCCTACCGGCCGGGGCTGCACGCGCACATCGCCCCACGCCGGTTCCACGACGCCGCAGCGGGCCACCAGCCGTTACCGATCGACCGGCGCGTGCGGGCGCTCTGCGACGAGCTGACCGACCGGCTCGACAGGTGCGCGGCCGACGCCCGTTCCGAGACGAAGGCGGCCGACCGTGGCTGAACCACCGACCCGTACCGCACCGATCTTCCTGGTCGGATGTCAGCGCTCCGGCACGACGATGGTGCGCCTCGTCCTGGACTCCCACTCGCGCATCAGCTGCGGCCCGGAGACCCGGTTCCTGCCCGACCTGCGACGGATCGTCGGGCGGGACTGGGAACGCCTCGCCCGCTTCGGCTTCCCCCGCGAGGACTGGCTACGACGGATCCGGGACTTCTTCGGCGGCGTCCACGCCGACTACGCCGCCGCCCGGGGCAAGACCCGGTGGGCCGACAAGACCCCGCTGTACGCGATGTCACTCGACTTCGTCACCGAGGTCTTCCCGGACGCCCAGATCGTGCACCTGATCCGGGACGGCCGCGACGTGGTGGTCTCGCACCGCAAACGGTTCGGCTACTGGTCCGCCGTCAAGTGCGTGGTGAAGTGGCCGCGCTACATCCGCGCCGCGCGGGCCGTCGGGGCCACCCTGCCCCCGGACCGCTACTACGAGCTGCGGTACGAGCAGGCGGTGACCGAGCCGGAGAAGACGATGCGGGGTCTCTTCGAGTTCCTCGGCGAACCGTGGGAGGACGGCATCCTCGACTACGACAGCAAGCAGCACGACGTGGCGCAGAAGTACACCACCGAGGCGGCGAAACGGCGGGCCGCCGCGAGCCTGACCGAACCGATCTACGGCTCCCGGGTCGGCACCCATCGCCGCGAGCTCGACCCGTTCCTCCGCCTGCTGGTCTGGGTGTTCTCCGGGCCGACCCTGCGCGCCCTCGGCTACCGGTGAACCGGTCCCGCCGGCTGGGCGTGCTCGCCGCCGCCCTCGCCACCACGCTCCTGGTCACCGCCGCCTGCACCGCCCGCGACGACGACCCACCGGCGCCCCCGACGGGTGCCGCCACCCCGTCGGCCACAGCCGCGCCGGGACGTGCCGTCACCGGGGTGAGCAACCCGTTCGGGGCGCACTGGGACTGGTCGCGTTACCAGCAGTTCGCGCCGTACCTGCGGCGGATCGCCGGCTCGGCGACCTACGAGGAGATCTCCTGGTGCGAGATCGAACACACCTCGGGGCAGCCGGACTGGGCCGGGTTGGACGAGATCGCCTCCCGCAGCCGGGAGCTGGGCATCACGCTGCACCTGAAGATCCGTACCGGGGTGTGCTGGGCGACCGGCGGCACCGCGCGCTACACCCGGGGGGCGGCGAACAAGACCGAGTCGGCGATGCCCACCGATCTCGCCGCGTACCAGCGGTTCGTCCGCTCGGTGGTGCAGCGCTACGGCCCGTACGGGGTGCGCGAGTACGCCATCGAGAACGAGGTCAACGCACCGAGTTACTGGGCCGGCAGCCCCGAGGACTACGTACGGCTCGTCAAGGCCGCCGCCGAGACGATCCGCGCGACCGACCCGCAGGCGCTGGTGGTCGACTCGGGCATCAGCAGCGTCGCGTACGGCATGGGTGTCGCCGACCGGCTGGTGCGCGCCGGTCGGGTGTCCGAGGCCGTCGCCGCCTACCAGGCGTACTTCCAGCGCCGGGTCGGCACCAGGGGCCAGCAGATTCCGGCGGTCACCGGGGCGGAGCAACTCCGCAAGGCGCTCGGCACCGACACCAACAGCCGTAGCCTGCGGTTCCTGGCCGCCACCGAGTCGCTGCTGGCCGACCGCACCGTCGACGTCCGGCAGGTGCACTTCTACGAGCACTTCAGCGGGGTCGCGCCACTGCTGGACCACCTGCGTGCGACGACACCGGCCGGCATGCCGATCCAGGCGTGGGAGGTCGGTCAGTTCTGGCGTGACGGCGACGGTGACCCGGCCAGCCGGGCCGCCAAGATGGTCAAGACGGTCACCCTGCTGGCCGCCGGTGGGATCGGCGAGATCAGCTGGTTGCCGTTGGCGTACAACCCGAACAACGCCGCCGGCAGTGAGGTCCGCTACGGCCTGCTCGACCCGGACGGCACCGAACGCGAAGCCGGCCGGATGTTGGCGAGCCTGGCCGACGCGGCCCGGGACGCCACTGTCGCCCCGCTGCCGGCCTCGGTGGCCGACAAGCTCCATGGGGTCGCCTTCGTGCGCGGCGGGTCGAGCACGCTGGTGCTGTGGTCGGCGTCGACCACTCCGGTGACGGTGCCGGCGGCACGGGGTGGGCAGACCGGTGCGGTGGGTGCCCCGCTGCGCGCGGCCGGGGGTGGCACCACGGTGACCGACGTCCCCGTGCTGCTGCGCGCCGACCAGCCGGTCGAGCGGATCCTCGCCGACCTGCGCTAGCCGACTGGTTCCTCGACCTACCTCCGGCGGGCGCTCGCTGACCCATGCCGACCTGCCGCCTGGCCGGTGCCGCGCGCTAGCCGGGCCAGGGGTCGGGCCAGTCGAGCAGGGCGGCCAGGCGGGCGTTGTGCGGCGCGAAGTACGCGGCCAGCCGGTCCCGCAGCTGCGGGGTCAGCTGCGAGGCGCCCTCGTCGACGCGGCGGGTGTGCCGGGTGAACGCCTCGGGTGTGAAGGCCGGCAGGTCGAGGAAGGCCAGGATCGCGCGGTACGTGCCCGTCGGGTCGGCGTGCAGGTCCTCGGTCCGGGCGACGTGGATCCGTTCCCGGGGGACGTGCGCGAACCACCGCTCGACCTGCTCGGCGTAGCGGCCCCGGGCGGCGTACGAGTGGTTGCGTAACGCCCGGTGCGCGGCACGGGTGTCCGGGCCGCCACGCGTCGCCCGGGCCAGCCGCTCCTCCTCGGCGTCGAGCGCGTCGGTGAAGGTCAGCGGCTCCAGCCCGTACGAGCGGGTGTGCAGGTAGTGCGAGTAGGCCCGCTGCACCGGGTCCCGCAGCAGGGCGACGAAGCGGGCCTGCGGCAGGGCCGCCGCGACCCGGGACGGCACCCCCGGATGGAACAGGTAGTAGGGGCTCGCCTCGAACGTGCGCTCGTCCGGGGCGAGGCGCGGGAAGTGCCCCCGGTACCAGCGCGTGCCTCGCCCATGGTGGACGCTGAAGTACTGCAACTCCTTGCCGGTGGCCACCCGTACCCGGGGATGCGCGGCGAGGTGGTGGTACAGCGAGGTGGTGCCGCAGCGTTGACCGCCGATCACCAGGAAGTCGGGCAGTGGGCCGGGCTCGCCCGGCCGCGCGGCGCGTCCCCACGCCCGGGTCGCGCGCACACCTCGACGCAGGTGGTCGGTGACCTGACGTCGACCGGGCGTGCTCACGAACCGACCTTCGCGGCGGGGCTGCCGGCCGGGGCGGCGCGTCGGCCGCCCCGACGGGTCACCGAACGCAGCACCATGACGTCCTCCCGACTGAGCCCGAGGGCGAGCACACCGGCGCAGTACGCCCCCACGATCGCGGTCAGGCCGACGGTGAGCTGCGCGACCCAGCCCTCGACCAGCCACCGCACACCGAACCCGACGACCACCGCGAACACCGCGGCGGCCAGCCCCTTGAGCATGCCGGTCGTCAGCGGCACCGTGTGCACCTGCGCGCGCACCTGCCACACCCGGGCGACGTTCACCGCGGCCAGCGAGACCGCCCAGGCCACCGCCGCGCCGAGGATGCCGTACGCCGGGATGAGCCACAGGTTGAGCAGGATGTTGAGCACCAGGGCGGCGAGGTTGTCGACCATGTTGACCGCGACCCGGCCCGACATGTTCAGCAGCGTCCCGCACGGCCCGGTGGCGGCGTTGACGAGTTGGCCGAGCGCCAGCACGACCGTGACCGCCGCGCCGCCGACCAGACCGGGCCCACCGACGAGGCGCAGCAACTGCTCCGGGAAGACCAGCAACGCCACGAACGCCGGCAGCGACAGTCGCAGCACCCAGCCGGTGGCGACCCGGTAGATCCGGCGGACCTCGTCCAGCCGACCCTGGTGGTAGAGGTGCGCCAGGTGCGGGCCGAACGAGGCGTTGACCGGTGCGAGCACGAACACCGCGATCGTCACCAGCCGGGTCGCCACGTGGTAGACGCCGATCGCGTCGGGCCCGTAGTCGAAGAACCCGAGCAGCAACGCGTCCACCCAGATCAGCCCGGTCGAGGAGAGCGAGGAGACCCAGCTGACCGTGGAGAAGCGGAACAGCTCTCCCGGCCGGTACGCGGGCCGGGCGGCCGGCACCCGGCGCACCATCCGGGTGAGCGCCACCAGAGCGAACCCGGCGGCGCTCCAGCTGGCCACCACGAGGGCCCAGAACGCGCCGGTCAGGCCCGCCCCCACGGCGAGCGCCACCGCGGTGAGGACCAGCCGGGCCGCCGGTTCGTAGACCTGGCCGATGAGCGCGTAGGCCCGTTGGGTACGCCAACCCCGGGTGGCCGCGAGGGCGGCCTCGCAGACGGTCGAGGCGGGCAGGCACAGCGCGACCAACCGCAGACCGGTGCTGAGCTGCGGGTCGTGCAGTGCCCCGGCGAGCCACGGCGCGCCGACCGTCAGACCGACGGCGATGACTGTGGACGCCACGACCGAGATGCCGATCCCGAGGCGGATCGCGCCCCGCAGCGCCGCCGGGTCGTCGTCGGCGAGGTGCACCGCCACGAACCGGGTCAGCCCGGCGCGGAAACCGGACAGCGAGAGCAGCCCGAGCAACGACAGCACGGCGTAGACCTGGGCGTACCGGCCCAGCTCGCGTACGCCCAGCACGCGGGCCAGCAACAGCATGACCAGGAAGAGCGCCACCTGGCTGAGCACCGCGCTCGCCAGGTTCAGCATGCCGCCGCGCGCCATGCCGCGTACCTGCTGATCGCCGGCCTCCGGCGGGGCCGGTGGCCGCCCGGTCAGCTCGCCGCGCACCTGGCGGCCCGTTCCCGGGCGGTCACGGCCGTGCCGCGGGCACGGTCCGCGCCGACACCGGCGGCTCGGCCGGCGTCTGCGCCGGCGGGTCGCTCGGGGTCGGCGCGGTGGTCGGGCGACCGGTCAGGCGTGCCCGCGAGAGCAGTTCGAGGACACCGACCAGCAGCACGCCGAGCAGCAGGCCGGCACCGCCCACCGGCACTGCGGTACGCACCAGCTCGGCCATCCGGCTCACGTCGTGCGTCTCGCCGATGCTGGTCACCTGCTTCGGATCGGCGGCCTGGGCCTGGGCCCGGGCCGCCTGCAACCCCTCCCGGGCCTGCGACAGCGCGCCGGTCGCCGCGTCCCGCTGGGCGAGCAGCGCCTGGTAGTCGGGGAGTTTCGGCCCCAGCTCGTCGAGCTTCTTCTGGGCTGCGGTGATCGCGGCGGCCGCCGCGCCCGCGCCCCGGCTGTTGCCGACCGCCTGCATGGAGAGTTGCTGCTGCCGCAGACTGGTCAGCTCACCCAGCGTCGCCTGGTAGATCCGGTCCGGCTGGGAGACCTTGTTGGCCTTCTCCCACTCACCGATCGCCGTGGTGGCGGCGGTGACGTCGGCATTGGCCGCCTCGACCTCGCTGGTGGCGATGCCGACCTGGGAGGAGAACAGGAAGGCGAGCGCGCGGGTGGTGGTCGCGCCCAGCACCGGCGCGACGGTCGCCCGGTCGCCGGCGGTGTACGTCACCTCCAGTTGGCTGCTCGCGCCGACCTGGGTGACGGCGAGGCCGTCGCGCAGCCGCTCCGGCGTCACCCCGGTGTCACCGGCCACGTCGGCGAGGACCCGGGGTGAGGTGACCGCCGCGCCGAAGGCCGCCACGAACTGGTTCGCCGCCTGCGTGCCGGTGTACTGCGTACCGGCCGCCCCGCCCACCAGCGCCGGCGCCGCCACGTAGGCGGTGCCGCTGTACTGCTGTGGCGCGAGCAGGACGATGCCGGCCGCCGCGCCGGTGGCGACCAGCGGCACCCCCACGAGTACCCAGAGGCGCCGTCGGGCGACCCGCAGGTAGTCGACGATCTCCACTTTTTCCCCAATGCTGTCGTTCACTCAGACCGGGACGGACGTGCTTCGCGGCTGCTCGCCGGCCACCTGCGGAACCGGGTGGCGGGCGATCGCACTGGCCGCCGCGGCGAACGCGACGAAATACCAGAGCGTAACCACATTGGAAATGACGTTGGACGCCGCGCTGACCGCCACGAACGCGACGGCGCAACCGGTGAAACCGACAGCGACGCCCCGCTCGAAGCTGCCCGGCGGCGCCCGCCGCAGCGCCCGGCGCGCGGTGTGCAGAAAGGCGACAAGCATCATCAGGTACGCCCCGAGACCGAGCAACCCGGTCTCGACGTACGCCCGGAGGAAGTCGTTGTGCGGCTTCTTCGCCTCGTCGGTCTCACGCTGGGTCATGTTCGGCCCGATGCCGGTGACCGGATTACGGTCGGCCAGCGTGACGATCTCGGTCCAGTAGCCGATCCGCCACGCCAGGGTGTTCCCGGTCGGATCCCCGCCGACGGCGCGTGAGCTGCCGAGTTGGGCGAACCGCTCACCGACGGCGGGCACCAGGGCCACCCCGGCGACCGCCACCACGCAGAGGGTGACCAGCATCCGCTTGCTGCGGTGCAGCACGGCGACCACGACCAGACCGATCGCCGCGCCGAGCAGGGCGCTGCGGGTGTTGCTCAGCAACAGGAACAGCAACGAGAGCCCGAGCAGCACGCCGAGGATCACCCGCAGGCGGCGACCCAGGAAGCGGTACACCGCGAACCCGAAGATCACCATGAACATCAGGTAGCGACCGAACGTGGTCGACTGGCTGAACGTGCCGCTGATCCGGGTGAAGTCGCCCTTCATCTCGGCCGGCGGGTTGCCGAGCAGCGACAGGACGACCGTGTAGCCGAGCGACAGCACCAGCGAGACGTAGCAGGCGAGCAGAATCCGACGGATCGCCGCGGTGTTCGGCATCAGTTGTTCCAGCACCACGAACATCACCACCACGGTGAGGATCCGCAGCGCCTCCAGCAGGCTGTTCGCCGGCCGGGTCGCGCCCAACGCGCTCACCACGCTGCTGGCCCCGACGAGCAGCATGGCCCACCCCAGGGGCGAGCCGCGCAACCGCCCGTGCCGGCTGAGCTGCGCGGCCAACCACAGCCCGGCGGCGAGGAGGAACAGCACCGCGAGCAGCGTGGACGGGTCCATCACCCGGGCGGCGCCGGCGGAGTCGGGCCGGCCGGCACTCGGTCCGGTGAGCTTGAACAGGTCGACGCAGGAGCGGACCGCGAGCATCAGCAACACGTACCCGGAGAACCGGGTCAGCGCGAGGACTGCCACCGCGACGCCCGCGACCACCGCGAGTGGCAGCACCATGCCGCGACGGTCACCGGCCGCCATCGAGACGCCGGCGACCACCGCCACGGCGGCGGCGGCCAGCGCCGCCGCGCCGGTGAGCAGACGGGTCGTGTCCACCCTGGTGCTCATCGGTGGAGTCCCGCCGCCCGGCGGATGACCGGGTCGTTGCGCATCGACCACCTGCTGCGTGTGTTGTCCCACTGATCCCACTGAACCGACGTCGACGCTGCCGGGCATGGTGAACCGATCCTCCCGGCACAAGATCGGTTCAATCTAGCCCGGTCACCGCCTCGGAAGAAGGGGCCGTTGCACCGATCGGCTGATCCCCCGCAGGGCTGACCCGCCGCCGTACCGGGGAACGGGCCGAACGGTCAGTCGGCGGCGGTCGGCAGTCGTGCCCTGACGCGACGGCCCCTGGCCGGGACCAGGCTGAGGTAGAGGCGCTCCAACTCGTGGGCGGCGGTGTCCCAGCTGTACGTCTCGGTGACCCGGTCACCCAGCGCCGTCGCGCCGGCCCGCTCCCCCGCCAGGTCCCCGAGCAGCGCCGTCAGCACCCGGACCAGGTCGTCCTCGTCGCCGTCGCGGAACAACCGGCCGCCGGCGGCGTCGGACTCCAGCACCTCCAGGTGCGGCGCGATGTCGCTGGCGACCACGGGAAGCCCGTACGCGGCAGCCTCCAGCAGGGTCAACGGCAGCCCTTCGAGGCGGGACGGCTGGACGAAGCCGGCGGCGTTGGCGTACAGCTCGGCGAGGAGGTCTCCGTAGGCGAACCCGGTGAAGACGATCCGGTCGTCCCCTTCGGCGGCACGGTGCAGCTGGTCCACGTAGTCGTCGGTGAACGACGACCCGCCGACGATCGCCAGCCGCACTCCGGTGTCGAGCCGCCGGAAGGCCCGGATCAGCAGGTCGGCGGCCTTCTCCGGGACCAGCCGGCCGACCAGCAGCAGATAACCGCCGGGGGCCAGCCCGAAGCGGGCCTCGATCTGTCGGCTCGACGCCCGCCGGGCCGGGTTGACGCCGTTCGGGATGTAGGTCGTGGGCCGGCCGAACCGGGTCTCGTAGTGGGTGGCGAGCCCTCGGGAGACGGCGACCCGCTGGTGCGGGACGTAACCGCTGAGCCAGTGGGCGCTGCCCAGCACCGTACGCGCGGCGAGGCCCCACTTGGCCCGCTGGTTGTCCAACCCGTGCACCGTCAACACCACGCCCGCGCGGGAGAACATCCGGGGCACCGGTGCGACCAGGGCCGGCCCGAGCCCGTGGTAGTGCACGATGTCCGGTCGTCCGGTCATCGCCGCCACGGTCGAGGTGGCCGCGTGCACGATGGCGTCGAGGTGCTTGCTCGCGATGGTGTGCACCTCGCGCAGGCGTACGCCCCGGTAGTCGTCGGCCGGCATCCTGCCGTAGCTCCGGCGACAGTAGACGGTGACCTCGTGCCCGAAGCCGGCCAGCCGGCTGGCCATCTCCTCGACGTGCCGCTCGATGCCGCCGTAGGTCGCCGGCATCCCCTTCTGCCCGATCATCGCGATCCGCAGTGGACGCCACCCGGCACCGGCGTCCTCCGGACCGGTCGACGGGGCGACACGGGCCGACTGAGCCCGTTGCCGGGGGATCGCGGGACCACCCGCGTGTCGATCCGCTTCCTCGGCCTGCAGGTCGGGATGGGCCACGATGACTCCCTGCGTGACTAGGTCCGCGCCCGTCACCCGGGCAGGTGAACACCTTGTCACGTCATGGGCCGTACGCCAGCCGATCAGTCGTACAAAAAAATCATCAGTGGGATTCGCGCCCTATGGGATGTCATCGACATGACGCCGACATGGACGAGCCCCGACCGATCGCTGACGGATCGGCCGGGGCTCGTCGTGGTCACCGTCAGGCGATGTCGAACCGGTCGAGCTCCATGACCTTCGTCCAGGCCGCCACGAAGTCGGCCACGAACTTGCCGCGGGCGTCCTCGCTGGCGTAGACCTCGGCGAGGGCTCGCAGCTGCGAGTTGGAACCGAAGATGAGATCGACCGCCGTGGCGGTCCACTTCACCTCGTCGGTGGCCAGATCGCGGATCTCGTACACGTGCTCCTCGGACTTCGACGCGCTCCACCGGGTGCCCGGGGACAGCAGGTTCGCGAAGAAGTCGTTGGTGAGCACACCCGGCCGGTCGGTGAGCACACCGTGCGGAGCGCCACCGGTGTTGGCACCGAGGGAACGCAGGCCGCCGACGAGGACGGTCATCTCCGGCGCGCTCAGGTTGAGCATGTACGCGCGGTCGATCAGCAGCACCTCCGGCTGGGTCTTCTCACCCTGACGCAGGTAGTTGCGGAAGCCGTCGGCACGCGGCTCCAGGACCCGGAACGACTCGGTGTCGGTCTGCTCCTGGGTCGCGTCCGTACGACCCGCGCGGAACGGCACGGTCACGTCGACGCCGGCGTCCCGCGCCGCCTTCTCGACGGCTGCCGAACCGGCCAGCACGATGAGGTCGGCGAGCGAGATCTTCGCGCCACCGGCCTCGTTGAACTCCCGCTGGATGCCCTCCAGGACACCCAGCACGGTCGCCAGCTGCTCGGGCTGGTTGACCTCCCAGTTGCGCTGCGGCTCCAAGCGGATCCGGGCACCGTTCGCACCACCGCGCTTGTCGGTGTGCCGGTAGCTCGCCGCCGACGCCCAGGCGGTGGAGACCAACTGGGCGGTGCTCAGGCCGGACTCCAGGACCTTCGCCTTGAGCGCGGCGACATCGGCGTCACCGACCAGCTCGTGGTCGACGGCCGGCACCGGGTCCTGCCACAGCTGCGGCTCGGCCACCCACGGGCCGAGGAAGCGCTCGATCGGGCCCATGTCGCGGTGCAACAGCTTGTACCACGCCTTGGCGAACGCCAGCGCGAACTCGTCCGGGTTCTCCAGGAAGCGGCGCGAGATCTTCTCGTACGCCGGGTCGACGCGCAGCGACAGGTCCGTCGTGAGCATCGTCGGCTTGTACTTCTTCGCCGGGTCGAACGGGTCCGGGATGATCGCCTCGGCGTCCTTGGCGACCCACTGCTTGGCGCCGCCGGGGCTCGTGGTGAGCTCCCACTCGTAGCCGAACAGGATCTCGAAGAAGCGGTTGCTCCACTGCGTCGGCACGTCGGTCCAGGTCACCTCGAGACCACTGGTGATCGTGTCACCGCCCTTGCCGCTGCCGTGGGTGCTCAGCCAGCCCAGGCCCTGCGCCTCCAGCGGGGCGCCCTCGGGCTCGGGGCCCACGTGGTTGTCGGCGACGCCGGCGCCGTGGGTCTTGCCGAAGGTGTGGCCACCGGCGATGAGGGCGACGGTCTCCTCGTCGTTCATCGCCATCCGGCCGAAGGTCTCGCGGATGAAGTGCGCCGCGGCGGCCGGGTCCGCGTTACCGCGGGGGCCCTCCGGGTTGACGTAGATCAGACCCATCTCGGTCGCGCCGACGCCGGGCGTCATCTCCTTCTCGGAGGCGTACCGCTCGTCGCCGAGCCAGGTGTCCTCCGGACCCCAGAAGATCTCCTCGGGCTCCCAGACGTCCTCACGGCCGAAGCCGAAGCCGAAGGTCTTGAAGCCCATCGACTCCAGGGCCACGTTGCCGGCCAGCACGAGCAGGTCGGCCCAGGAGATCTTCTGGCCGTACTTCTGCTTGACCGGCCAGAGCAGCCGACGCGCCTTGTCCAGGTTGGCGTTGTCCGGCCAGCTGTTGAGCGGGGCGAACCGCTGGCCACCGTCGCCGGCGCCACCGCGACCGTCCTCGATACGGTACGTGCCGGCGGCGTGCCAGCTCATCCGGATCATCAGGCCGCCGTAGTGGCCGAAGTCGGCCGGCCACCAGTCCTGCGAGGTGGTGAGCACCTCGACGATGTCCCGCTTGAGGGCCTCGACGTCGAGCTTGGCGAACTCCTTGGCGTAGCTGAAGTCCGCCCCCAGCGGGTTGCCCTTCGGCGAGTGGGCGTGCAACACCGAGAGGTCGAGCTGGTTGGGCCACCAGTCCCGGTTGGTGCGCGGACGGCCGCCGGTCTTCGGAGTCGGCGAGTCGATCGCCGGGTTCTCGCTCTCGCTGCCGTGCGCGGTCACCGAGTCGTGCGCCACCGGGCAGCCGGCCGCTGCCTTCTGGTCCACACCCTGTGCACTGGTGGGGCGGTTGTCCTGGGTGTCGCTCATGAACTTCCTTCCGAGCTTGCGGATCTCTGGGGCGTACGGGCGGTCGCGCAGTCGGGGCAGATGCCCCAGTAGACGACCTCCGCCTCGTCGACCACGAAACCGTGGTCGACCGGGGCGGTGAGACAGGGGGCGTGACCGACGGCGCAGTCGACGTCGGCGATCACGCCGCAGGTGCGGCAGACGACATGGTGGTGGTTGTCCGCGACCCGGGACTCGTAGCGGGCGGTCGCGCCGGCCGGCTGGATGCGCCGCACCAGACCGGCGTCGGTGAGCACGCGCAGCACGTCGTACACCGCTTGGTGGGAGATCGTCGGATGATCTGCCCGGACCAGCGCGATCACGGCGTCGGTGCCGACGTGCGGGTGGTCGCGCAACGCCGCGAGCACCGCCAGTCGAGGCCGGGTCACCCGCAGCGAGGCGGCCCGCAGTTGCGCCTCGAAGTCGGACATCACTTGCCGAACACTAGCCCACTTTTCTGGAACCAATCAAGTTTTGCCCGGGTCCGCGCGCCGTCGTGGCGAAGAGTTCACCAAGGCCCGCCGCGATAGTAGAAATAATCCGGACGGCCATGTCGAGAACCGACACCCGGCTTCGTCCCCGGGGTGAACGCGACCACGACGGGTCGCCCACCAGCGCCAAGGAGAACCACGATGGCCAAGTACCTGCTGCTCAAGCACTACCGCGGCGCCCCCAGGGCGGTCAACGACGTGCCGATGGACCAGTGGACGCCGGCGGAGGTCTCGGCCCACATGCAGTACATGCGCGACTTCGCCGCGCGACTCGAGGAGAGCGGTGAGTTCGTCGACGGTCAGGCCCTCGCCCCCACCGGGACGTTCGTCAGGTACGACGGCGAGGGTCGCCCGCCGGTCACCGACGGCCCGTTCGCCGAGACCAAGGACCTGATCGCCGGCTGGATGGTGATCGACGTCGACAGCTACGAGCGCGCCGTCGAGTTGGCCGGGGAGTTGTCGGCGGCCCCGGGAGCGGGCGGGAGGCCGATCCACGAGTGGCTCGAACTGCGCCCGTTCCTGACCGAGCCGCCCACCATCACCGAGTGAACGAGTCACAGCTCCGGGGCCTCACCCCGAGCGTGCTCGGCGTCCTCGTCCGCCGCGGAGTCGACTTCGCGGCGGCCGAGGACGCCGTGCAGGACGCGCTGGTCGAGGCGGTGCGCGTCTGGCCGGCCGACCCACCGCGGGACCCGAAGGGCTGGCTGATCACCGTGGCCTGGCGCCGGTTCCTCGACGCGGCCCGGGCGGACGCGGCCCGCCGCCGACGCGAGGACGCCGTCGACGAGGAACCGGCACCGGGGCCCGTCTCGGCCGTGGACGACACGCTGTGGCTCTACTTCCTGTGCGCCCACCCGTCGCTGACGCCGTCGTCGGCGGTCGCGCTCACGCTGCGCGCGGTCGGAGGTCTGACCACCCGGCAGATCGCGCACGCCTACCTGGTCCCCGAGGCGACCATGGCGCAGCGCATCAGCCGGGCGAAACGCACCGTCTCCGGGGTGCGGTTCGACCAGCCCGGCAACGTCGCGACCGTGCTGCGCGTCCTCTACCTGGTCTTCAACGAGGGCTACTCCGGCGACGTCGACCTCGCCGCCGAGGCCATCCGGCTCACCCGGCAACTCCGGGCGGCGATCGACCATCCCGAGGTGGCCGGGCTGCTCGCCCTCATGCTGCTCCACCACGCCCGGCGCGCCGCCCGCACCGCGCCCGACGGCAGCCTGGTGCCACTGGCGGAACAGGACCGCAGCCGGTGGGACACCGAGTCGATCGCCGAGGGCGTGACGATCCTCCAGGCGGCTCTCGCCCGCGATCGGCTGGGCGAGTTCCAGGCCCAGGCCGCCATCGCGGCACTGCACGCGGACGCTCCCGCCGCCGGGGAGACCGACTGGGTGCAGATCGTCGAGTGGTACGACGAACTCGCCCTCCTGACCGACAGTCCTGTCGTCCGACTCAACCGCGCGGTCGCCGTCGGTGAGGCCGACGGCGCGCGGGCCGGCCTCGCGGCGCTCGCGGCGCTGGACGAGTCCCTGCCCCGGTACGCGGCGGTGGCGGCCCACCTGCACGAACGCGACGGCGATCTGGCGACGGCGGCCCGGTTGTACGCCGAGGCAGCCCGGACGGCACCCAACCTCGCCGAGCGCGACCACCTGACCCGGCAGGCCGCGCGGCTCAACACCGACCGGTCCCGCTGACCCGTCCCCCGCTTCCGCAAGGACGCCGGTCATCGGATGATTTCAGTCCGGAAAGTGTTCGGAAGTTTTCGGTGACTGATCGACGCACGCATAACGATCACCACGGCCACTCGCCCGGCCCAGGCCGCGCTGATCGACTACTGACCTGGCGAGACGTCGTCCTCAGGGATTCCGCTGGCCACCGCGGTCCTACCGCCATGTTTCCGAAAATTGTTGACAAGGGGACGGCCGGGTACATACGGTCCCCATCGACGGCATTCAATCGCCGTCGTGCACCGCATACCGCGATCCACTCCTCCGCTCGTCGTGCAGGACGACCGGTCAACCACCACCACGCGGTACGACGACAGTGGCCGCCACCCGACCACCGGCAGCCAGCCGAGACGTGCCGCATTGCTGGCCCCCCGCCAGCCGTCACGAGGAGGAAACACGAACATGAGCGACACCAGCCACATCCCCATCGCACCACAGAGGCGCGGCCGGCTACGGCTGCTCCTCGGCGCCGCGTGCGCCGTCGTCGTGGCCGTCGCCGGCACCATGACGGCCACCAACGCGTACGCCGAGGCGGACCGGACGCTCACCTCGAACCTCACCGGCACCCACAACGGGTACTACTTCTCGTTCTGGAAGGACAGCGGCAACGCCAGCATGACGTTGCGGGCCGACGGTCGCTACTCCAGCAGCTGGGACCGGAGCACCAACAACTGGGTCGGCGGCAAGGGTTGGGCCACCGGTAGCCGACGGACGGTCAGCTACTCGGGCACCTACAACCCGGGCAACAACAACACGTACCTCGCCCTGTACGGGTGGACGCGTAACCCGCTGATCGAGTACTACGTGGTGGAGAACTTCGGCAACTACAACCCGAGCAGCGGCGCCACCCGTCTGGGCACCGTCACCACCGACGGCGGCACCTACGACATCCTGCGCAGCCAGCGGGTCAACGCCCCGTCGATCGACGGCAACCAGACGTTCTACCAGTACTGGAGCGTCCGCCAGCAGAAGCGGTCGAGTGGCACCATCACCACGGCCAACCACTTCGACGCCTGGGCACGCGCCGGCCTGAACCTCGGCAGCAACCACGCCTACCAGGTCATGGCCACCGAGGGCTACCAGAGCCAGGGCAGCTCCGACATCACCGTCTGGGAGGGCGGCGGCGGCAACCCGACCACCCCGCCCACCACCGGCAACCCGGGCACCGGCAACTGCAACGCGACGCTCTCCGCCGGTCAGCAGTGGGGTGACCGGTTCAACCTGAACGTCGCGGTCAGCGGCACCAACAACTGGGTGGTCAGCCTCGGCCTCAACGGCGGCCAGAGCATCCAGAACAGTTGGAACGCCTCCGTCAGCGGCACCAGCGGCACGGTGACGGCCAGGCCGAACGGCAATGGCAACAACTTCGGCATCACGGTCATGGCCAACGGCAACTGGACCTGGCCGACGGTCAGCTGCCGAACCAGCTGACCCTGGGCAACTCCTGAGTCACACCTCTGGCGTGGCGGCTTCGGCCGCCACGCCAGAGTCGTGTCGACAGCCTCGCGAAACGCGCCCCGGCCGGCGCTGGCCACCGGCTCGGCTCGGCCCGAGCGCTCGCTGCCGAGATCCGCACTACATCAGGGATGGTGCTGTCTCCGGAGAGCGGGAGGCAGCACCATCCGGGACGTTGCGCGAATCTTGGGCGGCGGGCGGGCGGGGCGGCAGACGGCGGCGGTCGTGGTCCTACAGCTGCCGTGCCGATGAGGTCTGCGCTGCGGGTTCCTCTGCCGACGGCTTCTTCGTCGGGTTCGCCACCGGCTCGTCCTCGGGCTCGTCCTCGGGGTCCTCCGAGGACGGCTGGGTCGGCGTCGCACCACCCGTCGGTGCTGTCGTCGGGTCGGTCGGTGCGCTCTCGGACGAGGTGGGCTCGGGCCCGCCCCCGGTGCTCTCTCCGGGAGACGGTGATTGGCCGTCCGTTCCCGCACCGGCCGGGCCGCCGGGCGTCGGGGTCGTGGTCGCCGAGCCGGTCGCGCGGACCGGCAGGCCCGCAGAACCTCGGGAGTTCGGGTCGCCGCCACCGGCACCGGGGCCGGGATCGCGTTGCGACGGCACCGTCGGCGACACGCTGGGTGGCGTCGACGGTTGCCCGGTGCGGCCGGGCATGATTCCGGTGGGATCGGCGAAGACCAGGACGGCGGCTGCGGCGGCCAATGATCCGACCAGCGCCGCGAGCACCTTCGGCCCCGGGCCGCCCGACCGCTTCGCCGCGCTGCCGACCACCGGACGCTGGACCTCGGTGCGCTCGGCCGGTGCTCCGATCGGCACTGCGACGGCGGTCCGCAGCAACTGATCGGACGAATCCGCGAGCGCCTGCGCCGCCGTGGCCATGGCCGCCGCCGTCGGGAAGCGACGAGTGGGCTCCTTGGCCAGCGCGGTGGCGACCAGCCGCCGGACCGCCTCCGGGACGTCCTCGGGCAGCGGCGGCGGCTCGTCCTGGAGATGCCGCAGCGCGACCGCGACGGCGTTCTCACCCTGGTGCGGGGGCCTGCCGGCGAGGCAGTGGTAGACGACGGCCCCCAGCGCGTAGATGTCGATCGCCGGGGTGGTCTCGTTCCTGGTGACCTGTTCGGGTGCCATGTAGAGGGCGGTGCCGACGACCTGGTTCGTGCCGGTCAGGCTCGCCGCCTCCTGCGTCACCGCCACACCGAAGTCGACGAGCACGACGTGTCCGTCCGGCTCGATGATCAGGTTGCTGGGCTTGACGTCCCGGTGCACGACGCCGGCGTCGTGTGCGGCCTGGAGCGCACCGGCGGTCTGCGCGGCGATCGACATCGTCTCGGCGACGCCCAGCCGGCCGACCTCGGCGATCCGCTCCGACAGGGGTTGCCCCTGCACACACTCCATGACGATGTACGCGAGGACCGGCGCGTCGGGCCCGGACACCTCACCGTAGTCGTAGACCTGGGCGACACCGGGATGACGCAGCGCCGCCATCGCCCGCGCCTCGCGACGGAACCGCTCGCCGAAGCCCGGGTCGGTGACCAACCGGGGTTGCAGCATCTTGACCGCGACGCAGCGGTCCAGGGTTTCGTCGACCGCCCGCCAGACGTCACCCATCCCACCGCTGGCGATGCTCTCGACCAGACGGTAACGGTCTCCGACGACGCGCCCCACAATCGGCATGGCACTGTCGGTACCCCGGTCTTCCCGATCTCAAGCACCGCGACGCCACGTCAGGTCCCCGATCCCGTGGCGCGGCGGACCCTCGCGGCCGGTCAGACGGTGATCACGACCTTGGCCCGCGCGTGCTCGCCCTCCAGGTAGCGCATCGCCAGGGGCACCTCGTGCAGGGGATAGTCCCGGTCGATGACCGGGGTGAGGCGGCCGTTCTCGGCGTGGGCGCGGAGCGTGTCCAGGTGGTGCCGGCCGGGGACGGCCGTGAGGACGACGATGCGGTGCCGGACGAACGGCGCCAGCAGCCGTCCGCGCATGATCAGGCCGATCGGTCCGAGAAGGCTGCCGCCGCGGTACACACCCCCGCCGGAGAGCACCAGCGTCCCGGTCGGGGTCAGCACCCGCCGGAGCGCCCGCAGCGAGCGGTTGCCGACCAGGTCGAACACCACGTCGTAGCGGCGGGTGTCGCGGGCGAAGTCGTCGCGGGTGTAGTCGACGACGTGCTCGGCGCCGAGGGAACGCACCAGGTCGACGTTGCGGGTGCTGCACACGGCGGTCACTGTCGCGCCGAGCACCGTGGCCAACTGGACCGCGAGGGTGCCGACGCCGCCGGAGGCACCGTTGACCAGAACCCGGTGGCCGGGCCCGACCCGCCCGGCGTCCAGACCCATGAGCGCGGTGACGCCGGCCAACGGCAGGGCGGCGGCCTGCTGCGGGGTCAGGTTCGCCGGCTTCGCCGCGACCAGGTTCTCGTGCACGCACACGTACTCCGCGAACGCGCCGTTGGCGTCACCGAGGTCACCGAAGACGGCGTCGCCCGGGCGGACCTGTCGGACGCGCGCGCCGACGGCCTCGACCCGGCCGGCGACATCGCGGCCGCGGATACGCGCTCGGGGCCGGGTGCGCCCCAGCGCCAGCCGCGCCACCCGTGGGTCACCCCGCATGGCATGCCAGTCGTACGCGTTGAGCGCGGCTGCCTCCACCCGCACGAGCACCTCGTCGGGGGCGGGCACCGGCGTGTCCACGTCCGCGAGGGTGAGCGTTTCGGGTGGTCCGTACCGGTCCTGCACGATCGCCTTCATCTCTCCACCCCTCCCTTGGTGTACGGCGTACACCTCATGCCACAAAGGCTAGGTGTACGCCGTACACCCGTCAAGGGGTCTAGGGTTTCGTTGTCCACCGGACGACGAGGAGCGAGATGGCCGAGCAGGCGGAGACGCTGCGCCGCACGCCGCTGAGCAGGGACCGCGTCCTCCGCGCCGCCGTCGCGCTCGCCGACGAGGCCGGGATCGAATCCCTCAGCATGCGCAACCTCGCGCAGGACCTGGGTGTCGTGCCGATGGCCCTCTACAAGCACGTGGCCAACAAGGACGAACTGCTCGACGGCATGATCGACGTGGTCGTCGGCGAGATCCGCGCCTCCGAGCCCGGCACCGACTGGAAGCGCGCGATCCGCGGACGCATCCTCTCGGCGCGGGAGGTGCTTCAGCGCCACCCCTGGGCGCCACTGGCGATCGAGTCGCGAAACATGGCGACACCGGCCATCCTGGCCTACCTCGACTCCATGATCGGGACGTTCCGGGCCGGTGGCTTCTCCGTCGACCTCACCCACCACGTGATGCACGCGATGGGCAGTCGGATCCTCGGCTTCAGCCAGGAACTCTTCGACGCCGGCCGCCGCGCCGGTCGAAGCGGCCGGGCCGACACGAACCCACCGGCCGCCCTCCCCCCGGAGATCGCGGCCAGGTTCCCGCACGTCGCGGAGATCGCGATGGCGGCGTCGCATGACGACGAGTCCGTCCTCGGGCCGGGCTGCGACGATCAGTTCGAGTTCGAGTTCGCCCTGGACCTGCTTCTCGACGGCATCGAACGGCTGCACCACCACGGCTGGGCGTCCACCCGCCGGCCCAACTGAGACGCCCGCGGACCACGAGGGCCTGATCCCGCGTCGAGTCGGCCCCGCCGGGAGCGGCGGGGCCGACTCGACGGATCGCGGGACTGCTCAGCTGTTGAGCGTGGCCAGCAGGGCGGTGGCCATGCCCTGTTCACCCCGGGCGTTCGGGTGGAACGGCGCGGCGGCGTTCTGCGGCACCAGGCCCTCGACCCACCGGGTACCGCTGCTCTTGCACGCGTCCCGACCGATCGACGGCGTGTAGACGTCGGAGTAGCTGGCGCCGTTCGCACTCGCGACGCTCGCCAGCATCGCGTTCAGCGACTTCTCGATGCCGCGCAGGTACGGCACGTCCTGGTAGGCGATCGGGACGACCGGCCAGCAGCCGTACCCGGTGTCCGGCAGGATCGCCGGGTATCCCAGCACCACGACCCGCGCGCTCGGCGCCGCCCGGCGAACCGCCTGGAGCACGGCCGTCACCTTCGGCGTCGCGGCGACGATCCTCGCCTGCAACTGGTCGACGCCTCCGGCGGTGAAGCGGTTCTTGCACGGCGACCCGAGCGGGCTGCTGACACTCGCCTCGGCGCAGTCGCCGATGATGCCGGAGAACCCGATGTCGTTGCCGCCGATCTGCACCGTCACCAGTGCCGTGTTCGACGTGACCGCGTTGATCTGCGGCGGCAGCGCGGTGCCCAACTGACCACTGCCACCGGAGAGGATGTCGTCGGTGGTGGCACCGGAGCAACTCACGTCGGCGAACGACGACGAGCCGGCGGCCGCGGCCACCAACGACGGGTAGTTGCGGCTGGACCGCAGGCAGTTCAGGTCGACCTGGCTGGGGATCAGCGGGCCGGCGGTGTACGAGTCGCCCAGCGCGACGTAGCGGCCGGTGGGCACGGCCGCGCTGGCGGGGGTGGCGACGGTGAGCAGCACACCGGCGGCGGCCAGGGTCAGTGCGGCCAGCCGGGTGGCTGCCCGCAGCAGGGGCAGGCGGGGACGGGTCATGGCGCCTCCCAAGGAGGGGATCACTGGGGGTGGTGGTGCCCAAGATCCTGTCCCCGCCAACGCCGAACGTCAATATAGATGGACCTCATTAAACAGGGTCTCGGGGTGTGGGCCGGACCGGTGGCGCTCAGCCCAACGGCGCGTACCACTGGGCGCCGGTGACCCTGATCCGCTTGGACTGCTTGCGGTTCCACTCCACCCGCATGCCGTGCTTGCGCAGCACCGGGAACGCGACCTCGTCCAACAGGCGCTCCAGGTCGGCCTGGTAACCGGCCTGCTGCTCCGCCTCCGACAGACGGCCGTAGGCGGCCTCGTCGAAGTCGGCCGGAGGATAGACGCCGTAGCCGAGGTAGACCGCGCCCTCCTCGCTGACGAGCAGAGACTCGGTGTCCTGCTGGTGGAACCAGAGGAAACCGCGCCAGTGCCGGGAGTCGTCGCGCTCGTCGTCGATCTCGGCGCTGGCGCAGGTGCCACAGCAGCTGAAGTTCGCCCGGGCCAGCACCCCCGCCTCGTTGAGCTCGGCGAAGGCCCGGGTGATGTTGGCGGTCACCTCACCCCACTGCCGCTGCTGCGCCC
Source organism: Micromonospora chokoriensis (assembly GCF_900091505.1). Taxonomy (NCBI): domain Bacteria; kingdom Bacillati; phylum Actinomycetota; class Actinomycetes; order Micromonosporales; family Micromonosporaceae; genus Micromonospora; species Micromonospora chokoriensis. The sequence goes on from NZ_LT607409.1 coordinate 5,259,757, forward strand.
GCCGAGCGGCCACCGCCCTGCCGTGCGCCGCCCTCAGCTCGTCGTCGGTGGCGCCGCAGCGCTCCTCCTCGTCGTCGAAGAAGTCGACGAATTCGTCCGGGTCATCCTCACCGCGCACGATCGAGGCCCACAGCTCGTCCTCGATGGCGCTCCGCCCCGGCTCGGGGATGCGATCGGTCAGGAACCGGGCGCCCTCGGGGCGATCGTTGTACGTCCAGTCGGTCACGAACGAATCTTCACACAGGCGTACGACGGCTTGGACGCCCCGGAAGGCCGGCGTCCTAGTTGCCGGCGGGCACCTGGTCCTTGACGTCGTCGTAGCCGGCCGGGGCGGGCGCGGCAGCCGGCGCGTAGATCACGCGGAGCACACCCGTCGGGAACGACTCCGTCGCCAGCACGCGCAGGTGGTAGGCCGAATCGCCCTCGTCGAACAGCTTGCGGCCCTTGCGTGCCGCGACCGGGTGCACCAGCAGCCGCAGCTCGTCGACCAACCCCGCGACGAGCAGCTGCTGCACCACGGAGATCGACCCGGGGACAAGGATGCCGCGTACGTCGGCGTCGGCCTTCAACGCGGCGACGGCGTCGACGAGACCCCCCTGGATCACCTCCGAGTTACGCCAGGAGAACTCCAGCGGTTGGCGCGAGACGACGACCTTGCGCATGTCCCCGAGCTGCTTGGCGAACGGCGCGTCCTCGCCACCCGCGGCCTCCCGATCGGGCCAGGCGCCGGCGAAGCTGTCGTACGTCTCGCGGCCGATCAGCAGCACGTCGGCGGTCTCGTAGTCCTCGGTGACGGCGCGGCCCATGTTCTCGTCGAAGTACGGGAAGTGCCAGTCAGGATCGATTTCGGCCACGCCGTCGGCCGAGATGAACAGCGTGGAGATGACCTTTGCCATCGCGGGGTCCCTTCGAGTCGGGTGACGTCGGTTGCTCGACCGGCGCATCGTCCCAAACTCGTCAGCCACCGGCTGCCCCGATGACGCGTGTCGCACCAGGTCTTTGTCAGCCGGACGTCACGGGGGCGAGCCAGTGCCACGTTTCGAGCAGCTTGCGCTGCCCCAGCCCGTTCGTCCGCTCGACGACGTCGTCGTCGCTCCGGACGTACCCGGCGGACGCGGCGACCCGCTGCGAGGGCAGGTTGCCCTGCACGATGCTCAGCCGCAGTCGGGGGAAGCCGAGCTCTTCGTGGCAGAACCTCGTGATCGACCGCAGGGAACGCGACGCCAAACCTCGGCCGCGGTGCGCCGGGCCGATGGCGTACCCCAGCACTCCGCTCGCCACGTGAAGGGCGACGAGGCCGAGCGGCTCCCCGCCGTCGCGCGTCACGGCCAGGTCGACGATGCCCTGGTCACGGCGTTGCCGGATTCTGGCCAGGAACGCGTCCGCGTCGAACGGAGAAGGAATGTCGGTGTTCGCGGCGATATCCGGCGCGTCGAAGAGGCCCGGCAGGTGGGGCAGATCGGCGTCGAGCCAGTCGCGCAGCACGACCCCCTCCCCTTCCAGCACGAGAGGGGAGGCGGTGGGATCGACCGCTGACGACACAGTTGAATCACAGCTCACACACCATCGTTGCACGGCTGTCGGCGCGGGCCTGAGCTGTGCAAACGACCGGACCCTGGACGTGTGGCGCGGACCATGCGCGGTCGGACGGTCGCCCGCCCTCGACGCGGAATGGGCGGGCTCGGCGTGACGCCGAGCCCGCCCGTTCCCTGTCGGTCGAGGGTGATCGAACCGTGTCAGCGTTGCAGGGTCAGCAGACCCGGTCGGTACGGCAGGAGGCCGTAGTCGCCGCCGGAGTTGGGCGAACGGCCCTGGTAGAGCAGTTGCAGGTTGCAGGCGTTGACGGTCATCGTCTGGTCGGCGCTGGTCCGCAGCAGCTCACCGTGGCTGATGTCGTTGGTCCAGGTGGCACCGCTGTTGGCCTTGCCCGCGAACGGGTTGCTCTCGGACGTGGCCTGCGGCGTCCACGAACCACCCAGGCTGGTGGCCGTGAAGCTGCGGAAGTAGCGGCCCTGCGAACCGATCGCCTCGACGATCATGAGGTACTTGTTCAGGCCCTGGAGCTTGTAGACCTGGACGGCCTCGAACAGGTTGTTCGTCGTGTCACTCATGATCGTGGTGTAGTTCGACCCGAAGCTGCCCGGGAAGTTCCCGATCGGCATGCTCGCCCGGTAGATCTTGCCGTTGTCACCGGCGAAGAACAGGTACATGTTCTGGCTGTCGCCGATGACCGCCTGGTCGATCGGCCCCGTACCCGAACCCGTGATGCTGCCGCTGAACAGCGTCTGCGCCGACGACCACCCGTTCGGGTTCGTCGGGTCAGTCGACGTCCGGTACGAGAACGCCGGCCCACCCCACTGGTACGCCAACACCCAGATGTTGCGCGGCGCGAAGTAGAACAGCGACGGCGCGACGGTCGCGTTGTTCATCGCGTTCTGACTGGCCGAGCCCATCTGCGAGTAGTTCGAGAACAACCCGAAGTTCATCGAACCCCACCTGGTCCCGTTGTCGTGGGTGGTGGCGTAGACCAGTTGCTGGCCGTTGTACGGCGCGACGGTGAAGTCCTTCAGCGACACCCAACCCGACCTCGGCTGCGCCAGCGCGCCGGTCGACGACCACCGGTACGACGACGGGAGATCGCAGGTGTTGGTGGGAGGCGGAGTGGTCGGCGGTGGGTCGGTGGGCGGCGGGGTGGTGGTCGGCGGAGTGGTCGGTGTGGTGCCACCGGTGCACGTGACGCCGTTGAGAGCGAAGCTGGTCGGCACCGGGTTGCTGCCCGTCCACGAGCCGTTGAAGCCGAACGACACCGAGCCGTTGGTCGGGACCGAGCCGTTGTAGCTCACGTTCTTCGCCGTCACCGCCGAACCGCTCTGCGTCACCGCGGTGCTCCACGCCTGCGTCACCGTCTGCCCGGCGCCGTACGACCACGTCAGCGTCCAACTGGTCAGCGGGTCGCCCAGGTTCGTAAGGGCCACGTTGGCGGTGAAGCCGCCCTGCCACTGCGACGCCACGGCGTAGTTCACCGAACAACCCGCTGCTGCGGCGCCCGCCGGCAGCGCCGCGACAACCGACGACGACACCAGTAGGGCAACGCCGGCCGAGACCAGGCCGACATTGGTAGCTCTGGATCTGGTCATATAGCACCTTCCTGACGGGATGGCGGCCAATGCATTGATGGTGGTCACCGCGAGCGGAGCGCATGTGAGCGTTAACAGGCCGCGTCAGGTATGTTACGGGAGCGCTCCCATAACCTCAAACCATTGAAGATGTTAATTATTTCAAGAGGTGAGTGAGCGTGCTCAGCGCTGGTCTACAGCGCTGGCAGCACCGGCAATGGCGATCGAGACCGGAGCGCCCAACTCGACGGTACGGGAGACCGTGCAGAGCCGGTCGTGCGACTGCTGCAACGAGCGGGGCAACGCCTCGCGCGCCCGGTCGCCGTCCGCGCCGGCCGGGAACGTCACGGTGAACTCGACAGTGATGTTCTGCATCCGGTTGCCCCCGGACTCGTCCCGGATCTTGTCGCCGGTGACCGCGACGGAGAACTGCGTCGGTTCGGCGCGACGGCTGGTGATGTGGTCCACGTCGACCGCGCTGCAACCGCCGATGGCCGCCAGGAGCAACTCCACGGGTGTGAAGCTGGAGTCCTCGCCCGTGCCCAGCGACATCGACCCGCCACGGACGTTACGCGCGACGTAGTTACCCACGCTGGTGCGCTCGATCTGCACCGAGCGGAAAGTGTCCTCACTCATGACCGGAAACCTACCCAGGCTTCGCCGGGATCGTGCGGCGAGTGCGGATCCCCGTCCAGCCGGTGGTCGGGATCGGTCCGCCACCCCGTCCGCAAGGGAGGAACGGACGAGGCACTAGCATTGCCGCCGTCCACGACGGCTCTGCTGAAACGAGGCGACATGCGTTGGCTCCGGCGGTTGCTGGGCGGTAGGCGGGTCCAGCTCGACCCGGGACGACAGCAGACGCTGTTGCGGGACGCCCAGTCCCGCTACGGCGCCCACGCGCAGGTCCGGTTCCCGGACCAGGTCGAGGCGCTGACCGCAGCGCTGGACAGCGACGACGGCCTGGTGGTGGCCGCCCGGATCGTGAGCCAGGTCGCCGACGAGGCCCACGTGGATCTTCAGGCCCAGGCCCACGAGATCCACCGACGGACGGGCCGGCGACTCCTGGTGCACCGCCGCAACTACCGGCCGCTGTGGGTGGAGGCCGGCCACGCCCTGCGCTGGCCGCTGTTCGCCCTGCCGAGCGGCTTCCACCCGTACGCGCAGGTGACCGCCGCGGTCACGGTGGTCGGCAGCCGAGCGCCGCGGCTGGAGCGGGTGACCGACCCGAACCCGCTGCTGACCCGCGTGTTCGAGGTGCTCGACCTCACCACCGCCGCCTGGGAGTACGGACGGGTGCGGGTGGACACCGACGCCGCCGTCCTGGCCGATCGACTGATCCTGAGCGCCGGGCAGGTCCTCGCGGCCATGGACGCCCCGCCCCGGCTGCCACCGGCGGTCCGGGAGCTGATGCGCCGCAACAACACCGTCAGCGTGCACGACCCGGCCGGCCCTCGGGCGGTGGGTGGCATCAACCTGGGCGCGCGGATGCGCGAGAACTTCCTGGTCTGAGCAGCCGCGCTACCGCTCGGGACGCCGACGGGCGAGATGGACGACGATGTCGGCGGCGAGGTCGACCGTCTCGGGCAGGACCTGCGTGATCCGGTCGAAGACCTGCTCCTGTTCCGAGGTCGGCAGTTCGAGGTACGCCGAGATCGTCGACAGGTGCCCGACGTAGTCGTCGGCGCTCATCGTCAGACGCCGCTCGATCACGACCTGCCGCACATCGGTGAACCACTCGGACCGCTGAAGCTCGGTGCCCGGCCACTGCATCGCCTGCCCCGGGGGCGTGCCGTCGGGAGACGGCACCTCGTCGCTCTCCAGAAACGGCGCCCGGACCGCACGCACCGCCTCCGCCACCGCCGGATCCGCCGGCTGGATCGGGGCGCCGAACGAGGCGAACACGCCACCCGGCTCCACCAGCGCGGCCATCCGCGACCACCGACCCTCCGCCTTCGTCCAGTGCAGCGCCGCGGCCGCGTACACCAGGTCGTATGTCTCCCCCGGTCGCAGGTCCTCGAATGCGGCCTGCACGGTCTGGACGCGGGACGGCACATGTTTGCGCAGTTCGGCGAGCATGGCCCCGTCCGGCTCGGTCGCGGTGACCATGACCTCCCGTCGGGTGAACAGACGGGTTGCCTTGCCTGTCCCCGCACCGATCTCCAGGGCCGTCCGAACCGGCCGGCCCGCGTAGGTCATCACCAGGTCGAGAAGCTCGACGGGATATCCCGGCCGGTACCGTTCGTATGCTTCCGCCACCATCCCGAAGCTCAGCGCGCGAGCAGACATGCCGACAATCCTGTCACGACTCACGTCGTCGATGCTCGATCTTCCTCCCCTGATCGACAAGGCGCTTGCGCATCGTCAGGGCGACGGCAACTCCGCGCAACCGCTTGCCGCCCCGCCGAGCGCCTCCCGACCATTGGCGGATGAGCCCGGGAGGTCCTGTCATCCTCGCGGTCGACCTGGGCACCACGACCGTCCGGGCGGCATCGTTCGCGCTGGACGGCACCGTGCGGCACGTCGAGACACGGCGGTGTCCACTCCTGCAGCCGGCACCCGGCTGGCTGGTGGTGGAGCCCGACGTCCTCATGGCGGCCACCCTGGCGGCGATGTCCGCCTGCGCCGCCGCCATCGAGGGCGCGGAGGTCGTCGCTGTCACGCTCAGCACCGCCAGGGGCGCCCTGATCGGGTTGGACGCGACGCTGACGCCGGTGACGCCGCTGCTCACCCGGCACGACTCGCGGTCCGCCGAGGCAGCCCGCGACCTGCGGTCCTCCGGCCAGAGCCGAGAGTTGCACCGATTGTCGGGCACACCTGTGCACCCGGGCAGCCCGCTCTGCAAACTCATGTGGTTCGCCCGCCACGAGCCGTACCTCTGCGCCGCGACGCGGTGGTGGGTCGGCCTCAAGGACTACGCGCTCCACCGGCTGACCGGGGCGGTGGTGACCGAGCTGTCCTCGGCTTCCGGCACCGGACTGTTCGACGTCCACCGGCGGATGTGGAGTCCTGCGGTCCTCGACCTCGCCGGGGTGTCCGAGAGTCAACTGCCCCCGGTCCTGCCCACGACGGCCGTCCTGCGGCTGTCGGCGACGGCGGGCCGGTCGGTCGGCCTGCCGTCCGGCACACCTGTCGTCGTGGGCGCGTGCCACGAACCGGCGCGCGCTCTGGGCACCGCGGCGATCGACAGCACCGTCGCCTGTGTGACGCTGGGTGCCACCGGGTCCCTGCGGACGGTGGTCGCCGCTCCCCTCGTCGACGGAACGGAGACCTTCACCTGCGGCGCGTTGACCGACGACACGTGGGTTCTCGGCGCCACGGTGGCCAACGGCGGCAACGTCGTGCGGTGGGCCGGTCACACCCTCGCGCCCGAGCATCCGTCGACGTCCGGTGACGACTGGGCACCGCCCGCGCTCCTGAGGCTCGCCGAACGGATCGCTCCGGGAAGCGACGGCCTCGTGATGCTGCCCCACGCGCGCGACGACCGGGCCCACCCGGAGGGCTCCGGCCCGTTGGGGGCGTACCTGGGGTTGCGGGGGCACCACTCTCGCGGTCATCTGGTGCGGGCCGCCGTGGAGGGCGTCTGCCTGCAACTCGGTGGCGTTCGCGACCGCCTGGCCGAGGTGACGCCGGTCAGCAGCGTTCACCTGGCCGGGGGCGCGTTTTCCTCTCCCCTGTGGCGGCAGGTGATGGCGGCGGTCCTGGACTGTCCGGTGCGGGCGTCGGGCGCGACCGACGACGCGGCCCTCGGCGCGGCCGCGCTCGGGCTCTTCGCGATCGGTCTCTCCCCCGACCTGCAGGGGGCGGTCACCCAACTCGATCCGGAGGGCACCCGCAGCGAACCGGTCACCGTCGACCCGGCCCTCGCCGCGGCGTACCGCGGCCTACGGACGAAGCTGCCCGTACTCCGCACCGTGGTGGGACGGGTGGGCGACATCCTCGACGAGGCGGCCGCCGGGCACGCCGACGGGCGGACCGACGCGCTGCCCCGCGACGCCGTGGGCGGTTGACGAGGCCGCCGCTCAGTGCTCTGGCTCGTCCTTGACCCGCGCCACGAGCTGCGTCGGATTGACGTAGCGCAGGGCGACGACGAGCAGGACGAGCATCATCGAGGTGTAGATGACCGCCATGGCGTCGACCGACTGCTGGGCCCGGATCCCGGACGCCGACATCGAGTAGTAGAGCGCCACGACGAGGGTCTGCGAGTCCGGCCCGGCGGTGAGGAAGGTCAGTTCGAACATCCCCACCGTCCGCACGAGGACGAGGATCGCGGAGGCGAGGATGCCCGGGACGAGCAACGGTGCGAGGACCCGGAGGAACACCGTCCGCAGTCCCGCTCCGCACATGCGCGCGGCGCTCTCGACCCGCGGGTCGATCTGCTCGATGAACGGGGTCATCGTCAGGATGACGAAGGGCACCGAGGGTACGAGGTTGGCGAGCACCACCCCGGACATGTTCCCGGCCAGACCAAACTTGTAGAGGACGGTCGCCAGCGGAATGCCGTACGTGATCGGCGGCATCAGGATGGGCAGCAGGAACACGAGGAAGATCAACCGTTTGCCGGGGAACGACCGCCGCGCGAGCACGTAGGCCGCCGGCACGCCGATCAGCAGCGAGAGACCCACGACGAGTACGGAGACCTCCAGCGTCACGACGATGACCCGCAGGAGCGCGAACTCCTCCCAGGCCCGCCCGTACCAGCTGGTGGTGTAGCCGTCGGGCAGCCAGGTGTCGAACCAGCGCTGGCCGAACGAGCTGACCAGCACGGACGCCACGACGCCCAACAGGTTGAGGAAGAAGAAGACGACGACGCCCCACACGATCCAGGCGGCGGGTCGCGCGACGATGCGCCGACGTGCGGTGCGGGCGGGGGACGGCGTCGGTGGCGCCTCGGTGATCGTTGCCATCAGCCCTTGCCTCCGGTGGAGCCGGTGTAGAAACGGCTGCGCGCGGCCAACACCACCGCGATGATCACCAACTCGACGAAGCCCATGATCATCGCGATGGCCGAGGCGTACGGGTAGTCGTACTGCTCGTACGCCGCCTGGTACGCGGCGAGGGAGATGACGCGCGTCTCGCCGGCCGGGTTGCCGACCAGGACGGCCGACGGGAACACGCTGAACGCCAGCACGAAGGTCAGGCAGAAGGTCGTGGCCAGGCCGGGCATCAGGAGCGGAAGGGTGATCCTGGTGAACCGGCGACGCCAGTCCGCCCCCAACGTCGCGGCCGCCCGTTCCAGGGTCGGATCGATGCCGGAGAGGTACGAGAGCACCAGCAGGAACGCGAACGGAAATCCGGTGATCACCAACGAGAAGAAGACACCCCAGTAGTTGTGGGTCAGTCGCACCGGCTCGTCGACGAGGTTCGTGGCCAGCAGGATCCGGTTGAACCAGCCGGTCGGGCCGAGGAAGTTCAGCAACCCCTGGGCGGTGAGCACCGTGCCGAGCGTGATCGGCACGACCAGCACTGTGGTGACCAGCCGCTTGGCCCGGAAGCGCCCGCGCATCCGGTAGGCGATCGGCACCGCGGCGAGGACGTTCAGCAGCGCGGCGGGCAACGCGATCCGCAGCGTGATCCAGATCGTGCCCCGCTCGTAGGCGTCGGAGAAGAACCGGACGTAGTCGCTGAACGGCCCACCCCTGGTCGGCTGGAACGAGAGCCCCAGCCCGTAGAAGAACGGGTAGAGGAACAGGGCGACAACGAACACCAGGGCCGGCACCAGCAACCAGAGCTGACGGTCGATGCCCCGCTCGGCGAGACGGTGCTGCCAGTGCGTCAACGGTCTGCCGGGCCGGCTGCCGCTCACCGCGCCGCCTCCACGACGTCCGCGAGACGGTCGGTCGGCTGCGCCGCGTCGGCGGGATAGACCAGGAGCCGCTGCGGGTCGACGGCGAGCGTGACCCGGTCGCCCGGTGCGATGCGCTGCTCGGTCCGCAGGTGCAGCAACAGGCCCGTGTCGGTGCGCGCCTCGGCCGCCAACTCACGCCCCTGGTACTCCACCACCTCGACGGTGGCCGGCAGGGCGTCACGGGCCTCGCCGGACCCGTCGACGCGGACGTCCTCGGGGCGCACCGCGACCACCGCGTCCACCCCGGCACGCAGGTCTCCGACGGCCTCGCCGACCAGTCGATGACCAGACGACCCGACGGTGGCCCGCACGCCGTCGACCTGCTCGACCCGGCCCGGCCACAGGTTGCGGTAGCCCATGAAGTCGGCGACGTGTCGGTTCGCCGGCCGGGTGTGCAGCTCACGCGGCGAGCCGACCTGCTGCACCCGCCCCTCCCGCAGCACCACCAACCGGTCGGCCAGGGACAACGCCTCCTCCTGGTCGTGCGTGACGTAGACGGTGGTGAGGCCCAGCGACTGGTGCAGCCGGCGGATCTCGGTGCGCATCTCCAGACGCAGCTTGGCGTCGAGGTTGCTCAACGGCTCGTCCATCAGGACGAGGGACGGCTCGAACACGACGGCACGGGCGATGGCGACGCGTTGCTGTTGACCACCCGAGAGCTGGCCGGGCAGCTTGTCGACGTGGTCCTCCAGCCGTACCAGCCGCACCGCCTCCTCCGTACGCCGGCGCGTCTCCTCCTTCGGCAACCGCCGCATCCGGAGCCCGAAGGCGATGTTCGCCCGTACCGTCAGGTGGGGGAAGAGCGCGTAGCTCTGGAACACCATGCCGAAACCGCGCCGCTCCGGCGGCAGCGTGTCGATGCGGCGCTCGTCCTGCCAGATGCTCCCGGCCGTCAACGGCAGGAGCCCGGCCAGGCAGTTCAACGCCGTCGACTTGCCGCAGCCGGACGGGCCGAGCAGCGCGATGAACTCCCCCGCCTCGATCGTCAGGTCCAACTCGGTGAGCGCGGCCTGCCCACCGAACCGGCGGGACACCCCGTCCAGGCGGAGCCGGGAGAAGGCGCTCATCCCTGCTTGACCTTCCCGCCGCCGATCTCGCGGTCCCAGCGGTTGAACGCCGCCACGAGACTCTTCGCGTCGAGCGGGACCTCGGTGGGGTTACCGGCGATCAGCGCGTCGTACTCGGGGCGGCCGAACTCGCGGATCGCGTCCTGGCTCTTCTGCGGCGCCGACGTGAGCTGGACGTCCTTCACCGCCGGCCCGGGGTAGAAGTACCCCTCGTCGTACGCCTTCGCCTGCTGCTCGGGGGTGAGCATGAACGCCAGCAGGGCCAGCACCGCGGCCTGCGTGTCGGTCGACACGCCCTTGGGCATGACGGCGTAGTGCGCGTCGGTGACCCAGTGGAACCCGTCGATCGTGGCGATCCGCGCGTCCTTGGGCACCGTGCCCAGCACCCGGGGGTTGATGTCCCAGCCGGTGGTGCTGACGATCAGGTGGGCGGTGCCGTTGGCGAGGTTCTTCATCGTCTCGGTGGTGCCGGACGGGTAGTAGTCGACGTACTGGCCCAACTCCTTGAGGAAGGCCCACGTCTTGTCCCAGCCCGCGGTGGGGTCCTTGGGGTTCGAGTCACCCAGGATGTAGGGCAGACCCATCAGGAACGTTCGTCCCGGACCGGAGTTGGCCGGTCGGGCGTACTGGAACCTCTTCGGGTTGGCCTTGGCCCAGGCGAGCAGGGCCTGCGCGTTGGTGGGTGGCGTCGCGAGTCGCGACGGCAGGTATTCGAGCAGCGGGCCGGACGGATAGTAGGTGACCGTCACGCCGGCGTTGCCGGCGAGTTTCTGCATCGCGGCGGCCGGTTCCAGGTAGTTCTGCATCCCGCCGAGCCGGTCGGCGAACGCCGGCAGCACGTCGACCCAGAGCCCCTGCTCGATCCCGGCCGCGAGGCCGTCGACGCCGGTCAACACCAGACCGATGTCCACCCGGTCCGCACCCTGCTGGGCCTTGATCTTGCCGGCCAGCTCGGGCGCAGGCGCCTTCGAGTACGTCACCCGGGAGATCACGTCCGGGTTCTTCGACACGAACTCGTCGATCATCCCCTGGGTGAGCTGTAGGTTGCCCGCCACGTCGAGGACGTTGAGCGTCACCGCCCGGCCGGGTCGCTGCGGCACCTCACCGGAGGTGTCACCCGAGGTGTCGCCGGGGGTCTCCGGCGCTCCGCACCCGACCGCGCCCACCAGGAGCGACGATGCCGTGACCAGGAGGGCGCCTCGCCGCGTCATACCCATCAGCCGTCTCCTTCGTCGGCTACCCGGCCCGGCCAGGTAGGTCCACGCTCCGCTCAGGTGGGGTCGCCCGTGAGGCCGCCCGCCATGGGCCATCTGCGATGCATTCAGACAGCCGGCGTGCCGCGACGGCAACGGGTTGCCATGTATTGCCTCGCGCGAATGCGTTCGAGGGCCGGAATGTTGCCGGGGCATTGCCGAGTGCGCACCGTCGTCATAACATGATCACGGCGCGTAGCCGGGGGGAGCCCAGCAATGCCCGACCACACCAGGCCGCCCGACAAGAGAGCCACGATCTACGACGTCGCGGCCGAAGCCGACGTGTCACCCTCCACGGTGTCGCGTGCCTTCTCCCGGCCGAGTCGCGTCAACTCCGAGACCGCCGAGCGGGTCCGCCAGGTCGCCGAGCGGTTGGGCTATCGCACCAACCCGCTCGCCCGCGCCCTCACCACGTCCCGCACGCGCATGATCGCGCTCGTCATCGCCGACATCACCAACCCGGTCTACGCCGGGATCGTGCGCGGTGCGCAGGAGACGGCGATGCACGACGAATACACCACGGTGCTGATCGACGCCCAGGAGTCCGACCGGCTGGAGCGGGCGGCGATCGAACGCACGATGTCGACGGTCGACGGCATCGTGTTGGCCAGCAGCCGAATGTCGGACTCGGCGATCCGGATGTTCGCCAAGCAGCGGCCGGTGGTGGTCCTCAACCGCGCCGTCGCCGACGTGCCCTGCGTCGTGACGGACAATCCCCGAGGGGTCCGGCGGGCCGCCGAGCACCTCGGGGAACTGGGGCACGACCACATCACCTACGTCGCGGGGCCGCAGGCGTCCTGGCCGAACGGCATCCGCTGGCGGTCGTTGCTCGAAGCCGGCATGGAACTGGAGATCAAGGTACGCCAGATCGGCCCGTTCAGCCCGACCATCGAGGGCGGTGAGCGAGCCGCCGAGGAGCTGCGCGCCCGTCCCGCGACCGCTGTCCTCGCCTTCAACGACCAGATGGCGATCGGGCTCATCCGTGGCCTCACCCGAATGGGTGTCGACGTGCCGGGCGACGTCAGCATCGTGGGTTTCGACAACACCCTCGCCGCCGACATCGTCACACCAGGGCTGACCACTGTCGCAGCACCGTTCTACGCGGAGGGCTCGGCGGCGACCCGGCACCTCCTCACGATGATCGAGGGCGCTCCCGGGCACGCCGGCCGGCCGATGGTCCTGCCGGTACGCCTCGTGGTCCGCCACTCGACGGCCGCCCGTCGGAGCGCGGGTCGCGCCCGACAGTGGGTACGCCAACCGCCCGCACCCGACCCGGCGGCCCACCGCTCCTGAGCGGGTGGTTCGGTCTGCGGGGCAGCGGACGTCCGCCGGTCGATGACAGGATCGCTCGATGCGTGTTCTCTTCGACGGCAAGGTGCCGGTCCACTACGGGCAGATCTACGTGACCAGTTCTGACCCGCCAAACATGGAATGGGCGTTCGCCGGGCAGGCGAATGGCCTGTGCGGGGGCGGTCAGCCGGGCGCGCTGTTCCTGATGACCGGCACACACTCTGGGCGGGTCCGGCTCACTGTCGAGGTGCACGACGCCGAGCCGCCGGCGGCAGCGGGGGAATGGGAGGAGGTGGTGGAGGTGTCCTTCGTGCCGAGCGCCGCGGTCGTCGACCTGGTTCCGTGGGGAGAGGGGGCGCTCGCCCGGCTGCCGCTGACCTCCGAAGGGCAGGCCATCAGCGAGCTGCCGGTCTACCGTGCGCGGTACTGCGCCACGGGCATGGACGAGGGGCACGACCCGTTCGGCGGGCTCGATCCTGACGAGCTTGACGAGAGCGACCACACCTACATGGATCGACGGCCGGACCGCTACCTGCTGTGCCTGTGGCCGGAAGGCACAGCAGGCGACGCCGTGCCGCGCGCCGACGCGGTCCTGCGACAGACCAGCGACGGTGCCGCCTACTGGCACACCTGGGCGCGAGCGTTGGCACTCCCGCCGGCCCGATAGGAATCACGGCATCACCTGCCACGACTCTCCGCATCGTCGTGGCATCATGCTCGGCCACGGATCACCAGGGGCAGCTCCGTGCCGCGGCGCGCTCTCGGTGACCGAGTTCAGCGAGTAGAGCACCTGCTGGCACTCTCGGTGCCGGCTCAGGCGTGGGTGGGCCGGATGTTGTGGTTGAGATGGAAGACGTTCTGCCGATCCCAGACGTTCTTGAGGGCGGTCAGCCTGGCGAGCTTGGCGGCCGGGTAGGCGCGGCGTAACCCGCGTTGCCCCTCGTCGGCGGCGAGGGAATTGACATAGACGCCGTGGGCGTACGGGTCGAGCGCGACGCCGGCGCTGCGCGCCGCTGCCACCCGTTCGTCGTCTTCGGATGGCTCGGTCCAGCGGGAGCCGGCGCCGTACTCGAACGTGGTGCCGCGGTGGCTGAACGCGGCGTCGGCGTCCGCGACGTCGGCGATCGCGCCACCGTGTGCCTGCAGGCCGACGCCGGGCAGTTGGGTGCCGGCGTGGAGGTCTGCCGCGCCGCGCAGCAGGAACGCCTCGATCGCGGCGGTGGGGAACTGCCGCAGGTAGTGCGCGCTGGAGTACCGGCGGTAGGCGTGGCCACCGGTGGTGTCGTCACGTTGCTGAAGTTCGAGGTATGACGGGGTGGTGACCCGCTCGGCGACCGGGCGCCCGAGTGCGCGCATCGCCGGCAGCAACAGGTGACCCCGTGCGGGGTCGCCGACCCATACGAAGCCGACGGTGGCGATTGGGCCGCGGGGCGTGCTGTGGACATCGGCGGTGAAGGTGGCCTGCCGTGGCGCGACGGCGTTGAGGTCCCGCCAGCCTTCGAGCACTGGTACGGCGTCCTCGGCGCGGAAGTCGAACTCGGCGACCAGGGTCTGCGTTCCGGTGTGGTGCAGTTGGAATTCGAAGTCGGTGACGATGCCGAAGTTGCCGCCCCCGCCGCGCAGGCCCCAATAGAGGTCGGGGTTCTCGGTTCGGGTCGCGGTCACCACTTCCCCGTCGGCCGTGACCATCGTGTAGGAGACGACGTTGTCGCAGGCCAAACCGTGTTGGCGGGCGAGCCAGCCCATGCCGCCACCGAGGGTCAGGCCGCCGACCCCGGTGTGCGAGACGTTGCCCGCGGTCGTGGCGAGGCCGTATGGCTGTGACGCCCGGTCGAGTGCGCCCAGCAGCGCGCCGCCCTGGACCCTGGCTCGCCTCCGGATCGGGTCGACCCGAACGGCGTTCAACGCGGTCAGGTCGATCATCAGACCGTTCGGGGGGACAGCGAGGCCGGCCACGTTGTGCCCGCCGCAGCGCACCCCGATCTCCAGGTCGAGTTCCTGGGCCAGGCGTACCGCTGTCACGACGTCGGTGACGCTCGCGGCCCGCACGATCATTTGCGGGCGGCGGTCGATCATGGCATTCCAGACGGCGCGCGCGGCGTCGTAACCCGGGTCGTTCGGGGTGAGGAGGCGGCCGGCGAGGCGGAGGCTCGTCGCTGTCGTCGTCATAGGTCTGAGCCTGGCCGAAATCGGTACACCTTGTAAGGTCCGATTGCATGGGCCGCATCAGGACCAATTCAAGTACGGCCGAGGACCTGCTCATTGTTGTCGACAGGTCCGCAGCCGACCCGCTGCACCGACAGATCGCCGCCTCGATCCGGGGTGGCATCCGGGCTGGCCGGTTGCGTCTCGGGACGTCCCTGCCACCCACCCGCACCATCGCCGCCGACCTTGGAGTGTCACGCGGGGTCGTGGTCGAGGCGTACCAGCAACTCGTCGCCGAGGGCTACCTCACCAGTCAGGCGGGCGGCTACACCCGGGTTGCGGCCGGGCCGGTTCCGACGCCGGTGGATCGCCGCGCCGAGGATCGGCCGGCGGCCGGGATCGACTTCGGGTACGGCCGAACGGACGTGTCGTCGTTCCCCCGGGCCGCCTGGCTGCGTTCGGCGCGCGCGGTCCTCACCACCGCGCCCAACGAACACTTCGCCTACCTCGACGGGCGTGGCGTGCCCGAACTGCACGCAGCCCTGACCGACTATCTCAACCGTGTCCGCGGCACGTCGGCCCGCCCGGAGAACGTCGTGATCTGCAACGGCTACGGCCAGGGCATCGCGCTGCTGATCCAGGTACTCGCGGCGCGCGGCGCGCGGCGGTTGGCCGTCGAGGACCCGTCCCCGGACGACGACGCCCGCCTCGTCGCGGCCGCCGCCGGCCTGGACGTGATCGGCATCCCGGTCGGGCCCGACGGCATTCTCGTCGAGGCACTCGAACAGGCCGATGCGGACGCCGTCGTGCTGACGCCCTCGCACCAGTGGCCCACCGGAGGGGTTCTGTCGGCCTCCGCGCGGGCCCACGTGATCGACTGGGCCCAGCGTCGGGGCGCCGTGGTGATCGAGGACGACTACGACGCGGAGTACCGCTACGACCGTTCGCCCATCGGCGCCATGCAGGGGCTGGCCCCTGACACCGTCGTGTACTGCGGCACAGCGAGCAAGACCCTGGCGCCAGGGCTGCGCCTGGGCTGGCTGCTGGCGCCGGCACACCTGGTCGACGACATCGCGGCGGCCAAGGTACTGGCCGACCGCGGCTCTCCCGTCATCGACCAACTGACCTTCGCCGACTTCCTCACCCGCGGCGAGGTCGACCGACATCTTCGACGCATGCGCCCGGTCTACCGTCGCCGCCGCGACGCGCTCCTGGCCGCACTGCGCACCCGCCTGCCCGACCTGAAACCGGTCGGTGTCGCGGCGGGCCAACACGTCGTGACCTGGCTTCCACGCGACCTCGACGAGGCCGCTGTCGTGGCCGCGGCCGCCCGGCACGGACTGGCCGTGCAGGGCGTCTCCCGGTACCGACTGAGCCCCGCCGAACCTGGCGGGTTGATCTTTGGTTACGCCAACCTCTCCGAACGCGCCATCACAGAGGGAGTGGACGTCCTTGCCGACGCGGTCGCAGAGGTCCGTGCGCACATCTGCCGCTGAGCCGGTGGGGCTCACGTCGGTCGTCACGGGCCGTACGCCGCTCCGCGAGCCACTGATCGCAGTCGAGCCACAGGTGAGGGCTGGCCAGTCGGCTCAGTACGCGTCGCGACGTGCCTCCCACATCTCACGGGTCATCTCGTACTCCACCTCGCCGGATTCCGTGCCTGGTATCGGGTCGTCCCAGGAAGGAAAGTACGTGCGCACATATCGCATGCCGACGGCCTTCATCACGCCCTGAGAACCGACGTTCACCGTCATGGTCTGCGCGATCACCCGGCTCTGCCCGACCGTGTCGAAGGCATGCCGTAGCAGGGCCTCGGATGCCTCGCTGGCCAGACCTCTCCGCCAGCAGTGGCGGGCAAGCCGGTAGCCCAACTCCGCGACGGTGGGATCGTCAGGCTGGTCGGGGCCGTGTGCCGGCGGAAGCATCATGAGCCCGATGAAGTCGCCCTCGTCCTCGTGCTCCGGGGCCACCGTGCCGCGCGCACCGCCATCGGACCCGAACGCCATCCAGTAACCCAGGCCGTCCACCGTGGTGGACAGTGCCAACCTCCGCGCGTGAGACGCGGCCACCTCGTCCCTGGTTCGCGCCCGCCCGGTGAGGTAGCGAAGCACCTCCGGGTCGGAGTCGAGCTCGACCTCCAGTTCGACGTGCCGATCGGCGAGGGGAACCATCAGCAGACGGGCGGTACGCAGAGTCGGTTGAATCACGCGGCGACCGTTTCACGGGAGAAGCCGGCGACGCTACTCGATTCGAACGTGGCGGCCCTGGCTCCCCGAGGTGTCGCTCGGTCGACCCGATCGCCCCGAGGCTGCGGGCCGCGACAAGAAACGACAACTCGTTGCCGAGGCGCTGTCGCACCGCACAGCATCGACATGTAGCAATCTGTCGACGTCGTCGTGCTCGCACGCCGGGCCGCACGGCATCCCGAGTGGACGAACGAGGAGATGGCGATGATCCGAGGCTCGACGCCCAGGCTACGGCGAACCCTCATCGTGCTGGGAACGGTGCTCGCCACGGTCGCGGCCACCCTGACGGTCGCCACGACACCCGTTGCCGCGGCCCCGTCACCCGACGACTACAGCGGCTCCGACCTGTGGCTGCGGTACGTGCCGGTCAGCGACCCGAAGCTGCTGCGCGACTACCGCCGCACGGTCACCGGGATCGTGGTCGAGAACGCCGACGCCACGAAGGTCCACCGGCACACGCCGGACCTCGCCATGGCCCCCGGGTCCGCCGAGAAGTTGGCCGAGACCACGCTCGGCGCGGCCCGGGACGAGTTGGTACGCGGGCTGGGTGGGCTGCTCGGCCAACCCACTCCCGTGACGACTGTCGACGGTCACCGCGTACCGGACGGTGCGGTGGTCGTCGGCACGCCGACGAGTTCGCCGTTGGTGAGCCGTTCCGTCCCGACGCGGGACCTGGCCACGGTCGGCGACGAGGGTTATCTCGTCCGTTCGGTGACGAGCGGGAAGGCGAGGTTCACCGTCATCGCCGGCAACACCGACCTCGGCGCGCTGTACGGCACGTACGCCTTCCTGCGGCTGCTGCAGACGCAGAAGCCCATCGACCATCTCCGCGTCGCCGAGTCACCGAAGATCAAACATCGGCTGCTGAACAACTGGGAGACCGAGCGCCTCTACGCCGGCAACAACGCCTCCGGGCTGGGCGGACTGAACGGGGAGAGCGGGGCGATCTTCAACTTCGCGGCGACCGGGGCCAGCGCCGGCCGGAACCTGCCCGTCATCCTGGACCGCTACGTCGTCATGGCCCGCGCGTTGGCGTCGCTGGGCATCAACGGGATCACCATCAACAACGTCAACGCCGACAACGCGTACCTGACCAGTGCCCGGATCGCGCAGGAGGCGGCCCTCGCCGACGCGCTGCGTCCGTACGGCGTCAAGCTGGGCCTGTCGATCCGCTACACCGCGCCCACCGACAGCCGCTTCGCGCCGGACACGCTCACCAACAGTCAACTGGACCCCTACGGCACCGACTTCCGGGGCTGGTGGAACCGACGGGCCCGGCAGATCCAGGCCGCCATCCCGGACTTCATGGGCCTCACCGTCAAGGCCAACTCGGAGGGCCAGCCGGGGCCGCAGGATTTCGGGTACGACCACGGTGACGGCGCCAACGCCATCGCCGCCGCGGTGGCGCCGCTCGGGATGACGGTGCACTGGCGGACGTTCGTCTACAACGCCGAGGTCGACAACGACCGACTCAAGCGGGCCTACCTGGAGTTCGGGCCGATCGACGACGAGGTCCAGCCGGACGGCAGCCGGGGGCGCTTCGCCGACAACGTGTTCCTCCAGACCAAGAACGGGCCGCTGGACTTCCAGGCCCGGGAGCCGATCCACCCGATGTTCGGCCGGATGGAGAACACCAACCAGGCCCTGGAACTCCAGATCACGCAGGAGTACACGGGCCAGAACTGGATGCTGGCCTACCTCGGTCCGATGTACGAGGAGATCCTCAAGACCGACACGTACGCCACCGACGCCAACGGGAAGCTGCTGCGCGAGCGCCTGGTCGGCGACATCGTCGACGGGACCGCCCAGCATCACTCGGACACCGCCATCGTCGGGGTCGCCAACCTCGGCAACGCCGACAACCTGACCGGCCACCA
Organism: Micromonospora chokoriensis; assembly: GCF_900091505.1. NCBI lineage: Bacteria > Bacillati > Actinomycetota > Actinomycetes > Micromonosporales > Micromonosporaceae > Micromonospora > Micromonospora chokoriensis. The sequence goes on from NZ_LT607409.1 coordinate 5,278,596, forward strand.
CTTCTCCCAGGCGAACCTCTTCGCCTTCGGCCGGCAGGCGTGGGACTGGACGCTCGACTCGGCGGACATCGCCACGGACTGGGTCCGGATGACCTGGAGCAACGACCGGCGGGTCATCGACACCATCCGGGCGATGATGATGGGTTCCTGGGAGTCGCTGGTCAGCTACCAGACGCCGCTGGGCATCGGCCACCAGTTCGCCGAGGGCGCCCACTACCGCCCCGACCCCGCCGACTGGGCGGGCCGCGACGACTGGAGCCCGATCTACTACAACAAGGCCGACAGCGTCGGGCTGGGCTTCGACCGCTCCCCCACCGGCAGCAACCTGGCCGCCCAGTACTTCCCCCGGTTGCAGCAACGCTACGGCAACATCGACTCGGTCCCGGAGAACCTGCTCATGTGGTTCCACCACGTGCCCTGGGGTCACCGGATGGACAGCGGCCGGACGTTCTGGGACGAGCTGGTCTACCGCTACCAGATGGGTGTGCAGTACGTGACCTGGATGCGGGAGACCTGGGAGACGCTCCAGCCCGACATCGACGCACGCCGGTTCGCGGAGGTACGCGCCAAGCTGGCCGTCCACGAGGCGGACGCCGCCGACTGGCGGGACACGTCGGTGAACTACTGGAAGGAGTTCAGCGGACGGGACATCCCGGTGGACGACGCGCCGCTGTCCGCGACGATCGTGGTGGGTGGAAAGGAGTTCGGCGGCTTCAACCTGTCGGACAACGCGTACACCATCCCGGTGCCGGCCGGGGCGTCGCCGACCATCACGAAGGTGCGGACCGCCGACCGGAAGGCCCGCTACGAGATCGTCTCGCAGGCGACCGGCGTACCCGGTCAGGCGGTCGTCAAGGTCACCACCAAGGGCTTCTTCGGGCCGCTGGTGAAGAACTACGTCTTCAACCTGGTGCCCGACACGACGCTCGCGAGCCTGCGCGTCGACGACGAGCCCCTGGCGTCCTTCTCCCCGACGGTGCGGCACTACAACGTCCTCACGCCGGCCGGCACGACGACCGTGCCGACCGTCGCGGCGGATGCCGCCGACCCCGCCGCCTCGGTCGCGGTCGCGCAGGCTGACAGCGCCACCGGGCAGGCCCGGGTGACCGTCACCAACGGCGGCGCGTCGTCGGTCTACGTGGTGGACCTGAACACCACCCTCACCGGCAGCGACGAGTTCGACTCGGCCTCGCTCGGCCCGCAGTGGCAGTGGGTCCGACCGGACGACAGCCGGTGGCGTCTGGCCGACGGGTCGCTGGTCATCACCGCCCAGCAGGGTGACCTGCAGGGCACCGCCAACACCGCGCGGAACCTGGCGCTCCAGGACGTCGACGGAGACTGGACGGCCGACTCCCGGATCGTCTTCTCCCGGCCACTCGCCGCCAACAACGAGCAGGGCGGTGTCCTCGCGTACGCGAACGACGACAACTACGTCAAGCTCGCCTGGGAGATGGCCAACGCCAACGCACCGGTCCACAAGGCCCGGATCGTCTTCCTGCGCGAACAGAACGGGGTCACATCCACGGTGGAGATCACCGGGGCGGACGCCCAGCGCATCGTCGGGGCCGACGGGGCCATCTGGCTGCGGCTGGCCAAGACCGGGGACCGGTACCGGGCCTACTACTCCACCGACGGAGGCGTCTACCGCTACATCGGCTCCCAGACGCTGAACGCCGAGCCGACGAAGGCCGGGGTGCTGGCCTTCAACCGGGCCGGCGCCTCCACCGACCTCGACGTCGCCGTCGACCACTTCCGGATCGAGAGCCACGGGGAGCGCATCAGCTAGACGAACAGGCCGAGTAAGCCCACAGGGTGCGCTTCGGCTGGCCCGGCACGTCGATGTGCTGGTGAGCGGTATACCTCAGAGTCATATTCATACCTCTGAGGTATACCGCTCAACACCGAATCCGACCCGAGGAAGGTGACCGACGGTCACCGCCGAACGCCGAACGCGACCGGGCCCGTCCCCAGGTGGGACGGGCCCGGTCGTGCTCCCCCAAGCAGGAATCGTTGCCGTCATCCCCCGATCGCGATGGCGAAGATGTGCATGGTCGGCACGTTGGCCGCCGGACGGGCGCTGATGTTCGGCAACACGACCGAGGCCACCGCCTTGCTCTGCAACGCCACACCCACGTAGTAGATGCAGGCGGCGGTGTTCTGACGGCCGTTGTTGGGACGGTTCTGGTACGCGGACACGACGGCGGCGGTTCCCCCGGAGTGGGGCCCTCCGTACCAGTCGGGCGAGCTCAGCGTGAACGTCTGACGGGTGCCGTCGCCGTACACGACGGTGCCGGTCCCGGACACCGCACCGTAGGTGCCGGTCAGCAGGAAGCCGAGCGTGCTGCCGGTGCCGCTGATGCCGATGCTCTGGCCGGAGGCGACGGCGTTGTCGGCGGTGCCGGGGCTCACGTTGGGCCAGCGGAAGCTCACCCCGTTGCGGCTGATCGTGGCGCCCGGGCTGGCGCCGGCCGAGGCCAGTGCCTGCGCGGACAGGCTTGCCCCGCCGCCGTCGAAGTTGCCGACGTTGGTGTTGTTGTCGTTGGTGATGCCGGCGTTGGTGAAGCTCTGCTCCAGCGTCGGGGTGGCGACGCCCGTGCTGGTGACCCGGTAGGTGCGCCCGGCCTGGACGGTGACCTCGACCAGGTCGGACTCGATCCGGGTGACCCGGGGCGCCGAACCGTCGGCGGTGTCGACAACGGTGACGGTGCCGGTGAGGATCCGGGCGCGCAGGCGGACCGTGCCGGCGCGGTCCGGGCGGACGAGCACCTCGGTGGCCTGACCGTTGCTCCAGGTGATGCTGACCGTGTGCCCGCCGCGACCGCGCAGGCCGGTCACCTTCCCGGCCGGCCAGGCCGGCGGCAGCGCGGGCAGGATGTGCAACTCGCCGGCGTGGCTCTGCAGCAGCATCTCGGCGATGCCCGCAGTGGCGCCGAAGTTGCCGTCGATCTGGAAGGGCGGGTGCAGGTCGAACATGTTCGGCGCGAGCCGGGCGGTGGTGGCGAGGTAGCGGATGAGGTCATGGGCCCGCTTGCCCTCCTCCATCCGTGCCCAGAAGTTGATTTTCCAGGCCAGCGACCAGCCGGTCCCGTCGTCGCCGCGCAGCGCCAGGGTCCGGCGGGCCGCCTCGAACAGCTGCGGGGTGCCGCGCTTGGTGATCTGGTTGCTGGGAGCCAACCCGTACAGGTGGGAGATGTGCCGGTGGTTGGGCTCGGTCTCCACCCAGTCGTAGAGCCACTCCATGATGTTGCCGCGCGAGCCGACCTTCATCGGAGGGAGCCGGTCGCGGGTGGCCCGGACCTGCGCCCGGAAGGTGCTGTCCACGTTGAGGACCTCGCTCGCACGGGCGACGCCGTCGAAGAGGTCCCGCAGGATCTGGTTGTCCATGGTGGGGCCGGCGCACACGCTGGCGTTCGCGTGGTGGCTGAGTTCCGGCGAGTTCGACGGGTTGGTCACCAGGTAGCCGAGGGTCGGCTCGGTCACCAGGGTGTCCAGGAAGAACTGCGCGGCGCCCTTCATGGCCGGATAGTTCGTCCGCAGGAACTCGATGTCGCCGTTGAACAGGTAGTGGTCCCAGATCAACACCGACAGCCACGCGCCGCCGGTCTGCCACATCCCCCAGAACGCGCCGTCCACCACGGCCGTGGCCCGCCACGCGTCGGTGTTGTGGTGGGTGACCCAGCCACCCGCGTTGTACTGCACCTGGGCGGTACGCGCACCGGCGACCGAGAGCTCCCGGACCATGTCGAACACCGGGTTGTGACACTCGGCCAGATTCGTCGTGTTGGCCGGCCAGTAGTTCATCGGCAGGTTCGCGTTGATCGTGTACTTCGAGTCCCACGACGGGGTCAGCGAGTCGTTCCAGATGCCCTGCAGGTTGGCCGGCTGCGTGCCGGGGCGCGAGGACGAGATCAGCAGGTACCGGCCGAACTGGAACAACAGCGCGGAGAACTGCGGGTCGTTGACGCTGTTGTGCTGGGCGATGCGCACGTCGGTCGTCTGGTTCGCGGCCGAGGTGCGGCCCAGGTCCAGCGTGACCCGGTTGAAGAGCGCCTGGTAGTCGGCCACGTGCCTGCTGCGCAGCGTGTCGAAGCTGTTGGCCCGGGCGGCACTGAGGCGCTGCCGGGCGATGCCTCCGTAGTCGCCGCCGACGTTGCGGTAGTTGACGTAGCTGGTGCCAATGGAGATCAGCAGGACCACGCTCGTGGCGTTGGTGACCCGTAGGGTGCCGCCGGAGCTGGACACGCTGCCGCCGGTGACGGTGGCGTTGGCCAGGGCGAGGAAGCGGACCTGACCGTTGACGCCCTCCTGGTTCCCGGAGACGCCGTCCAGGCCGATCGTGGCGCCGTCCGGGCTGGACACCGACGTGCGCTGCGGGCTGTCGAAGGTGGCGGTGAAGCTGATCGAGTTGTTCCGGTCGGCGGTGAGTCGCATTGCGATGACCTGGTCCGGCGCGCTGGCGAACACCTCCCGCTGGTGACGGACGCCGTTGAGCACGTACGACGTCGTGACGGTGGCGGTGGTGAGGTCCAACGTGCGGTCGTACTGCGACGCCCCGCTGGCCGACCCGAAGGCGAGCCGCAGGTTGCCGACGGTCTGGTAGGCCAACTGCCCGCCGGGGTTGCCCATCATGGTCTGGTTGATCAGATCCTGGGCCTGGGTCCACTGGTTGGCGTTGACCAGGCGGCGGATCTCCCCCAGCGCTCCCGCGCCCCGGGGGTTGCTGGGGTCGTGCGGGCCGCCGGCCCAGACGGTGTCCTCGTTGAGTTGGAGCCGTTCCGTGTCGACGTTGCCGAAGACCATGGCGCCGAGCCGGCCGTTGCCGATCGGCAGCGCCCGGAGCCAGTCGGTGCCGGCTCCCTCGTCGTACCAGAGGGCGAGGTCCCCGGCGGCCAGCACCTGCGGCGGCGCCACCGCGTCCGCGCGGGCCGCGGCGGTCCAGGGCAGCGGCAGGAGAGCGCCGCCCGCACCGGCCGCGCCGATCTTGATGGCCTGCCGTCGAGTCAGGTCGGACATCGATCCTCCAAACGGTGACCGATCCGGCCACCCGAAGCGGGACAACCATGAGAGCCGTCGTCGGGATCCGCTCGCTGGCATCGACCAGGGACCGGAGTGACCGGCCGAGATCAGCCCCGGAGACAGCCAGACATCTGATGTGTTTCGCGAAGGTTACTCCGACGCAACCGAATCGGCAATGGTCGATAGATGATGGGAATGCGCCCTCTGACCCGTCCCGCGGAGCGCCGCCGTCCAGCAGATGGCATCGACCGGGCACTTCCCGGCAATGACAGATCACCAACCGGCCATCGTCGACCGACCAGGTAGGTGGCCATACATCGGATGTACCGCCCGTCGGTCGGATTCCCCCGGCATCCCCGCCGGCCGCAACCTCGACGGGTCGACAGGCGTCTAGCGGGAAACACTTCCAGATTGGACCGGAGGATCCGATGATCTCGACACCGCTACGCGCCCTCGTGCCCGTCGCCGTACTGGCGGGCCTCGCGGCCTGCACGACCCCCTCGACCGCGCCCGAGGCCGGGGCCGGCACCACGTCGCCCGCACCCAGCGCCACGTCCGCCTCCCCGGACACCTCACCGACCCGCACGGCACCGGCGACACCCGACGCCACCCCTGCCGCCTGCCCGGTCAGCGCGGCCACCCTTCAGCGGGTGTCGGGGCTCGGCGACACCCACCGGATCGACCCCGACCAGATCAACTGCGCGCGTCGGTGGGCGACGGCCGGTGTGCGCGCCGTCGACCCGAGCATGCAGGGCGACGGCGTACTGGTCTTCGAGTACGACGACGGCAGATGGAGGAAGCTGGGCGAGGGCAGCGCGATCGAGTGCAGCCCGTTCGGCATCCCGAACGAGATCGGCGACCAGCTCGGCTGCCGCGACCATTGAGCGCGAGGGCCCGGCCGGCCGGGCCCTCGACCGAGCATCGATCCAGCGGCGGACACGTTCAGGGGACGCGGTCTCCGGCCGCCGCGCCGTCTGGTCGGTTCGCCCTAATGTCGACTCGTTCCTGGAGGGCGATCACGGAGGCCACGGTGGGCGCGATACCCAGACGACAGTTCGTCCGGCTCTCCGGGACCGCCGGCGCGACCGGACTCCTGGGCCTGATGGGCGCCGACCGGGCACTGGCCGACGGCGGGCACGCCGACGGAGGTCAGACCCCCGCGCCGCCCCCACCGGAACCCGGCGGCCCCGGCGCCGCCGCCTGCCCCACGCCCTCCCAGCTGTGCGGCTACCCCGCCGACACCGGCGGCCGGTACGACCTGTGGGACCGGGTGCAGGTCTGCGAGGGCACCAGGACCGGCCCACCGTTCCCGCAGTGCCTGCGGACGACACCCACCTACGTGGTCCTCAACGGGGGGTCGGGGTCGAACCACGACTTCCTCCTCGTCCCCAGTTGCCGGATCAGCGGCATCGAGTGCCCGTTCATCACGACCACCAACGCACCGAACTACTGGTTGGAAGCGTGGAACAACGCCCAGCCCGGACAACCCGCCCACGTCGTCTACCCCCACATCGGGCTGGGCATCAACTCGGCCGACCCGACGATCCGGATGCAGGACCAGCTGCACATCCACCTGGCCGGCATCCACTCGGGCATCCAGACGCAACTGAACAACCACGACAGCACGATCACCAACAATCCGGCGCGCTGGCGCAACCAGGTCGTACCCGTCTGGGGCCTGACCAGCACGGGCCAGCCCGCACCCCGCTCGTACCGGGTCCTGCACGTCGCGAACCTGAACGAGAACCTCTTCCGGCTCCTGCTCGACAACGTGGTGCTCCCCACCGGGGCGACGATGGCGGCGCAGATCCTCGCCGTGACACCCCGCCTGGTCGGCAGCGGCGGGTTCTACGTCCTGAACAGTGAACCCGGTCTGCCCGTCCCACCCGGCCAGCCCGGCGGCACCGGCACCGTCGACTTCCTCCTCGCGTACGCGTAACGGGGATCGGCAGGCGTGCACCGGGTCGCGACTAGACTCGGAACCAGCGTCGATCCTGGGGGGTGGGTGCGCAGGTGAGTTCGTCCCAGCTTCTCGTCGCACTGGACCGCGACAGTTCGGTTCCGTTGCAACAACAGCTCTGCGACCAGATCAGCGGGTCCGTGCGCACCGGTCGGCTGCGCCCCGGCGACCCGGTGCCGCCGAGCCGTGAGCTGGCCCACCAGCTCCGGGTCTCCCGGACCGTGGTGACCCGGGCGTACGAGCTGCTACGGGCCAACGGGGTGCTCACCTCACGGCGGGGATCCGGCACCCGGGTCAGCGGCGCGCTGACCGACACCCCACCACCGGCCCAACGCGCCGCCCGCCCGCCCCTGTGGCCCGAGCCTCCGCTGCCCACCGACGCCGGCAGCCCGCTGTGGAAACCCTGGGAACCCGCACCGATGCACCGGCCCGACGGCGCGTACGACTTCCGGCACGGCACCCCGGCGCTGGCCAGCTTCCCGGTGACCCGGTGGCGGCAGTCGCTCGCCGAGGCGGTCAGTCAGGCCGACGCGGTGGCGCTGGGCTACGGCCCGGCCGAGGGCGCCTCATCGTTGCGTACCCAGATCAGCGCCCTGCTACGACGCAGCCGCGCCCTCGACGCCAACCGCGAACACACGGTGGTGACCAGCGGTGCCACCCAGGCCATGGACATCCTGGTCCGGCTGCTCGTCGGCCCGGACGACGTGGTGGTCATCGAGGACCCGAGCCACACCGTGCTGCGGCAGATCTTCGGCTACTCGCGGGCCGCCGTGGTGCCGGTCGGAGTCGACGAGGAGGGCCTGCGGGTCGACGAGATCGACAGCCAGGTCCGCGCACACGGCCACGACCCGTCCCGGGTACGCCTGATCTACGTGACCCCGTCGCACCAGTTCCCGACCGGTTTCATCATGTCCGAGCGGCGGCGACGAGCGCTGCTGCGCTGGGCCCGCGAACACTCCGCCACGGTGCTGGAGGACGACTACCACAACGAGTTCACGTTCGCCGAGGAGCGACTTCCGTCGCTGGCCGCCGACCCGCAGGACGCGGACGTGGTCTACGTCGGCAGCTTCAGCAAGACCCTCTTCCCGTCGCTGCGCATCGGGTACGCGGTGCTGCCACCGCACCTCGTCCGACCGTTCCTCGGCGTCAAGTGGATCACCGACCGGCTGACCCCGACGCTGACCCAGGAGGCACTGGCCGAGTTCATCTCCTCCGGGGCGTACGCCCGGCACATCGGCCGGATGGACCGCCTCTACCGGCAGCGACGCGCCCGGCTGCTGGAGGCGCTCTACGAACACTTCGGCGCGGGTGTGCGCATCTCCGGCACGGCCGCCGGGCTGCACGTGCTGGTGACCCTGGGCGGCGCGCCCGACGCCGACGAGGCGGCGATCGTGCGCGCCGCCGCCGCGCGCAACGTCCGGATCTACCCGGCCTCGGGCTACTTCGTCACCCGACCACCGGCCGAACCGACCTTCCTGATCGGGTACGCGGCGCTGCCCACCGCACGGATCACCGAGGGCGTGGCGCTGCTGGCCGCCGCGGTGCGGGAATCGACGGCTCGGTGAAACGGGGCCGGATGAACCGGGCCCGCTGGGCGTACGGGACGGTGCAGTCGAAGACCGCCTTCGCCGTGCGCCCGTCGGCCGACAGCGACGGCGAGTAGCCGGTGTGCTGGCTCGGGTCGAGGGGGAATCCCTCCCGGTCCGGCAACACGCGCAGGTCCTGATCGGCCTGGAAACGGGTGACCATCGCCCACCACAGGTCCTGGTCGGACTCGATGTCGACGTCGTCGTCCACGCACAGCACCAGCTTGGCCATCCGGAACTGCTCCAGCACCGCCTCGGCGGCGACGCGTACCGCGACGTCGTCCTCCGGGCCGCGCTTCGCCGGCCACTGCAACACCACCATCAGCTGACCGCCACCCGCCGTGTGGCAGTGCGCGGCCAGCGCCGGCGTGCCCCTGCGGCGCAGCACGTCCAGCACCGCGGCCTCCATCCCGAAGCCGAGCAGCACCGACTGCTCGTGCCCCGGCCCGGACACGGCCTGCAGGATCGGGCTCTCCCGGGCGGTGATCGCGGTGACCCGGATCAACGGCAGCGCGGGATGCGCCCGGCCCTGGTAGCCGAGGAACTCCGGGGTGGCGACAGTGCCGTGTCGGCTCTCCGGCGCCCGGTCGGGCAGCAACTCGCCCTCGATGACGTACTCGGCGTGCGCGATGAACTCGGTGTCCACCGTGCGGCACTGCAGCAACTCCACCGGTTGCCCGGCGAGAGCGCCGGCCACCGCCAGCTCGTCGAGGTCGGGTGGGACGAGTGACGTCGGGCAGCAGGAGGAGAGCAGCACCGCCGGGCACAGGCCGAGGTGGACGGCCACCGGCAACGGACTCCCCCGCCGCAACGCGGCCTGGTACGCGAGCTCCAGGTCCCGGCCGGGCACCATCCAGATGGTCAGCGAATCCGGACCCTGGACGCACATCCGGTGCACGGACAGGTTGCGGACCCCGGTGTCCGGGTCGGTGGCGAGCACCGCGCCGAGGGTCAGGTAGGGCCCGGCGTCCTCGTCGGTGAGCACCGGCACCGGCAGCGCGGTCAGGTCCACCGGCAGCGTCTCGCGCGGCCATCGGGACGGGTCGTGCGCGGGCACCGGCGGGCGGGGTGCGGCCACCGCGTCGAGCAGCCGGTGCGGCAGCGCGGCCGGTGTGCAGCCGAGCAGCCCGGCCGCGCGCCGACGGGTGCCGTACAGGCCCATCAGCACCGCTCGGGTCGGACCGTGGTCGGGGCGTACCCGGTCGAAGAGCACCGCCGGGCCGGCGCCGGTGGGCGGGGCGGCGGGCGCACCCGCCCAGCGGGCGTAGTGCGCGGAGACGCCGTACCGGGCCGGTAGTTCGGTGGCGACACGGACCAGCTCACCGGGGAGCGGATCGAGGGTGGCCAGGGCGTGCCGCAGGTCGACCGGTGTTCGGCTCACCGTTCCTCCCCCGCCGACGCGGCGGCGCGGCGGGCCGCCAGCATGTCGAGTTGCATCCGGGTCAGCTCGTCGATGAGGGCACGGTAGGTGCCGACCGCCACCTCCGGCGGCATACCGTTGCCGACGGCCAGGTCGGACACCCGGTCGAGCACCTGCCGCACCCGGTCGGGTGACCGGACGGTCGCCTCGTCCGTCTTGTGCGCGGTCAGCTCCCGCACCACCCGGGTACGCTCGGCCAGCAGGGCGATGATCCGCTGGTCGAGATGGTCGATGACGCCCCGCAGCTCGGTGATCCGGGTCGGGCCGTCGGCGGCACCGGCCGGCGGGGAGCCGGCCGGTGCCGCGAACCAGTGCTGGTCGGTCATGGCTGGGGAACCTGGTCGACCACGAAGACGACGGTGGGCGCGGCGTCGCTGCCCTGGGACCGGTGCTCCTCGTCGTCGGGGATCACGAACCCCATGCCGGGGCGGCACGGCACCGACCGGTCCCGGAAGTGGATGGTGAACTCGCCCTGCAGGACGTAGCCGGTGTGACCGCGCAGGCACCAGTGGTGCTCGTCGAAGCCGGGCGGCAACTCCAGCAGGCGCAGCCGCTGCCCCCCGACGTACGAGATCTTGACGCGTCCCTCGGCACCCGGCTTGTCCCACCTCTCCCACTCGGTGGCCGGGAAGTCGATGCCGACCGGTGCGGCGACCTGCTCAGTGGACATTCTCGATATCTCCTCTGGTCGGGGCGGAATCGTTGCGGCGGGGCCGCGGCACGCGTTCGTTGCGGTCCCGCCGCGGAAGGACCGGATCGCCGTCGACCCGCTGGTGCTGCTTGAGCAGTTGCACCATGTCGAGCATCCGGTGCACCATCCGCTCCAGCGCGTCGACACCCTCGGCGTCGTGCAGGCCGGGAGTGCCGGTGGTGTTGCGCAGCAGGACGGGGAACCCGCTGCCCACCAGGATCATCCGGTTGAGCAGCAGGTTGTTGACGATCTGGTTGTGCACGGAGGAGTCGCTGTACCGTCGCCCAGTGACGATGGTGCCGCCCACCTTGTCCGCCAACGGGCGGGTGAAACGCAGGTAGCCGACGCCCGCGCGCTCGATGAAGACCTGCATGAGGTGGGCCAGGCCGAAGCCGTGCACCGGGGCCGCGTAGATCAGCCCGTCGGCACGTGTCATCTGCTCCACCAGAGCGGGGACGTCGTCGTCCACCTGGCAGGGCACTGTGCGGCTGTTGCAGTCGCCGCACGGGCTGCACGGCGAGATCCGGTGCTCACGTAACTGGATGGTGCGCAGGACGGCGCCCCGCTCGGCGATGAGCCGCCCCGCGTACGCGATGGCGTGGTCGGTGTTGCCCCCGACCCGTTCCGAGCCGTTGATGGCGAGGATGGTCCCTGCTTCGCTGTGCACTGTCACCCCCGGTGCTCGTCGCAGGGGGTGGGCGCCGCACCGCGCCCAGCCCCTGCGAGGTCAGTCCGTCAGCTTCCCGGCGAAGTAGTCGATGTAGGCCTGCATGTCGAAGTGACCGTGCCCGGACAGGGAGAAGACGATCGCCTTCGACTCCCCCGTCTCCCGGCACTGGATCGCCTCGTCCACCGCCACCCGCACCGCGTGGGTGGACTCGGGGGCCGGCACGATGCCCTCGCTGCGGGCGAACAGCACACCCGCCTCGAAGCAGGCCGTCTGCGGCACCGCCCGCGCCTCGATCAGGTCGATCTCTCGCAGCGCGCTCACGATCGGCGCCATGCCGTGGTAGCGCAGCCCACCGGCGTGGATCGCCGGCGGGTGGAAGTCGTGGCCCAGGGTGTGCATCTTGGTCAGCGGGGTGAGCCCGGCGGTGTCGCCGAAGTCGTAGTCGTAGCTGCCCTGGGTCAGCGACGGGCAGGACGCCGGCTCGGCGGCGACGAACCGCACCGCCGGACCACCGCCCCACTGCCGGCGCAGGAACGGCAGGGCCAGCCCGGCGAAGTTGGACCCGCCACCGGCCGCGCCGATCACGATGTCCGGGTAGTCGTCGGCCATCGCCAGCTGGAGCAGCGCCTCCTGGCCGATGATCGTCTGGTGCATCAGCACCAGGTTGAGCACCGAGCCGAGGGCGTACTTGGCGGCGCCGCCGCTGGTCATCGCCGCCTCCACCGCCTCGGAGATGGCCAGGCCGAGGCTGCCGCTGGAGTCCGGGTCGGCGGCGAGCGCCGCCCGGCCCGCCCCGGTGCGGTCGCTCGGGCTCGCGGTGACCGACGCGCCGAACGTCTCCATCAGGCCCCGCCGGTACGGCTTCTGGTCGTAGCTGACCCGCACCATGAAGACCTCGCAGTCGAGGTCGAAGTAGGAACAGGCCATCGACAGCGAGCTGCCCCACTGGCCGGCGCCGGTCTCCGTGGTCAGCCGCCGCACGCCGTCCTGCTTGCTGTAGTACGCCTGCGGGACGGCGGTGTTCGGCTTGTGGCTGCCGGCCGGGCTGACCCCCTCGTACTTGAAGTAGATCCGGGCCGGGGTGCCGAGGGCCTGCTCCAGGCGACGGGCCCGGACCAGCGGGCTGGGTCGCCACTGCCGGTAGATGTCGAGCACCGGGCCGGGAATGTCGATGTCCCGTTCGGTGGAGAACTCCTGTTCGACCATGCCGGTGGCGAAGAGCGGTTCGAGGTCGGCCGGGGTGATGGGCTCCCGGGTGCCGGGGTGCAGCATCGGGGGTAGCCCCTTGGGCAGGTCGGGGACCACGTTGTACCAGGTCGTCGGGATGTCGCTCTCGGGCAGCACGAACTTCGTCGCGGTCATGGCCTCTTCCAGGGGTGGGTGTCAGGAACTGGCGGTGGCCGGCTCGGCAGGGGACGACACGGACCGGGCAGCCGGTCGCATCCGCAGCACTGCGAACGCGACCACGCCGACCACCGGGGTCAGCAGGAGCAGGAGGAGGACGGGCTGGTGCCCACCGGTCTGCCAGACGAAGCCGAGGCCCATCGGCACGACCAGGCGGGCGGAGCTGAGCACGAAACCGTTCAGGGCCATGAAACCGCTGACCCGGTGCTCCTCGACGTGGTCGGCGATGTAGGTGGGCACCACCACCGAGGCGATGATCTCCCCCAGGGTCCAGACCACTGTGGACAGCAGCACGGCGGGCAGCGAGAACGCGAACACCAGCACGGCCATCCCGGTGGACCAGAGCAGGCCCGCGACGACCAGCAGGGTCCGCGTCGAGTACGCCTTCATCCGCTTCTCGATCAGCAGACTGGCGCCGACCACGACCACGCTGTTGATCGTGTAGACCGCCCCGACCACCGCCACCGACGAGTGCAGCACCGTGGTGACCGCGAGCGGAAGCGTGTATTCCAGGCCGATCAGCGGCGCGACGTAACAGAACGAGACGATCACCAGCACCGCCACGTCGAGGTCCCGCAGCAGCCCGGCCCGCCGGGTGCTCGCGGCCGGCGAGGCCACCGGCACGCGCCGGGTGTCCGCCGGTACGAACAACCAGATGGTGGCCGCCGCGACCAGCCCGAGCAGGATGTTCCCGGCGAACATCAGCTGGTAGGAGTAGGCCGCCGCGATCCCGCCGAGCAGCGGGCCGACGCCCATGCCGAGGTTGTTGGCGAGGTAGCTGACCGTGTACGCGAACGGCCGCTGCTCGGGTGCGGTCAGGTCGGCGATCAGCGTGTTCGCCGCCGGGGCGAACATCCCCATCCCGACCAGCGCGACGAAGAGCAGCACCGCGTACGTCCAGGTGGGACCGTCGAGCACTGCGAGACCAAGGTAGCCGACCGCGTTGAGCAGCAGGCTCGTCACCAGCGCCGCGCGTCGGCCGGCTCGACCGCAGACCGGGCCGCTGAGCAGGCTACCGGCGAGCAGGCCGGTGCTGCCCACGGAGATCAGCACACCCGCCTCGCCGGTGCTGAGGTGCCGGCTCTGCACCAGGTAGACGGCGAGCAGCGGGAAGACGAACATGCCGGCCCGGTTGATGAAGGAGGCGTAGACCAGCATCCGCAGCGGGCGCGGCAGGGCCTGGAACCGGCCCAGCCAGCTCACGCGTCACCGACCGGCTCGGTGACCACCTCGAAGGCGTCCCGAATGACCTTGAACCGGGCCCGCACGTCGTCGAAGTCGCGCCCCTCGCACACGTACCAGCCGAGCACGTCGTTGGACGCGGTCGGCGCGGCGAGCACGTCACCCACGCTCTTCCACACGTCCGCGTCGAGCACCGAGTCGAGCCCGCGCAGCTCGTCCGCCGTGGTGATAGCGGTGATCCGCCCGTACCGGTCGGAGCACAGGTATTCGGTGCCGATCTCCGGGCCGAGGGTGGCCGCCGGGACGTGCCCGGGGTCCAGTTCGAGGCGGCACCACTCGCCGGCCAGGTTGATCCCCCGCCCGGCCTGGATGGCGGGGACGATCGAGCCGCCACCCGCCCGGGCGGCCGCCTCTCCGAAGACCAGCCCGCCGTCGTCGCGGAGGAAGAACTCCACGTGCGCCACACCGGTCCGCATGCCGAAGCCGCGCAGCACGGTGGCGCTCGCGGCCACGATGCGCCGCTCCGCCGGGGTCAGGTCGTGCTTGCGGGAGACCGTGCCGCCGGGCTCGTCGCGGAACTCCAGGATCGAGTACGTGTAACGGGACAGCTGGTCGAAGACCACTTCGCCGTCGCGCAGCAGCGAGTCGACGTGGTATTCGACGCCCCGGACGTACTCCTCCACCCGGTAGTCGTGCCGGTCGTCGGCGACCAGCGGCCACACCCGGGCCAGGTCCTCGGCGGAGTCCACCCGGTGGGTGTCGCCGCAGGCCCAACCGGCGTACGGCTTGATCACCACCGGCCAGCCCACCTCGGCGGCGAACTCGGCGACCGCGCCGATCGTCTCGGGTCGGCACGAGCGGGCCACCGGCACGCCCAGCTCGACGGCCCGACGGTGCATGACGTTCTTGTCCCGGAACGTCAGCGCCTGCTCCGGGTCGAGACCCGGGATGCCGTGGTCACGCCGGCAGCGCGCGGCGGTGAGCACGTCGCCCTCGAAGAGCGGGAAGACGCGCTCCACCGGGTGCGCGGCGAGGATCGTGGTGACCGTGGCGCGGACGGCTTCGCAGTCGTCGAGGTCGGCGAAGTAGCAGGGCAGCCCGGCGGCTTCGGCGGCCGGTTGCCCGGTCGGCAGCAACGCGACGGTGGCCACACCCAGCTCGGCGGCGGCGGTGACGACACTGCGGAACTGGGCCGCGTACCGGCCGGCCGCGGGTCGGTAGATCACCAGGATCGCGCGGCTCACGAACGGCTCCCACTGGCGCTGCCGACCGGGCCGGTACGCAGGACGGCGCTGGTCGTCGTGCCGTCGAGCACCGCCTCCTGCCGGGCGCCGTCGGACAATCCGTCGAGGACGGTGGCCAGCCGGCCGAGCGCGTCCACCACCTCCGCCCGGCCGCCGGGGTGGGCCGACTCGACGGTGAGCAGCAGCCGGTGCCGGCCCAGGTCGGTGCGGACCAGGTGGCCCTGCCGCCAGTTCCAGCGCCGCGAGTGGGCCCGCCCGTCGGCGTCGGCGTAGACGACCTCGCCCGGCTCGGGCTGTTCCGGGGCGTCCGGAGCGCCGAGCGGCAGATATGTTTCGGTGCCGTCGGCCGGCCGGACCACGAGGTCGGCGAGGCCGTCGACCGCGCACGAGGCGACCGGCAGGGCAGCGCCGAGCGACACCGCGTTGCAGAGGTCGACCAGGGCGTTGATCCGGGGCAGCCGGTCGCCCTTGGCGACCCGCCGCGCGATGGACTCGGCGGCGCAGGGGAACCGGTTCGGGTTCACCCCCACCGCCCGGTACGCCTCCCGCCACGCGGCGATGCCCGGCAGCTCCGCCACACCCGCCTTGTCCAGGTCGGCCGCGTGCAGCGCGTCCTCGGCGGCGGTGAGGAGCGCCGACACGGCGGGAGGGGCCGGAGCGACATCGACCGCCGGTACGGCGATCACGCCGAGCACGTAGTCCGGCACTGCGGTCAGCACCCGGTCGTCGATGCGCACGGTGAGGGTGTCCACACCGTCGCTGAGCTGGGTCATCGTGATCCTCGTAGGGTTCGGCTCCGATTGTCGGTCCGACCGTACGCAGCGGGGCGACCACCGGGTGTGGCCAATCCGGGGTGATCCGGTGTGGCCAATCCGGCGGTCGGCGGCTGACCGTCGGCACGGCCGACGCGGGTCCGCGCGCCGAGCAGCGTGGTGCCCAACGCCAACACGCAGAGCGCCGCGCCGACCGGCCCGAGCAGGTCCAGGCCGTCCTCGCCACCGTGCCGCAGCAGCCGGTTGCCGAGGAAACCGCCGAGCGCGATGCCTACGAACGTGGCCGACGAGTTGAGCGAGAGCAGCAACGGTCCGGAGGTCGGCGCGACGGTGAAGAGCCGGTGCTGCTGAGCCGGCTGGGTGGCCATCGCGGTGACGCCCCAGGCCGCCATGGCCAGCGCCGCCGGTAGCAGCGCCTGCCGGGTCAGCGGCAGCGTGACCAGCACCAGGGCGAGGCCGGCGACCGACACCAGCAGCACCGGCACGCCGCCCCACCGATCGGTGGCCCGTCCGCCCAGCACGGTCCCGGCGACCGCCGGCACGCCGAAGACCAGCAGCAGCACCGCGAGCACCGTGCCGTCGCCGTCGGTGGCCGGGGCGAGCAACGCCCCGACGTACGTCAGCGCGAGGTATCCGCCGGTCATGAACAACGCGGTGGTGAGCACCGCCAGGCCGACGCGCCCCTCGCGGGCCGGTGCGAGGCGGGCGGCCAGCGACGGGCCGGGCGGCAGCGCCAGCGCCGGCAGGCCGACAGCCACCGCGACCGCGCAGGCCGCGCCGACGGCGGCGAGCAGCCAGAAGGTGGCCCGCCACTGGAGGTCGGCAGCGAGCCAGGTGCCGAACGGCACCCCGGCGACGGTGGCCGCGGAGAGACCGCCGAGCACCACCGCCATGGCCCGGGCACGCCGCTCCGGCGGGGCCAGGGCGGCCGCCGACGCGGTGGCCGCGGGAATGTAGAGCGCGGCGCTGACCGCCGTGACGACCCGGGCCAGCAGCAACAACGGCAGGTCGGGGGCGAGCGCGGAGGCGACGTTGCCCACCGTGAACCCGACCAGCGAGACGACCAGCACGGTACGCCGTTCCAGCCGGCCGGTCAGGGCGCCGAGCAGCGGCGCGGCGACCGCGTACGCGAGGGCGAAGACGGCGCTCACCCACCCGGCCGACGCGACGCTGACCCGCAGGCTGCGGGCCACCTCGGGGAGCACACCGGCGACCACGAACGTGTCGGTGCCGATGGCGAAGGCGCCGACCGCGAGCAGCCCGACGACGGGTACGCCCCGACGCATCACGCCACCCCCGCCGGCTGCCCGGAGCGGTACCGGGCGGCGTCCCCGGCGACCACCCGACCGCCGAGCAGCACCATCTCGATCGCCTCCGGCCGCCCCAGGACGGTGATGTCCTCGGCCGGATCCCCGTCGGTGACCACCAGGTCGGCCAGCCGCCCCGGCTGCACGGTGCCCGCCTCGTCGCCCCGGCCGGCCAGCCGCGCTCCGTTGGCGGTGGCCCAGGTCAGCACCACCGGCGCGGGGATGCCGGCCATCGTCACGTACGTCTCCAGCTCCTCGGCGTAGCGGCCGTGCGGGGTCCAGGCGAACCCGAAGTCGTCGCCGGCCACGATCGGGATGCCCATCCGCACCATCAGCGGCAGGATGCGCAGGGTGTTCTCGACCTCGGCCTCGAACTCCAGGGTCTCCAGGTACTCCGGGGTCTTGCCGTGCCGGACGCCGTCGGTGAGCAGGCGGTGCGGCTGGTGCAGGCTCGGCACCACGAAGATGCCCCGCTCGGCGATCGCCTCCAGGGCGGCATCGTCGGCGTAGGTGGCGTGGTCGATCACGTCGACGCCGGCGGCGATGGCGTTGCGGATGCCGCCCAGGCCCCGCGAGTGCGCCCGGATCCGGACGCCCCGCTCGTGCGCGGCCCGGGCCGCGATCACCAACTCCTCGGCGGTGAACAGCAGCTCGTGGGACCGGCCGTTGGGAAAGGTGTCGTCACCGGTGGAGAAGACCTTGATGATCTCCGCGCCCTGGGCGACCTCGGTGTCGACGTACTCGATCAGCTCTTCCGGGGTGTCGGCCAGCCGCATCAGGTCGCTCGGGATGCGCTGCTTGACCCCCGGGTTGCGGCGCTCCGGCGGGCCGGACACCATCAGGTCCCTGCTGCACGGCGTGATCCGCGGGCCGGGCAGCTTTCCGGCGTCGATCGCCCGGCGCAGCGCCATGTCGATGCCGGACACCGAGCCGGCGCCGACGAAGGCGGTGTAGCCCAGCCGGAGCATGGCGGCGGCGTTGGCGGCGGCGCCGAGGGTGACCTCCGGGATGCTGTACTTGAACAGCATCTCCCGACCGTCGAGCACGTCCAGGTACGCGATGTGGGTGTGGCCGAGCGTCATCCCCGGCATGACCGTCCGACCGTCGAGGTCGAGGACGTCCACGTCCGGGTCGTGCAGCGGGGCCTGCGCCTCGGGCAGCACCGCGACGATGCGCTCGCCGTCGAGCAGCACACTGTGGTGCGGGCGGGAAGCCACCCCCAGTCCCTCCTGGACCGTGGCGCGGTGCAGCAACGTTCGTCGGGACACGACTGTCACTCCGGTTCTCTCGATGTCTGGTCTCCACGGCGGCCGAACAGGGTCCACACGATCTCGGCGCCCGGGCGGCGGGCCACCCACCGCAACGCGTGGCGGTGCACCCCGGGCGCGTTGGTCACCGCGAGGTCGGCGCCGCCGTGGGCGAGGATCTCGGCGGCGTGCTGGGTGGAGTCGGCGTCGACCCACCGCACCTGGCGGTCCCGCAGGGCGGGCGGCGCGAGGTCGTGGTAGATCCGTCGGACCTCCCACAGGGCGGCCACACTGAGCCGACCATCGGCCGGGTCCGGGTCGCGGTCCGGCTGGGCCGCGATGCCGTACTCCGGGGTCGCCTGCGCGAAGTAGGCGTCCAACCGCAGGTCACGGTGCCAGTGGAAGCGGGTGAGCCCCTGGTAGGCGCTCGGCACGAGCGCCTGGTCGACCCGCCGCTCCACCAGCGCGGCGAGCACCGCGTCGAAGGTGTCGGACAGCTCGATGCGCAGCCCGTGCCGCTCGGCGAGGAACGCCGCGGTCAGGTGACTGGACGTCCCGGCCGGGCCGAGGGTGGCCAGCGTGCTGCCGGGCCGGCTCGCCCACCGGTCCACCACGCTGCGCCACCGCCGCCCGTACGCGTCGGCGAGCGGCCCGGGCAGCGCCGGCACCGTCCCGTCCGTGGCCGCCTCACGTGGTGTAGCCACGGTTGCCCGCCATCCGCTGCGCCACCCGGGTCTCGTGGTCCACCTCGACCCGCCGGTCGACGATCCGGGCAGCCTTCCAACTGACGAACGCGCCGGTGCTGACGATGGGGTCCAACCCGTCGGTCAGCTCCACCTCGACCGGCACGCCGAGCGCGGCGGCGGCCCGCTCGCGGACCCCGTCGGCCACCCCGGCGGGGTCGTCGGTGAGGTCCTTGAGCAGCTCCAGCCGGACCGTGAGCCGGTCACCGCCGGCGCTCGGGTCGTGGTCGATCACCACCTGGTACCCGCCCGAGCCGGTGACCCCGGTCAGGACCGCCGTCTCGATCTGCCCGGCGGTGAGACGTCGACCGCCCAGCTCGATGCGGTCCAGGGTGCGGCCGACGATCTGCACCAGGTCGCCGGGCATCTCGCAGGCACAGTCCGACGCCTCGACGATCACCGCGTCGCCGGTGCGGTAGCGGACCAGCGGCTTCACCCCGTCCACGAGCATGGTGACGGTGAGCTCTCCGCTGCCCCGCGAGCCGTACGACGTGCCGGTCTCCGGATCGACCACCTCGATCAGGTAGTTGGTCTGGGAGAGGTGCATCCGCTTGTTGCGGCAGGCGGTGGCGATGACGAACGCCTCCTGCGAGCCGTACAGGATGTTGTAGACGTCCGCCCCCCAGACCGACTCCAGGTTGCGGGCCAGCGCCGGGGTGCACATCTCGCCGGTGACGAAGAGGAGCTTGACGGCGAAGTCCTCGCGCAACCGGTATCCGTAGTGTTCGGCGGCCTTGGCCAGCATCATCGCGACGCCCGGCGTGCAGCAGACGACCTCCAACTCGAGGTCCTTCATCAGCTGCAACGCCTTGGCGAACCCGATCACCGGTGAGTACGGCCAGATCTTCGCGTTCAGCGAACCCACGTTACGGGCGATGTCACCGAGAGTGTCGCCGAAGGAGTGCACCTCGGTCGGGCCCATCAGCCCGATGCGGGGCGGGTGGTCGCCGAAGTGGTGGCGGAAGATCGACGCCCAGGACTCGGTCACGTGAGCGTTGCTGGCCACCACCTCCCGACCGTCGCGGGGGCAGGGCGTCGCGCGGCCGGTCGTGCCCGTCGTCTCATAGAAGAACACCCCGTCGGCCAGCGGCCGGCTGAGCACGTCGAGCATCTCCTGCCGCAGGTGCGTCTTCGTGGTGAAGGGCAGCCGGTCGAGGGTCGCCGGGGTGATCGTCGACAGGTCGACGTCGGCCAGGTGACGGGCGTAGAACGGTGAACCGGTGGACACCTGGTCGAGCACCGTGCGCAGTTGCCGTGCGCGCCAGGCGTCCAGCTCGGCCGGGTCGAGGGTGCGGTCGTAGAACGCCCGGTGCAGGGCCAGGTAGTCGACGGCGAAGTCCGCCGCCGGTCCGGTGGTCGGAAGCCACATGGTCGGATCCTTTCCAGGGATGAGCCGGATGCCGTGCGGTTGTGGCGGGCCGGGACGCAGGTCAGTGCAGACCGCCGTTGACGTCCATCACGGAAGCGGTGACGTAACTGCTCTCCGGACCGGCCAACCAGGCGACCGCCGCGGCGACCTCGGCCGGCGAGCCGAAGCGACCGGCCGGGATCCGGGCCCGGTAGTCGTCGCGACGCTCGACCGGGATCCGGGCGGCCATCGGGGTGTCGACCAGGCCCGGGGCGACCGCGTTGACCCGGATCCGGTGCTCGGCGAGCGCCCGGCCGAGACTGCGGGTCAGCGCGATGCACGCGCCCTTCGACGCCCCGTACGCGGCGTCCGGGCTCCCCGACTGCCCGCTGATCGAGGCGACGTTGACCACCGTGCCGGGGCGACCGGCGGCGATCAACGAGCGGACGAACACCTGGGTGCAGAAGAACGCGGCACCCAGGTTGACGTCGAGCACCTGCGCGTACGTCGTCGGGTCGTAGTCGAGGAAGTCCCGGGCGTGGTAGACGCCGGCGTTGTTGACCAGCACCGTCGGCTGGCCGTACCGCTCGTCGATGCGCGCGAAGAGCTGCTCCACCTGCTCCGGCACGGCCACGTCGGCGACCAGCGAGGCGTACGCCGCCGGGTCCCCGGCCGGGTGGACGTCGACGCCGAGCACCCGGTGCCCGGAGCCGGTCAGGGCGGCCGTCACGGCCCGGCCGATGCCGCCCGCCGCGCCGGTGACCACGGCGAGGGGTGTCGACTCGTCGGTCATGACGACCCCGCCGCCCGTGAACCGGCCACCGGCAGCGCCGTCGCGCTTCGCAGGAAGTTGTCGAACAGCCGCAGCCCGTCCTCGGTGAGCACGCTCTCCGGGTGGAACTGCACCCCCTCGACCGGCAGGCTCACGTGTCGCACCCCCATCACGTAGCCGTCGTCGGACGACCGCGCGGTGACCTCCAGGGCCGGCGGCGCCGGGTCCGCGACGATGAGCGAGTGGTAGCGGGTGACGGTGAGCGGGGCGGACGCCCCGGCGAAGACACCCCGGCCGTCGTGGCGGACCACGCTCGTCTTGCCGTGCATCAGGTGCCGGGCGACGGCGACCGACCCGCCGTAGGCGAGACCGATCGCCTGGTGGCCGAGGCAGACGCCGAGCAGCGGCACCTGGCCGGCGAAGGCGTGCACCAGCTCCACGTGCCCGGACGCGGCGGGGTGGCCGGGCCCGGGGCCGAGCACCACCGCGTCCGGTCGCAGCGCGGCCAGCTCGCCGCTGCTGCGGGAGTGGGAACGGACGACCACGGTCCGTGCGCCGAGGGTGCGCAGGTACTGGTCGATGATGTGGGTGAAACTGTCGTACGCGTCGACGAGCAGAACCTTCACGGCAGCAGCTCCGTACCGGTCAGGGCCCAGAAGGTGGCGCTCATCTTGGCCAGCGTCTCGCGCCACTCGGCGCCCGGGTCGGAGTCGGCCACCACCCCGGCGGAGGCCTGGGTGCGGTAGCGGTGGCCGTCGTGCACGGCGGTGCGGATGCAGAGGGCGAGCACCGCGAACCCGCGTACGTCGACGAGGCCGACCGAGCCGGCGTAGACACCCCGGGGCTCGTCCTCCAGCCCGTCGATGATCTCCATGGCCCGCAGCTTCGGCGCACCGGTCATGGTGCCGGCGGGGAAGGCCGCGCAGATCGCCGCCCAGGTGTCGGCGTCGTCGGCGAGGTGCCCGGAGACGGTGGAGACGAGGTGGTGCACGTACGCGAACGGCTCGACGTCGAACATCGTGTCGACGCTGAGGGTCCCCGGCACGCAGACCCGGCCGATGTCGTTGCGGCAGAGGTCGACGAGCATGACGTGCTCGGCGCGTTCCTTCTCGCTGGCCGTCAGCTCGGCCACCAGCCGGCGGTCGGTCTCCGGGTCGGCGCTGCGGGCCGCGGTGCCGGCGATCGGCCGCATGGACAGCCGGCCCTGTTCGATGCGGAGGAACAGCTCCGGGCTCGCCCCGATGACAGTCCCGCCGGCCCAGGGTGTGAGGTACATGTAGGGCGACGGGTTGCGGTGACGCAGCCGCCGGTAGACCTCCAGCGGGGTGAGGGTGGTCTCCACGTCGATCCGGTGACCGATCTGGATCTGGTAGCTGTCCCCCACCTCGATGTGCCGGAGGCACTGCTCGACCCGGGCGGCGAACGTCTCCTCGTCGACGGTGTCCCGGACCAGGCTCGGCGGTGGGGCGGCCGGCACCTCCCGATCGCCCTTCGGCAGCGCGGCGAGGAGGTCCGGCAACCGGTGGGCCGTGGTGTCCTCCGGCAGGTGCGGGCCGGTGGCGGCGAGGTGCCGCACGGCGCCGGTGCGCAGGTCCCACCAGACGGTGTGCCGGAAGAGGACGAGGGTGCAGCGCGGGATGTCGTCCACCACCCGGTCGACGGAGAGTTCGTCCATGTCCCGCGCGGCCTCGTACGCGAGGGTGGTGAGGAAGCCGAAGGCGAAGCTGTCGGCGGGCGCGGTGGTCCGCACCGCGAACGCCCGTTGCACGGCCCGGATCGCCGCCCACACCTCGGGTGGCCCGGCGACGGACCAGACCCGTTCCCGGGCGCGGTGCCGGACCGGCTCGCCCAGGACCGCGGTGAGCACGGCCGCCAGGGCGTCGCCGAGCGGTCCGTCGGAGATCACCTCACAGCGGTCGGCGATGATCCGCACCTCGGCGAGGGCATCCCAGCCGACGGCTGCCGCGTGGCGGTCCTGGGCCGGGCCGTCCAGGCTTTCGAAGAGATACAGATCGTCCGGAGAACGAACTTCGGCGAGCGCTGTGTAGAGCGACAAAGGATCGATTGGCGACAGTGTGACAGATGTCACGTCTATTGGAATTGAGTTGGTCGACGGTGTGCGCCGCACCGCCACGGAATGCGATCCAATGAGCCGTGTGGCAGTCTTGGTCGACAATGAGGACACTGCGAAACCCCCTCTGAGCAGCCCGATTCACGCGCCCCCGTTGGCGTTGACCCCGCCGCGTGACGCGGCAGATCGGACTCTTCCCCCCAGCACAAAAGGACTCGCACGACCACCCGTGTGCCGAGGCCGGTGACGATGCCGAGGTCCATATTGGACATACTCGGAACGTACGCCCTGATTCGCCGACAGCAGGTGGTTGCGCGTCCGACCAACACTTTCCTCAGACGCAGATCACGCTGTCCATACCACTTCGACGACGCCGGAGCGGACCACTTGTCCCTGAATCTAAGTCTGTCAATAGATGGTCAATCGCGTGAAACGCTGGCAGTCCAGCTCCGTAACGCATTTCGCACACAGATCGAGGAGGGCACGCTTCGCCCGGGCACCCGGCTGCCGTCGAGCCGGCAACTCGCCGTCGACCTCGGGGTGTCCCGCAGTGTGGTCGTCGAGGCGTACGAACAGCTCTGCGCCGAGGGGTACCTGGTCTCCCAGCACGGCTCGGGCACCTCCGTGGCGGCGACGGCACGCACCGACAGCGGCTCGGCACTCACCCCGCACGACAGCACGTCGACGGCGGCGGTCTGGGACCTGCGCACCGGCGGCCTGCACAGCTCCACCTTCCCCCGCCAGGACTGGATCCGGGCGGTCAGCGCGGTGGTCACCTCGGCCGGCCACCGGGAGCTGGGGTACGCCCCACCATCGGGCCTGCCGGTCGTGCGGCACACCCTCGCCGGCTACCTCGGTCGGGTGCGGGGCGTCCGCAGCCGACCCGAACACCTCATGATCACCTCAGGGTTCGCCCAGGGGCTCGCACTGCTCTGCCGGGAACTGCGCGACCGGGGCCACCACACCGTCGGGGTGGAGGACCCGGGGCACCCGGGCGAGTGGGAGTTCATCGCCGACGCCGGCCTGCGCCCGGTGGGCCTCCCGGTGGACGCCGACGGCATCCGGGTCGACGCGCTGGCCGCGAGCGGGGTCCGCGCCGTGCTCGTCACCCCGGCCAGCCAGTTCCCCACCGGGGCCACCCTCAGCGCGCACCGCCGGGAGCAGCTCGTCGCCTGGGCCGAGGCGGTCGACGGCTACATCGTCGAGGACGACTTCGACGCCGCCTTCGTGGCCCCCGCGCAGCGGATGCCGGCGCTGCAGAGCCTCGCCCCGGACCGGGTGATCTACGCCGGCAGCGCCAGCAAGGTCCTCGCCCCGGCACTGCGCCTCGGCTGGCTGGCCACCCCCGCCGCGCTCACCGCGCCGATCGAGCGGCTCCGCGCCGGCTGGGACATCGGCTGCTCCAGCCTGGAACAACTCGCCCTCGCCCGGCTGATCGACACCGGGGTCTTCGACCGGCACCTACGCCGACTCGCCGCCGACATCCAGAAGCGCCGTACGGCGGTCCACCAGTTCGTCGCCCGCGAGATGCCCGGCACCACGGTGTTCGGCGGGCACAGCGGACTGCAGACGTACCTGGTGCTGCCCGAGCGGTGCGACGAGGAGGCGCTGGTGCAGGCGGCGCGGCGGCGCTCGGTACTGGTCCGTGGCGGACGCTTCTACGCGCTGCGCGCCGACGACCGACCGCCGGCGCTGGTCGTCGGCTACGCCGGGGTGCGCAGCTCGGAACTGAGCTGCGGCCTGGCCGGGATCGCCGCGGCGTACCGCGAGACGACCGGCCGCGCCGGCCCCGGGTCCACACCCGACACCCCTGTCGCCTCGGTGTCGTCACGCTGGGCGGCCTCCCGGGCGAGGCGAAGGTAGGGCCTGTTCCGGGCGAATATCCAACGCGGCCGGTCGTCGTCCGGGCCCGCCGCAGGCCGGCCAAGGGCTTCGACACAGGCCCTAGGGGTGTTGGCTGCTCCCGGAGGCGGGCTACGGTCCGGCCGTGGCCGTACCGCGATGCGCGCGCGGGTCACTCGGAATCGTCGTCCGTCGAAGCGTCGGACGACGGGGGAGGGGTCGACCGGTGTTCAGGCGTATCGCGATCATCAATCGGGGCGAGGCCGCCATGCGGCTGATCCATGCCGTACGGGACCTGGCCGCGGAGTCGGGCGACCACGTCGAGACGGTCGCCCTCTACACCGACGAGGACCGGACCGCGACCTTCGTCCGAGCAGCCGACGTGACGTATCCGTTGGGCGCCGCGGCCACCCGCCCCTACCTCAACCACGAGCTGCTGGAACGCGCCCTGGTCGAGACCGGCGCCGACGCGGCCTGGGTCGGTTGGGGATTCGTCGCCGAGGATCCGGCGTTCGCCGAGCTGTGCGAGCGGATCGGCGTGACGTTCGTGGGGCCCAACGCGGACGCGATGCGCAAGCTCGGCGACAAGATCGGCTCGAAGCTGATCGCCGAGGAGGTCGGCGTGCCGGTCGCCCCGTGGAGTCGCGGCGAGGTCGCCACCCTGCCGGACGCCCTCCGCGCGGGCGAACAGATCGGCTACCCCCTCATGCTCAAGGCGACCGCCGGTGGTGGTGGGCGTGGCATCCGGCGGGTCGACTCGGCGGAGGACCTCACCGACGCCTACGAGCGGACCAGCCAGGAGGCGCTGCGGGCCTTCGGCTCGGGCGTCGTCTTCCTGGAACGCCTCGTCACCGGCGCCCGGCACGTCGAGGTGCAGATGATCGCCGACGGGCAGGGCGGCGCCTGGGCCCTCGGCGTCCGGGACTGCTCGGTGCAGCGTCGCAACCAGAAGATCATCGAGGAGTCCGCGTCGCCGGTGCTGGCGGCGGACCAGGTCGCCGAGGTGAAGGCCGCTGCGGTGCGGCTCGCGCTGGCGGTCGGCTACCGGGGCGCCGGCACCGTCGAGTTCCTGTACCACCCGGCCCAGAAGCTCTTCGCGTTCCTGGAGGTCAACACGCGCCTGCAGGTCGAGCACCCGATCACCGAGGTCACCACCGGCACCGACCTGGTCAAACTCCAACTGCACGTGGCCGGCGGTGGCCGCCTCGACGGCGCGCCGCCGGTCGAGTCGGGTCACGCGGTCGAGGCCCGCCTGAACGCCGAGGACCCGGACCGCGACTTCGCGCCCTCCCCCGGCCGGATCGTCCGGCTCGCGCTGCCGGCCGGCCCGGGCATCCGGGTGGACACGGGTGTGAGCGAGGGCGACAGCATCCCGGCGGCCTTCGACTCGATGATCGCCAAGATCATCGCGTACGGCCGGGACCGCGACGAGGCCCTCGGCCGCCTGCGCCGGGCCATGGCCGAGACGACGGTCATCATCGAGGGCGGCGCCACCAACAAGAGCTTCGTCCTGGACCTGCTCGACCAGTCCGAGGTGATCGACGGCTCCGCCGACACCGGCTGGATCGACCGGGTCCGCGCCGAGGGCCGCCTGGTCACCCACCGCCACTCCGCGCTCGCCCTCGCCGCGGCCGCCATCGAGGCCTACCAGGACGAGGAGGAGGTCAGCCGGCAACGGCTGCTCACCACCGCGCACGGGGGCCGACCGCAGGCGCAGCACGAGACCGGGCGTCCGCTCGACCTGAAGCTGCGCGGCGTCGGCTACCGGGTGGCGGTGTCGCGGGTGAGCCGCGAGCGGTTCCGCGTCAACCTGTCGGCGGGTGGCGACGTCCACCGCCTGGACGTCCAGATGCAGCGGTTCGACGAGCACCGGGGACAGATGCTGGTCAACGGGGAGCGTTTCCGCTTGGTGACCGCCACCCACGGGCCGGTCCACACCGTCGAGGTCGACGGCGTCACCCACCGGGTCAGCAGGGACGAGGGCGGCGTGGTCCGCTCCCCCGCACCCGCCCTCGTCGTCGCCACTCCCCTCGCCGCCGGTGACGAGGTCGAGGCGGGCGCACCCATCCTCGTGCTGGAGAGCATGAAGATGGAGAACGTGCTCCGCGCCCCCTTCCGGGCCCGGGTCCGCGAATGCCCGGTCTCGGTCGGCAGCCAGGTCGAGACCGGCACCCCCCTGATGCGCCTCGAACCGCTGGCCGACGCCACCGCCGAGGAGACGCCGGGCGCGGCCGACACCGTCGAGATCGACCTGCCGCCGGCCCCGGCCGGGCCGTCGGCGCAGCAGTCCCTGGACGATCTGCGCGCGCTCCTGCTCGGCTACGACGTCGATCCGGGTGAGATCACGCTCCACCCGGCGGCGGGCACCGCGTCGCCGACCGCCTCGCTCGACCTCCTGACGATCTTCGCGAACCTGGCGGAGCTGGCCCGGAACAAGCCGCGTCGGGCCGCCGACGCCCAGCCGGGCAGCGCCGTGCACACCCCGCGGGAGTTCCTCCACAGCTACCTGCAGAGCCTCGACGTCGAACGGGCCGGCGTCTCCCCCACCTTCGTGGCACGCCTCGAACGGGTCCTCGCCCACTACGGCGTGACCAGCCTCGACCGGACACCGGAGCTGGAGGACGCCGTCTTCCGGATCTTCCTGGCCCAACAGCGCATGGCCGCCGCGGTGCCGCTCGTCTCCGAGGTGCTGCGCCACCTGCTCGCGGGACCGGCGCCCGCCGGTGACCGGCGCGAACCCGCCGGGATCGTCCTCGAACGACTGGTCGAGGCCACCCAGGTCCGCTTCCCCGCAGTCGCCGACCTGGCCCGTGGCCTGGTGTTCCGCTGGTACGCCCAGCCCCTGCTGCGCCGCACCCGCGCCGAGGACTACGCCGAGGTCCGCGCCGACCTGCGACACCTCGACCGGCACCCGGCCGCACCGGACCGCGCCGAGCGCGTGCAACGGATGGTCGCCTGCCGGCAGCCCCTCGTACGGATCATCGGCCAGCGCATCCGACGCGGCGGCGACACCGCGCACGGCCCCCTGCTGGAGGTGCTGACCCGGCGCTATTACGGCAACCGGGGGCTGCGGGTCGTCACCGCGCGAGGCGGTTTCGTCACCGCCCGGCACGGCACGACGCACATCGTGGCGGGCGCCACCGACATCCCCGGTCTCCCCGAAACGCTCACCGCGCTCGCCGAGCTGGCCGCCGACGCCCCGACCGGGCTGGTCGCGGACCTCTACGTCGCGCTGGGCGACCAACCCGACGACGACGACGCGATCGCCGCACGGCTCGGGACGCTCCTCGCGGACCACCCGCTGCCCCCGACCGTCGAGCGGGTGACCGCCACCGTGGCCAGCTCCACCGGCGCGGTCATGCACCACTACTTCACGTTCCGGCCCGGCGAGAGCGGCCTCACCGAGGACCGGCTGATCCGCGGCCTGCACCCGCAGATCGCCCAACGCCTGCAACTGGAACGGCTCCGCGAATTCGACCTGACCCGGCTGTCCTCGGCCGACGAGGAGATCTACCTCTTCAAGGCCGTGGCACGCAGCAACCCGGCCGACGAACGGCTGATCGCCATGGGCCAGATCCGCGACCTGACCCCGCTGCGGGAGACCGACGGGCGGCTGGTCGCGCTGCCCGCCCTGGAGGAGGCCACCACCCTGGCCCTGGACGCGATCCGCGACATCCAGGCGCGGCGACCGCAGGACAAGCGCTTCGACACCAACCGGATCCTGATGTACGTCTGGCCGCCCACCAACCTGTCGCGTGACGAGCTGAACGCGCTGGTCCAGCGGATCCTGCCGACCACGGTCGGGGCCGGGCTGGAGGAGGTGCAGTTCATCGCCCGCCAGCCACGTGCGGCCGGGGACGTGGCGGTGACCATCACAGTGGATTCCGGCAGCGGCGCACGGCTGCACGTCGGCACGCCGTCCACCGAAGCGGTACGCCCGTTGGACGACTACCGGCAGAAGGTGCTGCGTGCCGCCCGCCGGGGCACCACCTACCCGTACGAGCTGACCGGGCTGCTCGGCCGATTCACCGAGTACGACCTCGACCCGTCCGGGACGCTGGTGCCGGTCGACCGGCCGAAGGGGAGGAACTCGGCGGCCATCGTCGCCGGCGTGGTGACCACCCCGACCGAGCGGTACCCGGAGGGGATCACCCGGGTGGTGCTGCTCGGCGACCCGACGAAGTCGCTGGGCGCGCTCTCCGAACCCGAGTGCGCCCGCGTCATCGCCGCCCTCGACCTCGCCGAGCACCTGCGGGTGCCCCTCGAATGGTTCGCGCTGTCGGCCGGAGCCCGCATCTCGATGACCTCGGGCACCGAGAACATGGACTGGGTGGCCGCCGCGCTCAAGCGGATCGTCGAGTTCACCCAGGCCGGCGGTGAGATCAACATCGTGGTGGCCGGCATCAACGTGGGCGCGCAGCCGTACTGGAACGCCGAGGCGACGATGCTCATGCACACCAAGGGCATCCTGGTCATGACCCCGGACTCCGCGATGGTGCTCACCGGCAAGCACTCGTTGGACTTCTCCGGTGGCGTGTCCGCCGAGGACAACTTCGGCATCGGCGGCTACGACCGGGTGATGGGGCCCAACGGGCAGGCCCAGTACTGGGCGCCCGACCTTTCGGCGGCCCGGGACGTGCTGATGGCCCACTACGACCACACCTACGTCGTACCCGGGGAGACCGGGCCCCGGCGGGCGGACACCGACGACCCGGTGGACCGGGACGTCTCGGACTACCCGCACACCGTCGACGGCAGCGACTTCACCACCGTCGGGCAGATCTTCTCGGCGACCCACAACCCGGACCGCAAGAAGGCCTTCGACATCCGTACGGTCATGCGCGCCCTGTCCGACCAGGACCACCCCGTCCTCGAACGCTGGGCCGGGATGGCCGACGCCGACACGTCGGTGGTCCAGGACGCGCACGTCGGCGGCTACCCCGTCTGCCTCGTCGGCATCGAGTCGCGGCCCGTACCCCGGCGCGGGTTCCCGCCCACCGACGGGCCGGACACCTACACGGCGGGCACCCTGTTCCCCCGCTCGTCGAAGAAGACGGCACGGGCCATCAACGCGGCGTCCGGCAACCGCCCGCTCGTCGTCCTGGCCAACCTGTCCGGTTTCGACGGCTCCCCCGAGTCGATGCGCCACCTGCAACTGGAGTACGGCGCCGAGATCGGCCGGGCGATCGTCAACTTCGCGGGCCCGATCGTCTTCACGGTGATCTCCCGTTACCACGGCGGGGCGTTCGTGGTCTTCTCCAAGGCCCTCAACCCGTCCATGACGGTGCTCGCGCTGGAAGGATCGTTCGCCTCGGTGCTCGGCGGCGCCCCGGCGGCGGCTGTCGTCTTCTCCGGTGAGGTCACCGCCCGTACCGCCAGGGACCCGCGCGTCGCGGACCTGCACGCGCAGGTGGGCGGGACGACCGGCGCGGAGCGCGCGGCAGTGAACGCCCGGCTCGCCGAGGTGCGCTCGGCGGTCCGCGCGGAGAAGCTGGGCGAGGTGGCCGCGGAGTTCGACCGGGTGCACAGCATCCAGCGGGCCGTCGAGGTCGGCTCGGTCGACGCCATCGTCAGCACGGCCGACCTGCGGCCGCGCGTCATCGAGGCGATCGAGCACGGCCTGAAGAGCTGAGACGAACCGCGGCCTTCCGCATCTCGCGATCCGTCGCCCGTGCGACACCGCGGTACTAGGGGTCTGTGTCGGGGCCGGAGACGCCAGCATGCTGGAATCCGGAGCAACGACGCTCCCTGGCAGAGAGGAACGATCCGATGCCTCAGCAGTACCTGACGCTCGATCGACCCGCCGCGGCACCGACGTCCGAGCCCGTGTTGGTGTTCCTCCAGGGTGGACCCGACGACATCCCGCGCACGATGGTGGCCAGCGTCGAGCAGCTGGTCTACGGGAAGATCAAGGTGCCCTACCTGGCCGGCTACGAGCACTTCGAGCGCCGCGTCGGTGACGGCGCCCCACTGCTGTTCACCTGGACCGGCCGGACCAAGATCGCCGAGTGATCCGGGGCGGATCGCGGGCCGTACCCTGCCGGCGGCAGCGGCACGACGGCCCGCGACCGGATCCCCCACCTGCCCCTAGCCGTCGAGGGCACTCCCTTAGCCCGGCGGGCGCGGCCCGTGAAAGCCGCAGCGTTCGTTCCCTGTGGCTACCAGCGCCGATACTGTTGAAGCGTGACCAATGTCAGCCGTGCCCAGCCACTGCCGCCCACCGGCGTCAGGTCGGGTGCCGCTGACTCCGGAACCGTTTCTCCGGCGCGGAGGAAGCCATGATCGAGTCCATTCTTCCCGGCGCCGTGACGGCCGTCGACACCTTCGTGGACCCGCCCGGCGCCGACCTCTTCCCCGAAGAGGAGGCCGTCGTCCGCAAGGCGGTGGACAAGCGCCGCCGCGAGTTCACCACGGCCCGCTGGTGCGCCCGCCAGGCGATGCGGCGGATCGGGATCGCTCCCGCGCCGGTCCTGCCCGGCACCCGGGGTGAGCCCCAGTGGCCGTTCGGGATGGTCGGCAGCATCACCCACTGCGCCGGCTACCGGGCCGCGGTCCTCGCCGAACAGGAGAAGGTCACCACCGTCGGCATCGACGCCGAACCCAACGACGCCCTCGCCAACGGCGTGCTCGAAGCCGTCTCCCTGGCCGAGGAGCGGGACCGCATCGCCGTCCTGCTGCGGGACCACCCCGGTGTCGCCTGGGACCGGCTGCTGTTCAGCGCCAAGGAGTCGGTCTACAAGGCCTGGTTCCCGTTGACCGCGCGGTGGCTCGACTTCGAGGACGCGAACATCGTCATCGACCCGCTGAACGGCACGTTCACCGCCGCACTGCTGGTGACCGGGCCGTGGGTGCACGGTCGACGGCTCAGCGGCTTCAGCGGCCGCTGGCTGGCCCAACAGGGTCTCGTCGTCACCGCCATCACCGTGCTCGCCCCGGTGGCCCCGAAGACCCGTCCCAACGGCCGCCTGGCCGCGCACCGCTGACGCATCACGCCGGTGGCCGCCCCCCGGACGGGAGGCGGCCACCGGCGTACTCAGGCGGGCTGTCGGCCGCCGTCGGGACCTCAGCGCAGCAGTCGTTCCAGCAGGTCCAATGCCGCCTCGGCGAGCACCGTCCCGGGCGGGAAGACGGCCGCGGCGCCAGCCTGACGAAGCGCGGCGACGTCACCCGGAGGCACCACCCCACCGACCACGATCATGATGTCCGCGCGGCCCAGGGCGGTCAGGGCCGCACGCAACGCGGGCACCAGGGTGAGGTGGCCGGCGGCGAGCGAGTTGACGCCGACGACGTGCACGTCCGCGTCGACGGCCTGCCGGGCGACCTCGTCCGGCGTCTGGAACAGCGGACCCACAGCGACGTCGAAACCCAGGTCGGCGAAGGCGGTCGCGACGACCTTCTGACCGCGGTCGTGACCGTCCTGGCCCATCTTGGCCACCAGGATGCGCGGGCGGGCACCCCGCCGGTCGGCGAACGCGGCGGCGGCGGCACGGGCCCGCGCGACACCGGGATCGGCGCCCGCCTCGTCGCGGTACACCCCCGTGGTCGTGCGGATACGGGCGACGTGCCGGCCGTACGCCGACTCCAGGGCCGCGGAGATCTCCCCGACGGTGGCGTGCGCGCGGGCTGCGGTGACGGCCAGGTCGAGCAGGTTGGCCGACGGGTCGGTGGCGCCACGGGTGAGCGCGGCCAGGGCGGCGTCGCAGGCCGGTTGGTCGCGGTCGACCCGCAGCCGGCGCAGTTTCGCGACCTGCTCGGCGCGGACCGCCGTGTTGTCCACCTTGCGCACCTCGATGGGATCCTCGACCACCGGTCGGTGCCGGTTGACGCCGATCACCGGCTGCCGACCCGAGTCGATCCGCGCCTGGGTGCGCGCGGCGGCCTCCTCGATCCGCAGCTTCGGCAGCCCCTGCTCGATGGCCCGTGCCATGCCGCCGGCGCGTTCGACCTCCCGGATGTGACCCCACGCGCGTTCGGCCAGGTCGTGCGTGAGCCGCTCCAGGTAGACGCTGCCACCCCACGGGTCGATCACCTGGGTGGTGCCGGACTCCTGCTGGAGCAGCAGCTGGGTGTTGCGGGCGATCCGGGCGGAGAAGTCGGTGGGCAACGCCAACGCCTCGTCCAACGCGTTCGTGTGCAGCGACTGCGTGTGGCCCTGGGTGGCCGCCATCGCCTCGACACAGGTCCGCACCACGTTGTTGTACGGGTCCTGCGCGGTCAACGACCAACCGGACGTCTGACAGTGCGTACGCAGCGACAGCGACTTCGGGTCGGTCGCGCCGGCGTCACGCAGCAGCCGCGCCCACAGCAGACGGCCGGCCCGCAGCTTCGCCACCTCCATGAAGAAGTGCATACCGACCGCCCAGAAGAACGACAGCCGGGGAGCGAACGCGTCGACGTCCAGCCCGGCGGTCTGACCGGCGCGCACGTACTCGGCGCCGTCGGCGAGGGTGTACGCCAGCTCCAGGTCGGCTGTCGCCCCGGCCTCGTGCATGTGGTAGCCGGAGATCGAGATCGAGTTGAACCGGGGCATCCGCTGCGAGATGTAGGCGAAGATGTCCGCCACGATCCGCATCGACGGCTCCGGCGGATAGATGTAGGTGTTGCGGACCATGAACTCCTTGAGGATGTCGTTCTGGATGGTCCCCGCCAACTGCTCGGGCGTGACCCCCTGCTCCTCGGCGGCGACGATGTAGAGGGCCAGGATCGGCAGCACCGCGCCGTTCATGGTCATCGACACGCTGATCCGGTCCAGCGGGATGCCGGCGAACAGCTCCCGCATGTCGAGGATCGAGTCGATCGCCACCCCGGCCATGCCCACGTCACCGGCCACCCGGGGGTGGTCGGAGTCGTAACCACGGTGGGTGGCCAGGTCGAACGCGACCGACAGGCCCTTCTGCCCGCCGGCCAGGTTGCGCCGGTAGAACGCGTTGGACTCCTGCGCCGTGGAGAAGCCGGCGTACTGGCGGACCGTCCACGGCCGGGTGGTGTACATGGTCGGGTAGGGGCCACGGACGAACGGGGCGATGCCCGGCAACGAGTCGAGGAAGCCCACTCCCGCCAGATCGTCCGCCGTGTAGAACCGCTTGACGCCGATCCCCTCCGGGGTCTGCCACACATCGGTCGGCTGCGGGGCCGGGCCACTCGGTCCGGGTGGTGTGCCGAGCGCGACGTCGGCGTACGAGGGGATCATCGGGGCACTCCGAGGTCGTCGAGGGTGGTCTCCAGCACGCGCACCGCGTCGCAGCCGGCGTACAGGTAGTCGTCGACGCCGCAATGCCCGCCGGGTCGCCCGGCCAGCCATACCTTCGCCGCGCCGGCCTGTCGGAGCGCGGCCGCGACCGGCGCGGCCTGCTCGGCGTACACCCGGTCGGACGAGCAGAGGCAGACCACGGCACCGGGCGGGACCGCGTCGCCGGGGGCGGTCGTCACGGTGCGGATGCCGCCGGCGGCGAACAGGTTCGCGGTGAAGGTGACCCGGGCGTTGTGCTCGGACGTCCGTCCGATCGCGACCAGGTGCACCACCGGCGTCGTCGGCGCGTCGTCGGCCCGGCGACGCAGCTCCTCGAAGCGGTACGCGTACCGGTGGCGGGGCAGGCCGCCGACCGGCGCGGGCGAGCCGGCATGGCGGGCGGGGACCTGTTCGTCCAGATCGGGGAACTCGCTGACCCCGGTGATCGCGTCCTGCCGGCGGGCCAGCCTCGTGGCCCGGCGCTCCCAGGTGGCGGCCAGCCGGTCGGCCACCAGACCGCTGCGCAGCGCCGCCCCGATGCCGCCGGCCCGTTCGATGGTGGTGAACCAGTCCCAGGCCGCGCGGGCCAGGTCCTCGGTGCGTGACTCGACGTACCAGGATCCGCCGGCCGGGTCGGTGACCCGATCCAGGTGCACCTCGTCGAGCAGGATGATCTGGGTGTTGCGGGCGATCCGCTGGGCCGTCTCGTCGGGTCGGCCCAGGGCCAGGTCGAACGGCTGGACGGTGATCGCCCCGGCGCCACCGACGCCCGCGCCGAAGCAGGCGATCGTGGTCCGCAGCAGGTTGCTCCACGGATCCCGGGCGGTCATCATCGCGGCCGAGGTGACCGCGTGCTGCCGTTGCGCCGACGGCCGGTTCGCGCCGGCCACCTCGGTGACCCGGTGCCAGAGTCGGCGGGCCGCGCGGAACTTCGCGATCGTGGCGAACTGGTCGGCGGTCGCCGCGTACCGGAATTCGAGCTGGGCGAGCGACCTCGTCAGCGGGATCCCCCGATCGCTCATCGCCCGCAGGTACGCGACGCCGGTGGCCAGCGCGCACCCCAACTCCTCGGCGTCACTGCCGCCCGCGTCGTGGTAGGTGGTCGCGTCGACGGTCAGCGCCCGCAGCTCCGGGTGCGCCGTCACCGACTGGGCCGCGAGCTCCGCGGCCACCCGGAGTTCCGGTTCGACGCCGCTGGCCGCGTACGCGCCGAACGGGTCGGCGCCGAGGTTGCCGCGCAACACGCGGGGGTCGATGTGCTGCCGGGTGGCCACGTCCAGCAGGGCGGCGGCGGCCTTGTCGGTCCCCGTGCCGGCGTCGAGCACGATGCCGGTGCGGTCCAGTGGGATCCCGGCGAGCAGCTCGCCGAGCTGCTCGGGTGCCGTCGCCCGCAGCCACAGCGAGGTCGCCCCGCCGTGCAGGTCGGCACGGGCTGCCGCCGCGCTGCGTACCGGGTCGGGGTCGGTGTGCACGGTCCGCACGTCCCACCGGCCGCCGACCTCACCGCCCCGGGTGAACGGCGCCTGCCCGGGTACGCCGTCCGGCACCGTGGTGTGGTGCGAGGTGTAGAGCGGGGCCAGCGGAAACCCGTCGTACGTGGTGGTGGCGAGCAGGTCCGCGGCCTCGTCCGCCCGGGTGTTCTCGTCCGCCTTCCCGGACTTGCGCAGCACGCTCAGCGTGAGCCGCTGCCAGTCCTCGATGGCGGGAACCGGGAAGTCGTCTGTCATGGGTGTGGTCCTCCTTGGCCCGGCCCGGTCAGGCGCGGCCGAGTTCGCTGCGGATGAAGGCGAACAGTTCCTCGTCACTGGCTTCTTCGAGCGGTGGCGCCTCCTCGGTGACCGGTTCGACGACGTCGTTGAGCCGGTTGATGAAGGCTTGGAGTCGCAGGACGGTCCGGCTCCTCGTGGTGCTGTCCGGCGTGGACAGCGCGAGGCCGGCTTCCAGACGGTCCAGTTCGGCGAAGAGCCCGCCGGTCAGGTCCAGGCCGTCGCCGATGACGGCGTCGCGGATGTGCCGGGCGAGGGCCTGCGCGGTCGGGTGGTCGAACGCCGCCGTGGGTGGCAGGTTCAAGCCGGTGACCCGACCGAGCCGGTTGCGCAGCTCGACCGCGGTGAGCGAGTCGAAGCCCAGCTCGGTGAAGGCCCGGGTGGGCGGGACGGCTTCCAGGGTGCCGTGTCCCAGGACGGCGGCGACGGTGCCGCGTACCAGGTCGAGAGCCGCCCGTTCCTGTTCCGGTTCGGTGCGGGCACGCCACTCGTCGCGCAGCGCGGCGGTGGTCCCGGCGTCGGTGGCGGGCGGCTGCTCGGCGGCCGACACCGGCACCTCGGGCAGGTCGGCGAGCAGTCGGCTGGGACGGGTTGCGGTGAACGCGCCGGCGAACCGGGGCCAGTCGACGTCGGCGAGGACGACTCGACCGGTCGTGCCGGCGGCGGTCGCCATCGCGTCGAGGGCGGCGTTCGGGGGTAGGGCGTGCAGACCGCGACGCCGGAGGCGCTCGTCGCTTCCGGTCCAGGGGCCCCAGGCGATCGCTGTGGCGCCGGCCTGCTGGGCGAGCGCGTCCAGCGTGGTGGCGGCCACCGCTGCGGCGGTCTGTAGTCCTCCGCCCCAGGTGCCGGCCACCGAGGTGAAGACGACGAACGCGTCGAGGTCCTCGTCGACGAGGGCGGTCAGGTGCCGGGCCCGGCGTACCGCCGGGGTGTCCCAGGTGTCGGGTGTGGTGTCGGTCAGCGACGCCGGTGCGGGCTCGGAGCGGTCGGCGAGGACGACGGCGGTCAGCGCGACGCCGTCGGCCCGGACGCGGTGCAGCAGGTCGGCCAGGGCCGCGTGGTCGTCTCCGGCGCAGGCCTCGACGGTGACGATGCCGTCGTCGTCCATCCCGGCGACGCTCTCGGTGACGATGACCCGGTCGGCGCCCTCGGCCGCCGCCCAGCGGGCGATGTCGCCGCTGGTGTCGCCGACGACCAGGATGGTGCCGCGCGGACGCCAGCTCCCGGCGGGCGCGGTGGCGTGCCGGAGGCGTCGGGCGAGCACCCGGTCGCCGCGGACGGCGAGCTGGTCCTCACCACCGCCACCGAGCGCGGCGGCGAGATGGTCGCCGGCCCAGTCCGCCGGCACGTCCAGGAGGCCACCCCACCGGTGCGGCAGTTCCAGGGCGGCGACCCGGCCCAGGCCCCACACCGCGGCGGCGGACGGGTCGACCGGTTCGCCGGGTTCGGCGGCGACGGCCGCCGTGGTCACCATCCAGAGCGGCGCGTCGACGGCGGCGTCGACGTAGGCCTGGACGACGGTGAGCGCCGCCTCGGGGGTGCCACCGGCGGCGACGGCGCCGGCGATCGGGCCGTCGGCGACCAGCCGCAGCCGGTCGGCCGCGTCGGTCCGATTCAGGCCGACGACCGGCACGCCCCGTACCTCGGCGCCGTACGCGGTGAGGGTCTTGGCAACCACGGTGAGGTACGTGTCGTCGCCGAGCACCAGCCACGTGCCGGCGACCGGCGTGGTGGACGTGGCGATCGGCGTCCACGCCTCCTCGTAGCGCCACGAGTCGCGGTTTCGGGTGGCTCGTCGTTCGTGACGCCAGGCGGTCAGGGCGGGCAGCAGGTCGGCGTTGTCGCCGGTGATGCCGAGCGGGCTGAGGTCGCCGTCCTCGACGGCCTGCCAGAACTCGCTGTCCACCGGGTCGACGGTGACCGGCTCGACCGGGGACGGCCAGAACCGGACCCGCTGGAACGGGTAGGTGGGCAGGTCGACACGTCGGCCACCCCGAGCCAGTTGTCCCCAGTCGACGGGGACACCGCGGACGAAGGCGCCGGCCAGTGCCGTCAGGAGGGTGGTGGGCTGGTCGCGGTCGGGGCGCTGCACCGCGACGAAGGCGGCGTCGGTGACGCAGTCCGCGCCCATCGCGGAGAGCACCCCGTCGGGGCCGATCTCCAGGAACGTGCTGACACCGAGGCTCTCCAGGGTGGTGATCCCGTCGGCGAAGCGGACCGCTTCCCGGACGTGCCGCACCCAGTAGGCGGCGTCCTGGGTCTCGGCGACCTGCCCGGTCAGGTTGGACACGACGGGGATGCGCGGCGACTCGTAGGTCAGCGTCGCCGCGACCGAGGCGAACTCGGCCAGCATCGGCTCCATCAGCACCGAGTGGAACGCGTGACTGACCCGCAGCCGCTTCGACTTCTCGAAGTGCGCCGCCACCGCCGTGACCTCGTCGGCCACACCGGAGAGCACCACCGAGCGCGGGCCGTTGATGGCGGCGATGCTCACCCCGTCGGTCAACAGCGGCAGCACCTCCGCTTCGGTGGCCCGCACCGCGACCATGACGCCGCCGGCCGGGAGGGCCTGCATGAGGCGACCTCGGGCGGTGACCAGTTTCGCGGCGTCGGCCAGCGACAGCACCCCGGCGACGTGCGCGGCGGCGATCTCCCCGATCGAGTGCCCCACCAGGAAGTCCGGGGTCACGCCGAACGACTCCACCAGTCGGAACAACGCGACCTCGACGGCGAACAACGCCGACTGGGTGTACACGGTCTGGTCCAGGTCGCCTCCGTCGACGATGACCTCGCGGATCGGCCGGTCGAGGTGCCGGTCCAGCTCGGCGCAGGCCGCGTCGAACGCGTCCGCGTACACCGGGAAGGCCTCGGCCAGGGCCAGGCCCATGCCCGGACGCTGCGAACCCTGACCGGAGAAGACGAAGGCCGTCCGTCCGCGTACCGCCGAGCCGGTGACCACCCGGGGGTGGTCAGCACCGGCGGCCAGGGCGTCCAGACCAGCGACCAGGTCGTCCGTGTCGGCGCCGACCACCACCGCGCGTTCCTCCAGGACGCTGCGGGTGGTCGTCAGCGAGTGGACCAGGTCCTTCGGGTCGACCCCCGCCGAGAGGCGTTCCCGCAGCCGGGCACCCTGTTCCCGGAGGGCGGGCCCGGTACGGGCCGACAGCGGCAGCGCCAACACGGACGCCTGCGAGGGTTCGGTGGGCACGGACGGCGTGCGGGTCGGTGGCTCCTCCAGCACGGCGTGGGCGTTCGTGCCGCTGAACCCGAACGACGAGATGGCCGCCCGACGCGGCCGGTCACCGGTCCGCGCCCACTGCCGCTCCTCGGTGAGCAGGGCCACCGAACCGGCGGTCCAGTCCAGGTGCGGGCTGGGTTGGTCGGCGTGCAGCGTACGCGGCAGGGTTTCGTGCCGCATCGCCTCGACCATCTTGATGATGCCGGCGACACCGGCGGCGGCCTGGGTGTGGCCGATGTTCGACTTCACCGAGCCCAGCCACAGCGGCTGCTCGGCGGGTCGACCCCGCCCGTACGTCGCGAGCAGCGCCTGCGCCTCGATCGGGTCGCCCAGTCTGGTGCCGGTGCCGTGCGCCTCCACCACGTCGACGTCGGCGGCGGACACGCCCGCGTTGGCCAGCGCCGCCCGGATCACCCGCTGCTGCGACGGCCCGTTCGGGGCGGTCAGCCCGTTCGACGCGCCGTCGGAGTTGACAGCGCTCCCCCGGACCACGGCGAGCACCGGGTGGTCGTTCGCCACCGCGTCGCTGAGGCGTTCCAGGAGGAGCATGCCGACGCCCTCACCCCAGATCGTCCCGTCGGCGTCGGCCGAGAAAGCCCGGCAGCGGGCGGTGGCGGACAGGCCCCGCTGGCGGCTGAACTCGATGAACGCCCCCGGCGTGGACATCACCGTCACGCCGCCGGCCAGGGCGAGGTCGCACTCGCCCTGCCGCAGGGCCTGGCTGGCCCAGTGCAGGGCGACAAGCGACGACGAGCAGGCGGTGTCCACGGTGACCGCCGGGCCTTCCAACCCGAAGGTGTAGGAGATCCGTCCGGAGACGACGCTCGCCGCGTTGCCGGTGCTGACGTACCCTTCGGCGGCCTCCTGCTCACCGGTCAGCAGCGGACCGTAGTCGAGGTTGTTGGTGCCGACGAAGACACCGGTCTGGCTGCCGCGCAGCGCGTCGGCCGGCACGCCGCCGCGTTCGAACGCCTCCCACGCCGTCTCCAGCAACAACCGCTGCTGCGGGTCCATGGCCAGCGCCTCACGCGGTGAGATACCGAAGAACCCGGCGTCGAACTCGGTGGCGTCGGCCAGGAAGCCGCCCTCGCGGACGTAGGTGGTGCCGATGGCGTCCGGGTCCGGGTCGTAGAGGGCGTCCAGGTTCCATCCACGGTCGGTGGGGAACGCGCCGATGGCGTCGCCGCCGTCGGCGAGCAACCGCCACAGGTCCTCGGGCGAGCCGATGCCGCCGGGGAAGCGGCAGGACATCGCGACGATCGCGATCGGCTCGTCGGTGCGGGCCGGCACGGCGGCGACCGGGGTCGGGTCGGTCACCCCGACGACCTCGTTCTCCAGGTACGCGGCGAGTGCCTCCGGTGTCGGGTGGTCGAAGACCAGGGTGCTGGGCAGTCGCAGTCCGGTGGCCGCGCCGAGCCGGTTGCGTAGCTCGACACCGGTCAGCGAGTCGAAGCCGATCTCGGTGAACGAACGGCCCGGGTCGACGGCGTGCGACGACCGCAGCCGCAGCACCTCCGCGACGTGGGTCCGGACTGTCTCCAGCACGGCGTGGGTCCGTTCGGTGCCGGCGAGTGCCAGCAGCCCGGAACGCCACCCGTCGTCGGCTGTCGACTCCGGTTCGGTGGTGCGGGCGTGGACCTCCGGAACGCCGTCGAGCAGCGGGCTGGGCCGGGCCGCGGTGAACGCCGGGGCGAACGTCGCCCAGTCGACGTCGGCGACGACGACACCCGTGCGGTCGTCGCCGACCGCCGATCGCAGGCCGCGCAGGGCCCGGTCGGGGGCCATCGGGCGAAGGCCGCGTCGGCGGAGGTGTTCGTCCACGGCGCTGTCGGCGGCCATGCCACCGTCGGCCCACGGGCCCCAGCCGATCGAGGTCGCGGTGAGCCCTCGGGACCGGCGCTGGTCGGCGACGGCGTCCAGTGCCGCGTTGGCGGCCGCGTACGCGGCGTGGTCGCCGCTGCCCCAGACACCGGCGATGGAGGAGAACAGCACGAAGGCGTCCAGCGGGGCGTCCCGGAACAGGTCGTCCAGGTGTGTCGCGCCGAGCACCTTGGCGGCCGTGACCTCGGCGATGGCGTCGGCGGTCAGCTCCGCGAGGGGGGCGCGGGTGGCGACACCGGCGGTGTGCAGCACCGCGGTGACCGTGTCGTCGGCGACGTTCAGGTCCGCAACGACAGTAGCGAGAGCGTCCCGGTCGGCCAGATCGACAGCGCGGATGGTGACCCGCGCCCCGGCGGCGGTCAGCTCGTCGCGCAGGTCGGCGGCACCGGGTGCGGTCTCACCTCGGCGGCTGAGCAGGACCAGGTGCTCGGCGCCGTGGCCGGCGGCCCACCGGGCGGCGTGGGCGCCGAGCGCGCCGGTGCCCCCGGTGATCAGGACGGTGCCGCGCGGCTGCCACTGCCGGCCCGTCCCGGCCGACGGAACGAGTCGCCGGCCGAGCAGCCCGGCGCGCACGGCGACCTGGTCCTCGCCTCCGGCGCCGGTCAGCGCGGTGGCGAGCAACCGTCCGTCGATCGGGTCGCCGCCGGCGGGCAGGTCGACGAGACCGCCCCAGGCGCGGTGGAGTTCCAGGGCGGCGACCCGGCCGAGGCCCCAGACGGCGGCGGCGGACGGGGTGGGCGCCGGATCGTGCGGGGTGGCGGCCACCGCGCCGCTGGTGATCAGCCAGAGCGGGATGTCGGTGCCCCGGGACTGGTGGGCCTGGACGGCGTGCAGTGCGTGCGCGGGGTCGTCCACCACGACGGCGATGCCGCTGACGTCGGGTGTCGTCTGCTCGTCCGGGGTGCCGCGTCGCACGTCGAGGCCGCTGGCGGCCAGGGCGTCCGAGACGCGGGTGTCGCCGGCCGGTTCGGTGATCAGCCAGGTCCCGGTGGGTGTGCCCGCCTGCGGCAGTGGGGTCCAGTCGATCCCGTAGCGGCCGAGCGGCGTGGTGGTGTGGTCGCGCCGCCAGGACGCCAGGGCGGGCAGCAGTGGGGCGAGGGCGGTGCTGTCGTCGAGTTTCAGGGTCTGGGTGAGGGTGTCCAGGTCGGCGCGTTCGACGGCGTCCCAGAAGGCGGCGTCGGTGGGGCTCGTCGCCCGGACGCCGGGCCTCGGCCAGTAGCGCTGGTGGTCGAAGGCGTAGGTCGGCAGGTCGATCAGCCGTCCACCGGTCAGGCAGGGCGTCCAGTCCACCGCGACGCCGCGCACGTAGGCCTGCGCGAGGGCGGTCAGCAGCGTGGTCGGCTGGTCCCGCTCAGAGCGTTGCACTGGTACGAACACCGCATCGCTGACGCAGTCCGCGCCCATGGCCGACAGGACCCCGTCCGGGCCGATCTCCACGAACGTGCTGACGCCAAGGGCTTCCAGTGTGGTGATGCCGTCGGCGAAGCGCACGGCCTCGCGGACGTGGCGCACCCAGTAGGCGGCATCCTGCGCTTCCGCGACCTGCCCGGTCAGGTTCGACACGACGGGGATGCGCGGCGTCTCGTAGGTCAGTGTTGCCGCGACCTGGGCGAAATCGGCCAGCATCGGCTCCATCAGCACGGAGTGGAACGCGTGGCTGACCCGCAGCTGCTTCGACTTGAAACTTGCTGCGACGGCGGTGACCTCGTCAGCAACCCCGGAGAGCACGATCGAGCGGGGGC
Source organism: Micromonospora chokoriensis (assembly GCF_900091505.1). Lineage (NCBI taxonomy): Bacteria > Bacillati > Actinomycetota > Actinomycetes > Micromonosporales > Micromonosporaceae > Micromonospora > Micromonospora chokoriensis. The sequence goes on from NZ_LT607409.1 coordinate 5,321,728, forward strand.
CGTTGATGGCGGCGATGCTCACCCCGTCGGTCAGCAGCGGCAGCACCTCCGCCTCGGTGGCCCGTACCGCGACCATGACGCCGCCGGTCGGGAGGGCCTGCATGAGGCGACCTCGGGCGGTGACCAGCGTCGCCGCGTCGGGCAGGGACAGGACACCCGCGACGTGTGCGGCGGCGATCTCGCCGATGGAGTGCCCGACCAGGAAGTCCGGGGTGACGCCGAACGACTCGACCAGGCGGAACAGGGCGACCTCGACGGCGAACAACGCCGACTGGGTGTAGACGGTCTGGTCCAGGTCGCCTCCGTCGGCGATGATCTCGCGGATCGGCCGGTCCAGGTGCCGGTCCAGCTCGGCGCAGGCCGCGTCGAACGCCTCCGCGTAACGCGGGAACGTGTCGTAGAGGTCCAGGCCCATGCGGGGGCGCTGGGAGCCCTGACCGGAGAACACGAACGCGGTCCTGCCGCGCACCACCGACCCGACCACGGGACCGGGTTCGCCGGCCGCGAGCGCGGCCAGCTCGTCGCGCCCGAACACGACTGCCCGATGGGCGTGCGCCGACCGCGACGACACCAACGAGAGGCCGACGTCGCGCGGGTCGGCGTCCACCGACGCCAGCCGCTCGGCCTGCCCCCGCAGCGCCTCCGGCGAGCGGGCGGACAGCACCCACGGCACGACCTCGGGCGCGTCCGGCCTGTCGTCGGCAGGGGTGTGCACTGTCGGTGGTTCTTCGAGGATGACGTGCGCGTTGGTGCCGGAGATACCGAACGACGACACCCCGGCCCGGCGCGGACGGCCGTTGACCGGCCAGGGTTGCGCCTCGGTGAGCAACCGCACCTCACCGGCGGACCAGTCGACGTGCGACGACGGCGCATCCACATGCAACGTGCGCGGCAGAGTCTCGTGGCGCATCGCCTGCACCATCTTGATGATCCCCGCGACACCCGCAGCGGCCTGGGTGTGACCCAGGTTCGACTTCACCGACCCCAACCACAACGGCCGACCAGGGCGATCCTGCCCATAGGTGGCGAGGAGCGCCTGCGCCTCGATCGGATCACCCAACACCGTCGCCGTGCCATGCGCCTCCACCACATCCACATCAGCACCCGCGAGCCCGGCATCAGCCAACGCCGCCCGAATAACCCGCTGCTGCGACGGACCATTCGGCGCCGTCAAACCATTCGACGCACCATCCTGATTAACCGCACTCCCCGCCACCACCCCCAACACCCGACGACCATTGCGCAGAGCATCCGACAAACGCTCCACCAACACCACACCCACACCCTCAGACCAACCCGTACCCCCCGCACCCTCCGCAAACGACCGACACAACCCATCCGACGACAACCCCCGCTGCCGCGAAAACTCCACAAAAGCCGACGGCGTCGCCATCACCGTCACCCCACCCACCAACGCCAACGAACACTCACCACGCCGCAACGACTGACCCGCCACATGCAACGCCACCAACGACGACGAACACGCCGTATCCACCGTCACCGCCGGACCCTCGAACCCGAACGAATACGAAACCCGACCCGACACCACAGAACCCGAATTACCCGTACCCAAGAACCCCGCAAGACCATCAGGACTCTGCTGGGCGTACGGGCCGTAGTCGTGGTACATCAGGCCGGCGAAAACGCCGGTGTCGGAACCGCGCAGCGATTGCGGGTCGATTCCCGCTCGTTCCAGGGCCTCCCAACTCACCTCCAACAGCAGACGCTGCTGCGGATCCATGGCCAGGGCCTCACGCGGCGAGATCCCGAAGAACTCCGCGTCGAAATCCGCGGCGGTGGAGAGGAAGCCACCCCGGCGGGTGTAGGAGGTGTCCGTCCGGGATTCGTCCGTGTCGAAGAGGGTGTCCAGGTCCCAGCCGCGGTCGGTGGGGAAGTCGCCGATGCCGTCGTCACCGGCGTCGACAAGCCGCCACAGACCCTCGGGTGAGTCCACTCCGCCCGGGAACCGGCAGGCCATGCCGACGATCGCGAGCGGCTCATCCGCCGCCGCCGGGGTGCGAGCACCGGTCCCCGTCACCGCCGTGTCGGTCAGCTCGGTCAGCAGGTGGTCGACCAGGGCGTCCGGTGTCGGGTAGTCGAACACCGTCGTCGCGGACAACCGCAACCCGGTCGCCGCCGACAGGCCGTTGCGGAACTCCACAGCCGTCAACGAGTCGAAACCCAACTCACCGAACGCCTGACCACCATCCACCGACCACCCCTGCGGATGCCCCAACACCGCCGCCACCCGCGACGACACCAGATCGAGGAGGTGGGCACGCCGTTCGTGTGGCGGCAGGTCGGCGAGCTGTGCCCGTAGCGACGACCTGTCGGCCGTGGCGGCGGCCCGCCGTCGCGCGGGTCGGACGAGCTGCCGCAGGAGCGCGGGCACGGTGCCGGAGGCGGCCACCGCCGCGAGGTCCAGCAGGATCGGCACGCTGACCGGCGGTGCCGCCGCGCAGCCGGCGTCGAGCAGGGCGAGTCCCTGCTCGGCGGTGAGCGGGAGCACCCCGCCTCGGCCGAGGCGGCGTTGGTCGGCGCTGGCGCTCAGCTCGCTGGCGTCGGCCCAGAGACCCCAGGCGAGGGAGACCGCCGGCAGACCCAACCCACGCCGGTGCTGCGCCAACGCGTCCAGGAACGCGTTACCCGCCGCGTACGCACCCTGACCCGCGTTACCGAACACCCCCGCCGCCGACGAGAACACCACGAACGCGCAAAGGTCCCGGTCCCGGGTCAGCTCATGCAGATACCAACCCGCGTCCACCTTCGCCCGCAACACCGCCGACAGACGATCCACACTCAACCCGCTGACCACACCGTCGTCGAGCACACCGGCGAGGTGAACGACACCGGACAGGTCCGGGGTGTCGGCGACGACCCGGGCGAGGGCTGCCCGGTCGGTGGCGTCCACGGCCACCAGTCGGGCGGACGCGCCGAGCGCGGCGAGTTCCGCCACGTACTCGGCAGCTCCGGGGGTCTCGGTGCCACGGCGGCTGACCAGCAGCAGGTCGCGTACGCCGTGCGTGGTGACCAGGTGCCGGGCCACCAACTGGCCGAGCGTGCCCAGCGCACCGGTGACCAGGACAGTTCCGGTGCCGAAGGTGAACGGGCGTGGTTCCTCGACCGGCGGTCGGACGAGTCGGGGCACGCTGACCACTCCGCCACGGATCGCCAGTTGCGGCTCACCGCACTGGGCGGCGGCCGGGAGCACCGCCAACGAGCCGGGTCCGTCGTCGATGTCGACGAGCACGAACCGGTCCGGGTGTTCGGCCTGGGCGCTGCGTACCAACCCGTGGACGGCGGCGCCGGCGAGATCGGTCAGCGGCTCGTCGCCGGACTGCACGGCGTGCCGGGTCGCGATGGCCAGCCGCACACCGGCGAGCCGGTCGTCGGTCAGCCAGGTCTGGAGCACCTCCAGGGTGCGGGCGGCGGCGGTGTGCGCTGCGGTCACCGGGTCGGCGGCGGGGCCGGACTCGGCGTACCAGAGGACCGGGCCGGCCGGCACGCGTCCGGCGGCGAGCGTCTCCGCCAGCTCCGCGTGGTCGGTGAGCAGGGCCGCGGGCACGTCCAGCTCGGGGATCGGCGTCCACTCGATCCGGTACGGGCGAAGGGTCGTGCTCGTCGTCGGGGTGTACGGGCGCAGGACGAGCCGGTCGACCGTGGCGATGGGCTGGTTCTCGGCGTCGCGCAGGTCGAGGGCGACCGCGTCGGTGCCGGCGCGGCTGATCCGCACCCGGGCCGCGCGCGCCCCGGTGGCGTGCACCGTCACTCCGGTCCAGCTGAACGGGAGTCCGGTCGTGTCGGAGTCGAGGACGCCGAGGGCGAGGCCGTGCAGGGCGGCGTCGAGGAGCGCGGGGTGCAGGAGGAAGCCGTTCGCGGTGAGGTCGTCGGTGAGGGCCACGTCCGCGAGCAGCTCACCGTCGCGGCGCCAGGCCTGGTGGAGTCCGCGCAGGTGCGGCCCGTACTCGAAGCCGATCTCGGCGAAGCCGGGGTAGACGCCGTCGACCGGCACCTCCTCGGTCGCCTCCGGTGTCCAGTGGCCGGGGGTCTCCACTGTTTCGGCAGCGGTGAGGGTGCCGGTGGCGTGCCGCTGCCACTCGCCGGTGTCGTCGGGGCGCGCGTAGAGGGTGACGTCCCGCCGTTGCCCACCCGGGCTGTCGTCGGTGGGCGGGCCGACCAGGGCGCGGATGGTCAGCGTGTTGCCGCCGCCCGGGAGGACCATCGGGGCCTCGATGGTGAGTTCGTCGAGGCGGTTCAGGCCGGCGTGGTCGCCGGCGGCCAGGGCGAGGTCGACCAGCGCGGCACCGGGGACCAGCAGTGTGCCGCCGATCAGGTGGTCGGCCAACCAGGGCTGCGTGCGGGAGGAGAGGCGACCGGTGAGCAGCAGGCTGTCCTGCTCGGGCAGGTCGGCGGCGGCGGCCCAGAACGGGTGGTCGACGGTGCCGAGCCCGATGCTGGCCGCGTCGGCGGCGGCTTCGGGGGCGGTCGGCCAGTAGCGGCGGCGCTGGAAGGCGTAGGTGGGCAGGTCGATCAGCCGTCCGCCGGTCAGGCTGGGCGTCCAGTCGACCGCGACGCCGCGCACGTAGGCCTGCGCGAGGGCGGTCAGCAGTGTGGCAGGTTGGTCCCGGTCAGATCTCTGCACGGGTACGAACACCGCGTCCGCGACGCAGTCCGCACCCATGGCCGACAGGACCCCGTCGGGGCCGATCTCCAGGAACGTGCTGACACCCAGACTCTCCAGGGTGGTGATCCCGTCGGCGAAGCGGACCGCCTCGCGGACGTGCCGCACCCAGTAGCCGGCGTCCTGTGCCTCGGCGATCTGGCCGGTCACGTTGGACACGATCGGGATGCGTGGTGACGCATAGGTGAGGGATTCCGCGACCTGGGCGAATTCGGCCAGCATCGGCTCCATCAGCACGGAGTGGAACGCGTGGCTGACCCGCAGCTGCTTCGACTTGAAACTTGCTGCGACGGCGGTGACCTCGTCGGCAGCACCGGAGAGCACGATCGAGCGGGGGCCGTTGATGGCGGCGATGCTCACCCCGTCGGTGAGCAGCGGCAGGACCTCCGCCTCGGTGGCCCGTACCGCGACCATGACACCGCCGGTCGGGAGGGCCTGCATCAGCCGACCCCGGGCGGTGACCAGCGTCGCCGCGTCGGGCAGGGACAGGACACCCGCGACGTGTGCGGCGGCGATCTCGCCGATGGAGTGCCCGACCAGGAAGTCCGGGGTGACGCCGAACGACTCGACCAGGCGGAACAGGGCCACCTCGACGGCGAACAACGCCGACTGCGTGTACACCGTCTGATCGAGGTCGTCACCGTCGGCGATGATCTCGCGGATCGGCCGGTCCAGGTGCCGGTCCAGCTCGACGCAGGCCGCGTCGAACGCCTCCGCGTAACGCGGGAACGTCGCGGAGAGGTCCAATCCCATGCCGGGCCGCTGCGAACCCTGACCGGAGAACACGAACGCCGTCCTGCCGCGCACCACCGACCCGACCACGGGACCGGGTGCACCGGCGGCGAGCGCCGCCAGGTCGTCCGGGCCGAACACGACCGCCCGGTGCGGATGCGCCGTACGGTGTGCGGCCAGGGTGAACCCCACGTCCACCGGGTCGGCGGCCACCGACGCCAGCCGGGCGGCCTGCCCGCGCAGCGCCTCCGGTGACCGGGCGGACAGCACCCACGGCACCGGGGCGGGAACCACGGCCTCGCTGCGAGGCGGCACCTCGACCGCCGGTGGCTCTTCGAGGATGACGTGCGCGTTGGTGCCGGAGATACCGAACGACGACACCCCAGCGCGACGCCGGCGTCCGTTGACCGGCCAGGGTTGTGCCTCGGTGAGCAACCGCACCTCACCAGCAGACCAGTCCACCTGCGACGACGGCGCATCCACATGCAACGTGCGCGGCAGAGTCTCGTGGCGCATCGCCTGCACCATCTTGATGATCCCCGCGACACCCGCGGCGGCCTGGGTGTGACCCAGGTTCGACTTCACCGACCCCAACCACAACGGCCGGTCCCCGGACCTTTCCTGACCATAGGTCGCCAACAACGCCTGCGCCTCGATCGGATCACCCAACACCGTCGCCGTGCCATGCGCCTCCACCACATCCACATCAGCACCCGCAAGCCCGGCATCAGCCAACGCCGCCCGAATAACCCGCTGCTGCGACGGACCATTCGGCGCCGTCAAACCATTCGACGCACCATCCTGATTAACCGCACTCCCCCGCACCACGGCGAGGACCCGACGACCATGACGCAGAGCATCCGACAAACGCTCCACCAACACCACACCCACACCCTCAGACCAACCAGTACCCCCCGCACCCTCCGCAAACGACCGACACAACCCATCCGACGACAACCCCCGCTGCCGCGAAAACTCCACAAAAGCCGACGGCGTCGCCATCACCGTCACCCCACCCACCAACGCCAACGAACACTCACCACGCCGCAACGACTGACCCGCCACATGCAACGCCACCAACGACGACGAACACGCCGTATCCACCGTCACCGCCGGACCCTCGAACCCGAACGAATACGAAACCCGACCCGACACCACAGAACCCGAATTACCCGTACCCAAAAACCCCGCAAGACCATCAGGACTCTGCTGGGCCAGGCCGGCGTAGTCGTGGTACATCAAGCCCGAGAAGACACCGGTGTCGGAACCGCGCAACGATTGCGGGTCGATTCCGGCCCGTTCCAGAGCCTCCCAACTCACCTCCAACAACAGACGCTGCTGCGGATCCATCGCAAGCGCCTCACGCGGCGAAATCCCGAAGAACTCCGCGTCGAAATCCGCGGCGTCGGTCAGGAAACCGCCCCGGCGGGTCAGGGACGTCTCCGTCAACGCCTCCAGGTCCCACCCGCGATCGGCGGGGAAGTCGCCGATGCCGTCACCGTCGGAGTCGACAAGTCGCCACAGTGCGTCCGGCGAATCCACCCCACCCGGGAAACGACAGGCCATCCCCACGATCGCGAGCGGCTCGTCCGCACGGGCCGTCGCCGTGACGGTCTTCGCCGCGGTCACCCCGGACAGCTCGGTCAGCAGGTGGTCGACCAGGGCGTCCGGCGTCGGGTAGTCGAACACCGTCGTCGCGGACAACCGCAACCCCGTCGCCGCCGACAGACCGTTGCGGAACTCCACAGCCGTCAACGAGTCGAACCCCAACTCACCGAACGCCTGCCCACCATCCACCGACCACCCCTGCGGATGCCCCAACACCGACGCCACCCGCGACGACACCAGATCGAGAAGAGCGGCGCGGCGTGCGTCGTGGTCGAGGTTCGCGAGTCGGTCCCGCAGCGGAGTCGAGGCCGCGGCGGCGCGGCGTACGCGTACCAGATGCTGAAGGATGGTCGGGACGGTCCCGGCCGCCCGGATGGCGCGCAGGTCGAGCCGCACGGGCACGGTGACGGCCGTGTCCTCGGCCGCTGCCCGGTCGAAGAGCGCGAGGCCCTGCTGCGCGGTCAGTTCGCGGGCACCGCCCCGGAGGAGGCGTTCCCGGTCGGCGGCGTCGATGTCGGCGGCCATGCCGACGGCCCAGGGCCCCCAGGCGAGGGAGACCGCCGGCAGACCCAACCCACGCCGGTGCTGCGCCAACGCGTCCAGGAACGCGTTACCCGCCGCGTACGCACCCTGACCCGCGTTACCGAACACCCCCGCCGCCGACGAGAACACCACGAACGCGCAAAGGTCCCGGTCCCTGGTCAGTTCGTGCAGATACCAACCCGCGTCCACCTTCGCCCGCAACACCGCCGACAGACGATCCCCGCTCAACCCGCTCACGACACCGTCGTCGAGCACACCGGCCGTGTGCACCACACCGGACAGGTCCGGGGTCTCGGCGATCACCTCGGCCAGGGCCTCGCGGTCGGCCACGTCCACCGCGACGACCCGCGCGGACGCCCCCAGCTCGGCGAGTTCCGCCAGGAGTTCCACCGCGCCCGGCGCGTCGGCGCCTCGGCGGCTCAGCAGCAGCAGGGCGCGCACACCGTGTGTCGTGACCAGGTGCCGTGCCACGTACCGGCCGAGGTGCCCGGTGGCGCCGGTGACCAGCACCGTGCCGTCGGCCAGGGCGAGGGGTCGCGGCGGGGCACCGGCGGGTGCCCGGATCAGCCGGGGCGTGGTCGCGTCGCCGTTGCGCAACGCGGCCTGCGGCTCCCCGGTGGCGAGCAGGTTCGGCAGCGCCGCCTCGGACCCGTCGGTGCCGTCGACGTCGACCAGGACGAGACGGTCGGGGTGCTCGGACTGCGCCGCCCGGACGAGGCCCCAGACGGCGGCGGCACCGGGGTCGGTGACCGGCTCGTCGGCGGTGGCGACCGCGCCGGTCGTGACGACAGCTAGCCGCTCGCCGTCCTGCGGTCCCGCAGCAAGCCAGGACTGGAGGGTCTCCAGGACGGCTGCGGTGCGCTCGTGCGCGCCGGTGACGACGTCGGCGTCGGCGGGTTCGACCCGGTGGATCGCCACTGGGCCGGTGACGGTGGCGGCGGGCGCCGCGAGCGGGAGCCAGCCGAGGTGGAACAGGGCATCGTCGGTGCCGGTGCCCGTGACGACTGTGGTGAGTGGGCGCAGGACGAGTCGGTCGACGGTGAGGACCGGCTGGCCGGCGGTGTCGGTCAGGTCCAGCCGGACGGAGTCCGGGCCGAGGGTGCGGACCCGGGCCCGGACCGCGGAGCCGCCGGTCGCGTGCAGGGTCACGCCGGACCAGCTGAAGGGCACGCTGGCCCCGTCGGCGTGGGCGGGCAGCAGGTCACCGGCGCCGATGGCGTGTAGGGAGGCGTCGAGCACCGCCGGGTGCAGTGGGAAACCCTCGACCAGCACGGTGTCGTCGAGCGTGATCTCCGCGTACACCTGCTCCTGGTCGCGCCACGCGGCGCGCAGCGCGCGGAACGTCGGGCCGTAGCGCAGGCCGCGGTCGGCGAAGGCGTCGTAGAGGCCGTCCAGGGCGACGGCTGTCGCGTCGGACGGCGGCCAGGCCGTCGGCGGCGGGTTCGCCGCGCCGGGCTCGGAGGTGAGGACGCCGGAGGCGTGCTCGGTCCACGTCTCGGCGTCCTGGCTCGCGTGGACGCCGACCTGGCGACGCCCGTCGCCGTCCGGGGTGCCGACGCGGACCTGGACGTGCACGGCGTCGCTGCCGATGGTGAGCGGGACACCGGTGGTGAGTTCCTCGATCCGGTCGCAGCCGACCCGGTCGCCGGCGGCCAGGGCCAGATCGACGAGGGCGGCCCCGGGGACGACGACAGTTTCGGAGAGGGAGTGGTCGGCGAGCCACTGGTGGGTGGCGACGGTCCACCGGCCGGTGACGACGAGTTCGTCCGCTCCGGCCAGGGTGACGGCGGTGTCCAGCAGGGGGTGGCCGGTGCCGCCGCTGCCGGTGGGGGTGCCGGTGCCGACCGGCCAGTAGCGCTGGTGGTGGAAGGCGTAGGTGGGCAGGTCGACGCGCCGCCCAGCGGGGTAGCAGGGCGTCCAGTTCACGGCGACGCCGCGCACGAAGACCTGCGCGAGGGCGGTCAGCAGCGTGGCAGGTTGGTCCCGGTCAGATCTCTGCACGGGTACGAACACCGCGTCGCTGACGCAGTCCGCCCCCATGGCTGACAGGACCCCGTCGGGGCCGATCTCCACGAACGTGCTGACACCCAGACTCTCCAGGGTGGTGATCCCGTCGGCGAACCGCACCGCCTCGCGCACGTGCCGCACCCAGTACGCCGCGTCCTGCGTCTCGGCGATCTGCCCGGTCACGTTCGACACGATCGGAATACGCGGCGTGCCGTAGGTGAGGGTCGCCGCCACCTGGGCGAACTCGGCCAGCATCGGCTCCATCAGCACCGAGTGGAACGCGTGACTGACCCGCAGCCGCTTCGACTTGAAACTCGCCGCGACGGCCGCGACCTCGTCGGCCACACCGGACAACACCACCGAACGCGGGCCGTTGATCGCCGCGATGCTCACACCCTCGGTCAACAGCGGCAGCACCTCCGCCTCGGTGGCCCGCACCGCGACCATCACCCCACCGACCGGCAACGCCTGCATCAGCCGACCCCGGGCGGTGACCAGCGACGCCGCATCCGGCAGGGACAACACCCCGGCGACGTGTGCGGCGGCGATCTCGCCGATGGAGTGCCCGACCAGGAAGTCCGGGGTGACGCCGAACGACTCGACCAGGCGGAACAACGCGACCTCGACGGCGAACAACGCCGACTGGGTGTAGACGGTCTGGTCCAGGTCGCCGCCGTCGGCGATGACCTCCCGGATCGGCCGGTCCAGGTGCCGGTCCAGCTCGACGCAGGCCGCGTCGAACGCCTCCGCGTAACGCGGGAACGTGTCGTAGAGAGCCAATCCCATGCCGGGACGCTGCGAACCCTGACCGGAGAACACGAACGCCGTCCTGCCGCGCACCACCGACCCGACCACGGGACCGGGCTCACCGGCGGCGAGGGCCACCAGGTCGTCCGGGCCGAACACGACCGCCCGGTGCGGATGCGCCGTACGGTGTGCGGCCAGGGTGAACCCCACGTCCACCGCGTCGGCGGCCACCGACGCCAGCCGAGCGGCCTGCCCGCGCAGCGCCTCCGGTGAGCGAGCCGACAGCACCCACGGCACCGGGGCGGGAACCACGGCCTCGCTGCGAGGCAGCACCTCGACGGTCGGTGGCTCTTCGAGGATGACGTGCGCGTTCGTACCGGAGACCCCGAACGAGGAGACACCCGCGCGACGCGGGCCGGGGCGCTGCGGCCACGCCTGGTTGTCGGCGGCGATGCGGACCGCGCCGGCCGCCCAGTCGACGTGCGTGGACGGCTGGTCGGCGTGCAGGCTGCGCGGGATCCGGCCGTGGCGCATCGCCTCGACCATCTTGATGATCCCGGCGACGCCGGCGGCGGCCTGGGTGTGGCCGATGTTCGACTTGATCGACCCCAGCCACAGTGGCTGGTCGGCGGGCCGGTCCTGGCCGTAGGTGGCGAGCAGCGCCTGCGCCTCGATCGGGTCGCCCAACGTGGTGCCGGTGCCGTGCGCCTCGACGGCGTCGACGTCGGCGGTGGTGAGGCCGGCGTTGCTCAGCGCGGCCCGGATGACGCGTTGCTGGGACGGCCCGTTCGGGGCGGTCAGCCCGTTCGACGCGCCGTCGGAGTTGACAGCGCTCCCCCGCACCACGGCGAGCACGGGGTGGCCGTTGCGGACCGCGTCGGAGAGCCGTTCGACGAGCAGCATGCCGACGCCCTCACCCCAGCCGGTCCCGTCGGCGTCGTCGGAGAACGGCTTGCAGCGTCCGTCCGGGGCGAGGCCGCGCTGGCGGGAGAAGGCCAGGAACGCCCCCGGGGTGGCCATCACCGTGACGCCGCCGGCCAGTGCCAGGTCGCACTCCCCCTGCCGTAGCGCCTGAGCGGCCAGGTGCAGGGCGACGAGGGACGACGAGCAGGCGGTGTCCACCGTGACGGCGGTGCCCTCGAGGCCGAACGTGTACGCGATCCGCCCGGAGGCGATGCTGCCGGTGCTGCCGGTGCCGAGCGAACCCTCGGCGGAGTCGCCCAGCTCGCCGACCAGGGCGGCGTAGTCGTGGTACATCACGCCGGTGAAGACGCCAGTGCGGCTGCCCTTGAGGGTGGCCGGGTCGATGCCCGCCCGCTCGAACGTCTCCCAGGACGTCTCCAGCAGCAGGCGTTGCTGCGCGTCGGTGGCCAGCGCCTCCCGGGGTGAGATGCCGAAGAACGCGGCGTCGAAGTCGCCGGCCTCGTGCAGGAAGCCCCCGTGCCGGGTGTACGACGTGCCGGGGTGGTCCGGGTCGGGGTGGTAGAGCTTCTCCACCTCCCAGCCCCGTTCGGCGGGGAACTCCCCGATCGCGTCGACACCCGAGTCGACGAGCTGCCACAGCGACTCCGGGGAGTCGACGCCACCGGGGAACCGGCAGCTCATGGCGATGATGGCGATCGGCTCGCGGTGCCGCGCCTCGGCTTCCTGCAACCGCTCGCTGGTCTCGTGCAGTTCGGCGGTGACGCGCTTGAGATATTCGCGGAGCCGATCTTCGTTCGCCATGGGAATCACCTGTCCGAGAGAGGGTGCGAGCCGGTCAGGACGCGCCGAGCCGGCGGTCGATGAACGCGAACAGCTCGTCGTCGCTGGCTTCGTCGAGCGTTTCGGTGACCGGCGCGGACGCCCCGGTCACCTCGGCCCACTGGCCGGTGAGTGCCTTCAGCCGGGCCGCGACGCCGTCCCGCACGGCCAGTTCGGCGACCTCGTCCGGCCGCAGGGCGGTGAACGCCTGCTCCAGCCGGGCCAGGTCGTTGAGCAGTCGCGGGGTGCGGGCCGGGGCGAGCGTGCTCAGCAGATGGTCGGCGAGAGCGCGCGGCGTCGGGTAGTCGAAGGTGAGCGTCGCCGGCAGGCTGAGCCCGGTGGCGGCGTTGAGACCGTTGCGCAGTTCGACAGCCGCGAGCGAGGTGAACCCGAGGCCGGTGAACTCCAGGTCCGGGTCGACCGTGTGCGCTCCCCCGTCGCCGATCGTGGCGGCCACCTGGGTGAGGACGACGGTCAGCACCGCCTCGCTCCGGGCGGCCGGATCGGTCGAGGCGATCTGCTCGGCGAGCGTACGGTCGGGTCCGCGTCGGGTGGTGCGGCGCTTCGGCGCCTCCCGCAGCAGGCCGCGGAGCACCGCCGGCACGCTGGCCGGGGTGGCGCTCGGGTCGAGGCGCAGCGGCACCAGGGCCGGCTCGGCGGCGCCGAGGCTCAGGTCGAACGCGGTCAGGGCCTGCGCCTCGGTCATCGGCAGGACGCCGGTGCGGGCCATCCGGGCCAGGTCGGCGTCGGTGAGGGTGGCGGCCATGCCGGCGGCCCACGGCCCCCAGGCCAGCGAGGTGCCGGGCAGGCCGGCCCTTCTGCGGTACGCGGCGAGCGCGTCGAGGAACGTGTTGGCGGCCGCGTAGTTGCCCTGCCCCGGTCCGCCGACGACGCCGGCCGCCGAGGAGAACAACACGAACGCGGTCAACTGCCGGTCCCGGGTCAGCTCGTGCAGGTGCCAGGCGGCCTCGGCCTTGGGGCGCAGGACGGTGGCGACGCGTTCCTCGGTCAGCGCGGTGACCACTCCGTCGTCGAGCATCCCGGCGAGGTGGACGACTGCGGTCAGGTCGGGGAGGCCGTCGAGCACCTCGGCCAGCGCGGTGCGGTCCGCGGCGTCGCAGGCGACCACTGTCGCGGTGGCTCCGGCGGCGGCCAGGTCACGGACGAGGGTGTCGGTGCCCGGGGCGTCCGGGCCCTGCCGGCTGAGCAGCACCAAATCGGTGACGCCGTGGCGGGTGGCCAGGTGGCGGGCGACGACAGGGCCGAGTCCGCCGAGGCCGCCGGTGACCAGCACGGTGCCGGCGCCCAGTCCGGTGGTGTCGTCGCTGTTCGTCGCGTACGGCGTGAGGACGGGGGTGAAGACGCCGTCCACGCCGATGGCGATCTGGGACTGCTCGGCTGCCGCTGCGGCCCGGATCTCCGCCTCGCCGGTGCCGGGCTCGGCGTCGACGAGCGTGAACCGGCCGGGGTGCTCGGACTGGGCGGCGCGGACGAGACCCCAGACGGCGGCTCCGGAGAGGTGGGTGATGTCGCCGTGGGCGGCTCCGGCGGTGACCACCGTGAGGCGGGTGTCGGAGTCGACAGCCGACCGGAGGGCGGCGAGCGTGCGGGTGGTCGCGGTGCGCGTGGCGGTCACGGGGTCGGTGCCGTCCGCCGGGATCCGCAGGACGACGGTCTCGGGGTCGCCGGTGGCGGGTAGGTCGATCGGCGTCCAGGCGAGGCGGTGCAGCACCGACGGCGGCGTGTACGCCCGCAGCCGCAGGGCGGCCACCGAGACGACCGGGTCGCCGACGGCGTCGGCCAGTGTGACCTGGACGGCGTCGCCGACGCTGAGGCGGACCTGGGCGGCGGTGACGCCGGGCTGGTGGACGGTGACACCGGACCACGCGAAGGGCACCCTGGGCGCGCCGTCGCCGGTCCGGTCGTCGAGGCCGAGAGCGTGCAGGGCGGCGTCGAGCAGGGCCGGGTGGATGCCGTAGCCGTCGACGCTCACGTCGTCGGGGAGCACGACGTCGGCGTGCACCGTGCCGTCGGTGTCGCGCCAGGCGGTCCGGACGCCCTGGAACGCCGGCCCGTAGTCGAGGCCGCGCCGGAGCAGCTCGTCGTAGAGTCCGTCCACGTCCAGTGGTGCCGCGGCGGCCGAGCGGCCCACCGGGACGACCGGCGTCTGGTCGGGGGGTGTGAGGGTGCCGGTGGCGTGGGCGGTCCAGGTCGTACCGTCGGTGCTGGCGTGGATGGTGACCGGGCGGTGGCCGTCGTCGGAGGCCGGGCCGACCCGTACCTGGATCTGGGCACCTCCGTCGTCGAGGACGAGCGGGGCGGCGAGGACCAGGTCGTCCAGCCGGTCACCGGCGCCGGCCGCGAGCGCGGCCTCCACGAGCGCGGTGCCGGGGACCAGGAGGGCGCCGTCGACCCGGTGGTCGGCGAGCCACGGCACTGTCGCGGCCGACCAGTGGCCGGTGAGGACGCGTTCCCCGCTCGCCTCGGCGAGGGTGACCGCGGTGTCGAACAGGGGGTGGCCGGTGCGGTTGCGGCGTGCGGCAGCCGGGCCGGTCGGCCAGTAACGGCGGTGCTGGAAGGCGTAGGTGGGCAGGTCGACCAGCCGCCCGCCCGGGTGGCAGGGCGTCCAGTCGACGGCGACGCCGCGCACGTAGGCCTGCGCGAGGGCGGTCAGCAGCGTGGTCGGCTGGTCCCGGTCAGGGCGTTGCACGGGTACGAACACCGCGTCCGCGACGCAGTCCGCACCCATCGCGGAGAGCACCCCGTCGGGACCGATCTCCACGAACGTGCTGACACCCAGGCCCTCCAGGGTGGTGATCCCGTCGGCGAAGCGGACCGCCTCGCGCACGTGCCGCACCCAGTACGCGGCGTCCTGGGTCTCGGCGATCTGCCCGGTCACGTTGGACACGATCGGGATGCGCGGCGTCTCGTAGGTCAACGTTTCGGCGACCGCGGCGAACTCGGCGAGCATCGGCTCCATCAACACCGAGTGGAAAGCATGGCTGACCCGGAGCTGCTTCGACTTCGTGAAGTGTCCGGCGACCGCGGTGACCTCGTCGGCGGCACCGGAGAGGACGACCGAACGCGGGCCGTTGATCGCCGCAACCGACACCCCGTCGGTGAGCAGGGGCAGCACCTCGGCTTCGGTGGCGCGCACCGCGACCATCACTCCACCGGTCGGCAACGCCTGCATGAGCCGGCCTCGGGCGGTGACCAACGTGGCCGCATCGGCCAGGGACAACACTCCGGCGACATGCGCGGCGGCGATCTCACCGATCGAATGACCGACCAGGTAGTCCGCTGTCACACCGAAGGACTCGACGAGGCGGAACAGCGCCACCTCGACGGCGAACAACGCGGACTGCGTGTAGACGGTCTGGTCCAGGTCGTCGCCGTCGGCGATCACCTCGCGGATCGGCCGGTCCAGGTGCCGGTCCAGCTCCGCGCAGGCCGCGTCGAACGCCTGCCCGTACACCGGGAACGCCTCGGCCAGGTCCAGGCCCATGCCGGGCCGTTGCGAGCCCTGGCCGGAGAAGACGAAGGCCAGCTTGCCGTCGACCACGTCACCGGTCACCAGACCCGCGTCGGTCCGGCCCTCGGCGAGCGCTTCGAGGGCGTCCGGGCCGAACACCACAGCCCGGTGCGGGAACGCGCCGCGCGTGGTGAGGGTGTGACCGACGTCGGCGGGGTCCAGCGCGGGGTGGGTCTCCAGGTGCGTCAGCAGCCGGGTGGCCTGGTCGCGGAGACCGTCGGTGGTGGTCGCGGTGAGCGGCCAGACGCTCGGCCCACCGCCCGGGTGCCGGGGTGCGGGGGTCGGTTCGGGGGCGGCTTCCAGGATGACGTGGGCGTTGGTGCCGGAGACGCCGAACGAGGACACGGCGGCGCGACGCGGGCGGCCCGGCACCGTCCACTGCCGTTCCTCGGTGAGCAGCGAGACCGCTCCGGCCGACCAGTCGATGTGCGGGGACGGGTCGTCGGCGTGCAGGGTGCGGGGCAGGACGCCGTGCCGCATCGCCTCGATCATCTTGATGATGCCGGCGACCCCGGCGGCGGCCTGGGTGTGGCCCATGTTCGACTTGATCGAGCCGAGCCAGAGTGGCTGGTCGTCCGGGCGGTCCTGGCCGTAGGTGGCGAGCAGCGCCTGGGCTTCGATCGGGTCGCCGAGCACCGTGCCGGTGCCGTGTGCCTCGACGGTGTCGACGTCGGCGGTGCCCAGGCCGGCGCTGGCCAGCGCGGCGCGGATGACCCGCTGCTGGGCGGGGCCGTTGGGGGCGGTCAGGCCGTTGGACGCGCCGTCGGAGTTGACGGCGCTGCCCCGGATCACGGCGAGGATCGGGTGGCCGTTGCGGTGGGCGTCGGAGAGGCGTTCGACGACGAGCATGCCGACGCCCTCGGACCAGCCGGTGCCGTCCGCCCCGGCACCGAAGGACTTGCAGCGGCCGTCGGCGGAGAGGCCGCGTTGGCGGGAGAACTCGATGAAGGTGCCCGGGGTGGCCATCACGGTGACGCCACCGGCGAGCGCCATGGTGCACTCGCCGTTGCGGATCGCCTGGACGGCCAGGTGCAGCGCCACCAGTGACGACGAGCAGGCGGTGTCCACGGTGAGCGCCGGGCCCTCCAGCCCGAAGGTGTACGCGACCCGGCCGGAGATGACGCTGCCCGCGTTGCCGATGCCGAGCAGGCCTTCGACGGCGTCGCCGTCGGGGTCGAGGCGGGACACGTAGTCGTGGTACATGACGCCGGCGAAGACGCCGGTGCGGCTGCCGCGTACGGTCGCCGGGTCGATGCCGGCCCGTTCGAAGGCCTCCCACGAGGTCTCCAGCAGCAGTCGCTGCTGGGGGTCGGTGGCGAGTGCCTCGCGCGGGCCGAGCCCGAAGAACGGGGCGTCGAAGTCGGCGGCGTCGGCGAGGAACCCGCCGGAGCGGGTGTACGAGGTGCCGGGGTGGTCCGGGTCGGCGTGGTAGAGGCGGTCGACGTCCCAGCCCCGGTCGGCGGGGAAGTCGCCGATCGCGTCGCTGCCGGTCTCGACGAGTCGCCACAGGTCCTCGGGTGAGCTGATCCCGCCGGGGTAGCGGCAGGCCATCCCGACGATGGCGATCGGCTCGTCGGGGTGGCCGGACGCGGCGACCTCCGAGGTGTCGGGGCCCTCGGCGCCGATCAGCGTCTCGTGCAGGTGGGCGGCGAGGGCTGCCGGGGTCGGGTGGTCGAAGACGAGGGTGGCCGGCAGTCGCAGGCCGGTCGCGGCGTTCAGGCCGTTGCGGAGCTCGACGGCGGCGAGCGAGTCGAAACCGGTCTCCTGGAACGCCTTGCCGGGGGCGACCGCCTGCCCCGAGCCGTGGCCCAGCACGCTCGCGACGTGGGTGCGGACCAGGTCGAGGAGGGCTTCCCGTTGGTCGGCCGGACGCAGTGCCGCGAGTCGCTGGACCAGGGAGGCGTCGCCGGTGGCGGCCCGCGCGGCGCCCCGTCGCGTAGCCCGGATGAGGTTGCGCAGCAACGGGTGGACGGTGGCCGGCGCCTGACGGCCGGAGGTGAGCCGCAGGGGCACGACGGTGGTGTGGCGGCCGGCCGCGTCGAAGAGACCGAGACCGTCCTCGGGTGTGATCAGGGCGAGGCCGCCCCGGCTGAGTCGCTGGACCGCGTCCGGGTCCAGGTCGGCGGCCATCCCGGCGGCCCACGGCCCCCAGGCGAGCGACGAGGCCGGCAGGCCGGCCCGGTGGCGGAGGTCGGCGAGGGCGTCGAGGAAGGCGTTCGCGGCCGCGTAGTTGGCCTGTCCGGGGCTGCCGAGCAGGCCGGCGGCCGAGGAGAACGTCACGAACGCGGTCAGCGGGTGCCCGGCGGTGAGGTCGTGCAGGTGCCAGGCGGCGTCGACCTTCGGCCGGAGCACCGCGGCGAGGCGTTCCGGGGTGAGCGCGGTGACCACACCGTCGTCGATCACCCCGGCGATGTGCAGGACCCCGGTCAGGCTGCCGACACCGGCGACGGCGGCGGCGAGGGAGTCGCGGTCGGCCAGGTCGCAGGCCAGGACGCTGCTTGTCGCGCCGAGTGCGGCGAGTTCCGCGGTCAGCTCGGCGGCCTCCGGGGCGTCCGGGCCACGGCGGCTGAGCAGCAGCAGGTCGGTGACGCCGTACCGGGTGACCAGGTGTCGGGTGAGCAGCCGGCCGAGGGTGCCGAACGCGCCGGTGACCACTACCGTGCCGGTGCCGAAGTCGTGCCCGTCGGCGGGTTCGGTGATCCGGGCCAGGCGGGGTGCGCGCAGCATGCCGTCGCGGACGGCGATCTGTTCCTCGCCGGTGGCGAGGACAGCGCCCAGGTGGTCGTCGCCGTCGGTGTCGACGAGGAGGAACCGGCCGGGGTTCTCGGTCTGGGCGCTGCGGACCAGACCCCAGACGGCCGCTCCGGCCAGGTCGGTGACCGCGTCGTCGGGGCCGCCGGCGACCGCGCCGCGGGTGACGACCGCGAGTCGGACGTCCCGCTCGACGGCGTCGCGCAGCGCGGCCAGGACGGCGGTGGTGGTGGCATGGGTGGCGGTGACCGGGTCGCCGGTGGCGGCGGCGGGCACGCGCAGCACCTCGATTCCCGTGCGGTCGGCGGTGCCGGGTGCCTCGACCGGAATCCAGTCAAGCCGGTGCAGGCCGTCGGTGCTGGCGGTGCGCTCGGCGTACCGGCGCAGCACCAGGGAGTCGGCGGTCAACAGGGTCCGCCCGAGGGTGTCGGTGAGGTGGACGCTGACGGCGTCGGTACCGGCGTCGGCCAGCCGCACCCGGGCGGTCACCGCGCCGGAGGCCCGCAGGGTGACGCCGGACCAGGCGAACGGCACCCGGGCCTGACCGTCGTCGTCGCCCAGCACGCCGAGGCCGAGTGGGTGCAGGGCGGTGTCCAGCAACGCCGGGTGGACGCCGTACCGGCTGCCGTCCACTGTGGTAGGCAGCTCCACCTCGGCGTGGACGGCGCCGTCGGCGTCGAGCCAGGCCTGGCGCAGCCCGCGGAACGCGGGGCCGTAGTCGAGACCCCGACGGCGCAGGGCGTCGTAGAGACCGGTGGTGTCGATCGCGTGGGCTCCGGCGGGTGGCCAGGTGGTCGGCGTGGCCTCGTCGAGGGTTCCGGCGGTGCTGAGGGTGCCGGTGGCGTGGGTGGTCCACCGGCTGCCGTCGGGGCTGGCGTGGACGGTGACGGTGCGGCGGCCGGAACCGTCGTCGGCGCCGGTGCGGACCTGGACCTCGATCCGTTGTTCGCCGAGGATCAGCGGGGCGGCCAGGACGAGGTCGTCGACGCGGTCACAGCCGACCTCGACGCCGGCGGCGAGGGCGAGTTCGAGCAGCGCGGTGCCGGGGACGACCACGTCACCGGCGACCTGGTGGTCGGTGAGCCACGGCAGGGCGGTCCGCGACCATCGGCCGGTGAAGATCCGTTCGTCGCTGTCGCCGGCGAGGGTGAGCATGCCGCCGAGCAGCGGGTGGTCGACGGCGTCGCCGTTGCCGGTCACCGTGGCGGCGGGCCAGTAGCGCTGGTGCTGGAAGGCGTAGGTGGGCAGGTCGATCACCCGGCCGCCGGTCAGGCACGGCGTCCAGTCGACCGCGACGCCACGCACGAAGACCTGCGCCAGGGCGGTGAGCAGCGTGGCCGGTTGGTCCCGGTCAGAGCGTTGCACGGGTACGAACACCGCGTCGGCGACGCAGTCCGCCCCCATCGCGGAGAGCACCCCGTCGGGACCGATCTCCACGAACGTCGAGACACCCAGGCCCTCCAGGGTGGTGATCCCGTCGGCGAACCGCACCGCCTCGCGCACGTGCCGCACCCAGTAGCCGGCGTCCTGCGCCTCGGCGACCTGCCCGGACACGTTCGACACGATCGGAATACGCGGCGCGCCGTAGGAAAGCGTCGCCGCCACCTGGGCGAACTCGGCCAGCATCGGCTCCATCAACACCGAGTGGAACGCGTGACTGACCCGCAGCTGCTTCGACTTCTCGAAGTGCGCCGCCACCACCGTCACCTCGTCGGCCGCACCGGAGAGCACCACCGAGCGGGGGCCGTTGATCGCGGCGATGCTCACCCTGTCGGTCAGCAGCGGCAGCACCTCCGCTTCGGTGGCCCGTACCGCGACCATGACCCCGCCGGTCGGGAGGGCCTGCATCAACCGACCCCGCGCGGTGACCAGCGCCGCCGCATCGGCCAGGGACAGGACACCCGCGACGTGCGCGGCAGCGATCTCACCGATCGAATGCCCCACCAGGAAGTCCGGCGTCACCCCGAACGACTCCACCAGTCGGAACAACGCGACCTCGACGGCGAACAACGCCGACTGCGTGTAGACGGTCTGATCCAGATCGTCACCCTCGGCGATCACCTCGCGGACCGGCCGGTCCAGATGCCGGTCCAGCTCGGCGCATGCCGCGTCGAACGCGTCCGCGTACACCGGGAAGGCCTCGGCCAGGGCCAGGCCCATGCCCGGACGCTGCGAACCCTGACCGGAGAACACGAACGCGAGCGTGCCGTCGGACGTCTCGCCGGTCACCAGGCCGGCATCGGTGCGGCCCCCGGCGAGCGCCTCCAGGGCGTCCGGCCCGAACGCCACAGCCCGGTGCGGGAAGCTGCCGCGTCGGGTGAGGGAGTGGCCCAGGTCTACCGGGTCCGCATCGAGGTACGGCAGCAGCCGCCCGGCCTGGGCGCTCAACGCGCCCGGCTCGGCGGCGCCGAGCGTCCACGGCACCGGAAGGACAGCCGGCGTCGGCGGCGCGGCCTGAGGTTGCGACGTCGGAGGCGCTTCCAGGATGGCGTGGGCGTTGGTGCCGCTGATGCCGAAGGAGGACACGGCGGCGCGGGCCGGACGGTCCACGTCGGGCCACGGCTGCGGCTCGGTGAGCAGCGACACCGCCCCGGAGGCCCAGTCGACGTGCGGGGTGGGTTCGTCCACGTGCAGCGTGCGGGGCAGCACCCGGTGCCGCATCGCCATGACCATCTTGATGATCCCGGCGACCCCGGCCGCCGCGACGGTGTGCCCGATGTTCGACTTGACCGAGCCGAGCCAGAGCGGCCGACCGGTCGGACGGTCCTGCCCGTACGCGCTGAGCAGCGCCTGCGCCTCGATCGGGTCACCGAGCCGGGTGCCGGTGCCGTGTGCCTCGACCGCGTCCACGTCGGTCGGGCCGAGGCCGGCGTCGGCCAGTGCCGCCCGGATGACCCGCTGCTGGGCGGGGCCGTTGGGGGCGGTCAGACCGTTCGACGCGCCGTCGGAGTTGACCGCCGTGCCGCGCACCACGGCGAGCACCCGGTGACCGTTGCGGACGGCGTCGGAGAGCCGCTCGACCAGGAGGATGCCCGCGCCCTCGGACCAGCCGGTGCCGTCCGCGCCCGCCGCGAACGACTTGCAGCGGCCGTCGGCGGACAGGCCCCGCTGACGGGAGAACTCCACGAACGCGTCCGGGCTGGCCATCACCGTGACGCCACCGGCCAGCGCGAGGGAGCACTCGCCGGACCGCAGTGAGCGGACCGCCAGGTGCAACGCCACCAGCGACGACGAGCAGGCGGTGTCCACGGTGACCGCCGGGCCCTCCCAGCCGAGGGTGTACGCGATCCGCCCGGAGGTGACACTCGCCGCCGTGCCGGTGAGTCGGTACCCCTCGACCCCGTCGGCGACCTGGTCACCGGTGCCGTAGCCGGAGAAGGACGCCCCGACGAAGACCCCCGCGGGTTCGCCACGCAGGCCGGCAGGGTCGATACCGGCCCGCTCGACCGCCTCCCACGCGGTCTCCATCAGCAGTCGCTGCTGCGGGTCCATGGCCAGCGCCTCGCGCGGTGAGATGCCGAAGAACGCCGCGTCGAAACCGGCGACGTCGGCGACGAACCCACCAGCACGGGTGTAGGAGGCGCCGGCCTGGTCCGGGTCGGGGTCGTAGAGGGCGTCCAGGTCCCAACCACGGTCGGCGGGGAACCCGGCGATCGCGTCGGCGCCGGACTCGACGAGACGCCACAGGTCCTCGGGTGAGCCGACGTCGCCCGGGTAGCGGCAGGCCATCCCGATGATGGCGATCGGCTCGTCGGGGGTGCCGGCAGACGGTGTCACGGTGTGCGCCGTGCGATCCGCGCCGGACAGCAGGGTGTCCAGTTCGGCGGCGAGGACGGCGGCGTACGGGTAGTCGAAGGCGACGGTGGTGGGCAGGCGCAGGCCGGTCGCGGCGGCGAGGCGGCTGCGCAGTTCCACAGCGGTCAGCGAGTCGAAGCCGAGTTCCCGGAAGGGGCGGTCGGCCGGGACGGCGTCGGCGGAGTCGTGACCGAGGACGGCGGCTGCCTCGCCGCGTACCAGGTGCAGCAGGTACGCGCGGCGCTCCTCGACGGTACGCCCAGCCAGCAGGTCGGTGGCCGGACCGGTGGACTGTGGCTGCTCCGCGACGTCGGTGAGCAGCGGGCTGAGCAGGGGGCTGTGGCGTCGTACCGTGAAGGCGGGTCCGAAGCGTGACCAGTCCACGTCGGCGACCACCACCGTGGTGTCGCCGGCGGACACGGCGTGGGTCAGCGCGGCGATGGCGCGGGCGGGGTTCATCGCGGTGACGCCGCGCCGGGCGAGCTGGGCGGACACCTCGGCGTCGGCCATGCCGCCGCCGGCCCACGGACCCCAGGCGACGGCGGTGGCGGGGCGGCCCTGGGCGGCCCGGCGGGCGGCGAGGGCGTCGAGGTACGCGTTCGCAGCGGCGTATCCGCCCTGGTCCCCGCTGCCCCACACGCCCGCGATGGACGAGAAGAGCACGAAGGCGTCCAGGTCGTCGCCGAGGAGTTCGTCGAGGTGCCGGGCACCGAGCACCTTCGCGGCGCCGAGTTCACCGATCTCGGTGGGGTCCAGCCCGGCCAGTGGGGTCAGGTGGGCGACGCCGGCGGTGTGCACGACCGAGCGGACCGGGGTGCCGTCGGCGCGGAGCGTCGCGATCAGGGCGGCGAGGGCGTCGCGGTCGGTGACGTCGCAGGCTGCGGCGGTGATGCGGCAGCCGGTCCCGGCCAGCTCGGCGGTCAGGGCGTCCAGGCCGGGGGCGTTCGCGCCCCGGCGGCTGACCAGGACGACCCGTTCCGCGCCGTTGTGCGCGGCCCAGCGGGCGACGTGGGCGCCGAGCGCGCCGGTGCCGCCGGTGACCAGGACGGTGCCGGTCGGCTGCCAGGGTTCGGTGGCCGGGGCGGGGGCGCGGTCGACGCGACGGGCGTGCAGGCCGTCGGCACGGATCGCGACCTGGTCTTCTCCGCTGCTTCCGGCCAGGACGGCGGCGAGCTGGTCGGTGACGTCGCCGGCCAGGTCGACGAGGCCGCCCCAGGTGTCCGGGTGTTCGAGGGCGGCCACCCGGCCGAGACCCCAGATCGCGGCCTGGGTGGGGTCGGGCGCGATGTCGTCGGTGCCCGTGGTGACGGCCGCGGTGGTGACGGTCCAGATCGGCGCGGTGACCCCGGCGGTGGTCGTCGCCCAAATCAGGGCGAGCAGGTCCGCCGTGGCGTCGAGGTCGCCGGTACGCGAGGGCACGTACAGGATGCCGGCCACCTCGTCGGTGAGCTGCCCGACGTCGCCGATCTCCGGGGTGGCCCCGTGTCGGGTCAGCAGGTCGTGCAGCTGCCGGGCGGTCGGGTCTGCCGGGTCGGCGACGATGCGCCACGTCCCGGCGAGGGTGCCGGCGGGTGGGGCGTCGACGGGCTGCCAAGTCTCCCGGTACCGCCACTCGTCGGGTGTGCCGCTCGCGGGTTTCGGCAGGTCGGGCCAGTAGTAGCGGCGTTGGAAGGCGTAGGTGGGCAGGTCGATCGTGCGGGCGTCGGGGTGGCACGGTGTCCAGTCCACGGCGACGCCGCGCACGTAGGCCTGCGCGAGGGCGGTCAGCAGCGTGGTCAGCTGGTCGCGGTCAGAGCGTTGCAGGGGTACGAACACCGCGTCGCTGACGCAGTCCGCCCCCATCGCGGACAGGACACCGTCGGGGCCGATCTCCACGAAGGTGCTGACACCCAGACTCTCCAGTGTGGTGATCGCGTCGGCGAAGCGGACCGCCTCGCGGACGTGCCGCACCCAGTACGCGGCGTCCTGCGTCTCGGCGACCTGCCCGGTCAGGTTGGACACGATCGGAATGTGCGGCGTGCCGTAGGAAAGCGTCGCCGCCACCGACGCGAACTCGGCCAGCATCGGCTCCATCAACACCGAGTGGAACGCGTGACTGACCCGCAGCTGCTTGGACTTCTCGAAGTGCGCTGCGACGGCGGTGACCTCGTCGGCGACACCGGAGAGGACGATCGAACGCGGGCCGTTGATCGCGGCGATGCTCACGCCGTCGGTCAACAGCGGCAGCACCTCCGCCTCGGTGGCCCGCACCGCGACCATCACCCCACCGACCGGCAACGCCTGCATCAGCCGGCCCCGGGCGGTGACCAGCGTCGCCGCATCCGGCAGGGACAACACACCGGCCACGTGCGCGGCGGCGATCTCCCCGATCGAATGCCCCACCAGGAAGTCCGGCGTCACCCCGAACGACTCCACCAGTCGGAACAACGCGACCTCGACGGCGAACAACGCCGACTGCGTGTACACCGTCTGATCCAGGTCGTCACCCTCGGCGATGACCTCGCGGATCGGCCGGTCGAGATGCCGGTCCAACTCGGCGCAGACCGCGTCGAACGCCTCCGCGTACACCGGGAAGGCCTCCGCCAGGGCCAGGCCCATGCCGGGCCGCTGCGAACCCTGACCGGAGAACACGAACGCGAGGGGGCCACGGGTGACCGTGTCCCGCACCACGCCCGCCGCACCGCGGCCCGCGGCGAGCGCCGTCAGCGCGGCGAGCCGTTCCGCCGGGTCGGTGGCGGTGATCGCGGCGCGGTGCCGCAGGCCGGCGCGGGTGGTGGCCAGCGAGTACGCGACGTCGGAGGGGTCGGCGTCGCTGTCGGTGAGGTGACCGGCGAGGCGGGCCGCCTGGGCGTGCAGGGCGGCGTCGTCGTGGCCGGAGAGCAGCAGCGGCGCGAGGACCGTGGACGGTTCGCGGGGCTGCTCCTCGTCGTCGGGCGGGGCCTGCTCGACGATGACGTGGGCGTTGGTGCCGGAGACGCCGAAGGCGGAGACACCCGCCCGCGCCGGGTGGTCGCCGGACAGCCAGGGGCGGGCCTCGGTGAGCAGCTCCACCGCGCCGGCCGACCAGTCGACGTGCGGGGTGGGCGCGTCGACGTGCAGGGTCTGCGGCAAGGTGCGGTGCCGCATCGCCATGACCATCTTGATGATCCCGGCGACACCGGCGGCGGCCTGGGTGTGCCCGAGGTTCGACTTGATCGAGCCGAGCCAGAGCGGGTCGCGCTCCCCCCGGTCGCGGCCGTACGTCGCGAGCAGCGCCTGCGCCTCGATCGGGTCGCCGAGGACGGTGCCGGTGCCGTGCGCCTCGACCACGTCCACGTCGGCACCGGTCAGCCCCGCGTTGTCCAGGGCGGCCCGGATGACCCGCTGCTGGGACGGCCCGTTCGGTGCGGTGAGGCCGTTGGACGCGCCGTCCTGATTGACAGCGGTCCCCCGGATGACGGCGAGCACCTGGTGGCCGTTGCGGCGGGCGTCCGAGAGACGTTCCACCAGCAGCAGCCCGACGCCCTCACCCCAGCCGGTGCCGTCGGCGGCCGAGGCGAACGACTTGCAGCGGCCGTCCGTCGCGAGCCCGCCCTGCCGTTCGAACTCCTCGAACGCGCCGGTGGTGCACATGACCGTCGCACCGCCGGCCAGCGCCATCGTGCACTCGCCCTGACGCAGCGACTGGACCGCCAGGTGCAGCGCGACCAGCGAGGACGAGCAGGCGGTGTCGACGGTGATGGCCGGGCCTTCGAGTCCGAAGAAGTACGACAGGCGGCCGGAGACCACGGCTGCCGCGTTTCCGGTCAGCAGGTGACCCTCGTCGGCGATCGGCGTGCGCATCAGCACCGACGCGTAGTCCTGGGTGTTGGAGCCGACGAAGACGCCGACCTGCCGCCCGCGCAGCGACAGCGGGTCGACGCCGCCGCGCTCCAGTGCCTCCCAGGCGGTCTCCATGAGGAGCCGCTGCTGCGGGTCCATGGCGACGGCCTCGCGCGGCGAGATGCCGAACAGCGCCGCGTCGAACTCACCGGCCGCGTCGAGGAACCCCGCCGGGCGGGCGTACGAGGCGGCCGGGTCCCAGCCACGGTCGTCCGGAAAGCCCGACAGGGCGTCGGCGCCGTCGGTGACGAGTCGCCACAGGGCCTCGGGCGAGTCGACGCCGCCGGGATACCGACAGGCCATCCCGACGACAGCGATGGGTTCCCGCTGCGCCTCGGTGAGCCGGCGGTGCTGGTGGCGCAGACGCTCGTTCTCCTTCAGGGAGGAGCGCAGTGCCTCGACGAGCTTGTCGCTGGAGGTGGCCATCATGAGCTCCGCACGTCGGTGGTTCAGCGAGAGGAATCGAGCGCCAGCCGGATGAGGTCGTCCTCATCCAGCCCGTCGAGGTCGGTGCCGTCGGGTTCCCCGGCGGCGGGTTCGGTGTCGTCGCCGTCGGCGAGGCGCAGCACGGCGTCCAGCAACCCGGCGGCACGCAGCCGGGCCGGGGAGATCGCGGCGAGCGCCTGCCGGATGCGGGCGTCGTCGTCGAGGTCGTCCGGTCCGAACAGCTCGTCGTGCAGGTGCTCGGCGAGGACCAGGGCGCTGGGGTAGTCGAAGATGAGGGTGGTGGCGAGCCGCAGACCGGTGCTCGCGTTGAGCCGGTTGCGCATCTCGATCGCGGTCGCCGAGTCGAAGCCCAGCTCCCGGAACGCCCGCTCGGGTTCGACGGACTCGGCCGACGGGTGCCCGAGGACAGCGGCGGCCTCCGCCCGTACCGTCTGGAGCAGGGCCCGGTGCCGTTCGCCGCGAGACCTGTCGCGGAGTCGGGTGTAGAGCACGGACGCCCCCTGGCCACCGATCGCGGCCTGGTCGGTGTCGCGGAGCCGGCGTACCTGCGGCAGGTCGTGCAGCAGCGGCCGGGGCCGGGCCGACTCGTAGGCGGGCGCGAACCGCTGCCAGTCCACGTCGGCGATGGCGACGAAGGTCTCGTCGTGGTCCAGGGCGCGGGCCATCGCGGCGATGGCCAGGTCGGGTGCCATCGCGGCGAGGCCACGTCGGCGCAACTGCTCGACGATCGCGGCGTCGGACATGCCACCGCCGTCCCACACACCCCAGGCGATCGAGGTGGCGCGCAGCCCACGGGCCCGGCGACGGGCCGCGAGCGCGTCGAGGTACGCGTTGGCTGCCGCGTACGCGCCCTGCCCGCCGCCGCCCCAGACACCGGCGTTGGAGGAGAACAGCACGAACGCGCTGACGTCCCCGACCAGGTCGTCGAGCGCCGCGGCACCTGCCGCCTTGCCGTTGACCACGTCGGCGAACTCGTCCAGGCCGGTGTCGGCCAGCGGTGCCGACCGGGCGACGCCGGCGGCGTGGAAGACCGCGGTGAGGTCGCCGATGCCGTCGAGCAGCCTGGTGAGCGCGTCCCGGTCGGCGGTGTCGCAGGCGGCGATGGTCACCCGGGCACCGAGGTGTTCCAGGTCGGTCCGCAGGTCGTCGGCGCCGGGGGCGTCCGGGCCTCGACGGCTGGTGAGCACCAGGTGCTCGGCGCCCCGTCCGGCCAGCCAGCGGGCCACGTGTGCGCCGATCGCGCCGGTGCCGCCGGTGATCAGGGTGGTGCCGGTGGGCGTCCACCCGGTCGGCGGTGCCGGGCTGTCGAGGGGTGCGGGGCGCAGGCGTCGAGCGTGGACGGCGTCCTCGCGTACCGCGATCTGGTCCTCGTCGTCGATGCCGGCGACGGCTGCCTGGAAGCGGGTGAGGGCGGCGTTGTCGAGTCGGGCCGGCAGGTCGATCAGGGCACCCCAGCGGTCCGGCTGTTCCAGGCCGAGCACCCGGCCGGTGGCCCAGACCTGGGCGGGGCCGGTCAGCGGCGGTTCGTCGGTGGCGGCGACGGTGACCGCGCCACGGGTGACGATCCGCAGCCGGCCGGGGATCCCGGCGTCGGTCAGGGCCTGGATCAGCAGCACGGTCGCGGTCAGGCACCGCGGGACGGCTCCGTCGGCGTCCGGGGCGACCGCCAGGAGGGACAGCACACCGCTGACGGTGGGCTCGGGGCCGGTCGCGGCTCTCAGCTGTGCGGTCAGTGCGGCCCGGTCGGTGGCCCCCGGGTCGACCTCGACGATGACGGCGGTGCCGCCGGCCTGCTCGATAGCGGCGCTGGTGAATTCGGTCTCGGCCTGGGCGGTGGCGGTGGTGATCAGCAGCCAGGTGCCGGTGAACAACGCGTCGGGCGGTTCGGGCAGGGCGGTCCAGCCGACGGTGTAGCGCCAGGTGTCGGTGGTGCCGCGTTCCGTGCGGGTACGCCGCCAGGCGGTGAGGGCGGGCAGCAGCTCGGTGCCGTCGCCGGTGATGCCCAGCGGGGTGAGGTCGCCGTTCTCGACGGCCCGCCAGAACTCGCTGTCGACCGGGTCGACGACGGGCACCGGTGTGTCGCCGGCCGGCCAGTAGCGTTGGTGTTGGAAGGGGTACGTGGGCAGGTCGACGACCTGGGTGGCGGGGATGACCGTGGTCCAGTCGACGGGTGCGCCCTGCACCCACGCCTCGGCCAGCGACCGCACCAACCGCTGCGGGCCGCCTTCGCCGCGACGCAGGGTGCCGACGGTGGTGGCCTCGATCGCCCCGGTCAACACCGGATGCGCGCTGACCTCCACGAAGATCCGGTTACCGGCCGCCTGCGCGGCCTGCACTGCCAGATCCAGGCGCACCGGCTGGCGCAGGTTGCGATACCAGTAGGCGGCATCCATCACACCGCCGCCCTCCACGGTGGAGAACACCGGCACCGCGCCCTGCTGTGGTCGCACCCCGTCCAGCAGCCGGGCCAACTCCGCCTCGACCGGCTCGACCAGAGCGCAGTGCGACGCGTAGTCCACCTTCACCCGCCTGGCCCGCACCCCCGCCGCCTCCGCAGCGGCCAGGAACCCGTCCAGGTCCGCACCGGCCACCACGACACTCGTCGGACCGTTGACCACCGCGACACTCACACCCTCGGTCAACAACGGGGTGACCACATCCAGACCCGCGCTGACCGACACCATCCCACCACTGCCGGACAAGGCCAGCAGCGCCTTGCTCCGCAGCGCCACGACCTTCGCCGCGTCACTCAGCGACAGAACCCCGGCCACACAGGCCGCCGCGATCTCACCCTGCGAATGACCGATCACCGCATCCGGAGTGACACCCTTGGACCGCCACACCTCGGCCAACGCGACATGCACCGCCCACAACACCGGCTGCACCACATCCACCCGCTCCAACGGATCATCGGAGCGCAACACGTCCAGGAGGTTCCAGTCCACGAACGGCGCAAGCGCCGCCGCACACTCCGCGACCCTCGCCGCGAACACCGGCTCGGCGTTCAACAACTCGGCGGCCATGCCGACCCACTGCGAACCCTGACCCGGGAACACGAACACCACACCCGCGTCGACACGGGCCACACCGGACACCACCGCGCTGGACGGCAACCCGTCGGTCAACGCGGCCAGACCGGCGCGGTGGTCCGGGCCGAGGACGACCGCGCGGTGGTCGAAGACAGCACGCGAGGTGGCCAGCGAGTACGCCGCCTGCCCGGCATCGCCGTCCCACCCCGCGAGCCGGCGCGCCTGCCCGGCGACCGCCGCCGCGCTGCGCGCCGACAACAACCAGGGCACACCGGGGACCGTCGCCACCGACTCGGCCACCGGTGTGACCGGCGGCTCCTCGATGATCACGTGCGCGTTGGTGCCGGACACCCCGAACGACGACACCCCGGCCCGACGCGGGCGCTCCCCCGCCGGCCACGGCCGGGCGTCGGTGAGCAGCTCCACCGCACCGTCGGACCAGTCGACGTGCCCGGTGGGCCGCTCGACGTGGACGGTCCGCGGCATGGTGTCGTGCCGCATCGCCATCAGCATCTTGATGATCCCGGCGACCCCGGCGGCGGCCTGGGTGTGCCCGATGTTCGACTTGATCGACCCCAGCCACAGCGGCTGGTCGGCGGGCCGATCCTGACCGTAGGTGGCCAGCAGCGCCTGCGCCTCGATCGGATCGCCGAGCCGGGTGCCCGTGCCGTGCGCCTCGACCGCGTCCACGTCGGCGGTGGTCAGGCCGGCGTCGGCCAACGCGGCGCGGATGACGCGTTGCTGCGACGGGCCGTTCGGGGCGGTCAGGCCGTTCGACGCGCCGTCGGAGTTGACAGCGGTGCCGCGTACCACGGCGAGCACCCGGTGACCGTTACGGACCGCGTCGGAGAGCCGCTCGACCAGCAGTACCCCGGCGCCCTCCGCCCAGCCGGTTCCGTCGGCGTCGTCGGAGAAGGACTTGCACCGGCCGTCGGGCGCCAGGCCACGCTGCCGGGAGAAGTCGACGAACGTACCCGGGGTGGCCATCACCGTCACCCCGCCGGCCAGTGCCATGACGCACTCGCCGTTGCGTAGCGCCCGGACCGCGAGGTGCAGTGCCACCAGGGAGGACGAGCAGGCGGTGTCCACGGTGACCGCCGGGCCCTCCAGGCCGAAGGTGTACGCCACCCGGCCGGAGACCACACTGCCGGCGTTGCCGACACCCAGCAGACCCTCGACTCCGTCAGCCGAGCCGAGCCGGCTGACGTAGTCGTGGTACATCACCCCAGCGAACACACCCACCTGCGCTCCCCGTACGACCGCCGGGTCGATCCCGGCCCGCTCGAACGCCTCCCAGGAGGTCTCCAACAACAGCCGCTGCTGCGGATCCATGGCGAGGGCCTCCCGTGGCGAGATCCCGAAGAATCCCGCGTCGAAGTCGCCCGCGTCGTAGAGGAAACCGCCCTCCTTGGTGTACGTGGTCCCAGGATTGTCAGGATCGGGATCGAACAACACCCCTACATCCCAGCCCCGGTCAGGGGGGAACTCGCCGATCGCGTCACCGCCGGTGTCGACCAGCTGCCACAGCTCCTCGGGGGTCGTCACACCGCCGGGGTAGCGGCAGGCCATGCCGACGATCGCGATGGGTTCGTCGGCCGTGGCCGCCCTGCTCACACCGGCCGTGGGGACCTCGTCGCCACCGCCGAGAGCGGTGTTCAGGTGGTCGGCCAGGGCGACTGGGGTCGGGTAGTCGAAGACCAGGGTGGCGGCCAACCGCAGCCCCGTCGCGGCGTTCAACCCGTTGCGCAGCTCGACGGCGGCGAGTGAGTCGAAGCCGAACTCGCTGAAGGGGCGGTCGGCCACAACGGCGCGTCCGGAACCGTGGCCCAGCACGCCGGCGACGTGCGTGCGTACCAGATCGAGCAGTTGGTCGCGGCGCGCGGCCGGCGCCAGATTGGCGAGCCGGCGCACCAGGGCGGCGTCGCCGGACGCCCGACCCGCGCGTTGCCGGGGGATCGCGCGGACCATGCCGCGCAGGACGCCGGGGACGTGCGACGGGGTCGCCGACGGGTCGAGCCGGACCGGGACGAGCAGGGCCTGCCCGTCGGCGGCGGCCTGGTCCAGCGCGGTGAGCGCCACGTCGGTCGGCAGCGGCAGCACACCAGAGCGGGCCATCCGGTCCAGTTCCGCCGGTGCGAGACCGGCGGCCATGCCGTCCGCCCACGGTCCCCAGGCCAGCGAGGTCGCGGCCAGGCCGGCGGCGCGCCGGTGCGCCGCGAGGGCGTCGAGGAAGGCGTTGGCGGCGGCGTAGTTGCCCTGCCCCGGGCCGCCGAAGACGCCGGCGGCGGAGGAGAACGACACGAACGCGGAGAGGTCCCGGTCGCTGGTCAGTTCGTGCAGGTGCCAGGCCGCGTCGACCTTCGGTCGCAGGACGGCGGCGGTGCGGTCCGGGGTGAGGTGGTCGATCGTACCGTCGTCGAGGACGCCGGCGATGTGGACGACGGCGGTCAGGTCGGGCGCTGCGGCGAGGACCGCCGCGAGGGCGTCCCGGTCGGCCGCGTCGGCGGCCACCACCGTCGCGGTGGCGCCGACGCCGGCCAGGTCGGCGACCAGCTCGGCGGCACCGGGCGTGTCGGTGCCGCGGCGACCGAGCAGGATCAGGTCGGTGCAGCCGTGGCGGGTCGCCAGGTGCCGGGTGACGATCCTGCCCAGGGCGCCCAGGGCCCCGGTGACCAGGACGGTCCCGGTGCCGAAGGACGGCCCGTCGCCGGAGACGCGGCAGGGCACCAGCCGGGGTACGAGGACAGCGCCTCCGCGCAGTGCGACCTGCTCCTCGCCGGCCCCGGCGATGGCTGCCAGCCGGGCGTCGTCCGGGTCGTCGCCGGGCTGGGCGTCGGCCAGCAGGAAGCGGCCCGGGTGCTCGGACTGGGCGCTGCGGATCAGGCCCCAGACCGCCGCGCCGGCCGGGTTCGGGACCGTGTCGTCCGCGACGGCCGCCACCGCGCCGGTGGTGAGCACGAGCAGACGGGCGTCGTCCTGCGCGAGGACGGCCTGCGCGGCGGCGAGCGCCTCCACCGTCACCGCGTGCGCGGCGGCCGCCTGGTCGCCCGGGACCTGCGGGACGCGCAGCACGGTCAGGTCCTGCGCGGTCGACTCCACGGGCACCGGGATCGGCGACCAGGACAGCGTGTGCAGCACCGACGGCGGGGCGTACGGCCGCAGCAGCAGGGACTCCACTGTGACAGTGGGGCGACCGAGGTCGTCGGTCAGGTCGATCCGGACGGTGTCGGCGGCGGTGCGGGTCAGCCGGGCGCGGGCGGCGCTGCCGGTCTGACCGTGGCAGGTGACACCGGTCCAGGAGAACGGCACCTTGGCTTCCCGGCCGGCGTCCTCGGTCAGGCCGAGGGCGTGCAGGGCGGCGTCCAGCAGCGCCGGGTGCGCCGCGTACCCGTCGGCGTCACCGTCGAGGGCCAGCTCGGCGTGGAGGGTGCCGTCGGTGGCGCGCCAGGCCCCGCGCAGCCCTCGGAAGGCGGGACCGTAGTCGAGGCCACGATCGGCCAGGTCGTGGTAGAGGTCGCCGAGGTCGAGCGGGGTCGCGCCGGGCGGCGGCCATTCGTCGACGTCCGGGGCGGGCACTGTGGCGGGGCTGACCGTACCGGTGGCGTGTGCCGCCCACCGGACTCCGTCGGTGGTGGCGTGCACCGCGACCGGTCGACGTCCGGCCTCGTCGGCCGGGCCGACCCGCACCTGGAGCTGCACGCCGCGTTCACCGGCCACCACCGGAGCGGACAGCACGAGGTCGTCGACGTGGTCGCAACCGGCCTCGGTGCCGGCCGCGAGGACCAGTTCGAGCAGCGCCGTGCCGGGCACGACGACCGAGCCGGCGATGCGGTGGTCGGCCAGCCACGGCACCGAGCCGGTGCTCCAGTGCCCGGTGTGTACCCGCTCGTCGTCGCTGCCGGCCAGCGGGACCATCGCGCCGAGCAGCGGATGACTGCCGGCGCCGGCCTCGCCGACGGCGGTGGCCGGCCAGTAGCGGCGGCGCTGGAAGGCGTAGGTGGGCAGGTCGACCAGCCGCCCGCCGGTCAGGCACGGCGTCCAGTCCACCGCGACGCCACGCACGTAGGCCTGCGCGAGGGCGGTCAGCAGCGTGGCAGGTTGGTCCCGGTCAGAGCGTTGCACGGGTACGAACACCGCGTCGGCGACGCAGTCGGCGCCCATGGCTGACAGCACCCCGTCGGGGCCGATCTCCACGAACGTGCTGACACCCAGGCCCTCCAGGGTGGTGATCCCGTCGGCGAACCGCACCGCCTCGCGCACGTGCCGCACCCAGTAGCCGGCGTCCTGCGTCTCGGCGACCTGCCCGGACACGTTCGACACGATCGGAATACGCGGCGTGCCGTAGGAAAGCGTCGCCGCCACCTGGGCGAACTCGGCCAGCATCGGCTCCATCAACACCGAGTGGAACGCGTGACTGACCCGCAACCGCTTCGACTTCCCGAAGTGCGCCGCCACCGCCGTG
Organism: Micromonospora chokoriensis; assembly: GCF_900091505.1. Classification (NCBI taxonomy): domain Bacteria; kingdom Bacillati; phylum Actinomycetota; class Actinomycetes; order Micromonosporales; family Micromonosporaceae; genus Micromonospora; species Micromonospora chokoriensis. The sequence goes on from NZ_LT607409.1 coordinate 5,355,666, forward strand.
ACCTCGTCGGCGACACCGGAGAGGACGATCGACCGGGGCCCGTTGATCGCCGCGATGCTCACCCCGTCGGTCAACAGCGGCAGCACCTCCGCCTCGGTGGCCCGCACCGCGACCATGACACCGCCGGTCGGCAACGCCTGCATAAGGCGACCTCGGGCGGTGACCAGGCTCGCCGCATCGGGCAGGGACAGCACCCCGGCGACGTGCGCGGCGGCGATCTCACCGATCGAATGCCCCACCAGGTAGTCCGGGGTCACACCGAACGACTCCACCAGCCGGAACAGGGCAACCTCGACGGCGAACAACGCCGCCTGGGTGTAGACCGTCTGGTCCAGGTCGTCACCCTGGGCGATGACGTCGCGGATCGGCCGGTCCAGGTGAAGGTCCAGCTCGGCGCAGGCCGCGTCGAACGCTTCCGCGTACACCGGGAAGGTCTCGTGAAGGGCCAGGCCCATGCCGGGCCGCTGCGAACCCTGGCCGGAGAAGACGAACGCCGTCCGGCCGGGCACCGGCACGCCGGTGACCAGGGCGGGGTCCTGCTGGCCGGCGGCGAGGGCGTCGAGGGCGGCCCGACCGAACGCCACCGCCCGGTACGGCAGGCGGGCCCGCCCGGCGAGGGTGTACGCGGCGTCGAACAGGTCCACGTCGCCGTCGGCCAGGAGCCGGGTGGCCTGCGCGGTCAGCGCCTCCGGGGTGCGGGCGGACAGCAGCAGCGGTACGTCGACGGTCCCGTCCCGTGCCGGCCCGTCGGGTGCGGGGGCCGGTTCGGGTGCCGCTTCGAGGATGACGTGCGCGTTGGTGCCGGAGACCCCGAAGGAGGAGACCGCCGACCGGCGGGGACGCCCGTCGCCCGTCCACTCGCGGGCCTCGGTGAGCAGGGCGACCGAGCCCGACGACCAGTCGACGTGCGACGTCGGCTCGTCGGCGTGCAGGGTGCGGGGCATCAGCCCGGCCCGCATCGCCATGACCATCTTGATGATGCCGCCGACTCCGGCGGCGGCCTGCGCGTGACCCAGGTTCGACTTGATCGAGCCGAGCCACAGCGGCCGGTCGGCGGCACGGCCCTGGCCGTACGTGGCGAGCAACGCCTGCGCCTCGATCGGGTCGCCCAGCACCGTGCCGGTGCCGTGCGCCTCCACCACGTCCACGTCGGCGGTGGACAGGCCAGCGTCGGCGAGCGCGGCCCGGATCGCCCGTTGCTGGGCGGGGCCGTTCGGGGCGGTCAGACCGTTCGACGCACCGTCGGAGTTGACGGCGGTGCCCCGGACCAGCGCGAGCACCGGGTGACCGCGGCGGCGGGCGGTGGAGAGCCGCTCGACCAGCAGCACGCCGACGCCCTCGGACCAGCCGGTGCCGTCGGCGCCCGCCCCGAACGCCTTGCAGCGCCCGTCGGCGGCGAGCCCACCCTGTCGGGAGAACTCCAGGAACATCGTCGGCGTGGCCATCACCACGGCGCCGCCGGCGACGGCCATCGCGCACTCGCCGTTGCGGATCGCACGGATCGCCAGGTGCAGCGCGACCAGTGACGACGAGCAGGCGGTGTCCACCGTGACGGCCGGGCCCTCGAAGCCGAAGGTGTACGCGAGCCGGCCCGAGATGACACTGGCGGCGGTGCCGGTGAGCAGGTAGCCGGTGCTGGCGTCCCGGCCCTGCAGCAGCGTGTCGTACCCCTGGGCCGAGGCTCCGACGAAGACACCGACCTGCTTGCCGCGGACCGTCTCCGGGTCGATGCCGGCGCGCTCCAGGGCCTCCCAGGTGGATTCCAGCAGCAGCCGTTGCTGTGGGTCCATGGCCAGTGCCTCGCGCGGCGAGATGCCGAAGAAGTCGGCGTCGAAGTCGGCGGCGTCGTGCAGGAAGCCCCCACGGTCGGTGGCCGAGCCGCCGTCGGTGTCGGTGTCGAAGAGGTCGGCCCGCCACCCCCGGTCCGCCGGGACCGCGCTGATGCCCTCGGCGCCGTCGGCGACCAGTCGCCACAAATCTTCAGGGGTGCTGATGCCACCCGGGTAGCGGCAGGCCATCGCGACGATCGCGATCGGATCGTCGTCGTCCCCGGTGGTCTCCGTGGACGGCGGGGGTGCCTCCGGGATGGCACCGCCGAGCAGTTCGTCGCGCAGGTGGGAGACGAGCGCGAGAGGGCTCGGGTGGTCGAAGGCGAGTGTCGCGGACAGCCGGAGCCCGGTCACGGCGGTGAGCCGGTTGCGTAGTTCGACGGCCGTCAACGAGTCGAACCCGAGTTCCTTGAAGGCTCGGCCGGCGACGACGTCGGACGGGGCGTGCCCGAGGACCGCGGCGACGTCCGCGACGACGATGTCCAGGAGGATCCGTTCCGCCTCGGCCGGTGCGGTGGCCAGCCGGCGGCGCAGCGCTGTCGCCGCGTCGGCCGGCCCGGCGCTGCCGGCCGGGCGGGTCACCCCACGGACGAGGCCCCGCAGCAGCGGCGGTGGGGTGGTGCCGGCGGCGACGGTACGGGCGAGTCGCACCGGGACGGTCAACGACTCGTCGACCCCGAGCGCCAGGTCGAGCAGCGCCAGCCCCTCGCCGGTGTCGAAGCCGAGCACACCCGTACGGTCCATGCGTCGCGTGTCGGTGTCGTCCAGCCGCCCGGCCATGCTGGTCGTGGCGGTCCACGGACCCCAGGCGAGCGAGATCGCCGGGCGGCCCTGGGCGCGGCGGTGCGCGGCGAGCCCGTCCAGGAACGCGTTCGCGGCCGCGTAGTTGGCCTGCCCGGCCGCGCCGAGCAGCCCGGACAGCGACGAGAACAGCACGAAGGCGGCCAGCGGCTGGTCCTGGGTGAGGTCGTGCAGGTGCCAGGCCGCGTCGACCTTGGGGCGGAGCACGCTGCTCAGCCGGTCCGCTGTCATCGCGCCGAGGACACCGTCGTCGAGGACGCCGGCGAGGTGCACGACGGCGGTGAGTGGCCGGTCCGTGGTGCTGGCCGCGATGAGGGCCGCGGCCGCGCCGCGGTCGGCGACGTCGCAGGCGGCCAGTGTCACGCGGGCACCGAGGCCGCGCAGTTCGTCGGCGAGGTCGGCCGCGCCGGGCGCGTCCGGGCCGCGCCGGCCGGCCAGCACCAGGTGCCGGACGCCGTGGGTGGTGACCAGGTGCCGGGCGACGGCCGCACCGATCGCGCCGGTGCCGCCGGTGAGCAGGACGGCGCCCTCCGGGTCGAGGGCGGTCGGGACGGTGAGGACCACCTTGCCGACGTGCGCGGCCTGGCTGACGTGCCGGAACGCGGCACCCGCCGCGCGGACGTCCCAGGTGGTCACCGGCAGCGGCCGCAGCGCGCCGGCCTCGAAGAGGTCGACCAGGGCGCGCAGCATCTCCTGGATCCGGTCCGGTCCGGCCTGGATGGTGTCGAAGGCCCGGTAGCTGACGCCGTGCGCCGCGCTGATCGCGGCCGGGTCGCGGACGTCGTTCTTGCCCATCTCGGCGAACCGGCCGCCCGGGGTGAGCAGCCGCAGTGACGCGTCGACGTGCTCACCGGTGAGCGAGTTGAGCACCACGTCGACCCCTCGGTCGCCGGTCGCGGCGCGGAACCTGCCCTCGAAGCCGGTGGTCCGGGACGAGGCGATCCGGTCGCTGTCGACACCCAGGCCACGCAGCGTCTCCCACTTGGCCGGGCTGGCCGTGCCGTAGACGGTGGCGCCGAGGTGGTGGGCCAGTTGCACGGCGGCCATGCCGACGCCGCCGGTGGCGGCGTGCACCAGCAGCGCCTCCCCGGCGCACAGGCCGGTCAGGTCGACCAGCGCGTAGTAGGCGGTGAGGAAGACGATCGGCACGGCGGCGGCCTGCTCGAACGTCCAGCCGGCCGGGATCGGCGTGACCAGCCGGTGGTCGGTGACGGTCACCGGGCCGAACGCGCCGTAGAACATGCCCATGACCGCATCGCCGACGGCCAGCCCGTCGACACCGGGGCCGATCGCGGTGACGACACCGGCGCCCTCGCTGCCGAGCTGGGCGACGTCGGGGTACATGTCCAGCGCGATCAGGACGTCGCGGAAGTTGAGGCCGGTGGCGCGGACCGCGATCCGGACCTGGCCCGGGCCGAGGGGTTCGTCGACCTCGGGGCACGCGACGAGGGTGAGGTTGTCGAGGGTGCCCTTGGCCGGGACGTCGAGTCGCCAGGGGACTCCGGCGGGCGGGATGAGGGTGGGCCCGGTCGCGGCGCGGGCCAGGCGCGGGACGAGCACCGTGCCGTTGCGGACGGCGAGTTGCGGCTCCCCGGTGGCGAGCGCGGCGGCGAGCACGCCGTCGTCGGGCCGGTCCAGGTCGACCAGGACGAAGCGGTCCGGGTTCTCGGTCTGCGCGGTGCGGACCAGCCCCCAGACGGCGGCGGCGGCCAGGTCGGTGACGTCCCCGTCGGGTGTGGCCGCCACCGCGCCGGAGGTGACCACGGCGAGCCGGGCGTCGGCGTCGGTGACGTCGCGCAGGAAGCACTGGAGGACGTCGAGTGTGGCGGCGGTCGCCGCGTGCGTGGCCGTCAGCGGGTCGCCGTCGGTGGTCGGCGGATGCCAGATCTGCGCCGACGTGGCCGGTGCGGCGGGGGCGGCGGTGACCGGTGTCCACGCGAGGCGGTGCAGGGCGTCGGCGACCGGCAGGGTGGTCGCGGTGGGTGGGGCGTACGGCCGGAGCACCAGGGAACCGACAGTGGCGACCGGCTGCCCCGTGGTGTCCCAGACGTCCACGGCGACGGTGTCGGTGCCCCGCAGCCGTACCCGGATCGTGTCGGCGCCGACCGCGTGCACCGTGGCGCCGTTCCAGGCGAACGGGACGGCGGCCGGTGCGGCGTCGGTGACCGTGTGACCGAGGGCGTGCAGGGCGGCGTCGAGGATCGCCGGGTGCAGCCCGAAGCGGGAGGCGTCGACGCTCTCGGGGGCGCGTACCTCGGCGAACGTCTCCCCCAGCGGGCCGCACCAGACCGCTTCCAGGCCGCGGAACGCAGGCCCGTAGGTCAGGCCGCGCTCGACCAGCCCCGGGTAGAGGTCGTCGATGTCGACCGGTTCGGCCCCCGGCGGCGGCCACTCGGTGAGGGTCGGGGGCGCGGTGCCGGTGACGCCGAGGGTGCCGGAGGCGTGCACGGTCCACGTCTCGCCGTCCCCGCTGTGCACGCTGACGCTGCGTCGGCCGTCGGCGTCCGCCGCGCCGACCCGGACCTGGACCTGCACCCCCGCCGGGGGCAGGACGAGCGGGGTGGCCAGGACCAGGTCCTCGACCGTCGGGCAGCCGACCTCGGCGCCCGCCGCGAGCACCGCTTCGAGCTGGGCGGTGCCGGGCACGACGAGGTCCCCGGCGACCTGGTGGTCGGCGAGCCACGGGTGCCCGGCGGCGGACCAGTGACCGGTGAAGAGGTGCTCGTCGGCACCGGCCAGCGCCACTGAGGCACCGAGCAGCGGGTGGTCGACGCCGGTGAGGCCCAGCGCGCGGGTGTCGCCGACCGTGGCGGTGCCGATGGTCGGCCAGTACCGCTGGTGTTGGAACGCGTAGGTGGGCAGGTCGACGCGGCGGCCACCCGGGGCCAGCACGGTCCAGTCCATCGCGGCACCCCGCACGTACGCCTCGGCCAGCCCGGTGACCACTGCGGTCACCTCGGGGCGGCCCCGGCGCAGCAGCGGCACGTAGGTGGTTTCGGTGTCGTCGCTCTCCCGGGCCATGGCGGTGAGGACGCCGTCCGGGCCGATCTCCAGGAACCGGGTGACGCCACGGCCGCGGAGCCAGGCGATGCCGTCGGCGAACCGGACCGCCCCGCGTACGTGCCGGACCCAGTAGTCGGCGTCCGGTGTGCCGGCGAGCTGCCCGGTCAGGTTGGACACCACCGGGATGACCGGCTCGTGGTAGGTCAGGGCGCTCGCCACCTGGGCGAACTCGGCCAGCATCGGCTCCATCAACGCCGAGTGGAACGCGTGGCTGACCGTCAGCGCCCTGGACTTCTCGAAGTGGACGGCGACCGCCGTCACGGCGTCGGCGACGCCGGACAGCACCACCGACCGGGGACCGTTGACGGCGGCGATGTCCACACCGTCGGACAGCAGCGGCAGCACCTCGGCCTCGGTGGCGCGTACCGCCACCATCACCCCGCCGGGCGGCAACGCCTGCATCAGCCGACCCCGCGCCGCCACCAACGTCGCGGCGTCGGCAAGGGACAGCACGCCGGCCACGTGGGCGGCGGCGATCTCACCGATCGAGTGCCCCACCAGGTAGTCCGGGGTGACCCCGAACGACTCGACCAGACGGAACAGGGCCACCTCGACAGCGAACAGGGCGGCCTGCGTGTAGCCGGTCTGCTCCAGGTCCACGCCGTCGGCGATCACCTCGCGCAGCGGGCGGTCGAGGTGGGGGTCCAGTTCCGCGCAGACCGCGTCGAAGGCGTCCGCGTACGCCGGGAACCGCGCGGCGAGGTCGAGGCCCATGCCGTGGCGCTGGGATCCCTGACCGGAGAAGAGGAAGGCGGTGCGGCCCTCCTGGACGGTGCCGGTGACGAGCCCGGCGGCGGCGTTCCCGGCGGCCAGGGCCGCGAGTCCGGCCGGCAGGTCGACGCCGGTGACCACCGCCCGGACGGGCAGCGGCGAGCGGGTCGCGGCGAGCGAGTGGGCGACGTCGGCGGGGCTCACCCCGGAGCCGGCGGTGAAGGCGGCGAGGCGGTCGGCCTGCGCCCGCAGCGCCTGCGGGGTGTGACCGCTGAGCACCCAGACCGGGTCGGTGGCGACCGGGGCGTCGGTCGCCGGGGCGTCCGTCGCCGGGGCCTCCTCGATGATCGCGTGGGCGTTGGTGCCGCTGATGCCGAACGCGGAGACCGCCGCCCGTCGGGGCCGCTCCCCCGGCGCCCACTGGCGCTCGGAGGTGAGCAGCTGGACGTTGCCGGCGGTCCAGTCCACGTGCGGGGTGGGCTCGTCGACGTGCAGGGTGCGCGGCATGACACCGGCCCGCAGGGCGAGCACCGTCTTCATCACGCCGCCGACCCCGGCCGCGGCCTGGGTGTGGCCGAGGTTGGACTTGAGCGAGCCGAGCCAGAGCGGTTCACCGGCCGGACGGCTCTGACCGTAGGTGGCGAGCAGCGCCTGCGCCTCGATCGGGTCGCCGAGCCGGGTGCCGGTGCCGTGCGCCTCGACCAGGTCGACGTCGGCGGCGGTGAGTCGGGCGTTGGCCAGCGCGGCCCGGATGACGCGTTGCTGGGCAGGGCCGTTGGGGGCGGTGAGGCCGTTGGACGCACCGTCCTGGTTGACCGCGGTGCCCCGGATGACGGCGAGCACCGGGTGGTTGTTGCGCTGGGCGTCGGAGAGCCGCTCCAGCAGGAGCAGGCCGGCCCCCTCGGACCAGCCGGTGCCGTCGGCGGCGGCGGCGAACGGCTTGCACCGACCGTCCGGGGCGAGGCCACGCTGGCGGCTGAACTCGACGAACGCCTCCGGGGTGGCGAGCACCGTGGCCCCACCGGCGAGGGCCAGGGAGCACTCCTGCTGGCGCAGCGACTGGACCGCCAGGTGCAGCGCGACCAGGGAGGCCGAGCAGGCGGTGTCGATGGTCACCGCCGGCCCTTCCAGACCGAACTGGTACGCGATCCGCCCCGAGAGCACGCTGGCCGCGCTGCCGGTCAGCCGGTAGCCCTCGATGCCGTCCTGGGCGTGCCGCTGCAACAGGGTGTCGTAGTCGCGGCCGCTGATCCCGACGAACACGCCGGTCCGGCTGCCGCGCACGCTGTCACCGGGGATGCCGGCCCGCTCGAACGCCTCCCAGGCGGTCTCCAGCAGCAACCGTTGCTGCGGGTCCATGGCCAGGGCCTCGCGCGGCGAGATGCCGAACAGCGCCGGGTCGAAGTCGGCCGCCTCGGCGAGGAAGCCGCCCTCGCGGGCGTACGTCTTGCCCTTGGCGTCCGGGTCGGGGTCGTAGAGCCCGTCGACGTCCCAGCCCCGATCGTCGGGGAAGTCGCCGATCGCGTCACCGCCGGCGGCGATCAGCTCCCAGAGCTGCTCCGGCGTGTCGACCCGCCCGGGGTAGCGGCAGGTCATCGCGACGATCGCGACGGGTTCGCCGGCCGCCGTCTCCACCTCTTCGAGGCGCCGCTTGCTGCGTCGCAGCTCGGCGGTCATCCACTTGAGATGGTCGAGCAGCTTCTCGTCGTTCGCCATCACACGTACCCCGTTCCCGCTGCGCGGATCAAGATCTGCCGAATTCGTTCTGGATGATCTGGAGCAGTTCGTCGGCGGTCGCGTCGCCGATCTCGTCGCCGGCCACCTCCGCCGGTTCCTCGGTGGCGGCCCAGCGGTGTGCGAGCGCCTGGAGGCGGGCCACCAGGGCGGGCCGGTCGGTGTCGTCGACACCGGTGGCGGCGAGAGCCGCCTCGAGGTCGTCGAGGCGACCCTCCACCGTCGGCGCGGCCGGGCGGTGCTCACGCATGAGGAGGGTGTCCAGGTGCGCGGCGAGGACCGCCGGGGTCGGGTGGTCGAACACCAGGGTGGCCGGGAGGTTCAGCCCGGTGACCGCGGTGAGCCGGTTGCGCATCTCGACCGCTGTCAACGAGTCGAAGCCGAGTTCGCGGAAGGCGCGGTTCGCCTCGAAGCCGCCGCCCGGGCCGAGGACGGTGGCCGTCTCGGTCCGGACCAGGTCGAGCAGCAGGTGCCCGCGTTCGGCGTCGGGCAGGTCGGTGAGCCCGTCGATCGGCCCGGCGGCCCGCACCGGTGCGGCCGGCACGGCGACCGCCGCGCGGGCCTCCTCGACGCCGTCCAGCAGAGGGCTGGGGCGGGCGGCGGTGAAGGCGGGAGCGAAACGGGCCCAGTCGACGTCGGCGACCGCGACGGTGACGTCGCCGTGGTCAAGGGCGCGGGCGAACGCGTCGACCGCCGCGGCCGGGACCAGCGGGGTGAGCCCGCGTCGCCGCAGGTGTTCCTCGGTGCCGGTGTCGGCGACCATGCCGCCCTCGCCCCACGGTCCCCACGCGATGGCGCTGCCGGCCAGGCCTCGCGCGCGCCGCCGTTCGGCGAACGCGTCGAGGTAGGCGTTGCCCGCGGCGTAGGCGGCCTGACCGCCGCTGCCCCAGAGGCCGGAGATGGAGGAGAAGCAGACGAAGGCGTCCAGGTCCCGGTCGCCGAGGAGGTCCTCCAGGTGCCGGGCCCCGCCGATCTTCGCGGCGACGATGCGGGCCAGCAGCTCCGGGGTGGTCTCGTCGAGCGGGGCGGAGTCGCCGATGCCGGCGGTGTGCACCACGGCGCGCAGCGGCAGCGCGTCGGCGTCGGCCCGGCGGAGCAGGTCGGCGACGTCGTCGGAGTCGGTCAGGTCGCAGGCCACCAGCGTGACCCGGGCACCGAGCGCGGTCAGCTCCCGGGTCAGGTCGTCAGCGTTGGGGGCGTCGGCACCTCGGCGACTGGCCAGGACCAGGTGGCCGGCGCCGTCCTGGGCGAGTCGGCGGGCCACGTGCCCGGCGAGCGCGCCGGTGCCACCGGTGATCAGGACGGTGTCGCGGGGTGTCCAGCGGGTCGGGGTGGTGGGCGGGAGCGGTGCCCGGACCAGGCGACGGACGAACGTGCCGGCGTCGCGCAGGGCGACCTGGTCGACGCCGCCGTCGGCGAGCACCCGGCAGAGCGCGGGGCCGTCAACACGGTCCGGCAGGTCGATCAGCCCACCCCAGCGGGCGGAGTGCTCCAGGGCGGCGACGCGGCCGAGGCCCCACACGGCGTTCTGGGTCGGGTCGGTGACCTCGGCGGTGGCGGACACCGCGCCCCGGGTGACGGCCCACAGCGGCGCGTCGAGGTGGGCGTCCCCGGCCGCCTGGATCAGGGCCAGGGTGGCGGCCAGCCCGTTGGGCACCCCGGGGTGGCCGGGCAGTTCCCGGTCGTCCAGGGCGAGCAGCGACAGGACACCGGTGACAGCGGTCGCCGAGTCCAGCTCGGCGGCGATCGCCGCCCGGTCGCGGCCGTCCAGCACGACCGGCAGCGGGTGGGCGCCGGCGGAGGTCAGGGCCTCGATCAGGGTACGGGCGTACGCGTCCGCCGGGCCGGGGAGCGCGACCAGCCAGGTTCCGCCGAGACGGGCGGTGCCGTGCATGGCGACGGGTTCCCACTGTGCCCGGTACCGCTGCCGGTCGGCGGTGTCGCGGGCCTGACGTCCCCGGTGCCAGTCGGCCAGGGCCGGCAGCGCCTGCGCGACCTCCGCCACCCGGTCGTCGCCGAGCATCGTGCCGAGCGTCTCCAGGTCGTTGTGCCGCACGGCGGACCAGAAGGGGTCGTCCGACGAGTCGGCGCCGGTGCTGCCGGGCAGGGCCGGGGCGATCCAGAACCGGCGGCGCTGGAACGGGTAGGTGGGCAGCGGCACGGTCGCCGTGCCGGGCAGGGCGCTCGCCCAGTCGACGGGCACCCCACCGACGTGCAGGCCGGCCACCGCCTCGGCGACCGCGGCGGGTTCGGCCCGGTCACCGCGCAGCGCGGCGACCAGGACGGCGTCCGCCTGCCGCGCCGTGGGCAGGCACTCCCGGGCCAGCGCGGTCAACACCCCACCGGGGCCGACCTCGCAGTACGCGGTGACACCCCGGGCGTCCAGTGCGGTGATCCCGTCGGCGAAGCGCACCGCCTCGCGGACGTGCCGCACCCAGTAGTCGGCGTCCGGCCGGCCGGCCGGTTCGCCGGTCAGGTCGGAGATCAGCGGGATCGTCGGCGGCGCGTACGTGAGGTCGGCGGCGATCCGGCGGAACTCGTCGAGCATCGGGTCCATGTGGGCGGAGTGGAAGGCGTGGCTGACGTTGAGCCGCTTGGCCCGTCGCCCGTCCGCGCGCCACCGCTCGACGATCAGGTCGACGGTGTCCGCGTCGCCGGCGACGACCACCGATTCGGGTCCGTTGACCGCGGCGATCGACACGTCGCCGGTCAGCAGTGGCCGGATCTCCGCCTCGGTGCCCTGCATCGCCACCATCGCGCCGCCTGCGGGGAGCGCCTGCATCAGCCGGCCCCGCGCGGCGACCAGCCGGGCGGCGTCGGGCAGGGACAGCACACCGGCGACGTGCGCGGCGGCGAGTTCGCCGATGGAGTGGCCGAGTAGGTAGTCGGCTGTCACTCCGCGCGTTTCGAGGAGGCGGTACAGGGCCACTTCGAGGGCGAAGAGCGCCGGCTGGGTGAACTCGGTGCGGTCCAGCACCGCCGCGTCAGCGGTGCCCGGCTCGGCGAACATGACGTCGAGCAGCGGGCGGTCGAGGTGCAGGGCGAACGCGGCCCGGATCTCGTCGAGCGCTGCGGTGAAGACCGGTTCGGTGGCGTACAGGTCGCGGCCGGCACCGGGGCGTTGGCTGCCCTGGCCGGTGAAGAGGAAGGCGAGCTTGCCGGTGGCGGTGGCGGTGCCGTTGATGACCGACGGGCCGGGTTCGCCGGCCGCGACGGCGTGCAGGCCGGTACGCAGCGCGTCGGCGTCGGCGGCCAGGACGACGCTCCGGTGTTCCAGGGCGGAGCGGGTGGTGGCCAGGGAACGGGCGAGGGTCACTCCGGTGCCGGCCTCGACGTGCCGGTCCACACCGGCGGCGAGGAGCCGTTCGGCCTGGGCCCGCAGCGCCCGGTCGGACCGTCCGGACAGGACGTAGGGCAGCTGCCGATCCGGCGCTGTCGCCTCGGGCTGCGGCGGCGCGACGGGCTCGGGCTGTTCGAGGATGACGTGGGCGTTGGTGCCGCTCACCCCGAACGCCGAGACCGCCGCGCGTCGCGCCCGACCGGTCTGCGGCCACGGCTGCGCCGAGGTGAGCAGCCGCACCGCGCCGGCCGACCAGTCCACGTGCGGTGTCGGCTCGTCCACGTGCAGGGTCCGTGGCGCGAGGCCGTGCCGCATCGCCTGGACCATCTTGATGATCCCGCCGATGCCGGCGGCGGCCTGGGCGTGCCCGATGTTCGACTTGAGCGAGCCCAGCAGCAGTGGTTGCGCGGCCGGTCGACCCCGCCCGTACGTGGCGAGCAGCGCCTGCGCCTCGATCGGGTCGCCGAGCGTGGTGCCGGTGCCGTGCGCCTCGACCACGTCGACGTCGGCTGTGGACAGGCCCGCGTCGGCGAGCGCCTCGACGATCACCCGCTGCTGCGCGGGCCCGTTCGGGGCGGTCAGACCGTTGGACGCGCCGTCGGAGTTGACCGCGCTGCCCCGGACCACGGCGAGCACTGTGTGCCCGTTGGCCAGGGCGTCCGACATCCGTTCCAGGACCACGAACCCGACGCCCTCGGCCCAACCGGTGCCGTCGGCCCCGGCGGCGAACGCCTTGCACCGGCCGTCCGGGGCGAGCCCGCCCTGCCGGCTGAACTCGACGAAGACCGCCGGGCTCGACATGACGGCCACACCGCCGGCCAGGGCGAGCGTGCACTCCCCCTGCCGCAGCGCGCGGGCCGCCCAGTGCAGGGCGACGAGCGACGACGAGCACGCCGAGTCGATGGTGACGGCCGGACCCTCGAAGCCGAAGGTGTAGGCGACCCGACCGGACATCACGCTCGTCGCGTTGCCGGTGAGCCGGTACCCCTCGACCCCGGGTGGTGGCGGTGCGCCTTCTGCGTACCCGAGGTGGGCGCCGCCGACGAAGACGCCGGTCCGCCGACCGCGCTGGGCCCGTGGCGGAAGGCCCGCGTCTTCGAGGGCCTGCCAGGCGGTCTCCAGCAGGAGCCGCTGCTGCGGGTCCATCGCCAGGGCCTCGCGGCCGTTGATCCCGAACAGGTCGGCGTCGAAGTCCGCCGCGTCGTGCAGGAAGCCGCCGGAGCGGGTGTACGCGGTGCCCTGGTGGTCCGGGTCCGGGTGGTAGAGCGCGTCGAGTGCCCAGCCACGGTCGGCGGGGAACCCGGAGATGACGTCGGCCTCGTCGGCGACGAGCCGCCACAGGTCGTCGGGCCCCTGCACGCCGCCGGGGAAGCGGCAGGCCATGCCGACCACGACGATCGGGTCGTCGTCGGGTGCCGCTGTCGACGCCGGGGCCGGCGCTGCGGTGGCGGGCTGGTCGAGCAGCCGGTCGCGCAGGTAGCGGGCCACCGCGAGCGGGTTCGGGTGGTCGAAGACGAGGGTGGCGGGCGGGGCGAAGCCGACGTCGCGGCGCAGCCGGTCCCGCAGGTCCACACCGGTGAGCGAGTCGACCCCCATCTCACGGAACGCCTGCTCCGCGCCGACCGCGTCCGGCCCGGCGTGACCGAGGACGGCGGCGGTGACGCCACGGACGAGGGTGAGCAGGTGGTGTTCCTGTTCGGCCGGGGCCAGCGCGGCCAGGGTCTCGGCCAGCGGTGTGGCGGTCTGCTCGACGCTCTGGCCGACCAGCGCCCGCACCTGCGGCAGGTCGCCGATCAACGGCCGGGGTCGGGCGGCGCTGAAGACGGGGGCGAAACGGGACCAGTCGACGTCGGCGACCGCCACGTAGGTTTCGTCGCCGTCCAGGGCCTGACGCAGCGCGGCGATCGCGGTCGGCGGGTCGAGGACCGGCAGGCCGCGGCGGAACAGCAGGGTTTCGGTGCCGGCGTCGACCATCCCGCCGTCCCCCCACGGACCCCAGGCGACCGCTGTGGCGGTCAGGCCCCGGCTTCGCCGGTCGTCGGCGAGGGCGTCCAGGTAGGCGTTCGCGGCGGCGTACCCGCTCTGCTCGCCACTGCCCCAGAGCGCGGCGATCGAGCTGAACAGCACGAACGCGTCGAGTGGGGTGTCGGCGAGGAGCCGGTCCAGGTGGGCGGCGCCGGCGACCTTGGCGGCGGCGACCTCGGCGAGCCCGGCGGGGTCGTCGTCGAGCGTTGCGGCGAACCGCAGGGCGCCGGCGGTGTGGAAGACGGCGGTCAGGTCCCCGATGGTGTCGAGCAGGTCGGTAAGGGCGTCGGCGTCGGTGACGTCGCAGGCGGCGATGGTGACGCGGGCCCCGAGCGCGGTCAGCTCGGCGTGCAGCCGGTCCGCGCCGGGGGCGTCGGCACCGGCCCGGCTGGTCAGCACCAGGTGGGGGGCGCCGGCACCGGCGAGCCAGCGGGCCACGTGCGCGCCGAGCGCGCCGGTGCCGCCGGTGATCAGGACGCTGCCGCGCGGTGACCAGGTGGTCGGGGTGGTGGGCGGGGCTGCCGGCACGACACGTCGGACGTGGACCCCGGTGTCCCGGATGGCGACCTGGTCCTCCGTGGTGGTGCTGCGGACCACCGCCCAGAGCCGGGCGAGGGTGTGCGCGTCGGGGTTCTCCGGCAGGTCGGCGAGGCCGGCCCAGGTGTCGGGGAGTTCGAGGGCGGCGACCCGGCCGTACCCCCACACGGTGGCCTGGTGCGGGCTGATCCGGGGTTCGTCGCCGACCCGAACCGCGCCGCTGGTGACGGCCCAGAGCGGGGTGCCCTGCGGAAGGTCGCGGAGCAGCGCGGAGGTGCCGGTCAGGCCACGGGACAGGTGCGGATGGTCCGGGTCGGGGCGCTCGTCCAGGGCGAGCAGGGACAGCACGCCGACGACGTCGTGCGGGTCGATGGTGGGCAGCTCGTCGGCCGGGACCGCGACCACGTCGGGACCACCGGCGTCCACGAGGCCGGCGGTCACCGGGAGGTCGAGGTCGGGGACGACGACCAACCAGCGACCGGGACGGGGGGCGGTGGTGACGTCGCGGACCGGCCAGTCGACGCGGTAGCGCAGGCCGGGCTCGGTGCCCTGGCGACGCCAGGCGCGCAGTGCGGGAAGGACCTCGTCGAGGGGGCGGTCGTCGGCGACGCCGAGCAGGTCGGCCAGGTCGCCGCGGTCGACGGCCTGCCAGAACGGGGTGTCGGGGGTGGCGGTGTCGTCCTCGAGCCAGAAGCGCTGCCGCTGGAAGGCGTAGGTGGGCAGGTCGACCAGCCGCCCGCCGGTCAGACACGGCGTCCAGTCCACCGCGACACCGCGCACGAAGACCTGCGCGAGGGCGGTCAGCAGCGTGGTCGGCTGGTCCCGGTCGGAGCGTTGCACGGGTACGAACACCGCGTCGCTCACGCAGTCCGCACCCATCGCGGAGAGCACCCCGTCGGGACCGATCTCCACGAACGTCGAGACACCCAGACTCTCCAGGGTGGTGATCCCGTCGGTGAACCGCACCGCCTCGCGCACGTGCCGCACCCAGTACGCGGCGTCCTGGGTCTCGGCGATCTGCCCGGTCACGTTCGACACGATCGGGATGCGCGGCGTGCCGTAGGAAAGCGTCGCCGCCACCGACGCGAACTCGGCCAGCATCGGCTCCATCAACACCGAGTGGAACGCGTGACTGACCCGCAACTGCTTGGCCTTGAACGTCGCCGCGACGGCGGCGACCTCGTCCGCCACACCGGACAGCACCACCGAACGCGGGCCGTTCACCGCCGCGACGGACACCCCGTCGGTCAGCAGCGGCAGCACCTCCGCTTCGGTGGCCCGTACCGCGACCATCACACCGCCGGCCGGAAGCGCCTGCATGAGACGACCTCGGGCGGTGACCAACGTCGCCGCAGCCGGCAGGGACAACACCCCGGCCACGTGCGCGGCGGCGATCTCCCCGATCGAATGCCCCACCAGGAAGTCCGGCGTCACCCCGAACGACTCCACCAGGCGGAACAGAGCCACCTCGACCGCGAACAACGCCGACTGCGTGTAGACGGTCTGATCCAGATCGTCGCCCTCGGCGATCACCTCGCGGACCGGCCGGTCCAGATGCCGGTCCACCTCCGAGCAGGCCGCGTCGAACGCCTCCGCGTACACCGGGAACGTGCCGGCCAGTGCCAGGCCCATGCCCGGACGCTGCGAACCCTGACCGGAGAAGACGAAGGCGAGACCTCCCGCCCGTACCTCACCGGTGTGCACGCCGGTGTGGTCGCGGCCCGCGGCCAGATCGCGCAGCGCGCCCACCGCGTCGCTCCCGCTGGTGAGCAGCACCGCCCGGTGCGGGAACGCGGTGCGGGCGGAGGCCAGGGTCCAGCCGGTGTCCAGCAGTGTGGGTGTGCCCGGTTCGGCCAGCCGGTCCGCGAGGTGGAGCGCCTGGGCGCGCAGCGCGTCGGTCGACTGGCCGCTGAGCGCCAGCGGTACGACGGGAGAGGACGCCTGCGGGAGGGCCGGTACGCGGCCGACTCCGGCGGGCGCCTCCAGGATCACGTGGGCGTTGGTGCCGCTGATGCCGAACGACGACACGGCGGCGCGGCGCGGCAGGTCCGCCGGCCACGGCTGGGCCGTGTGCAGCAGTCGCAGCGGGCTGTCCGCCCACTCGATGTGCGGGCTGGGCGTCGCCGCGTGCAGGGTGCGGGGCAGCACCTCGTGCCGCATCGCCTCGACCAGCTTGATGACGCCGGCGACACCGGCGGCGGCCTGGGTGTGCCCGAGGTTCGACTTGACCGAGCCGAGCCACAGCGGCCGGTGCGCCGGGCGGTCCGGCCCGTACGCCGCCTGCAACGCCTGTGCCTCGATGGGGTCGCCCAGCGCGGTGCCGGTGCCGTGCGCCTCGATCACGTCGATATCGCCGGGCGTCAGCGCCGCGTCGGCGAGCGCGGCCCGGATCACCCGCTGCTGGGCGGGGCCGTTCGGTGCGGTCAGACCGTTCGACGCGCCGTCGGAGTTGACGGCGGTGCCACGGACCACGGCGAGGACCGGGTGACCGTTCCGCTGGGCGTCGGAGAGACGCTCGACCAGCAGCATGCCCACGCCCTCGGCGGAGCCGAAACCGTCGGCGTCGGCGGAGAAGGGCTTGCAGCGGCCGTCCGGGGCGAGTCCACGTTGGCGGCTGAACTCGACGAACATGTGCGGGGTGGACATGATGGCGACGCCACCGGCCAGCGCCAGGTCACACTCACCGGCCCGCAGCGCCCGCACGGCCAGGTGCAGCGCGACGAGCGACGACGAGCAGGCGGTGTCGACGGTGACGGCGGGGCCGTCGAGGCCGAAGGCGTACGCGATCCGGCCGGAGGCGACGCTCGCGGTGCTGCCGGTGAGCAGGTAGCCCTCCAGGTCGGCGGGTGCCTGCCGGACGCGGGAGGCGTAGTCCTGGTAGGTGAGGCCGACGTAGACCCCGGCGTGCCGGCCGCGCAGCGTCGCGGGGTCGATGCCGGCCCGTTCGAACGCCTCCCACGAGGTCTCCAGCAGGAGCCGCTGCTGCGGGTCCATCGCCAGGGCTTCGCGGGGGGAGATGCCGAACGGGGCGGGGTCGAAGTCGGCGACGTCGTAGAGGAACCCGCCGTGCCGGGTGGTCGAGGTGCCCGGGTGATCCGGGTCCGGGTGGTAGAGGCCGGCCAGGTCCCACCCACGGTCGGTGGGGAAGCCACCGATCGCGTCACCGCCGTCGTCCAGCAGTCGCCACAGGTCGGCGGGCGAGGTGACGTTCCCGGGGTAGCGGCAGGCCATCGCGACGATCGCGATCGGCTCGTCGGGTACCCGTACCGTGGCGGGGTCGTCAGCGGGTCGGGCGGGCAGCGTGCCGGTGAGCTCGTCGTGCAGGTGCGCCGCGAGGGCGGCCGGGGTGGGGTGGTCGAAGACCAGGGTGGTCGACAGGCGCAGGCCGGTGACAGTGCGCAGGCGGTTGCGCAGCTCGACGCCGGCGAGGGAGTCGAAGCCCAGCTCGCGGAACGGACGGTTCGGGTCGACCGCGTCCGGGCCGGTGTGGCCGAGCACGAGCGCCGCCTGTTCGCGGACCAGGCCGACCACTGCCCGTTCGCGGGCCGCCTCGGGCAGGGCGGCCAGCGCGGTGGCGAGGCTCTCGGCGGGGCCACCTGTCGCGTGGGACGTGACCGCGCCGGCACCGATGGCGCGCTGCACCTCCGGCAGGTCCTCGATCAGCGGCCGGCGGCGGCCGGCGGTGAGCGCGAGGGCCAGCCGGTCCCAGTCGAGGTCGGCGACGGTGATCGTGGTGGCGTCGTCGTCGAGGGCCTGTTGCAGGGCGGCGAGCGCGATCTGCGGGTCCATCGGGGTGATGCCGTGGCGCTGCATGAGGTCGCCGACCGCGGCGTCGGCGGCCATGCCGCCGCCGGCCCACGGACCCCAGGCGATCGACGTCGCGGGCAGGCCGTCGGCGCGGCGCTGCTCGGCCAGGGCGTCGAGGTACGCGTTTCCCGGCGCGTAGTTGCCCTGCCCCGGGATGCCGATGCTCGCCGCGATCGACGAGAACAGCACGAACGCGTCGAGGTCCCGGTCGCGGGTGAGGTCGTCGAGGTTACGGGCGGCGGCCACCTTCGCGGCGAGCACCCGGTCGACCTGCTCGGCGGTGAGGGTGTCGACGGTGCCGTCGTCGAGCAGCCCGGCGGCGTGCACGACGGCGCTGACCGGATGCGCGGCGAGGACCGCCGCGAGGGCGTCCCGGTCACCGGCGTCGCAGGCCACCACCGAGGCGGTGGCGCCCAGGGTGGCCAGGTCGGCGACCAGGTCGGCGGCGCCGGGCGCGTCCGGGCCGCGTCGGCTGAGCAGGATCAGGTGCGGCACGCCACGCTCGGCGTACCAGCGGGCGACGGTGGCGCCGAGGGCACCCGTACCGCCGGTGATCAGCACCGGTCCGTCCGGGCGTGGGCCGCCGGCCAGCCGGGCCGGGCGGGGTGCGTGGCCGAGGCGGCGCAGGTAGCGGCCGTCGACCCGGATGGCCACCTGGTCCTCGCCGTCCTCGCCGGCCACCGTGGCGAGCAGCCGCTCGGCGGCCCGCTCGTCGAGGTCGGTGGGCAGGTCGACCAGGCCGCCCCACCGTTCGGCGTGTTCCAGGGCGACGATCCGGCCGAGACCCCAGATCAGGGCCTGCTCGGGGTCGTCCACCCGGTCCGCCGGGCCGGTGTCGACGGCGCCACTGGTGACCAGCCAGAGCGGGGCGTCCACGCCGGCGTCACCGAGTGCCTGGGTGAGGGTCAGGGTGCGGCGCAGCCCCTCGCCGAGGGGCCCGTCCGCGAAGGCGAGCAGAGACAGGACGCCGTCGGCGTCGCCGGTGAGCCGCTCGGCGAGAGCGGCCCGGTCGGCGTCGGCGGCGACGACCACCACGTCCAGGGTGAGCCCGGCGTCGCCGAGGGCCTGGAGGACGGCTGTGGTGCCCGGGTCGTACCCGGCCACGGCGACGATCCAGTGCCCGGCGGCGGTGACCGTGGCGTCCGGCTGCGGCTTCCACTCGACCACGTAGCGCCAACCGGCGGCCCCGGCGCGGATCCGCTGCTCACGCCGCCAGGCGGCCAGCACCGGCACGATCTCGTCCAGTGCGCCCGGGGCCAGGGCCAGGTCGGTGGCGAGCGCGGCGGCGTCGCCACGTTCCACGGCCGCCCAGAACGGGTCGTTGGCCGGGTCGTCGGCGCTGCCGGGCACGACCGGGTGGTGCCAGAAGTGCTCCCGTTCGAACGGGTAGGTGGGCAGTGCCACCAGCGCGCCGTCCGGGGTCAGGTCCGTCCAGTCGACGGTGAGCCCGCGCGCGTACGCCTCGGCCAGCGCGACCCGGAACCGGTCCGGGCCGCCGTCGTGGCGTCGCAACGTGCGGAGCACGGCGGCGTCCACTCCGGCCTCGTCGGCCGAGTCCTGCACGGCGGCGACGAGCACCGGGTGTGGGCTGGCCTCGACGAAGGCGCGGTACCCGTCGGACAGCAGCACGTCCACCGTCTCGGCGAAGCGGACCGGCCGGCGCAGGTTGGTGTACCAGTAGTCGGCGTCCAGCTCGGTGGTGTCCAGCCGGGAGCCGTAGACGGTCGAGTAGAACGGGATGTCGGCGGCGCACGGCGCGACCCCGCTGAGCGCGTGCAGCAGCTCGTCGCGGATCGCCTCCACGTGTGCCGAGTGCGAGGCGTAGTCGACCTTGATGCGCTTCGCCTCGATGCCCAGCGCGGCGAGCGCCGCTTCGAGGTCGTCCAGGTCGGCGGGTTCCCCGGCGACGACCACGGCGGTCGGGCCGTTGACGGCGGCCACGCTGATCCGGCCGTCCCACCGGGCCAGGACCGGCTCCACGACGGCGGCGGACGCCTGGACCGCGAGCATCCCGCCCTGCCCGGCCAGTGCGACGATCGCCTGGCTGCGGCGGGCCGCGATCCGGGCGGCGTCGTCCAGGGTGAGCGCGCCGGCGATGTGCGCGGCGGCGACCTCGCCCTGGCTGTGCCCGATCACCGCGGCCGGTCGGACACCGGCGGCCTGCCAGAGCCGGGCCAGGGAGACCATCACCGCCCACAGCGCGGGCTGGACCACGTCGACCCGCTCCAGCGACGGCGCGTCGTCGTCGCCGCGCAGCGCGGCGAGAAGATCCCAGCCGGTGTACGGGAACAGCGCCGCACCGCAGGCGGTCAGGTGCTCGTGGAACACCGGCTCGGCGTCGGCCAGCTCGACGGCCATGCCCAACCACTGGGAACCCTGTCCCGGGAAGACGAACGCGACCCGGCCGGGCTCGGCCGGGTGGGCGGTGACGACGTTCGCCGCCGACCGGTCCTCGGCCAGGGCGGCCAGTCCGTCGCGCAGGTCGTCCGGTGTGGTGGCGAGGACGACCGCCCGGTGTTCGAACCGGGTCCGGGTGGTGTTGAGTGTGTACGCGAGGTCGGCGAGGTGGGTGTCGTCTCCCCCGATGCGGTCGCGCAGACGCGCTGCCTGGCGTCGCAGGGCGTGCGGCGTACGGGCGGACACCAGCACCGGCACGGTCGGCGGCACTGTCGGGCGCTCCGGGACGTCCACGTCGGGCGCCTCTTCGAGGACCAGGTGGGCGTTCGTTCCGCTGATGCCAAAGGAGGAGACGGCGGCCCGGCGGGGGTGGTCGTTCCGCCGCCAGTCGCGGGGTTCGGTGAGCAGTCGGACGGTGCCGGCGGACCAGTCGACGTGCGGTGACGGCTCGTCGGCGTGCAGGGTGCGGGGCAGCACCTCGGCGCGCATCGCGAGGATCATCTTGATCACGCCACCGACGCCGGCGGCGGCCTGGGTGTGGCCGATGTTGGACTTCAGCGAGCCCAGCCACAGCGGGTCGTCCTCGGGTCGGTCGACGCCGTAGGTGGCGATCAGCGCCTGCGCCTCGATCGGGTCGCCCAGTGTGGTGCCGGTGCCGTGTGCCTCGACCACGTCGACGTCGGCCGGGGTGAGTCCGGCGTCGGCGAGGGCGGCCCGGATGACGCGTTGCTGGGCCGGGCCGTTCGGCGCGGCCAGCCCGTTGGAGGCGCCGTCGGAGTTGATCGCGCTGCCCCGGATCACGGCGAGGACCTGGTGGCCGTTCGCCTGCGCGTTGCTGAGCCGTTCCAGGACGAGGACGCCGACGCCCTCGCCCCACCCGGTGCCGTCGGCGGCAGCGCCGAACGCCTTGCACCGGCCGTCGCCGGCCAGGCCGCGCTGGCGGCTGAACTCGACGAACATGCCGGGGCCGGCCATCACCGTGGCACCGCCGGCCAGAGCCAGTTCACACTCCCCCCGGCGCAGCGACTGGGCGGCCAGGTGCAGCGCGACCAGCGACGACGAGCAGGCGGTGTCGACCGTCAGCGCCGGCCCTTCCAGCCCGAGCACGTACGAGATGCGACCGGAGGCGACGCTCATCGTGCTGCCCGTCAGCACGTAGCCGTCGAGGCCGTCGGCGGGTTCGGCGAGGCGTGCGCCGTACTCGTGGGAGGTGGCGCCCACGAAGACCCCGGTGCGGCTGCCGCGCAGCGCGCCCGGCACGATGCCGGCCCGCTCCACCGCCTCCCAGGAGGCCTGCAACAGCAGTCGCTGCTGCGGGTCCATCGCCAACGCCTCGCGCGGGGAGATGCCGAAGAAGCCCGGGTCGAACTCGGCGGCGTCGTGCAGAAAACCGCCGGAGCGGGTGTAGCTGGTGCCCGGGTGGCCGGGGTTCGGGTGGTAGAGAGCGGTCAGGTCCCAACCCCGGTCGGTGGGGAAGCCGGTGATGGCGTCACCGCCGCTGGACACCAGGTGCCACAGCTCGTCGGGGTCGGTGATGCCGCCGGGATAGCGGCAGGCCATCGCGACTACGGCGATCGGCTCATCGGCGTCGGGCCGCCCCGGCTGCGCGGACTCCTCGACGGTCGAGGGGTCGACGCCGCCCGAGGCGGTGTGCAGCCACCGGGCGAGCGTGACCGGGTCGGGGCTGTCGTAGAGCAGGGTGGCCGGCAACACGAGGTCGAGGGCGGAGCTGAGGCGGTCGCGGAGTTCGACGGCGGTCAGCGAGTCGAAGCCGAGCTGCTTGAAGGAGTGGGTGGTGTCGACGGTGAACGGGTCCGGGTGGCCGAGGACCGAGGCGGCGTGCGTGCGTACCAGGTCGAGAAGGTCGTCCTCGGAGCGCGCGGCGCTGCGCGCGGCCGGCGTCGAAGGCTCGTCGGCGGTCTCGGACACCCAGTAGGACTCGCGCTGGAACGGGTACGTGGGCAGCGGCACGCGCACCCCGCCGGCCAGCGACGGCGTCCAGTCGACGGCGACTCCCCGGCCGTGCAGCTCAGCCAGGGCGGCGACGACCGTCTCCGCCTGCGGGCGGTCCGGGCGCTGGGCCCTGACGAACGCGCCCGTCGGCGCGCAGTGGGCGCCCATCGCGCAGAGCACCCCGTCCGGGCCGATCTCGACGAACGTGGTGACGCCTTCGCTCTCCAGGGTCGCGAGCCCGTCGGCGAACCGCACCGCCTCCCGCACGTGCCGCACCCAGTAGGCGGCGTCCTGGGTCTCCGCGATCCGGCCCGTCACGTTCGAGACGATCGGGATGGTCGGCGGCGCGTACGTCAGCGTCTGGGCGACCTCGGCGAAGGCCACGAGCATCGGTTCCATCAGCGCCGAGTGGAAGGCGTGGCTGACCCGCAGCCGCCGGGTCTTCTCGAACCTCGCCGCGACCCCGGTCACCGCGTCGGCGGTGCCGGACAGCACCACCGAGCCGGGGCCGTTGACCGCCGCGATGTCCACGCCGTCGGTGAGGTGCGGTGTCACGTCGGCCTCGGCGGCCTGCACCGCGATCATCACGCCACCGGCCGGGAGGTCCTGCATCAGTCGGCCCCGGGCCGTGACCAGCGTCGCCGCGTCGGCCAGGGACAGCACCCCGGCGACGTGGGCCGCGGCGATCTCGCCGATGGAGTGCCCGACCAGGTAGTCCGGTGTAACGCCGAACGACTCGACGAGCCGGAACAGCGCCACCTCGAAGGCGAACAGCGCGGCCTGCGTGTAGACGGTCCGGTCCAGCTCCGACCCGTCCGCGACGACCTCACGCAGCGGACGGTCCAGGTGCGCGTCGAGGTCGGCGCAGGCGGCGTCGAAGGCTGCCGCGAACACCGGGTAGGTGTCGGCGAGGTCGAGGCCCATCCCGACCCGCTGCGAGCCCTGGCCGGCGAAGAGGAACGCGAGCTTGCCGTCGCCGACCCGCTGCACCGGCGAGCCGTCGGCGGCGAGGGCGGCCAAGCGCTCGGTCAGGGTGGTCAGGTCCGCTCCGACGACCGCCGCCCGGTGGTCGAAACCGCTGCGGTGCCGGGCGAGGGAGTACGCCACGTCCACCGGCCGCGCATCCGCGGCGAGCGCGTCCCGCAACTGTCCGGCCTGCGCGCGTACGGCGGCCGGGGTACGCCCGGACAGCAGCCACGCCACGGGTTCGTTGGTCGCCGGCTCGTCGGTCACGGGTGGCCGGGTCGGCGCCGACGACAGCACGACGTGGCAGTTCGTCCCGCCCATGCCGAACGAGCTGACCCCGGCGACCAGCTGCCGCTGCGACTCCGGCCACGCCCCGTGCTCCGTACGGACCCGCAGGCGCAACTCGTCGAACGGGATGCGCGGGTTCGGCGTGGCGAAGTTCAGGCTCGGTGGCAGTTCTCGGTGGTGCAGGGCCAGGACGGTCTTCAGGAGCCCGACCACGCCCGCCGCGCCCTCCAGGTGCCCGACGTTCGTCTTCACCGACCCGACGAGCAGCGGATGACGCCGGCCGGACGCCACCCCGAGAACCGCGCCGAGCGCGTCGGCCTCCACCGGGTCACCGACCCGGGTGCCGGTGCCGTGCAGCTCCACGTACTGGACCGTCGCCGGGTCGACCCCGGCCTGCCGGTACGCCTCGCGCAGCACGTCGGTCTGACCGTCGCTGGTGGGTGTGGTGAGGCTGTCGCCACCGCCGTCGTTGTTGACCGCGCCGCCCCGGACCACGCCGTAGATCTGGTCGCCGTCGGCGAGCGCGTCGGCGAGGAGTTTGAGGGTGAGGACGACGCCGCCCTCGCCGCGCGCGTAGCCGTTGGCCCGGGCGTCGAACGTGTAGCAGCGGCCGTCCGGCGACAGACCACCGAACGCGGCGGCGGTGAGGGTGCTCTCCGGGGCCAGGTTGAGGCTGACCCCGCCGGCCAGGGCGACCTGGCAGCGGCGCTCACGCAGGCTCTCCGCGGCCAGGTGGACGGCGACCAGCGAGGACGCCTGTGCCGCGTCGACGGTGAGGCTGGGACCGCGCAGCCCGAGCACGTACGACAGCCGGTTGGCGATGATGCCCCGGTTGGTGCCGGTGAGTGTCCACGGGGTGATGCCGTCGACCCCGAGCCGGCGGATCACTGTGGCGTAGTCGTCGCCGATCGCGCCGACGAAGACACCGGCTCGGGTGCCGGCGAGAGCGTCCGGGACGATGCCGGCGTCCTCCAGGGCTTCCCAGCCGAGCTCCAGCATGAGCCGTTGCTGGGGGTCCATGGTGGCCGCCTCGCGGGGGGCGATGCCGAAGAAGCCGGGGTCGAAGCCGTCGACCCGGTTTAGGAAACCCCCGCGTGGACGGTCCTCGGCGCTCCCCCAGCGCCCGGCCGGTGCCTCGGTGACGGCGTCACGGCCGTCCGCGAGTAGGCGCCAGAACGCGGCGGGATCGTCGGCGCCGGGAAGTCGGCACGCGACACCGACAATGGCGACGCCGTCGGATTCCGCATTTCCATCGGTGAATGCTGATTCGCTCTTCATGACGATCCGCGGCCCCCACTCGTCCACACGGCCCGATGGCGCGTTCGATTCGGACGGTAATGAGGGCCGGCAGAGGCCGGACACCCCTACGGGATCGAGCGCACCCCGGGCCGGGGCCGACATGGAGGGCGGCCCCTATCCCCCTGGATCGACCCCCGATCCGGGTCGTGGCGCATTTCCCGAAGACCCGTTCTTCCTATCGTGGAGACAATGTCCATGCGGAAATGAGTGGTGACGATGACCAGTGCGACGCAACATCCCGCCCCGGCCGGATCGGGCACCGGGGAGCCGGCTCCGCTGCCCCGGCAGCGCGGCACGTGTCCGTTCTCTCCCCCTGACGAACTCCTCCAGCGCGCCGAGGAGCACCCGGTCAGTCCGCTGATCATGGCGGACGGGTCGGTCGGCTGGCTGGTGACGCGGGCCGAGGACGTCCGGGCGGTGCTCGCCGACACCCGGTTCAGCGCGGACATCCTCAAGGCGTCGAACCCGATCCAGGTGATCCCCGAGGAGGCCAAGCAGCTCCCGCCCGATCCGGCGTTCTTCATCCACGTCGACCCGCCGCACCACACCCGTTACCGCAAGATGTTGATGGGTCAGTTCACCATGCGCCGGGTCCGCGCCCTGGAGCCGCGGATCTCCGAGATCGTCACCGAACGCCTCGACGCGATCGAGGCCGCCGGCCCGCCGGCCGACCTGGTCCGGGACTTCGCCCTGCCCATTCCCTCACTGGTCATCTGCGAACTGCTCGGCGTGCCGTACGCCGAACGGGAGCAGTTCCAGACGCTGACCGCTGCGATGCTGCGCACCGACGCCACCCCGATGGAGGTCGGGATGTCGGCCTGGAACCTGCGGCAGTACCTGGCGGCTCTGGTGGCGACCAAACACGAGGAGCCGGACGGCGCCCTGATCTCCGGCCTGATCCACGACTCGGACGACGACCCGCTCACCGACGAGGAACTGACCAGCATCGCCATGCTGTTGCTCGTCGGCGGCCACGAGACCACCGCCAATCAGCTCAGCCTCGGCGTGTTCGCGCTGCTCACCAATCCCGAGCAGCTGGCCGTCCTGCGCGCCGACCTGGACCGGGTGCCGGACGCCGTCGAGGAGTTGCTCCGCTACCTGCCGACGTTCCAGTTCGGCGTGACGCGCCTCGCGACCGAGGACGTGCCGGTGGGCGGTCAGCTCATCCGCGCCGGTGAGAGCGTCAGCCTCTCGTTGTCCGCCGCCAACCGCGACCCGTCCCGCTTCGTCGACCCCGAGGTCTTCGACGTGACCCGGACCGGCAACCAGCACCTCGCCTTCGGTCACGGCGTACACCTGTGCATCGGCCAGCAGCTCGCCCGCGCGGAGCTCCGGATCGCCCTGCGGGCCCTGCTCACCCGCTTCCCCGGGCTGCGCCTGCACGGGGAGGCGGACGACGTTCCGCTGCGCTCCGAGTCGCTGATCTACGGCGTCCGCGAGCTGCCCGTCACCTGGTGACGTCCAGGCACACACGAGGGCTCGGCCACCGCGGTGGCCGAGCCCTCGTCGTCGTGCTCAGTGGTTCAGTTCGTCGACCCTCTCGGGGTGCCGGGTCACCACCGGGGCGGCGGCGAGGCCGGCACGGTCCACGGTCGCCTGCCGGCTCTCCCGGCGGGCCAACCGGAGCTGGTGGAAGCCCGCGGCGATGAGGCCCAGGCCGAGCAGGACCATGACGCCCACGACCGGCCAGTGCAGCTCCTCGGGGACGAGGCGGGCCACGAACCAGGAGTCCCGGTCGGGGTCGGTGTACTTCAGGAAGGCCGGGACCACACCCTGCGCGATCAGCGGAACCCAGCAGACGATGAAGCACACATAGACGGCGGCGCGGCGAGCGGGCGACGCCTTCTCGATGCCGAGGCGGCTCTCGCCGAGATCCACCCCGCCGAGCGACGCCGTGATCTGATCCCAGTCGACGTCCCCGGTGAGGTTGCTCCTGCGGGAGGTGGCGGCCCGCATGGTGGCCAGCAGGTCGGGGCCGGTGGCTTCCAGGTGCTTGGCGGCGAGGTCGCCGAGCAGCCAGGCCAGCAGGATGCCGGTGACCAGGCCGACGCCGGCGCCCGCCCAGTCGGGGCCGTAGCGGACGGTGAGGTAGGCGGGGGCCGCGGTGGCCGCGACCAGCACCAGCATGAGCAGCACCTGGGTGAAGTCGGTGCCGTTCTCCAGGAGGTTGCCGCTGCGCTTGTGCGGGTCGGTCATCGGCACCGGGCGCAGCACCGAGATCAGCACGATGACGCCGGCGCCGCCGCCGACCAGGGCCGGCACCAGGGCGGCCAGCCAGGGCCAGGCCCACGTCTGCCCACTGAGCAGCGTGGGCACGACACTGAGGACCACCACCACCGGCGCGGTCAGCAGCAGCCAGGCGAGCTGGCGGCCACGGACGTCCTTCCGGGCGGCCCCGGGGGTGAGCACGGTCTGCCAGATGACCGTGCCGTCCTCGCCGTACAGGTTGGCGGAGATGGCGGCGGCCCAGATGCCGAACGCGACACCGATGAACGGCACGAAGATCGGCAGGTCGACCAGGAGCGGCAGCAGACAGAACGCGAGGGCGTACACCAGCGAGAAGACCAGGTAGTGGAAGCGCATCAGGTCACGGGACGCGGTGCGCAGCTCCCGACCGACGACGGCTCGTACGCCGCCACCCCGGACCTGCTGGGCTGCGGTGCGACCGCGCGCCGGGCGGCCGCTGGCGCTGCGGTGGCTGAGCCGGCGGACCAGCAGCGCGGACCAACCGAGCATGGCCAGCACGCTGAGCACGGCGAACCCGGCCGGCACGGCGGCGGCCAGCAGCCAGTCACCACGGCCGGCGGCCTCCACGGCGACGATGCCCCAGCCGGACGGCAACCGGCGCACCCAGGCCGCCAGGTTGTCCGGGAAGCCGGCGGTGAGGGCGTACTGGATGGTGGGTTTGAGCACCCAGCCGGTGTGCGTGAGCGCCAGGATGCCGCCGCTGATGACGGCCGCCAGCACCGCGCCGATCTTGGCGCGCATCAGCGTGCTGAGCGCGGCGGTGACGAACCGGGAGGCGAGCACGACGAACAGCAGTTGCAGGAACACCACCGGCACCGCGATCAGCGCGGCGGCGCCGCCGACCGGGAGGGCGACGACGATCAGCGCGGTGAAGGCCACCAGGCTGACCACCGGGGCGACGCCGACGAACGCGACGGCGAGCAGGCCGAAGGCGAGCCGGCGCGGTGGGATCGGCAGCAGCGCCAGGTGCTCCGGGCGCAGCGTCTCGTCGCCGCCACCGAACAGCACCGGGCCGAACAGCCAGCCGATCATCCAGACGGCGAACGCCGCGCCGACCAGGTCGAGGGGTAGGCCGTCGACCGGCCAGTCGTGCAGGGCGAGCCAGATCGTGCCTCCGGCGAGGACCAGGCCCAGCACACCGCCACCGATCATGTCGGCGGCGCGCTGCCCGGTCATCGAGTGCCGCAGGACGGCCAGCTTCATCCGGATCAGGATGCCAACCATGACAGCTCCCCCGCGCTCACCGGCTGGCCGCCGACCAGGTCGACGAACCGGTTCTCCAGGGTGCTGCCGCCGCGGACCTCGTCGAGCGGGCCGGAGGCGACCACCCGGCCGCCGGTGACGACCGCGACATGGTCGCAGAGCTGTTCGACGACGGGCATGACGTGACTGGAGAAGACCACCGAGCCGCCGGCGGCGACGAACCGCTGGAGGATCACCTTGATCGTCGCCGCCGAGACGGGGTCGACGGCCTCCAGGGGCTCGTCGAGGACCAGCAGCTTCGGCGCGTGCAGCAGCGCCGTGGCCAGGCCGATCTTCTTCCGCATGCCGGTCGAGTATTCGAGGACCAGGGTGCTGTCGGCCCGGTCGAGTTCGAGGACCTCCAGCAGCTCCTGGCTGCGCTTGGCGACCGCCTCGGGTTCCATCCCCCGCAGCAGACCCAGGTAGGTGAGCACCTCCCGGCCGGTGAGCCGCTCCGGCATGCCGAGGCTGTCGGGGAGGACGCCGATCAGCCCCTTGGCGCGGACCGGGTCGGCCCAGACGTCGACACCGAAGATCTCGGCGCGACCGCTGTCCGGGCGCAGCAGCCCGACGGCCATGGACAGCGAGGTGGTCTTGCCGGCCCCGTTGGGACCGACCAGCCCGAAGAACGAGCCGCCCGGCACCTCCAGGTCGACGTGATCGACGGCGCGCTTGTCACCGAATGCCTTGGACAGCCCGATGAGCCGCAGAGCCGGCGTGGGTGTCGGGGTTGTCACTGGTACCTCCGGAAGTCTCGGACTGGTCAAGCCGGCGTCGCCGTCAGCCTGACGTCAGGCGATCCACAATGGTCTCCAGTATGTCCGTCTGGTGGTTGTTCAGGTAGAAGTGACCACCCCTATAAACTTTCATGGCGTAGGGGCCGGTGGTGTGCGTCCGCCAGGAGTCGGCCTCGTCCACTGTCACCTTCGGGTCGGAATCGCCGGTCAGGACGGTGATCGGGCAGGACAACGGCGGACCGGGCCGGTACACGTAGGTCTCCGCGGCCTTGTAGTCGTTGCGGATCGCCCCGATGATCATCCGGATCAGCTCGTCGTCGTCGAGCAGTTTGCCCTCGGTGCCGTTGAGCCGGCGCATCTCCGCGATCAGGCCGTTGTCACCCAACTGGTGGATGTGCTCGTCGCGGTGACGTGACGGCGCGCGCCGCCCGGAGGCGAACAGATGCTTCAGGACGATGCCGTCCTCCTCCAGGAGCCGGGCCACCTCGAAGGCGACCGAGGCTCCCATGCTGTGACCGAACAGGGCGATCGGGCGGTCGGCGAGGGTGGCGACCTGCTCCGCGACCCGGGTGGCCAGGCCGTGAACGGTGTCGATGCACGGCTCGGCGCGACGGTCTTGCCGGCCGGGATACTGCACCGCGAGCACCTCGACGCCGGTCAGGGCGCGCGAGACCGGGTGATAGTAACTGGCCGATCCGCCGGCGTGCGGCAGGCAGACCAGACGCACCGGCGCGTCCGGCTTCGGGTGGAACCGGCGCAGCCACAGGCTCGTGTCGACAGTGGCAGTGGTGATTGTCATCGAAGTCTCCGTCTCACAGGGTCGTGGTCAGCCAGTCGTGCACCGCCTGGGCGGTGCGACCGACCTGGTCGCCGAGCATCGTGAAGTGGTTTCCGGTGGCGTCCGCCACCGTGTGCGGGTGCTGCCAGGACGGCCGCCAGTCGCGGTCCTCCGGCACCGCGCCGAGGGGCTCCCCGGCGCGGACCAGCAGGGTGGGTGCGGTGCTGGGCAACGGCGCGAAGTCGCCGTAGTGGCGGATGTACGAGGCCCAGGCGAGGTACCGCTCGTCGGGCACTCCGGCGTCGTCCATCTCCAGCCCGTTGAGCAGTTCGGGGATCCACTGGCCGAGAACCGCGTCGGCCGGCGGGTAGGAGTCGAGCAGCACCACGGCGGCCGGCGTGGTTCCACCGGCCTCCAACTCGGCGGTGAGGGCGTTGGCGACCAGACCGCCGGCCGAGTGTCCCAGCAGGACGAACGGCTCGGTGCCGACGTCCTCGCGGATCGCCCGGACCTGTAGGCGCAGCGCGGCGGCCAGGTCGGCGGGGGCCGGCTCGTCCGCCTGGTAACCGGGATTGACCAGGGCGGAGATCCGGTACCGGCCGCGCAGGGCGCCGGCCAGCCGGGCGTACTCCTGCGGACCGGCCATCAGCGAGGTCGTGCAGCACGCGATGATCCGCGGCCCGTCGCCCTCCTCGGCCAGGCGCGCCAGCGTCGGTACGGCCACCCGCCCGGCGTCCACGTCGTCGGCGGTGAACGTCGGCCGGTACCCGGCCAGCCGCATCAGCAGTGTCGTGTACTCGTGCAGGTCGTCGTTCTGCCGTGCCTGCTTGAACAGCACGTCCAGGGTGGGGGCCGGCGTGGTCGGCGTCGTCCCGGCCATCTCCGCCATCAGGTGCCGGGCCAGCCGGTCCGGGTCCTGGTAGGTGAAGAGCAGGCCGGGAGGCATGTTCAGGCCGGCGGCGGCGTTGAGGCGCAGGCGGATCTCCTGCCCGATCACCGAGTCGACGCCGAGTTCGAGGAAGTCCCGGCCGGGCCGGATGGACTCGATGCCGGGGTAGCCGAGGACCTCGGCGGTCTCCCGCCGGATGAGGTCGCGGACCTCCTCGAACGTGGAGTCGCGGGACAGGACCGGCGCCGCCGACGCGGCCGGGGGCTGCTCGGCGGGGGCGGCTGCGGTCGGCATGGTGACCGGCTCCAGCGCCGGCCAGTAGTGCTGCCGCTGGTACGGGTAGGTGGGCAGGTCAACGCGCGCGGTGCCGGGCAGCAGCGCCGCCCAGTCCGGTCGTACGCCCCGACAGTGCAGCCGGGCGAGCGCCGTGACCAGGGCTTCCACGTCGTCCCCGGCGCGGCGCTGCGCGGCGACGAACAGCGGGGCGGTGTCCCGGTCGGCGCCCTCGACGCAGTCGGCACCCAGCGGGGTGAGCACCGCGTCCGGGCCGATCTCCAGGTAGGCGCTGACACCCCGCTCGTGCAGGGTCCGGATGCCGTCGGCGAAGCGGACGGTGGCGCGGACCTGGTCGACCCAGTAGTCGGTGTCGAACTCCGCGACGCCGCCGGTCACCGTGGAGACGACCGGAATGCGGGCGGGGGCGTGGGTCAACCCTCGGACGACCCGGGCGAAGTCCGCGGTCACCGGTGCCATCAGTGGTGAGTGCAGGGCGTGCTCCACGTCCAGCGTCCGGGTCTTGCCGAACCGCGCGACCACCTGCCCGACCGCCTCCGCCGCGCCGGACACCACCACCGACTTCGGGCCGTTGACGGCGGCGACGGACGCCACCGCCTCGAATCCGGCGAGCGCATCCCGGACCTCCGCCTCGGTGGCCCGGACCGCGACCATCACGCCGCCGGCCGGGAGTGCCTGGATGAGCCGTCCTCGTGCCGCGACGAGCGCCGCCGCGTCGGACAGCGACAGCACTCCGGCCGCGTGCGCCGCCGCGACCTCGCCGCTGGAGTGTCCGATGAGCTGGTCCGGGACCACTCCGAACGAGGTGACCAGGCGGTACAGCGCGACCTCGACGGCGAACAGTGCCGCCTGGGCGTACCCGGTGCGGTCCAGGGCGGCCTCCTCGTCGAGGACGACCTCCCGGATCGACCGGTCCAGGTGCACGTCGAGTTCGGCGCAGGCCGCGTCGAACGCCTCGGCGAACACCGGGAAGGTGGCGTACAGGTCCCGGCCCATGCCGACCCGCTGCGCGCCCGGCCCGGAGAAGACGAAGGCCACCTGCGGTCGGGCCGCCGCGAGGTCGCCCGGGTCGGTCCCGTCGGCGATCCGGGTCAGCGCCGCGGTCAACGTGTCCATCCCGGTGCCGACGGCGGCCGCCCGGTACTCGAAGTGCGAGCGGGTGACCGCGAGCGACCCGGCCACGTCGGCCGGGTCCAGACCGGGGTGCTCCCGCAGGTACGCGAGCAGCTGCGCCGCCTGGGCGCGGAGCCCGGCGGGTTCGCGGGCCGACACCGGCCAGGCCAGGACGCCGTGGGTGGCACGGGCGCCCGGGGTGGCGAGCCGGGCCGCGGTCTCCTCGGGTTGTTCGAGGATCACGTGGGCGTTGGTGCCGCTGACCCCGAACGAGGAGACGGCGGCGCGGCGCGGCCGACCCTCGGCGGGCCACGGGCGCGACGAGGTGAGCAGTTCGACGGCCCCCGCGGACCAGTCCACCTGTGGGGTGGGCCGGTCGACGTGCAGGGTGGCCGGGAGCACGCCGTGCCGCATCGCCTCGACCATCTTGATGATGCCGGTGACGCCGGCGGCGGCCTGGGTGTGGCCGATGTTCGACTTGATCGAGCCGAGCCACAGCGGCCGGTCGGCGGGGCGGTCCTGACCGTAGGTGGCCAGCAGCGCCTGCGCCTCGATCGGGTCGCCGAGTCGGGTGCCGGTGCCGTGCGCCTCGACGACGTCGATGTCGGCCACGGTGAGCCGGGCGTTGGCCAGCGCGGCCCGGATCACCCGCTGTTGGGCGGGGCCGTTCGGGGCGGTCAGGCCACTGGACGCGCCGTCCTGGTTGACCGCGCTGCCGCGCAGCACGGCGAGGACGGGGTGACCGTTGCGGCGGGCGTCGGACAGCCGTTCCAGCAGGATCATCGCGGCGCCCTCGCCCCAGCCGGTGCCGTCGGCGGCGGCGGCGAACGACTTGCAGCGGCCGTTGGTGGCGAGCCCACCCTGCTTGGAGAACTCGACGAACACCGACGGGGTGGCCATCACCGCGACGCCGCCGGCCAGCGCCAGGTCGCACTCGCCGTCGCGCAGGGACTGGGCGGCCAGGTGGACCGCGACGAGCGACGACGAGCAGGCGGTGTCCACGGTGAGCGCCGGCCCTTCCAGTCCGAACGTGTACGAGATCCGCCCGGAGACCACACTGGCCGAGTTGCCGGTGCCGAGGTGCCCGTCGAAGCCCTGCGCCAGGGCGGCGACCAGCACACCCGTGTAGTCCTGGTTGTTGGTGCCGGCGAAGACTCCGGTCCGGCTGCCGCGGGCGGCGGCCCGGTCGATCCCGGCCCGCTCGAACGTTTCCCAGGCGATCTCCAGGAGCAGCCGCTGCTGCGGGTCCATGGCGATCGCCTCGCGCGGCGAGATGCCGAAGAAACCGGGGTCGAAGTCACCGGCGTCGTAGAGGAAGGCGCCGGAGCCCGCCGTGCTGAGTTCGGACAGCGCGGCCAGGTCCCAGCCACGATCGGACGGGAACTCACCGATCGCGTCCCGGCCCTCGATCACCAGATCCCAGAGCTGATCGGGCCCTCGGACTCCACCGGGCAGCCGGCAGCCCGTCGAGACGATCGCGATCGGTTCGGGCGCGGGCGGGGCCGCCGGGGCTGCGGCGCGTTGCTTGAGCCGCTTGTTGTCGGCGAGCGCCGCACGCAGCGCCGCCACCACCTCGTCGTAACTCGTGGCCATCGTCTACTCCCCGTCAGCTCTCGGTGCCGTCGAGGGCGAGGCGGACCAGCTCGCTCACGTCGAGCTCCGCCAGGTCCTCACCGTCGTCGTCGGTGGCCGGCGGCGCGTCCGGCGCCTCCGGCCCGGTCTGTGCCAGGCCGAGCAGGGTGTCCAGCAGGCCGGCCGCGCGCAGCCGCTCCACCGGGATCCGGGACAGGACCTCACGGACCTGCTGCTCCTCCGGGTCCCCCGCCGCCTCCGGGCCGGCCAACTGGTCGAGGACGTGCTCGGCCAGGACCAGCGGTGACGGGTAGTCGAAGATCAGGGTCGCGGGCAACGGCAGGCCGAGTTCGGCGGAGAGCGCGTTGCGCAGCTCCACACCGGTCAGCGAGTCGAAGCCCAGTTCCAGGAATCCGCGGTCGACGTCGACACCGCCGGGTGCGGTGTGCCCCAGCACGGTGGCGGCGTTCTTGCGGATCAGGTCGAGCACGACGCGCTCCCGCTCGGCTGCCGGCAGTCCGGTCAGACTGCGTCGCAGGGCGTCGGCGTCGGCGTCGTTCTCGGCCCCCGGCGCACCGGCGGTGAGCGCGGCCCGCGCCTCGTCGATCTCGTCGAGCAGCCGGCCGGAGCGGACCGCCTGGAAGGGCAGCGCGAACCGGGCCCAGTCGACGTCGGCGACGGCGAGCGCCACCTCGCGGTCGTCGATGGCGGCGGCCAGCGCGTCGATCGCCGACTCCGGGTTCATCACGGGCAGGCCGCGGCGGCGCAACTGCTCCTGGGCCGGCCCTTCGGCCATGCCACCGTCGCCCCACGGCCCCCACGCCACGGCGGTGCCGGCGAGGCCGCGGCCCCGTCGGGCCTCGGCGAGGGCGTCGAGGTACGCGTTGGCTGCCGCGTACGCGCCCTGCCCGCCGCTGCCCCAGATCCCGGCAATGGAGGAGAAGAGCACGAACGCGTCGAGCTGTCGCTCCCCGAGCAGCGCGTCCAGGTGCACCGCCCCGGCGATCTTGGCGCGGACCACGGCGGCGAACTCGTCCAGGTCGGTGTCCCGCAGCGATCCGGGGGTGCCGATGCCGGCGGCGTGCACCACGGCGGTCAGCGGCAGGTCGGTGGGGACGCGGTCGAGCACGCCGGCCAGCGCGTCCCGGTCGGCGACGTCACAGGCCTCGACGGTCACCCGGGCGCCGAGCGCGGTCAGTTCGGCGGTCAGGTCGGCCACCCCGGGTGCGTCGGCGCCCCGGCGGCTGAGCAGGAGCAGGTGCTCGGCGCCCCGCTCGGCGAGCAGGCGCGCGACCCGTCCGCCCAGTGCTCCGGTGCCGCCGGTGACGAGGACCGTTCCGCGCGGTTGCCACTGCGGCCCCGGGGTCGTGCCGCGGGGATGGCGGACCAGCCGGCGGCCGAAGATCGCCGAGGCGCGGATCGCCACCTGGTCCTCACCGCCGCCGGCACCGGCGCCGGCCAGCACGGCGCAGAGCCGCGAGCCGGCCCGGTCGTCGAGCTGCGGCGGCAGGTCGACCAGACCTGCCCACAGTCGCGGCTGCTCCAGGGCGGCGACCCGACCGAGACCCCAGACCTGCGCCTGGGCGGGCGCGGCGACCCGCTCCGAGCCGCCGATCGCGACGGCCCCACGGGTCACGCTCCACACCGGAGCCGTCGCCCCGAGCTGGTCGAGGGCCTGGACCAGTGTCACAGTGCCGGCGACACCTCTGGTCAGGATCGGGTGTGTGGGGTGCGGGGACTCGTCGAGGGCGAGCACTGACACGATGCCGTGCACCGGGCCGTACTCGTCCAGGGCGGCGCCGATCCGCGCGGCGGTGCCGGCGCGGGTCAGGTCTGCCGGCGTCAGCGTGACGGTTCCGGTCGCCGCGCCGTGCCGGCGCAGCACGGCGGCGAGTTCGGCGGTGGGGTGGTCAGGGGTGCTGACCAGCAGCCAGGTGCCGGTCAGCGTGGGCGTCCCGGTGGAGGACAGGGGCCGCCAGCGGACGCCGTACCGCCACCCGTCGATCGTCGAGCTCCGCCGGGCCTGTCGCCGCCAGATGGAGAGCGCCTGGACGACCGCCGGGAGGGTGGCGTCCGGTGGCAGGGCGAGTTCGGCGCCGATGCCGGCGAGGTCCGCGCGCTCGATGCGGTCCCACAGGTGCGCGTCGTCGGACGCGGCGGCGGGCGGAGCCCAGGAGACCGACCCGGGCCAGTAGTGCTGCCGCTGGAAGGCGTACGTGGGCAGCTCGACCCGCCGCGCACCGGGGTGCACGGCGACCCAGTCCACCGCGACACCGCGGACGTGGAGCTGGGCGAGCCCGGCGCGCAGGGCGGTCGGTTGGTCGCGGTCGGACCGTTGCAGCGGTACGAACACCGCGTCGGTCACGCAGTCCGCGCCCATCGCGGAGAGCACCCCGTCCGGGCCGATCTCCACGAACGTGGCGACACCCAGGCTCTCCAGGGTGGTGATGCCGTCGGCGAAGCGGACCGCCTCCCGCACGTGCCGCACCCAGTAGGCCGCGTCCGGTGTCTCGGCGACCTGACCCGTCACGTTGGAGATGATCGGAATCCGCGGCTGCGCGTACGTCAACGTCGCGGCGACCGACGCGAACTCCGCCAGCATCGGCTCCATCAGGACCGAGTGGAACGCGTGGCTGACCGTCAACCGCTTGGACTTCGCGAAGTGCGCGGCGACGGCTGTCACCGCGTCGGCGACGCCGGACAGCACCACCGAACGGGGTCCGTTGACGGCCGCGACGGAGACGCCGTCGACCAGCAGCGGCACCACCTCGGCTTCGGTGGCCCGCACCGCGACCATGACCCCGCCGGCGGGCAACGCCTGCATCAGCCGGCCGCGTGCGGTGACCAGCTTCGCGGCGTCGGCCAGGGTCAGCACGCCGGCGACGTGGGCGGCGGCGATCTCACCGATCGAGTGGCCCACCAGGTAGTCGGGGGTGGCGCCCACCAGGCGGTACAGCGCGACCTCGACCGCGAACAACGCGGCCTGCGTGTAGACCGTCTGGTCCAGCTCGTCGCCGTCGGCGATCACCGACCGCAGCGGTCGGTCCAGGTACAGGTCCAACTCGGCGCAGGCCGCGTCGAACGCGTCGGCGAAGACCGGGTAGG
This sequence comes from Micromonospora chokoriensis, assembly GCF_900091505.1. Lineage (NCBI taxonomy): Bacteria > Bacillati > Actinomycetota > Actinomycetes > Micromonosporales > Micromonosporaceae > Micromonospora > Micromonospora chokoriensis. The sequence continues at coordinate 5,392,393 of NZ_LT607409.1, forward strand.
TGGCGGCCAGGTCCAGGCCCATCCCCGGCCGCTGTGAACCCTGGCCGGAGAACACGAACGCCGTCCGGCCGCGCACCACCGACCCCCTGATCGGGGCCGGTGACCCGGTGGCCGTCGCGGCCAGCTCGGCACGGCCGAACACCGCGGCCCGGTGCCGATGCGGGGTACGGGTGGTGGCGAGGGAGAATCCCACGTCGGAGGGGTCCAGCCCCGGGTGCTCGTCCAGGTGGGCGAGCAGCCGCTCGGCCTGGTCCCGCAGCCCCTCCTCGGTACGCGAGCTGAGCAACCAGACGCACGGCCGCTGCGGGTTCGGGGCGGGGTCCGGGGCTGCCGGGATCGGGTCGCCCTCCAACACGACGTGGGCGTTCGTGCCGCTGATGCCGAACGACGACACGGCGGCCCGGCGTGGTCCGACGCCGTCCCACGGCAGGGACCTGTCGAGCAGCGCGACAGCACCGGACTCCCAGTCCACCTCGGCGGTCGGCTGGGCCACGTGCAGGGTCCGGGGCAGCACCCCGTACCGCATCGCCTGGATCACCTTGATCACCCCGGCGACACCGGCGGCGGCCTGGGTGTGGCCGATGTTGGACTTGATCGATCCCAGTCGCAGCGGACGGTCCGCGGATCGGTGCTGCCCGTAGGTGGCGAGCAACGCCTGGGCCTCGATCGGGTCACCGAGTCGGGTGCCGGTGCCGTGCGCCTCGACGAGGTCCACGTCGGAGGGTCGTAGGCCGGCGTCGGTGAGGGCGGCCCGGATGACCCGCTGCTGGGCGGGCCCGTTGGGGGCGGTCAGCCCGTTCGACGCGCCGTCCTGGTTGATCGCGCTGCCGCGTACCGTGGCGAGGATCTGGTGGCCGGCGGCCAGCGCCGCGGATCGGCGCTCGAGCAGCAGCATGCCCGCGCCCTCGCCCCAGCCGGTGCCGTCGGCGTCGTCGGCGAACGCCTTGCAGCGACCGTCGGCGGCGAGCCCGCGCTGGCGGCTGAACTCGACGAAGCGGCCCGGGGTGGCCATCACGGTGACGCCGCCGGCCAGCGCCTGCCGGCACTCGCCCCGGCGCAGCGACTGGGCGGCCAGGTGCAGCGCGACGAGCGACGACGAGCAGGCGGTGTCGATGGTGACGGCCGGGCCCTCCAGGCCGAGCGCGTAGGAGATCCGGCCGGAGGCGACGCTGCCGGCGTTGCCGGTCATGGTGTGCCCCTCGACGCCCTCGGTGGAGCCGTAGAGCAGCGCGCCGTAGTCCTGGCCGTTCGAGCCGACGAAGACACCGACCTGCTCGCCACGGGCGGTCGACGGGTCGATGCCGGCGTGCTCGAACGCCTCCCAGGCGGTCTCCAGCAGGAGCCGCTGCTGCGGGTCCATGGCCAGGGCCTCGCGCGGCGAGATGCCGAAGAACTCCGGGTCGAACGCGGCGGCGCCGTAGAGGAAGCCGCCCTCGCGGACGTAGCTGGTGCCGGAGTTGTCCGGGTCGGCGTCGTAGACGCTGTCGACGTCCCAGCCACGGTCGGCGGGGAACGTGGAGATCGCGTCCACCTCGTCGCGCACGAGCTGCCACAGCTGGTCGGGGTTGTCGACGCCGCCGGGGAAGCGGCACGACATGCCCACCACGACGATCGGGTCGTCCTGCCCGGCAGCGCCGACGGAGAAGCGCTGCTCGGCAGCGCCAGAGACGCCCTGACCGGCGGCGGGCTCGGTGTCACTGTCGACGCCGAGCAGGCCGCTGAGGTGGGTGCCGAGGGCGAGCGCGCTCGGGTGGTCGAAGATCAGGGTGGCGGGTAGCCGCAGGCCGGTGGCGGCGGCGAGCGCGTTGCGCAGCTCGACGGCGGTGAGCGAGTCGAAGCCGAGGTCGCGGAAGGCACGTTCCGGTTCCACGCCGTCCGCGTCGGGGTGGCCGAGGACCGCGGCGGCGTGCCCGCGGACCAGGTCGACGAGCGCGGTGGCGCGGTCCCGGGCGGTCATCGACCGCAGCCGCCGGGTCAGCTCGCCGGACGGGTCGACAGCGGTGGTCGCGGCGGCTTCGGGGATGGCGGCGAGGGTCGGGTTGGGGCGTACCGCGGTGAAGCCGGGCGCGAACCGCTCCCAGTCGACGTCGGTCAGCGCCAGCACCGGCTCACCGCCGCCGATGGCCTGGGCGAGACCGGTGAGGGCCAGCTCCGGGTCCATCGCGCCCAGGCCGCCTCGGCTGAGCCGCTCCCGACGTACGGCCTCCTCGGCGAGGCCGCCGTCGCCCCAGCGGCCCCAGGCGATCGAGGTCGCCGGCAGGCCGTCGGCGGCCCGCTGCTCGGCGAGGGCGTCGAGGTACGCGTTGGCGGCGGCGTACGCGCCCTGTCCCGCGTTGCCGAGGGTGCCGGCGAACGACGAGAACAGCACGAACGCGGTCAGGTCCCGGTCCCGGGTGAGGTCGTGCAGGTGGTGGGCGGCGACGGCCTTCGGGGCCAGGACCCGGTCGATCCGGTCCCGGTCGAGGCTGCCGAGGGTGCCGTCGTCCAGGACGGCGGCCGTGTGGAAGACGGAGGTCAGGTCGTCCAGCCCGTCGATCAAGGCGCGTAGCGCGTCCCGGTCGGCGATGTCGCAGGCGGTGATCGTCACTCGTACGCCGGTCTGCTCCAGTTCGGCGCGCAGGTCGTCGGCGCCGGGGGCGTCCGGGCCACGACGACTGACGAGCACCAGGTGCGCGACGCCGTTGCGGGCCAGCCAGCGGGCCGTGTGCGCGCCGATCGCGCCGGTGCCGCCGGTGACCAGCGCGGTGCCCGACGGCGACCAGCGGGGTGCGCCGCTCTGCGGGGCGCGGGTCAGCCGGCGGGTGTAGAGGCCCGAGGCGCGGACGGCGAACTGGTCCTCGTCGTCGCCGGCGGTGAGGGCCGCGGCGAGCCGGGCGGCCGAGCGGGGATCGGGCTGCGCGGGCAGGTCGACCAGGCCACCCCAGCGGTGCGGCTCCTCCAGGGCGACGACCCGGCCGAAGCCCCAGAGCGAGGCCTGCGTGGGTGCCGGGGCGGCGTCGGAGCGGCCGACCCGGACACCGGACCGGGTGGCGAGCCAGAGCGGGGCGGTGACGCCCGCGTCCGCGAGCCCGTGCAGCACCGTGGACGTGTGATGCACCGCGTCGGCGGCGGTCGCCTCGGCGAGGGGCAGCGCGAGCAGGGACACCACTCCGTCGACAGGCGTTCCGGCGACGGCGGTGGCGACCGTGTCGGCGACGGTGGTCCGCTCGATCGGGCCTTCGTCGATGGTCACCGGTACGGTCCGGGCACCGGCCTGCCGGAGAGCGTCCTCGACGGCGTCCGACCACTGTTCGTCGGTGGGGCGCAGGACCAGCCAGGTGCCGGTGTGGGTGCTCTCGGCCGGTGTGCTCCGGCTCTGCCAGGTGATCTGGTAGCGCCAGTCGTCGAGGATGTGGTGCTGGCGGGCGCGGCGACGCCAGGCGGTGAGGGCGGGCAGCAGCTCGGTGCCGTCGCCGGTGATGCCCAGCGGGGTCAGGTCGCCGTTCTCGACGGCCCGCCAGAACTCGCTGTCCACCGGGTCGGCCAGGCTCGTCGCGCTGCCGGGGGTGGGCCAGTAGCGTTGGTGTTGGAAGGGGTACGTCGGCAGGTCCACCACCCCGGTCGCCGGGATGACTATGGTCCAGTCGACGGGTGCGCCCTGCACCCATGCCTCGGCCAGCGACCGCACGAACCGCTCCGGGCCGCCTTCGCCGCGACGCAGGGTGCCGACGGTGGTGGCCTCGATCGCCCCGGTCAACACCGGATGCGCGCTGACCTCCACGAAGATCCGGTTACCGGCCGCCTGCGCGGCCTGCACCGCCAGATCCAGACGCACCGGCTGACGCAGGTTGCGATACCAGTAGGCGGCATCCATGACACCGCCGCCCTCCACGGTCGAGAACACCGGCACCGCACCGGGCAGGGGCTGCACACCATCCAGCAGACGGGCCAACTCCGCCTCGACCGGCTCGACCAGAGCGCAGTGCGACGCGTAGTCCACCTTCACCCGCCTGACCCGCACCCCCGCCGCCTCCGCAGCGGCCAGGAACCCGTCCAGGTCCGCACCGGCCACCACGACACTCGTCGGACCGTTGACCACCGCGACACTCACACCCTCGGTCAACAGGGGGGCGACCACGTCCAGGCCGGCGCTGACCGACACCATCCCGCCGCTGCCGGCGATCGCCAACAGGGCCTGACTGCGCAGGGCGACCACCTTGGCCGCGTCACTCAGCGACAGGACACCGGCCACACAGGCCGCGGCGATCTCACCCTGCGAATGACCGATCACCGCATCCGGAGTGACGCCCTTGGACCGCCACACCTCGGCCAACGCGACATGCACCGCCCACAACACCGGCTGCACCACATCCACCCGCTCCAACGGGTCATCGGAGCGCAACACGTCCAGGAGATTCCACTCCACGAACGGCGCAAGCGCCGCCGCACACTCCGCGACCCTCGCCGCGAACACCGGCTCGGCGTTCAACAACTCGGCGGCCATGCCGACCCACTGCGAACCCTGACCCGGGAACACGAACACCACACCCGCGTCCGGGTGGGCCGAGCCGGACACCAGCGCGCCCGACGGCAGGCCGTCCCGGAGGGCGGACAGACCGGCGCCGTGATCCGGGCCGAGCACGACCGCCCGGTGGCTCAGCACCGATCGGGTGGACAGCAGCGAGTACGCGACCGCCCCCGGATCCGCCGTCACCCGCGACAGCCGCTCGGCCTGCCCGCGCAGCGCCTCCGGCGCCGCCGCCGACAACAGCCACGGCACGTTCGGTTCCGTCACGACCGGCACGTCGACAGGCGCGGCGGGCGCGACCGGCTCGTCGGCGGGCCCGGCCGGCGCCTCCTCGATGATCACGTGGGCGTTGGTGCCGGACACCCCGAACGACGACACCCCCGCGCGACGCGGGCGCTCCCCCGCCGGCCACGGCCGGGCGTCGGTGAGCAGCTCCACCGCACCGGCCGACCAGTCCACCTGCGGTGTCGGCTCGTCCACGTGCAGGGTGCGCGGCAACGTCTCATGACGCAGCGCCTCGACCACCTTGATGATCCCGGCGACACCCGCGGCGGCCTGGGTGTGCCCGATGTTCGACTTCACCGACCCCAGCCACAGCGGCTGACCGGCGGGCCGGTCCTGGCCGTAGGTCGCCAGGACCGCCTGCGCCTCGATCGGGTCACCCAGGGTGGTGCCGGTGCCGTGCGCCTCGACCGCGTCGACGTCCGCCGCCGACAGCCGGGCGTCGACCAGCGCGGCCTGGATCACCCGCTGCTGCGACGGCCCGTTCGGGGCGGTCAACCCGTTCGACGCGCCGTCCTGGTTGACGGCGCTGCCGCGCACCACGGCGAGCACCCGGTGCCCGTTGCGGACCGCGTCGGAGAGCCGCTCCACCAGCAACACCCCGGCGCCCTCGGCGAAGCCGGTGCCGTCGGCGGCACCCGCGAACGCCTTGCACCGGCCGTCCGCCGCCAGGCCACGCTGGCGGGAGAAGCCGACGAACAGCGACGGGGTGGCCATCACCGTGACACCGCCGGCCAGCGCCAGCGAGCACTCACCGGCCCGCAGCGCCTGCGCCGCGAGGTGCAGTGCCACCAGCGACGACGAGCACGCGGTGTCGACGGTGACCGCCGGGCCCTCCAGACCCAGCGAGTACGACACCCGCCCGGAGATGACAGCGCCGGCGTTGCCGGTGGCCAGATAGCCCTCCAGCCCTTCGGAGGCGCCCATCAGGATGGCCGAGTAGTCCGAGCCGTTGGTGCCCGCGAACACGCCGGTCCGCGACCCGGACAGCGACGCCGGGTCGATGCCGGCCCGCTCGATCGCCTCCCAGGACACCTCCAGCAGCAGGCGCTGCGCCGGGTCCATCGCGAGGGCCTCGCGGGGGCTGATCCCGAAGAAGCCGGCGTCGAAGTCGCCCGCCCCGCTCAGGAACCCGCCCTCGGCGGCGTACGACGTCCCGGGGTTGTCCGGGTCGGGGTCGAACAGCGCCTCGGTGTCCCAGCCCCGGTCGGACGGGAACGGCGTGATGCCGTCGCCATCGCCGGCGACCAGGTTCCACAGCGACTCCGGGGAGTCCACGCCACCGGGGAACCGGCAGCCCACGCCGATGATCGCGATCGGCTCGTCGGCGCGTACCTCCAGGTGCCGGATACGCTCCTGGGCGGTCTCCAGGTCGGCGGTGACCCGCTTGAGGAAGTAGCGCAACCGCTCTTCGTTGGCCATCGGTAGGTCTCCCCTTGTGAGCGTGCGGGTCAGGCGATGCCGAACTTCTTGCCGAGGAGGTCGAACATCTCCTCGTCGGTGGCGTCGGCCAGGGCTTCGCCCGCGGTCTCCACCGGCTCGGCGCGCCCGTGCTTCCAGTCCGCGACGAGCGCCTGCATGCGGGTCATCAGCCGGACGTACGTGACGTCGTCCGGTTCGAGGCTGTCCAGGGCCGCCTCCAGGCGGTCCAGGTCGTCCAGCGCGGAGGTGTCCCCCGTCCCGCCGCACAGGCTGTCCAGGAAGGCGGCGAGCGTGGTGGGGTTCGGATAGTCGAAGACGAGCGTGACGGGCAGTCGCAGCCCGGTGGCGGCACCCAGGCGGTTGCGCAGTTCCACGGCGGTCACCGAGTCGAACCCGAGCTCCTGGAAGGCCTTCTTCGGTGGCACCTCGTCGGCGGAGGCGTAGCCGAGCACCGTGGCGACCTGCGTCCGTACCGTGTCGAGCAGGGCCTTGGCCCGCTCGGCCGGCGGCAGGCCCGCGAGGCGCGCGGCGGCGCTGTCGCCGGCACCGTCGGCGTCGCGGGCGATCGCCGCGAGCACCTGCTGCGCCTCCGGGATCGCGCTGACCAGAGGGCTGGGCCGGGTCGCGGTGACCGCGACGAAGAACCGCTCCCACCTGATGTCGGCGACGGTGAGGAACGGTTCGTCGTGCTCCACCGCCTGGCGCAGGGTGGTGATCGCCAGCTCGGGTGCCATTTCCGCGACGCCGTGCCGGGTCAGCAGCTCACCGAACTCGCCGTCGGCCATGCCGCCGCCACCCCAGGCGCCCCAGGCGATCGCCGTGCCGGGCAGGCCGAGCGAGCGACGGTGCTGCACCAGGGCGTCCAGGTAGGCGTTCGCGGGGGCGTAGTTGCCGACGCCGGAGCTGGCCACCGTGCCGGCGAACGAGGAGAACGTGACGAACGCGTCCAGGTCCAGGTCCCGGGTCAGCTCGTGCAGGTGGCGGGCGGAGTCCACCTTGGCGCGCAGGACGCCGTCGACGCGGTGGGTCTCCAGGGCGTCGATCACGCAGTCGTCGAGGACGGCGGCGCTGTGCACCACGGCGGTCAGCGGCGTCTCGGCGGGGATCGCGTCGATCAGCGCGGCCAGGGCGCTGCGGTCGGCGGCGTCGCAGGCGGCCACCGTGACCGTCGCGCCCAGCGCAATGAGGTCGTCGCGCAACGCCTCGGCGCCCGGTGCGTCCGGGCCGCGCCGGCTGACCAGCAGCAGGTGCTCGGCGCCGTGCGCGGCCAGCCACCGGGCCAGCTGGGAACCGAGACCGCCGGTGCCGCCCAGGACGAGAGTGGTGCCGCGCGGCTGCCAGCGGCGAGCGGGGCTGCGGTCGCCGACCGGGGCGCGCATCAGCCGCCGGCCGAGGAGGCCGGGCGTACGGATCGCGGCCTGGTCCTCGCCTGTCGCACCGGAGAGCAGGGCGCAGAGCAGGTTGCCGCCGCGCTCGTCGAGCGTCGCCGGTAGGTCCACCAGCCCGCCCCAGCGCTCCGGGTGTTCCAGGGCGGCCACCCGGCCGAAGCCCCAGAGCAGCGCCTGGGCCGGGTTGGCCAGGGGGTCGCCCGGTCCGGTGCCGATCGCGCCCCGCGACGCGCACCACAGTGGCGCGCCGATACCGAGGTCGCCGAGGGCCTGCACCAGGACGACGGTGGCGGCGAAACCGCGCGGGGTGGAGCGGTACCGGGCCAGGACCCGTTCGTCCAGGGCGAGCAGGGACAGCACACCGTCCGGACGGTCACAGTCGGCCGCGTCGAGGGCCAGGGTGAGCTGGGCGGCCAACGCGGTGCGGTGGACGTCGAACGGGTCGATCTCCACCGGCACCACCCGCGCGCCGCCGAGTCGCAGCGCCGAGCCGACCTCGGCCGGCAGCGGCGAGTCGATCCCGGCCGGTACGGCGACCAGCCAGGTGCCGGTGAGACGGGCCGGTCGGTCCGGGACGCGTACCCACTCGTCGCGGTAGCGCCAGCTGTCCAGCTTCGAGCCGGTCTGCCGCTGCTGCCGCCACGACGACAGGGCCGGGAGCAGGTCTCCCACCGCCGCCGGGTCGACGCCGATGGTCTCGGCGAGCACATTCGCGTCCTGCCGCGCGACGGCGTTCCAGAAGACCGCGTCGTCGGTGCCCGGGGCCACGACGGCGGGAGTCGGGGGCCGCTGGCCGCCCAGCCAGTACGGCCGGCCCTGGAACGCGAAGGTCGGCAACGGCACGGTACGCCCCTGCGGGTGGACCGTGGCGAAGTCGACCGCGGCACCGTGCACGTACGCGGAGGCCAGCGAGTGGGTGAACCGCCGGAGCCCGCCGTCGCCGCGCCGCAGCGTGCCCAGGACCACGGCGTCGCCGCCGGCGTCCTCGGCGAGGCCGGTGAGCCCGGCGATCAGCACCGGGTGCGGGCTGATCTCGACGATCAGGGCGTGACCGGCGTCCAGGGCGTGGTGCACGGCCAGGTCGAGGCGGACCGGGTTGCGCAGGTTGTCGTACCAGTAGGCGGCGGTCATCGCGGTGCCGTCGATCGGCGCGCCGGTGACCGTGGAGATGATCGGCACGGTGCCGGTGGTCGGGGTGATCCCGTCCAGGAGCCGGGCCAGCTCGGCCTCGATCGGTTCCACCTGGGCGCAGTGCGAGGCGTAGTCCACCTGCACCTGCCGGGCGCGGACACCGGCTGCCTGGGCGGCGGTCAGGAAGGCCGCGACGTCGGCGCCCGCGACGACCACACTGGACGGGCCGTTCACGGCCGCGACGGCGATCCCGTCGGTGAGCAGCGGTTCGACGGTGGCGAGCGGGGCGTTCACCGACACCATGCCGCCGGTGCCGGACAGGGCGAGCAGGGCGCGGCTGCGCAGGGCGACCACCTTGGCGGCGTCGGTCAGCGACAGCGCGCCGGCCACACAGGCGGCGGCGATCTCGCCCTGTGAGTGGCCGACGACAGCGCCGGGTCGTACGCCACGGGAGATCCAGGTCTCGGCGAGCGAGACCATCACCGCCCAGAGCGCGGGCTGCACCACGTCGACGCGGTCCAGGGCGGTCGGGTCGGTGCAGCGCAGCACGTCCAGCAGCGACCAGTCGACGTACGGGTCGAGGGCGGCGGCGCACTCGGCGATCCGGGCGGCGAAGACCGGCTCGGTGTCGAGCAGTTCGGTCGCCATGCCGAGCCACTGCGAGCCCTGGCCGGGGAAGACGAAGAGCGGTTTGCCGGTGAGCTGCCGGTCGGCGCGGGGTGCGCTGCCGTCGGGGAACTCGGCGAGGCTCGCCAGCATCTCGTCCCGGTCGGCGCCGACGACCACGGCACGGTGGTCGAAGGTGGCCCGGGTCGTCCACAGGGAGTGGCCGACGTCCGACGGCGTGAGCGAGGGGTGCCGCGTCAGGTGGTCGTGCAGGCGGCGGGCCTGCGCGACGAGGCCGGCCTCGGTGCGGGCCGAGATCGGCCAGGCGGCGACCGGGCCGCCGGTCGGGTCGGTGGTGTCGACGGGGGCCTCGGTCGGCGGCTGCTCCAGGATGATGTGCCCGTTGGTGCCGGAGACGCCGAACGACGACACCCCGGCCCGGCGCGGGTGCCCGGTCTGCGGCCACGGGATCGTCTCGGTGAGGACCTGGGCGGCACCCGTCGACCAGTCCACGTGTGAGGTGGGCGCGTCGACGTTGAGGGTCTTCGGCAGGATCCCGTGCTGGATGGAGAGGACCGCCTTGATCAGCCCGGCGATGCCGGCCGCCGACTGGGTGTGCCCGATGTTCGACTTGACCGAGGTGATCCAGAGCGGGTGCTCCGCCGGCCGGCCCCGGCCGTACGTCTCCAGCAGGGCCTGCGCCTCGATGGGGTCGCCGAGGGTGGTGCCGGTGCCGTGCGACTCGACGGTGTCGACCTGGTCCGGGGTGAGTCGCGCGTTGGCGAGCGCGGCCCTGATGACCCGCTCCTGGGCCGGCCCGTTGGGAGCGGTGAGGCCGTTGGAGGCACCGTCCTGGTTGGTCGCGCTGCCCCGCACGATCGCCAGGATCGGGTGGCCGTTGCGCTGCGCGTCGGAGAGCCGCTCGGCCATGATGATGCCGACGCCCTCTCCCCAGGCGGTGCCGTCGGCGGCTTCGGCGAACGGCTTGCAGCGCCCGTCCGCGGCCAGCCCTTTCTGCCTGCTGAACAGGATGAACGCGCCCGGCGCCGCCATGATCGTGACGCCGCCGACCAGGGCCAGGTCGCACTCGCGTGACCGCAGGGACTGGACGGCCCAGTGCATCGCGACGAGCGACGACGAGCAGGCCGTGTCCACGGTGACGGCCGGGCCTCCGAAGCCCAGGCTGTACGCGATCCGGCCGGACGCGACGCTGGTGGTGGTGCCGGTACCGAGGTACATGTCGACGCCCTCGGGGGCCTCGTGCAACGCGGTGCCGTAGTTCTGCTGGGTGATGCCGACGAACACCCCGGTCTGGCTGCCGCGCAGGCTCTGCGGGTTGACGCCGGCCCGTTCGATCGCCTCCCAGGACGCCTCCAGCAGCAGCCGTTGCTGCGGGTCCATGGCGAGCGCCTCGTGCGGGCTGATCCCGAAGAACGCGGCGTCGAAGTCCGCGGCGTCGTCCAGGAACGAGCCCTCCCGCACGTAGCTCTGGCCGGGTGCGTCAGCGTCCGGGCTGTAGAGCGACTCCAGGTCCCAGCCCCGGTCGGCGGGCAGGGGGCCGAGCGCGTCTCGCTCGCCGATGAGCATCTGCCAGAGGTCGTCCGGCCCGCGTACGCCTCCGGGGAACCGACAGCTCATCGAGACGATCGCGATCGGCTCCCGGTCGCGGTTCTCGGCCTCGTGCAACTGCTGTTTGGTCTCCTGAAGGGTGGTGGTGACCTTCTTGAGGAAATGGCGAAGCTTCTCGTCGTCTGCCATCACGACACTCCGAACTCTCGGGTGATGAACTCGAACATCTCGTCGTCGGTGGCCGACTCGAGGTCCTGCGTCACGTCCGCGGCGCCGGTGGGCTCCAGCCCGGCCAGCAGGTCACGCAGGCGGCTGGTCACCTGCTCGCGTACCGATCCGTCGCCGGGCAACGTGGCCACGGCGGCTTCGATCCGACTCAGCTCGGCCAGCAGCGGCTCGGCCGCCCCGGCCTCGTCCGGCACCACCTGCGCCCGCAGGTACGCGGCGAGCGAGTGCGCGTTCGGGTAGTCGAAGACGAGGGTGGCGCGCAGCCGCAGGCCGGTCGCGACGTTGAGCCGGTTGCGCAGCTCGACGGCGGTCAGCGAGTCGAAGCCGAGTTCCTTGAACGGCAGGGTCGGGTCCACGTCGTCGGGGCCCGGGTAGCCGAGGACGGCCGCGACGTTGGCGCGTACCACCTGGAGGACCAGCGCGTCGGCGTCCTCGTCGGCGAGGCCGGCGAGCCGCTGGGCGAGGCCCACGACCGACGGGCCGCCGGCCGGTTCGGTGACCGGCCGGGCCGCGCCTCGGACCAGGCCGCGCAGCAGCGCCGGCACGGTCTCCACCGGCTGGTGGCGTAGCCCGGCCAGGTCCAGGTCCGCCGGGACCAGCAGCGGTTCGTCGAGTACGCCTGCCGTGTCGAACAGGGCGAGCGCACGGGCGGTGGGCAGTCGGCGGACGCCGCCGCGTGCCACCCGGCGCAGGTCGGCGCCGTCCAGGTGCCCGGTCATGCCGCTGGCCTGCTCCCACAGGCCCCAGGCCAGCGACTCGGCGGGCAGGCCGAGCGCCCGCCGGTGCCGGGCCAGCTCGTCGAGAAACGCGTTGGCCGCCGCGTAGTTGCCCTGGCCCGCGCCGCCGAGGACGCCGGCCGCCGAGGAGAACAGCACGAACCGGGCGACCTTGCGGTCGGTGGTCAGCAGGTGCAGGTTCCATGCGGCGTCGGTCTTCGGTGCCAGCACGGCGTCGATGCGGTCCGGGGTCAGCGCGGTCACGACGCCGTCGTCCAGTGCGCCGGCCGCGTGCACCACGGTCAGTGGTTGGTCGGCGGGTATCCGGTCGAGGACCGCCGCGAGGGCGTCCCGGTCGGTGGCGTCGCAGGCCTCCACGACGACCTGGGCGCCCAGCTCGGTCAGGTCGGTGACCAGGGCGTCCACCCCGTCGGCGGCGGATCCGCGACGTCCGGTCAGCACCAGCCGCCGGGCTCCGTGCTCGGTGACCAGGTGTCGGGCGAGCAGGCCGCCGAGGGTGCCGGTGCCACCGGTGATCAGAACGGTGCCGTCCGGGTCGCCGCCGGCGATGTCGGCGCGCGGTTCCGGGGCGACCGGGACCGGTGCCAGGCGCGGGGCGAGCGGCCGACCGGCACGGACGACCACCTGCGGCTCACCGGAGGCGACCGCCGGGACGGCCACGGTCAGCGAGGTGGGATCGTCGTCGAGGTCGAGGAGGACGAAGCGGTCCGGGTTCTCCGCCTGCGCGGTGCGGATCAGGCCCCACGCGGCGGCTGCGGCCAGGTCACCGGCCGGGTCGCCGGTGTTCGCCGCGACCGCGCCCCGGGTGACGACGACCAGCCGCGACGCCCCGAACGCGGGTTCGGCGAGCCAGCGCTGCACCAGGTCGAGCGCGATGGTGGTGCGGCGTCGCGCGCCGATGCCGGGCTCGGCCGCCGCCTGCGGATCCGCTTCAAGCGTCACGAAGACCAGGTCGGGTACGACCGGGGCGTCCGCCAGCGCGGCCAGGTCCGGGTATCCGGTCCCGGCGACGCGGGTGAGCTGGTACGGGTCGACGCCGACGACAGCGGTGGCCGGTGCCGTCCCGGGCAGCACCGGGGTCCAGTCCAGCCGGTACAGCGACTCGTGGTCGCCGCCGCGCGCACTGGCCAGGCGGTCCGCCGACACCGGCCGCATGATCAGCGAGTCGATCTCGGCGACTGGGGCGCCGGTGCTGTCGGCGACGGTGAACGAGACGCCGACGGCGCCGGCCGGCTTGAGTCGGATCCGGAAGCTGGAGGAGCCGGTGGTGTGCAGGGAGATGCCACTCCACACGAACGGGAGGCGGCTGCGCTCGGCCGGTTCGCCGTCGCCCATCCGGGTCAGGAAGGTGTTCAGCGACATGGCCTGCAGGCCGGCGTCGAGCAGGGCCGGGTGCATGCCGTACGCGCCTGCGGCGGCCCGGCCCGACTCGGGCAGGGACAGCTCGGCGTAGACGTCGTCCTCGGTGACCCAGGCGGCGCGCAGGCCCTGGAACATCGGCCCGTAGTCGAACGCGGTCCGGCTGACGGCCTCGTAGAACTCGGAGAGGTCGACAGGTCGGGCCCCGGGTGGCGGCCAGGCGGTGAGGTCGGCCGGCCCGGTCGGGTCGGCGGCGGTGCTGATCGCGCCGGTGGCGTGGTGGATCCAGCCGGTGGCGTCCAACGGGTCTCCGGTCTCGCCCTCGTCGGAGCGGGAGCGGACGTTGATGGCGCGCCGGCCGTTGCCGTCCGGCGGGCCCACCCAGAGCTGTAGTTGGCGGGCGCCGCGTTCGGGGACGATCAGCGGGGTGAGCAGTGTCAGTTCTTCCAGCCGCCGGCATCCGGTCTGACCCGCGACGTGCAGGGCGAGTTCGACGAAGGCGGTGCCGGGCATGACGTTCGCGCCCATCACCTTGTGCTCGCCGAGCCAGGGGTGGGCCTCGACGGAGAGCAGGCCGGTGAAGAGGACCGCGTCGGAGTCGAGCAGGGGGATGGCGGCGCCGAGCATCGGGTGGCTCGCCGCGTCGAGGCCGGCGGTGGCGATGTCGGCGCTGATCGGGAGGTTGACCTCGTCGACCCAGAACCGCTGGTGTTGGAAGGGGTAGGTGGGCAGGTCGACGGTCCGGGTCGCCGGGATGACAGTGGTCCAGTCGACGGGCGCGCCCTGCACCCACGCCTCGGCGAGAGCCCGCACGATCTGAGCGGTGCCGCCCTCACCCCGGCGCAGCGTGCCCACCGTCGCGACGTCCACGGCGTCAGCGATCGCCCCGGTGAGCACCGGATGGGCGCTGACCTCCACGAAGATCCGATGCCCCGCCGCGTGGGCCGCCTCGACAGCCAGATCCAGACGCACCGGCTGACGCAGGTTGCGATACCAGTAGGCGGCGTCCATCACACCGCCGCCCTCCACGGTCGAGAACACCGGCACCGCACCGGGCAGGGGCTGCACACCATCCAGCAGCCGGGCCAACTCCGCCTCGACCGGCTCGACCAGAGCGCAGTGCGACGCGTAGTCCACCTTCACCCGCCTGGCCCGCACCCCCGCCACCTCGGCGGCGGCCAGGAACGCATCCAGGTCCGCACCGGCCACCACGACACTCGTCGGACCGTTGACCACCGCGACACTCACACCCTCGGTCAACAACGGGGTGACCACGTCCAAACCCGCACTGACCGACACCATCCCACCACTGCCGGACAAGGCCAGCAGCGCCTTGCTCCGCAGGGCCACGACCTTCGCCGCGTCACTCAACGACAACACCCCGGCCACACACGCCGCCGCGATCTCACCCTGCGAATGACCGATCACCGCATCCGGAGTGACGCCCTTGGCCTTCCACACCTCGGCCAACGCGACATGCACCGCCCACAACACCGGCTGCACCACATCCACCCGCTCCAACGGATCATCCGAGCGCAACACATCCAGGAGATTCCAGTCCACGAACGGCGCAAGCGCCGCCGCACACTCCGCGACCCTCGCCGCGAACACCGGCTCGGACTCCAACAACTCCGCAGCCATCCCCACCCACTGCGAACCCTGACCCGGGAACACGAACACCACACCGGACGAACGGGCCACACCGGACACCACCGCGCTCGACGGCATCCCGTCGGCCAACGCGGCCAGGCCGGGCCGGTGGTCCGGGCCGAGCACCACAGCCCGCTGGACGAACTCGGATCGGCTCAGCAGCGAGTGAGCGACCTCGGCCGGCTCCGACTCCACTGCGGCGAGTCGGCGGGCCTGGTCGGCGACGGCCGTGGCGGTACGCCCGGACAGCACCCACGGCACGTCCGGCGACACCACTGTCGGCTCGTCGGCCGGCGCGACCGGCGCCTCTTCGATGATCACATGGGCGTTGGTGCCGGAGACCCCGAAGGACGAGACGCCGGCCCGCCGTGGCCGCCCGTACGCCTCCCAGGGCCGCGCGTCGGTGAGCAGCTCGACCGCACCGGCCGACCAGTCCACCTCGGGGGTGGGCTCGTCCACGTGCAGGGTGCGCGGCATCGTCTCGTTGCGGATCGCCGCGACCATCTTGATGATCCCGGCGACACCGGCAGCGGCCTGCGCGTGCCCGATGTTCGACTTGATCGAGCCGAGCCGCAGCGGCCGGTCCGCCGGCCGACCCTGACCGTAGGTGGCGAGCAGCGCCTGCGCCTCGATCGGGTCGCCCAGCACGGTGCCGGTGCCGTGTGCCTCGACCACGTCGACGTCGGCGCTGCTCAGGCCCGCGTTGGCCAGGGCGGCCCGGATGACGCGTTGCTGCGAGGGGCCGTTCGGGGCGGTCAGGCCGTTGGAGGCCCCGTCCTGGTTGATCGCGCTGCCGCGGACCACGGCCAGGACGTGGTGGCCGTTGCGCCGCGCATCGGAGAGCCGTTCCACCACCAGGACGCCAGCGCCCTCGGCCCAACCGATCCCGTCGGCGGACCCGGCGAACGACTTGCACCGCCCGTCCGGGGCCAGTCCGCGCTGCTGGCTGAACGCGACGAACGCGGCCGGGGTCGCCATCACCATCACGCCACCGACCAGCGCGAGGGAGCACTCCCCCTGCCGCAGCGCCTGGGCTGCGAGGTGCAGCGCGACGAGCGACGACGAGCAGGCGGTGTCCACCGACAGCGACGGCCCTTCCAGGCCGAGCGCGTACGACACCCGCCCGGAGATGACGCTTGCGGTGGTGCTGGTCAGGCCGAAGCCGCCGACGCTGGACGGGTCACGCCCGAGGACGCCGCCGTAGTCCTGGCCGCTGGTGCCGGCGAACACGCCGGTCCGGCTGCCGCGCAGCGACACCGGGTCGATGCCGGCCCGCTCGATCGCCTCCCAGGACACCTCGAGGAGCACCCGCTGCTGCGGGTCCATGGCGACCGCCTCGCGGGGGCTGATCCCGAAGAACGCGGCGTCGAAGTCGGTGGCGTCGTCGAGGAAGCCGCCCTCACGCACGTAGAAGCCGCCCGGTCGGTCCGCCTCCGGGTCGTACAGGCCGGCGATGTCCCAGCCCCGGTCCTCCGGGACGCCGGTGATGCCGTCGGTGCCCAGGTCGACCAGCTGCCACAGGTCCTCCGGTGTCCGCACGCCGCCGGGGTAGCGGCAGGCCATGCCGACGATGGCGATCGGCTCGTCGGCGGCGACCGGCGCGGCCTCGGTGCTCGCCGCCGTCGGCGCCTCGATGCCGCCCAGCTGCTCGTGCAGATATCCGGCGAGGGCCTGCGGGGTCGGGTAGTCGAAGATGAGAGTGGCCGGCAGGCGTAGCCCGGTCGCGCCGCCCAACTGGTTGCGGATCTCCACGGCGGTGAGCGAGTCGACGCCGAGTTCGGAGAGGGGCTGCTGCGGCGGGACGGCCGCCGGACCCGAGTGGCCCAGGACGGCTGCCGCCTGTCCGCGTACGAGATCGAGCAGTGCCCGCTCCCGGTCCGCCTCGGCGAGGGCGGCGAGGTGGGTGAGGAACGCGTTGCCGGCGCGGGTCCTGGCACCCGGCTTGCCACCCGGCACCCGGACCAGCCCGCGCAGCAGCGCCGGTACGCCGCCCTGGGCGCCCTGCGCCCGCAGCGTGGCGAAGTCCAGCCGGGCCGGCGCGACCACCGGTACCGGCGCGGCGATCGCCCGGTCGAAGAGCGCGAGCGCGTCGGCGGACGGCATGGAGATGATGCCGCCGCGCGCGATGCGGGAGAAGTGGGTGTCGTCGAGGTGCTCCGACATGCCGCTGCGGGCGTCCCAGAGGCCCCAGACGAGGGACACCCCGGGCAGCCCGGACGCCCGTCGGTGCTGGGCGAGCGCGTCCAGGTAGGCGTTCGCCGCCGCGTAGTTGCCCTGACCGCCACCGCCGAGGGTCGCGGCGAGCGAGGAGAACAGGACGAACGCGCTGAGGTCCGCGTCCCGGGTCAGGTCGTGCAGGTGGTGGGCGGCGTCGACCTTGGGTCGCAGCACCGCGCCGACGCGGCCGGGGGTGAGCGCGCTGACCACGCCGTCGTCGGAGACCCCGGCGGCGTGCACCACGGCGGTCAGCGGGTGCTCGGCGGGCACCGAGGCGAGCAGCGCGGCGACCGCGGCGCGGTCGGCGGTGTCGCAGGCGGCCAGGGTCACCGCCGCGCCCAGTGTGGTCAGTTCGGCGCAGAGTTCGGCGCTGCCCTCGGCGGCGCTGCCCCGGCGGCTGGTGAGCAGCAGGTGCCGCACGCCGTGCCGGGTGACCAGGTGGCGGGCGAGCAGGCCGCCCAGGGTGCCGGTGGCGCCGGTGATCAGGACGGTGCCGTCCGGGTCGAGCGGGGGGTTCGGCTCCCGGGGCGGGGCGAGCCGGGCCAGCCGGGGGACCCGTACCGTGCCGCGGCGTACGGCGACCTGCGGTTCGCCGGAGGTGACCGCCTCGATGAGGCGGCCCGCGCTGGCCGGGTGTCCGTCCAGGTCGGCCAGGACGAACCGGTCCGGGTTCTCCGACTGGGCCGAGCGGAGCAGGCCCCAGACCGGGGCGGCGGACAGGTCAGTCACGTCCTCGTCCGGGCCGGTGGCGATCGCCTGGCGGGTGACCACCACCAGTCGGGCCCCGTCGAAGGCCGGATCGTCCAGCCAGTGCTGCGCGGTGACCAGCGCGGCGACGGTGGTGGCGTGGGTGGACTCCGGGTCGGAGTCCGCTGCGGAGCAGCCGGCCAGGACCAGGTCCGGGCGGTCCGCGCCACCGGCCAGTGCGACGCCGAGGGCCGCGAGGTCCGGGTAGCGGTCCGCGTCGAGGTCGGCGAGTTCGGGAAGGTCGTCGCCGAGGATCGCGATCCGTCCGGTGTCGACGCCGGTGGTCGTGACGGTCGGCCAGTCGACGTGGAAGAGGGTGTCGTCGGGGGTGGCGAGCTGGTCGGCGGAGATGGGCCGCAGCGTGAGCATCCGCACCTCGGCGACCGGCGCGCCGGTGGCGTCCGCGACGGCGACGCTCACGTCGGCGTTCTCCGCGATCCGGACGCGGACCCGCAGGTCGGTGGCGCCGGCCGCGTGCAGCGCGACGTCGTTCCAGGCGAACGGCAGCCGGTTGCCCTGCTCGGTGGTCCGGGCCGGTAGCAGCCCGGTGGCGTGCATGGCCGCGTCGAGCAGCGCCGGGTGCAGGCCGAAGTCCGCCGCGTCGGTGCCGCTGCCGTCCGGGATGCGCACCTCGGCGTACGCGTACTCGCCGGCCACCCAGGCGCGCTGAAGTGCCTGGAACGCGGGCCCGTAGGTGAAGCCCTGCGCGGCGAGCCGGTCGTAGAAGCCGGTCAGGTCGGCGGGGCGGGCGTCGGCCGGCGGCCAGGTGGTGAAGTCCCGCCAGTCCGTGGTGGACGCCTCGACGGTCTGGACCACGCCGACGGCGTGGCAGGTCCACGGCGTGTCCGGGTCGGTGGAGTCGACAGCTCGGGAGTGGATGGTGACGGCGCGGGAGCCGTCGTCCTCGGCCGGGCCCACCGACACCTGCAGTTCGGTGTCGCCGCGCTCGGGCAGCACCAGTGGCGCCTGGAGGGTGAGTTCGCGCAGGTGGCCGGTGCCGACCTGTTCGCCGGCGCGCAGTGCGAGCTCCACGAAGCCGGTGCCGGGCACCAGCACGGTGCCCTGCACGGCGTGGTCAGCGAGCCAGGAGTGCCGCTCCAGGCTGAGCCGGCCGGTGTAGAGGAAGCCGCCGCCGTCGGCCAGCGCGACGGCCGCGCCGAGCAGCGGGTGCCCCGCCGGGCGGACGCCCACGTTGGTCAGGTCGCCGGTCCACCGGCGGGAGGTGTCCGGCCAGTACCGCTCGTGCTGGAAGGCGTACGTGGGCAGGTGCACAGGGCGTCCGGCGGGGAGCACGGCACGCCAGTCCGGCGACACCCCGTCCACGTGCAGGCGGCCGAGCGCGGCGAGCAGCGCCTCGGGTTCGGGGCGGTCCTTGCGCAGCGTGGGGACTGCCACCTGGTCACCGGTCAGGCATTCGTCGGCCAGGGCGGTCAGGACACCGCCGGGGCCGATCTCCACCAGTGTGGTGACGCCGGCGTCGACCAGGGCGGCGATGCCGTCGGCGAAGCGGACCGCGTCGCGGACGTGGCGCACCCAGTAGGCGGCGTCCAGCCGCTCGTCGAGCCGGCCGGTGACGTTGGAGACGATCGGGATCTGTGGCTCGTGGTAGGTGACGCTCTCCGCGACCCGGCGGAAGTCGTCGAGCATCGGCTCCATCAGCGCCGAATGGAATGCGTGACTGACCGTGAGCCGCTTGGCCCTGCCGAAGGTCGCGGCGACCGCCTCGACGGCCTGCTGTTCGCCGGAGAGCACGACCGAGCGCGGGCCGTTGACCGCCGCGATCGAGACGCCGTCGGTCAGCAGCGGCAGCACCTCGGCCTCGGTGGCCCGCACCGCGACCATCACCCCGCCGGCGGGCAACGCCTGCATCAGGGTGCCGCGCGCGGCGACCAGTGTCGCCGCGTCCGCGAGGGACAGCACACCGGCGACGTGCGCGGCGGCCAGCTCGCCGATCGAGTGGCCGATCAGGTGGTCGGGGACGATCCCCCAGGACTCGACCAGCCGGTACAACGCCACCTCGACCGCGAACAGACCGGCCTGGGTGTAGGCGGTCTGGTCCAGCAGGCCGTCCGGGTTCTCCGCGATCACCTGGCGCAACGGCTGCTCCAGGTGCGGCTGAAGCGCGTCGCAGACCTCGTCGAACGCGGCGGCGAAGACGGGGTACGTGGCGGCGAGGTCGCTGCCCATGCCGGCGCGTTGGGAACCCTGGCCGGAGAAGAGGAACGCGGTACGCGCGGGCTGCCGCTGCCCGGTGAGCACTCCGGTGTCGAGGCGCCCCTCCGCCAGCGCCGCGAGCCGGTGCACCAGGTCGGCGCGGTCACCGGGCAGGATCACGGCCCGGTGGTCGAACGTGCTGCGGTCGGCGGTCAGGGCGTACGCCACATCACGCAGGTCGACCCGGTCGTCGCCGGCCACCCGGGCGAGCAGCTTCGCCGCCTGCGCCCGCAACGCCCGCTCGGTACGCCCGGACAGCAGCCACGGTCCGTCCGGTGCGGCGGTGGCCTCCGGTGCGGTGTCGTCGGCGAGCACCGGGGCCTGTTCGAGGACCACGTGCACGTTGGTGCCGCTGACCCCGAACGAGGAGACCGCGGACCGGCGCGGCGCGTCGGTCCGGGGCCACGGCTGTCGGCTGGTGAGCAGTTCGACGGCGCCCTCGGACCAGTCGACCTGCGGGGTCGGCTCGTCCACGTGCAGGGTCTGCGGCAGGACTCCGGCGCGCATCGCGAGGACCATCTTGATGATCCCGGCGACGCCCGCTGCGGCCTGGGTGTGGCCGAGGTTGGACTTGATCGAGCCGAGCCACAGGGGGCGCTGCGGGTCGCGGTCCTGCCCGTACGTGGCGATGAGGGCCTGCGCCTCGATCGGGTCGCCGAGGCTGGTGCCGGTGCCGTGCGCCTCGACCGTGTCGATCTGGTTCGGGGTGAGGCCGGCGTTGGCCAGCGCCCGTTGGATGACGCGCTGCTGGGCCGGGCCGTTCGGGGCGCTGAGACCGTTGGACGCGCCGTCCTGGTTGACCGCCGAGCCGCGGATCACGGCGAGGACCTGGTGACCGTTGCGCTGCGCGTCGCTGAGCCGTTCCAGGACCAGCACACCGGCGCCCTCCGCCCAGCCGGTGCCGTCGGCCGCGGCGGCGAACGCCTTGCACCGCCCGTCGCCGGACAGACCGCCCTGGCGGGAGAACTCGAGGAACGCGCCCGGGGTGGCCATCACCGTGGCGCCGCCGGCGAGCGCGAGCCCGCATTCCTGCTGGCGCAGGGCCTGCGCGGCGAGGTGCAACGCCACCAGCGACGAGGAGCACGCGGTGTCGACGGTGACGGCGGGGCCCTC
Organism: Micromonospora chokoriensis; assembly: GCF_900091505.1. Lineage (NCBI taxonomy): Bacteria > Bacillati > Actinomycetota > Actinomycetes > Micromonosporales > Micromonosporaceae > Micromonospora > Micromonospora chokoriensis. Next base: position 5,413,563 of record NZ_LT607409.1, read on the forward strand.
CAGCCCCAGGCAGTAGGAGATCCGGCCGGAGACGACGGCCGCCGCGTTGCCGGTGAGCAGGTGCCCCTCCAGCCCAACGGATGCGCCCAGCAGCAGCGTGCCGTAGTCCTGGCCGGCGGTGCCGGCGAAGACGCCGGTCTGGCTGCCCTTGAGCGTGACCGGGTCGATCCCGGCCTGCTCCAGGGCCTCCCAGGTGACCTCCAGCAGCATCCGCTGCTGCGGGTCCATCGCGGTGGCCTCGCGTGGCGAGATGCCGAAGAAGGCGGCGTCGAAGTCGGCCGCGTCGTAGACGAAGCCGGCCTGGCGGGCGTCGGAGGTGCCCGCCGCGCCGGTGCCGTCACCGAACAGGGCGTCCAGGTCCCAACCCCGGTCGTCCGGGAACTCGGCCATCGCGTCGCGGCCGTCGAGCAGCAGTTGCCACAGGTCCTCGGGGGTACGCACGTCGCCGGGGAAGCGGCAGCCCATGCCGATGATGGCGATCGGCTCCTGCTCTCCCGCCTCGACCTCGCGCAGCCGTTGCCGCGTCTGGTGCAGGTCGGCGGTGACCCGCTTCAGGTAGTCGAGGAGCTTGTCTTCAGTCAGCATCGCTTGCCAACCCCTCCGGATGCGCGCAGCGTTCGGTGTCAGGACACCGAGAGTTGCGTGTCGATGAAGTCGAAGATCTCGTCGGCGCTGGCCGACTGGAGCTTCTCGGTGACGGTGTCGCCGGTGTGTTCGGTGGTGCCGTGCACGTCGGCCAGGAGCGCCTGCAGTCGGGCGGTGAGCTGGGCCCGCGCGCCCTTGTCGAGGGTGCGTCCGGAGATCAGACCGGCGAGCCGGTCCACTTCGGCCAGCAGCGGCAGCTCGGTGTCCGAGTCACCGACGATCCGGCCGACCAGGTGGGTGGTGAGGGCCCGGGCGGTGGGGTGGTCGAAGGCCAGGGTCGCCGGCAGCTTCACCCCGGTCGCCACGCTGATCTGGTTGCGGAGCTGCACCGCCGTCAGCGAGTCGAATCCGAGTTCCTTGAACGCCCGGTCCGGCTCGACGGCGGCGCTGTCCGGGTGACCGAGCACCGAGGCCGCCTGGGCGCGGACCAGGTCGAGCAGGACGGCGTCCCGCTCGGCCGGGTCGAGCCCGTCGACGCGACGCAGCCACGGCGCGGTGGACGGGTCTCCGGTGCCGGCGGCCAGCGCGGCGCGTACCGCGGGCAGATCGCTGACCAGACGGGGTGGTCCGGCCGGGTGCTGCGCGGCGAAGCGGTCCCAGCCGATGTCGGCCAGCACGATCCGGGTGTCGCCGTGGTCGAGGGCCTGCCCCAGCGCGGTCAGGGCGGACGAGGTGGGCAACGGGGTGATCGCGGGGTCCGCGCCGCCGGCCTCGCTGCCCGCCCAGTCGCCCCAGGCGACCGAGGTGGCGGGCAGACCCGCGGCGAACCGCCGGGCGGCCAGGGCGTCGAGGTACGCGTTCGTGGCGGCGTACGCGCCCTGCCCGGTGCTGCCGAGCGTCCCCGCGAGCGCCGAGAACAGCACGAACGCGGTCAGGTCGTGATCGCGGGTCAGCTCGTGCAGGTGCCGGGCGCCGGTTGCCCGGCCGGCGGCGACGGCAGCCAGCCGGTCCCCGGTGAGCCCGGTGAGCAGACCGGAGTCGCGGGTTCCGGCGAGGTGGAACACGGCGGTCAGGTCGTCGATGCCGTCGACCAGCGCGCGCAGGGCGTCGCGGTCGGCGACGTCGCAGGCGGCGATGGTCACCCGGGCGCCGAGCTGTTCCAACTCGGTACGCAGGTCGTCCGCACCGGTGGCGTCCGGACCACGACGGCTGGCGAGCACCAGGTGCTCCGCGCCGCGTCCGGCCAGCCAGCGCGCCACGTCGGCGCCGATCGCGCCGGTGCCGCCGGTGACCAGCGTGGTGCCGGTGGGCGACCAGCCGGCCGTCGGCGTCGTGCCGGTGGCCGGGGCCGGCCGCAGGCGGCGGGCGACCGCGCCGGCGGACCGGATCGCCACCTGGTTCTCGCCGGTCGCACCCGGCTCGCCGCGCAGGGTGACGGCGAGCCGGGTTCCGGCCACCGGGTCGAGAGTGTCGGGCAGATCGATCAGCCCGCCGAAGCGCTGCGGGTCCTCGGCCTCGAGCACGGGTCCAAGGCCCCAGAGCATCGCCTGGGCCGGGTGCGGCACGTCCTCGCCGGGGGCGACGGCAACCGCCCCACGGGTGACGCACCACAGCTTCGCCGGGGAACCGATGTCGCCGAGCGTCTGCAGCAGCGTCAGCGTGGCGGTCGTCCCGGTGGTGATCTGCGGGTTCTCTCGATCCGGACGGTGGTCGAGCGCGAGCAGCGACAGGACACCGGCGATCGGGATGTCGATGTCGGAGAGCCGGTTCAGGAGCCCGGCCAGCTCGCTGCGCTCGGTGGTGGCCGGTGCGATCTCCAGGACCTCGGCGCCGTGGTCGCGCAGGGCGGCGGCGCAGTCGGTGGCGATCCGGTGCTGGTCGGTGGTGTCGGGTACGACGAGCAGCCAGGTGCCGTCGAGCCGGGGCGGGGTGCCGGCGTCCGGGATCGGGGTCCAGTCGACGGTGTAGCGCCAGGTGTCGGTGGTGCCCCTCTCCCGGCGGGTACGCCGCCAGGTGGCGAGCGCGGGCAGCAGGTCCCCGCCGTCGCCGGTGATGCCCAGCGGGGTCAGGTCGCCGTCCTCGACGGCCTGCCAGAACTGGCTGTCGACCGGGTCGGAGGCGGCCATCGCCCCGCCACCGGTGGGCCAGTAGCGCTGGTGCTGGAACGGGTAGGTGGGCAGGTCGACGACCCGGGTGACCGGGATGACGGTGCTCCAGTCGACCGGTGCGCCGCGTACCCAGGCCTCGGCCAGGGCCCGTACGACCTGGTCGGTGCCGCCCGCGTCGCGGCGCAGGGTGCCGACGGTGGCCGCGTCGACGGTGTCGGCGATCGCGCCGGTGAGCACCGGGTGGGCGCTGACCTCGACGAAGATCCGGTGCCCGGCGGCGTACGCGGCCTCGACGGCCTGGTCCAGGCGTACCGGCTGGCGCAGGTTGCGGTACCAGTAGGCGGCGTCCATGGCACCGCCGTCCTCCACTGTGGAGAAGATCGGCACCGCGCCGGGCAGCGGCTGCACACCGTCGAGCAGGCCTGCCAGTTCGGCCTCGACCGGCTCGACGAGCGCGCAGTGCGAGGCGTAGTCCACCTTGACCCGCCTGGCCCGTACGCCGGCCGCCTCCGCGCCGGCCAGGAACGCGTCCAGGTCGGCGGGGGCGCCGGCGACGACCACGCTGGTCGGGCCGTTGACGGCGGCGACCGTCACACCGTCGGTGAGCAGCGGGGTGACCACGTCCAGACCGGCGTTGACCGAGACCATGCCACCGGTGCCGGCGACCGCCAGCAGGGCCCTGCTGCGCAGCGCGACCACCTTGGCGGCGTCGGCGAGGGTGAGGACACCGGCGACGCAGGCCGCGGCGATCTCGCCCTGCGAGTGGCCGATCACCGCGTCCGGGGTCACGCCCCTGGCCCGCCACACCTCGGCCAACGCGACGTGCACCGCCCACAACACCGGCTGCACGACGTCGACCCGCTCCAGCGGGTCGTCGGAGCGCAGCACGTCCAGCAGGTTCCACTCCACGAACGGCGCGAGCGCCGCCGCGCACTCGGCGATCCGGGCGGCGAACACCGGTTCGGCGTCGAGCAGCCCGACCGCCATGCCGACCCACTGCGAGCCCTGGCCGGGGAAGACGAAGACGACAGGCGCGTCGGGGTACGCCGAACCGGTGATCACCGAACTCGACGGCAGACCGTCGACGAGCGCGTTCAGGCCGGTGCGGTGCTCCGGGCCGAGGACCACGGCCCGCTGGCCGAACGCCGAGCGGGTAGCGGACAGCGAGTGGGCCACCTCGCCGGCCGGGGCGTCCAGCGCGGCGAGCTGCCGTGCCTGGTCGGCGACGGCCGTGCCGGTGCGCCCGGCCAGCAGCCACGGCACGTCCGGCGTCGCCGCGGCGACCTCGTCGGCGACGACCGCCGGCGCCTCCTCGATGATCACGTGGGCGTTGGTGCCGGAGACCCCGAACGACGAGACACCGGCCCGGCGCGGGCGCTCCCCCGCACGCCAGGACCGCGGCTCGGTGAGCAGCTCCACCGCGCCGTCGGACCAGTCCACCTGCGGGGTCGGTTCGTCCACGTGCAGTGTGCGGGGCAGGGTCTCGTGCCGCAGCGCCTCGACCATCTTGATGATGCCGGCGACCCCGGCGGCGGCCTGGGTGTGCCCGATGTTGGACTTGACCGACCCGAGCCACAACGGCTGGTCGGTGGGACGGTCCTGACCGTAGGTGGCGAGCAGCGCCTGCGCCTCGATCGGGTCGCCGAGTCGGGTGCCGGTGCCGTGCGCCTCCACCACGTCGACATCGGCGGCGGACAATCCGGAATTGGCCAGAGCGGCCCGGATGACGCGTTGTTGGGAAGGCCCGTTCGGCGCGGTCAGACCATTCGATGCGCCGTCCTGGTTGACAGCGGAACCGCGTACCACGGCGAGGACGCGGTGACCGTTTCGGCGGGCGTCGGAGAGCCTCTCCACGAGCAGCATTCCGACGCCCTCGGAGAATCCGGTGCCGTCGGCCGCCCCGGCGAAGGCCTTACAGCGGCCGTCCTCGGCCAGGCCCCGCTGCCGGGAGAAACCGACGAACAGCGACGGGGTGGCCATCACCGTCACGCCACCGGCCAGCGCGAGGTCGCACTCGCCGTTGCGCAGGGCCTGCGCCGCCAGGTGCAGCGCCACCAGGGACGACGAGCAGGCCGTGTCGACGGTGACCGCGGGCCCCTCCAGACCCAGCACGTAGGACACCCGGCCGGACAGGACCGCCCCGGCGTTGCCGGTGGCCAGATATCCCTCCAGACCGTCCGAGGCGCCGAACAGCACGGCGGAGTAGTCGGAACCGTTGGTGCCGGCGAAGACGCCCGTACGCGAACCGGCGAGGCCCGCCGGGTCGATTCCGGCGCGCTCGACGGCCTCCCAGGAGGCTTCCAACAACAACCGCTGCTGAGGATCCATCGCTAATGCCTCACGCGGATTGACACCAAAGAATTCGGCATCGAACTCACCTACGTCGTAGAGAAACCCGCCGGTCCGGGTGTATGTGGTCCCAGCGTTGTCGGGATCGGGATCGAACAACACCCCTAAATCCCAGCCCCGATCCGCAGGGAAGACACCCATGCCGTCACCGTCGGTGGCGACCAGCCGCCACAGGTCCTCCGGGGAGCCGATGCCACCCGGGTAGCGGCAGCTCATACCGACGATGGCGATCGGCTCGTCCGCCGCCACGGCGGTCGTCGGGGCCGCGGCGGCCGGTCCGGTGTCGGCGTCCACGAGCTGCTCGCGCAGACGGGCGCTGAGGGCGTGCGGCGACGGGTGGTCGAAGACCATGGTGGCCGGCAGGCGCAGACCGGTGGCGCGGGCCAACCGGTTGCGCAGCTCGACGCCGGTGACCGAGTCGAAGCCGAGTTCCTGGAAGGTGCGGCGCGGTTCGACCGCCTCCGGCGACGGGTAGCTGAGCACCGCGGCCACCTGGGCGCGGACCAGGTCGAGCAACGTACGCCGCTGGTCCGCCTCGGACTGGCCGGCGAGCTGCCGGGCGTAGGTGTTGGCGGGTGTCGCGGTCGGGTCGCCGGCCCCGGTCGTCGAGGTGCGCGAGCGCAGCTCCCGCACCTCGGGCACCGCGTCGAGCAGCGGGGCCGCCCGGGTGGCGGTGAAGGCGACGAAGTACCGGTCCCAGGCGATGTCGGCGATGGCCAGGTACGTCTCGTCGTGGTCGACGGCGCCGCGCAGCGCCTCGATGGCGAGGGCCGGCGCCATGCCGGGCATGCCGTGCCGGTCCAGCAGGTCACCGAAGCGACCGTCGGCCAGCCCGCCACCGTCCCAGGCGCCCCAGGCCACCGAGAGGGCGTGCCGTCCGGCCGCCCGGCGTTGCTGGGCGAGCGCGTCGAGGTAGGCGTTCGCGGGGGCGTAGTTGCCCACGCCGGAGCTGGCCAGGGTGCCGGCCACCGACGAGCAGAGCATGAAGACGGACAGGTCCAGGTCGCGGGTCAGCTCGTCCAGGTTGGCCGCCGCGGTCATCTTGGCGTGCAGGGCCCGGGACATCCGGTCGACGTCGAGGGCGTCGACGACGGTGTCGTCGATCGCGGCGGCGGTGTGCACCACGGCGGTCAACGGGTGCGCGGCGGGCACGTCGGCGAGGACGGCGGCCAGCGCGTCCCGGTCTCCGGCGTCGCAGGCCGCCACGGAGACCGTGCTGCCCAGCGCGGTCAGTTCGGCGGCGAGGTCGGCGGCCCCCGGGGCGTCCGGTCCGCGACGGCTGAGCAGCAGCAGGTGCCCGACTCCGGAGCGGGCCAGCCAGCGGGCGATGTGGCCGCCGAGCGCGCCGGTGCCGCCGGTGATGAGGACGGTGCCCTCGGGGTTCCAGCGGCGGGTCGGGGCGGTCCCCGCGAGCGGCGCGCGGACCAGCCGGCGGCCGAAGACGCCGCTGCTGCGCAGTGCCACCTGGTCCTCGCCGGTGGCGCCGGAGAGGACCGTGGCGAGCAGGCCACAGGTGCGCTCGTCCAGCTCGCCGGGCAGGTCGACGAGCCCACCCCACCGGTCCGGGTGCTCCAGCGCGGCGACCCGCCCGAAGCCCCAGACCAACGCCTGGGCCGGGTTGGTGACCGGGTCGGTACGACCGACCGACACCGCGCCCGAGGTGGCGCACCACAGCGGCGCACCGAGGTCGGCGATCCCGAGCGCCTGGGTGAGCGCGACGGTGGCGGCGAAACCGGCCGGCACGTCCGGGTGCTCCGGCAGCTGCTGCTCGTCCAGGGCGAGCAGGGACAGGACGCCGCCGGGCTGGGCACCGCGCAAAGTGTCAGCCAGCGAGTCCCGGTCGGCGGTGCGGGTGTCGACCTCGACGGCGATCACCCCGGCGGCGTGCCGGCCGAGGGTGTCGAGGGCGGCGGTGACAGGGGCGTCGCCGCGTCGCCCGGCCGGGACCAGAACCAGCCAGGTGCCGGCGGGGGTGCCGTTCGCGCCGCCCGGGTGCGGACGCCACGCGATGTGGTACCGCCACGAGTCGACAGTCGCCTGGTCGCGACTACCCCGGTGCCACGAGGTGAGGCTGGGCAGGATCGGCTCGACCACCTCGTCGGCGACGCCGAGGGTGGCGGTGAGCGCGCCCACGTCGGCCCGGTCCACAGCCGACCAGAAGCCCGCTTCGGCCGGGGTGCCACCGCCGGTGCCGGTGCCCGGGTCGGCCGCGCCGAACTCCACCTCCAACCAGTAGCGCTGGTGCTGGAACGGGTAGGTGGGCAGGGCGACGGTACGCGCGCCGGGGAACACCGCCGACCAGTCCAGCCGGACGCCGTGCACGTGCGCCTCGGCCAGTGACCGGGTGAAGCGGGCCAGCCCACCCTCGTCGCGGCGCAGGCTGCCGATGACGGCGGCCTCGTCCGCGCCGCCGAGCAGTTCGGTGAGCCCGCCGGTCAGCACGGGGTGCGGGCTGCACTCCACGAAGACGTGGTGCCCGTCGGCCCGCAGGCGTTCCACCGTCTCCGCGAAGAGGACCTGTTGGCGCAGGTTGCGGAACCAGTAGTCGCCGTCCAGTGTGCTGGTGTCGAGCGGCTCGCCGGTGACTGTGGAGTAGAACGGGATGTCCGCTGGGCCGGGGCTGAGCCCGTCCAGGGCGGTCAGTACGGCGTCGCGGATGCGCTCCACGTGCGCGGAGTGCGACGCGTAGTCCACGTTGATGCGTCGGGCCCGTACGCCGTCGCGCTCGCACTCGGCCAGCAGCTCGTCCAGGGCGTCCGCGTCGCCGGCCACCACCACCGAGGCGGGTCCGTTGACGGCGGCGACACTGATCCGCCCGGGATAGGTCTCCAGCCGTCGGCGTACCGCGTCGGCGGGTGCCGCGACCGAGACCATGCCGCCCAGCCCGGACAACGCCGACAGGGCCTGGCTGCGCAGCGCGACGACCTTCGCGCCGTCCTGCACTGACAGCGCTCCGGCGACCACGGCGGCGGCGATCTCACCCTGGGAGTGGCCGACGACCGCCGCCGGGACGACACCGTACGAGCGCCACAGCTCGGCGAGGGAGACCATGACCGCCCAGAGCGCGGGCTGCACCACGTCGACCCGCTTCAGCACCTCCGGGTCGGTGGAGCGCAGCACGTCGAGCAGGGACCATTCGGTGTACGGCCGCAGGGCCGCCGCGCACTGCTCGATCCGGGCGGCGAACACCGGCGCGGTCTCCATCAGCTCGGCTGCCATACCGACCCACTGGGAGCCCTGACCGGGGAACACGAGCACCGCACCGCTGGCCGCACCACGGCAGGCGTATGCGTCGGCGGCGCCCGGCCCCTGCGCGGCGAGCGTGTCCAGGCGCGCACGCAGGCCGGCCAGGTCCCGGCCGACCAGCACGGCCCGGTGTTCCAGGGCCGCCCGGGTGGTGGCCAGGGAGAAGCCCACGTCGGCGGGCTCGACGGATCCCTCGACGTCCAGGTGGGCGGCGAGCCGGCGGGCCTGCTCCCGCATCGCCGCCTCGGTACGCCCGGACAGCACCCACGGCAGCACCCCGCCGGCCGGCGCCGGGGTCACCGGCTCGGACGACGGGGCCGGGGCCTCCTCCAGGATCACGTGCGCGTTGGTGCCGCTGACCCCGAACGCCGACACGCCGCCACGACGGGGCAGCCCGGTGTCCGGCCAGGGCAGGCGTTCGGTGGCCAGCGCGACGGTGCCGGCCGACCAGTCGACCTGGTCGGTGGGCTCGTCGACGTGCAGGGTGGGCGGGACCACCCCGTGCTGGATGGCCAGTGCCATCTTCATGATGCCGGCGATGCCGGAGGCGGCCTGGGTGTGGCCGATGTTCGACTTGACCGAGCCGATCAGCAGCGGCCGTTCGGCGGCCCGCTGCTTGCCGTACGTGGCGATCAGGGCCTGCGCCTCGATCGGGTCGCCGAGGGTGGTGCCGGTGCCGTGGGTCTCGACCACGTCGACCTGGGCGGCGGTCAGCTTCGCGTCGGTGAGCGCCTGGCGGATCATGCGCTGTTGGGCCGGGCCGTTCGGGGCGGTCAGGCCGTTCGACGCGCCGTCCTGGTTGAGGGCGCTGCCGCGGACCACGGCGATGATCGGGTGGCCCAGGCGCTGCGCGTCGGAGAGCCGCTCCAGGAGCACCAGGCCGACGCCCTCGGCCCAGCCGGTGCCGTCGGCGGACGCGGCGAACGCCTTGCAGCGGCCGTCGCGGGCCAGGCCACGCTGCCGGCTGAACTCGACGAACGGGGTCGGCGTCGACATGATCGCGACACCGCCGGCGAGGGCCAGGGAACACTCGTCGCGGCGCAGCGACTGCGCCGCCAGGTGGACGGCGACCAGCGACGACGAACAGGCGGTGTCGATGGTGACGGCCGGCCCCTCCAACCCGAGGGAGTACGCGATCCGCCCGGACACCACGCTCGTCGAGCTGCCGGTCAGCAGCTGCCCCTCGATGGCGTCCGGCGCGCTCATCAGCACCCGGGCGCTGTAGTCCTGCATGGTGACGCCGGCGTAGACACCGGTGCTGGTGCCGCGCAGCGACAGCGGGTCGATGCCGGCGCGTTCGAAGGTCTCCCACGCCGATTCGAGCAGCAGTCGCTGCTGCGGGTCCATGGTGAGGGCCTCGCGCGGCGAGATCCCGAAGAACGCGGCGTCGAACTCGCCGACCGCGTCGATGAACCCGCCGTGCTTGGTGTACGTGGTGCCCCGGTGTTCCGGGTCGGGGTCGTAGAGCTCCTCGACGTTCCAGCCCCGGTCGGCCGGGAACTCGGTGATGCCGTCCCGACCGTCGGCGAGCATCCGCCACAGCTCTTCCGGGCTGTTCACACCGCCCGGGAAGCGGCAGCTCATCGCGACGATCGCGATCGGCTCCTGGTCGCGTGACTCGACGGCCTGCAGCTGACGCTTGGTGCGCCGCAGATCAGCGGTGACCTTCTTGAGGTAGTCGAGAAGCTGCTGCTCATCGGCCATCGTTCGGCCCTCCCCTAGGACGGAAGTGGTGGATCACGGAAAGTCGAGTTCGTTGTCGATCAGGTCGAAGATGTCCTCGGCCGAGGCGTCGTCGAGGTCGGCGTCGTCGGACGTGGTCGCGGTGGGCACGGCGGCTGCCGGTTCCACGGCGGCGAGCAGTTCCCGAAGCCGGGACGCGATGCCGGTGCCGGCCAGCGCCTCGACGTCCAGCGCCGCGATCGCGCCGGTCAGCCGGTCGAACGCGACGTGCACCGCGTTCCCGTCCGGCTCGGATCCGGTGGTGAGTTCCTTGCCCAGGTGCTCGGCGAGCGCCTGGGCGTTGGGGTAGTCGAAGACGAGCGTGGCGGGCAGCCGCAGCGCGGTCGCGCCGTTGAGCCGGTTGCGCAGCTCGACGGCGGTCAGCGAGTCGAAGCCGAGTTCCTTGAACGCGCGGGTGGCCTCGATCGGCTCCGAGGCGGGGCGGCCCAGGACCACTGTGGCGTGGCCGCGTACCAGATCGAGCAGGATCCGCTGCTGGTCCGCCGCGCCGAGCCCGGCCAACCGCCGGCCGAGGTCGTCGCCGGTGTCGGTGGCGGTGGCGGCCGCACGGCGGGCGGGTGCGCGCACCAGGCCGCGCAGCAGCGGTGCCACCGCGCCGCCCTGCCCCCGCAGGATCCCGGTGTCGATGTTCGCGGGGACCAGGATCGCCTCGTCGTGGCGCAGTGCCGCGTCCAGCAGGGCGAGTCCCTGCTCGGCGGTGAGTGGGGCCATGCCGCCCCGGGCCATCCGGGCGTGGTCGGTGGCGTCCAGGTGACCGGTCATCCCACTGGCGTCGGCCCACAGGCCCCAGGCCAGCGCCACGGCGGGTAGCCCCTGGTCGCGCCGGTGCTGGGCGAGGGCGTCGAGGAACGTGTTGGCCGCCGCGTAGTTCGCCTGCCCGGCGCCGCCGAAGGTCCCGGCGCCGGCGGAGAAGAGCACGAACTCGGCGACCGGCGCGGCCTGGGTCAGCTCGTGCAGGTGCCAGGCCGCGTCCACCTTGGGCCGCAGCACCTCGTCCAGGCGCTCCGGTGTCAGCGAGCCGACCACGCCGTCGGCGAGGACGCCGGCCGCGTGCACCACAGTGGTGAGCGGGTGCGCGGCCGGGATGCCGGCGAGCAGTGCGGCCAGGGCCTCCCGGTCGGCGGTGTCGCAGGCGACGACGCGGGCCTGCGCGCCGAGGTCGGCGAGTTCCGCGCACAGCTCGGCGGCACCGGGTGCCTGCGGGCCGCGCCGGCTGGTGAGCAGCAGGTGACGGCGACCCTGGCGGGCGAAGTGCCGGGCCAGCAGCGCGCCGAGCGTGCCGGTGCCACCGGTGATGAGGACGGTGCCCTCCGGGTCCGGCCGGGGCGGCAGGGTCAGGGCGATCTTGCCGATGTGCCGGGCCTGGCTGAGGAAGCGGAACGCCTCCGGCGCGCGGCGCAGGTCCCAGGTGCGCAGCGGCATCGGGCGCAGGTGCCCGGCCGCGAAGAGGGCCGTCAGCTCGGACCAGATCTCACGGATCCGCTCGCCGCCGGCCTCGATCAGGTCGAACGCCTGGTAGCCGACGCCCGGGTGCTGCGCGGCAACCGTGTCGGCGTGGCGGATGTCGGTCTTGCCCATCTCGACGAACCGTCCGCCCCGGGGCAGCAGCCGCAGCGACGCGTCGACGAACTCACCGGCCAGGGAGTCCAGGACCACGTCCACGCCGCGTCCACCGGTCGCCCCGAGGATGCGGTGCTCGAAGTCGAGGCTGCGCGTCGAGGCGATCCGGTCGTCGGTGAAGCCGTCGGCGCGTAGCACGTCCCACTTGGCGGGGCTGGCGGTGCCGAACACGTCGGCGCCGAAGTGCCGGGCGAGCTGGACCGCCGCCATGCCGACGCCGCCGGTCGCGGCGTGCACCAGCACCGACTGCCCGGCGCGCAGGTGGCCGGCGTCGACCAGACCGTAGTACGCGGTGAGGAAGGCGACCGGCACCGTCGCGGCGACCGGGTACGACCAGTCGTCGGGCACCTTGGCGATCATGCGGTGGTCGGTGACGCCGATGGGTGCCATCGAGCCGGAGAAGAGACCCATCACCCGGTCGCCGACGGCGAAGCCGCGCACCCCCGGTCCCACCTCGACGATCTCACCGGCCGCCTCGTTGCCGAGGACCTGCTGGTCCGGGACCATGCCGAGGGTCAGCACCACGTCGCGGAAGTTCAGACCGCTGGCGTGGATGCGGACGCGGACGTGTCCGTCCGGCAGGTCCCAGCCGATCTCCGGGCAGGGCAGCAGTTCCAGGTTGTCGAAGGTGCCGCGCTCCCGTACGTCGAGGCGCCACGGCTCGTCCCCGTTCGGCAGGACCAGGGCCGGGGTGGTCGCGGCGCGGGCCAGGCGCAGCGCGTACGCGGTGCCGCCGCGCACCGCCACCTGCGGTTCCCCGGTGCCGGTCGCGGCGACCAGGGCGGCTGCCGAGGCGGCGTCGCCGTCCAGGTCGGCCAGTTGGAGGCGGTCCGGGTTCTCCGCCTGGGCGGCGCGGACCAGACCCCACAGGGGGGCGTGCACCAGGTCCTCGATCGGGTCCTCGGCAGCTGTCGAGACGGCGCGGCGGGTCACCACCACGAGCCGGGCGTCCGGTCCGGTGAGCCAGTCCTGGAGCAGACCGAGGAAGGAGTGCGTCGCGGCGGTGGCGGTGGCGGCGACGGCCCCCTCGGTGCCACCCGGGCCGAACGGCGCGACGACCAGGTCGGGACGTCGGCTCGGATCGTCTGTGAGATCGGCGTACGCCACGACGTCGTGTCCGGCCTCGCGGAGCGCCGCGGACACGCCGATCTCGTCGACGCCGAGGACAGCGACGAGGGCGGGAGCACCGGCGGCGGGCAGGGTCAGTGGGGTCCAGTCGAGGCGGAACAGGGAGGTGCGAGCCGGGTCGTCGGCCGTGTCCAGGGCACCGGCGGCCATCGGGCGCAGCACGAGCGAGCCGATCGACAGGACCGGGCTGCCGCTCTGGTCGGCGGCGAGCACCGACACCGTGTCCGGGCCCTGCGGTCGCAGCCGGACGCGCAGCAGCTCCGCGCCGGAGGCGAGCAGGTCGACGTCGGTCCAGGAGAACGGCAGCAACCCGCCCTGTTCGGTGCCGGCCGGTTCGAGGGCCAGTCCGATCGGGTGCAGTGCCGCGTCGAGCAGCGCCGGGTGCAGCCCGTACGTGTCGGCGTCGGTTCCCCGGGGCAGGGCGACCTCGGCGTACACGTCGTCGCCGGAGCGCCAGATCGCCCGCAGCCCCTGGAAGGCCGGGCCGTAGCCGTAGCCGCGGGATTCCAGGTCCGGGTAGAAGCCGTCCACGGCGACGGCCTGCGCGCCGGTCGGCGGCCAGACCGGGAGCGGTTCGGGTGCGTCCGGTCGGGTGGTGCTGAGCAGACCGGTCGCGTGTCGTGTCCACTGCTGTTCGGCGTCGGCGGTGTCCGGCCTGGCGTAGAGGGTGAATGCGCGGTCCGGACCGTCTCCGGGGGCGTCGACCACGGCCTGCACCGCCAGGCCGGTCTGGTCGGGCACGATCAGCGGCCGTTCCAGGGTGAGGTCGGCGACTGTCGGGCAGCCGAGCTGGTCGCCGATCCGGATGGCCAGGTCGAGCAGTGCGGTGCCGGGGACCACCAGGCGGCCGGAGACGCGGTGGTCGGCGAGCCACGGGTGGGTGGTGAGGGAGAGCCGCCCGGCGACGATCGTGCCGTCGGCGCCGGCGAGTCCGAGGGCCGCGCCGAGGATCGGGTGGGTGACGGGGGCCAGGCCGAAGGCGGAGGCGTCGCCGTGGGCGCGGGTGCTGGGGCGCGGCCAGAAGCGCTGACGCTGGAAGGGGTAGGTGGGCAGGTCGACGACCTGGGTGGCGGGGATGACAGTGGTCCAGTCGACGGGTGCGCCCTGCACCCACGCCTCGGCCAGGGCCCGCACGATCTGACCGGTGCCGCCCTCACCTCGACGCAGCGTGCCCACCGTCGCCACGTCCACGGCGTCGGCGATCGCCCCGGTCAACACCGGGTGCGCGCTGACCTCGATGAAGATCCGATGCCCGGCCGCCTGCGCGGCCTGCACCGCCAGATCCAGGCGCACCGGCTGACGCAGGTTGCGGTACCAGTAGGCGGCATCCATGACACCGCCGCCCTCCACGGTGGAGAACACCGGCACCGCGCCGGGCAGGGGCTGCACACCATCCAGCAGACGGGCCAACTCCGCCTCGACCGGCTCGACCAGAGCGCAGTGCGACGCGTAGTCCACCTTCACCCGCCTGGCCCGCACCCCCGCCGCCTCCGCAGCGGCCAGGAACGCATCCAGGTCCGCACCGGCCACCACGACACTCGTCGGACCGTTGACCACCGCGACACTCACACCCTCGGTCAACAGGGGGGTGACCACGTCCAAACCCGCGCTGACCGACACCATCCCGCCGCTGCCGGCGATCGCCAGCAAAGCCTTACTGCGCAACGCCACCACCTTCGCCGCGTCACTCAACGACAACACCCCGGCCACACACGCCGCCGCGATCTCACCCTGCGAATGACCGATCACCGCATCCGGAGTGACGCCCTTGGCCTTCCACACCTCGGCCAACGCGACATGCACCGCCCACAACACCGGCTGCACCACATCCACCCGCTCCAACGGATCATCCGAGCGCAACACGTCCAGGAGATTCCAGTCCACGAACGGCGCAAGAGCCGCCGCACACTCCGCGACCCTCGCCGCGAACACCGGCTCGGACTCCAACAACTCCGCCGCCATCCCCACCCACTGCGAACCCTGACCCGGGAACACGAACACCACACCCGCGTCCGGATGGGCGGAGCCGGCCACCACCGCACCCGACGGCAGGCCGTCCCGGAGGGCGGCCAGCCCGGTTCGGTGATCGGGGCCGAGCACGACGGCGCGGTGGTCGAAGACGGCACGCGACGACAGCGACGACGCCACCGACGAGGCGTCGGCGTCCAGGTCCGACAACCGGTCGGCCTGGTCGGTGACGGCCGCCGCGGTGCGCCCCGACAACAGCCAGGGCACACCGGGATCCGTCGCGACCGACTCGGCCGCCGGTGCTGCCGGCGGCTCCTCGATGATCACGTGCGCGTTGGTGCCGGACATGCCGAACGACGACACCCCGGCCCGACGGGGACGCTCCCCCGCCGGCCACGGCCGGGCGTCGGTGAGCAGCTCCACCGCACCGGCCGACCAGTCCACGTCCGGCGTCGGCTCGTCGACGTGCAGGGTGCGCGGCATCGTCTCGTGCCGCATCGCGTGGACGACCTTGATGATCCCGGCGACACCGGCGGCGGCCTGCGCGTGGCCCATGTTCGACTTGATCGAGCCGAGCCACAGTGGCTGGTCGGCGGGGCGCTCCTGGCCATAGGTGGCGAGCAGTGCCTGCGCCTCGATCGGGTCGCCGAGGGTGGTGCCGGTGCCGTGCGCCTCCACCAGGTCGACCTCGGCCGTGGAGAGTCCGGCGGCGGCGAGCGCCTGGAGGATCACGCGTTCCTGGGCGGGGCCGTTGGGGGCGGTGAGTCCGTTCGAGGCGCCGTCGGAGTTGACTGCGGTGCCCCGTACCACGGCGAGCACCCGGTGGCCGTTGCGAACCGCGTCGGAGAGCCGCTCCACCAGCAGCATTCCCGCGCCCTCGGCCCAGCCGGTGCCGTCGGCCGCCGCGGCGAACGCCTTGCAGCGGCCGTCACCGGCGAGGCCGCCCTGTCGGGAGAACTCGACGAACGTGCCGGGGGTGGCCATCACGACGGCCCCTCCGGCCAGCGCGAGGGAGCACTCGCCGCGCCGCAGCGCCTGGGCGGCCAGGTGCAGTGCCACCAGCGACGACGAGCAGGCCGTGTCGACGGTGACCGCCGGCCCTTCCAGGCCCAGCGCGTAGGCGACCCGTCCGGACGCGACACTGGCCGCGTTGCCGGTGGCCAGGTAGCCGTCGAGACCGTCGTCGGCGGCGCCCATCAGCAGTGTCGAGTAGTCGTGCGAGTTGGTTCCTGCGAACACCCCGGTCCGCGACCCGGACAATGCCGCCGGGTCGATACCGGCCCGTTCGATCGCCTCCCAGGCCACCTCCAGCAGGAGCCGCTGTTGCGGGTCCATGGCCAGTGCCTCGCGGGGGCTGATCCCGAAGAACGCGGCGTCGAAGTCGGCGACGCCGTCGATGAAGCCGCCCTGCGCGGTGTGCGAGGAGCCACGGTCGTCCGGGTCGCCGGCCAGGGCGGCGAGGTCCCAGCCGCGATCGTCGGGCAGCCCGGAGACCACGTCGGCGCCGTCGGCGACGACGCGCCACAGGTCCGCGGGGGTGGTGATCCCGCCCGGGTAGCGGCAGGCCATCCCGACGATCGCGATCGGCTCGCGGTCGGCGGCTTCGAGGTCGCGCACCTGGTCGCGGGTGCGCTGCAATTCGTTGATCACCTTTTTGAGGGATTCGCGCAGGCGTAGTTCGTCCGCCATCAGAACGCTCCTTGCTCGGGCCGGCGGGGGAAGGGGGTCCGGCGTTACAGACCGAGGTCGTTGTCGACCAGGTCAAACAACTCGTCGTCGGAGGCGTCGGCGAGGGCGTCCGGGACGCCGTCGGTGTCGGCCCCGCCGGTGTTCAGCTTCGCCAGCAGGCTCTGCAGGCGCAGGACGATGCGAGCCCGTCCGCTGTCGTCGACGTCGCGGCTGGTGAGCGCCAGTTCGAGCCGGTCGAGTTCGGCAGCGGTGGGCAGGACCGTCGCGGTGTCGGGCACGAGCTCGTTCTTGAGGTACCGCGCGAGCACTGTCGCGGTGGGCCGGTCGAAGACCAGCGTGGCGGGCAGTTTGAGGCCGGTCTCCCGGCTCAGGTGGTTGCGGACCTCGACCGCGGCGAGGGAGTCGAAGCCGAGTTCCCGGAACGCCCGGGTCGGCGGGATGCTGTCGACTGAGGAGTGGCCGAGCACCGTGGCCGCGGCGGTGCGTACCAGGTCGAGCAGGTGCTTCTCCCGGTCCTGCTCGGGCAGGGCGGTGAGCTGCTCGCGCAGCGCCGCCACCGTGTCGGTGCCGCTCGCCGGGCCGTCGGGCTCCGCGTCCGCCAGCGCGTCGCGGGCCTCCGGCAGGTCGGCGAGCAGCCCGCTGCGGCGGGCCATGGTGTACGCCGGGGTGAACGTCGCCCAGTCGACGTCGGCGACGGTGGTGGTGGCGTCGGTGCCGGCGACCGCCCGGGCGAGGGCCGCGACGGCCGCCTCCGGGTCCAGTGGCAGCAGACCGCGCCGACGCAGGCGTTCCTCGACGGCGGGATCGTCCGCCATGCCCGCCCCGGACCAGGGGCCCCAGGAGACGGCGGTGGCGGGGAGCCCGGTCGCGCGCCGGTGCTCGGCGAGCGCGTCCAGGTAGGCGTTGGCCGCCGCGTAACCGCTCTGCCCGCCGCTGCCCCAGATTCCGGCGATCGAGGAGAACAGCACGAACGCGTCGAGGTCGTGGCCGGCGAGCAGCTCGTCGAGATGGGCCGCCCCGTCCACCTTCACCCGGGTGACCGCCGCGAACTCTTCGGCCGTGCAGTCGTCGAGCGGGGTGGGGTGGTCGACCCCGGCCGCGTGCACGACGGCCCGCAGCGGGGTGGGGCCGGCGTGGACGTCGAGGAGCAGGTCGGCGACCGCGGCCCGGTCGGTGACGTCGACCGCCGCGATGGTCACCTGCGCGCCGAGGCTCTGCAGTTCGGCGGAGAGCTGCGCGGCGCCGGGCGCCGCCGCGCCGCGTCGGCTGGTCAGGACCAGGTGTTCCGCGCCGGACCGGGCGGCCCAGCGGGCGACGTGCGCGCCGAGGCCACCCGTACCGCCGGTGATGAGGACGGTGCCGGCGGGTCGCCAGGAGGAGCCGTCGGTGTCGGTGTTGATGCGGACGAGGCGACGCCCGTGCGGACCGTTACGCCGGATGGCCACCTGGTCCTCGTCGCCGGCGGCGAGCACGGAGGCCAGGTCACCGGCGGTCCGCTCGTCGATCTGCTCGGGCAGGTCGATCAGCCCTCCCCAGCGCCGTGGGTGGTCGAGGGCGACGGCCCGGCCGAAGCCCCAGACCGTCGCCTGGGACGGTCGTCGCAGCGGGTCGTCCCGGTCGACGGTGACCGCGCCCCGGGTGAGGCACCAGAGCGGTGCGCCCGCGCCGCCGCTGTCGCCGAGTGCCTGGAGCAGGCGCAGCGTGGACAACGCGGGATCGGTGCCGGTGCTCTCGTGCAGGGCCTGGAGGGAGACGACACCGGCCAGGTCGGGGGTCTCCGAGACGATCTGCCAGAGCTGGTCGGTCAGCACGCCCCGATCGGTGGCGTCGACTGTGGTGGTGATGACGTGGGCGCCGTGCTCCTCCAGGGCGGTTCGCACCCATCGGGTGTCGTCGGTGGGCGACACCAGCAGCCAGGTGCCGGTGAGGGCCGGTGTCCGGCCGGAGGTGAACGGCTTCCAGGTGACCCGGTACCGCCAGTTGCTGACGGCGTCGTGCTGCCTGCTGCGGTGCCGCCAGGTGGAGAGGACCGGCAGGGCGGCGTCGAGCGCCTCCCGGGCGGCGCTGTCGAGGTCGCCGGCGATCAGGTCGAGGTCGGCGCGTTCCACGGCGTCCCAGAAGCGGGCATCGGCCGGTTGCGGGCCGGTGGCGGCGGGCCGCACGGTGTCCGGCCAGTAGCGCTCGTGCTGGAAGGCGTAGGTGGGCAGGTCGATGCGGCGCGCGTCGGGGTAGCACGGCGTCCAGTCGACGGCGACGCCGCGCACGTAGGCCTGCGCGAGCGCGGTCAGCAGCGTTGTCTGTTGGTCGCGGTCAGATCTCTGCACGGGTACGAACACCGCGTCGGCGACGCAGTCGACGCCCATGGCTGACAGCACCCCGTCGGGGCCGATCTCCACGAACGTGCTGACGCCCAGGCCCTCCAGTGTGGTGATGCCGTCGGCGAACCGCACCGCCTCCCGGACGTGGCGCACCCAGTAGGCGGCGTCCTGCGTCGACGCGACCTGCCCGGTCAGGTTCGACACGATCGGGATGCGCGGCGATTCGTAGGTGAGGGTTTCGGCGACCGCGGCGAACTCGGCGAGCATCGGCTCCATCAGCACCGAGTGGAACGCGTGACTGACCCGCAACCGCTTCGACTTCTCGAAGTGCGCCGCGACGGCGGTGACCTCCTCGGCCACGCCGGAGAGCACCATCGACCGGGGGCCGTTGACGGCCGCGACGGACACCCCGTCGGTCAGCAGCGGCAGCACCTCCGCTTCGGTGGCCCGCACCGCGACCATGACACCGCCGGCCGGCAACGCCTGCATGAGACGACCTCGGGCGGTGACCAGCTTCGCCGCGTCCGGAAGGGACAGCACACCGGCGACGTGCGCGGCGGCGATCTCACCGATCGAATGCCCCACCAGGTAGTCCGGGGTGACACCGAACGACTCGACCACGCGGAACAACGCGACCTCGACGGCGAACAACGCCGCCTGCGTGTAGACCGTCTGGTCCAGGTCGGTGCCGTCAGCGATGACCTCACGGATCGGCCGATCGAGGTGCAGGTCCAGCTCGGCGCAGGCCGCGTCGAACGCTTCCGCGTACACCGGGAAGGCCTCGGCCAGTGCCAGGCCCATGCCCCGGCGCTGCGACCCCTGCCCGGAGAAGACGAACGCGAGCGTGCCGTCGGAGGTCTCGCCGGTCACCAGGCCGGCCGCCGACTTGCCGGCGGCGGCCGCCGCCAGGGCGTCGGCGTGCTGGGGGCCGAGCACCACGAGGCGTTCGGTCAGCGCGGCACGGGTGGTGACAAGCGAGTGCCCGACGTCGACGGCGTCCGGGGCGTCCTCGCCGGAGACCCAGGCCAGCAGGCGGGCGGCCTGGTCGCGCAGCGCGGCGGGGCCACGCGCGGAGAGCGTCCAGGGCACGATGCCGGTCTGCGGTCGGCCGAGGGCCGGCTCGTCACCGTCGGCGACGGCCGGCGGCTCCTCGATGATCACGTGGGCGTTGGTGCCGGACATGCCGAACGAGGAGATGGCGGCCCGGCGCGGGCGGTCGCCGGCCGGCCACGGCCGGGGCTCGGTGAGAAGTTCGACAGCGCCGGCGGACCAGTCCACGTGTGGGGTCGGCTCGTCGACGTGCAGGGTCCGGGGCAGGGTCTCGTGGCGCATCGCCTCGACCATCTTGATGATCCCGGCGACACCGGCGGCGGCCTGCGAGTGGCCGATGTTCGACTTGATCGACCCCAGCCACAGCGGCCGGTCGGCGGGGCGGTCCTGACCGTAGGTGGCCAGCAGCGCCTGCGCCTCGATCGGGTCGCCCAGCTTGGTGCCGGTGCCGTGCGCCTCGACGGTGTCGACGTCGGCGGTCGTGAGGTCGGCGGCTGCGAGCGCCGCCCGGATCACCCGCTGCTGGGCGGGCCCGTTCGGGGCGGTCAGGCCGTTGGAGGCGCCGTCCTGGTTGATGGCGCTGCCGCGGACCAGGGCGAGGACCTGGTGACCGTTGCGTCGGGCGTCGGAGAGCCGCTCCACCAGCAGGACGCCGACGCCCTCGGCCCAGCCGGTGCCGTCGGCGGCGGCGGCGAACGACTTGCACCGGCCGTCGGCGGCCAGGCCGCGCTGGCGGGAGAACTCGGTGAACGTGCCGGGCGTGGCCATCACGATCGCCCCACCGGCCAGGGCGAGGTCACACTCGCCGGACCGCAGCGCCTGGGCGGCCAGGTGCAGCGCGACCAGCGACGACGAGCAGGCGGTGTCCACCGAGACGGACGGTCCTTCCAGGCCCAGCGCGTAGGAGACCCGGCCGGAGATGACGCTGGCGGCGTTGCCGGTGGCCAGGTAGCCCTCCACCGCGTCCGGTGCCGCCATCAGCAGCGTCGGGTAGTCGTGGCTGTTGGTGCCGGTGAAGACACCGGTGTGGGTGCCGCGCAACGCGGTCGGGTCGATGCCGGCGCGTTCCACCGCCTCCCAGGACGTCTCCAGCAGCAGGCGTTGCTGCGGGTCCATGGCGAGCGCCTCGCGGGGCGAGATGCCGAAGAACCGGGCGTCGAAGTCGGCGACGCCGTCGAGGAAACCGCCGGCCGCCGCGTACGAGGTGCCGCGCGCGTCGGGGTCGGCGTCGTACAGGGCGTCGAGGTCCCAGCCACGGTCGCCGGGCAGCGCCGAGACGGCGTCGGTGCCGGTCTCGACCAGCCGCCACAGGTCCTCCGGCGAGCTGACTCCACCGGGGTAGCGGCAGGCCATGCCGACGATGGCGATCGGCTCGGACGTGGTGGCCTGCACCCGGGTCTCCGGGGCGGCGCTGTCGTCGGCGCCGAGCAGTGTGTGCAGGTGACCGGCGAGAGCGGAGGCGCTCGGGTAGTCGAAGACGATGCTGGAGGGCAGTTGCAGACCCGTCGTGGTGACCAACCGGTTGCGGAGTTCGACGGCGGTCAGGGAGTCGAAGCCGAGTTCGCGGAAGGGTCGGTCGACGCCGATGTCGGCGACGCTGCCCAACCCGAGCACGGCCACCGCCTCGGTACGCACCACGTCCAGCAGGCGCTTCGCGCGTTCGGTGGCGCTGAGCCCGTCCAGGAAGGTGCTCGGCGCGCTCGCCTGCGCATCCGGGGCGTACACCTCGTCCAACAACGGACGCGACCTGGCCGACGTGAACGACGCACCGAACCGGTCCCAGTCCACGTCGGCGACGGTGACCGCCCGCTCCCCCTCCTGCACCACCTGGGCGAACGCCGCCATCGCCACCTGCGCCGACATCGGCGGCAACCCCCGACGCCGCAACGGCCCGTCATCACCGGCCGCCGACACCATCCCACCGTCGGCCCACGGACCCCACGACAGCGCCGTACCGACAGCGCCCCGAGCCCGCCGCGCCGCGATCAACCCGTCCAGGAACGCGTTCGCCGCCGCATAAGCACCCTGACCACCACTACCCCACACCCCGGAGATCGACGAGAACACCACGAACGCATCCAGGTCATCGGAAAGCACCTCGTCCAGGTGCACCGCACCAGCGGTCTTGCCGGACACCACCTCGTCCCAGATCTCCGGAGTGAGGTCGGTCAACACTGACGTCCGCTCGACACCGGCGGCGTGCACAACGGCTCGTACCGGGGTGTCCAGGCTGTGCACCAGTGCGCTGACCGCGTCCCGGTCCGCCATGTCGCAGGCGACGACCGTCGCCCGGGCGCCGGCTGCCTCGACGGCGGCCACGATGTCGGCGGCACCGTCGGCCTGTGGGCCTCGCCGCGACACCAGCACCAGGTGCTCGGCACCCTGCTCGGCCGCCCACACCGCGACCCGACCACCCAACGAACCCGTACCACCGGTCACCAACACCGTCCCCGACGGCGACCAACCCGGCTGCTCACCAACCACCACCGCCGAACGCGTCAACCGCCGCACGTACGCGCCGGAGGACCGCACCGCGACCTGATCTTCAGCACCGAACCCACCGGCCAACACCCGCACCAGGCGGGCAGCCACCCGCGCATCCCAGGCAGCCGGGATGTCGACCAGGCCACCCCACAGCTGCGGCATCTCCAGGCCCACCACCCGACCCAGACCCCACACCGCCGACACCGCCGGCGACACCACATCCGCACGCCCGACCGACACCCCACCGGCCGTCACCACCCACAGCGGGGCGGTCACGTCGGCCCGGACGAGTTCCTGCACCAGGGCGAGGGTGGCGTGGGCGGGGTCGGTGAGATCGGTGTCGAGGGCGAAGAGCGAGACGACACCGCTCACGTCTGCCGGCAGGTCGGCGAGGACGGCGGCGAGGACCGCCCGGTCGGCGGTCGGGGCCAGTTCGACGCGGATGACGTCGGCTCCGGCATCGGCCAGTGTGGTGACGATGCCGGTGCCGACGGCGGTGGGGCCGACGACCAGCCAGGGGCCGGTCAGCTCGGTCACGGCGTCTCCGGTCGCCGTGCGCCACTCGACGCGGTAGCGCCGGTCGTCGACGAGCTGGGCGTCCTGGCGCTTACGGTGCCATTCGGCCAGAGCGGGGAGCAGGTCGCCGGCGTTGTCAGTGGCGATGCCGAGGCGGTCCAGGTCACCGTCCTCGATGGCCGCCCAGAAGTCGGCGTCGGGCACTGTAATGCCGGTTGGACCGCCGTCGACTCCGGCGAAGACGTCGGCCAGGGTGGCGCTCGGCCAGTAGTCACGGTGCCGGAAGGCGTAGGTGGGCAGGTCGACGAGGCGTCCGCCGGGGTAGCACTGCGTCCAGTCCACCGGCACACCGCGGACGAAGGCTCGGGCGAGGCCGGTGAGGAAGGTCGACACCTGGTCGGGGGTTGCCCGTTGCAGGGGTACGAGCACCGCCCCGGTCACGCAGTCCGCGCCCATGGCGGACAGGACCCCGTCGGGGCCGATCTCCACGAAGGTGCTGACGCCGAGGCCTTCCAGGGTGGTGATGCCGTCGGCGAAGCGCACCGCCTCGCGGACGTGCCGCACCCAGTAGTCGGCGTCGGGTGTCGTCGTGACCTGTCCGGTGATGTTCGAGACGAGCGGGATGCGCGGCGGGTGGTAGCTCAGCCCGCCGGCCACTCGGGCGAAGGCGTCGAGCATCGGCTCCATCAGCGACGAGTGGAACGCGTGGCTGACCCGCAGTCGCTTGGACTTCTCGAAGTGGGCGGCGACGGCTGCCACCGCGTCGGCGGCACCGGACAGCACTATCGAGCGCGGTCCGTTGATCGCGGCGATGTCCACGCCCTCGGTCAGCAGTGGCCGTACCTCGGCTTCGGTGGCCCGTACGGCGACCATGACGCCGCCGGCGGGCAGCTTCTGCATCAGGCGGCCCCGGGCCGCGACCAACGTTGCCGCGTCGGCCAGGGACAGGGCCCCGGCGACGTGCGCGGCGGCGATCTCACCGATCGAGTGCCCGACCAGGTAGTCCGGGGTGACGCCGAACGACTCGACCAGGCGGTGGAGGGCGACCTCGTAGGCGAACAACGCCGTCTGGGTGTAGAGGGTCTGGTCGAGATCGGTGCCGTCGGTGATCACGTCGCGGAGCGGGCGGTCCAGGTGGACGTCGAGTTCGGCGCAGACCGCGTCGAACGCGTCCGCGAACACCGGGTACGTCTCGGCCAGTTCCAGCCCCATGCCCGGGCGCTGTGATCCCTGGCCGGAGAAGACGAACGCGAGCTTGCCGTCGGAGACCTCTCCGACGACCAGACCGGCCGAGGCGGTCCCGGCCGCGAGCGCGTCGAGGGCGGCGCGGTGGTCGGCGCCGAGCGACACGGCCCGGTACGGCAGGGCGGCGCGGTGCGTGGCGAGGGTGTGCCCGACGTCCGCCGGGTCGGTGTCGGGCCGTTGGTCGAGGTGGTGGGTGAGTCGGGTGGCCTGGGCGCGTAGGGCGTCGTCGCTGCGGGCGGAGATCAGCCACGGCACCACCGACGGCGTGGCGGCCGGCCGCTCGACAGGTTCGGCGGCCGGGGGCTCTTCCAGAATGAGGTGGGCGTTGGTGCCGGAGAACCCGAACGACGACACCCCGGCCCGCCGGACTCGACCGGTCTGCGGCTGCCACGGGCGGGGTTCGGTCAACAACCGCACGTGGCCGGTGGTCCAGTCGACCTGCGGGGTGGGCTCGTCCACGTGCATCGTCGCCGGAAGCACACCGTGCTTGAGGGCCTGGACCATCTTGATCACACCGGCGACACCGGCGGCGGCCTGGGTATGACCGATGTTCGACTTCACCGACCCCAACCACAACGGCTCACCACCCGCACGGTCCTGCCCATAGGTGGCCAACAACGCCTGCGCCTCGATCGGATCACCCAACCTGGTGCCGGTGCCGTGCGCCTCCACGACGTCGACGTCGGCGGTCGTGAGATCAGCGGCCGCGAGCGCCGCGCGGATCACCCGCTGCTGCGACGGGCCATTCGGCGCGGTCAACCCATTCGACGCACCGTCCTGATTGACCGCACTACCCCGCACTACCGCAAGAACCCGATGCCCATTGGCCACCGCGTCCGACAACCGTTCCACCACCAGAACACCGACACCCTCACCCCACGCCGTGCCATCCGCCCCCGCCGCGAACGCCTTACACCGACCATCACCGGACAACCCCCGCTGCCGCGAAAACTCAATGAACGTCCCCGGCGTCGACATCACCGTCACACCAGACGCCAACGCCAAACCACACTCACCCGACCGCAACGCCTGCACCGCCAAATGCAACGCCACCAACGACGACGAACACGCCGTATCCACAGTGACCGCAGGCCCCTCCACACCCAACACATACGACACCCGACCCGACAACACACTCGCCGCGTTACCCGTCCCCAAAAACCCATCAGCCTCCCGCGGCACCGCCAACAACAACGTCGAATAATCCTGACCATTCGTCCCCGTGAAAACACCAACCGGAGAACCCCGCAACCCCAGCGGATCAACCCCCGCCGACTCCAACGCCTCCCACGACACCTCCAACAACAACCGCTGCTGCGGATCCATCGCCAACGCCTCCCGAGGCGACACCCCGAAAAACGACGCATCAAAACCCGCAACACCCGTCAAAAACCCACCAGCAGACACATACGACGTCCCAAACGACTCCCCATCACCGGCCAACCCCGCCACATCCCAACCCCGATCCGACGGAAACTCCACCACCCCATCCCCACCCGACACCACAAAATCCCACAACTCATCCGGCGACCCCACACCACCCGGAAAACGACACGCCATACCCACAATCGCCACCGGCTCATCCACCGAACCCGACGACGACACCACCTCCGAAACACCAGAAACCCCACCCACCAACGAACCCAGAAAACCCGCCAACACACCCGCCGACGGATAATCAAAAACGATGCTGGAGGGCAGTTGCAGACCCGTCGTGGTGACCAACCGGTTGCGGAGTTCGACCGCGGTCAGGGAGTCGAAGCCGAGTTCGCGGAAGGGTCGGTCGACGCCGATGTCGGCGACGCTGCCCAACCCGAGCACGGCCACCGCCTCGGTACGCACCACGTCCAGCAGGCGCTTCGACCGTTCGGTGGCGCTGAGCCCGTCCAGGAAGGCGCTCGGCGCGCTCGCCTGCGCAACCGGGGCGTACACCTCGTCCAACAACGGACGCGACCTGGCCGACGTGAACGACGCACCGAACCGGTCCCAGTCCACGTCGGCGACGGTGACCGCCCGCTCCCCCGACTCCACCACCTGGGCGAACGCCGCCATCGCCACCTGCGCCGCCATCGGCGGCAACCCCCGACGCCGCAACGGCCCGTCATCACCGGCCGCCGACACCATCCCACCGCCGGCCCACGGACCCCACGACACCGCCGTACCGGCCACACCCCGAACCCGCCGCGCCGCGATCAACCCGTCCAGGAACGCGTTCGCCGCCGCATAAGCACCCTGACCACCACTACCCCACACCCCGGAGATCGACGAGAACACCACGAACGCATCCAGGTCATCGCCCAGCACCTCGTCCAGGTGCACCGCACCAGCGGTCTTGCCGTTGAACACCTCGTCCCACGTGTCGGGGGTCGTCTCGGTCAACAGGGCGGAGCGCTCGACACCGGCGGCGTGCACCACGGCCCGCACCGGAGTGTCGAGACCGTCGAGCAGGGCTCGCACGGCATCCCGGTCGCCCATGTCACACGCCGCGACTGACACCCGGGCGCCGGCGGCCTCGACCGCAGCGACCACCTCGGCAGTTCCTGCGGCGTGCGGGCCTCGCCGCGACACCAGCACCAGGTGCTCGGCACCCTGCTCGGCCGCCCACACCGCGACCCGACCACCCAACGAACCCGTACCACCGGTCACCAACACCGTCCCCGACGGCGACCAACCCGGCTGCTCACCAACCACCACCGCCGAACGCGTCAACCGCCGCACATACACACCCGAGGACCGCACCGCCAGCTGGTCCTCAGCACCGAACCCACCCGCCAACACCCGCACCAACCGGGCACCGACCCGCGCATCCCAGACGGACGGAACATCGACCAGACCACCCCACAGCTGCGGCATCTCCAGGCCCACCACCCGACCCAGACCCCACACCGCCGACACCGCCGGCGACACCACATCCGCACGCCCGACCGACACGCCACCTGTCGTCACCACCCACAGGGGAGCGGTCACGTCCTGCCCGGCGAGCTGCTGGACCAGGGCGAGCAGGTCGGCTCCGGAGTCGGCCACGGCGACGATGCCCGCGATCGGTGCGGAGAGGTCGGTCAGGTCGGTCGCGTCGTGGGTGTGGAGCACGTCGGCACCGGCCTCGGCGAGTGTGCTCGCGAGGAAGCCGACGAGGTTCTCGTCGGTGGGTTCGGCACCGACGATCAGCCAGCGGCCGTCGAGAGTTTCGGAGGCGTCACCGGTGACCGGACGCCAGGTGATCCGGTAGCGCCAGCCCTCGACGACGTCGGCGTCCTGACGCCTGCGACGCCATTCGGCCAGCGCCGGCAGCAGGTCACCGGCGCTGTCCACGGTGATGCCCAGTCGCGCCAGGTCGCCGTCCTCGACGGCGGCCCAGAACTCGGCGTCGGCCGGCTCACCGGCGGCGGTCGCGCTGACCGGCTCCGGAACGCTCGGCCAGTACCGCTCGTGCTGGAAGGCGTAGGTCGGCAGGTCGACCAGCCGCCCGCCGGTCAGGCACGGCGTCCAGTCCACCGCGACGCCACGCACGTAGGCCTGCGCGAGGGCGGTCAGCAGCGTGGCAGGTTGGTCCCGGTCAGAGCGTTGCACGGGTACGAACACCGCGTCGCTCACGCAGTCCGCCCCCATCGCCGACAGGACCCCGTCCGGGCCGATCTCCACGAAGGTGCTGACACCCAGACTCTCCAGGGTGGTGATCCCGTCGGCGAACCGCACCGCCTCGCGCACGTGCCGCACCCAGTAGCCGGCGTCCTGCGTCTCGGCGACCTGCCCGGTCACGTTCGACACGATCGGAACACGCGGCGACCCGTAGGAAAGCGTCGCCGCGACCTGGGCGAACTCGGCCAGCATCGGCTCCATCAACACCGAGTGGAACGCGTGACTGACCCGCAACCGCTTCGACTTCTCGAAGTGCGCCGCCACCGCCGTTACCTCGTCGGCCACACCGGACAGCACCACGGAACGCGGGCCGTTGATCGCCGCGACGGAGACCCCGCCGGTCAGCAGCGGCAGCACCTCCGCCTCGGTGGCCCGCACCGCGACCATCACCCCGCCCGTCGGAAGCGCCTGCATCAACCGGCCTCGGGCGGTGACCAGCGTCGCCGCGTCGGCCAGGGACATGACCCCGGCGACGTGCGCGGCGGCGATCTCCCCGATCGAGTGCCCCACCAGGAACTGCGGCCTGACCCCGAACGACTCGACAAGGCGGAACAACGCCACCTCGACGGCGAACAACGCGGCCTGGGTGTGGACCGTCTGGTCGAGTGCCGTCGCGTCGTCGGCGATCACATCCCGGATCGGTCGATCGAGGTGGCGGTCCAGTTCGGCGCAGGCGGCGTCGAACGCCTCCGCGTACACCGGGAACGTGTCGTAGAGGTCCAGGCCCATGCCGGGCCGCTGGGATCCCTGGCCGGAGAAGACGAACGCGGTGCGCCCGCCCCGGGCGGTGCCGGTGACCAGACCGGGAGCCGTCGTCCCTGCGGCGAGAGCGGTGAGCGCGGCCTGTCGATCCGTACCCAGGATGACGGCCCGGTGAGCGAGGGTGGCGCGGGCTGCCAGCGAACGCCCGACGTCCGCCGGGTCGGTGTCGGGCCGTTGGTCGAGGTGGTGGGTGAGTCGGGTGGCCTGGGCGCGTAGGGCGTCGTCGCTGCGCGCAGAGATCAGCCACGGCACCACACTGTGCGGCGCGGTCACCGGAACGACGACAGGTTCGACGATCGGGGGCTCTTCCAGAATGAGGTGGGCGTTGGTGCCGGAGAACCCGAACGACGACACCCCGGCCCGCCGGACTCGACCGGTCTGCGGCTGCCACGGGCGGGGTTCGGTCAACAACCGCACGTGGCCGGTGGTCCAGTCGACCTGCGGGGTGGGCTCGTCCACGTGCATCGTCGCCGGAAGCACACCGTGCTTGAGGGCCTGGACCATCTTGATCACACCGGCGACACCGGCGGCGGCCTGGGTATGACCGATGTTCGACTTCACCGACCCCAACCACAACGGCTCACCACCCGCACGGTCCTGCCCATAGGTGGCCAACAACGCCTGCGCCTCGATCGGATCACCCAACCTGGTGCCGGTGCCGTGCGCCTCCACGACGTCGACGTCGGCGGTCGTGAGATCAGCGGCCGCGAGCGCCGCGCGGATCACCCGCTGCTGCGACGGGCCATTCGGCGCGGTCAACCCATTCGACGCACCATCCTGATTGACCGCACTACCCCGCACCACCGCCAACACGCGATGCCCATTGGCCACCGCATCCGACAACCGTTCCACCACCAGAACACCGACACCCTCACCCCACGCCGTGCCATCCGCCCCCGCCGCGAACGCCTTACACCGACCATCACCGGACAACCCCCGCTGACGCGAAAACTCAATGAACGTCCCCGGCGTCGACATCACCGTCACACCAGACGCCAACGCCAAACCACACTCACCCGACCGCAACGCCTGCACCGCCAAATGCAACGCCACCAACGACGACGAACACGCCGTATCCACAGTGACCGCAGGCCCCTCCACACCCAACACATACGACACCCGACCCGACAACACACTCGCCGCGTTACCCGTCCCCAAAAACCCATCAGCCTCCCGCGGCACCGCCAACAACAACGTCGAATAATCCTGACCATTCGTCCCCGTGAACACACCCACCGGAGACCCCCGCAACCCCAGCGGATCAACCCCCGCCGACTCCAACGCCTCCCACGACACCTCCAACAACAACCGCTGCTGCGGATCCATCGCCAACGCCTCCCGAGGCGACACCCCGAAAAACGACGCATCAAAACCCGCAACACCCGTCAAAAACCCACCAGCAGACACATACGACGTCCCAAACGACTCCCCATCACCGGCCAACCCCGCCACATCCCAACCCCGATCCGACGGAAACTCCACCACCCCATCCCCACCCGACACCACAAAATCCCACAACTCATCCGGCGACCCCACACCACCCGGAAAACGACACGCCATACCCACAATCGCCACCGGCTCATCCACCGAACCCGACGACGACACCACCTCCGAAACACCAGAAACCCCACCCACCAACGAACCCAGAAAACCCGCCAACACACCCGCCGACGGATAATCAAAAACAACACTCGACGGCAACTGCAAACCCGTCACCACATTCAACCGATTACGCAACTCCACAGCGGTCAACGAGTCGAAGCCGAGTTCCTTGAACGGTTGGTCGGCGTCGATCAGACCGGCGCCGGTGTGCCCGAGGACGGCAGCCGCGTTGGTGACCACCAGGTCGAGCAGTTCACGGGATCGCTCCTCGGCGCTCATCGCGGCGTACCGGCCGGCGGCGGGCGCGGCCGGCGGCGAGTCGGTGGCCTGTAGGCGAATGTGGTCGGGCAGTGTGCTGACCAGTGGGCGGACGCGGGCGGACGCGTACATCGGGAGGAAGCGGTCCCAGTCGACGTCGGCGATGGTCACGCTGGTCTCGTCGCGGTCGAGGACCGACTGGAGGCCGGAGAGGGCGAGTTCCGGGTCGACGGTGAGCAGGCCACGCCTGCGTAGCTGCTCGGTGATCTCCGGGTCGTCGGCCATGCCTCCACCGGCCCAGACGCCCCAGGCGATCGCGGTGGCCGCGCGACCACGGGCGCGACGCCACTCGGCGAACGCGTCGAGGAACGCGTTGCCGGCCGAGTACGCGGCCTGCCCGCCGCTGCCCCAGACGCCGGAGATGGAGGAGAACAGGACGAAGGTGCGGGGCTCGTCGCCGAGCGCGGCGTCCAGGTTGATCGCACCGGTGACCTTGGCGGCCAGGACGGCGTCGAGGTCGGCGGCGGTGGCGGTGTCCAGGTCGGTGTGGTGGTCGACGCCGGCCGCGTGCACGACGGTGTCGATTCGCTCGCCGGCTTCCCGTAGTTGTTGGACGAGCCGGTTCACCTCGTCCGGGTCGGCGACGTCGCAGGCGCTGACCGTCACCCGGGCCCCGTGGCGTCGCACCTCGGCGGCCACCACGTCGGCGTCGGGCGCGTGGAGACCGCGCCGGCTGACCAGAACCACGTGTTCGGCTCCTCGGACGGCGACCCAGCTGGCCACCCGAGCGCCGAGGCCACCGGTTCCGCCGGTGATCAGCACGGTGCCGCGCGGCAGCCACGCGTCACGGGGTGTGGCCTCGGTGTGCGGCTGACGCCGCAACCGGCGTACGTAGGTGCCGGATCCGCGTACCGCGATCTCGTCCTCGCCGCTGCCGTGCAGTGCGGCGACCACCCGGTCGGCGGCGCGCTGGTCCAGCTTTTCGGGCAGGTCGACGAGGCCACCCCAGAGGTGGGGGCGTTCCAGGCCGAGGACCCGGCCGAGGCCCCAGGCGAGGGCCTGGCGGGGCGCGTCGAGGCGGTCCGCGCAGCCGGTGGCGACGGCGCCCCGGGTGGCGGCCCACAGTGGTGCTTCGAGGCCCGCGTCGGCGCAGGCCTGCGCGACGGTCAGGAGGGTCGCCGCCGGGTCGAGCGCGGGGTCCAGGGCGAGCAGGGACAGGATGCCGTCGGTGGGGCCGGCGGCGCGCAGTCGGTCGGCGAGGGCGGTGCGCTCGGGGGTCACGGTGAGCACTGTGGCGTCGCCGAGTGCGGACAGGAGCGCCGTGGTGTCGCCGACGTCGGCGCTGGTCAGCACGGTCCACCGGCCGGTCGCCGGGGTGTGGGGTGCGCCGGTCGACGGCTCCCAGCCGATCCGGTAGCGCAGGGTGTCGAGCACCGCGTGGGTGTGCCGGCGTCGCCGCCACGCGGAGAACGCCGGCAACAGCGCTTCCAGGGTTTCGCGGTCGCCGTCCGAGCCGAGGCCGAGGGTTTCGGCGAGGAAGGCGGTGTCCTGGCGCTCGATCGCGGACCAGAAGTGCCCGTCGGCCGGATCGCCGGCCGTCTCGGCCCGCTCGGCGGGTGGCGAGGTGAGCCAGTACTGCTGCCGTTGGAAGGCGTAGGTGGGCAGGTCGATCACCCGCCCGCCGGTCAGACACGGCGTCCAGTCCACCGCGACGCCGCGCACGAAGACCTGCGCCAGGGCGGTCAGCAGCGTGGCAGGCTGGTCCCGGTCAGAGCGTTGCACGGGTACGAACACCGCGTCGCTCACGCAGTCCGCACCCATCGCGGAGAGCACCCCGTCGGGACCGATCTCCACGAACGTCGAGACACCCAGGCCCTCCAGGGTGGTGATCCCGTCGGCGAACCGCACCGCCTCGCGCACGTGTCGCACCCAGTAGGCGGCGTCCTGCGCCTCCGCGACCTGCCCGGACACGTTCGACACGATCGGAATACGCGGCGACCCGTAGGAAAGCGTCGCCGCCACCTGGGCGAACTCGGCCAGCATCGGCTCCATCAACACCGAGTGGAACGCGTGACTGACCCGCAACCGCTTCGACTTCCCGAAGTGCGCCGCCACCGCCGTGACCTCGTCGGCCACACCGGACAACACCACCGAACGCGGGCCGTTGATCGCCGCGATGCTCACCCCGTCGGTGAGCAGCGGCAGCACCTCCGCCTCGGTGGCCCGCACCGCGACCATCACCCCGCCCGCCGCGAGGGCCTGCATCAGCCGGCCTCGGGCGGTGACCAGCGTCGCCGCATCAGGCAGGGACAGCACCCCGGCGACGTGCGCGGCGGCGATCTCACCGATCGAGTGCCCGACCAGGAAGTCCGGTGTGACGCCGAACGACTCGACCAGGCGGAACAGGGCCACCTCGACCGCGAACAACGCCGACTGCGTGTACACCGTCTGATCCAGGTCGTCACCCTCGGCGATCACGTCGCGGATCGGTCGATCGAGGTGCCGGTCCAGCTCGGCGCAGGCCGCGTCGAACGCCTCCGCGTACACCGGGAACGCCTCGGCCAGGGCCAGGCCCATGCCGGGCCGCTGCGAACCCTGACCGGAGAACACGAACGCCGTCTTGCCGCGCACCACGGACCCGACGACCGGGCCGAGCGCACTGGCAGCGACCGCCGCCAGCTCGTCACGCCCGAAGACGACCGCCCGATGCGCGTGCGTCGACCGGGACGACACCAACGAGAACCCGACGTCCACCGGGTCGGCGTCCACCGGAATCAGCCGGACGGCCTGCCCGCGCAACGCCTCCGGCGACCGGGCCGACAGCACCCACGGCACCGGGGCGGAAACCACTGTCTCGCTGCGGGGCGGCACCTCGGCGGCCGGTGGTTCCTCGATGATGACGTGCGCGTTCGTGCCGGAGACCCCGAACGACGACACCCCGGCGCGGCGCGGCCGGTCCTCGGCGTCCGGCCACGCGCGGGCTTCGGTGAGCAGTTCCACGGCACCGGCCGACCAGTCCACCTGCGGCGTCGGCTCGTCCACGTGCAGCGTTCGCGGCATGGTGCGGTGCCGCATCGCCATCAGCATCTTGATGATCCCGGCGACTCCGGCCGCGGCCTGGGTGTGCCCGATGTTCGACTTGATCGAACCCAGCCACAGCGGCTGGTCGGCGGACCGGTCCTGCCCGTACGTGGCCAGCAGCGCCTGCGCCTCGATCGGGTCGCCCAGTGTGGTGCCGGTGCCGTGGGCCTCGACGAGGTCGACGTGCTCGGCGGGAACCCGGGCGTTGGCCAGGGCGCTGCGGATGACCCGTTGCTGGGCCGGGCCGTTGGGGGCGGTGAGGGCGCTGCTGGCACCGTCCTGGTTGACCGCGGTGCCGCGTACCACGCCGAGGACGCGGTGACCGTTGCGGACCGCGTCGGAGAGCCGTTCCAGGAGCAGCATGCCGGCGCCCTCGGCCCAACCGGTGCCGTCGGCGGCGGCGGCGAACGACTTGCACCGCCCGTCGGTGGAGAGTCCCCGCTGCTTGCTGAAGTCGACGAAGACGACCGGGGTGGCCATCACGGCGACGCCACCGGCCAGGGCGAGGGAGCACTCCCCCTGGCGCAGCGACTGGACGGCCAGGTGCAGGGCGACGAGCGACGACGAGCAGGCGGTGTCCACGGTGACCGCCGGCCCCTCCAACCCCAGGGTGTACGCGACCCGCCCGGAGGCGACGCTGCCGGAGTTGCCGGTGCCCAGGTAGCCGGCGACGTCGTCCGGGATGCTGGTCAGGTTGACCGCGTAGTCGTGGTACATGACACCGGCGAACACCCCGGTACGGCTGCCCCGCAACCGGGTGGGGTCGATCCCGGCCCGTTCGAAGGTCTCCCAGGACGTCTCCAACAGCAGGCGCTGCTGCGGGTCCATGGCGATCGCCTCGCGGGGTGAGATGCCGAAGAAGGCCGGGTCGAACTGGCCCGCCTCGTGCAGGAAGCCACCCTCATGGGTGTACGACGTCCCGGGGTGGTCGGGGTCGGGGTGGTAGAGCGACTCCAGATCCCAGCCGCGGTCGACGGGGAACTCGGTGATGCCGTCCCGCTCGTCGGCGACCAGGCGCCACAGGTCCTCGGGGGTCTCCACACCGCCGGGGTAGCGGCAGGCCATGCCGATGATCGCGACCGGCTCGCGGTCGCGCTCCTCCATCTCGCGCAACCGCTGACGGGTGTCGCGCAGGTCGCTGGTGGCGCGCTTGAGGTAATTCAGGAGCTTGGCTTCGTCGGCCATCAGAACGTCACTCCCCGTCGGTTTTCCATGCGGTCAGGCAATGCCGAGTTCGTCGTCGAGGAGGTCGAACAGCTCCTCGGCGGTGGCGCCGTGCAGGGCGCTGCTGTCGTGTGCTGGGTTCGCGCCGGTCCAGGTGTCGAGCAGGCTGCGGAGCCGCCCGGCGACCTTCGCCCGGTCCGGGTCGTCGGCGCTGACGGCGGCCAGGCCCGCTTCGAGGCGGTCCAGTTCGCCGAGTACCGACAGGGCGGACAAGGCTCGTTCGTCGAGCAGTTCGTCCTGGAGGTAGCGGGCCAGCGCCCCGGGTGTCGGCTGGTCGAAGACGATCGTGGCGGGCAGCCGTAGGCCGGTGGCGGCGGCGAGCCGGTTGCGCAGGTCGACGGCGGCGAGCGAGTCGAGGCCGCACTCGACGAGGCCCCGGTCGGGCTGGACGGCGTCGGCGGAGGCGTGGCCGAGGACGGCCGCGACCTGGCTCTGCACCATCTCCAGCAGGACCCGCGGCCGGTCGGCGGGTGCGGTGGCGACGAGTCGCCGCTTGAGTGCCTCGGCCGGGTCGCCGCCGTCGGTGGTGTTCTCGGCGACCCTCCGGGCGGGGCGACGGACCAGGCCGCGCAGCAGCGGCGGCACCGGGCCGTTGCCGGCAACGGCGGCCGGCCGCAGTCCGATGGGCAGGACGACGGGGTTGTCGACGCCCACGGCCGCGTCGAACGCGGCCAGCCCGGTGTCGGCGGTGAACGGGGTGATGCCGAAGCTGGTCATCCGGTTGATGTCGGCGTCACTGAGCTGTCCAGCCATTCCGCCGCCGACCGCCCACGGCCCCCAGGCCAGGGAGATCGCGGCGAGGCCGTGGTGGCGGCGGTGCCGGGCGAGGGCGTCGAGGTAGGCGTTGGCCGCGGCGTAGTTGCCCTGCCCGGGGCCGCCGAAGCTGCCGGCCGAGGAGGAGAACAGGACGAACGCGGTCAGGTCCCGGTCCCTGGTGAGCTGGTGCAGGTTGCCGGCGGCGTCGGCCTTGGCGGCGAGGACCGCGGCGACCCGCCGCGGGGTCAGTGAGGCGAGGACACCGTCGTCGACGATGCCGGCGGCGTGCACCACCGCGGTGAGCGGGTGTGCGGCGGGGACGCCGGTGAGGGTGTGGGCGAGCTGGTCGGCGTCGGCGGCGTCGCAGGCCGCCACCGTGACGCTCGCGCCGAGTGCGGTCAGCTGCGCGGTCAATTCCTCGACGCCGGGCGCGTCCGGTCCCCGGCGACTGGTCAGCAGCAGGTGTCGTACCCCGTGGGTGGTGACCAGGTGCCGGGCCAGCAGCCCGCCGAGGGCGCCGGTGCCTCCGGTGACGAGGACCGTGCCGTCCGGGTCGATGTCCAGGCTGGTCGGCGCGGCGGCGGCCCGGGCGAGTCGGGGCGCGTAGGCGCGGCCGTCGCGGACCGCCAGTTGCGGTTCGCCGCTGGCGAGGACACCGGGCAGGCTGGCCGCGGAGAGCGGCGAGTCGTCCACGTCGGCGAGCACGATCCGGTCCGGGTCCTCGGACTGCGCGGAGCGGATCAGACCCCAGGCGGCGGCGTGCGCCAGGTCGGGGGCGTCGGCGGCGGGGTCCGGTTCGACCGCGCCGCGGCTGAGCAGGATCAGTCGGGCCCCGGCGAAGTCCGGGTCGGCGAGCCAGCGTTGGGCGAGGGCCAGCCAGGCGTCGACCGCCGGGCCGGGGACGTCCCCGCCGGGTCGGGCCGGAACGAAGACCAGCTCGGGTACGGCTCCGGAGGCGGCCAGCGCGTCCAGGTCCGGGTAGTCGTCGACAAGGGATCCCACGGCGGCCGCCGCGTCGGCCACGAACGGGTCGGGTGCGCCGATGACGGCGTACCGGCCACCGGCGGGGGCGATCTGCGGCTCGACGGGTGCCCAGTCGACGGTGAACAGGGGTGCCTCGTCGGTCGGCTGCCGCAGCTGGGTGACCGAGACCGGGCGCAGCACCAGCTTGCCGACCGTGGCGACCGGTTGTCCGGTCTGGTCGGCGAGGTCGATGCGGACCCCGTCGTCGCCGTTGGGCGTGATCCGTACCCGGGCGGCGGCGGCGCCGGTGGCGTGCACGCTGATGCCGGTCCAGGAGAACGGCATCCGGCTCTGGGTGGGGCTCAGTCCCTGCTGCGCCTCGGCCGCGGTGGCCAGGCCCATGGCGTGGGTGGCGGCGTCGAGGAGCGCCGGGTGTACGCCGTAGCGGGCGGCTTCGGCGGCGGTCGGCTCGGCCAGGGCGACCTCGGCGTAGGTCTCCTCGCCGCGTTGCCAGGCCGCGCGCAGGCCCTGGAAGGCCGGGCCGTACCCGTATCCGAGCTGGGGCAGGAACTCGTAGAGGAAGTCGACGTCGATCGGGGTGGCGTCGGCGGGCGGCCAGATCTCGTCCGGGTCGGGTTCGGTGACCGGCGTCGAGGACGCGGTGCCGGCGGCGTGCCGGGTCCACGGGCTGTCGTCGTCGCGGTCCGGACGGGAGTGCACGCTGAGGGCGCGGCGGCCGTCGGCGTCGGCCGGGCCGACGCGGACCTGCAACCGGGTTCCGACACCGTCCGGGACGACGAGTGGCGCTTCCAGTGTGAGTTCCTCGACCTGGCCGCAGCCGACGTGGTCGGCGGCGTGCGCGGCCATCTCGACGAACGCGGTGCCGGGCAGGATCGCGGTGCCGAGCACCGTGTGGTCGGTGAGCCAGGGTTGCCGGGCGGTGGTCAGACGGCCGGTGAACAGCACCTCACCGGTGTCGGCGAGCGTCATGGCGGTGTGCAGCAGCGGGTGACCGGTGGTGCTGGACGCGGCGTCGGCCGGGTCCGGGTGCAGCCAGTAGGGCTGGTGCTGGAAGGCGTACGTGGGGAGCGGGACGCGGCGGGCGTCGGCGCCGGCGTAGACGGCGGCCCAGTCGGGGTCGGCGCCCCGGGTCTGGAGCCGGGCGAGCGCGGTGAGGACGGTGACCGGTTCCGGGTGCCCGCCGCGCAGGGCGGCCACGGCGACCGCGGCGCGGCCGGGCTGGTCGGCGAGGGTCTCCTCGGCCATCGCGGCGAGCACCGGGTCCGGGCCGAGTTCGAGCAGCGTACGGACCTGGTGGCGGTGGAGTTCGCGGACGGCGTCGGCGAAGCGGACGGTGTCCCGGGCGTGCCGTACCCAGTAGTCCGGCGAGGTCAGCTCGTCCGTGGTCGCGACGTGTCCGGTGAGGGTGGAGACGATCGGGATCTGCGGCGGCCGGTAGGTCACCGCGGTCGCGGCCCGCCGGAACTCGCCGAGCATCGGGTCCAGGTGCGGCGAGTGGAAGGCGTGGCTGACCTGGAGTCGCCTGGTGCGCCGCCCGGCGTCGCGCCAGTACGCGACGACCTGCTCGACCGACGACTCGTCTCCGGAGACCACAGTGGAGGTCGGTCCGTTGACCGCGGCGACGGTGATCCGGCCGTCCACCCCGTCGAGCGAGGCGAGCACCTCCGCCTCGTCGGCCTGGACGGCGGCCATCGCGCCACCGTCGGGCAGCGCCTGCATGAGCCGGCCACGGGCTGCCACCAGGGCGGCCGCGTCGGCCAGGTCGAGGACGCCGGCCACGTGGGCGGCGCTCAGCTCGCCGATCGAGTGCCCGGCGAGGTAGTCCGGGACGATGCCCCAGTGCGCGAAGAGCCGGAACAGGGCCACCTCGACGGCGAAGAGCGCCGGTTGGGTGTACTCGGTGCGGTCCAGCAGGTCGGCGTGCGCCGGGTCCAGGACGAGGTCGCGGATCGGCCGGTCGAGGTGGGTGTCCAGGTGGGCGCAGACCGCGTCGAACGCGTCGGCGTAGACCGGGTGGGCGTCGTACAGCTCGCGGCCCATCCCGGCCCGCTGGCTGCCCTGCCCGGTGAAGATCACCGCGGTGCGCCCGTCGACGGTGACGTCGGTGGTGAGGGCGGCTGCCGTGGTGTCGTCGCGCAGGGCGGTGAGGCTCAGGCGTACCCCGTCGAGGTCGGTCGCGACGATCGCCGCGCGGTGTTCGAGGGCCGCCCGGGTCGTGGCGAGGGACCAGCCGAGGTCGGTGAGGCGCGCGGCGGGCTCGCCGGTGAGGTGGTCGAGCAGCGCCGCCGCCTGCGCTCGCAGGGCGGGTGCGGTCGTTGCGGAGACCACCACGGGTACGGCGGGGAGCTGCCCGCCGTCGGTCGGCGGGACCGACGCCGGGGCGGTCGGTTGTTCCAGGATGACGTGGGCGTTGGTGCCGCTGACGCCGAACGACGAGACGGCGCCCCGCCGGGGACGGCCGGTGTCCGGCCAGTCGCGGGGCTCGCTGAGCAGTTGGACGGTGCCGGCGGACCAGTCGACGTGCGGTGACGGCTCGTCGGCGTGCAGGGTGCGGGGCAGCACTCCGGCCCGCAGCGCGAGGACGGTCTTGATGACGCCGCTGACGCCCGACGCGGCCTGGGTGTGGCCGATGTTGGACTTCAGCGAGCCCAACCACAGCGGGTCGGTTCCGTCGCGGCCGGGACCGTAGGCGGCGATGACCGCCTGCGCCTCGATCGGGTCGCCGAGGACGGTGCCGGTGCCGTGCGCCTCGACCACGTCGACGTCGGCCGGGGTGAGTCCGGCGTCGGCGAGCGCGGCCCGGATGACCCGCTGCTGGGCAGGGCCGCTCGGGGCGGACAGGCCGTTGGAGGCGCCGTCCTGATTGACGGCGCTGCCGCGGATCACGGCGAGGACCTGGTGGCCGTTGGCCTCGGCGTCGCGGAGCCGCTCGACGACCAGGACGCTGACCCCCTCGGCCCAGCCGGTGCCGTCGGCGTCGGCGCCGAAGGCCTTGCACCGGCCGTCGGCGGCGAGGCCGCGTTGCCGGCTGAACTCGACGAAGACCATCGGGTTGCCGATCACCGCGACGCCACCGGCCAGGGCGAGGTCACACTCGCCCCGGCGCAGCGACTGGGCGGCCAGGTGCAGGGCGACCAGCGACGACGAGCAGGCGGTGTCGACGGTCAACGCCGGGCCTTCGAGGCCGAGGGCGTACGAGATGCGGCCGGAGATGACAGCGGTGGCGGTGCCGGTGAGCAGGTAACCCTCGGTGCCCTCGGGGGCGCTCTGGACGCCGGCGCCGTAGCCCTGGCTGGACGCGCCGACGAACACGCCGGTCCGGCTGCCGCGCAACGCGTGCGGGTCGATGCCGGCCCGTTCGAAGCCCTCCCAGGCGGTCTCCAACAGGAGCCGCTGCTGGGGGTCGGTGGCGAGCGCCTCGCGCGGGGAGATGCCGAAGAACGCGGCGTCGAACTCGGCGGCGTCGTGCAGGAAACCGCCGGAGCGGGTGTAGCTGGTGCCCGGGTGGTCCGGGTCGGGGTGGTAGAGGGCGTCGACGTCCCAGCCCCGGTCGGTCGGGAAGTCGCCGATCGCGTCCCGACCGTCGAGGACCAGCTGCCACAGGTCGTCCGGGGTACGCACACCGCCGGGCAGGCGGCAGCTCATCGCCACGATGGCGACCGGCTCGTCGGTGCCGGCGATGGTCGTGGCGGGGCTCGCCGACGGGGCCGGTGCCGTGCCGGCCACCTCGTCGCGCAGCAGCCTGGCGATGGCGTGGGCGTTCGGGTGGTCGAAGGCGAGGGTGGTGGGCAGCCGCAGGCCGGTCGCGGCGCACAGCCGGTTGCGGAACTCGACGGCCGACAGGGAGTCGAAGCCGAGGTCGCGTAGTGCCCGGTCCGGGGTGACGGCGGAGGCATCGGCGTGCCCGAGCACCGCGGCGGCCTCGGCGCGGACCAGGTCGACCAGGAACGTGTCCCGTTCGCCGGGGGTCATGCCGGCGAGTTGCGTACGCAGCCCCGCGGCCTGGCTGTCGTCGTCGGGGGCCGCGTTGGTCAGTGCGGTGCGGGCGTCGTCCAGGTCGGCGAGCAGGGCGCTGGGCCGTCCGACGGTGAACGACGGGGCGAACCGGTCCCAGCGCACGTCGGCGACCGTGACGGTGGCCTCGCCGAGCGCGACGGCCTGGGCCAGGGCGACGGTGGTCTGCTCGGGCGGCATCGGCGGCAGGCCGCGGCGCAGCAGGTGGTCGGCGGTCTCCTGTTTGGTGGCCATACCGCCGCCGCCCCACGCGCCCCAGGACACCGCTGTCGCCGCGCAGCCACGGGCCCGGCGGGCCTCGGCGAGCGCGTCCAGGTAGGCGTTGCCGGCCGCGTACGCGATCTGCCCGCCGCTGCCCCAGGTGCCGGCCACCGAGGAGAACAGCACGAACGCGTCGAGGTCGCCGGGCTCGCCGAAGAGCCGGTCCAGGTTCGCCGCGCCGGTGACCTTCGCGTCGAGCACGTGGGCGAACTCGGCGAGTGTGACGTCGGCGATCGGTGTGTGCTGGGCGACGCCTGCGGTGTGGACGACCGCGCGGATCGGGTCACCCGCGTCGGCGCACTGCCGTACCAGAGCGGTGATCGCATCGAGGTCGGCGACGTCGCAGGCGGCGACGGTGACGCGTACACCGGTCGCGGTGAGTTCGGCGGTCAGGTCGGCGGCGCCGGGCGCGGCGGCCCCGCGCCGGCTGGTGAGCACGAGGTGGTCGGCGCCGTTGCGGGCGAGCCACCGGGCGAGCTCGGTGCCGATGCCGCCGGTGCCACCGGTGACCAGGACGGTGCCGGACGGCTGCCAGGTCGGCGCGGTGCCGGCGGCGGCACGGGTCAGCCGGCGGGCGAGGACGCCGGAGGGGCGTACCGCCACCTGGTCCTCGACTCCGTCGCCGACGGTGATGCCGGTCAGCACGGCGCAGAGCCGGTCGGCGGTGCGCTCGTCGAGGGTGTCCGGCAGGTCCACGAGACCGCCCCAGGAGGCGGACTGTTCCAGGGCCGCGACCCGGCCGAGTCCCCAGACGAACGACTGCGGGACGCGGCGTACCGGGTCGGCCGGGCCGGTCGAGACCGCGCCCCGGGTGGCGGCCCAGACCGGGGTCTGCGGGTGGGTGTCGCGCAGGGCCGCGAGCAGGTCGGTGGTGGCGGCGGCGCCGCGGGTGAGGGCGCGGTGCTGGTCGGTGGGCCGTTCGTCGAGGGCGAGCAGGGACAGCACGCCGGCCGGGGCGGGGCCGTCCAGCGCCGCGCCGAGCGCCGCCTCGGAGGTGACGGTGACCGTCGCGCCGGCCCGGGTCATCCGGTCGGTGATCGTCGCGACCAGGTCCTGCTCGGTGCCTGTCGCGACCAGGTCCTGGTCGGTGCCTGTCGCGACCAGGTCCTGCTCGGTGCCCTCCGGTACGAGCAGCAGCCAGTCTCCGTCCAGTCGCGGCTCCGGCAGGTCGGTGCGCGGACGCCAGGTCACCCGGTAGCGCCAGGTGTCCAGGGCCCGGTGTTCGCGGCGTTCCCGGCGCCACTCGCCGAGGTGCGCCACGGCGTCGTTGAGGTGGCCCATGCCGAGGCCGGTCAGGTCGCCGCCCTCGACGGCCGCCCAGAACTCGGCGTCGACGGGGTCGGCGGCGATCCGCTCGGGCGCCGGTTCCGGCCAGAACCGACGCCGTTGGAACGCGTAGGTGGGCAGGTCGACGCGGTGGGCTTCGGGCAGCACCGTGGACCAGT
Organism: Micromonospora chokoriensis; assembly: GCF_900091505.1. Taxonomy (NCBI): domain Bacteria; kingdom Bacillati; phylum Actinomycetota; class Actinomycetes; order Micromonosporales; family Micromonosporaceae; genus Micromonospora; species Micromonospora chokoriensis. Next base: position 5,455,638 of record NZ_LT607409.1, read on the forward strand.
CGACGGGGGCCCCGGCGACGTGCGCCTCGGCGAGCGCGCGGACGACGCGTCGCTGGCCGCCCTCGCCGCGTCGCAGCGTGTGCAGAACCGGGGTGGTGACCGTGTCGCTGATCCCGCCGGTCAGCACCGGGTGCGGGCTGACCTCGAGGAAGAGCCGGTTGCCGGCGGTGGCCGCGGCGGTGACGGCCTCGTCGAGGCGAACCGGGTTGCGCAGGTTGGCGTACCAGTAGGCGGCGTCGAGCGTGCCACCGTCGGCGGCGCTGCCGGTGACCGTGGACAGGAACGGCACCGACGCGGGGCCGGGGGTGATGCCGGCCAGCGCGGTGGTCAGGTCGGCCTCGACCGGCTCCACGGCGCCGCAGTGCGAGGCGTAGTCGACAGCGACCCGCCGGGCCCGGACTCCGGCGTCCTCGCACCGGGTCAGGAAGGCTGCCACGGCGTCGGCCGGTCCGGCGACCACGACGGCGGACGGCCCGTTGACGGCGGCGATCGTCAGACCGTCGGCCAGCAGGTCCTCGACGGTGCGCAGCGGGGCGGTGACCGAGACCATGCCGCCGGTTCCGGCGAGTCGGAGCAGGGCCCGGCTGCGCAGCGCGACGACCTTCGCGCCGTCGTCGAGGGACAGTGCGCCGGCCACGACCGCGGCGGCGATCTCGCCCTGCGAGTGGCCGATCACGGCCGCCGGGGTGACGCCGTGGTCGCGCCAGAGTTCGGCGAGGGAGACCATCACGGCCCAGAGCGCCGGCTGGACCACGTCGACCCGGTCCAGCAGGTTCGGGTCGTCGGAGCGGAGCACGTCGAGCAGGTTCCAGTCGACGTGCGGGTGCAGGGCGGCGGCGCAGGCGGCGATGCGGCCGGCGAAGGCCGGTGCGGTGTCGAGCAGTTCGGCGGCCATGCCGCTCCACTGGGAGCCCTGGCCCGGGAAGACGAAGACCGCCTCGGCGTCCGCGACGGCGGTGCCGGTGACGACGTCGGCATCGGTGCCGCCGCCGGCGAGGGCGGTCAGGCCGTCGCGGTGGCGCGGGCCGAGGACCACAGCGCGGTGGGAGAGCGTCGAGCGGGCGGTACGCAGGGTGTGCGCGACGTCCACCGGTGCGGTTGCGACGCCGTCGAGGTGGGCGGCCAGCCGTGCCGCCTGGTCGCGTAGTGCGTCGGCGGTGCCGGCGGAGATCAGCCAGGGAAGCTCCCCGGAGGTCGGGGCGACCGGCTCGGCCGGCTCGGGGGCCGGGGCCTCCTCCAGGATGACGTGGGCGTTGGTGCCGGACATGCCGAACGACGACACCCCGGCGCGGCGCGGCCGGTCCCCGGTCGGCCACTGACGCTCCTCGGTGAGCAGGCGTACGGTGCCGGCCGACCAGTCGACGTGCGGGCTGGGTTCGTCGACGTGCAGGGTCCGGGGCAGCGTCTCGTGGCGCAGCGCCTCGACCATTTTGATCACACCGCCGACGCCCGCGGCGCCCTGCGAGTGCCCGAGGTTGGACTTGAGGGAGCCGAGCCACAGCGGACGGTCCTCGGGTCGGTCCTGACCGTAGGTGGCGATCAGCGCCTGGGCCTCGATCGGGTCGCCGAGGACGGTGCCGGTGCCGTGCGCCTCGACGGCGTCCACGTCGGCCGTGGTCAGCCCGGCGTTGGCCAGGGCTTGCAGCACGACGCGCTGCTGGGCGGGGCCGTTGGGGGCGGTGAGCCCGTTGGAGGCGCCGTCCTGGTTGACGGCGGAGCCGCGCAGCACCGCCAGGACGGGGTGACCGTTGCGCTGGGCGTCGCCGAGCCGTTCCAGCATGAGCAGGCCGACCCCCTCGGACCAGCCGGTGCCGTCCGCGGCGGCGGCGAACGACTTGCACCGCCCGTCGGGTGCGAGGCCGCGTTGGCGGCTGAAACCGATGAAGGCGGTCGGCGAGGCGAGGATCGTGGCGCCGCCGGCCAGGGCCAGGTCGCACTCGCCCAGGCGCAGCGCCTGACCGGCGAGGTGCAGGGCGACCAGCGACGACGAGCAGGCGGTGTCCAGGGTGACGGCCGGGCCCTCCAGGCCCAGCAGGTACGCGACCCGACCGGAGATGACGCTGGGCGCGGTGCCGGTGAGGAAGTAACCCTCGCTGCCCTCGGGTGGGTTCTGCTGAAGCAGTGAGACGTAGTCCTGGGTGCTCGGGGTGCCGGCGAAGATGCCGGTGCGGGTGCCGCGCAGCTGGTGCGGGTCGATACCGGCCCGTTCGGTGGCCTCCCAGGCGGTCTCCAACAGCAGCCGCTGCTGCGGGTCCATGGCCATCGCCTCGCGCGGGCTGACCCCGAAGAACTCGGCGTCGAAGGCGGCCAGGTCGGGCAGGAAGCCGCCGTCGCGGGTGTAGCAGGTGCCCGGGTTGTCGGGGTCGGGGTGGTAGAGCCCGTCGAGGTCCCAGCCCCGGTCGGTGGGGAACGCGCCGATGCCGTCGCGCCCGTCGGCGACCAGCTGCCAGAGGTCCTCGGGGCTGCGCACACCGCCGGGATAGCGGCAGGCCATTCCGATCAGGGCGATCGGCTCGGAGCCGGCCGATTCCAGTTCCCGAATGCGTTGACGCGCCTTGTGCAGGTCGGTCGTGACCCATTTCAGATAGTCCCGGAGCGTTTCTTCGCTTGCCATACGATGCCACCTCTTCAAGGCAGAGCGACCCGGAATGAGCTGGGCCGGAATACGACGATCCGCAATCAGGACGCTATGGTCGCCCTGGTGGGCCAACAACCCCTGCGGGGTCACGGCGGACCCTCGCGCGCCCCGACGGCACCCCGATACCGGCCAGCCGATAGGGGTAGGTAGGGGATATCTACGGGGGTGGCGTCCAGGTCATTCTCAATACACAAAGCACGGAGCAGAGCGGGATGGCAGTGAGGAAGCGCCGACCCGGGCTCCGCCGGAAGGACCGGGTGACTCTTCGGGAAGGCAGAACAATGACCACTACGCTGTTGACGCCGATCGATGCTCCTACTGACCCGTTCGGCCCGCCGGCCGATCTGAGCAGGTTCCTGGGTCAGCACTACTTCAGCCACGACGCCGCGAACCCGGCGACCAACCCGCCGCTGGATTTCGAGAAGGCGGCGTTCCAGTCCCCGACCGTGGTGACCGCCGAGCAGCTCACCTCCGTGGTGCAGGTGATGCTCGTCGGTGGACCCCCGGCGATCCCGCGCAGCCTCGTCGTCAGCAAGACGCTGGCGGCGAACGAGAAGCTGAAGATCTGCTACCTGGACGGGTACGAGCACTTCGAGCGCGACGCGGAGCTGGGCGACGTGTTCGTCTGGTCGATGCGTACCGCGATGGCCTTCTGACACACGCGCCGCCGGCCTCGGTGCCACGGCCCCCGCGGGGGCCGTGGCGCCGAGGCCGGCGGCGTCGGTGCGGGCGAGGTCAGGCGAGCTGGCGGCGCAGCAGCCGCAGGGACCAGGTGGTGCTGAGGACCAGCAGGCCGATCGCGACCGCCACGCCGATCAGCACGACCTGCTGGTCGTAGTGGCCGCTGATCAGCTCCCGCTCGGCCTCGACGACGTAGCTGAGCGGGTTGACCCGCGACAGGTAGTACAGCCAGTCCGGGGCGCGGTCCATCGGCAGCAGCACACCGGACAGCAGCATCAGCGGCACGACGATGCCGCTGACCACCGGGGCCAGGGCGAACTCGTGCTTGAGCTTGAGCGCCAGGCCGTAGGAGGTGAAGCCGACCGCGACCGCGGTGACGGCGAGCAGGACCAGCCCGGCCAGGATCGGCAGTACGTCAGCCCGGAAGCCGAGGATGAACGCGAGACCGATCATCAGGACCGCCTGCACGAGCAGGAGCACCACGTCCTTGAGGACCCGGCCGGTGAGCAGGGCGACCCGGCTGAGCGGGGTGACCTGCATCCGCTCCAGCACGCCGGAGCGGGTGTCCGGGATTAGCGAGAAGCCGGCGTTGGCGGTGATGAACAGGGCGAGCTGGATGAGCATGCCGGGGACGAACCACTGCCAGGAGCTGAGGCCGCTCTCGTCGGTGGTGTCGCTGAGCAACGGCCCGAACAGGACCAGGTAGACCAGGGGTACGGCGACACCGACGATCAGTGTGCCGGGGCTACGGAGGGCGGGACGAACCGCCCGGTCGAACGTCAACCAGGTGTCTCGCAGGAACGACATGGGGATCCTCACTTCACAGGCCCGGCATCGCCGGGGCGGTCTCGCTGTCGCGCAGGCTGCGCCCGGTGACGGTCAGGAACACGTCGTCGAGTGTCGGCCGGCTGGTCTGCACCGAGAACACGTCGACGTCGTTGCGGTCGAGTTCGCGCAGGAGGCCGGGCAGGACGCTGTCGCCGCGGGCGATGCGGAACCGCACCGTCGTGCCGTCGACGGTGACCTCCTTGGCCCCGTCGAGGCGTTCGGCGGCGGTGGCGGTCTGCGCGGGTGCGGAGGTTTCCACTGTCACCAGGTCCCCGTTGACCTGGGCCTTCAGCTCGTCGGCGGTGCCTTCGGCGACGATCCGGCCGCCGTCGATGACGAGGATCCGGTCGCAGAGGCTGTCGGCCTCGTCCAGGTAGTGGGTGGTGAGGAAGACCGTCGTCTCGTGCTCGCGGCGCAGGTTGCGGATGTGGTCCCACAGGTTGCTGCGGCTCTGCGGGTCCAGTCCGGTGGACGGCTCGTCGAAGAACACCACCGGCGGCCGGTGCAGCACCCCCATCACGATGTCGATGCGCCGCTTCTGACCGCCGGAGAGGGCGCCGATCATGCGGTCCTCCAGGCCGGCCAGGTCGTACTGCTCCAGCATCTCGCCGACCCGGGTACGGGCGGCCGAGGCGGACAGCCCCTGCAACCGGGCGTGGGTGACCAGCTCCTCGCGGACCTTGTACTCGACGCCGGCCGAGGAGTTCTGGCCGACGTAGCCGATCAACCTGCGGACTCCGGCGGGATCGCTGAGCAGGTCGCAGCCGCCGATGTTGGCCTCGCCGGAGGTGGGCCGCAGCAACGTGGTCAGCATCCGCAGGGTGGTGGACTTGCCCGCCCCGTTGGGGCCGAGGAAGCCGACCATCTCGCCGGACGAGACGTCGAGGTCGATGCCACGCACGGCCTCGACGGTGAACTTGTTGATCTGGAACGTCTTGGTCAGACCCCGCGCCTTGATCATCGGTGGTCTCCTCTCGACAGGGATCCCACCGTCGGCGGAAATCCTCGAAACGGCGCTGGTACCGGCATTCGCCTATCGCAACCAGCATCGAGAGCGGCCTGTACGCGGACAACCCTTAGCGGGCCCCCTAGCGCCCGTAGCCCAGCTCAGACTGCCCGAGAACCGGTTCGCGAGCGTTTCGGGCGGTGCCGGTGCGCGCCTAGGATCGGCGGTGTGAGTGCTCCCGGTACGGTTCCGCACGGCAGGTTGTTGGCGATCAGTGATCTGCACGTCGGGTATGCCCGCAACCGGGAGACAGTGCTGGGGCTGCGCCCGGGCCACGCCGACGACTGGCTGATCGTCGCCGGCGACGTCGGCGAGAAGATGGCCGATGTCCAGTGGGCGCTGACACTGCTCGCCGAGCGCTTCGCGACGGTGATCTGGGTGCCGGGCAACCACGAGCTGTGGACGCCCGCCGACGACCCGGTGCAGCTGCGCGGCGAGCAGCGCTACCGCGACCTCGTACGCAGGTGCCGCGATCTGGGCGTCGTCACACCCGAGGACGACTTCCCGGTGTGGCGTGGGGCCGGCGGCCCGGTGGTCGTGGTGCCGCTGTTCGTGCTCTACGACTACACGTTCCGTCCACCGGGGACCACCAAGGAGCAGGCGCGGCACTGGGCCGAGTCGGCCGGGATCGTCTGCACCGACGAGTTCCTGCTGCACACGGACCCCTACCCGGGAGCTGACGACTGGTGCCGGGCCCGGCTGCGGGAGACCGAGCGCCGTCTCGCCCAGTGCGACCCGGGGCTGCCGACGGTGCTGGTCAACCACTTCCCGTTGACCCGGGAGCCGACGTGGGTGCTGCGCTACCCGCAGTTCGCCCAGTGGTGCGGCACCACCGGCACCGCGACGTGGCACCTGGACCACCGGGCGGCGGTGGTGGTCTACGGCCATCTGCACATCCCCCGGACGACGGTGGAGGACGGCGTCCGTTTCGAGGAGGTCTCCCTCGGCTACCCCCGCGAACAGGACCTGTACGGCCGGCACGGTGACCCGCTGCGGGTCATCCTTCCCGCGCCCGAGCCGTCCTGACCTCCGCCGACCGGCGACCCCTCCTGCGCGGCCCGCACACCGACGGCCCGCGCGCATCGCCCACACACACCGCGGCCCCGACCGCGCGGTGACGCGGTGCGGGGCCGGGGTACGCGGGGTCAGACGGTCGCGGACAGGTCGAGTTCGAGGTGCGCCGGCAGGTCGGTACGCCCCACCACGCCGAGCTTGCGGTAGATGCGCGTCAGGTGCTGCTCCACGGTGCTCACAGTGATATAGAGCTTGTCGGAGATCTCCCGGTTGGTGTAGCCGATCGCCGCCAGGGCGGCCACCCGGCGTTCGGCGTCGCTGAGCATCGCGGCACTGCCGGTGACGCTGGGCTGCGCCGCGGCGGTTTCCCTGTCGTCCCAGCCGATGTCCCGCGAGAGCCGGCGCAGCAGAGGCTGCGCGTCGCACTCCTCCGCCAGTGCCCGCGCCCGCCGGCCGATCATTCCCGCGCGCCGCGACTCACCGAGCGCGTGGTACGCCTCGGTCAGGTCGACGAGCACCCGGGAGTGCTCGTACCGGTCGGCGCCGGACTGCAACAGGTCGGCCGCCTGCCGCAGCAGCATCGGTCGGTGCCGCAGCTGGCTGGTCGCGGCGAGCAGGCGCAGCGCGGAGCCGTGGACGCGCGGCATGTCCTTGCCGCACCGCCCCAACTGGTCCTCGATGAGCCGGCGGGCCTGGTCGGGGCGTCCCATCCGCAGCAGGGTCTCGGCGGCGTCGGTGCGCCAGGCGACCAGGCCCGGCGCGTCCAACTCCCAGGTGGTCATCAGTTCACCGCACTTCTGGAAGTCCCGGAGCGCGAGCGGCAGGTGGCCGGTCGCCATGCTGTAGCGACCACGGGCGTGCAGGTAGTGCAGCCCGTACCGGGTCTGGAACATGGTCTCCGGAACCGGCTGGTCCAGCCACTCGGACACCTCGTCGAAGCGACCCATCGCGGTGCAGGCCGTGACGAGGCTGGCCAGCGGCACGCCGACGCCCACACCCCAACTGCTCGGCGGCATGATCTCCAGGGCCAGGCGGGCGTGCCGGGCCGCGCCGGGCAGGTCACCGAGCCGGAGCGCGACCTCTGCCCGGATCGCGGCGAGACGGGCCTGCCGGCTGGGGGCCCGCCGGGTGTGCGCCTCCTCGATGAACAGGTCGCACCAGGGCGCCGCCTGTTCGGCGTGCCCCCCGTAGGTGAGGGTGAGCAGGGCGCTCTCCACGGTGTCCAGGCTCATCTCGTCGAGCCGGGAGCTGCGCAGGATGCGTTCGACGACGACTGCCACGTTCTCCGACGGGGTGGCGCTGAGCACCGTGGACAGTGCGTTGGCCGCCTCCAGGCGACGGCTCGCCGAGACCGTGGTGACGGTCACCGGCGCCGGCCGGAAGTGCTGGGCCAGTGGCGTGAACGAGCAGCGCAGCCAGGGCCGGGTCATGGCCAGTTCGCCGGCGGCGGCCGGGTCGAGGTCCACTCCGGTGGCGGCGAGGTGCTCCAGGATCACCTCCGCCTCGGCGAGCTGCCCGTGCCACAGCAGCGCCTTGGCCAGGATCACCGCGTCGCTGCCCTGGAGGAAACCCTTGTCCAGTGCGCCGGCGAGTTCGGGCAGGTAACTGCTGGAGGTGCTGGGGTTGACCCGCCACTCGGCGCGTACCAGAGTGGTCATGATCTTGATTTTCTGCCGTTCGTCGGTGCAGGCCCGCCAGGCCAGCTTGAGGTAGCTGACGGCCGACTCCACCTGGCCCTCCCGCAGGGCCTGCCGGGCGGCGTCCTCCAGCGCCGCCACTCCCCACGCCTCGCCGGCCTCCTTGGCGCCCAGCAGGTGCTCGGCCACGACCCGCGCCGACGCCCCGCCGTCGTAGGCGAGCACCGCCGCGCGTCGGTGCAGCTCCGCCCGCTCGTCCTGGTCGAACCCGGCGAGCACGGCGGCCGCGGCCACCGGGTGCCGGAACCCGCCGAGGGTGAAGATGCCGGCCGTGGTCAGCGCCCGCATGGCCTGCGCGACCACCCCGGCGTCGGTACGCAGGAGCCGGTCGAGCGCCTCGGTGTCGGCGAGCACCGCCACCCCGCGAGCGACCTCCAGCAGCTGCGGTTCGCCACGGCGCAGACAGGACACGACGGCCTGGGCGTACCGCTCCCCCACCACCACCTCGTCCGGCTCGGTGCCGGTCTCCTCGGTCGCGGCCTGGTAGTCCTCCAGCAGGCCGTTGACCAGGAGCGGGTTGCCGCCGGTGAGCTGGTACCACTGGCCGCCCAGCCGTTCGGCGACCTCCGCGCCGACCGTCTCGGCGGCGAACTGCTGCACGCCGAGGCCGGTGAGCGGTGTCAGCTTGATCCGGCTTCCGTGCCCCGGACGCAGCAGCTCCGCCTGCCAGGACGGGTCGGCGCTGCGCCCGAACTCGGTCTGGGTGAAGGCGACCAGGACCGGCGCGAACCGGGCGCGCCGCGCCAGGTACGCCAGGCAGACCACCGAGGCGCGGTCGGCGTGGTGCACGTCGTCGACGAGCAGCGCCAGCGGATAGCGTTCGGCCAGTTCCAGCAGGATGGTGCAGAGCCCGTGCACGATCTGCACGTCGATGTGCTCGTTGTCGTCCCGGTTGTCGGCGGCCAGGGCCGCGACGGTGCCCTCGTGCAGCAGGCTCATCGCCCGCTCACGCTCGCGGTCCTGCAGGGGCGCGTCGTGAAAGAGCTGGCTGAGCAGCGCCAGGGGCAGGTTGCGCTCGGCGTGGGCGCCGCTCGCGGTGACCGCCAGGGCACCGAAGTCGACGGCCCGGTCGGCCAGGGTGTGCAGGAGTTCGCTCTTGCCGGTGCCGACGGTACCGGTGATCATCGCCACCCGGCCACGGCCCGCGACCGCCTCGGTGAGCAGGCCCTCCAGGGCTGTCACCGCCTTGTCTCTCTCTACGAGTCCCATGTGGATTTCCCCCAGGTCTGAAATGGTGAACGGCCTCGAACGGTGTTCAGCCGGCCCGGTCGAGGCCGACGGTGCCGGCCAGGTCGAGGCCGGCGGCGCCGGCCAGGACCGGGCGCAGCAGGGGTGGCGCGGGGTGCATCACGGGGGCGTCGAGGTCCCCGACGGTCTCCAGGGCGGTGCCGGAGCGCAGCGCGCGGCTGAGGGCCGCGCGGACGGCGGCGAAGGCGGCGGTGTCCGGCCCCGCGTCGATGCCGACGCCCCAGACGGTACGGGTGCCGAGTCGACACTCGGCGTACACGACCACGTCGTCGCGCTCGCTGACCGCGCCGACCCCGGTGCGGTGCACGGCGCGTACGTCGATCCCCCAGGACAGCATCGTGGTGCGGATCTGCTCGACGGCGTCGGCCCGGGCGGCGCCGACGGTGAAGCCGCCGCCCCCGACGTGCAGCTCGGTGTCGACCATGTCGCGGAAGCGCAGCGGCACCGACAGCGGGCGCTGCACGACGTACTCCTGGAGGAACAGCTCCCCGATGCGGGCCGGTGAGATCTCCGCCCCGGCGGCGTCGGCCTGCGCCTGCACCACTGCGGCGAACTCCAGTTGCAGGTCGCGCGGCAGGAGCATGCCGTGCCGGCTGGCCAGCACGTACGCGACGCCGCCCTTACCGGACTGGCTGTTGATCCGGACCACGGTCTCGTAGGTGCGGCCGACGTCCTCCGGGTCCAGCGGAAGGTACGGCACCTCCCAGGGCAGGTCGTCGACGGACGCGCCGATCGCCATCGCGGCCCGGGCGCGCTCGTCGAAGCCCTTCTTGATGGCGTCCTGGTGCGAGCCGGAGAACGCCGTGTAGGCCAGGTCCCCGCCGTACGGGTGGCGCGGGTGCACCGGGAGTTCGTTGCAGTACTCGACGGTCCGCCGGATCCGGTTGATGTCGGAGAAGTCGATGCCCGGGTCGATGCCCTGGGTGTAGAGGTTGAGCCCGAGCGTGACCAGGCAGACGTTGCCGGCCCGCTCGCCGTTGCCGAACAGGCAGCCTTCGATCCGCTGCGCGCCGGCGAGGGTCGCCAGCTCCGCGGAGGCGACACCGGTGCCCCGGTCGTTGTGCGGGTGCACCGAGAGGCACACGTGCTCGCGGCGGGACAGGTTGCGGTCCAGCCACTCGATCTGGTCGGCGAACACGTTCGGCATGGTCCGCTCGACGGTGGTCGGGAAGTTCAGGATGATCGGCCGGTCCGTCTCCGGCTGCCACACGTCCATGACCGCTTCGCAGACCTCGAGGGAGAACTCCAGCTCGGTGTCGTTGAACAGCTCGGGCGAGTACTGGTAGCGCAGGTCGGTGCCGGCCAGGGTGCGGTCCGCGTACTTCATCATCAGGCGCGTCCCCTGGACCGCGAGGTCGAGGCACTCGGCGCGCGTCATGCCGAAGACGACCCGGCGGAACAGCGGTGAGGTCGCGTTGTAGATGTGGATGCGTGCCCTCGGCGCGCCGGCCAGGCTCTCCACGGTGCGCCGGATCAGCTCGTCGCGGGCCTGGGTCAGCACCGTGATGCAGACGTCGTCCGGGATCAGGTCGTCCTCGATCAGCAGCCGGACGAAGTCGTGGTCGTCCTGGCTCGCGACCGGGAAACCGACCTCGATCTCCTGGTAGCCCATCTCCACGAGCAACCGGAACATGGCCAGTTTCCGGGCCGGGCTCATCGGGTTGGCCAACGACTGGTTGCCGTCGCGCAGGTCGGTGGAGAGCCACCGGGGCGCGGTGGTGACCGTACGGCTCGGCCACCTCCGGTCCGGCAGGCTCACCGGGGCGGAGGGCAGGTAGCGGCCGGCGGAACGTCGACTCGGGTTCACGATGGATTCCTTTCCTCGCTGTACGGAGCCGGCGCGTGTGGCCCGGCCGCCACCTGACTCATCCGCGGGTGCCGAAGTACATCGAGTACGAGTAGGGAGTGAGGAGCACCTGGACCTGACAGGTGTCGGACTCGTCCTGGACTCGGAAGGTGACAGCGATCTCCGGGTACGCGGCGCTGACGCCGAGGCCGGAGAAGTAGTGGTCGCTGTCGAAGACGATCCGGTACGGGCCCCTCTCCAGGAGCTCTGCCGCCCAGTCGTCGATGTGGCCGTCGGGGTCGGACTCCGCGTCGGCGACCGGCTTCCAGCCACCGTCGTCAGCGCGTTCCAATCGCGCCCGGATGCCCGCCGCCGGGCGGCCGAACACTCCGTCCAAAGCTTGCGCCGAAACACTCATGTGTTGTCACCTGCCAGTCGGTCCCGTCGCGGTGACCCGCGGTGCGAGCCGGCGACGGTTGGTTGCCGGATTCCCGGCCTAGGGCAGAAGACTGCGCCGGTTGGCTATCGGATGGCCTTCGCCGTTCTATCGCCGGCTATCGGTCGCTATCCGATAGCGGTGATAGGGGGTGGCAGGCGAACAGATAACCGGGGGATGGGGCTCGTTCCTACGTTGGTGACATCGCCGAACACGGCGGAACGAAAACCCCCTCACCTGGAGGAACATCGCCATGCGTAGCAACGTCTCGCTCACCGTCAAGGCCCGCATCGCCATCGCTCTCGCCGCCGCCGCCGTCACCGTCGGGATGTTCGGAGCGACCGCCGCACACGCCGAGGACGCCAGTGGTAGCACCCCGGCGCCGGCGGCCACCCCCACCCCGAGCACGACCGCCTCCCCCAGCCAGCCCTGGGGCTGACGGAGCACCACGTGGGTCTCCGGCGGGCCATCTGATCAACGGCCACCGGGCACACGTCCCGGGAGCCCGGTACGGCTGACGAGCCGGCCGGCCGCACCCGAGTTTCAGCCCTGACGAAGTCCCTGCACCACCGAGGAACCGCTGCCCGTGCGATCCGGCCGCTGCTGCCGAGGTTGACGCACCAGCGGAACCACGTTGTCCCGCACCGGTTCGGCCGCCGTAGCCGCCGGATGTTCCCGGCCACCGGCCGCCACGTACGCCTCCGTCAGCTTGGTCAGCACCCGCTGTTCGAACTTCGGCGCGCGGATGCCCCGGAACAGTCCCAGTGCCCGGTGCAGGTGCACCACCGCCTGTGTCGCACTGCCCCGTTCGAGGGCGAGTTCGCCCAACGCCAGCGACACCCGCGCCTCGATGAGTCGTTCCCCGGCCGTGCTCGCCAGGCCCAGGGCGCTCTGCAACGCCGTTTCGGCGGCGCACAGATCACCGGCGGTCATGTGCGCCACGCCCAACCCGTGCAGCGCGTACGCCTCACCGACCGGGTCGCCGATGTCCTGCACCACCGCCAACGCCTCGGCGAAGGCAGTGGCCGCCGCGTGCGGGTCCCCGGTGTTCAGGTGGGTGTCGCCCATGCGGTGCAGCACCTGGGCCTCCACCCGGCGACTGCGGGCGCTGCGGCTCATCACCAGCGCCTCGGGCAGGATGGCCAACGCGTCCTGCGGATGTCCGCTCTCCATGTGCACCTGCGCCAGACTGTGCAGGACGTAGGCCGCTGCGCCCAGGTCGCCGCTGCGTCGGAAGCTGTTCAACGCGTGCTCGTAGCGGGTGGCGGCGGCCGGCAGGTCCCCTCGGATCCGGTCGGCGAACGCGATCTGCCGGGTGACCAACGCCAGCCCCTGCTCGTCGTCGAGGCCGCGGAAGATCACCCCGGCCGCCTCCAGGTCGCGGCGCGCCTCGTCGAATCTCTGCTCGGCGAGGAACAGCGAGCCGTTGGAGTAGAGCATGGCGGCCTGCCCCCGCTCGTCACCCGCCGCCTTGCTGGCCGCGAGCGCGATCCGGTGGGTCTCCCGCCAGTCGTTGAGGTAGATGCGGGGCTCGAAGAGGGTCACCGCGATGTGGGCGAGTGTCCAACACAGGTCGGTGACGCCGGCCTGCGCGGCCTGGCGGACCCCGGCGACGAGCGAGTGCCGCTCCCGTTCGAACCAGCTCAGCGGACGGGCGACCAGCTGCTCGGTCAGTCGTTGCGGCAACGGCCAGCGGGTGGCGTCGCTGCTGAGGACGAAGTAGGGGCCGCCGTGCAGGCCGCAGTGGGCGGCCTCGGCGAGGAACAGCAGGGCGCCGAGCACCCGGCACAGCGCGGCGTTGCGGTCGGCGACGCTCTCCTCGGCGGCGAGGCGTTCCCGGGCGAAGACCCGGATCAGGTCGTGGAAGCGGTACTGCGGGACCTGGCCTGGCCCCATGCTCGTGCTCTCCACGAGTTGCGCCTCGGCGAGGTCGTCCAGCAGGTCCTGGGCGTCCATCACCGGCTCGTCGAGCAGTGCGGCGCTGACCCAGCCGGAGAACGACGGCACGTCGAGGACGGCGAGCCGACGGAAGAGCCGGCGGGCCTCCTCGGTGAGGCTGTCGTAGGTGAGCGAGATGCTGGCCCTGATGCCCATCCCGCTGTGTTTCAGCTCGTCCAGGCGCCGCGCCTCGTTGTCGAGCCGCTCGACGAGATGCTCGACCGTCCAGTGCTGCCGTGCCGACAGCCGAGCGCCGGCGATCCGCAGGGCCAGCGGCAGGTTCCCGCACAGAAAGGCGAGTTGGGCGGCTGCTTCGGGCTCCTGCTCGATCCGTTCCCGTCCGGCGACGTGCGCCAGCAGTTCGAGCGAGTGTTCCTCGTCGAAGACGTCGACGTCGAGGTGGATCGCCCCGGGCAGGCCGGCCAGCCGGCTGCGGCTGGTGACCAGCACGGCCGAGTGGGGGGTGCCGGGCAGCAGGGGCAGCACCTGGCTCTCACCGGCCACGTTGTCCAGCACGATGAGCATCCGGCGGTCGGAGAGCAGGTCCCGGTAGAGCTCGGCGCGTTCCTCCAGCACCTCGGGCATCGCGGTGCCGGGGACGCCGAGGGTCCGCAGGAAGCGTTCCAACACCTGCATCGGGCCGACCCGCTGGGGACTGCGGCCGTGCATGTCCGCGAAGAGCTGCCCGTCCGGGTACCGGGTCGCCGCGCGGTGCGACACGTGCACGGCGAGGGTGGTCTTGCCGATGCCCGGCTTGCCGGCGGCCACCACGATCGGCACAGCGAACTGCGTCGGGCTCTCGGCCGCCATCAACAGTTGCTGCTCGATGACGTCGATCTGCTTGGACCGGCCGGTGAAGTCGGCGATGTCGGTGGGGAGCAGGCACGGCACGGTGGCCGGGACGACCGGTTCGGTGGGGGCGACGATCACCGGCGGGCTGATCGCGCCGACGGGGAGATCGTCCACCGGCGCGACGACGAGCGCCGGTGCGACCGGTGGCAGCGGCGCGGGGGCGGGCGGCGCGGGCGAGACCGGTGCGGCGAGTTCCTCGTCCGAGGTGAGGATCGCGTGTTCCAGCTGTTGGAGCCACTGGTTCGGTTCGAGACCCAGCTCGTCGATCATCGTGCGGCGGGCCTGCCGGTAGACCTCCAGGGCCTCGGCCTGGCGGCCGGACCGGTACAGGGCGAGCATCAGCTGCCCCCGTAGCCGTTCCCGCAGTGGGTGCTGTTCGACCAGGTCGGAGAGTTCCGGAATGAGATCGCGGTGCCGGCCGAGTTCCAGTTCGAGTTCGACGCAGTCCTCGTGGAGGTTGATCCGCCGCTCGTCGAGGCGGTTGGCGGCCGACTGGACCAGCCGACTCTCCAGCCCGTAGAGGGCGCGGCCACGCCAGAGGGCGAGGGCGGCGCGAATGTTTCGGACCGCCTCGTCGATGTTCTGGGCGGAACGGGCCCGCCGGCCGCTCTCGACGAGACTGACGAACCGGTCGAGGTCCAGGGCGCCCTCCGTGACCCGGAGCAGATAGCCCTGGGACCGGGTGACGATGGTGTCCGGGTAGTCGTGGGTGTTGAACAACCGTCGCAGCGCCGAGACGCAGATCTGCACCTGGGCACGGGAGGTGCTGGGCAGGTCGTCGCCGTAGATGGCCTCCATCAGGCGCCCCACCGGGACCACCCGGTTGGCCTCCAGTGCGAGGCTGGCGAACACGATCTGTTGGCGGTGCCCACCCAGATCCAGCCGTCTGTCGTCGACCAGAACCTCAAGCGGCCCCAGAACCCGTACCTCCACGCGCACCTCCCCCGCGGTGACGCGACATCGCCGTCGTCGCTCGGTGCCAGCCCCCCGGCCGGCTACCGATCGCGCTTCTCGACCGTGGCCTGAGCGGTCCGGAGATCGAGACATCTAGATACACGACTCACCCCCCGTGTTCGTCTAGAGACTACGAGCAGTCACCACGGGTCGAAAACACGAGAGGCACTTAGATGCCCGAATGTCCCAGCCAAAACTCCACCTTTCGGCTAGGCGGTCACGGGAATGACATACGTCAGACACCGCCCGGCAAGGTCCCGGATTCCAACAGCGACAGTAAAGTTGCCTTCTGCACCTTGCCCAGGGCATTGCGCGGCAATGATTCCACCACGTGCACGTGGCGCGGTCGCTTGTGCCGGGACAATCGCTTCTCCACATAGGTCACCAACGACCGGGCGGCCAGCGACTCCTCGCCGACGATGAACGCGACCACCTCCTGCCCCAGATCGGCGTGCGGCGCACCGACCACCGCCACCTCGCGCACCTGCGGGTGGGTGAGCAGGCAGTCCTCGATCTCACCGGCGCCGATCCGGTACCCGCCGCTCTTGATGATGTCGGCACTGGCCCGCCCGACGATGCGGAAGTCCCCCGCCTCGTCGACAGTCGCCACGTCACCCGTGCGGAACCAGCCGTCAACGGTGAACGTCTCGGCGGTCTTCTCGGGCAGGTGCAGATAGCCGTCGAACAGCGTCGCGCCACGGATCTGCAGCGCACCGAAGGTCGACCCGTCGGCCGGCACCGACGCACCCGCGTCGTCGACGAGCCGGGCCTGCACGCCGCGTACCGGACCCCCGACCGAGCCGACCCGTCGTGGGCCGTCCGCCCGCGTACTGAGCGTGATCAGCGTCTCGGTCATCCCGTACCGCTCGACGGGCCGGTGCCCGGTCAGCGCCTCCAACCCGGCGAAGACCGGCGCGGGCAGCGGCGCGCTGCCGGAGACCAGCAGCCGGGCCGCGGACAGCGCGCGGGCGGCGGCCGGCTCGGCGCAGACCCGGCCCCACACCGTGGGAACCCCGAAGTACATCGACCCTCGCGCGGCGGCGTACCGGCCCGGCGTCGGACGCCGGGTGTGCACCAGCGGCGAGCCGACACGCAGCGGCCCCAGCAGACCCAGGATCAGGCCGTGTACGTGATAGAGCGGCAACCCCTGCACGAGGACGTCCTCGTCGGTCCAGTCCCAGGCGTGCACCACGGCGTCGATCCCGGCCCGGATCGCGGCGTGACTGAGCAGGACGCCCTTCGGTGGGCCGGTGGTGCCGCTGGTGTAGAGGATCAGCCCGGTCGTGGACGGGTCGGGGTCGACGCTCGACAGCTCACCGCGTCGGGTGACGTCGACAGGCAGCACCGGGATCGGACAGTCCACCAGCACCGGCGCCTCCGGCTCACCGGCCAGCAGCAGCTCGGCCCCGGAGTCGGTGAGCACGTGGGCGAGCTCGGCCGCGCCGGTATCCGGCGGCACCGGAACCACCGCCACCCCGGACAGCAGACCACCGACGATCGCGGCCACGGTCGGCACACCCGGGCTGGCGAGCACCGCCACCGTCGCGGCCCCGGCGATGTCGGCGGCCACCGCGCCCGCGCCGGCCCGCAATGCTTCCCGGGAGGTGCCGTGGCCATCGACGCTCACGGCGTCCGCACGGTCGGGCCCATCTCCGGACAACGACGGCAACAGCATGGCCAGCCCCCTCGCGGCCGCACGGACGCAACCGCAGCTGAATCTACGGAACAGCCCTCCGCCGGCCCACCCCTAACTCGGCGGCCGGGCTCCTGCCACGGCGGGTCACGGACCTGCAACAAGCCCCGTTCCCCGATCAGCCCTTTCGCAACATCAACGCGGCCACTTCGGCGGTCAACTCGATCGCCCAATCAAGCTGCGGGCAATCGTTGCGACCTCGGCACTCCAAGCACCCACCGACACGCCACGGCTGGTCAAGCGCACGAGTCCAATGCGTATCGAGTATCCGCTTCACCATGAACAACTCCGTGGCTCTGGAGACCGGCTCATCGATCGACACCGCGACCTCCATCCGATCGGCAAGCCTGAGACCTGGCCGCGGACAGCCGAGCAATCCCAAGGTGATCAACGGCCCGCCCACTGGTCTGGGCCCTCCGCACCGGACCAGCCCTCTTGACGGAGCACCCACAGGCCGCCGGGCCGCGCGCGGACGCACGCCCCGCAGGGAGGCTTCGCCGTCCTGGACGGCGGCGCCTTCGACGGTTCGCCATGATTTTCCACCTCTTCTGCCGCTTTCCGAGCGCGTCCTGCCACCACAAACGGCCACCTAGACACCTTAGACGCCCCAGGCGTCTAAGGGAACGTCGGCGTTGAGGCTGTTTCGTGATCATGATCGAATGGGGTCGCCCGAACCGAAGGAAACCGACATGCCGATACCGACCGGCGGCTACCGTCAGATGGCCGACGACCTGGCTGCCCGCATCAGGAGCGGCGAATACCCACCGGGTAGCAAGCTTCCGTCCTATGCCGAACTGTCGAAGCTGTACAGCATTGCGGTGACCACGGTCCAGAAGGGTATTCGGGTGCTGGAGTTCCAGAACTTGGTGGTCGGTGTGCCCGGTCGGGGCGTCTACGTCAGGGAAGACGTGGGCCAGTAGGCACAGCCTGCCTCGCTCATTTCCCCGACGAGGCCGCCGCCGACCTCGCGGCGGCGATGGGCTGAGTCGCACCCCCGCCGGCTATCCGCGGTCGTCCGGTGGCTGCTCCTTCGTCAGGTGGAGCAGCCACCTCTCGCCGGCACGGATCAGCGCGTAACGCCGTCGGCCGGTACGACCGTGCAACGTGAACAGCATCCGACGGTCGGTCCGGTCGTGCTCCTCCCAGGTGCCGATGTCGGCGATCGACTTGTCGGCGTCCTCGTAGGTGAGGTGATCGAGGTCGTGGTCGGGCACCGCGATCGCGAGCCGGTTGTCGTTCGGGTTGTCCGGCAGGCCCCGAGGCACCGCCCAGGAGCGCAGCACTCCGCTCTCCTCCAACCGCAGGTCGAAGTGCGGTCGTGGTGTGCGGTGGTGGTGCAGGACGAAGAAAGGTGCCACTCTTCCTATTCTCGCCGCTGGGCCGGGTGGAGGTAACGTCTCAGGAAGGTCAGGATGTCGCGTCGCGCCGGTCGGGCCGCCGGCACCAGACCGGGGATGCTCAGGAAGGTGTGGACGGCTCTCGGGTGGCAGGTCAGGCGAGCATCGGTGCCGCCTTGGCGGAGCCGCTCGACGTAATGTCGTCCGTGGTCGGCCAACGGATCCAGCCCGGCCGTGACGACGAGTGCCGGTGGCAGTCCCGCAAGGGTGTCGACCATGAGGGGTGACACCCCGCGCGGGTCGAGGGTCGACGGGACGCTCAACCGTCGGGCCGCGCGCAACCGGGACAGCGGCAGTGTGGGGTTGTCGGCGTTCTCGTCGATCGACGGGTACCCGGTCATGGTGTCGGTCCAGTCGGTGACCGGGTAGTTCAGCACCTGGGCGACGAGCGGCGGACCGTCCTTGGCCGCGCGGTGGGCGATGAGCGCGGCGATCGTGCCGCCGGCGCTCTCCCCCATGACCGCGACGGCGCCCGGGTCGACACCCCAGGCGGCGGGGTGTTCGACGAGCCGGACGAGGGTGTCGTAGCCGTCCTCGATCGGATGGGGCAGCGGGTGCTCCGGGGCGAGGCGGTATTCCACCGACACCACCACGGCCGGGCATCGGGCCGCGAGGTGACTGTTGAGCCAGTCGTTCTGCGCCGCCGTCCCCGCGATGAAACCCCCACCGTGGAAGGACACGATCAGCGGCAGGTCCCGGCCGGCGGCCTTCGGTCGGTGGACGCGCAGCACCAGACGGCGGCCCGGAAGGTCGATAGTCTCCTCCGAAACCTGGGCGCGACGGTCGACACGGCCGGTGACGACCCAGGCGGCTCGGGACGTCGCCGCCCGGTTGGCCCTGTCCCGCGCGAGGATCACCTGGTCGTCGCTCATGGCTTCCCAGTCCTGCGTGTCCCTGAGCAGACGGGTGCCGAGTGGAGCCGTGGTTCTCATGAGTCCCTCCTGGGCGTGCCGACGCTGGGGGCTCACTGTCACAGTCCGTGCCCTCGGGTGGCTTGGACGAATGTTCCCGGCCGGTCAGCCATCGGCTCTGCGCGAGTGCGTCAGCGCCGGGCCGGCCACGCGACGTCGTCGACGGCGAGGAACGGCGCCCTGGCGACCTGCGCGGGCGTCGATCCGGTGAACGTCGTGACGTCCCGATGAAGGTGGGACTGGTCCGCGTAGCCGCTGTCCGCCGCCACCGCGGCGGGGGTGTGACCGGCGGCGAGGAGATGCGCGGCGTGGTCGAACCGGATGAGCTGAGCGGCCCGCTTGGGGGTGACGCCGATCTGCGACCGGAAGCGTGACCACAACCGCTTACGGCTCCATCCGACCTCGGCGGCCAGCCGGTCGATCCGCAGCTGCCCTCGGCTGTCCACCATCCGTGCCCAGGAGAAGGCGACCTCCGGATCGACAGCGCGTCCCGCGTCGTGACGTCGCGCCAACGCGGCCTCGGCGACCGTGAACCGGTCCTCCCACGACGTGGCGGCGCGCAGCCGTTCCTGGGTCCGCAGGGCGTCGCGTCCCCAGAGATCGTCGAGGTCGAGCACGGCTCCGCTCACCTCGGACGCGGCACCGAGGACCGCATGCGCCACCACCGGCGACATCCGCACCTGAAGACACGCGAAGCTGCCCGGCTGGCCCTGCCCGCGGACACGGTTGGGGGCGAGCCCCGCGACGACGGGCCCCCGCCGTTCCTGCCCGTTGCCGTCATCGATGACCAGCGGAAGGTCGCCGAGGTCGAAGACCACAGTGACACCCGGGTGGGGGATCACCTCGACGTCGACGAAAGTGTTGGCCCGGTCGCTGAACCCCGCCATGGTGGTGCCCGGCAGCCGACCCGGCCGCGTCGGGACGGCGATGTCCCACTGAGGCACATCGGCGCGAGTCTGCCCACCGGGACGCACGTGACGATCGTACGGAGCAACCGCACACCGCCAGGCCCCGGCGGCACGTCGTCAGGACGCGCCGCCGGGCGTGGTCGCGCTCAGGAGCTACAGGTGTTGAGCATGCTCTGCAGGGCGGACTTCTCCGACGACGGCAACGTCAGGCCCCAGCTGTACTTCACGGTGATCCACATCTTGCTGTGGGTGCACCGGTACGACGACAGCGGCGGCTGCCAGGTGGACGGGTCCTGGTCGCCCTTGGACTGGTTGACGTTGTCCGTTACCGCGATCAACTGCGGCCGGCTCAGGTCGTAGGCGAAGCTCTGCCGACGGCTGGTCGTCCACAAGCTCGCGCCGGAGCGCCACGCCTCCGCCAGGGGCACCACGTGATCGATGTCGACGTCGGAGGCCGCCGGGTCTCCTCTGCGGGGCTGGAGGACAACCATCTCCGGCGACCATGGCGTTCGATCGATGCGTTGCTGAAGACTTGCCATACAGCTTCTGAGCAAACGGATCGGCTGGCAACCGTCGATCGCGTGCCGCGGCGGCGCGCGCGTCCAGCCCTCAGGCGACGGCGGCGGCCATCCGGCGTACCGCCTCGGTGATCAGTTCCGGTGCGGTCGCCAGGTTCAGCCGCACATGCCCGCCGCCGCCGGTGCCGAAGGCCGTACCGGGGTTGAGCGCCACCCGGCCCCGGTCGAGGAACACGCCGGCGGGGTCGTCGCCGAGGCCCAGGGCCCGACAGTCGAGCCAGGCGAGGTAGGTGGCCTGGCCGGGTTGGTACCGGACGGCCGGCAGGTGCTCGGCGAGCAGCGCCGCGAGGAGTCGACGGTTGTCGTCCAGGCCGGTCAACACCGCGTCGAGCCACTCGCCGCCGTCGCGGAAGGCGGCGGTGTGGGCGATCACGCCGAGGTGGCTGGTGCTGACGCTGGCCTCGAACGGAACCCGGGCGAGATCTCCCGCCGCCGCCGGGCCGGCGATGAGCATCGCGCCGCGCAGACCGGCCAGGTTCCACCCCTTGGAGGCGGACATCAGCGACAGGCCGTCCTCCGCTCCGGGCACCGAGAGGTACGGCGTGAACCGCGCTCCCCCGAGCACCACCGGGGCGTGGATCTCGTCGGCGACGACTCGTACCCCGTGCTGGTCGGCGAGACCGGCGACGGCGGCCAACTCGGTCGCGGTGTGCAGGACGCCGGTCGGGTTGTGGGGGTTGCACAGCAGGTACGCGGCGGGCCGGCCACCGGCCCGAGCCTGCCCGAACGCGTCCTTCAGGGCGCCGAGGTCGAGTCGCAGATCCTCGCCGAGCGGGGCCTCGACGATCCGGCGGCCGGCGTGCGTGACGAACTCGTAGAACGGCGGGTAGACCGGGCAGTTGACGACCACCGCGTCTCCGACGTCGGTGACCAGCCGCAACGCCTCGACGACGCCGTGCATCACGTCGGGCACCAGTGCGGTGCGTTCCACGGCCAGGCCGTCCCAACCCCACCGACGGTGGGCGAACTCGGCCAGTGCCTGCGGGTACGCCGTGCCGGTGGTGTAGCCGGTGTCGCCGCGCGCGACGGCGTCGGTGATCGCCCGCGCCACCGGTTCGGCCAGCGGCACGTCCATCTCCGCCACCCAGAGCGGCAGCACGTCGTCGGGGTACTCCTGCCACTTGAGGCTGGTCCGCTGCCGCAGCTGGCCGATCGTGAGCTGGCGGAGGGGGTTCGCCGAGTCCCGGGCACCGCTGAGCACACCACTCATGGCCGAAGCCTAGTCCGCCGCGTTTCGTACCTGTTCGGCCGACAGCGGGGGACGTCGTCGCGCTGCGTGCGCTTGTTACCGTCGATGAGGGGCCACCTGCGGTCGGGGAGGACATGATGATCGGTGCGGTGACCGGCGGCGCAATCGCCGCTGTCCTGCTCGTCGGCGTCGCGGTGCTGGTCCGCCGACCGCCCGACGGTCGGCGGGTAGCCCGCTGGTCGGCCCTGGCGATCACGGTGCTGGTCGCCGCCGCGCTGACCCCGTACACGGTTGACGATTCCGGGGCCGCAGCCGCCTATCTGCTCGGCGTGCCCGTCGTCGCCGCGCTGCTGCCGGTTCTCGCGCAGTGGGCCGGTCGGCTGACCGGGGTCGCCGACGTGGTGGCCGCGCTGGGCATCACCGGGTGGGGGCTGCTGCTCGGGCTGGGCATCGGCGTGGCGTTCCTGCCGGCGGTGGTGCTTTTGATCGCCAGTGCGGTGGGCGTCGGGGCTCCTCGACCGTCCGCCGCCACCTGACGCGGGATGTCCACGCCCACCGGCCCGGCGAGGGCTGCCTCCGCCCCCACCGTCCTGTTCGACTTCGACGGGGTGCTCGTGCGCGGGGACGCGTTCGCCCTGTTCCTGCGACGCGTCGCCTTCGCGGGTGCGCGACTGCCGCTCGCCGTCGTCCTGCTCGTCCTCCTCGCACCCGTCGCCGCCGTCCCCGCGTGGCGTCTGCGGGTGGCCGGGTGGATGAGCTGGGTCGGCTTGTGGGGCCGGAGCGCGGAACGGTTGCGGACCGAACTCGGGCGGTTCGGCGCGGACCTCGGCACGGCACCAGGGCGGATCATCGCTCCCGGTCTGCGGACGGTCCAGGCTCACCTCGCCGCGGGTGACCGGGTCGTCGTGGTCACCGCGTGTGAACACACCCTGGCGCGTGCGGTGCTCGACACGATCGGCCTCTCCGCTGTCGAACTGGTGGCCTCGCAGCTCGACGGGCCGAAGCTGCTCGTGCACAACCACGGGGCGACCAAGCTGGTGCAGCTGGCCGCCCGGGGAGTGCGGCCGCCCTGGCGGATGGCCTACAGCGACTCGCTGTCGGATCTGCCGATCCTCGACGCGGCGGAGCGGGCGGTGCTGGTCAACGCCGACCTGCGACGCGTCGCCCGGGCGCGTCGGCTGCTCGGTGACCGGCTGACCACCGTCACCTGGTGCGACGACGGCCCGGAATCGCCGGCCCGCGACGCCGTCTGACCAGCGCCGACCCCGATCGTCGGGATCCTCGGCCGGGCATCCGGCACGGGCTCGACGGGACAGTGCATCGACTTGTGTCTATGCTGATGACACCACGCCGATGGCCAGTGCCCACGCCGCGCCGCCCCCGCGACCACGCACGCCGTCGACCGCCGGTCTCCACGACCGGCCGATGTCGATTGGAGTCTCCGATGAACTGGCGTCCAACCATGGCCCCGCTGGCCGGTCTGTGCCTCGCGCTCAGCGCCGCAGCGGTGCCCGCCGGGGCAGCCGCAGCACCTGCCGGACAGCCGCGTGCCGTCCAGGCCGACGCTCACGCCGCAGCCGGCGCCGCGCTCGCCAATCCGCCCGGCACACCGCCCGGCGCCTGCCCGGCGGGGGCCGGCTACGGCTCACCGCTGCCGGCAAGCTCCATGACGGCGACGAAGATCCGGAGTGGATTCTCGTTCCTCGAAGGGCCCGTCTGGGTGGCGGACGGCGGCTACCTACTGATGTCGGACATGGCCGCCGGCAGCGGGCCGTACAACGTCCAGCCGTCCACGATCCACCGGTTCACCCCGCCGGCCACCTTCGACACGTTCCTCTCCAACGCCGGCAGCAACGGCCTGGCACTGAGCGCCGACGGGCAGCAGATCATCGCGGCCACCCACGACCAACGGAGTGTCTCCGCGTACCGGCTGAGCGACCGGAGCCGCAGCACCGTCGCGGCGAACTACCAGGGCCGGGCGTTCAACTCACCCAACGACGTGGCCGTCCGCTCGGACGGGGTCGTCTACTTCACCGACCCCAACTTCCAGCGCGGCAACCGCCCGGACCAGATGAACGGCCGCACCAGCGTCTTCCGCGTCGCCGGAGGCCAGGTGTCGCTGGTCGACGACCGGCTGCGCCAGCCCAACGGCATCTCCCTCTCGCCGGACGGAACCGCGCTGTACGTGGGGGCGTACTCGGAGAACAAGATCTACAAGTACGCGGTGCAGCCCGACGGCAGCACCGGTGCCCGGAGTGTCTTCGTCAACTACATCGGCGGCCCGGACGGCGGCACCATCGACTGCGCCGGCAACGTGTACTGGACGTCGGGCTTCGACTCGCTGGTCCACGTCTACTCCCCCACGGGCGTCCAGCTCGGCACGATCCGGTCCGGCAACACCGGCACGACCAACGTGGCCTTCGGCGGGCCCGACCGGCAGACCCTCTTCGTCACCTCGGGCCCCCGGTACGACTCGGGCCTGTACAGCGTGCGGCTCAACGTGCCCGGCTATCCGTACTGACCCCGGATGGTGCCGGCGCCCGCCCCGAGCCGGGCGCCGGCACCGGCGCGGTCAGGGCTGCTGACCCGGCCGGTCGACGATGGCGATCCGGATCACCGCCCCCGCCGCGTACAGCGACTCCTTGCCGTTGCGCACCACCGACATGCGGCGGCCGACGTAGACGTGCGTGTCGCGGTCGAAAAGGATGTCCGTGTGTCCGCCGATGCTGCCGGGCACCCGGATCGCCACCGCCGGCCGACCGGCGGCGTCCACCACACCGCCCGACAGGACGACCGCGCCGGGCTCCCGGGCCAGCAGCTCGTACAGCGCCGCCAGCGCTCGCGGGGGCACGTAGCCGTCGAGCATCGACCGCGCGGTGGTGTACACCATGTTCTCGTCCCCGTAGACGGCCTCTTCGTCGGCGCCCTCGGAGAGGTGAAGGTCGACCGGGTGGTCCCGGAGGTAGCGGAACAACTCGTCCGGGTCGGCGGGCAGGTCGCCGTGGTACGCGGGCGGCGGGAACACGTCGAGTTCCTTGGTGGGGTCGTCCGGATCGTCCAGGCGGAGCACCTTCAGGTCGCTCCACCCGTTCGGTTCGGACTCCAGTCGGTGTCGTCCCTGCGTGTGCGCGACGCCTCCGGCCGACTCCCACCGCTGCACCCGTGCGTTGGTGTACGGGCCGCTGTCCGGCTCCTCCCGGAACGTCGTCACGGATTCCGTGAAGACGTACTGATCGGGTCGGGCGGTGAGCTCGGGCTGCTGCCGGGCGGCGTCGGCGGCCAGCCGGAGGATCTCCGAGGCGCTGGCCGTGGGCGGCGTGCGGTCGCCCACCCTCGTGGTCTGGACCACCAGGCCACCGGCGGTCAGTGTGACCGCCAGCCCGAACGCTCCGGCGAGGCGCCAACCGGAAAGCAAGCGCCTACGGCGTCCGGCCGACCGGTTCGCCCCGGCCGTTTCGGCGCGCTGGCTGACGTGGGCCGTCAGATCGGTGAGGAGTTGTTCTTCGAAGCCGCGCGGCGGCTGATCGATCGTGTGCACAGCGTCATCTCCTGTCGTCAGGCGAGGGTGGCGGCCGGGCGGGCGAGCACGGCGCGGACGACGCGACGGGCACGATGCAGACGGACCCGGGCGGCAACCGGGGAGATCCCGAGTGCGGTCGCCGCCTCCGCGACGGTGAGGCCGTCCACGGCGACGAGTTCGACAAGCGTCCGGGTGCCCTCGGGCAGCTCGCGCAACGCCCGATAGGTGCGGCGGGCCGCCGACTCGGCGTCGATCCGTTCCTCGATGCGGGCGATGTCGTCCGGGCCCAGGTCCCGTCGTCCGGCCAGTCGGCCGGACACCCGCAGCCGTTGGGCAGCCCGACGCCGCTCGTCGCCGATGACGTTGCGGGCCACCCCGAACAGCCAGCCGATCTGGCTGCCCCGGTCCAGGCGGTAGCCGGCCGCTGATTCGATCACCGCCAGGAACACGTCGGCGGTCAGGTCAGCGGCCAGGTGCGGGTCGTCCACCCGCCGCGCCACGAACCGGCTCACCGCCTCCACGTGCCGCCGGTAGAACACCGCGAAGGCCACCGGGTCGACGCCGATGCCGGAGATGTCGCCGTCGGATGGACTGGGGTCACTCACAGGCCGTCCCCTCTGGTTGCCGTCACACCTCTTCTTCGTAAGGCGGGACGCGGGTGTTACCGCATCGCGGAAGAAACGGGCGGACGGCACGCCGGGACACGCCCGGCGCGACCGACACGGACGAACCAGCGGGTCAGGATGCCACCGCTGTGGCGAGCCTGCGGGCCTCGGTCACCAGGCGACTCGTGCCGCCGCGCGCCACCACGTCCGCCAGGCCCGGGACCTCGACGGGGACGCCCGTCGCATGGGCCGTCTCGGCGGCCAGGGAGAGCAGGTCGGGGGTGCCGCGCGGTGGCGTCGGCGCGGCCAGCAGCGGTGGCAGCGCGGCGGCGAGAAGCCGCCAGACACTCAGTCGGGCGCCGGCCGTGACCGCGTCACGCAGCGGCGTCATCGCCCGGGTCACTGTCACCTGACGGTCCGCCGCCAACGCGCCCAACCGCCCGCCGACGCTTGGGGCGTCCAGGTCACCGGCGGCCGCCAGCATCAGCAGCGCGTCCAGGGTGGCCACCCGGTCCACCTCGTGCCGGGCGCACAGGCCGTACGCCAACGCCAGGTCGAGCGCCGGGCCGCCCGGACCGGTGCACTCGGCCAGCGCCGGCAGGATGCCGGCGACGTCGCGGGTCTCCTCCTGCACCGACCTGGCGAACTCGGGCAGCAGGTGGGCGGCGACCAGGCCCCGGTGCCCCGGCAGCATCGCCGGCCACAGGTCTCCCCAGCCGTGGTATCCCCGTCTGACCTGTGCCGGCACGGTGAGCAGACCGAGCGGGTCCGCGACGCCCTCGGGTGCCTCGCCGGAGACGACGGTACGTCGGGCGGGATGAGGGTGGTAGAGGTCGTCGGTGCGCGACCGGACCGTGACCACCTGGTGGACCGGCGTGGGCAGGGCGTCTCCGCCCAGCCAGTCGGCCAGTTCGTCGCCGGCCGCGGTGCCGAGTGCCGCCGCTCGGGCCGCCAGCGCCTCGTCCACCCCGACCGGTAGTCGCAGCAGTGCCTGGGTGAGGTCCCATCGCCAGACCGGGCGCTCGCCGAGCGCCGCCAGCCGGTCGTACAGCGCGTCCGGGTCGATCGCCCCGGTGGCCGACGTCGGGGCGGCGAGCAGCCCCGGGTCGTCCCGTCCGCTCATCCGCTGGCCTATCTCGGCCAGCCGGGCACAGAGGACCAGCGTGAGCGGGGAGTGGCGGGGCGGCTCGACCGGCGACCGACCGCGGAACGGGCGCAGGCTCCGGTTCGACAACTGGCTGAGGATGACCGACCACTGGTCGTGGCGGCTCGCGACGTCGGTCGACGCGGCGGCGGCCAGCAGCACACCATGCAGCTGGGCCGACACGTTGAACATCGCCCACGGGTGGTCGTAGACGCCCACCTGCTCGCGGCGGAGCGCCGGCAGCAGTGCGGTCGCCAACCTGTCCCGGTCGCTCGTCGCCAAGCGGACCAGAGCGTCCAGGACCCGCTCCAGAGCCGAGGACGCCATGGGTCGGCCACGCAGCCCGGACACCTCCTCGACCAGCTCGTCCACGTCGGTGATCGGCGGCAGGGCAGCCACCGCCGGCGTACGGGGTGGCAGCTCGTCACCCGCGACCACGACCGTGACCGCGACGGGAGGCTGGTGACCGTGCCGCCGGGCCAGTGTCACCGCCCGGTCCCGCAGGTCGGCCGCGGCATGGTCGGCACCCACGGCGAGAACGTCGGCGATGTCCGCCGCCCGCTCGGGGTGCTGCCGGGCGAGCAGGTCCAGCCAGGACAGCTGCCCTCGCACCAGCGCCTTCTCCGGCCGGGTGAGCACGGTCCGGGAGGTGTCGAGGAGCGCATCCAGCTCCACGCCGTCGCCCACCGTCCGCAGCGTGCGCTGGGCGGCGGCGGCGACCGGTCCGGGCGCGTCGGCGAGCAGCCGCAGGTACGCGCTCGCCCGCGCCGTCACCTCGCTGCCGACGGGTGTCAGCAGCTCATGGAGGGCGAGGAAGGGCCGCAGCGCGCCGGGGCGGTCGCCGCGCAGCAGCCGGCCGAGCACCCCGTCGAGCAGCAGCACGCGGTCGAGTCGCCCCTCCGTCGCCAACGTGACCAACGCCGAGGGCACCGAGTGCCCGACGCCCCGGTACGCCAGGTCGGTGCCGATCCCGTCGACCTCGAACAGCCGGGGCAGCAGAGCATCCAGGAAGGGGTCGGCGCGTAGGCGGTCGAGCAGGAGCCGATGCTGGTCGTCGCGCCGTCGCCACCACAGGGCGTGCGTCCAGCCGGCGACGAACGCGTCCCCGGTCGGCGGCACCGCCTTCTCCGCCAGCAGCAACGCGGCGATGAAGTGCCAGCCCTCCCACGGGCGGCTGCGGGGAATCCGCTCGGCCAACCGGTACGCGAGGTCGGCGATCCAGTCCACGCCCCGCTGCCGGGCCGCGTCCACGACCGGCGCCGGATCGGCATCGGTGAGCATGACCGACCGCCGGCCGAGCAGGGCCGCGACCTTCGTCGCGCTGCTCAGCGTGCCGACCGCCGCCACCGCCAGGGCCGTCGCTTCGTGGTGCGCCCACCGGTTGTCCCGCCGCTGCCGGACGTGAGCGACCAGTTCGTCGCCGAGCGCGCGTCGGCCCGGTTCGTCCAGCTCGTGCAGCACCGCCGCGACGGACGACACATCGCCGCGGATCAGGGCCTCGAAGAGATCCGTCACACCGTCACCTCCGCCATCATCGCCACCGCGAGAGCGTGCTTGCACGGGCCGCGCTGGCCCCGGTGCTTCGCCCACCACTGGCAGGTGCACGTGAAGCTCCCGTCGGGCAGCCGGCGGACCCGATAGTCCTCGTCGCCGCTGCGTACCGTGGCATGCTCCTCGTCCCGGTGCACCGCGCCCTGCTCCACCAACGTCCGCGCGCCGACCAGGCGGGGGTTGTCCCGTTCGGCCCGACCCGCGTCGTAGGGCATCGCGCGGTGGAAGTACGCCCCCTCGGCGACGTCGAACCCGACCCGCCCGGCGGTGCCGAGCTGGGCCAGCGCGGCGCGGACGCGGTCGTCGGGCAACCCGGTCGCGTCGGCCAGCGCGGCGACGTCGACGGTCGGATCCCAGGCGAGCAGCCCGCCGACCAGCTCCGCGTCGTCGATCACCTCGTCACCGGCGAGCGCGAGCAGGGCGGCCCCCTCACCGGAGAACCCCCGGTACGGCTCGGGTGAGAGGGTCAGGGACAGCCGCAGGGCACCGGTGTCCAGTTCCCAGGTGCTCGGCACGGCCGGCGACCCGGCGCGCACCGCCGGACCGTACACCCGGAGGCTCCGCGCGTGACGGAGCAGCCCGCGCAGCGCCGCGAGCCGGCCCGCGCCGGCCAGGCAGACGGCGCCGGGCACCGGCCGCGAGGTCAGTCGGAGGGTACGTCCGGCGGGCACCGCCCAGAGCACCGAGCGGTCGCGGGCACTGGGCAGCCGACGCAGGAACGCCACCGCCTCGGCGGCGGGGATCTCGGCGCGCGGTTCGAAGCCGGCGGTGAGCACCTGCACCTCGGCGAAGCCGCGCAACCAGCGACCCGGCAGGGGCACCTTCCGCTCCACCACGGCACCGTCCATCGTGGAGACCGTGAGGTCGTTCGGGCCGACCGCCACGTGCAGCGGGTCGATCCCGCCGACCCGGGCGAGCGCTTCGCGCAGCGGCGGGTTGACGTCCACGTTCGTGGTGCCGTGCCCGACGACCTCCCCGTCGAAGCCGGCCGGAACCACGTCCATCCGGGCGTACACCCCGCAGCAGCCGGAGAACGACTCGAAGCGCAGCCGCTCCCGACTGCCGGTGACGACCGGGTCCAGGCTGGCGGAGCTGACCGGCTGGTGGTAACGGGTGCGGGCCACCTCGGCCACGGCGAGCAGGCCGGCGGCGGCCGCCGCCGGTGTGGTGAAAAACCCCGAGAAGAAGCGCGGGTTGGCGGCCGGGCCGCCGCTGGTCTGGAGGTCGAGGCCGGCGGCGCGCAGAGTTGACGGCTGGAGGTATCGGTACGTCTGAACGGCGTTCACGGGACACACCGTAGGAGTTCCCACCGACACTTCGACACTCTGATCGCGCCCGGTCTACCCCGCCCTGGGCAGGAGCACGATGGCGTTGCCGACGCGCCGCTCGGTCACCGGCTCGTGGCCCCAGTAGTCGGTCGGCCTGTTGTAGAGGATGTCGTTGATCACGAGGGTGCTGTCCCCGCCGATGCCGAGCATCATGGCGTCGACCGCCCCCAACCACTTCATCACCGCGGCGGCCTCCGGCATGGTCACGCCGACGCTCACCCCCGGTCGTCGCCCGTCGATCACCACCAGCAGGAGCTGACCGGCGGCGGTGATGCCGGCGAGGGTCCGTGGGTGCCGGTCCAGGAAGAGACTGGTGTGGTAACCGTCGCGGGACCGGTAGCCGTTCGCGCCCACGTTGATCCACACCTGGCCGCCCCGCACCAGCGCCGGGCCGCCGGAGACCGCGGCGAAGGTCGGGCTGGTCACCCGCTGCCCCTGCGGGTCGAGGATCTGGGTGCCGGGTTGGAAGGCCCTGTGGAGCACGGTGTGGTCGCGCAGCCACTGCGCGCCGGCACCGATCCCCTGGAGTACGCGGCCACCGGCGGGGATGGGGCCACCGGCCGGACTGCGGACCTGCTTCGCCACCCAGTTGCCGTCCACCACCACGTCCACACTGCCGGCCGGACCGACCGGCGTCTCCGTCCCCCACTCGGGGCGGAAGACGACGATCTCGTCCGGGTCGGTGCAGGTCTCGAACCGCCACGGCTGGTCGGCGTAGGGCAGGTCACCGGGCGTACCGCCGGGCGTGGACGGCGGCCGGAGGTCCCCGCCGACACCACCGCAGTGCGCGATCTTCCCCGGCTTGCGGTGGAGGCCGTCGACCTGCCACTGCGCACCGTCCGGGGCCTTCACGGTGGTCGTCGAGGTCAGCTCGGTGATCCGTAGCGGACCGTTCGCTCCGTTGAGCAGCAGCGCGGTACGTCCGTTCACGGCCTCGCTCAGCAGGTTGTTGCCCTGGACGTAGATGCCCAACGGGTCGCCGTCGAAGCCGTTGAAGTCCGGGTTGTTCGGACTGTCGATGTCGAACTCGCTCGCGTTCACCCCGGCCAGCGCGCCGGCGTACCGGGCGATGTCGCGGACCCGGTCGGCGCTGCGCAGCTCCGGCCCGTGCGCGGTGCCGATCGTCACGGCGGCGTCGGGTTCCACGACCAGGGCCCGGACCTCCCACGGGCCGGTGCTGACCTGTTCCCGGAACGCCTGGTGTTCGACGACGCCGGTGATGCCGGTGCTCCGGACCTGCGCGAGCCGTGCCTCAGCCGCCGCGCTGTCGCTGAATGCGCCGAGGTGCACGGCGTAGAGCATGGTCGCGTCGGCCGGCGGGCGGTACTGCAGGTCCGCCGGCAGGGGCGGGTCGTAGGTGACCTTCGTGGCCTCCGGGTACCCGGCCGCGCGCAGGTCCGCCACGAAGGTGTCGGCCCGTTGCGAGTCGCGGGTCACCAGGTCGGCACGCGCCGGTGGGAAGTGCAGCGCGATGGTCCACGACGATGAGGCGTGGCCCTGGGTGTACTTGCGGTAGGTGACTCCGGGGGCGGGCGTCTGCACCGACCCGATCCTGGTGACCAGGCTCGCCGGCCCCAGGGGCATCCGGTCCACCGGGTCCGTGAAGGGACGTGAACCGCTCGGGGCGATCGTGCTGGCCTCGGCGGTCGCCGGCGGCGACACGGCCGACGTGACGACCGCCGACCCGAGGGTGGCGACGAGGGCCAGGGCGGTCAGACGAACGCGGTGACGATGATTCATGGCGGTTCCCCCGTGGATCGATGCTCGCGGCTACCAGGTGGCGAAGGAGAGTCTCGCATCCATCGCACCGGTCCTCACCCGACTGTTCACTCCGCTCTTCTCGGCGGCCCTCCTCGCGTTCCTCGTCGCTGTCGTACGCCGGGTGGGCGTGGTTCGTGGTCCTGGTCTTTCCGCCGTTGTTCGCCTACGCCTGACCGACCAGGCGGCCGGGGCCGCCCCGCACGTCCTCCTCGATCCGCTTCGCGGCGACCAGCAGCGGCGGAAGCAGTTCCCGTCGGATCATCTCGAAGGACCCCCGGCTGGCGTGCGCGGAAACGTTCACCGCCGCGACCACGGACCCGTTCTCGCCGTGGATCGGGGCGGCCACCGACCGCAGCCCCTCCTCCAACTCCTGGTCGACGATGGCGTACCCCTGGGCGGCGATCTTCGTCAGCGTGGCGCGCAGCTTCGCCGGGTCGGTGACGGTGCGCCGGGTCAACGGCCGCAGCTCGGCCGTGGCGAGGTAGTCGTCCAACCAGTGCGCCGGTTGCGCGGCGAGCAGGACCCGGCCCATCGAGGTGGCATAGGCGGGGAACCGGGTGCCGACGCTGATCCCCACCGTCATGATCCGTTTGGTGGGTACGCGGGCCACGTAGACCACCTCGTCGCCGTCGAGCACCGACACCGAGCAGGACTCGTGCACCTGGGCGACCAGCGCCTCCATGTGCCGCCGCGCGACCTCGGGCAGGCTCAGGCTCGACAGGTACGCGTAGCCGAGTTCGAGGATCCGCGCGCGCAGCGAGAAGAGCCGCCCGTCGGTGTGCACGTAGCCCAGCTCGACGAGGGTGAGCAGGAACCGACGCGCCGCGGCCCGGGTCAGCCCGGTCCTGCGGGCCACTTCGCTGAGGGTGAGCTGCGGGTGTTCGGCGTCGAACGCTCGGATCACCGCGAGTCCGCGTTCCAGCGACTGGACGAACTCCGGCGACCTCGCCAGGTCCTCGCTCACACTCACCCGGCCTCCTGTCGCAGGGTCTCCCGGGCCACCGTGAACGCCCGGTTCGCCGCCGGTACGCCAGCGTAGACGCCGACCTGGAGCAGGACCTCCGCCACCTCCGCCGGGCTCAACCCGTTGCGCAGCGCGGCGCGGACGTGCAGCGCCAGCTCCTCGTCGTGGCGCAGGGTGGCGAGCACGGCGAGGGTGATGCAGCTACGGGTACGCCGGTCGAGGCCCGGGCGGCTCCACACCTCTCCCCAGGCGTAGCGGGTGATGAAGTCCTGGAAGTCGGCGGTGAACTCGTCGGTGCCGTCGATCGCGCGGTCGACGTGCGCGTCGCCCAGCACCTGCCGGCGTACCGTCATGCCCGTCTCGTGCCGCTCGCTGTCGTTCATCGGTCCCCGCGTTCCTCGTGGAGGTGGTCCAGCAGGAGTCGGCTCACCTGCTCGGGTTGCTCGACGTTGGCCAGGTGTGCCGCCGCGCCGACCACGGCGAGTCGCGCCCGGGGGATGCCCCGGACGATCTCGCGGGCGTGCTCGACCGGGGTGGCCGGGTCGTCCGCTCCCGCGACGACGAGTGTCGGCGCGGTGATGCGGCCCAGGTCGGGTCGGAGGTCCATCGCGGCGATCGCCTCGCAGCAGGCGGCGTAGCCGTCCGGGGGTGTCGCGGTCAGCATGGCGCGGTGACCGGCGACCACGTCCGGGCGGGCCGTGGCGAAGGCCGGGGTGAACCACCGCGCCACCACCGCGTCGGCGATCACCGACAGACCGTCGCCGCGCACCGTCGCCGCGCGTCGGTGCCACTGGCCGGGCGGGCCGAGCGACGCCGACGTGCAGAGCAGCGCCATCCGGCGCACCCGTTCGGGCGCGTGCGCGGCGAGCCACATGCCCACCATCCCGCCGAGCGACACCCCCGCGTAGTGGACCCACGGCACCTCCAGGTCGTCCAGCGTCCGCACCAGCTCCCGGCCGAGAAGATCCATCGTGTACGGCCCGGGTGGTACCGCCGAGCGGCCGTGGCCCAGGTGGTCGTACCGGATGATCCGGAACCCTTCGGCGAGCGCCGGGATCTGTGGCTCCCACATCGCGGCGGCGGTGCCGAGGGAACTGCCGAGCACCAGCGTCGGCGCGCCGGCCGGACCGTCCACGACGAGGTGCAGCCGGGAGGTCACCGGTCCGCGCCCCGTACGGTGGCCAGGGCGGTGTCGACGAACCGGTGAGCCGAGCCGAGCCAGCGGTACGGGTCGAGTGCCTCGTCGATCGCGGCCTCGGACAGGTGGGCGCGGATCGCGGGGTCGGCGAGCAGCGCGGCGCGGAACGAGGCTCCGGCGGCGGCGCGGGTCACCAGGTCGTGGGCGACACCGCGACCGACGACAGGTGCCAGTCGCGCGGCGACGGCCTCGGCGAGCACCAGGCCGCCGGTGGCGTCGAGGTTCTCCCGCATCCGCGCCGGGTGGACCTGCAACCCGACCAGCATCCGGGCACAGCGGGCGGCGGCGCCGCCGGCCACGTGCAGCAGGTCGAGCAGGGGCTCCCACTCGGCGTGCCAGGCGCCGGCGGCCCGCTCGTGCTCCTGCACCGCCGCGGCGAACACGGTGGCGACGAGGCCCGGACCGCGTCGCGCGGCAGCGGTGACGAGGATCGAGTCGACCGGGTTGCGCTTGTGCGGCATGGCCGAGGAGCGACCCCGGCCGGTGCCACCCTCGGCGACCTCGCCGACGTCGTTCTGGGCGAGCAGCCCCACGTCGAGCGCGACCTTGCCGGTGCTCACGAGGAGCCCGCCGAGGGCGGCGGCCAGGTCGAGCCAGGGCTGGCGGCGGGTGTGCCACGGCAGCGGGCTCGACGGGAGGCCGAGGTGCGCGGCGAACCGCTCGACGGCCTCGGTGCCGGCCGGGCCGAACGCGGCCAGGGTGCCGACCGCCCCGCCGAGCTGCGCCGGTTGGGCGGCGCCGGCCTGGCGCAGTCGGTCCCGCGCCTCGACCAGACCGGTCAACCAACCCGCGGCCTTGAGCCCGAACGTGGTGGGTGCCGCCTGCTGCCCGAGGGTGCGGGCGACCAGCACGGTGTCCCGGTGCGTGTCGGCCAGCCGGGCGGCGGCGTCCACCGCGGCGTCCAGGTGACGCAGCAGCGGGTCGAGCGCCCGTACGGACACCAGGACCAGCGCGGTGTCCAGGACGTCCTGGCTGGTCGCGCCGAAATGCACCCAGCCCCGGGCGTGCTCGGGTACGGCGGCGGTCAGCTCGCCCACGAGCGCGACGACCGGGTTGCCCGCGGCGTCGGCCGCCCGGCCGAGCGCCCCCGGGTCGTACCGGTCGGCGCGGCACTGCTCGACGATCGCCTCGGCCGCCGGTGGGGGCAGGATGCCGACGTCGGCCGTGGCCCGGGCGAGCGCCGCCTCCGCGTCGAGCATCGCCTGGAGCAGGGACCTGTCGCTGAGTTCCGTGTCGACGTCCGGGGCGCCGGAGACGCCGCCGAGCAGTCGGTCAGACGGCGAAGAAGACTGTCTCATGCTCACCCTGGAGGTGGATGTCGAACCGGAGCCCGTCCGTCGCGGGCTTCGCCAGCAGGGTGTCCCGGCGGTCGGCGTCGACGCTGCGCAGCACCGGGTCGACGGCGTTGGCCGCCGGCTCGTCGGGGAAGTAGAGCCGGGTGACGAGGCGGTGCAGCAGCCCACGCCCGAAGACCGACAGGGCCAGGTGGGGCGCTTCGGTGCCGCCGTCGGGCGCGGGCAGCGGGCCCGGCTTGACGGTCAACAGCCGGTACCACCCCTGCCCGTCGGTCTCGCTCCGCCCGAAGCCTCGGAAGCCGGCGAGCGCGGGGGGCCGGGCACCACGGGGGTCGTCCGGATGGTCGAACCGGCCGTCCGGATCGGCCTGCCAGCTCTCCACCATCGCGTCGACCACCGGTGTGCCGGTGCCGTCGAAGATCCGCCCCCTGATCCAGAACGCTCCCGGTGTGGACTCGGGTACGACGTACGGGCCGTCGGGCCAGCGCAGGCCGATGTGCAGGTACGGCCCGACGGTCTGCGCGGGCATGACGCCCAACCGCTCACTCATCGTCGTCCTCGTCCTCGAAGGGGGTGCTGTCCCGGCCGCGCAGGACGATGTCGAACTCGTACGCCAGCGCCCACTCCGGTGTGGTGCCGGCGTGGTCGTAGCGGGCGACCATCCGTTCGCGGGCCTTCGGGTCGCGGACCGAGTTGAAGATCGGGTCCTGGAAGAAGAGCGGGTCGCCCGGGAAGTACATCTGCGTCACCAGCCGCTGGGTGAACGCGCGGCCGAAGAGGGAGAAGTGGATGTGCGCCGGCCGCCAGGCGTTGTCGTGGTTACGCCAGGGGTACGCGCCGGGCTGCACGGTGACGAACCGGTATCTCCCCTGGTCGTCGGTGAGCGCCCGGCCCACCCCTTCGAAGTTGGGGTCGAGCGGCGCCGGCCAGGTGTCCCGGGCGTCGCGGTACCGGCCGGCGGCGTTGGCCTGCCAGATCTCGACGAGCGTGTGGGGCACCGGTCGTCCGTCGCCGTCGCGGACCCGTCCGTGCACGATGATCCGCTGTCCCTGCGGCTCACCGTCGTGTTGACGGGTCAGGTCGTGGTCGAGGTCACCGAGGCGCCCCTCCCCCAGCAACGGCCCGGTGATCTCGGTCAGCCGCTGTGGCAGGTGGACGAGTGGGTGTTTCGGCGCCCTCGGCACTGTCGACTTGTAGCCGGGGCTGAGCAGGGGCGGGTGGGCGTCGACGTCGTCGCGCCGGTAGCTCGGTAGCACCAGGCCGCCGTCGGCCCGGGTGTCCTGGGTGGTCATTGTCGTCTCCCGTCAGCCTTCGTCGCCTCCAGCGACCGCAGCACCGCGAGTTCCCGCGCCGTCGGCGGCTCGCTTGTGGTCAGCCCTTCGGCGACGGCGAGATCCCAACCGGTGGCGGCCCGCGCCTGTTCCCGCGTCACACCGGGGTGCAGTCGGGTCAGCGTGAGCTCGCAGGTGACCGGGTCGGGTTCGAGGACGCCGAGATCGGTGATCACCACCCGGGGGCCTCCGCCCCGCAGGCCGAGTCGCTCCCGGTCGTCGGGGCCCGTCCCGTACCCGACCGAGGTGACGAAGTCGACCCGTTCGGTGAACGTCCGGAGGTCCTGCCGGACGATCACCACGACCTCACCGCAGGAGGCGGCGATCTCCGGGGCGCCGCCCGCGCCGGGCAGCCGGACCTTCGGGGCGCCGTAGTCGCCTCCGACGACAGTGGTGTTGATGTTGCCGTACCGGTCGAGCTGCGCGGCGCCGAGGAAGCCCACGTCGATCCGGCCCGGCTGGAGCCAGTAGTTGAACACCTCGGGCACCGACACCACGGCGTCCGCCGTGTCGGCGAGGACCCCGTCGCCGATGGACAGTGGAAGCCGGTCCGGCTTCGCGCCGAGGCACCCGGATTCGTAGATGAGCACCAGGTTCGGGGCGTGGGTGGCGCGGGCGAGGTTCGCCGCGGTGCTGGGCAACCCGATCCCGACGAAGCAGGCGGTGCCGTCGCGTAGTTGCCGGGCGGCGGCGACGGTCATCATCTCGTCCGCGGTCCAGCCGGTCGTCGTGGTCTCGTCGGTCACGCCGCCGCCCCGGCCCGGTGCACGTGCTGGTCGAGCCAGGCGCGGAAGGTGTCGCGGTGCCGGCTGACGGCGTCCCAGGCCCGGTAGAAGTCGTTGTCCCGCACCGAGTAGCCGTGGGCGTAGGAGGGGTGCGCACCACCGGGCACCTCGGCCACCGCGGTGACCGCCCAGCCGGGCAGGACGACCTGCCCGGGTACGGGTTCCAGCTCGTCGACGATCTCCTCGACGGTGACCAGCGACCGGTCGGCGGCGAGCACCGCCTCCTTCTGCACCCCGGTGATGCCCCACATCTGCACGTTGCCGTCGCGGTCGGCGCGCTGGGCGTGCACCACAGTGACGTCGGGGCGCAGGGCGGGAACGGCGGTGAGCGTCTCACCGGTGAAGGGGCAGGTGATGGGGCGGATGTTCGTCGTGTGGGCGGGCAGGTCGGTGCCGGTGTAGCCGCGCAGGACGGCGAAGGGCAGCCCGGACGCGCCGGCGACGTACCGGTTCGCCATGCCCGCGTGGCTGTGCTCCTCCAACTCGAGGGGGCGCGGCCAGGCGTTCTGCACCGCGTCCCGGAAGCGGTGCAGTGACCCGACGCCCGGGTTGCCGCCCCACGAGAAGACCAGGCGGCGGGCACATCCCGCGCCGATGAGCTGGTCGTAGATGACGTCGGGGGTCATCCGTACCAGGGTCAGATCCTGCCGTTCCTGGCGGATGATCTCGTGACCGGCGGCGAACGGAATGAGGTGCGTGAACCCTTCCAGGGCCACCATGTCACCGTCGTGGACCAGGTGCGCCACACCCTCGGCCAGCGAGACGAACTTCGCCATGAGCCTCCCCGCCTCTGTTCGCGATGCGGACCGCCGTACTCATCTCGAACGTACGGTGGGGGACGAGATCCGTCAACGACGGGACGGCCGGTCCGTCCACAGTGTTGTCACGTCACGCCGATCAATGCGTTGACGCGAGCCGGACCACGTGCCAACGTTCATGCAGAGAACGGCCGTTCGGTAAGCGAACACCTCGGGCCGCTCGTGAGCGAACGCCCGGCCCGCCCGACCACCCGGGACCACCCCCACCGGCCCCACGCTCCCAGGAGGACAGCCATGACACTGCTGGACGCCACGACCTGGCACGGCACGCTGCACAGCGACGGCTGGGTGGAGCCGGCCGGCGGCACGGCGGCCGTGCGGTCCCCCGCCACCGGGGAGGAGATCGGCCGGGTCGGCGCGGCGAACGCCGAGGACGTGACGCGAGCCTGCGCGCGGGCCAGCGCCGCGCAGCGCGCCTGGGCCGCCACCGGTTACGCCGAGCGGGCCGCGGTGCTCCGTCGGGCCGGGCAGCTGTTCGAACAGCACGCCGCCGAGATCGGTGACTGGATCGTGCGCGAGTCCGGGGGCATCCCGCCCAAGGCCGGCGTCGAGACCGACACCGCGGCACAGGAGTGCTACGAGGCGGCGGCGCTGGCCTCGCACCCGCTCGGCGAGATCATTCCGAGCGCGCACCAGCGGCTCAGCCTGGCCCGCCGGTTGCCCGTCGGCGTCGTCGGGGTCATCGCGCCGTTCAACTTCCCGCTCATCCTGGCCACCCGTTCTGTCGCCCCGGCCCTGGCGCTGGGCAACGCCGTGGTGCTCAAACCCGATCCGCGCACCGCCGTCTGCGGCGGCGTCTCGATCGCCCGGGTCTTCGAGGAGGCCGGCCTGCCCGCCGGTCTGCTGCACGTCCTGCCGGGCGGGGCCGAGGTCGGTGAGGCGCTGGTGGCCGACCCCACCGTCCGGGTGGTCAGCTTCACCGGTTCGACAGCGGCTGGTCGCAAGGTCGGCGAGGCTGCCGCACGCCACCTCAAGCGGGCGCACCTCGAACTCGGTGGAAACTCGGCGCTCATCGTGCTCGACGACGCCGACCTGGACCTCGCGGTCTCCGCCGGCGCGTGGGGATCCTTCCTGCACCAGGGTCAGATCTGCATGACCACCGGACGGCACCTGGTGCACGAGAGCCTGGCCGAGCGGTACGTGGAACGGTTGGCCGAGAAAGCGGACCACCTGCCGGTCGGCGACCCGAGCAAGGAGCAGGTGGCGCTCGGGCCGATCATCGACGAACACCAACGCGACAAAATCCACGCGCTGGTCACGGCGAGCGTCGACGCGGGCGCCCGGCTGGCGGCCGGAGGCACCTACGAGGGGCTGTTCTACCGGCCGACGGTCCTCGCCGACGTCACCCCCACGACCCCGGCGTACGCCCAGGAGGTCTTCGGCCCGGTCGCGCCGGTGGCCACCTTCGCCGACCAGGACGAGGCCGTGGAGTTGGCCCGGCAGACCGAGTACGGCCTGTCGCTGGGCATCCTCGGCCGGGACGTGACGAGGGCGATGGCCCTCGCTGACCGCATCCCCAGCGGCATCGTGCACATCAACGACCAGACGGTCAGCGACGAGGCGGTGGCGCCGTTCGGCGGGGTCGGGGCCTCGGGCACCGGCTCCCGGTTCGGCGGGGCCGCCGCGAACGTCGAGGCGTTCACCGAGACCCAGTGGCTCACCGTGCGGGGCAGCATCGCGCGGTACCCGTTCTGACCGGAGGGAGCGAGGAAGATGCCGGGAATGCGTACCCAGGTCGCCATCGTCGGCGCCGGGCCGGCGGGGCTCATGCTGGCGCACCTGCTGCACCTGCGCGGAATCGAGTCGGTGGTGCTGGAGAGCCGCAGCCGCGACCACGTCGAGCACCGGCTGCGGGCGGGGGTCCTCGAACAGGGCTCGGTCGACCTGCTCTGCCGCGCCGGTGTCGGCGACCGGCTACGACGGGAGGGGCTGCGGCACGAGGGCATCGAGCTGCGCTTCGCCGGGGAGTCGCACCGGGTGCCGATGACCGACCTGACGGGCCGGGCGATCACCGTCTACGGGCAGCAGGAGGTGGTCAAGGACCTCATCGCCGCCCGGCTCGCCGCCGGTGGCTCGATCCTCTTCGAGGCCGAGGTCGTCCGGCTGGACGGTCTCGACGGCGCCGAACCGGTCGTCCACTTCCGACGGGACGGGCGCGACGAGGAGCTGCGCTGCGACTTCGTCGCGGGCTGCGACGGGTTCCACGGGGTGAGCCGTGGCGCGGTGCCCGACGGGGTGCTGACCACGTACGAGCGCGCGTACCCGTTCGCCTGGTTGGGGGTCCTCGCCGCCGCCCCGCCCGCGGTGGAGGAGCTCATCTACGCCAACCACGAACGGGGCTTCGCCCTCTACAGCATGCGCTCCCCCGAGCTGTCCCGGCTGTATCTGCAGGTCGCGCCCGACGAGGACATCGCCGAGTGGCCGGACGAGCGGATCTGGACGGAGCTGCGGGCCCGGTTGGAGACGGTGCCGGGGTGGTCACTCAACGAGGGGCCGATCCTGGAGAAGTCCATCACCGGAATGCGCAGCTTCGTGGTGGAGCCGATGCGGTGGGAGCGACTGTTCCTGGCCGGTGACGCCGTGCACATCGTCCCGCCCACGGGCGCGAAGGGCATGAACCTGGCCCTCGCCGACGTCGCGCTGCTCGGGGACGCCTTCGCCGCGTGGTACGACGAGGGGCGCGCCGACCTGCTGGACGCCTACTCCGCGACGGCCCTGCGCCGGGTGTGGCGGGCCCAGCACTTCTCCTGGTGGATGACCTCGATGCTGCACCGGTTGGAGCGCGACGACCCGTACGAGACGAAGTTGCAGACCTCCACGTTGCGGTACGTCGCGACCTCGGAGGCCTACGCCAGGAGCCTGTCGGAGAACTACGTGGGTCTGCCCGAGGTCTGAGCGCGGCCACACCCCGAAGCATTATTCAACTTATTCATGACGGGCGTCAGAAATTATTGACTTTCGATGCCGGGGTGACTGACCATGGCCACCACAGCGGCGTGCGCCCCCACGCAGCGGTAGGTCACCTGCAGATCCGAGGCATCCGCCGACTTCCGACGCACCCACCACCCCCGCCCAGGAAGGGCCTCGTCAATGAAGAAGGTCATGGCTCTCGGGCTGATCGCCACTACCGCGATCGCCCTCACCGGATGTACCGACTCCGACGCGTCCGCGCCGTCCGAACAGGCCTCGGGCGAGTTGCGCACGGTCCGGGTCGCGGCGCTGCCCATCACCGAGACCGCCGCGCTCTGGGGCGGCATCAAGGCAGGGCACTTCGCCGAACGTGGGCTCCAGATCGAGGTGCTGCCCGCCCAGGGTGGCGCGCAGGCCATTCCCGCCCTGATGAACGGCGACATCGACTTCGCGATCGGCCAGCCCTTCGGCGCGTTCCGCGCCGACCTGCGCGATCTCGGCGTCGTCATCATCGGCAACTACGCCTCCTCGTACGCCGACGGCGACGACATCAACGCCGTGGTGGCCTCGGCGAAGTCCGGCATCAAGCGACCGGCCGACCTCGCGGGCAAGCGGGTCGCGGTCAACAGCCTCGGCGCCGCCGGCGACGTGACGATCATGGCGGCGGTCGAGAAGGACGGCGGCGATCCCAAGGCGATCAAGTTCGTCGAGGTGGCCTTCCCGGACGCCCCCGCCCAACTGGAGTCCGGCAACATCGACGCCGCCTGGGTGCCGGAGCCGTTCGTCACGCAACTGAAG
This sequence comes from Micromonospora chokoriensis, assembly GCF_900091505.1. Lineage (NCBI taxonomy): Bacteria > Bacillati > Actinomycetota > Actinomycetes > Micromonosporales > Micromonosporaceae > Micromonospora > Micromonospora chokoriensis. Next base: position 5,497,400 of record NZ_LT607409.1, read on the forward strand.
GCCCGTGGGGACACCTTCGTCGTCGCGCCCTACCAGGCGGTGGTGCCCGGTCTGACCACCCTCACCACGATCACCACCAAGGAACGCACGGAGAAGGACGCCAAGCTGGTCGAGGACTTCACGGCGGCGATGAAGAAGACGTTGCAGTGGGCCAACGACCCCGCCAACATCGCACCGGTGCGGCAGGCCATCAAGGACAACCTGCAACTGCCCCCGCCGGTGGCCGACTCGGTGCGACTCCCGGCCTTCGCGTGGGAGGTCGACAGGTCCAGCCTGCAGACGCTCGCCGATCTCGCGCAGAAGTACAAGGTGCTCGACAAGCAACCCGACTTCGACCGTCTCATCCAGCAGAAGTAGCCGGCGCGATCCCGCCCTCCCCGGACCGGGGAGGGCCTCGCCGCCCGCGTGACGACGGGAGTGACCTACGCGTGTTCTCCACCCGACGCCTGCGCGCGTTACGCAGGGCCGTGCTGGGCGCGGTCGGCCTGACCGGGTTCCTCGTCGCCTGGCAGCTGATCCCGGCGCTGGGCCTGGTGAACCCGCTGTACCTGCCGTACGTGACGGACGTGCTGGCCCGGCTGTTCGAGCAGCTCGTCGACCTCGCGTTCTGGCGGCGGCTGGGCAGCACCATGACGTCCTGGGCGATCGGTCTGACGGTGGCGACGCTCGCCGCCGTCGTCCTCGGGGCCGTCGTCGGGTTGGTGCCGTTCCTGCGGCGCGCGACCCACACGGCCGTCGAGTTCCTGCGCCCGATCCCGTCGGTCGCCCTCATCCCGCTCGCCGTGCTGCTGTTCGGCATCCAGATGGAGGCCGCCCTCGTCATCATCATCTACGCGTCGTTCTGGCAGGTGTTCGTGCAGGTGATCTACGGCGTCGCCGACGTCGACGCGGTGGCCCGGGACACCGCCCGCAGTTTCGGCCTGACCCGGCGGGAGCAGTTGTCGCACCTGGTCCTGCCGACCACCCTGCCGTACCTCATGACGGGCCTGCGGCTCGCGGCGGCGGTCGCGCTCATCCTCGCCGTCACCGCGGAGATGGTGATCGGCAATCCCGGGCTCGGGCGCATGATCGAGCTGTCCCGCTCCGCCGGAGACGCCGCCGGCCTGTACGCGCTGGTCGTGGTCACCGGTCTGCTCGGGCTCACGGTGAACCTCGTCTTCCGGTTCGTCGAGCGTCGGGTGCTGTCCTGGCACCAGTCGATACGAGGAGAGGAGCTGCGGTGACCGCGTACACCGGTCGGATCGCCACCACGCAGCGCAGCCGCAACGTCGGCACCCGGATCGCGACGAGCATTCTCTACACACTGGGGCTGCCGACGCTGCTCCTGGTGCTCTGGGGTCTGGTGGCGACGAGAACGACGAGCCAGTTCTTCCCCGACCCGCTGACGATCGCCGAAGCGTTCCGGGAGACCTGGGTCGGTCCGGCGTTCGTCGAGGACGTGCTGCCGAGTCTCGCCCGCCTCGGCCTCGGTGTGGCCGCGTCGATCGTGCTGGGCGTCGCCGCCGGCACCGTGATCGGCCTGAACCACTGGCTGCGTGAGCTCCTGGAACCGCTGTTGGAGTTTCTTCGGGCCATCCCGCCACCGGTGCTGATTCCGGTGGCCATGCTCCTGCTCGGGATCACGGACACCATGAAGGTGGTCGTGATCGTCTCCGGGGCGGTCTGGCCGATCCTGTTGAACACGATCGAGGGTGTCCGGGGCACGGACAGCGTCATGACGGAGACGGCGCGTTCGTTCCGGGTGTCCTGGTGGGAGCGGCTCTGGTTCCTCGTGCTCCCGGCCGCGAGCCCACGGATCATGGCCGGTGTCCGGCAGGCCCTCTCGGTCGCGCTGATCCTGATGGTCATCTCCGAGATGTTCGCCTCGTCCTCCGGCCTCGGTTACCGGATCGCCTACTTCCAGCGCAACTACCTGATCGCCGAGATGTGGAGCGGCATCCTCCTGCTCGGTCTGGTCGGCGTCTTCCTCGCCGTAGCTTTCGGTCTCGTCGAACGGCGCGTCCTGCGCTGGTACCACGGAATCAGGGAGGTCAACCGTGCCTGATCGGAGCGCCCTGCTGCGGGTCGAGCACCTGCGGAAGGTCTACGAGTCCGCGACTGGCGACGTCGAGGCGATCGGGGACATCAGCTTCACGATGCGGGCCGGTGAGCTCGTCTGCATCGTCGGGCCGTCCGGCTGCGGCAAGACCACCCTGCTGAAGTGCCTCGCCGGCCTGCTGCGACCCACCAGCGGCGTGGTCGAGATGGACGGCGCACCGGTGACCGGCCCGAGCCCCGCGATGGCCGTCGTGTTCCAGGAGTACGGTCGCAGCCTCTACCCCTGGTTGACAGTGCGCGGGAACGTCGAGCTTCCGCTGCGGCACAAGAAGCTCCCCCGCGCGGACCGGAACAGGCTGGTCGCCGACGCCCTGGAGGCGGTGGGTCTCGCGCACGCCGCGCGAAGCCACCCGTGGCAGCTGTCCGGGGGGATGCAGCAGCGCGTGGCCATCGCACGGGCGATCGCCTACGAGCCGGACGTGCTGATCATGGACGAACCGTTCGCGGCCGTGGACGCGCAGACCCGGGCCGACCTGGAGGACCTGGTGCGTGAGCTGCACGCCAGCCGGACCATCTCGATCGTCTTCGTCACCCACGACATCGACGAGTCGGTGTATCTGGGTCAGCGGGTTCTAGTATTGTCCACGTCGCCGACCTGGGTCCAGGAGGACCTCGCGATCGACCTGCCGCCGGAGCGCGATCAGATCACGACCCGCGCCCTGCCCCGCTTCACGGAGCTGCGGACGCACGTCTACGACCAGATCCAGCGGGCCAAACGCGGGCAGGCAGTGGCCCCGCGACCCGCGCGGTGACCGGCGGCCACCGCAACGAGTTCGCCGAAGGGAACCGCCGTGGGTAGTCGTCAGCCGAAGCAGTTGCTGCTCGCCTTCTTCGGCGAGCACGTCGTCGACGGCGACACGGCGCCGATCCGGGCGAGCGTCCTGATCACCGTCCTGGAGGGTGCCGACGTCGCCGCGCCGGCCACCCGGGCGACCCTCGACCGTCTCGTGCACAGCAGCATCCTGGCCCGCAGCCGCAGTGGCCGGGAGACCCTGTTCTCGCTGACCGAGCACGGCGTCGCGGTGCTGCGCGAGGCGAAGGACCGCGTTCGCGGGCCACGGCCGTTCGACCCGCAGGGCAGCGGGTGGACGCTTGTCACCTTCTCGATCCCGGAGGGTCAGCGGATGCTGCGGCACCGGCTGCGCTCGACCCTCACCTGGGAGGGCTTCGCGCCGATCCGGGACGGGCTCTGGCTCGCGCCCGGAGAGGTCGACCTCGCCGGGTCGCTGGAGCCGCTGCGCCAGGACCTCGCGCCCAACACCGTGGTCGCCTTCCACGCCCGTGAACTCGCCGGGTTCCCCATCGGCGCGAGCGTCCGCGCCGCGTGGGACATCGAGGCGATCCGGCGTGCGCACCTCGCCTTCATCGAGGTGTGGGACGACCCGTCCGCGGCGGCGATGGCGTCGAGCGCCCTGACCGTGCGGACGATGCTCGTGGCGGACTGGCTCGCGCTGCTGCGCGCCGACCCGAGGCTGCCGGCCGAGTTCATGGACGCGGAGTGGCCCGCCACGCGATCGGTGGAGACCTACCGCCGGATGCACCAGAGGCTGGCCGCGGCGTCCACGGCGGAGTTCGCGGCACTCGTCACGGCCCGGCCCGCGGCTAGACGGCGAAACGGGTCCGCAGATCAGCCTTCCGCACCTTCCCCGACGCCGTCCGCGGCAACTCGTCCACGATGACGACGTTCTTCGGGAGCTTGTAGCGCGCGATCCGGCCGTCCAGGCACGCCCGCACAGTGTCGGTGTCCAGCGACGCCCCGTCCCGTACGGTCAGTATCGCCCACGGCACCTCTCCCCACCGCTCGTCCGGTACGCCGATGACCGCCGCCGAGGTCACCCCGTCGATCTCGGTGAGGAGCTGTTCGAGTTCGAGCGGGTAGATGTTCTCGCCCCCAGAAATGATCATGTCCTTGAGGCGGCCGGAGATGTAGAGGTAGCCGTCGGCGTCCAGGTGGCCGAGGTCGCCGGAGCGGAACCACCCGTCGGCCGTGAACGCCTCGGCGGTCGCCTCCGGGCGTCCGTGGTAGCCGGGGAAGACGTTGGGGCCGGCCACCTCGATCTCGCCGACACCGCCGGTGGGCAGCACCGCGCCGGTCGGGTCGGTGATCCGCACGTCGGTGAAGAAGTGCGGCAGACCGACGCTGCCCTGCTTGACGCGGGTCATCGTCGCGGGCAGCGCGGTGGCACCCGGCGACGCCTCGGTCATGCCGTACCCCTGAGCGAACGACAGACCCCGCGCCTCGTACGCGTTGAGGATGCGGGCGGGCACCGCCGAACCTCCGCAGGTGAGCTTCGTCAGCGTCGACAGGTCGGTCGACGCCCAGGCAGGATGGTCGGCCATCAACTGGTAGGTGGTCGGCACGCCGCTGAGCATGGTGACCCCGTGCCGTTCGATCTGCGCGAGCGCGCGGCCCGGCTCGAAGCCCTTCTCGATGACCATCGTGGCGCCCTTGAGGATGACGGGCAGGGCGCCCATTCCGAGCGAGGCGACGTGGAACAGCGGCGAGATCATGAGCGCGACGTCGGTGGAGACGACGTCGTAGTCGACCACGCAGTTGAGCGCCACCCAGGTGAGGTTGCCGTGGGTCAGCACGGCGCCCTTGGGCCGACCGGTCGTGCCCGAGGTGTAGACGATCGCCGCCGGCTCCCGGTGGGTGGTGTCGGCGTGGTCGGTGAACGCGGCGGCGGCCCGCGCCAGGTGGGCCATACCGGGGTGGTCCGCCGTGCCCTCGCCGGTGACGAGGACGTGCGGGGTCCGGGCGGTCGACGTGGCGGCTGCCACCGGCACCGCGAACTCCGGGTCGTGGATCAGCACCCGTGCGTCGCAGTCCGCGAGCACGTACGCGATCTCGGGTGCGGCGAGCCGGGTGTTGACCGGCACGAAGACGGCTCCGACCTGCGCCGCCCCGAACATCACCTGAAGGAACTCGGGGCTGTTCTCACCCAGGTAGGCGACCGCGTCACCCCTACCGACGCCCCACTCGCGCAGCACCGCCGAGATCCGGTCGGTGGCGTCGGCGAACTGGCCGTACGTCATCGTCGCGCCGTCGCCGTAAATGAGGGCGACGGTGTGCGGGGACTTGAGCCGACGCTTGACCAACCAGGCGCCGATTCCGTGCTGGTGCATCATCAGTCTCCCGGTGGTGGAGGTGGTGTGCTCACCCGGCTCGGCGGACGCCCCCGGGTTCAGGCGTAGAAGCGGTACAGCCCTCGCGCGACGACCGCAGGCTTGGTGCCGCCCTCGATCTCGATCGTCTGGTCGACGGCGATCTGGTAGCCACCGCGGACCTCGACGACCTCGGCGACGGTGGCCCGCATGCGTACCCGCGCCCCGACCACGACCGGCGCGGGGAAACGCACCTTGTCGAGGCCGTAGTTGACCTTCGTGGTCACGCCCTTGACCTCGAGCAGCTCGGTCCAGAAGGGAACGGCCAGGGAGAGGGTGAGGAAGCCGTGCGCGATCGGCGCGCCGAACGGCCCGGTCCTCGCCCGTTCGGGGTCGACGTGGATCCACTGGTGGTCGTCTGTCGCGTCCGCGAACAGGTCGACCTGGTCCTGGGTGACAGTGCGGTACTCGGTGTGGCCGAGATCGGTGCCGGCGAGGCCGCCCAGCCGCTCGTAGGTGATGGTCGTCGTCATGGCGCTTCCTCTCGTCGTCACCGGGCGAGACCCAGCAGTCGGGCCGCGTTGTCCTTGAGGATGCCCGGGAGCACGTCCGGCTTGAGGTCGGTCGTCTGCACGTCGCGCAGCCACCGGTCGGGGGTGAGCAGGGGGTAGTCGGTGCCGAAGAGCACCCGCCGCTTCAGCACCGAGTTGGCGTGGCGCACCAACTCGGCCGGGAAGTACTTCGGGCTCCAGCCGGACAGGTCGATCCAGGTGTTGTGCTTGTGCGTGGCCACCGACAACGCCTCGTCCTGCCAGGGCACCGACGGGTGGGCCATGATGATCTGCAGGCCGGGGAAGTCGGCGGCGATCGGGTCGAGCAGGATCGGATTCGACAGGCCGAGCCGCAGACCGTAGCCGCCCGGGGTGCCCGCGCCGATGCCGGTCTGCCCGGTGTGGAAGAGCGCCGGGACGCCCGCGCGTTCGAGCAGACCCCACAGCGGCGCGTACTCGTCGTGGCTGGGGTCGAAACCCTGCACCGTGGGGTGGAACTTGAAGCCGCGTACGCCCTCCTCCTCGATCAGCCGGGCGGCGAGGTCGAGGGCGGCCTCCCCGGTACGCGGGTCGACCGAACCGAACGGGATGAGCACGTCGGCGTGCTCGGCCGCCGCGCGGGCGATGTCGGCACTCGACAGTGGCTGGTGCTTCAGTTGGGTACGCGCGTCGACGGTGAAGACGACCGCCGCCATGCTCCGCTCGCGGTAGTACTGAGCCACCGCGCCGACCGCCGGTCGTGGGCCGTCCGTCCGGAAGTACGCCGACGCCGCCGCCACGAGAGGTTCGGGCAGTGAGGCGTGACCGTGGTCGTCGACCTCGATGTGCACGTGCATGTCGATCGCCGTGACGGTGTCGAGGTCGATCGCGGGCTGGTACATGGGGCCAACCTTCGTCGGGCGGGTCAGGATGTCGCGGGCGCGAACTCCTCGGGGAGTTTCGGGAAGCGTTCGCCGACGCTCTGCTCGGCGTCGGCGAACGTCGTCGGCCAGGCCTCCACGAGCGCGTCGTACGTCCAGCCGCCCTCGCGGTGCGCGGTCACCGCCGCCTCCGGGTGGGTCCAGATCTGCAGGCGGTCCCCGCCGACCCCGATCACCTGGCCGGTCACCGAGGCCGCCGCGTCGGAGCCGAGGAACGCGACGAGCCCGGCGACGTCGTCCGCCGTGCCGAACCCCAGGTCGTGTCGGAAGAACGCGGGCATCGGCTCACCGTTCGCCTCGGCGCGTACCGCCGCCGCGAAGTAGGGGACGGTGGCGGTCATCGCGGTCGCGGCCACCGGGACGACGGTGTTGGCGGTGATACCGGCGCGCTTGAGCTCCAGCGCCCAGGTGCGGACCATGCCGACGATGCCCGCCTTGGCCGCCGCGTAGTTGGTCTGGCCGAAGGTGCCCCGCTGCCCGGTGGGTGACCCGACGCAGATGATCCGCCCGCCCTCGCCGGCCTGCCGCATGTGCTGCACCGCCTCGCGCACCGTGGTGAACGTGCCGCGCAGGTGGACGTTGACGACGGTGTCGAAGTCGTCGTCGCTCATCTTCCACAGCACGGTGTCGCGGAGGACGCCGGCGTTGGTGACGAGGATGTCCAGCCGTCCGAAGTGCTCGACCGCCGTGCTGACGAGTTTCTTCGCGGTCTCGGTCGGACCGACCGGTGCGACCACCGCGACGGCCCGGCCGCCGGACGCCTGGATCCCGGTCACGGCGTCGGCGGTGGCCTCGGCGTCGACGTCGTTGACCACGACCGCGGCGCCGCGCCGCGCCAGCTCCCGCGCGTAGGCGAGGCCCAGGCCCCGTGCGGCCCCGGTGACGATGGCGACTTTGCCGTCCAGTGACATGAGCGCTCCCTGTCGTCGTTGGTGGCCCTCCGGGTACTACGCGCACCGGCAACGTAATGCAGAATTTGACCGGGCGTCAACGATTTGCAGTCTTTCCCAGCGCCCGGGAGAGCGTCCGGCCCGCCGCCCGCACCAGCGGGGCCAGCGCCACCGGGTCCGCCCGGTCGTGGGCCACCACCAGCGAGATCGCCGCCACCACACCCTCCGGTACGCGGATCGGCGCGGCCACCGAGAGGGCGTCCATGGTGACCTGACGGTCGCTGACCGCGTACCCGACGCGGCGCACCTCGGCGAGGCAGCGGCGCAGCCGCCTCGGATCGGTGACGGTCATGTCGGTGTACCGCTCCAACGGCGCAGCCAGCACCTGCTCCTGCACCTCGACAGGGGCGTGGGCGAGCAGGACCAACCCGACCCCGGTGGCGTGCAACGCGAAGCGGCCACCCACCCGGGTGAGCACGGGCACCGCGTGCCGCCCGGAGATCCGTTCGATGAAGACGAGTTCGAGGTCCTGCCGGACGGCGAGTTGGACGTTCTCGTGGGTCACCTCGTACAGGTCCTCCATGACCGGCAGGGCGAGTTCCCGCAGCCCCAGACCTCTCGGCGCGAGGGAACCCACCTCCCACAACCGCAGGCCGATCCGGTACCGCCCGTCGTCGCCGCGCTCCAGGGCGCCCCACTCGACCAGCTCCGCGGCACGTCTGTGCACAGTGGGCAGCGTCAGACCGGAGCGGCGGGCCAGCTCGCTCAGGGTCAACGCCGGGGTGGCCGGGCTGAACGCGTCGAGCAGGGCCAGCACCTTACTCGTCACCGACCGTCCCGGTTGCGCGCGCACAGCGCCATCATCCCCGCCCGCGCCGCCCGGTCACAGCTCCAGCACGAGTCGGGGCGTACGGGCCCGGGACACACAGATCATCATGGTGTCGCCGGCGGCCCGTTCCTGAGCGGTCAGCAGGCTGTCGCGATGGTCCGGCACACCGTCGAGCACCGGCGTCTCACAGGTGCCGCAGGTGCCCTCTCGGCAGGACGAGAGGACCGACACGCCGGCCTCCTCCACCGCCTGCAGGATCGGCGTACCCGGCGGCACGGTGACCGTCTTCCCGGAGAGCACCAGCTCGACCTCGATCGTCGTCTCCTCCCCGCCGGTGGTGGCGAGCGGGGTGAAACGCTCGACGTGCAGCCGACCGGGCGGCCACCCGAGGCACCGCTTTTCGACCGCCGTCAGCAGTGGTTCGGGGCCGCAGCAGTAGACCAACCTGTCGTCCGGCCGCCCCAGCAGACCGGCCAGGTCGAGCAGCCCGGTCTCGTCCTGCGGGCACAGGGTCACCCGGTCGCCGTACCTCTCCCGCAGGGTGGTGGCGAAGGCCATGGTGGCGCGGCTGCGCCCCCCGTACACCAGCCGCCAGTCGGCGCCCGCGGCGTCGGCGGCGGCGACCATCGGTGCGATCGGGGTGATGCCGATGCCACCGGCGATGAAGAGGTATCTCCGGGCGGCGACCAGCCGGAAGGTGTTGCGGGGCCCGCGTACCCGGACGGTCGCGCCGACGGTGAGCCGCTCGTGCGCCAGCCGGGAGCCGCCGCGTCCGTCCGGTTCCCGTTGCACGGCGATCCGCAGGACCGACCGGTCCGCCGGGTCGCCGCACAGGGAGTACTGGCGGGTCAGCTCCGCGCCCAGCTCCAGGTCGATGTGTGCGCCCGGTGCCCAGTCCGGCAGGTCGGCACCGTCCGGGCGACCCAGGCTGATCGCGACGGTCTCCGTCGCCACCTGGTCCCGGCGCGTGACCACCAGCTCCACACCGGCCAACGCGTCCACCGTCACGCCGGCATCGCCAGCCGGGTCGGCGGGTCGGACGCGGGCACGGCTGCGGCCTGGTGGCCCCGCGGGTGGCCCAGCAGCCACTCCCACAGCTCGATCGGCTCCTCGGCGAGGCGCTCGGCGCCGCAGTGGCAGCTGCCCCGCAGGATGTCGGTGCCCGGCAACCAGCGCACCCGGTACAGCCGCTCCCCGGCCTGCGAACTCATCGCGGTGCTCCCACCCTCCCCGCCTCGACCAGTCGGGCCAGCATCCGCCGGGCGGCCAGGCCTCCGGTGTCGATGTTGATGCTCAACTCCTGGTACCGGTCCGGCTCGGCGGCGATCACCTTCTCCAGGATGTCGAGCGCCCGCACGTCCTGCATGACCACCGTGTGGTTGCTGTCGTGCAGGTACTCGCTCACCGACTCGTCGTCGATCGCGAAGTCGCGCGCCACGGCCCAGAAGTCGTAGGTGGTGTGCTCGGTCGACGGGGTGATCGCGTACACGATCTCGGCGTGGAAGGCCTCGTTGTCGTCGCCCTCGGCCGGCGGGTAGACGCCCTGCGGGGCGATCCGGCTGTGCAGGAGGTACAGGCAGGGCGGGTGGTACTCGATGTCCTGCCACCGGGTGATCCGGCCCTGGATCCCGGTCGAGCGGGCGTAGAACGGCGGACACGCGGCGTCGTCCATGTGCCGGCTGACGTGGACGACACCCCGGTCCTCGTCCACTGTGGTGGTGATCGGGGTGTTCGCCACCTCCGGTGTGCCGATGTAGCCACCGTGCAGGTACGTCTCGTGGGACAGGTCCAACAGGTTGTCCACCAGCAGGCCGTACCGCGCGTTCAACGGGGCCATGCCGCGCACCACGGCGTACCGGGGGTCCGCCAGCCACGGCGCGCGGGGAATCGCCGCCGGGTCGGCCCGGTCCAGGTCGCCGATCCAGACCCAGACGAAGGAGTCCTGTTCCACCACCGGGTAGGAGACGACCCGCGCGGTGCGCGGGATGCGCTGCTGACCGGGTACGAAGACACACGCGCCGGTCGGGTCGTAGGTGAAGCCGTGGTAACCGCAGACGATCGTGTCGCCGTCGAGCCGACTCTCCGACAGCGGGTAGCGCCGGTGCACGCACCTGTCGGCGAGAGCCACCGCCTGTCCGGCACCGGTGCGGTACAGCACCAGCGGCTCGCCGAGCACCGTACGGGCGAGCAGGTCGCGCCCGACCTCAGTGCCGTAGGCCGCCACGTACCACTGGTTACGAGCGAATGCCATGCGACCGGACCTCCACGCAGACGGACGTCGATGGACTCGCATCATCGCGTGCGGCGTCGGCGGTGGGGACTGAAGCTTTCACTGGGTGAAAACCCCGGAGGACGTCGCCCGTACGCGGGTGTGCGGCTGCCGCGCTCACGGCCCGGCAGCCACACGACGCGTCACCTGCTCTGCTTCTCCTGGCACGGCACGCAGAATCGGACATGCGGGAGCACTTCGAGCCGCTCCGCCGGGATGCTCTTGCGGCACCTCTCGCAGAGACCGTAGGTGCCGTCGCTGATCCGGCCCAGCGCACCGGTGATCTGCTCGATGTTGCGGCGGGCCGCCGCCAGCAGCGCGGCCTGGTTGTGGGCCTCGCCCGGGTCGCCGGTGTCCGCGTTGAGCTCGGTCAGTTCCCGCAGCCGGGCCGTCTGTGTGGCGAAATCGTCCGCCAGGGACGCTCGCAGATCAGCCAGCCAACCCTGGTCGACAATTCGATGATCGAGGCTCATGGCCTACCTTTCCGAGAAGGGGTGGAAAAAGAAAAAGGGCCGAAGCTCTGTTGGCTTCGCCCTGGCGGTCGTTCTGGGATGCAACGATTCCGCGGGAGGGTCTCGGCCGGTTCGCACCGGGCTGAACAGCCGGTGTGTGGGCGCGATGTGCGACGCGCGCACGACCGGAACCCGCAGGTCAGCCGTCGGGCGGGCCGCCGCCGTCATCCGGGCAGCGCCGAATGCCGCCACCTCGGTGACGGCAGGCGAGCGGAGAGTCACCGGCGGCATGCCCTCCACCATAGGGCGACACTCGCCGCGATGCCAATGCCGCGACCGGGCAGCCCCGCTCCGGGCGGGAGCGGGGCTCGGAGCCGGCCGGGCGGTGAGCGGCAGTTGTTGATCGAGAACGTCGCGATGACGCCGTTGTGGTCGGACTTCGTGCCGCCGACGATGTCGTAGCCGGAGAACCTGTTCCCCCTGAACGACGGGCCGCCCCGGGCGTCGTCGACACCCGGGGCGGCGGCCGGCGGTCACCGGCGGTGAGACGCGACGGACGACGTCAGCAGCCGAGCCGTTTGGTCGAGAGGGCGATGTCGTCGATCCACAGGTCGAACTGGCCCGGAGTGGTCCCGCCCTGGTAGAGCTGCCAGCCGATCTTCACGGTGTTCACCGTCGGCAGGACGAAGGGCACGTCGTTGCCCCCGTGCTCGGTCGTGGAGGCGGTCAGTTCCGGGTTCGCCACGCCGTCGATCCACACCGCGACGCGGTTGTCCGTTGGGTCGAGTTTCCACTCGAAGCACTGCCAGGTGTCCTCGGTGACCGGGGCGGACTCACGCCAGTTGGTCCAGTCCCCGGTCGGGCCGCCGTCGGCACCCACACCCCAGAAGATCCCGGGGACCGTGGGCGCGTACTGGCCGCCGATCGGACGGACGACCTCCGCGCTACCCGTGCCGGTCGCCTCCACCAGCGTGAAATGCGCCCAGTCGGGGGCGGTGGGGAAGGCGTCGACGCGCAGCCGCATCCGCCCGTAGAAGCGGTTACCGGGTGCGGCGAAGTCGTCGACTCGCAGGAAGGCGCGCCCGTTGTCGACGGTGCGGACGTGCAGCACCTGGTTGCCGCGCCGGCCACGCTCCACGGTGAGGGTGCCGTTGCGGGTGTCGACGCCCCAGTCCAACGTGCTGGCGCCACCCGGCGGGAGCCGTTCGAAGTCTTCACAGAACAGCAGGCCACGGGTGGCGCACGAGCGCGGGGAGGCGCCCGACGCGCCCGCCGGGACACTACCGGCGGTCGTGCCGAGGATCAGGGCGGCGGTGAACACCGCGAGGTAACGGCGCATGGTCATCCTTCGTGACATCGGGCCCCCACCTCGGCCGGCAGGGGCGGGAACGGCTCTCCCGACCATGGCGGTCGCCGCCTGCCTCGTCGCCGGCCGGAGTGCGCCGACCTGGCGCATCGCACGTTTCCGGTGTCAGAGGTCGTGGCGGGACGCGTACGTCGGGCAACTGCCCGTCGTCGTGGAGGTGGCCCGGCGGTGCGGCGTACGCCCTCCGAAAAGGCGGGGTTGCCGGCACTGCGCTCCCGTGCTGACCGTTCCCAGCGCGGTTGCCCCCGCGCTGCGGCCGAGCCATTCCAGCACACCCGCAACCGCGCCGGCAACATCGACGCGCGCCTCTGCCCGATCACGGTGTCGACGACACCGCAGGGATCGACTGGATCGAGCTGGGGCTGCAGCTCGCCTTCGCCGTGGCCGGCGTCGCGATCCTCGACCGCACCTACGGTCGCCGCAGGCACTGACCAGCTGCGCCGCGCGGGCCCGTCCGCACCGGGTGGACGGGCCCGCTTCGCGCTGTCCGCGACCTACGGTCCGGGAAGAACTTGACGTGCCGACGCCCATCACTCATGGTCGATCGTGCATCGACAGTCACGGATGTGTTGACTCCGGGAGGACCCATGAAGGCTCTGGTCACCATCGTCTCGGCCGCGGCCCTGCTGCTCCTGGCCACGGGCAGCGCGTCGCACGGCCGGCCCGCTGCCGACGCACCCTGCGCCGGGCAGATCCACGTCAACCCCGGGTTCGAACGCGGCACCACCGGCTGGACTGCCGGCCCGCGCATCGTCGTGCTCGGCGACGCGGCCCGACCCGCACACACCGGCCGCGCGTACGCCACCTTCGCCGGGTTGGACGTGTCGCGTAGCGACCTGCTGCGTACCACCGTCACGGTGCCTGCCGACTGCGACCTGACCGTCCGCTTCTGGGTACGCACCACCACCACGGAGACCACCCGCGGCGACTACCTGAACGTCGGACTGGCCGTCACCGGGATACCCCCGAAGACGAGGTTCTCGCTGGCGTTCGACGGCGGGGCGCAGTGGCGGCAGTACAGCATGTCGAGCGGCACGGCGACCACCGAGCGCACCGCGACGGTCAGCTTCCTCGCCAGTGAGACGGCCGGCAACGGCGTCACGACCTTCGACGTCGACGACGTGACCTTCACGTTGGGCTGACCCCCGGGGCGGACCGGCCCGTCCGTGACCAACCAGTGGGCGTCGTCGACCATGCACAGCAGGGAGTGCGCCGGGCCGCGACGCTCAGCAGACCCAGGGTCGCCACGCCGATGTGGAACAGGTCGGGCGTGCCCGCCGCGAGACCGAAGGCGACCCGGAGCGCGTCGGCGTGCCGGACGGGCGGGTCCGCGAGGTGGTCGAGCACCGGCACCCACAGTTGGTGCAGTCGCGGGCATACGCCGGCAGGGTGCTCCTGCCGATGCCGGCCTCGCCACGCACCACCAACGTCCCACCCCGGCCCGACCGCGCCCCCTGCACCAGATCGTCGAGGACCGCGCACTCCACGTCTCTCCCGACCGGAGAGCCCTCCGAGGCAGCGGCGGCTCACACGCCGGACAGGCTACCCGGGTCCGGCGTGGACGCCCGGAATCGCACCGTCGGCACTCGCCGCGGACCCGACGGATAGGCAATTTCTACCGATGCGATGTCGAGCCCCGCTACCGCATGGTCTCTGTGTCCGAGTTCTGGAGGATCTGACGTGGGCTCTGCACGCAAACGGTTGGCCACGATCGTCGCGGCGACGACGGCGGCGACGCTGTTGTCCGCGGTCGAGCCGAAGACACCGGCGGTGGCCGCCCCGCAGGACCGGGTCACCGCGTCCTGGAACATGGATGGCCAGCACCAAGGAGGGGGAGGGCCGTCGGCGTCGCGGTGGTGGACCGGCATACGGGGGATGTTCCTCCGGGACGGGGTACAGGTCGCCGCGCTCCAGGAGGCGGGCAGCAGACCGCCCGACCTGGCGGTGTGGACCGATCGGCGATTCGCCGATCCCGGCATCACCGAGCATCTGTACAACATCGGCACGCGCGACCGCCCGGACCTGTTGCAGATCTACTGGGCCGACCCCGGTCAGCAACGCAACGGCCTGGCCATCGTCACCCGGGAGACGGTGACCGACGCCGTGATCCTGCCGGTGCATTCGCGGTTCGACTCGCGGCCGATGATGGGCGTCCAGATCGGCACCGACTGGTATTTCACGGCCCACGCGCGGGCGAACGGTCGGAACAATCCCAACGACGCCCCCGAGATCATCGAAACAGCGCGGCAGTTCATGGCCGGTCGCCCCACCGGCGAATGGATGGTGCTCGCCGACTTCAACCAGGAACCCGCACGGATGCCGGCCGCGTTGCAGAGCCACATGGCGGTGACGGACCAGCCCACCCACCAGGGCGGTGGTGAGCTGGACTTCGCCTATGCCAGCAGCGGGAACAACAACACCATCAACGCCGAACGTAACGGCCAGACCTCTGACCACTGGTACGTCCGTTACGTCGTGAACGCCGGCTGTGGCTCCGGCGGTGGCCTCGCGCCCCGGACGACCGCCGAGCGGGACTGCTACGCCCCGGTCCCCGGTGACACGTACCGCTTCTTCGCCCGTCACCTGGAGCACGCGGTGATCGCGTCGAAGACGAACGACGGCGACGACATCGGACCACACATCAGGACGCCGCGCGGCAGCCTCGACGAGGCCCTGCAGGTGCGCTTCAGCACGGTTGCAGGCCAGTACCAGCTCGCCTGGCCGCAGGCCGACCCGGCGACCGAGCGGTGCCTGTCCTGGGACGCGAACTCCCGCAGCACCGGCAGCACCCTCTGCTCGGAGCAGGCAGAGGTGTCCCGGTGGCAGTTCAAGGACGGGCAGATCTTCACCCCCGGGCTCGGCGGCTCCCTGCAACCCTCCACCAACGCCCTCGGCTCGCGGCTGGTGGTCGCGCAGGACTTCTACCAGTGGCGGCCGGAGCCCCGCAACGGCATCGGCCCGCGCTGGGACCCGATCGGGGAGTTCCGGGACGCCGCCCCGGCCGGCTCGGAGACCCACTTCCCCGACCTCGACGGCGACGGCGACGCCGACCACGTCATCGTCCAGCCCGACGGTCGGATACCGGCGTGGCGCAACAACGGCCCCCGATCCACCTGGACCGCCCTCGGTGACATCAGCCCGCCGGACCGGGGTCTGCCCAGTACGGTGCACTTCGGCGACCTCGACGGCGACGACCGGGACGACTACCTCCGGTTGCGGGCCGCTGACGAGTCACCCACCGGGACCCGGGTCATCGAGATGTACCGCAACGAGTCCGACGGCGCGCAGATCCGATTGGGAGCACGCTCCATCGTGGCCAACGACCTGCGCTACGAGAACCCGCGCTTCGTCGACATCGACGGCGACGGAGACGACGACCTGATCAACTCGGATCGGCTGAGGCACGCCAGCCTCTGGGAGAACCGGTCCCAGGGCCGGACGCCGGTGCCCGGAGACTGGCACTCGGTCAGCGGCTTCGCGACCCCCGCCGACGGCTATTACCAGACGACGTTCACGGATGTCACCGGCGACCGCCGGGCCGACGTGCTGCGCGTCGACTACCCCAGCGGCAAGGTGCAGGCCTGGGAGAACACCGGCACGCCGTGGAGCGCGACGACCGGCTGGCGGTCACTGGGCCCGATCCGTGACGACGGCCCGTTCGCCGGCACCACCGGCCTGTTCGCCGACCTCGACGCCGACCTGATCGGCGACTTCGTCCTGGTCAACGCCGCCTCCGGTGGTCTCGACGGTTGGCTGCTGCCCCGCTACGGCAGCGCGGATCCCGGCCCGGGACAGCCCGGCCAGGGCGGCGGGCAGGACCTGCCGGCGGGAACGCTGCCGGCGTACGGGGGTGGGCCACCGCGACCGCAGCTCGACGGCCGGCTGTTGCAGAACAGCACGTTCACCGGCACGGACAAGCCGTGGTGGACCAACGCG
Source organism: Micromonospora chokoriensis (assembly GCF_900091505.1). Taxonomy (NCBI): domain Bacteria; kingdom Bacillati; phylum Actinomycetota; class Actinomycetes; order Micromonosporales; family Micromonosporaceae; genus Micromonospora; species Micromonospora chokoriensis. The sequence continues at coordinate 5,513,815 of NZ_LT607409.1, forward strand.
GGGATGACGCCGAAACTGGCGGGCGGGACGTTCTGCGTGACCGCGCCCTCGTCCACAAACCCGTGGGACGTCCTGGTCGGGCACAACAGCATCTACCTGCCCGGCGGTGCCACGTACACGCTGCGGTTCCGCGCCCGCACCAACACGGCGGCGAACCCGCTGATCTACCTCGCGCCCTTCGACAACCCGACGAACGTCACGTACCTGAACAAGGGCTTCACCACCGGCACCGCCTGGAAGGAGTACGAGTACAGCATCACCACGACCTACCCGGAGCCGTACCGGTTGGCCCAGCTCCAGTTCCGGCTCGGCAAGTCCAGCACGCCGTACGAGTTCTGCATGGACGACGTGACGCTCACCGGCACCGAGTACGCCTACCGGGCCGACGCCGGGCCGGACCTCAAGGTGAACCAGCACGGCTACCTGCCCAACGGGCCCAAACGGGCGACGTTGCTGTACGGCGCGTCCTACGCGGTGCCGTGGACTCTGCGCCGGGCCGGCGGCGGCGCGACGGTGGCGACGGGTCGGACCACCCCGACCGGCTTCGACGCGTCGGCGAGCGCCAACACCCATGTCATCGACTTCAGCCAGGTCACGACCACCGGTCGGTTCGAGCTGGTGTACGACGGCTGGGTCGACCGGCCCAGTCACCCGTTCGACATCCGCGCCGACCTGTACGACCGGCTGCGCACCGACGCGACCCGGTTCTTCTACACCAACCGCAGTGGCATCGCGATCGACGGGGGCATCGCCGGGGCCGGGTACGCCCGCCCGGCCGGGCACGTCGCGGACTCACCGAACGGTGGCGACACCCAGGTGCCCTGCCAGCAGCCGAAGTCGTTCCTGAACAACTGGACCTGCTCCTACCGGCTGGACGTCACCGGCGGCTGGTACGACGCCGGTGACCACGGCAAGTACGTCGTCAACGGCGGCATCGCCACGTACCAACTCCTGTCGACCTGGGAGCGCAACCGGCCGGCGGCGCTCGGCGACGGCACCCTGGCCGTGCCGGAACGCGGCAACGGCGTCCCGGACATCCTCGACGAGGCCCGCTGGAACCTCGACTTCATGCTGAAGATGCAGGTGCCCGACGGTTTGCCGCTGGCCGGCATGGTCCACCACAAGGTGCACGACGAGACCTGGACCGGGCCGCCGATGCTCCCGCACCAGGACAAGAAGGCCCGGGAACTGCACCGGCCGTCGACCGCGGCCACCCTGAACCTGGCCGCCGTCGCGGCCCAGGCGGCGAGAATCTACCAGCCGTACGACGCCGGCTTCGCCGCCCGGCTGCGCGCAGCGGCCGAGCGGGCATACACCGCGGCCCGGGCCAACCCGGCGCTCTTCGCACCGTACGAGGACCGCAGCGGCGGGGGGCCCTACAACGACGGGGACGTGTCCGACGAGTTCTACTGGGCCGCCGCCGAGCTGTACCTGACCACCCGGGACGCCACCTACCTGGCCGCCGTCCGGGTCAGTCGGTTCCACACCGCCGGCACGGCCTTCAGCCAGAACGGCTTCTACTGGGGCTCGGTGGCCGCGTTGGCCCAACTCGACCTCGCGCGGTTCGGCACCGAACTGAGCGACCGCGAGCAGATCAAGGGGTGGGTGGTCGCCGCCGCGGACCGGTTGATCTCGTTCCAGAAGGCCGAACGCTTCGGGCAGACCTACTCCCCCACCACGGGTCGCTACGACTGGGGCTCGAACGCGTCCATGCTGAACAACCAGGTGGTCCTGGCCACCGCCCACGACCTCACGGGTAACGCAAGGTACGCCGACGCCGTCTTCGAGGGCCTCGACTACCTGCTGGGCCGCAACGCCCTCGGGCAGTCGTACGTCACCGGCTACGGCAGCAACGACGCGAAGAACCAGCACAGCCGGTGGTACGCCAGATCGTTCGACGCCCGACTGCCGAACCCGCCGGTGGGGTCGGTCGCCGGTGGGCCCAACTCCAGCCTCCAGGACCCGCTCTCGGCGAGTTGGCTGCACGGGTGCGCTCCCCAGCTCTGCTACGTCGACAATCTCGAAGCCTGGTCGGTCAACGAGATCACCATCAACTGGAACTCCGCGTTGACCTGGGTGGCGGCGTTCGCCGCCGATGTGGCCGGCCGGCGATGAGCAGGCCGACGGCGCGGGCAAGGGACCAGGTCGCTCCCGAGGTGAGACGGCATGCTGATCTCCGCTGACTCCTCGACGCGTCTGATCGGGCGGACGGCCGAGCTCGCGGTGCTCAACGGGGCCGTGGAACGGCTGCGTGGCGGTACCGGCACCGTGGTCTGGGTCGAGGGCGAACCGGGGATCGGCAAGTCGGCAGTGGTCGCGGCGGCCGCCCAGATCGGCCGGGAGTGGGGCTGCCAGGCGTCTGTGGGTGTCGCCGACCAACTGGCGCACCCGCCACTGCTCGGTGTGTTCCTCGACTGCCTGGAGATCGGGCGGCGCTCGGCGGATCCCCGTCGGGCGAGGATCGCGGCCTTCCTCAGTGACCGGCGTGCCACGCTCGACCTCGCCGACGCGACGCGCACGGCGGCGGCCGTGGAGATGGTCGTCGCACTGGTCGACGAGTTGTGCGCCGCCGGCCCGACCATGCTCGTCGTCGATGACGTGCAGTGGGCCGACGACGCGTCGCTGGACGTGTGCCGTCGACTGGTCCCGGTCGCCGCGCACCTGCCATTGCTGCTGGTCATGTCGTACCGTCCCGGCGCACACGGGTCGACGGTGCGACGGCTGCGCGACGTCACCCGACGGCGGGATGTGGTCCGCGTCCCGCTGGGTCCACTCCCCCCGGACGCGGTCCGGGACCTGCTCGCCGCACTTGTCGGCGTGCCACCAGGTGACGGACTCGTCACGCTCGCCAGTCAGGCGGTTGGCAACCCGCTCTTCCTACAGGAACTGGTCGGAGCACTGGTCCGGGAAGATCTGTTGGACATCAGCACGCGAGCCGAGGTGCGCGAATCCCGTACCGGCGTCGTGCCGCGGTCGCTCGCCGCGGCCCTCGACGACAGACTGAGTTTCGTCCCGGCGGGCACCATCGAGCTGATGCGGGCGTCGGCGCTGCTCGGGGGCGAGTTCGCGGTCACCGAACTCGCGGCGCTACTCGGCCGAACGGCGATCGACCTCTGCGCCGACCTCCACGAGGCGGTCACGGCGGGCATCCTGGTCGAGGCCGGCCCGCGGATGCGGTTCCGGCATCCGTTGCTCCGGCAGGCTCTCCTGGACGGGATGCCGGCCGCGCTGCGCGCCGCGCTGCACCTGGACGTGGCGCGGGCCCTGGAGGCCGCCCGCGTCGAGCCGCAGCGGGTCGCCCAGCATCTCCTCACCTCCGGCGTGGTCGGCGACCGCTGGGCACGACAGTGGCTCGCCGATGTCGCACCGGTGCTGGCTGCCTGGGCGCCGCACCTCGCGGCCGAACTGCTCCGCCGGGAGGTGGATCATGACCCGGGCGACGAGCACGAGCGGTCGGGGCTCACCATGAACCTGGCCCGGGTCCTTCTCGCCACCGGCGACCACGAGGAGGCCGCGAAACGGGTACGGCAGGCCCTTGGCGCGATCGTCGACCCGGGTGACCGGGGCCATCTGCACTGGATACTCGCCCGCGCGCTGTTCAGCGGCGGGCACAACGACGCGGCGGTGGCGAACCTGCACCGGGCCCTCCGCGCCGACGACCTCCCGGACCCGTGGCGGGCGCGGTTGCTCGCCTCGCTGGCGATGTTCCAGCGCGCGGGTGTCGGGGACCTGACGGCGGCGGACGCCACCGCCCGGGGCGCGCTGCGCACCGCGGCGGTGGCCGGGGACGCCTTCGCGACGGCGTACGCGCTGACCGGCCTCTGGGCGGGCCACTCGGTCCGGCGGCAGCACCGGCTCGCGCTCAAGAGCGTGGAGCAGGCGATCGAGACGCTGGGCACAGGAGTCGATCACGTCGACCTGATGGCGTTCGTGCTACATGGACGGATCTTCTCGCTGCAGAACCTGAGCCGGTGGACGGACGCGGAGGCGGCGCTGCGGGATGCCCGGGACGTCCTGCGCGCGGCCAACCGCATCGACGACACGACCTCCGGCGTGACCGCCGCGGTGTTGCTGTTCTGGCTGGGGCGGTGGGACGACGCCCTGGCTGAACTCAACGCCGTGGCACAGAGCACCTCATCGGCGACGTACCGTGGGCTGCGCGAAGGTGGCCCGGGGTGGCTCCGGCACGGAGTCGCCGCGCTCATCGCCGGCCATCGGGGCGAGCGGGGCCGGGCCGCCGCGCACCTGCGAGCGGGATTCGACCGGCCTCTGGTCACCGTCGCGGACCGGGAGAACATCGACTTCCTGCTCGTGGCGCGGTCCGTCGCCGCCGAGCAGGACGGCAACCTGCGGGCGGCACTGGACCATCTGAACGATCTACTCGAACGGCGGCCGGGCGAGATGACACTGACCCACCAGTGGCTACCTCGGTTCGTCCGGCTCGCTCTCGCTGCCGACGACCGGTCCGCGGCGGAGGCCGGGGTACGCGCCTGCCTGACCGAAGCCGCGGCGGAACAGGTGCCGGCCAGAGCCACTGCGGCGGCTGACCGGTGTCGTGGCCTGTACCACGCTGACGCGGCGGCTATCCGTTCGGCGGTGGCGCACTACCGGGCCAGCGGGGTGCCGGTGGAACTCGCCGGGACGCTGGAGGATCTCGCCGTCGTCCTCGCTGAGCGGGACGACAGCGCGCCGGCACGGGCCGCCTTGGACGAGGCGATCGACCTGTACGACGGTTTCGGCGCGGCCTGGGACGTCCGTCGGGCCGAGGCCAGGTTGCGCAGTCGGGGCATCCGGCGCGGGGTACGGGGTTCCCGGGCCAAACGGGCCGGGCACGGCTGGGACGCGTTGACCCCGACCGAACGGAAGGTCGCCACGCTCGTCGCTGCCGGCCGTTCGACGCCGGAGATCGCACAGAGCCTGTTCCTCACCCGCCGGACGGCCCAGACGCACATCTCGCGAATCCTGGCGAAACTCGACCTGCGCAGCCGGGTGGAGATCGCCGGCGTGGTGCTGCGTCAGGCCCCGGGCGGCGTTCTCGACTCCTGACCGGGTGGCCACCCGTCCGGACCCTTGGGTCCGGACGGTGCCACCCGGTCCAGTGTCAGCCGGCCGGTCCGATGAGCCGCCAGGGTTCCAGGTCCGAGTTGGCCCCGGTGCCGGGCACGTTGCCCTGGGTCCACCACTTGGCCTGCCAGACCTTGCCCGCGTACTTCACGGTGATGTTCTCCACCGACTGGGTCGCCGGGTTGTAGACCTTGCCGGCGTCCCAGGCCGGCGCCGAGCATCCGCCGGTCGCCGGGATCACCTTCGCGGCGCCCCGGTTCTGCTCCGGCACCGAGGAGAACGTGGTGCCGCCGAGCTTGAGTGTCGTGTTCACCGGCCCGGTCGCCGGGATGTAGTAGATGATCGGCACGTCCAGGCTCTGCCCGGCCGGGATGATCTGGCAGTGGTCGAGGGTGAGGCTGACCCGGTGGAAGGTGCCGGAGAGCCCGGTGCCGACATTGGGGCCAGTGTGCCCGGCCTGCACCTTCCATCGGCCGCCCTGGGCGCCGGTCTGCCAGTTGCCGTCCTTGATCAGCGGGGGCGTCGAGGTCGGCAGGTCGAAAGAGATGACGTTGTCCCGGCCGCCACCGATGGTCACCCCGGTGTTGTTGCTGATCCGGACGGTCGGGGTCAGCGGCCACAGACTCGCCGTGTCGGTCGGGTAACGGATCAGGTCGACGCTCACGTCGAGGGCCAGTGCCGGACGCTGCACCGAGCTGCCGGCGCTGCGGTTGTCGCCGTACGCGGCGGTGCCCTGGAGCCGTTCGTGCAGCCGGTTGGTCAGGGTGTGACCCATCACGCAGGGGTTGTCGGTGGTCGCCTCGGCCGGGCACTCGTAGTCACCGGAGAGCTCCCACATCATCACGCCGCCCGCGCCCTTGCGGTTGACGTAGTCGACGACGTGGTCCAGACCCTCGGTGTCCTGGATGGAGAGGTAGGTCTTCTTCTCCGGGTTCCACAGCCACGCGGTGCGGGTGGTCGCGTCCCAGTGCCGGTCGTACGTGCCGGTGCGCCGGTCGTTCGGGTCGCTGTCCGGGGTGAGGCCGACCGCGTTGGCGTAACGGGGGGTGAGGTCGCGCTCCAGGTTCTTGGCGTGCCACATCGGGTTGACCCCCGCGCCGACCTCCCGACCGTTCGCGTCGCGGTCGTGCCAGATGTTGTCGATGCCGACCGCACCGTCACCGCACGGGCGGACCAGGCCGGTACCCGGCTGGCAGGCGCTGCCGACGGATCTGCCCCACATACCGTTGCTGCCGCCGGTGACGTTGCGCCAGCCCCGGCTGTAGTACGGGATGCCGATGTTGATGCGCCCAGCCTGCATCGCGCCGCGCAGGTGGTGGAAGGCCCAGTCGGTGTTGAAGTAGCCGAGCTTCTGGTACTCCGGCGTGGAGTAGAGGTCGCTCAACTCCGGGTCCTTGCCGTCGTCGTGCAGGGCGGCGTTCGGGCCGACCACGTCGTTCCAGGAGCCGTGGTAGTCGTACGCCATCAGGTTCGTGTAGTCCTGGTAGCGCAGCGCCTTCTGGTTCTCCATGCCCCGCACGAGATAACCGGAGGCCGACGTGGCGGAGGTGAGCAGGTAGTAGCGGCCGTTGGTGGCGGACGCGCGGTCCAACTTCTCCCGCAGCGTCTTCATCAGGGCCGTGTACGAGGTCGGCAGTCCCTTGCGACGGGAACGCGCGTCGCCCCAGTCGTTCGGGTTGCCGGTGTCGTCCAGCACCGTCGGGTACTCGAAGTCGATGTCGACGCCGTCGAAGCCGTACCGGCCGAGGAAGTCGACGACCGAGTCGGAGAAGGTGTTGATCCCGGCCTGGTTGGTCGTACCGTCGGCGTTGGTGGTCATGCCGTAGAAGCCGCGGCTCTCCGCCCAACCGCCCACCGAGATCAACGTCTTCACCCGGGGGTGCAGACGCTTGTAGGTGGTCAGCAGGTTGAAGTGCCCCCGGTACGGCAGGCTCTGGTCCATCTCCGTGCCGGGGACCGACCAGGTCATGCCGATGGCCGGGTTGTTCGGGCCGTCCGCGCCGACCGAGATCCGGTTGTTCTCGACCCGGGCGAACGCGTAGTTGATGTGCGTCAACCGGGACCACGGCATGTTCTTGACCAGGTAGTAGGGCTTGCCGTCGGCGCCGGTGCGGCTGCCGTTGAAGTAGCCGATCACCCGGCGGCTGCGGCCCTGGCCGAGCCACTCCCGTCCGTCGCCCTGGTAGACCCCGCAGTAGGGGGTGCTGGTGCCGGCGGTCGGGATCATGCCGTCCGGGCGGCACTGCGCGTGGTCGGTCGGCACGACCGGTCGGGTGCCTCCGTTGTCACCGCCGGCATGCAGCTCCATCGGGTCGCCGGCCCCGCCGTTGCGGCTGCCGCCGGCACGGCCGGCGGGATTGCGGGCAACGATCTCGTCGATCAGCTTTCCGCCCGGGAAGTCCATCATCACGATGCCGAGCCGGTCCATGGTGTCTCGCCCGCCGAAGTTGCCTGCCCGGTTCGGGTAGAACTCCGGGCACCTGTCGTTGCTGGCCCGCAGGCACTGGGTGAGGAACTCGTTGACCCCGGTCGCCGTCGGGGTGCCACCGGCGACCGTGTACGGATGGGCCCAATCCCCCGTGCCGCTCGTGTAGTTCAGGTAGAGCGAGCCCGGCTCGTGGTCGTGTCGGGTCTGCTCGCCACGGTTGGCGTCCCACACCCCGTTGGTCTTGCGCAGATGTGCCCGGACCTTCTCCCATTTGTCGTCGATGTCGCTGACCTGGGGAACGCTGTAGTCGTCCTGCGCGTAGCCCTCGTAGGAGCCGCCAGCGGGGTAGAGCTGCCCGATGCCGTAGCCGCCGTAGATGCCGCCGGCCGGTCCCCGGAACCCGAGCAGGACGATCTTCCCGCGTACGGCGCCGAGGGTCGGCGTGGTCGTCTGCTCGACACCGTTGACGGAGTTGGCCCAGAACAGGCTGTCCCAGGCTTTACCCTGCTTCGTCTCGTCACCGTTGCCGGTGTGGTAGCGCCCGGTGAGGTACGAGTCGAAGACCTTCCGGCGCCATTCGGTGCTGTCGTAGCCCTGCGCGTCGGCACAACTCGCTCCGCTGCCCAGACACTCGGCCTTGAGGTTCAGCAGCACCGTCTCGGTCGGGTTCGCCCGCAGGAACGTCTCGATCTTCGTGAGCACGTCGGTGAAGTTGGCCCACTGGTAGTAGACCCCGTGGTGGACGGTGAACGTCAGTCCGGCGTCGCCCTTGTCCACCCGGACCCGGATGTCGATCGACCGGATGCCGGCGTCCAGTTGGATGGCCAGGGTCTCGGCGCTGTAGCCGTGGCGTTCCTGCGTCTGGGTGAGGCTCGTCGAGATGAACTCGCAGTCGCCGTTGCCCGCTGACTGGCCGCAGAGCGCGAGGGTGTCGTGGGTGCCGGGAATCGACAGGTCGGCCAGGCTGGCGTCGTCCGACACCCGTGCCATCCAGTCCCGGTTCGCCTCGGCGGCGGACTCGATGGTGCCGTAGTGGTCGTTGGCGAAAGCCGGCGTGGCCGGAGCGGAGACGACCGTCGCGGTCGTCACGACCAGTGCCGTGGCTAGCAGTGCGATCACCAGCCGTGGCCGTCGGGCTCGCCGCCGCCACCGGAGGTTCGGCGTCTTCGCCGAACCCGGTGGCGCGGATGCTGGGTGTGTCGTCGACATGGCAGACCTCCGGCAGGCGTGATCGCACGTGCGACCACGCATCGATGGAACTGCCTGCAGTCTTGGCGCCGCGTCACGTCGAGACATCTGTCAGATGACGACGATGTACGCCCCGGCTCGGCTACGCAATTACCACCGATGCGGTGCCGAGCCCCGCTGACGGATGGTCTACCCGTCACGAATACGTCGTGATCGAGCAGACGGGGAAACCACATGATCACCCAGACCGATGTCGCCACCACCGCTACGGCACCGACCCGCTGGCAGGATCGGACCGGACGCATCCTGATGGCGATCACGGCAGCGGCCACCCTGGTGCCGTTCGTCGAGGGCCTCACCCGCCTCGGTGACCTTCCCGAAGACCAGATCCTGACCGAATACTGGCGGACCTGCGCGTACCTCGTCTTCGCCGGCATGTGGGCCCTGCTGGCGGTCGCGCCCCGCAAGCAGCGCGGCATGTGGGAACTCCTGCTGCTCCACAAGATCGCCGTCACCGTCCAGGCGGCGTTCATCCTCGATGTTGCGCACGCGGCACGGACCCTGATCGCCGACGCGTCCGTCTCGCTGACCACCATCGCCGGCTACGTGCTGTGCCGTGGTTGGTACGCCTGGCGTCGCGGAGCGCTGGGCCCCACCGACAACCGCTGACCACGTCGTCCTCGTGGGCGAGCAGGTGGCAGTGGTACAGGTACGGCGTGTCGCGGCCGGCGCTGCCGTCGCATCGGCGACAACTGCGTACGTGCGCGGCCGACAACCCGCACGCCTGGCGTCCTCAGTGAGGCACGGACGGCCGCTCGGGTGGTTTGCCGCTGGCGCGCGCCAGGTCGGCGACGGCGATAGCGGCCAGCACGACAACGGCGGCGACGGCCACAATCAGCGGCGGCACGAAGGTCATGGTGGGCGCGATCCCGGCGAGCACGAGTGCGCCGATCAGCCGAGAGCGGGAGACCCGGGCGAACACCGCGTGCTCCACCAGGGCGCGCCCGATCAGGAACAGGATCGGACCCCCGAGAATGACGACGGTCCAGGCTGCCTTGGTGTGCCCGAGCGGGTGCCTGATCACGATCTCGTAGCCCACGGCGACCGCGACGATGCCCGTGATCATGAGGACGTGCGCGAGGAACGCCTCACGGATGAGACGGGGTGGCTCGCGAGCGGCGGCGAGCGCTTCGGGTAGCAGTTGGCCCGCCTTGAAGAGATAGACCCGGAACAGCAGCACCGTGGTGACGAACGAGACCGCGAAGGCCGCGGCGGCCCCACCCTGCCGGTGCGAGGCGTCGCTGTAGGCCGATCCGGTCGTCAGGATGAGCTCGCCGAGGGCGATGATGAAGAACTGCCGGTAGCGCTCGGAGATGTACTCGGCGGAGACGGGCCACTGCTGTGGAGTGCGCAGCGTCCACGGCGCGGGGTAGAAGAGCAGCAGTGCCGTGGCGTCGATGGCGATCGCGAGCGCCCACAGCACTCCGCGAGCCGGTTCGGGCAGGATCGCGCCGGCGATCCACGGCACGGCGGACAGCGAGAACCAGAGGAGCACCCCGGCGGCACGGCGCTGCGCCGCGTGACCGCGTAGCGCCGGCACGATGACGAGACCACGGATGATGTGGACCCCGACGTACGCCCCGGCGAACGCCAGGCTCCCGTCGCCGAACGCCCGCGGCACCGCGACCGCCATGATCGTGGCACCGAGCATGGCCGTGTAGACCATCCCCTGGAGCTGCGGCGTCTGCAGGTCGTAGATGTCGGTGACCCACGCCGTGACGAACCAGAGGACGAGGAAGGCCAGCAGCAACAGCACCGTCTCGCTGGCGTCGGAGAGAACCGCTCGCCCCTCGTTGAGATCCTCCACCAACCGGTGGGAGAGCCGGTTCAGGGCGAAGACGAACACCAGGTCGAAGAAGAGCTCCAGGAGATTCGGCCGTTCCGGTTGCCCCGGCTTACGAAGCAGCGTTGCCGCCCTCGTTGACATCCGGCCGCCGATCCTGCCAGCTTCGTTCGTTCTCCGGGAATTAGTACCATTCCTGGCGTTCTGCCGGTGCTGTTACCGCCAGCAGCAGCGTTCTTTCACCCGCCCGGGCGGTCTCGTCAGGGCCGCGGGTCACTGCCTGGGGAGTACGGCCGACGCTGTCGATGCGTTCGCGGTGATGGTGCGTGCCGTCGGCGCCGGCGTTCTCCCACAGTGGCTAGCGGCGGGGCTCCCAGCGGAAGAGCCGGTTGGCGAGCAGGACGGCGACGACGACCCAGGACAGGGTCGGCGCCAGGAGGACGAGCGATTCGCTCAGGGCGACGCCGCCGTTCCAGGCGTTCACGGTCAGCTCGGTGGCCGCACCCCCGGGCAGCAGCCGCTTGAGCGCTGTGAGGTCGGTGGTGCCGGTGGTGCCGACCCAGGTGGCGACACCGATCACGCCCAGGCTGACGGGCAGGGTGGTGACCTGGGCGTGCTCCGGTGAGTTGGTCAGCCCGGCGGTGGCCAGGGCGAGACCGATCATCATGGCCAGGGTCGCGAGGACCGCCACCGCCAGCAGGACGACGTTGCCCGGCTCGCCGGTGATCGAAGCCAGCACGGTCAGGATCGCGGTCACCTGCACCAGGGCGATGGCGGTGGCGGGCAGCAGCAGCCCGACGAGGATGCCGCTGTCACCTGCGGCGGTCGAGCGCAGCCGCTTGAGGAACAGGTTCTGTCGGCGGGACGCCAGGGTGGTCACGGCAGTGGTGTAGAGCCCGAAGGCGGCCACTGTGAACATCACGATGGCCGCGATGTAACCGAGGCTGCCGATGGCGGCGAAGGTCTCGTGTTGGCGGACGAAGAGCGCGCTCACCGCCACGGGGATGATGAGGCCGGTGACCAGCACCAGCCGGTTGCGGAAGATCTGGATCAGCTCGCCGAGTGCGATGGGAAGCATGATTCTGGTCCTTTGCGGGTCAGGAGTCGGCAGCGGGCGTGCCGCTGATGGCGCGGAAGACGTCGTCGAGCCGGGTTGCCCCGGCCTGGAGGTCCCGCAGTTCGACGGAGTGGTCCTGCGCCCAGCGGAGCAGGGCGTGCAGGTCGTTCTGCAGGTCGAAGGTCTCGATCACGACCTTTCCGTCGGAGCCGACGACGGCCTGCGAGGGCAGCGTCGACACCGGCGCCGCCAGCTCGAAGCGGATGACGGCCGGCAGGGTGCGGGTCAACTCGGCGACGGTCCCCTCCCGGTGGAGGGCGCCCTCGTGCATGAGGCCGATGCGGTCGGCGCGCTGCTGCGCCTCCTCCAGGTAGTGCGTGGTGAGCACGACGGTGGTGCCGTTCTCGCGCAGCCGGTCAACCGTCGCCCACAGGGCGTCGCGGGACTGGATGTCCAGGCCGGTGGTCGGCTCGTCCAGGAAGATGAGCTTCGGGGTCCCGTAGACGGCGGTGGCGAAGTCCAGCCGCCGCTTCTCGCCGCCGGAGAGCTGTGCGACCTTCCGGCCGGCCCGACCGGTGAGGTCGACGAGGTCGAGCACCCGGTCGGCGTCGTCGGTGCGGCGGGTGAGCCGGCCGATCAGGTGCACCGACTCCCGGACGGTGAGGTCCGGGGAGAATCCGCTCTCCTGGAGCATGACACCCATCCGGGGACGAACCGCCCGTCGGTCCTGCGGGCTGCGCCCGAAGATCCGTACGGTGCCGGAGGTGGGGGCCCGGTGGCCCTCGATGGTCTCCAACGTCGAGGTCTTGCCCGCACCGTTCGTGCCGAGCAGCGCGTAGAGCTCGCCGGGTCGCACGTCGAAGGAGAGGTCCTTGACGGCGTGGAAGTCACCGTAGGTGAGGTTCAGCCGGTCGACTTCGATGACTGGTGTGGTGGACATGTCCCCATGACAGCGCGGATCCGCGCAGGCCGTCAGTGGCGCCACGTCACCACCGCATGTGACGCGGTGTCACTGGTCGTTACCGCTGCTTACCGGATACTGAGATGGTGACCGCACGATCGGAGCGCTTCACCGAGTCGACGCAGGGACGGCTGCGCCGGCTCACCCTGGTGACGTCGCTGCCGCCCGTCCTGATCGCCGCGGCCGTCCTCCTGTTCAGCGACGCGCACACCTGGTGGCACTTCCTCGTCCTCGCCCCCGGTGTCGGCGCGGCGTTGGTGGCCTTCGAGCGGTGGACCGCGAACGACCTCGCCCGGGTCGCCCTCCCGTGTCTGACGGTGGCGGCGGCGGTGTGGCCACTGGGGGTGCTGGTGACCGGCAGCCCCAACGCGTACTGGGGGTTCTGCGCCGTGGGCTCCCTGGCCCTGCGCGACGTGCGGCGGAAGGTCAGGGCATCGGTCGCGCTCCTGTCCTACGTGGCTGTCGTCGGCGCGACCCGGCTCCTGGTGGAGCGCGACGACCCGGGAAGCGTGCTGTTCACCTACGTCCTCGTGCCGACCCTCATCACCGTCCTGGTGACCGCCCTGACGGTCGTCGGCGAACGGTTCTACGACCTGATCCGGGAGCTCGAACAGACCCGGGAACGCGAGGCGGAACTGGCCGTCGTCCGGGAACGCGTCCGGTTCGCCAGCGACCTGCACGACATCCAGGGCCACACCCTGCACGTCGTCAAACTGAAGATCGCGCTGGCGCGCAAGCTGCTGCTCGCCGACGCCGGGCGGGCGGAGAAGGAACTCCGCGAGACGTACGACCTGGTCAGCGACACCATCGCCCAGACCAAAGATCTGGCGTACGCCCAGCGGCGGCTCAACCTCTCCACGGAGATCGAGAACGCGAAGAACCTGTTCGAGGCGGCGGGCATCCGGGTGCGGGTGAGCAGGGAGGCCGAGGTGAACGTCCGCACCAGCGAGCTGTTGGGTCAGGTGTTGCGGGAGACGACGACGAACATTCTGCGGCACGCACAGGCCACCCAGGTGCAGATCACGCTGTCCGAGTCGGGCATCACCATCGACAACGACGGCGCGGCCGGTGACGGCCCGGGCGAGCTCAGAGGGCTGTCCGCCCTGCGGCAGCGCGTGGCGGGCGACGGGGGTGAGTTGACCGTGGAACAGCAGCAGGGACGGTTCCGGACGGCCGCGGTGTTCCCGCCCGCCCGTGCCCGCACGTCAGCGGGCGCGCCGGAGGGCGGGCGATGACGACGATCGTGCTCGCCGACGACGAGGTGCTGCTCCGGACGGCGCTGGCCACGCTGCTGCCCATGGAGGGCGACATCACCGTCCTCGCCGAGGCGTCCGACGGTGCGACGGCGGTCGGGGCCACGCTGCGGCACCGGCCGGACGTACTGGTCATCGATCTGGAGATGCCGGGCCTGGACGGGCTCGGCGCGGTCGCGCAGATCCGTCGTGAGCGTCCCGAGCAGGTCGTCCTCATGCTGACCCGGCATGCCCGGCCCGGTGTGTTGCGTCAGGCTCTGAAGCTCGGTGTGCAGGGCTTCGTCAGCAAGTCCGCCGAGCCGTCGCACATCACCTCGGTCATCGCCACCCTGCACGCCGGCAGACGCTGGATCGACCCGGAGGTGTCCGCGCTGGCCGTCATCGACGACTGCCCCCTCACCGAACGGGAGATCGACGTGCTGCGGGTGACCGGCGAGGGCTACTCGGTGGCCGACATCGCCGCCCGGCTGCACCTCGCGCAGGGGACGGTGCGAAACTACCTCTCCAACGCGATGCAGAAGACCCAGACCCGGACCCGCCACGAGGCGGCGCGTTACGCGCGGGAGCACGACTGGCTGTGACACCAGCACGTCGCAGCCCCATCGGGTACGCAAACCGGGTGGCGGAACGTGAAAATGACCTAACCCGACAATTCCTCCCCTAGGTTCGATGCGCAGGAGGCCGCCGAACCGGGGAGAGACGTGGACAGCTATCCGGCGATCGAAGATCACGGGCTCATCGGCGACCTGCAGACCGCCGCGTTGGTGACCTGTGACGGAACGGTCGACTGGTTCTGCGCGCCCCGCTTCGACTCGCCGAGCATCTTCGCCGCGCTGCTCGACAAGGACAAGGGCGGGTACTTCCGGATCGCGCCGTGCGACGTGCGGTACGTGACCAAGCAGCTCTACCTCCCCGGCACACCCATCCTGATCACCCGGTTCATCAGCGCGGACGGCGTGGCCGAGGTGATGGACTTCATGCCGGTCACCGGCGAGCGGGCCACCGACACGCACCGCCTGGTCCGCCTCGTCACCATGGTCCGCGGCAGCATGCGCTTCAAGGTCGAGTGCCGGCCCCGGTTCGACTACGCCCGCGAAGAGCACCAGTTGGAGACCCACCGCCACGGCTACGTCTTCCGCAGCAGGTCGGCGAGCCTGACGTTCAACCCGGTCGACCCGGTCCGGCACCTGATCGCCGAACGCGGCGACGTCCGTCTCGAGAACGGCGACCTGGTCGCGTACGGCACCCTCAACCAGGGCGACACCGGCGGGGTGGTCCTGGAGACGGGCGACGTCGACCCGCGGATTTTCTCGCCCGAAGAGGTCCAGGGGATGTTCGAGTGGACCCGGGACTACTGGCGGCGCTGGCTCGAACGCTCGCGCTACACGGGGCGCTGGCGGGAGATGGTCGAGCGCTCCGCCATCACGCTGAAACTCATGACGTACGCCCCGACCGGGGCGATGATCGCCGCGCCCACCGCCGCCCTGCCCGAACTCGTGGGCGGAACCCGCAACTGGGACTACCGCTACACCTGGGTACGCGACACGTCGTTCTCGGTGCACGCGCTGCTCGGCCTCGGCTTCACCGAGGAGGTCAGCCGGTACATGGACTGGCTGGACGAGCGGATCCGCGAGGCCGGCGACCTCCAGGACCCCCTGAAGATCATGTACCGGGTCGACGGCTCCTCCGACCTGCACGAGGAGACCCTCGATCACCTGGAGGGCTACCGCGGCTCGCGTCCGGTGCGCATCGGCAACGGCGCCGCCGACCAACTTCAGCTCGACATCCACGGCGAGGCGCTCTACGCCATGCACCTCGCCGACGAGCAGGGCATCCGCGTCTCCCACCAGGTGTGGAAGAGCACCGTCCGGCTGGTCGACTGGCTCTGCCGCCACTGGGACCAGGCCGACGCCGGCATCTGGGAGAGCCGCCACCACCCCCGCAACTACACCTTCGGCCGGGTGATGTCCTGGGTCGCGCTGGACCGGGCCGTCCGCCTGGCCACCCGGACCGGCCGACCCGGCGACATCACCAGCTGGACCGACCAACGCAACCGTATCTACAACCAGGTCATGGAGCGCGGGTACGACCGGGGTCGCGGCACCTTCGTGCAGGCGTACGACGAGAGCGTGCTCGACGCGGCGTTGCTCGCCATGCCGGCGGTCGGGTTCGTCACGCCGAGCGACCCACTGTGGCAGTCCACGTTGGCCGCGATCGAGCGCGAACTCGTCTCCGACAGCCTGGTCCACCGGTACGACCCGGTCCACTCCCCCGACGGCCTCCCCGGCCACGAGGGCACCTTCAACATGTGCACCTTCTGGTACGTCGAGGCGTTGGCCCGCTCCGGTCGCCTCGACGACGCGCGACTCACGTTCGAGAAGATGTTCACCTTCAGCAACCACCTTGGTCTGTACGCCGAGGAGATCGCGTCGACCGGTGAACAGATCGGCAACTACCCCCAGGCGTTCAGCCACCTGTCGTTGATCAATTCAGCCCTGACCCTCAACGACCTGCTCGACGCCGAGGCCGACGCCCGACGCCGCCGGTAGAGCGGGCAGCCGTCCGCACCGCGGTAGTACTCGTCGAGGAAAACCGCGTAGCGCCCGGCGTCGTAGGATTCCTACACCCAGGCGATCTCGTCGAGGATCTGGCGGGCTTCATCGGTGCGCAGAGCACTGACGTACTCCTGGGTCCTGGCCACGCCTGCTCCCAGCATCAACTCGGCGTCGATGGCACCTGTCGCATCCATACTGGTCCCGCGTGCGCGGCTCAGCAGCAACGCGTCCTCGACGGCGCCGGCGTGCCAGAGTTGGACAGCGCAGATCCGCATCAGCTCTGTGTTGCCGGGGACCGTGCCCGTCCCTGCGTAGAAGTCTGCCTCGTGCCGGGTCTCGCGGATCAGAATGTCGCGAACGATCGGAACGCAGCCAGCGTCGACGCGAAGGCCATGGGCCGCCAGGTGCTCGGCGGCGTCCCGCTCGTGCTGGTCGATGAGGTCCATTCCCACCCGCCGTGTGTAGCAGGAGCGGAGCCCCTTCGGCCAGCAGCCGGACGAGTCGAGTGCGTCAGCGGGCGGCACCGATTTGCGAGCGACAAGCGGCACCGGCACTGGTAGGCATGACCTGGTGAGCGAGAATCCGCAGTCGAACCCCGGCATGTACGACGCCTTCGCCGAGGAGTTCCTCGAACACGCCCGTGACGGCGCCTACAACGCCTACTACGACCGGCCCGCGGTGCTGTCCGTCCTGGGCCCCGTGCGTGACCTCGCGGTGCTCGACCTGGGCTGCGGGCCGGGGCTGTACGCCGAGAGCCTGGTGGCGCAGGGCGCTCGCCGGGTCGTCGGTGTGGATGCCAGCGCGGCGATGGTGCGGTTGGCGGGTGAGCGGGTTCGCGGACCGGTCGAGTTCCGTCGACACGATCTCGACACCCCGATGGCGTGGGCCGCCGACGGGGAGTTCGACGCGGCGGTGATGCCGTTGGTGCTGCCGCACGTCGAGAACCGGGTCGGTGCCCTGCGGGAGGTCGCCCGGCTGCTCCGGCCCGGTGGGCGGCTCGTCGTCTCCACCCATCACCCCATGGACGACTGGCGTCGTCTCGGCGGGAGCTACTTCACTGTGGAGAGGGTGCGGGAGAGCTGGAACAGGGGGTGGGAGGTGGCCTACTGGCGTCAACCGTTGGACGTGACGTGTGACGAGTTCCGCGAGGGAGGTTTCCTCATCGAGCGGATCCACGAACCGCGACCGTCCGAGCTGATGCGCGAGCGCTACCCGGAGGTCGCCGAACGACTGTCGTCCTGCCCCGCCTTCGTCGTGTTCTCACTCGTGAACTCGTCCGGCCACCGCTACTGATCAACGGCAGGCCGACCCTCGGCGAGCTGGTCCGGGCGGCCGTTCACTCGTACCGGTACCGGAGCGCGTCGGCCTCCGCCTGCTCGATGTCGGCGATCGTCAGCTCCGGCATCCGCAGCTGGGCCAGCGTCACCTCGGCCGAGGTCGGCTGCGCGTCCGCCGGCAGCCACTGCTCCGGCTTCCAGGCCCCGCTGCGCAGCAGCGACTTGGGGCAGTGCGGGTAGACCTCGTCGATTCCCACCACCAGGGCGCTGGCCGGGGGCTTACCCACGGCGGTCAGCTGCGACAGCAGGTCGGGGCGGGTGGAGACGCAGGCCCGACCGTTCACCCTGAGCGTCGTGGTGCGCCCCGGGATGACGAACAGCAGCCCGGCACGCCCGGTCGTCACGATGTTCTGCAGACTGTCCAGACGCTTGTTGCCCGTCGCGTCCGGTATCGCCACCGTCCGCGCGTCCAGGACGGCGACGAAACCGGCGGGGCCGCCGCGCGGGGAGACGTCACAGTTACCCTCGGCGTCCACGCTGGCGACCAGGACCAGCGACGAGCAGGCGATCAGTCGTCGGGTCTGCTCGGTGAGCTCGGTCATCTGCTTGCGCACTGCCATGTCGCTGGGGAGTGCGTAGGCCCGGCGCAGCGTCTCGTGGTCGCGGACAGCGTCGAGGCGCAGCGAGTCGAAGGCGCTGGTGGCAGGGGCTGACGTCATACCGCCGACCCTAACGGAGCAGCTCGGCGGGGGCCGTCCCGAGAACGTGGGAAGGCCTCGGGGCGACGCTGGCGCAGACCGCGCTGCACGACCGGCTGGCGCAGCTCGATCGCGCCGTCGGCCACCTTCCATAAAATTTCCGGAACTGCTCGGCAGCGGACACGTTTCCCGAATAGGTGGGCGGGAGTGTCAATAAGATAATCGCGATAGCCGACGACCCGGAACCGCAAGGGATTGAGATTCCCCTCTCTTCCGGCCTTCTTCCTGGCCGACCCGAAAAGCCACTCCTATGCTTGCCGCCGAATGCACTGCGGCTCATCCGGGCCGAGGGGACACCATTGCGAGGACTTGCGAATGCACCGGAAGTCTGCCCTGAACGACGGCACCACCGGGGTCAGCGACGTGACACCGGGCGGCGAACCGCCGGCCCCCACCACCGAGGGCGTCGCGCGCCGGTCCGCGGTCGCCGAGGAACAGGCGTTTCTCGACCTGGCCACGGCCCAGCGCGACAGGCTGGTCGACCACCTTCAGGTCGAGCTGTCGTCGGATGCCCTGGACCCGTTGGAGCAGGCCCGGCAGCGGATGCTCCGCCGGCAGTACGAGGAGCTACGGCGCGCACGGGAAGGGCTGGTCTTCGGCCGACTCGACGGTCGTGACGGCACAGTGCGACACGTGGGCCGGGTCGGACTCCGCACCGACGACGAGGACGCTGAGCCGCTGCTGCTCGACTGGCGCGCTCCCGCAGCTCGCCCGTTCTACACCGCGACGGCGCTCGACCCACAGGGTCAGGCACGACGCCGTCACATACGCACCAGGGATTCGGTCGTCGTCGGTGTGGACGACGAACCACTGGACGGGACGGTCACCGGGGACCTCGTGGGTGAAGGCGCCCTCCTTGCCGCCCTCGACCAGCGGCGCACCGGCCACATGTCGACGGCGATCTCCACGCTGCAACGCGAACAGGACGACATCATCCGGGCCGAGGCGACCGGGCCGCTGATCGTGCAGGGCGGTCCCGGCACCGGTAAGACGGTTGTCGCCCTGCACCGCGTCGCCTACCTGCTGTTCGCCCACCAGAGGATGGCCGACCAGGCGGTCCTGGTCCTCGGCCCTTCGCCGCGCTTCCTCGAGTACATCGCCCAGGTGCTGCCCGCGCTCGGTGAGACCGCCGTCGTCTCGGCGACCTGCGACACCCTGCTACCCGGGATCCGCGTGGGCCGCGACGAGAGCAGGCTCGTCGCCGAGATCAAGGGCCGCGCGCTCTGGCAGCTCGCGCTGGAGAACTACATCACGTCGCTGCTTCCCCGGCCCCGCGAGATGACGTTGCGCTGGGAGGGTGAGTCCTA
The DNA here is from genome assembly GCF_900091505.1 of Micromonospora chokoriensis. NCBI lineage: Bacteria > Bacillati > Actinomycetota > Actinomycetes > Micromonosporales > Micromonosporaceae > Micromonospora > Micromonospora chokoriensis. The sequence goes on from NZ_LT607409.1 coordinate 5,533,506, forward strand.
CGTCATCGCCGCCGAACTGGTGGCGCAGGCGCTCGCCTCGGCGGTGCAGGGACGCCCGTACCACCGCGCCCGCGTGGCGTTCGCCGAGCAGGTGCACCACCTCCTCGCCGAGGCCGTCGTCGAGCATCGCGAGGCGCTGCTGGCGGAGATGGAGGAGGGCTTCGAGGACATCCTCGCCCGCGTCGACAGGGACCTGCGGCAGGACCACCATTCCAGCCGGAAGCCCGCCGGCAGCGACATCGACGGACTGCTGTCCGAGGAGGAGGTCGAACACCTGCGTGACCGCATCGCCGAGAACGCCACCATCGCCCGGTTCGTCGAGGCCTGGTGGCCCACCCTCGACGCCGAAACCCTGCTGGGCGGCTTCCTGACCGACAGCGCCCTGCTGACCCGCTTCGCACCGCAGCTGTCCCCCGAGGAGATCACCGCCGTCTCGGCCGAGCCTGCACAGTGGGCGTCGAGCGACATTCCCCTGATCGACGCTCTCGCCGACCTGCTCGGCGAGGTCGGCGCCCCGCAGCCACCGGGCGAGTTCGTCGCCGACCGCGCTCGCCGGCAGCGGGGGTGGGTGTACGGCCACGTCGTCGTCGACGAGGCGCAGGAGCTGTCCGAGATGCAGTGGCACATGGTGCTGCGGCGGTGTCCCAGTCGCTCCGTCACGGCGGTCGGCGACATCGACCAGGCGGAGGCAGCGCACCGCCACACCAGTTGGGCGGAAGCGGTGCGGGCTGCTCTCGGTGACCGCTGGACCGCCGCGGAACTGACTATCTGCTACCGGACCCCGCGTGAGGTCATGGACCTCACCGCACCGGTCCTGGAGAAGGCGGGCAGCCACAACGCGCCGCCGCGGGCGGTGCGCTCCTCCGGCGTCGCCCCCTGGGAACTGACGGTCACACCCGCCGAGCTTGCCGGCACCGCCGCCCGGGCCGTGCGACAGCTGCGGCAACGGTGGTCCGGCGGCACGGTCGGCGTCATCGCCCCCGCGGACCTCGTCGCCGAACTCCGGGCCGTCCTGGGTGACGTGCCAGTGCTCACCGCCACCCAGTCCAAGGGGTTGGAATGGGACGCGACGCTGGTCGTCGACCCCCAGCGGATCGCCGCCGAACCGCGTGGCTGGAACGGTCTCTACGTCGCCCTGACCCGATGCACGCAGGAACTCGGCCAGCTGATTCTCACCCGGTGACCGACGAAGAAGCCGCACGCACAGACTCCGAAAAGGTTGGATATCGACTCGATTCGATGTAGCGTGGGAACGCTCCCAGACCGCATCCACCATCACCTTGATCGAGGAGCTGACCATGTCGCGACGACGTCGCCCGGCCACCATTCTGGCCGGGCTGCTCATCCTCACCCTGTCCGCGCTCCTGTCGCCGCCGACGTCGGCGACCGCCAGTGCCGGCCCGTCCCGCACCCGTGCGGTGCCCCTCACCGACCTGACCGTGGTGTCCGAACGGGTGGCCTTCGGTCTGCAGCGCCCGATCGCGATCACCGGGCTGCCGGACGGCCGGATGCTGATCGCCGAGAAGGCCGGCACCGTCCGCGCCTACCACCCCGACACCGGCCTGGCGGCCGACCCGGTGCTCGACCTGACCGCCCGGATCGACGCGTCGGACAACGAGCGTGGCCTCCTCGGCATCACGCCCGCGCCGAACTTCGCGCGCACCGGGATGCTCTACGTGGCCTACACGAGCCTGCCGGCCGGCGCGCTGACCCTGGCGCGGGTGCCCCTCGGGGCGCCCGACCGGTTGCAGGTGCTGCTCACCCAGGAGCACGCCGAGTACGGCAACCACAACGGCGGGCAGGTGGCGTTCGGCCGCGACGGCTACCTCTACTGGTCGACCGGCGACGGCGGCGGCGCGAACGACCCGTTCAAGTCGGGCCAGAACCTCGGCACCCTGCTCGGCAAGATCGTCCGGATCGACGTCAACCGCTCCTGCGGGGGAAAGCCCTACTGCGTACCCTTCGACAACCCGTTCGTTCGCACGCCGGGCGCGCGGCCGGAGATCTGGGTGTACGGGCTGCGCAACCCGTGGAAGTTTTCGATCGACCCGGTCGACAACTCACTGTGGATCGGTGACGTCGGCCAGGGCCTGATCGAGGAGATCAACCACATCCGCCCGTCGCAGCGGGGCGCGAACCTCGGCTGGTCCTGCCGCGAGGGCACGCCGGTCTTCGACCAGACGCAGTGCCGGCCGGGCGTGCGGCTCACCGACCCGATCGCCGAGTACGACCACTACATGACGGAGAACTGCTCCATCATCGGCGGTCTGGTCTACCGGGGTTCCGTCACCCCGGAGGCGCGCGGGACCTACATCGCGAGCGACTACTGCTCGACCCGCGCGTTCGCCATCCGTCCCAAGTCCACGGGTGGCTACGAGTCCGCTGAGATCGGCACCTTCCCCACCCAGCCGACGGCGTTCGGCGCCGATGTGAACGGCGAGCTGTACGTGCTCAGTGACCTCCCGGGGTGGCTGAGCAAGGTGCGGTTCGAGCGGGTCCAACCCGTCTCGAACCGCTGATCCTCGAAGCACTCCGCGACACCCGTGGGGACGGCCGCTCTCGGGCGGCCGTCCCCGATCAACGGGTCAGAGACCGGCGGCGTGTGCGGCGGCGGTGCCACCGACCACGGGAAGGACGATGGTGCTGCTCTTGAGCGACACCTTCAGGTTCGCGGCGGTGGTGTCCGCCTGGCTGGAGTACTGCGGGTAGCTGGCCACGATGATCACGCCGATCCGGTGGCCGGGCTTGAAGACGTAGTCCTCCGGCAGCAGCGGGAAGCTGAAGTTGTACGACTCCCCCGGCACCAGCGGCACGCCGACGCGGATCGACTGCCGGTTCTGGGCGTCCATGATGCCCTTGGTGACCAACTCGTAGTCGGCGGTGGCCACCCGCTTCGCCGTCTGCTTGTAGCAGCCGTCGTCGGTCGGGCTGCTCTGGCCCCAGCAGTCCTCAGTGGTCAGGGTGATGATCCCCTCGCCGGAGGCCCGGTGGGCGACCCGCTCGTCGGTGCCGTAGTCGACCAGGATCGCCCCGAGGTTGGTGTCGGTCTGGTCGGCGGAGGCCCGCAGCTGCACGGTGGGGGTGCCGGAGATGTGCAGCGGCGCGGTCAGTGGCGCGGAGAGGAAGGCCAACCGGTTGGGCTGCACCACGTCCGGGTTGAGGATCATGGTGTTCTGGCTCTGCGTACGGTTGTCCTGGAAGGCCCCGGTCGCCGGCTTCGCGGTGGGCACCAACCCGAGACCGCCCGCGCCGGTGGTGCCGGGCTGCAGGAACACCTCGGTGTCGGCCTTGCCGGGGATCGGCCAGTCGGCGTGGGTCTCCCACACGTCGGCGGAGCGCTCCAGGTCCACCCTCGGCTCGTCCATGATGCCGTTGGCGACGCCCTGCAACCAGAAGTCGAACCACCGGTGCAGCGTCGACACCCACACCGCGCGGCGCGAGTCGAACGGGTCGACGTGCCCCTCCTGCGACAGCCACAGCTTGCGCGGCACGTTGTTCTCCGCCAGGGCGTACCAGAACTTGCTGAAGTGGTCCGGCCGGACGTTGTCGTCGTTCAGGCCGTGGTAGAGCAGCACGCTGGCGGTGACGTTGGGGACCTTCTTGACGTAGCTACGCTCGTTCCAGAAGGACGTGTAGTCGCCGTGCTCGTCGCCGTCGGCGGCCCCGATCGCGTCGCGCACCGGCTTGCAGTAGTCCCGGCGCTCCGGGTTGGTGACCGTGTTGGCCAGCGACGACACGTAGCTGTTGCCACGGGTGATGACGCCGTTGCTGCGCACGTAGTCGTAGTACTCGGTCGGTCCGCTGATGGGCACGACGGTGGTCAGGCCCTTCACGCCGGTCACCGCCGTGGCCATGGCCAGCGAGCCGTCGTACGACTTGCCGATCATCCCGGTCTTGCCGTTGTGCCAGTCCGCCTTGACGATCTGACCGGCGGCGTTGCGGGCGGTGGCCCGGCCGTTGAGCCAGTTGATGGCCTGCTTGGCGCTCAGGTTGTCCTGGTTGGCGTTGGTGGTGGGGCAGCCGGTGGAGTTGTTGGTGCCGACCATGTCCAGCAGGATGACCGCGTAGCCGCGCGGCACGAAGTAGTTGTCGTAGAACAGCGGCCACTTGTCCAGCAGCCCGTCGCCGTCGAGGTCCGCCTTGCACTCGGACTCGTTGCCTCGGCAGACGGTCGAGTAGTAGGGGCTGGCGTCCATCACCACGGGGGCCTTGAGGCCGTGCGCGGTGGCGGCCGGCCGCATCAGGTCGAACGCGATGATGTCGCGCAGGCCGTCGTTGTCGCTGTCGAAGGTGGAGTCGATGAAGAGGCGTTCCCGGATGGCGTCGGCGTAGCCGAACACCGGCTGGGTGACACCGTCCTGGACGACGATCGACGGCGGGTCGTCGGCCGCCTGCGCCTGCGGCGCCGCACCGAGGGCGGCGAGCACTGTCGCGGACAGTACGGCCGCGCCCGTGCGCCAGCGCGTTCCCCTTGTAGCCATGCGGTCTCCTTGATGTGTCCGAGGTTGCGTAACGCTACGAGCCGCCGGTTCGGTGCCACCACCTGCACGTGTAGGAACTTCGCCGGGTGTGGTTCGACGGGACTACGGCCGGTCGGCCAGCACCAGCTCCCGCAGCCGTTGGTCGAGTGCCGGGGCGTCCAGGCCGCCCGGCCAGCCGCGGAGCAGGGCGCCCCCCTTGGCCACCAGCACGACGGCCGGCGGCTCCCGCACCGCGTACGAACGCGCGATCGTCTGCTGGTCGTCGAGGACGACCGGATATTCCACCCGGTGGGCGCGCAGGTAGTCCTGGACCTCGTCGGCCTGGTCCGCGCCGGCCACGCCGACGAAGATCACCCGGTCCCGGTAGCTGCGGGCCAGCTCGCTGAGGGCCGCCTGGCGGTCGGCGCAGGTGGTGCACCAGGAGGTGAAGAAGGTGAGCACGACGGGACGCTGCGCCCACACGTCGGCGACGGCGAACGGTGTGCCGTCGGTCAGCGCGCCGGTGAACGCCGGGGCGGCCGGAGCGGTGCTGGGCGCCGGGCGCAGCGCCAGGTCGGCGGGGACCGGGCCGGGCAGCGCCGCCGCTCCGCCGACGGGCGGCGGTGCGGGCGCGGGCTCGGGCGTGCGGCATCCGCCCAGCAGTGCCGCCGCCAGCACCATCGGCAGGAGTGCCCGCCTCATGACGGGACCACCGCCACCAGCGCCGGGCCCTCGCTGCTGTCCGACGTCAGGTCGAGCGGCGGCCGGCCGTCCACCTCCAGCCGGTAGGAGTCCCGCTGCGGTACGCGTACCGGGATGGCGAACTCGCAGTAGGTGGGTAGTCGCTCGACCCCCAGGTCCTCGGTGAACGCGGCCACCGCGGTCCCGGCCGTCAGCTGACCGCTGGCCACCGCCGCCCCGTCCGGGTCGAGGACGCGGTACGGCGACCGGTTGTGGAAGTGCTGGTACGGACCGGTGCCGGCGCAGTCCACCCCGGCGGCCCGGATGTTGATGTCGCGGACCAGGACCCGGACCGTCGTCGGGGAGACCGTCTCCTCGGCGGCGCCGACGGCGCCGCAGCCGGTCACGCCGGCCAGCAGCAGGGGCAGCAGCGCCATGGTGCTTCGCCGCACGTCATCCTCCTCTCGCCCGCCTGCCGGGTCCGCGGCGGTTGGGCACCGCGGACCCGCCAGGAGCGGGGTCAACCTCGGGCGTGGGTCAGGACTTCTCGACCCGGCACTGCTTGGTCACCGTCTTCGTCGGGTCGCTCTCCGAGGTCGCGGTGAGCTTCACGAAACCGGTGTCCGCCGCGGCGGCGGTTGCACCCACCGACACCCTGACCGTGGTGGCCTTGCCGAACGGCGCGGTGGCGAGCTGGTTGGGCAGCCAGGTCCGCCAGCCCTTGCCGGCCACCTCCGCCGACAGGCGGTAGACGTCCGACTTCAGGTACGCGCTGACGTTCTCCGGGTGCTGCTGCCCGCCGGCCGAGTACGTACCGGTGTTGGTCAGCTCGAACGAGCAGGTCACCCCACGGTTGGTCGGCTTGCCGCCGCCGGTCACCTCGCCCTTGCCCAGCGCCACGTCGTGGCTGCTCGGCCCGCCGGTGCCGTCCAACGAGCGCACCGCCACGGTGTACGACAGCGAGCCGGCCGCGTCCCGCTTGAGGTCGATGACGTAGAAGTGCAGCCGGTTGGCCTCGTCGACGTACTCGTACTGGCTGCCGGTGTCCGCGCCGGCGTGGAACAGCGCGTCGGAGAGCTGCCGGTAGTCACCCATGGTGATCTTTTGCGGGGTGCCGTCCGGCCGGTAGAAGTCGATCATGTCGATGTCCTGCGGGTTGGCGTCCACCACCCACTGGAACGGCGCGCTGTCGGCGTTCTTCGTCTTGCTCAGCAGCACGCCGCTGTCCGGGGTGAACGAGTCCGCGCCCATCCGGTCGACGACCTCGACCGTGTAGTTGTTGAAGCTGCCACCGTCGCAGAGCGGGTCGGTGCTGACGCCGCACGCCGGCGACAGGTCCTTGTTCAGCGCGATGTTCACGCCGCTCAGACCCTTCGGGCCGGCGTCGACCGCCCGGGCCGTGACCTGCGCGACCACCATCCCGGAGGAGGCCAGCGACTCCCGGGACAGCCGCAGCACGTGCTCCTCGCCGAGCAGGCCGATCTTGAGCTTGTCGCGCAAGGTGTGCAGTGAGCCCATCGAACCGCCGTTGGTGGGCGGGATCTGCCAGCGGGTGTGTGGACCGCCCGGGCCGTTGAAGGACCCGCGCGACATCATGCTCCAGATCCCGGTGTACGCCCGGCGCAGCGGCTCACCGTACGGGTTGTTGTAGTTGTCGCCGATGCCCAGCAGATGGGTCAGCTCGTGGGCGTAGACGCCCATTCCGGAACTCTCGCCCTGCGTGGAGGAGCCGCCGCCGGCGTTCGGCCACAGTGTCGCCGCCGCCTTCCACGAGGTCCAGTCCACGTAGCGGGTCTTGGCCCAGTTCGGCAGGTTGGGGTCCGGCGGGCCCCAGGCGTCCGGCACGTCCTCCTTGTTCTGGAAGATCATCTGCCCGAACTCCTGCCAGGTCGACGACTCGTCCTGGCCGGCGCTGAGGATGAACACCAACTCGTACTGGTTGGCCACCTCCTCGCCGACGGCCGCCCGCCAGGCGCCCAGGCCGTCGGTACGGATGTTCTTGCCGCACACGTCCCCGCTCGGGCAGGCGCCGGGGTTGAAGCCGTTGTCCAACCCGTACTGGTAGGACTTGGCCGGCATCTGGTACGGCCCGAACCCGGTGAGGTCGACGCCGTAGCGGCCGTTGGAGTCCTGCATCCAGTACTCGTGCAGGGTGTGGCCCTTGTTCAGGGTGTTCGGGGTGTTCAGGAAGTCCTGGTAGAACTTCGGCACGTCCGTGCGAGGAATGTTGGTGGCGACGGACTGGGGGTTGCCGAAGACCGTCGAGCGGGCCCGCTGGGAGACCGCGAACGTCTCGTCGGGATAGTCGAGCGCCACCAGGGCGATCTTGAAGTTGCGGACCGAGCCCGACACGCTCGGGTCGGCCCAGTTCTTGCCGGGCACTGCCCGGTAGTCGTTCCAGGTCATCGTGTCCGGGTTCTGCCAGGCCTGCGGGTCGAGGACCTGGAACGGCGCGGTGCCGCCGGCCGGGTTGGCCGGGGCGGCGGCGGCCTGCGCCGCCCCGGTCGCCACGAGCGTGGTCACCACTGCTGCGGCCAGCACGGCCCGCCGCAGCCGGGTTCGATGGGGGGTACGGTGCACGGAACCACCTCTCGTCGGAGGACAACGCGGTGCCGACGTCCCGGTGAGGGGGCATCGCGGGACACCTGTCAGCAGGCCGCGCAGCGAATCTAGGAGGGCGGGCCGGTGCCGGTCACCGTGCAGATGTCGGCAGGTGGGCCGGCGACTTCCGACACCTGAAGGACCGGCGCTCGTCGGCGGATCAACCAGGGCTGCCCCCGGAGGCCGGTTCGACGGTGGCCGCGAGAGCCCGCAGCACGTCCCGACGCACCCGCTCGGCGGCAGCCACGGGCAGGGGCCCACGTGGTGGACGGCACCGCCCGCCGAACCGCCCCGCGCAGGCCATGGCGAGCTTGACGGCCTGCACCGACTCCGGCCGGGTGGCCCAGCCGAGGATCGGGTGCAGCTCGGCGTAGAGCGGCAGCGCCCGGCCCAGGTCCCGGGCGACGCCCAGCTCGTACAGGCGCACGGCGTGCCGGGGCAGCGCGTTGGGCAGGGCAGCCACCCATCCGGTGGCACCACACAGCACCAGTTCGAGGGCCACGTCGTCGGCGCCGACCAGCACGTCGACGTGCGGGCAGAGGTCCCGCAGACGGTGCAGCCTGCGTACGTCACCGGTGACCTCCTTGACCGCGACGATCCCGTCGATCTCGGCGACGGTCGCCAGCAGGTCCGGCGTGAGGTCGATCCGACTGGCGCACGGCTCGTTGTGGGCGACCACCGGCAGGCCGACGGCCGCCACCTCGCGGTAGTGGGCGACCACGTCGGCGTCGCGGGCGGCAGGCCCGTCGGGTGGCCGTGCGAGCACGCCGTGGGCGCCGGCCTCGGCGGCCTGCTCTGCCCAGCGGCGGGCCTGCCTGCTGCCGTAGCCACCGACGCCGGGCAGCACCGCGCAGCCGGCGGGCGCCGCCTCGACCGTCGCCCGGACCACTGTGGCCCGCTCGTCGTCGGAGAGCGCCCGGTACTCCCCCATCGACACACAGGGCGCGAAACCGTGACACCCCTCGGCGGCGAGCCACCTGACGTGTTCCTGGAGTTGGTCGATGGCGACCGACAGGTCGGCGCGAAACGGCGTGGTGACGGCGACCAGCACGCCGCGCCAGGGCCTACCAGTTTCCACTCGGATGTCCCCTTCTCCGCCGACGCCGCCCGGTGCCGGGGCGCTGGCACGGTGCGTATCGGAACCCTAGGAACGCCCGCCGCCTCCGGTCTTCGGACAGATGCCGGAAGCGTCGCGACGCCGCCCGTCTTTTTGTCGCGGATTCGACAGTGGACCTTGCGCGATGACCCATCCGCACCGGAGGGTGAGGACTGGCGGTCGCGCGATCCCTGTCACGCAGCGCAACCATGGGAGTCGTATGCACGGTGAGCTCCAGCGAATCGTCGACGCCGTCGCCGCCCGGGTGGGGCGACCCGCCCTCATCGAGGACCGGCGACAGCGGGTGGTCGCCTACAGCGAGCACGACGGCCCGATGGACGAGGTCCGCCGGACGTCCATCCTGCGCCGGCAGACCACGCCGGAGGTGATCGCCTGGTTCCGGGGCATGGGCGTGCTCACGGCGTACGCGCCGATCCGCACACCCGCGTGCCCCGAACTGGACCTGCTGGCGAGGGTCTGCGTGCCGATCCGACACGACGACCTGCTGCTCGGGTTCGTGTGGTTCATCGACGCGGACGGTTCGATGACCGACGCCGACATCGCCACGGCGACCGGTCCCTTCGCCGATCTGTCGCTGGCCCTGTACCGGGAGAACCTGCTCGGCGAGCTCGCCTCGCAGCGGGAGACCGAGGCCACCCGTACCCTGCTGGTGGAGAGCCGGCAGGCGCGCGAGCACGCGGCGCGGGCGCTGCTGGAGGAGGGCGTGGTGGCCGGCGACGGGACGACCGTCGCGCTCGTCGCGCAGCTCGTGCCGGCCGGCGGGCGGCAGCCCGACGAGGTCGCCCGGATCGCCCTGGAGCAGGCGCTGGTCACCACGCGCCGCTGGATCGGAGTGCGGGAGACGCTGCACCTCGTCTGTCACGACCACGGGGTGCTGCTGGTCTGCGGCGACCGGGTCGCCGGCCGCCCCTCGCCGGAGGTCTCCGCCGGGCACCTGGACGAGGCGCTGGGCACCGCGACCAGGGGTCTCGCCTCGGTGGACCGGACGGTGACCGGGATCGGTCAGCCCCGCGCTGGCCTGTCCAGTGCGGTGGAGTCCTACCAGGAGGCTGCGCAGGCCGCCCGGGTCGGTGCACAACTGCCGGCGCTCGGCCGGGTGGTCTCCTGGGCCGGCCTGGGCATCTACCGGGTCCTGTCCCAGCTGGACAGTCAGCACCTCGACGTCGCGGGCGTTCACCCCGGGTTGGAGCGCCTGCTGCGCGACGATGCCCACCAGGTGCTGCTGGAGACCCTGGAGGCGTACCTCGACCTGGCGGGCAACGCGCACGCGACCGCCGAGAAGCTCCGGCTGCACCGGACGACCCTCTACTACCGGCTGCAACGGGTGGAACACCTCGCCGGGACGGACCTCAAGGACGGCAACGAACGGCTGTGCCTGCACCTGGCCATGAAGCTCGGTCGGCTCAGCGGCCACTACCGCACGGCGTGACCGCCAGGATCTGTAAACAACCCTTGATATTAATCGTCACGAACGTCAATATGTGGAGGTCGCGGGTCGCCGAAGCCTGGGGAGAGAGCCATGAGAAGCCGCCGGATCCTCGCAGTGCTGGCCGGGGCGGCGATGACCGTCACCGCCACCGTCGCCTTCGTGCCCAGCAGCACGGCAGCCGTGACCTCGGCCAACGCCGTCCCGATGGTCGCCTGCACCGCACCGGGCTGGGCCGAGGGCAGCACCTACCAGGCGGGCGCCCAGGTCACCTACGGCAGCCGGCTCTACCAGGCGCTGGTCACCCACACCGCGCACCCCGGCGCCGGCTGGAACCCGGCGGCGACCCCGTCACTGTGGCGGGATCTCGGCGCGTGCTCGGGGACCACGCCACCACCCACCACGCCACCACCCACCACGCCACCGCCGACGACCCCGCCGCCCACCACGCCGCCACCGACCACACCTCCCCCGACCACGCCGCCGCCGACCGGCGGAACCTGTGCGGTGAAGTCGCGGCCCACCGGCAAGGTGTTGCAGGGCTACTGGGAGAACTGGGACGGCGCCTCCCACGGCGTGCACCCTGGGCTCGGCTGGATCCCGATCACCGACAGCCGGCTCACCCAGCACGGCTACAACGTGATCAACGCGGCGTTCCCGGTGATCCGCTCGGACGGCACGGTCCTCTGGGAGAACGGCATGGACGCCGGCGTGAAAGTCGCCACCCCGGCCGAGATGTGCCAGGCCAAAGCGGCCGGCGCCACCATCCTGATGTCGATCGGCGGGGCCGCCGCCGGCATCGACCTGAGCTCCGCCGCCGTCGCCGACCGGTTCATCGCGACGATCGTGCCGATCCTGACGAACTACCACTTCGACGGCATCGACATCGACATCGAGACCGGCCTGACCGGCAGCGGCACCATCAACACCCTGTCCACGTCGCAGGCCAACCTGATCCGGATCATCGACGGCGTGCTGGCCCGGATGCCGTCGAACTTCGGCCTGACCATGGCACCGGAGACCGCCTACGTCACCGGCGGCAGCGTGGTCTACGGCTCGATCTGGGGCTCGTACCTGCCGATCATCAAGAAGTACGTGGACAACGGCCGACTCTGGTGGCTGAACATGCAGTACTACAACGGCAGCATGTACGGCTGCGCCGGCGACTCGTACCCGGCGGGCACCGTGCAGGGCTTCACGGTGCAGACGCAGTGCCTGAACAACGGCCTCACCATCCAGGGCACCACGATCCGCGTGCCGTACGACAAGCAGGTCCCGGGCCTGCCCGCGCAGATCGGGGCCGGCGGCGGCTACCTGTCGACCTCGCTGGTCACGCAGGCCTGGAACTCCGTACCCGGCCTCAAGGGCCTGATGACCTGGTCGGCCAACTGGGACGGGTCGAAGGGCTGGACCTTCGGCGACAACGTGAAGCGCCTGCAGGGCCGCTGACGGACGGGGGCACGGGCGGCGCGTCCGCCCGGCCGGAGTGGTCAGTCCTCGGCAGCGGGTCGGCTACGCACCACCAACTCGTCGATCTCCAACCGGCCGACGCGCAGCTCCCGCACGATCGCCCGGCGGATCGCCAGCCGCCCGATGACCAACGCCCCGACGGCGACGGCTCCGACGGCCAGCGCCCCCACGGCGAGGGCTCCGAGCGAGGCCGCCCCCGCAGCCCGCGCGCCCGTGGCCGCCGCGCCGGTCGCCGGCGCACCGTTGGCCCGCGTCCCGGTCAACCGCATCACGCCCACCTCTCGCCTCATTCCTGCATTGTCGGCGTACCGCCGCCTACTCGCCCTCTCAGCTGCCGAAGAAAGTCAAGGCCGGCAACCCCCACGGGTTCCCGTCACCGGCTGTTCTGTTCCGGGCCGGCAGGCCGGACGTGCCTTAGGATTCCGCGAGGTATCCGCGCCGTCGGCGCGGAGGGCGGCACCGATCCGAGCGGCGAGACGGTGCCACCGGGTCAGGCGTGCGGTTCGAGGGAGTGTCGCAACGATGAGCAGCGCCGCACAAGGGCCGTTCACCAGGGACGATGTCTTCGCTGGCGACGGCGAGGTCGGCCGTGACCTCGCGAAGGTGGACTGGGCGTCGACTCCGCTGGGGGATCCCGCCGGGTGGCCGCAGAGCCTGCGGACGGCGGTGAGCATCCTGCTGTCGTCGCGCTTCCCGATGTGGATGGCCTGGGGTCCTCAGCTGACCTTCTTCTGCAACGCCGCGTACCGGCGCGACACCCTCGGCCGCAAGTACCCGTGGGCGCTGGGTCGACCGGCCAGTGAGGTGTGGGCGGAGATCTGGCCGGACATCGGCCCTCGGATCGATCGGGTGCTGACCACCGGCGTCGCGACGTGGGACACGGCGCTGCTGCTGTTTCTGGAGCGGTCCGGTTACCGGGAGGAGAGCTACCACACCTTCTCCTACAGCCCGCTGCGCAACGACGACAACGCCCTCATCGGCATGTTGTGCGTGGTCAGTGAGGACACCGACCGGGTCGTCGGCGAGCGGCGGATGGCCACGCTGCGTGATCTCGGGTCCGATCCCAGTGTGGTGCGTACCGAAGAGGAGATGTTGACCTTCGCCGGCCGGCAGCTCGGCCACAACGACCTCGACCTTCCGTTCACGGCGATCTACCTCCTCGACGACGACGGCAGCGCTCGCCTGGCGGCGGCCGCCGGCATCCCCGCAGGTCACCCCGCAGCCCCGAGCACGATCGCGGCCACCGAGTCGACCCCGGTATGGCCGGTGGCGGCGCTGGCGCGGGGCGAGTCACCGCTTGTCCCACTCGATGGCGCTCCGTTCGCAGACCTGCCGACCGGGGCCTGGTCGCAGCCGCCCACCCAGGCACTCGTGGTGCCGCTGCTGCAACAGGGCGACACGCCGTACGGCTTCCTGGTGGCCGGCCTGAACCGGTACCGACCGCTCGACGACGGGTACCGGGGCTTCGTCGAACTGGCCGCGGGCCACGTCGCTGCCGGTATCGCCAGCGCCCGCAGCTACCAGGCGCAGCAGCAGCGGGCCGAGGAACTCGCCGAGATCGACCGCGCGAAGACGGCGTTCTTCTCCAACATCAGCCACGAGTTCCGCACTCCACTGACGTTGATCATGGGTCCACTGGACGAGTTGCGTACCCGCCTCGGCGACACCGACGAGGGGGTACGCGAGGAGTTGCAGGTCATGCACCGCAACGGGCTGCGACTCGGAAAGCTGGTCAACGCGCTGCTGGACTTCTCCCGGATCGAAGCCGGACGGATGCAGGCCCACTACGAGCCGGTGGACCTCGCCGCGGTCACCGCGGATCTCGCCAGCGTGTTCCGCTCCGCCGTCGAACGCGCGGGTCTCACCTTCGAGGTGGACTGCCCCCCGCTACCCGAGCCGGTGTACCTCGACCGTGGCATGTGGGAAAAGATCATCCTGAACCTCCTCAGCAACGCCCTGAAGTTCACCTTCGACGGCGCCATCCGGGTGTGGGTGCGGGCAGAGCACGACCGGGCCGTGGTGACAGTTGTCGACACGGGGATCGGTGTGCCCGCCGAGGAGATGCCCCGACTGTTCGAACGGTTCCACCGCATCGACAACGCCCGCTCCCGCTCGAACGAGGGCAGTGGCATCGGCCTGGCGCTGGTGCGGGAACTCGTCGGGCTGCAGGGTGGTGACATCAGCGCCGACAGCACCGTCGGCCAGGGCACCACCTTCACCATCGGGCTGCCCTTCGGTAGCGGTCACCTGCCGCCGGGCACCGTCGCCTACGGCGGGGAGCGCGACGTGTCCGCCGCCGCCGAACCGTTCGTCGAGGAGGCGCTGCGCTGGCTCCCGCAGGAACCATCAGCGGGTACGCCCACCGAGGTCGCCGGACACGGCGGGTGGGAGACGACGACAGACGTACAGCCAAACTCGGCGCGCATCCTGGTCGCCGACGACAACGCCGACATGCGGGAGTACCTCAGCCGTCTGCTGCGCGCGGCCGGCTACCGGGTCGAGGCGGTCACCGACGGTCACCTGGCCCTGCAGGCGGCCCGCGCCCATCGACCCGATCTCGTCGTCAGCGACGTGATGATGCCCGGCCTGGACGGTCTGCAACTGGTAGCCGCGCTGCGCGCCGAACCCCGTACCGCCGGAACTCCGGTCCTGCTGCTGTCGGCGCGGGCAGGGCAGGAGGCCTCCATCGAGGGGTTGGAGGCGGGGGCGGACGACTACCTGGTCAAGCCGTTCGCCGCCGCCGAGCTGCTGGCCCGGGTGCGGACGAACGTGACGTTGGCCCGGCTGCGCAACCACCACGCCCGGTGGCGCACCGCCCTGATCGACTCGCTTCAGGAGGCCTTCTTCGTCTGCGACGAGGACGGCTCCGTCGTCGAGATCAACACCACCTTCACCGACATCCTCGGCTACGGCCCCGAAGGGCTTCCCTATTCCGCAAATCCCCCGTGGTGGCCGAGCCAGGAGACCGAGCCCGAGGCATACCAGCAGGTCACCGAAGCGCTCGCCCAGCTCACCGGTCAGACCAGCGGTGCGTACACCATCCCGGTGACGCACCGGGACGGCCACCGCCTGTGGGCCGCCGCCGCCTTCAACCAGGTGCAGGACCCGGACACCGGCCGACGGGTGATCGTCGGCACCTTCCGCGACGTCACGGCGGAGCACTACGCGGTGCAACGGGAGAGCGCACTGGCCGCCCTGAGCATCCGCCTGTCGCAGGCGGACAACCTCGCCGACGCGTTGCACGGCGCCCTCGACGAGCTACGGGGGCTGTGGCGGGCCACACGCGTGCTCGCGGCTGTCTTCGACGGCTCCCACACCCCGACGATCACCGCGACCGATCCTCACCAGCGCTGGGACACCCTCACCGACCAACGTCGGCGGACGCTCACCGACCTGCGCAATCGGCCCCTGCTCACCACTGTCGCGGACCACACCACGGGCGTCGGCATCGCCGTGGAACATCCCCACGGCACGATGGCCCTGTGGATCGACCTCGGCGAGAGGCGCCCCGTCACCGAACAGGACGAGACCCTGCTGGCCCTGCTGGCCGGCCACCTCGGCCAAGGGCTGCGCCGGGTGCAGCACATCGATCAGCAGCGGGAGACCGCCCTCGCGCTGCAACGGGCCATCCTCGGCCCCGCACAGCTGCCCAGCGGCTTCGCCGCGCGCTACGCTCCCGCCACCCGGCCGTTGAAGGTCGGCGGCGACTGGTACGACACCATCGCGCTCGTCGACGGGCAGATCGGCATCGTCGTCGGCGACTGCGTCGGTCACGGACTGCGCGCCGCCACCGTCATGGGCCAGCTCCGCAGCGCCTGCCGTGCCCTGCTGCTGCAGGACTCCAGCCCGTCGCGCACGCTCACCGCACTCGACCGTTTCGCCGCTCAGTTGCCCGGTGCCCTGTGCGCGACGGTCTTCTGCGGCGTCCTCGACCCGGCGACCGGTCAGCTGCGTTACGCCAGTGCCGGGCACCCTCCGGCCATCGTCACCTCACCCGACGGCAGCACCCGGTTGCTCGACCAGGGCCACTCCCGCCCCCTCGGCGTTCGCGGCAGCGCCGAGCGGCCCGAAGCCGAGGAACGAGTGCCGGCACGGGCCACCCTGATGCTCTACACCGACGGGCTCGTCGAACGCCGCCGCAAACCGCTCACCGCCGGCATCGGCCACGTCGTGACGGTGATCCAGAACGGACGCGCCCACCCCATCGAGACGCTCGCCACCGACGTCATGGACCAACTCAGCCCGCCGGGGGGATACGACGACGACGTCGCGGTCCTGCTCTACCGCCATCCCGGCCCGCTGGAACTCGACTTCGCCGCCGAACGCACCGGCCTCGCACCCGTGCGCAGCGCGCTGCGAAGCTGGCTCGAGCGCTGCGGACTGAGTCCCACCAACGCCTACAACGTCCTGGTGGCCGCCGGCGAGGCCTGCGCCAACGCCATCGAACACGGACACCGCGACAACCCCGGCGGACGGATCCGGCTACGGGCCACCGCCACCGCCGACGGCCTGCACCTCAGCGTCACCGACAGCGGGCACTGGAAGCCACCTCAGCCGGAAGCCGGCACCCACCGGGGACGAGGCCTGCTCCTCATGCGGGCCCTGATGGACGCCATCACCGTCAC
The DNA here is from genome assembly GCF_900091505.1 of Micromonospora chokoriensis. Classification (NCBI taxonomy): domain Bacteria; kingdom Bacillati; phylum Actinomycetota; class Actinomycetes; order Micromonosporales; family Micromonosporaceae; genus Micromonospora; species Micromonospora chokoriensis. The sequence continues at coordinate 5,549,886 of NZ_LT607409.1, forward strand.
GCCCAGTGCCACCGGCACCACCATCGACATGCAGGCGAGGATCCCATGAGCACCACACTGACCCTCACCACCGGCCAGCAGCCCGACGGCGCCCTCGTACTGACCGCCATCGGGGAGGTCGACATGAGCAACGCCGCCGACTTCGGGGACGCTCTCACCCGCGCCGTGGAAGCCACCCCCGGCCCGCTGACTGTCGACCTGACCGCACTGGAATACCTCGACAGCGCGGGCTTGGCCGTCCTGTTCCCCCACGTCGAGCGGATCCACCTCATCGCCAGCCCACTCCTGGCTCCCGTCCTGACCATCGCCGGGCTCGCCGACCTGATGACGGTCACCGCTGCCTGACCTCCGACGGCAGGAGATGCCCACCGATGAAAGGCCGTTACGCCAACCTGAACCGAATCCGGACCCTCGACCCCGAGCGCGACTACCTGGACATCTACCAGACGATGCTGCGCTACGAGTTCCCGTGGGACATGAAGCTCGGCCTCAACCTCGCCTTCAACAGGTCCTTCTCCATCCCCGCCATCGCCGCGGTGCACACCACCACCGGTGAGCTGACCGATCGCACCCAGAAGCGGATCGACGACACCGGCCTGCTGATGTACGAGATGGTGCTCAACGGCTTCGATAAGCCCCGTGGTCGGGACGCGTTGCGGCGGGTCAACCAGATCCACCGCCCGTACGACATCGGCAACGACGACTTCCGCTACGTCCTCGGCTGCCTGGTGGTCGTTCCGACGCGGTGGCTGCAGGAGTACGGCTGGCGTCCGCCCTGTTGCCACGAGCGGCAGGCCACCTACCTGTTCTACCGGCAGCTCGGCCGACAAATGGGCATCACTGACATCCCCGGGTCGTACGAGGAGTTCGAAGCCTGGTTCACCGCGCACGACGCTGCTCACCTCCAGCCCAACGACGACGCGGCGGCCATCGAACGGGCCACCCGGATGCTGATGCTCACCCGGATCCCCCGGATGCTCGGACCGCTGGGAAACACACTGGTCAGTGCCATGTACGACGCGCCACTGCGGCAGGCGATGCGCGTCGACACGCCGCCGTGGCCGGTCCGGGCCGGCCTGCACGTGGCGCTGAAGCTGCGATCGCGGTCGCAACGGTGGTTCGGCGCGCCACGGACGACGGCGCTGTTCGCCGACGGGATCAAGACCAAGAGCTACCCCGACGGGTACGAGATCAGCCAGCTCGGCCCGCAGCACGACAGCCTGCACGAGTAGGACGACGCCTTGACCTGGTCCAGGCCGGCGAGGCCGACCTCTTCGGTGTGAACTCTCGGCAAGTCGGTTGGATGGGGCGTGGAACGAGGTCAGACCGACCGGCGCGCCTTGATCGACTCCGTTTCGGCGAAGTCGCGGTATCAACCCGTCCCGGATACCCCCACATCAGCGAAGTCGTGTGGATCATGCGTGAGATGGGCGGTCTGTCCGCAGGCGCGGGTGGTCAGGGACCTCGCGTCGGGGTTGAGGCTTCGCAATGTGTCCTGTTTGGGGGCATGGGCGTGTGGTCGGTGCCACCCGTCGGCAGCATCATGCAGATCACCGCCGCCGGCGTCCTCCTGCCCAGCCAACGCATCCCTGTCGGCGAGCCGGAGTTGCCACGCAGACACGAGAGGCAGCCTCTGCCAGGTGGCAGACTCAGCCCATGATCCGCTACGGCATTCAGGACTACCAGCCGCAATGGCTCAACGGCCGTAGCAACATCGCAGCCGCCCACGCCCGACGCCTCGCCGGACTGGTCGGCCTCACCCTGCAGCATGTCTGGTTGGTTTGGGACCTCGATGATGACGAGTGGTTCACCGACGCGCCCGTCCTGCTCGACTTCGGTGCCGAGCAGGTCGAGATCGATCATCAGAAGTTTGACGACCTCTCCATCACCTGGAACACCATCAACCCGCTCCGGGCAATCGAGGATCCCTACTTCCACCTCGCCTGGCGCCCGGACCCGACGCCGGAGCTTGTTGACCTTCCTGGCCACACGCTGCGCCACGTTGAACTGCTCGAATGGATCGGAGGTGACCAGGACATGGCAGACGGCAGTCTTGCGGTCGGCTTCGACCTCGATCCAGCATGGCTGACCGTCTTCAACGCCCTGGACGAGAACGGGCTCGAATGCCAGAAACCAGGACAGCGCTACCGGCGTAACCGCATCGACCCATGACCAACCCCACCGCGCGGTAGAGCCGCACCTACGTCGAACGCCGACGAGCGCCTGCGCAACGTTGTCGCACAGACCACCGTGACATGAATCAGGTGACGACCAGGCGGAAGACCTGCCGGGAACCGCCTTCCCGGCCCGGATCGGCAGCCTCGGCAGGGGTGAAACCAAGGCGCTCGTAGAAGACACGTGCACCGCTGACGGAGGCACCAGGGTGATCGGCCCCAAAGGTGACCACCTCAACGGTGCCCGGGCCCGACACAAACCTCCGCGTCACCTCCGCCATCAGCGCACGACCGACGCCCTTCCCCCGTGACTGCTCAGATACGACAAGCCAGAGGACGTGGTAGGTCGGGGCCTTCGCCGCGAACAACAGCCCACCCAGGAGATCCGGACCCGAGGAAACAGCGACGATCGCCGTCGACCGACGAACATGCTTTCGCACGGCGTCATGGAAGCCGAGATCCTCGACCATCGGGCCGAACCAGCACTCGACCTGAGCCGCCAGGCCAAGGAAACCATCGAAGTCCTGCTCTCCCGCAAGTCTGACGATCATCCGAGCAGTCTGACAGGAACAGGGCAAACCTTGCCTGACGCGGCACCAGCTGCGTACGCCTTCCGCTGAGGTCCGTGGGAGTGCGTGGCTCTGGGCCTCGGTTGTCGCCAGTTCCTCACCGCGCTCGACGCAGTGCCCCCGCGCCTGACCGTCAGGGCGATACCGGTACCGAACCCGCGACCTCTTCGGTGTGAACTCTCGGCAGGCTGATCGGACCGGGCACGATGGGAGGTCAGACGGCCTGTTGGTGCGCCTCTCGGCTCGGTTTGGCTGGCACCGATGCTGTACTGCTGACATCAGACGAGGCGCTGGATCCGCACCTTCGGGTGCACGTTCCTCAGGTGGCCGTGCTTGTGTTGGCGAACCTGTTCGTCCCAGACCTCCTGGTCGTAGTCCGAATCTGGCGGGATCCACCTGTGGGAGCCGTCGCTGTAATGGAACTTCTCGTCGCCGGGCCGCAGGATGCTCACCGAAGCCAGCCGAGGAACCGTCTGTGCAGCGCCCCCGCCGGCACCCAGGTCAGGTCCTCGGAGGCCCGTACCAGTTGGGCACCCAGGTAAATGGCCAGGGAGATCGGCGCGCCGTCGAACTCGGCGCGTAGCTCGCGCTGCCGGGTGCGGCAGGGCCACGGAGCATCGCAGCCACCGCAACTCCAGATCGGCAGCACCGGGCCATGCGTGGTCACGCGCGGCCTCCGAGCAGCGCCGCCGTCAGAGACCGCGCCTGCCGGGTGGTCGCCCAGTTCACCTGCCAGCACGGGTACGGCGTGAGCCGCGACCACCACGCCCGGCAGCCGGCGCAAAGACCGTCTTGCCCGGGCAGATGTACGAGCAGGATGTGCCGCTCGGCCTCGTTGATCACTGCTCCTCCTCGGTGGGCCAATGCCCCCGGTTGATCGGAATGCGGTGCCGGCTGCGACAGGGCAGTTCCGCCCCACAGCGGCAGTTCCAGCTCCACTTCCGCCACGACCACGCCGGGCGGTGTCGCCGTGCCAGGGTCATCGCGACGGCGATCAGGTACTGGTCGTAGGTCACTCGTCGCCATGGCGATGTCCTGTCCCGCATCACTGGCTCCCTCCACCGGGCAGCACTCCATGGCCGACCCCGAAACGACGGAACCGGATCTGGAACGTTCGGTAACTACGACGCTACGATCACGACGACGGCGGTTGGACTCACCCGCAGTACGAGTGAGCAGGCCAGATGAGCTGCCGCAGCCTTGATTCACGGCGGAACGTCGACCACGGGTCAACGTAGGGATGACGCATGAGAGGTCCCGGACGATCAATAGCGCATCGCGGCGAGGTGACCGGCTACCTGTTCAAGCTGATCCGGGAGTCGATCCCGCTCACTCAGGAGCAGATCGCCGTCGACCTGGACGTCGATCGCGTGACCGTGCAGAGCTGGGAATCCGGGCGCCGGCCATTCACCGCAGTACCGCTCGGGCAGACGATCGCCGTCCGACGCCGGCTCGGACAGCTCGGCGCGAACACGCTCCTGCTCGCCGCACTCGACGACGCCGCCGAGGCGGACCTCACCCTCGCCGCCGTCCTCGACGCACATGTGGACCGCTGCGACATCGCCGAACACCCGCTGGGCTGGTCCGTACTCACCCATCGTCTGACCGACTTGATCCTCTGGGCCGTCCTCGGGCAGACACCGACCTTCGCCAAAGGGCTACCCATCGCCCATCCCCGGCGTGGCCCAGTCGCGTCCGGACCGACCCTGCCCGTCGACGAGCAACGTACGTTCTTCGCTCAGCTTCACGTGCTCGCCGATCGCGCCGCAGCCGGACGGCATCGGAACGTGCTGCTGCACCGGCAAGCCTGCTTCCTCGCGGGCATGGACCCCACCAAGGCAGCAGCAGGATGGCTCACCCAGACCACCGCCCGAGCACACCGCACGACCACCTTTCACACCTGGTCACCGCTGTGGCCCGACGCCCGCTCCGTCGTCACGTCCCTCGCCAACCAGGGTGATCCGGAACCGTTACGGGACTTCATCGCTCGCGCCCACCCCGACGACGCCTGCGAGCGAGCAGCTCTCAACTACTCGGCCTACTGGGTGGGCGAGATCCCCTTCCGCCACCGCGACGACTCCTTCATGCCCAAAACGCTCGCTGACTGGCACGGCTCAGTCCTTCTTCGGCACCTGGTCCAGCGCCTCGATCCCGGGCATCCCTTCGTCGACCTCAACATCCACAACGCCTGGGCTTTGCTGGCCGCACGCCGCGGTCTCGCTCTCGACAACCCCACCACGACTCGGGCGCTCCTCGACCGCAGCGTCCCGCTGCTGGACAGTGACCGGATCTCCGCGCAGTCACGGCAGGAACTAACCTCTATCGTCTACAGCCTGCGGGCGGACGGACTCACCGGCACAGGGACGGGCAGATGACCGACGACCACGACGCCGCCGGAGCGATGAACTTCATCTTCGAAGCCGGCGTCCTCAAACGCGCCGCTCGAACCGGCTGGTGGTTCGCCGGCGTCAAGCAACCCGAATCCATCGCCGAACACTCGTTCCGAACGGCTCTCATCGGAATGATGCTCGCCGCCATGGAGGGCGCGGACCCAGCCCGGGTGTCGATGCTCTGCGTCCTGCACGACACCCAGGAAACCCGGATCACCGACATCCCCCACATCGCCAAGCGCTACCTCACCGCCGTACCCAACACCGCCGTCACCGCCGACCAGGTCGCCGCCTGTCCACCGGCCGTCGCCGACGTCATCACCGCCGCCGTCGCCGAATACGAAGCCGGCGAGACACTGGAAGCCGTCGTCGCCCGCGACGCCGACAAGCTGGAATGCCTTGTCCAAGCCGTCGAGTACCGCCACCAGGGCATCGACAACGTGCAGCGCTGGATCGACAGCTCACGAGCCGCTCTGAAGACCGCCAGCGCCCACCGCCTTGCCGACGCGGCGCTCAACGGACAACCCCTGGCCTGGCTCATACCCCCGCCGCAGCAGAAGTAAGCCTTCAACACTTGGCGTTGTGTTGACCGTTGACGGCCTGGCTCCACATGATGTGCGACGTGATCAGTTGGCTTCGGCGCCTGCCGGGCATCAACGTTTCGGCGGCGCAACGCGACGTGTGTCGACGATTCGCGGTCGAGCCATCGCCGCCGACCCAGCAGACGATGGTCGGCATCGCCCTGTCGCGCCCCGCGAGTTGGAGCCGCTCAACGCCCTGCGGCATCCGATTGCCGGCAACAGCAACGGCTGGTTCGTGTGGCGCGGCCCCGAGATTCCTCAGGATGACGACGGGTTCTTCGCGCCAGTGCATATCGAGCACCTCGACGAATACGCCCGCGAACTCGAGCCGTACCTGGCGCTTCCGCCGGGTTGGGGCGTTGTGTTGGCACCTGATTACGAGGACGTCTGGTACGACGAGAGCCTCCTCGACGTCTGACTCCGGCACGTCGTCGGTCGGCCGACGCAGCAGAGCACTAAGTTCGGCAACGCCGTCACTGACCTGCCCGATTAGCCGGTCGGTTCGGGCTTGATGCGAGATCAGACGGCCTACTCACTCACCTCGGCTCAATTTCTGCTGGCACCGTTGCTGAACCTGGCCGCCGCACTGCTGGCACGGCTTGGCCGTTCTCTCTGGTCCATCCAAGGAAGCGTCGGTGCAGCAAGCCGGCCGGTGTCCAGGGCATGTCCTCGGTCGCCTGGACGAGGTAGGACCCGAGGTAGAGAGCCATCGACACCGGAGCATCCGCATACTCCGCGAGCAGTTCGTGCTTCCGGGTGGCGCAGGGCCAGGGCAGGCCGCAGCCGCCGCAGCTCCAGATCGGCATGACCGGGCCATGGACGGTCACCGTAGACCCGCCAAGAGGCCAGAGGCGTTCGCCCGTGCCTGCCGGCGAGTCGCCCAACCGACCTGCCAGCACGGGTACGCGGTGAGCGGCGCCCACCACGTCCGACCGCCGCTGCACATCCCGTCGAATCCTCGGACGTGCACCGCAGTGACTGCCTTTTGCTGCCCGTTGATCACTGCTCACCTTCCTGCGGCCAGTGACCACGACCGATCGGTACCCGGTGCCTGGCGCGGCATGGCAGGTCTGCTCCACAGCGACAGACGTACTGCCAGAGCCGCCACGACCACACCGGCCGATGCCTACGGGCGAGAGTCAGCGCGGCGGCCGAGAGGTATTCGTCATACGAGACGCGCCGCACCGACCCTCCCTCGTTCGACCACGAGGACGGCTTCCTGCCCTCGAAGCTGGAGGGACGCGGCGACCAGGCGATACCGCACCGCCCACCGCATCCCGTGAGCACGAAGCTACGGTGGGTCGCGGAGCGGAATGGGTAAGGTTCCTACCCCTGGATCACGAGAGCAGCCCGACCTTGACCGCAAGGTCACGGGCGTCGTCACGAGTGGAACGCGGGCCGTCGAGCAGGTCCAAGGTGATCTGACGGGCGTACCCGTTGAAGCGGATCGTCTCCGGGGCCGACTCGTACGCCTGCCGGAGGGTCGACACGGCCGCCTCCTTGTCATCCTTGCCGTAGTGCGCCCGCGCGACCTCGATGAGATGACGGGCCCGCCGCGGCCTCGACGGGATCGCCGCAGAATCATGACGGTGCGCCTGTCGCACCGCCTCACCGGACTTCTGCAACTCCACGGCCACGGTCACCGCATGGGCACCCATGATGACCTGCGAAAACGATGTCTGCGGCTGATAGAAGCCCTGCGGCAGGCGCTGCGCCACGCGGTCCGCGCGATCCCAGTACCGCCAGGCCCGCCCTTCCTCACCAGCACGAGCGGCGGTGTAGGCAGCCTCGAAGTTCAGTGCACCCCAGAGCGCCAACAGGTTCGTGTTCCCGTCGGCCGCGCCCAGCTCCAGCGCCGACAGGAGGTCCAAGGTCACGGCCATCGCGGTGTCCCAGTCACCGGCATCCCGATGCACCTGGCACAGGAACCATCCCGCGCACGCCACCGCCTCCGGGTCGCCGGACTCCTGCGCCGCCACCATCGCCCGGTCCGCGACCCGCCACAACAACTCCGCAGCGGGCTGATAAGCAAGGAACATCTGCGTCAGCCCGAATGTCTCCGCCAACAAGGCCTGAGCATGCTGACGCTCAACGCCCTCGTACGCCAACGCGGCGCGCTGCACGTCGCGCAGCAGCCCCGGCAACAACCCGCCCAGCACCGTGCGGTGATCCGACGCCTGATGGCGTGCCCGCCATGCCACGGCAAGGCGCTCCTTCAAGCTCGTCAACGACTCCGGAGGATCCTCGTCGGACATCGTGAAGCGGTTCAAGGCGTCCCGGACGGACCCCAGCGCGGGGTGTTCCGGCCCGTTCACCGCAGCAGACCGGCCACCCAACTCCCCGGCCAACGCGGATACCTCGACTTTTAGAGCACGAGCGATGCGATCCAGCATGTGAATGCGCGGCGGCAGGATGCGGTCGGTCTCCACTGCCTTGACCCACTCGGCGCTACGCCCCACCAACCCACCGAGCACCGCACGAGTCTTCCCGGACCGCTCGCGATAGACCTTCAACCGCTGCCCGAAAGTCAACTCCGGCAAGGAATCCATCCCGGACCTCCTCGTAGCACGGGACGCATCGTCGGCACCCAGGCCCCCGTACCACCGACGCTACCGGCCTGTCCGCTGCCTCATAACCCCCACACGCCGCGAGTCAGCTTGCCGCTCAACCTGAAGGTGACCTACGTGCCCGACTCGAAGTTCTGGAGCCTGCAGTGGCGGGAGTTCGGCGTCCTGATCGCGATGACCGCCGTGCTGTCCCTGCTGTCGCTCTGGTGGGTACGCCGCAGACTGGTGCGACGGCACGGCCGGTGAGGGGGTAGGCGGCGCGACTGCCGCCACCGGCCAGCGCGGGGAAACGGCTTCCCTTAGTGTTCGGCAATGCAGATCATCGAAGGCGCTGGTCGATGGACCGCCCCCGCCGGGACCGTCAACGACTGGGTCGAACACCTGAGGGTGCCGGACCTGTCGGTGGGGACGTACTGCATCCCAGCGGACGGTCTCGACGATCAGAGCCCGCACACCGAGGACGAGATCTACGTGGTCACCGCCGGGCGGGCCCGGATCGTGACCCCGGACGGCGCAGCCGAGGTGGGCCCGGGTTCGGTGATCTTCGTGCCGGCCGGCGAGGAGCACCGGTTCGACGAGGTGACCGAGGACCTGGCACTGCTGGTGGTGTTCGGTCCGGCGTACGGCTCGCGCGCACCAGACCGGCGAGCCGGGTAGTCGGTCCCAGCCCTGGCTACAGGTCGACGGCCCGCTCCGGGCAGCGCCGTACACCCGCTCAGATCGCTCAACGGCGCACCCGATAGCGCAGGTGGAGCACCCGGTTGCCCTGAATCACCACGTCGGGATCCTCCAACAGGTGCTGCGCGTCGACCGACCCGAAGTAGCGCTTGCCGGACCCCAACACCACGGGTACGACGTCCATGCGCACCTCGTCGATCAGCCCTGCGGCAAGCACCTGGCCACCGACGTCGCCGGCGGCGACCTCGACGAGGCGGTCACCCGCCAACTCCTGCGCCTTGGCCACGGCCGCCTCGACACCGTCGACGAAGTGGAACGGCGCATCGGGGTCCCAGCCCTCGGGCGCCGGTCGGTGCGTCACGACGACCACGTGGTCGACCCCGCCCGGAGGCTTCCCGTCCCAGCCGTCCGTCATGTCGAAGACGTGGCGGCCGGCGATTGTCGTCCCGATCTGGTCCCAGTACGGCCGGGTGTGGTCGTAGGACGCCTGCGACACCTTCAACACGCCGCTCTCGTCGAGCGGCACGTCACCGCTGAGCAACCAGTCGAACAGCGGGCCAGGCTGGTCGTTCTCGTCCGCGATGAAGCCGTCCACCGACACCGAGCCGTACATGACTACATCGCCCACAGGCGCTCCTCTGTTTGGGGAATCCCCACAGGTTAGAGCCTCGCGGGCCGCCACTCTTGTAAGAAATCAATCGGCCGGCAGCGGCCAGCCGTCCAATACGTGACCGGGGTGTTCGCGCAGGAACCGCCGACGGACCTCGACGTACCGGGTCGGTGTGAGCCCGGTGAAGGCCCGGAACTCGTGGCCGAAGTGAGCCTGGTCGAAGTAGCCCGCGCTGTTGGCGAGGTCGGCCCAGTCGATCGGTTCGGCCGGGTTGATCGAGAGCACCGTGGCGGTGAAACGGTAGGCACGGGCCAACCGCTTCGGTGTGACGCCGACGAGCTCCTTGAACCGCCGCGCCAGGTGAGTGCTGCTGACACCGGCGGAAACCCTCAGGTCGTCGATAGCTGCCGCCCCGCTGGTCGCCGCGATGATGCGGCTCGTATGGCGGACCAGCCCCAGGCCGGCGGTCTCGCACAGCCGTCGCATCAGCTCCTCCTCGATCAGCGTCAGCATCTCGTACGGTCCCTTGGCGGTAGCCAGCCGGTCTCGCAGCTCGGCGATGGCGGGTCGACCCCACGCCTGCTCCAAGGACACCGGCCGGTCACACAGCTCGGCCGCTGGCATCGGCAGGAACGGCGCCGGCCCCCACGGCTTGAAGTGCACGCCGACGGACCGGGTCCAAGGTGGGTAGCCGAACTCCAACGCGCGGCTGGGCGTGGTGACCACGCAGCCGTCGGCGTACTCGGTCGTCTCGATGTCGGTGCCGGCACGGATGCGGAACGGCGCCCCGAGATTGACGATGAGGAACGCCGCCGGACTTGCCGGCAGCGTCAGCCGGGCGTACGGCGGAGCGCCCTCCAGGTAGTAGAGGTCGTCGATCAGCCCGTCCAGCGGCGGTCGCGGCACTCTGGACACGTACTCCACGCCCACAGCATCACCGACGCCCCGTCGGAGACGTGCGCCGGGATGGCCCCGACCGACGCCGATCCGGAGACCAGTTCAGGTTCTGTCGCGGTGGCGGCGGGATTCGATGTCGCGCAGCACGTCGGGGTCCCACTGGCTGGCATTCCAGTCGTCGGATTGGGACTAGCGATAGGCGCCTCTTCGAACGACAAGCCCGCGCATCGGCACCGCACGTGCCGTGGCGGTCGGATCAAGGGCTTGGTCGGCGCACCAGCGGAGGACGACTCTCAGGCGGGACGGTGGCTGGTTGACCGCTTACAGATCCATGGCGTAGACCCGGACCTGGCGGCCGGTATCCGGCTGCACCGTCTCGCGCTCCAGGGTCATGCCCAGCTTGACCATCACTCGCGCTGACGCCTCGTTGCCGACAACATGGATGCTGACCAGCCGCCGCAGTCCAAGCTCGGCACGAGCATGGGCGACCACGGACTGGGCCGCCTCGGTGGCCAGGCCTCGGCCCCAATGCGCACGGCCAAGCCGCCAGCCGATCTCCACGGCCGGCATGATCTCGGGCAGGAAGGTTGGCACGGCCAGCCCGGTGAAACCGGCCAGCTCGCCGGTCTCCTTGACTTCCACCGCGTACAACCCGAAGCCGTGCTCATCCCAGTGCCGCCGATAAATGGCCAAGCGCTCTGCGGTGGCTGCCCGGTCCAGGGTGCGACCGTCATGGATGTAGCGCATCACCTCAGGCTGTGCGTTCACCGCAGCCAAGCCGTCCAGGTCGTTGCTCTGCCAGCGTCGCAACAGCAGCCGCGGAGTTTCCAGGGACGTGGGATCAAGGAGACTGGTCATGTCAGGTGCGTCCCTTCGTAGCAAGACGGCGACGGAACTCGGCTCCGAGCCGCGATGTCCCGACGGCCGGTGGCACCGTCGATGAGCGAACGACAGCGACCGGGACAAGGCCTGCCTGACGTCAGGCGAGCCGGGACGCCGACGGGCTCCTGACTCGCTAGCCGGCGCTTGCCTCACGTTGGATCTGCTCGAATTGAGCGGCCATCGCAGCGGCCAGGGCCTGCGCGGCGGACAGCGGACGCACCATGACCGTGAAGTCATCGATCAAGCCGCGCTCGTCCAGGTGCAGGAAGTCACAACCCTCGACGGCCACGTCGCCTATTCGCGCCTCGAAAACCAGCGCGTGATCGCGGCCGCCCTCGCCGCTCAGCTCACGGACATACCGGAAGTCCTCGAAGACCCGCAGCACACCCCGCAGGATCGCTGCGGTGATTGCCTTGCCCGGATAGGGCTTGAAGGCCACCGGGCTGCGAAACACCACGTTGTCGGCCAGGGTTGCCGCAAGGGCATCGGGGTCCCGTGCTTCCACCGCCGCACGAAAGTCGATCACCACCCCAGCGTACGGGTCTCGCCTGAAGGCCCATCGTCGATGCCGCTTGGGATGAGATCCACATGATCCAGAACGATTCCAGCGGCGTTGACTCGGAGCCAGGTAAGCGCAATCCTGTGGAAGCGCTCCCATCGTCGAGCTTCTATTCGAAAGGAATGCTCGTGCGTCCCACCACCGCTCTCCTCCCGGTCGTGCTCGCCACGGCCCTCGGCGGTCTGGTCCTGCCGGAGCCCGCCCTGGCCGTAGCCGGCCCGGCGCTGGCCGTGGACACCACCGCCGCCCGGCACCAGATCAGCCCGTACATCTACGGCATGAACTTCGCCGACGAGGCGCTCGCCCGCGACCTGCGGCTGCCGGTGCACCGGTACGGCGGCAACGCCACCACCCGTTACAACTATCGTGCCGACACCACGAACCGCGCGGCCGACTGGTACTTCGAGAACATCCCCAACGACAACCCGAGCCCGGAGGACCTCCCGGCGGGCTCGGAGTCCGACCGGTTCGTGCGGCAGAACAAGGCCACCGGCGCCGCCACGGTCATGACGATGCCGATGCTCGGCTGGATCGCCAAGGACCGGTCGCGGGCCTGTGGCTTCAGCGTCACGAAGTACGGCCCGCAGGAGTCCACCGACCAGTGGGCACCGGACTGCGGCAACGGCAAGAAGCCGGACGGGTCACTGGTCACCGGCAACGATCCGACGGACACCAGCATCGCCGTCGGTCCGGAGTACGCCACCGACTTCGTCAACCACCTCAAGGGACAGTTCGGCGCCGCCGCCGACGGTGGAGTCCAGTTCTACAACCTGGACAACGAGCCGGACCTGTGGCACTCCACCCATCGCGACGTCCGCCCGACCGGGCTGGGCTACGACGAGCTCCGCGACCGCACCTACGAGTACGCCGCCGCGATCAAGGCCGCCGACCCCGGCGCGAAGACACTCGGCCCCGTCGGCTGGGGCCTGAACTCGATCTTCTTCTCGGGCCTGGACCAGGACACCTGCTCGCGTACCGGCTGCTGGTCGAACCCACCGGACAAGGCCGCGCACGGCGGCCAGGACCTCGGCCCCTGGTACCTCGACCGGATGCGCGAGTACGAGCAGCAGCACGGCACCCGCATCCTCGACTACTTCGACGTCCACCTCTACCCGCAGCAGTCCGGCGTGCTCGGCGACGCGGCCGGCGACGCCGCCACCCAGGCGCTGCGACTGCGCTCGACCCGCCAACTCTGGGATCCGACCTACGTGGACGAGAGCTGGATCAACCAGCCGGTCCGGTACATCCCGCGCCTGCGTGAGCTGGTCGACCAGCACTACCCGGGCACGAAGATCGCGATGACCGAATACAACTGGGGCGGCTACGGGTCGCTCAACGGCGCCCTCGCCCAGGCCGACGTCCTCGGTATCTTCGGTCGCGAAGGACTCGACCTGGCGACCCTCTGGACCGCACCGACGGCCGACCAGCCGGTGGCCAACGCCTTCCGCGTCTACCGCAACTACGACGGCAAGGGCGGTGCGTTCGGCGAGACGTCCGTCCAGGCCACCAGCGCCGACCAGGGCAAACTGGCGGTGTACGCCGCCGAGCGGAGCGCCGACAAGGCACTCACCATGGTCGTGGTCAACAAGACCGGTGACGACCTGACCAGTTCGGTCGCCCTCACCGGCGCGTCCGCCAGCACCGCCCAGGTCTACCGCTACAGCGGGGCCAACCTCGCCGGTGTCGTCCGGGAGGCCGACCAGCCGGTGACCGCCGGCGGCCTCACGACCACCTTCCCGGCCAACTCGATCACCCACCTGGTGCTGCCGCGCGGCGCCACGCCCGGCGACACCCAGGCACCGACCGTCCCCGGTAAGCCGACCGCCGGAACGATCACCAGCCAGAGCATCGCGCTGGCCTGGACACCATCCACTGACGACACCGCCGCCACCGGGTACGACGTGCACCGGGTCGACGCCGCCGGCACCGTGAAGGTGGGCAGCGCCACCGGCACCACGTACACCGTGACCGGGTTGACGCCGGACACCCCGTACACCTTCGTGGTGACCGCCCGTGACGCGGCGGGCAACGTCTCGGCGGCCTCGCCCGGCCTGAGCGTGCGGACCGCGCCCACCGCGCCGACCAGCGGCTGCACGGTCGCCTACACGGCCAATAGTTGGCCCGGCGGCTTCACCGCGAGCGTGACGATCAAGAACACCGGAACCACCGCGATCGACGGCTGGAAACTCGCCTTCGACTTCCCGACCGCCGGCCAGAAGGTCGACCAGGGCTGGTCGGCCACCTGGAAGCAGAACGGAACGAGTGTCACCGCGGACAGCATGAGCTGGAACGGCAAACTCGCCCCCGGCGCCTCGACCGGCATCGGCTTCAACGGCACGTGGAGCGGCACCAATCCGGCACCGACCGCCTTCACCCTCAACGGCCAACGCTGCGGGTGACCTGAGAAACCCCTACTCCGTCCCACACCGGCGGGAGAGAGGGCCGGGGCGCACCGACGCCTCGGCCCAAATCTCGGGTTACTCCCGCGGCGCGATCAGCCGGTCGTCGCTGGTGTCGCGAACGGTGATCGCCTCCACCGGGCACGAGTCGGCGGCGTCGATGACGACCTCGTCCGGGGCGACGACCTCGGCCCGCGGCGCGGACAGGCCGTCGACCAGGCGGAAGTGCTCGGGCGCGGTGCCGGCGCAGATGCTCGTGCCGATGCAACGGCGCGAGTTCACACCGATCCGCCAGGTGGCGCTCACCAGGCCACCGGCATGCCGAGCAGGCCCCGCACCAACATGCCCCGCTTCCACTCCAGCTCGGCCTCCGGTACGGCGAGCCGCAAGCCGGGCAGCCGAGTGACGATGGTGGCGACGGCGACCTGCAACTCCATGCGGGCCAGCTGCGCGCCGACGCAGTGGTGTACGCCGTGACCGAAGCCCAGGTGCGGGTTCTGCTCACGGTCGAAGTCCAGCCGGTCCGGGTCGGCGAAGACGGTACCGTCCCGGTTCGCCGACGACAGTGAGCCCAGAACCGGCTGACCGGCCCGGACCAGCACCCCGCCGACCTCGACGTCCTCCTTGGCGTACCGGGCGAAGGAGGATCCGACGCCGAGCGGCACGTACCGCAACAGTTCCTCGACCGCGGCCGGCACGAGCGACGGGTCGGCCCGCAGCCGAGCGAGCTGGTCGGGGTTGTGCAGCAGGACGTAGATGAAGTTGGGGATCTGGGTCACCGTGGTCTCGTGGCCGGCAGCCAGCAGCCCTCCGGCCAGCTCCACCAGCTCGGTCTCGCTGAGCCGATCCTGATTCTCGTCGCGGGCCCGCACCAACGCACCGAGCAGGTCGTCGATCCCCGGGTCGCGGCGGCGCTCGGCGACCAGACCACCGATGTAGCCCCAGAGATTGTTCAGGTACTCCTGGACCGTCTCCTCTGGCAGGGAGGTGGTCGAGACGATCGCCTCGGACCAGATGTGGAAACGGTCGCGGTCGGCGTACGGGACCCCGAGCAGCTCGCAGATCACCTGGATCGGCAGCGGCGTGGCGACGTGCTCCACCAGGTCGGCCGGAGGACCGAGCCGGATCATGTCGTCGATCAGCGTGTCGGCGATCTCCTGGGTTCGGGGACGCAGCGCCTCCACCCGACGTGCCGTGAACGCCTTCGCCACCAGCCGGCGCAGCCGGGTGTGATCGGGCGGGTCCATGGTCAGCATGCCGCTGTACTGCTGGCGTGGGGTGAGCCTGGGCTCGTCGCGCTCGACGGCCGGGGCGCGGCCGAAGCGCACGTCGCCGAGGACCAGACGGACGTCCTCGTACCGGGTGGCGAGCCACGCCTCCTCGCCGTAGGGGCACTTCACCCGGGTCATCGGCTCGTTCTCGCGCAGCTCGCCGTAGGTCGGATCGACGACGAGGCGGTCGGGCACACTGAACGGGTACGGTCGCGCGGGCGGAATGACACGGCTCTCGGTGGTCTGCGCGCTCTCCGTCATCCGGGTTCCCTTCGTCGAGACGGCGTGATCCTCGGGCCGGACCACGTTCAAAGCGGCGCCGCGTTGCCCGAGTCCAGCGCTTGCGGACAGCACATATCCACGCTCAGTGATCTCTCGACATCGGATCGTAGCGATAGATGACGATGATCGCCATGGAGGTCGGCCCGCCACCATCGCGACAGCGGACTTGTGGCCCGGGAGACGACGAGGTGCCCGCTATCCTCCGCCGCCGTACACGAAGGGCTGCACAGCCCAGTAGTGCGCGGCGGCAGACGGCACCGAGCCGACGGCGAGAACCCACTCGTCGCCGAGCGTGCCGATGACGAGGTCGCCCTTCTCGAACCGCAACACGATTCCAGCGGAGACCGTGTCGCCGCCGTGGCCGAGGATGACCGCGCCATCGGTGAGCCGGGCGCCGATGAACCTGGACAGCACGTCCGGATGCCGCGTCGGGCCGACCCTGATCTCGCCGTACTCGTCCAGGTCGGTGGATCGGTACGGCTTCTCCTTCGCGAGCAGGAGTTGGTCGCCACGGCCGTGCAGATTGACCGGCATCCCGCCTTCGAAGTACAGCCAGGCATGCAGCAGGCTCGCGGCGTCCGGTTCGCGCCGTCCCTCGGACCAGTGCCGGGCCTCGGTCACGGCGTCGAGCCGTCGGCCCACCGCGCCCTTCAGCCACGACGCGATCATTTCGGGATCGCTGAAGCCCACGTACGGCACCGGGTGCTCGATACTCAGCGCCTGCCACACGGCGCGGGCGGTGGCCTCGTAGACATCGCCCAGGCCGGTGTCGACGTCGGTGGTGACAACGTCGGTGACAGTTACCCGTACCTCGGTGGGAGATCTGTGCAGAGCCCACCGGGCGCCCAGCTCAGCTTCCCGCCGGTGTTCGTCGGTCGCGGCGGCGGTCACCTCGACGTCGGACCGATCCGACGCTGCGACCTCGACCGTCACCTTGGCGAATCGCGCGGAACGACTCGTCTGTGCCAGCAGGCGGAAGGTCGTCACGACTCCGATGGTTCCAGGCAGGTTCCGGCGTTGGCGTGCCGGGGGCCGGGCAAGCCGACACGACGCTCGTCGCTCGATGACTCCGTCCTGATTGCCGCGACATCCTGCTTGTCCACGTCGGAGAACGGAGGCCGGCGAAGCCTTACCATGCGAGCGTGGCTCACATTGCCCGGTCCCGTGGGCCGTACCCGCTACTTGTCGCCGCTGTGGTTCTGCTAGCGCTCGGTGCGGCGACGGCCTGGGCGGTCGGTGACGCGCTGGGGCTGCGCCACTCCCCCGCCGCCGTGCCGCGCGAGGACGCTGTCGCCGCGCCGGCGCGGACGCCCGCCCCGGTCCCGCCGTTGGCGTCCCTCGTCGTACCCGACGAGCCGCGCGTGAGGAAGGCCGCCGGCGCCGTCGCCGACGCGGTGGTCTTCCGCGGCCTGCCCCGGCCGGCGCTCGTCCCGGCCGCGTCGAACCCGCCCAGGTCCGCGCCGGGCACCGGCACGGCGCGTAGCGCGGCCCCGGACCTGTCGGCGGTGACCACGCTGCGGGCCGGCGTGCAGGCCACCCTCAGCGGTACGCCCGAGTCGTACCGGCTTGACGTGCGCGACGCCGAGTTGGCCGTCCAGGGCGGCGACGTCGCGGGCGTGGCAGCCGGGATGTACCGGCTGGCCGACGGGATCCGCTCCGGCGCCGAGGTGCTTCCCGCGGCGGACGCGGGTCGGGTGGTCATCCCCCGGCTCGGCCTGCGGCTGACCGACGCGGGTTCGGTAGGGCGCGAGGCCGACCCGGCCGTCTTCGCCGCCGGCGACGACTACGGCCTGAACACCGACGTGGTCACCTCGGCGGTGCTGCCGGGCGCGCCGTGGGTCGACGCCGCCGCGGTGGCCCGCATCGACGCCCAGTTCCGGCAGTTCGTCGACCACTCGGTGGCGCAGGGATTCAACGGAATCGTCGTGCCCGGCTTCCTGGAGTACGTCACGTTCGCGAAGGTCGGCGACGGGCGCGCGGTCTACCCGCCCGGAGACCCGCACGTCGACCGCGCACGGGCGATGGTCGCGGCGTTCGGCCCCGTTTTCCGGTACGCCGAGGACATGGGTGTGCGGGTCTTCCTGCTGACCGACATGCTCGCGGTGTCGCCCCCGCTGGAGGCGTACCTGACGCGGACCGTCGGCGGCCTCGACACGGCCGACCCCCGGCTGTGGGCGGTCTACCAGGCCGGCCTGGCCGAGCTGTTCGAGAGCATGCCGTTCGTCGACGGCCTCATGGTCCGCGTCGGCGAGGGCGGCGAGGTGTACGCCGGAAACGGCTGGGACTACTCGTCACGGCTCGCGGTCACCACGGAAGCGTCCGTGCGGGCGATGCTGCGGGCGCTGCTGAACACCGCCGGCCCCGCCGGGAAGGAGATCATCTTCCGTACGTGGACGGTGGGCGTCGGCGCCGTCGGAGACCTGCACACCAACCCGGAGTCGTACGCGCAGGTCCTCGGCGGGTTCGACGACAGGCACCTGATCGTGTCCACCAAGTACACCCTGGGCGACTTCTACAGCCACCTGCCGCTCAACACCACCCTGCTGGGCGGCGGACACCGCCGCATCGTGGAGTTCCAGGCCCGGCGCGAGTTCGAGGCGTTCGGCTCGCTGCCCAACGACCTCGGTCCGCTGCACCGCCAGGCGCTGCGCGCGTTCCTCGCCGGCAACCCGAACGTCGAGGGGGTCTGGAACTGGACCCAGGACGGCGGGCCGCTGCGCGCCGGGCCCATGTCGCTGTACCTGCGCGCCGGGTTCTGGCAGCTCTACGACCTCAACACGTACGCCGTCGGTCGCCTGGCCTGGGACCCGAACGCCGACCCGGCGCAGGTCACGGCGGACTGGGCGTACCGTACGTTCTCCGGCGACCCGGCCACCGTCGCCGCGATCGGGCAGGCCATGGCGCTGTCCCGGCAGGCGGTCACCAAAGGCCTCTACATCGGTCCGTACGCCGACCGGTCGGTGCGGGCGCTCGGGCTGGAACCGCCGCCCATGATGTGGATCTTCGAGTGGGACATCCTGACCGGCGACTCCGCGGCGTTGGACAGCATCTACGCGGTGACCGGCGGTCGCGTTGACGAGGCGATCGAGGAGGGCGCGCAGGCCGTCGTGCTGGCCCGGCGCATGCGCGACCTGGTCGCCGCGACCGATGCGGCGACCTGGCGGGACGCCGAACTGCGCGGGCGCTTCACCGCGACCCTCGACTACCAGGTCGACCTGTTCGAGACGCTGAGCGCGTACCGGACCATGGTGCTGCGGCACGCGCAGTGGCTGGACACGGGCGCACCGGCCGCCCGTGACGAATGGCGGCGGGCGTCGGCGGCGTACCACGACGCGCGCGACGCGCACCGGCAGCGCTACGGCGCCGACCTGGACCTGCCCGCGTACAACTTCACCGCCGCCGACCTCGGGGCGCAGCGCGCGGACCGGGACCCGGCGATGGCCTGGGCGGCCCGGGCGATGCTCGGGTCGATCCTGCTGGTGGTGCTGCTCGGCCTGTACCGGCGCGGGTTCGGCGCAGCCGCCGCGCGCGCGCTGCTGCTCGGTGCGCTCCGGCCGTGGCGGGTCGCCGCGCTGCCGACGCCCGCGACGCGGGCGGACCGGGTGCTGGTGTGGCTGGTCCCGGCCGTGGTGCTGGTGGCGAGCCGGCTCGTGCTGACCTGGTTCGCCGCGCCGGCGCACCTGCTGGTCACCCTCGGTGGGTGGGCGCTGTTCGCCCTCGTCGTACGCCTCGTCGTCGGCCGCCGTGATCCGTTCCACCTGTGGGCAGTGGTCGGCGGCGTCGCGCTGCTGCGCAGCGTCCTGCTGCTGGCGGCGCTCGCCGGGCGCGGACCGGGCGGGTACTGGTTCGCCTTCTGGACCGCGCCGGGCCTGCGCGCGGCGTACGTCACCGTCGCGTTCGCGGCGTTCTGCTGGCTGTTCGTGGCCGTCGCCGTGGTGCTGCGGGACCGCTACGGCCTACGCCGCCGAAGCGCCGTCGGGCTGACCCTCGCCGCCGCGGGTGTGCCCCTCGGCGTGCTGTCCGCAGTGGTCTGGGCAGTGGGCCTGGAACGCGCGCTGACGGTGTGGAACGACCAACTCGCGCTGCTGCCCTGGGGTCTGTCCCGCATCCTCGGCATCACCGTCCACCTGGGCGTCCCCGTCGAACTCCCGGCATACACCGCCGCCGCCGGAGTCGCCCTGGCCGCCGCCGGCCTGCTCCTGTCACTGGGCCGGCGGCGACAGTCGGCCTGACCGCCCTACCCCGAGGCCGTCGCTCAGGTCGCCGGGCTCCGCAGCAGGTCGATGGTGGCAGCGGCCTGACCGGCGATGTCGCGGAGCACTCGGGCAGCAGGCGAGACGTCGTGGACGAGGCTCACGGACTGGCCCGCGTACAGGGCCATGGCGGCCAGGTCACCGGTCATCCCGGGCAGCGGCATCAGGTCCTCGTACCGATGATGCTCCTGACCGGACGCGTCAGCGGCGACGACATCACCCTCGCCGGGTCGCAGTGGGGCAGGCGGTGAGCCGGCCGTCTGCCAACGCCGCACTGTCGTGTTGCGCAGTGCGCGATGCGGGGCGTTCGGCCACCCGCCGTCGAAGCAGAGGGTGTGCACGGTGTCCGCTCCGGTGGCCGCGATCAGGTGCTGCCGGTACACCTCATGGGTGGCTGCTTCGTCAGCGGCGAGGAAGCGGGTGCCCAGCATGGCGGCCTGGGCGCCGAGCGCGAGCGCGGCCGCGACACCACGCCCGTCCGCGATCCCTCCCGCAGCCACCACCGGTACCGGCCCGACCGCGTCGACGACGGCCGGCACCAGGGACATGGTGGTCGTGCCGCCACGGACGTGACCGCCTGCCTCCCACCCTTGAGCCACCACGACGTCGACGCCGGCCGTGACGGCGTGCACGGCCTCGGCGAGGTCACCGATCGTGTGCAGGTGAAGCGCACCGGCCTGCTGGATCCGGCTGTGCACCGGCGACGGGTCGCCCCAGAAGGTGGAGATGATCGGCAGCTTCTCCTCCAGGCACACGGTGAGCACATCGTCCACCGGGAAGTCGAGAACCACGTTCGCGCCGAACGGCCGGGTGGTGAGCTCCCGGGTACGCCGGATGGACTGCCGTGCCTGATCGGGGTTCTGCCACGTCAACGCCAGCATGCCGAGACCGCCGGCCTCCGACACCGCCGCCACCAGTTCCGGTACGGCCGCGGAACCCACGGGCGCCTGAATGATGGGCAGGTCGATGCCCAACCTGCCACACAGCGCGGTGCGTAATCGCCTCACGAAGCTGCCCCGATCGCTTCGGAAATCGAATCATTTCACGGGACGGTACTGTATCGGATATCGAAGCATCAAGAGGGGGCGGCGCAGGCGATGACGGCACCCAGGCCGGGCCAGCAGGTACGCGGATCGAGCACCGGACGACCTCTCATGGCCGCCCTCGACCTGTTCGGGCGTCGCTGGAACCTGCGCATCGTCTGGGAGTTGCACCACGGGCCGGTCGGCTTCCGCGCGCTGCAGCAGCGCTGCGACAACATGTCATCCAGCGTCCTCCGGCAGCGGCTGACCGAACTGGTCGACGCCCACCTCGTCGCCCAGCAGCCGGACACGGCGTACGCGCTCACCGACCTCGGCCGCGGCGCCTACCAGGCCCTGCGCCCGCTCGTCCGCTGGTCCGACACCTGGGCCTCAGTCCTGAGCGCGGACGACAAGACCTGAATCGCGGCACGTCGACCCTGGCGCTTGGCGAACAGAGTCGCTACCGTGCTTCTGAATCCGAAGCATTCGGAGGTTGGTCATGCGCAACCGTGCGCCCGGCGCTTCCCGGTTCGTCGACGTCACTGCCACCTGATGGCCAGCCCACCGGTGGCGGTGGTGAACGCCTGCACCCGCCACGGACAAGGCGGCAGCCCCACCACAGTCGTGATCGACGATAACGTGCTCACCGACGACGAACGGCATGCGATCGCCCGGAGGGCCGGCACCTCCCACACCGCGTTCGTCGACACCAGCACAGCGGACGTTCCCAGGGTGCGGTTCTTCACCAGCGCCCGGGAACTCACCAACTGCGGGCATGGAATCATCGCGGCACAGGCCGTCCTGCTGCAGCGCAGCGGCGGCACCGAGCACCACGGCCGCCAATGCAGCGCAGGCCGCACCTTCGCCACGACCGCCATCCGACGCCACGACGGCATCGAGGTCTGGTTCGACCAGGGCGTCATCGCCCTACCGGACGGCGCTCACGCGACCGACCATGGCATCATCGCCGCCCTCGGCCTGGAACGAACGGACATCGCCGCCGACGTACGGGTCGCCTCACCCGGCACACCACGACTCCTCGTCCCCGTCCGTGATCGCCGGACGCTGCTGTCCATACAGCCCGACCACGATCGACTGGCAACCGAGTGTCGGCGACTCGGTTATCTCGGCTGCTTCGTCTACGCGCTGTCGCCGACCACGAGAACGGGCACCGCCCGGATGTTCGCCCCGGCGATCGGCGTCGACGAGGACATCGCGAACGCCAACAGTGTCGGCTGCCTCGCCGCACACCTGCTCGACACCACCGGCAACGGCGCAATCGAGATCCACCAGGGCGACGGGCTCCAGAGCCCGTCATCGGTGTCCGCCATCGCGACACACACCGCAGACGGCATCGTCGCCAGAATCGGCGGAGTGGTCGGTCTCAGCGCACCGCATGCTCCTTAGCAGCACCGCCGCCAGCGCTTCTATCCAGGACTGGCACCCCGACGGCGTTCCTCATCGCGACCTTCGACCAGCGCGAAGCCACGGGCCAGATAATTTGCCAGCGCGTGCGGATGATCCCAGCTTGAGGTACGCAACCAGACCCGACGGGTTTGCCCGCCAAGCCCCGCACCGTTCTGCGGCCCCGGCACGTCCCAGGCGCGCTGAGTCAGTAGTGCCAGGGCGTAGCCGCCGTATCCATGCCCAATGCACTCCGGTATGAGGCCGAATGTGTCCAGCTCCACCTCCGGCCCCGAGTGCCAGCGCAGACAGCCCCAACCAGCCAGCTGGTCGTCTACCTCTATCCACCAGTGACGCAACGCAGGGTCGCTGAGCCATTCGACCCAGTTCCGATGCGACCATGTCAAACTCGACCATCGATGCGCCGAGCCGATGCGATCATGCACCTCACGCAGCTGCGGCAGGCTCACCCCAGCCGGGTCGTCGATCGGCACCAGGACCAGGCCCTCGACAACCCTCGCCCACCGAAGCTGGCCCGGACTCGTCATCTGAAGGTGTGTGATCACCTTGTCGGACCCCATGCCTGTTCTCCTTTCCCGGTCAAGACAAGAGAGCCATAGAGCCAGCATCATCAGTGGCGCGGGGGTCACAGATGCCTGCGATGGATCTGACTTTCCCAGCCAATGGGCGGCGACCGTCCGCTCGGCACCGTCGCACGCTCTCGGTGTGCCCTTCGGCTTTCTCGACCGGGAGGCTTCGCTCGTCGACCTGCCCCGATGGTGGGACTCCCAGCCTGCTGATGGGCCTGCACCCACTCCCTGCTGATGCAGGGTTGGTCCGGGGGAAACGCACTGATCTCGGCTACGTGCGCCCGTCCCGGGTGGATCGTGTCCCGGCCCGGAAGGACTCGCTGCGGAGCCGCGGACCGCCGCCTCGGCTCTAGAGTTCTGCCGTGTCTGGACCTGAGCCGAAACGCGGCACGGTGGTGCGCGGAGTCATCTCAGAGATCCATAACTTCGGTGTCTTCGTACGCCTCGAAGCGGCGGAGAGCACGGCTGGGATTCGGGAACGGCACGAGGGCCATAAGATTCACCTCCATGGTCCGCACCACGCCTCCGCGCCCCCTGGACATCGCCGCGCTCTTCCCCGAACTGCGGGAGCACTCCCGCACGGCTACCCGCCTGCATCCTCGCCGCGGCGCTCCGACCGTCACGGACAGCTCGGTCGGCGGACCACTGCTGTGGCCGGCCGACGAGGTGTGGCCGGTCTGCGACGACGCCGGGGCGCACGAGTCATACAACCTGACCACCCCGGCCGCCCTGCGCCGCAGGCGGGAGATCCTCGCGATTGCAGAAACCCGGGGCCGGTTGCCGGGCGGGGACTTCTTGACCGCGGAGGAGCGGGCCGAGCTCGACGCGGCCGACGCTCTGGACCTGGACGACCTGATCGAGGATCCGATCCCGTTGGTCCCGGTCGCGCAGCTGTACCGACGAGACATCCCGGACTACGCCGGTCCGGACGGCACCGACCTGCTCCAGGTGCTGTGGTGCCCGGTAGACCACTCAGACCGGCACTACGGCCCTCGCGTCTTCCTCCACTGGCGCGACAGTTCCGCCGTCGGCCCACTGCTCGGAGCGGCCCCCGAGCCACCGGTGGTCAGCCACATGTACCTGCCGATTCCGTGCGTGGTGCATCCTGAGCAGGTCCGCGAGTACCAATACGCCGATCTGCTCCCCGACGACCTACGCGAGCGAATCGACGCCTGGGATGACGACGAGGACGAGAGCCGTCCCCACTATCAGAGCGACTTGTCGCTGGCACCGGGATGGAAGGTCGGCGGATACGCGAACTGGTCACTGACCGATCCGTACCCGATGGACTGTGCGGTCTGCGGCACCACGATGACCTTGATTTTCACGGCGGGCTCAAGCGACTGGAACGGTATGGACTGCAGCTGGCGCCCTTCCGAGGAAGATCCGGCCGCGTCGCCGGACACCGCCGATGTGCAGATCGGGCGCGGCTACTCCCTGTACACCTTCCAGTGCCCCGAATCATTCGACCATCCCCCGGCCACCGCCATGCAGTGACGCGGCTCGGAAGCAGTCGCCACCGCGATCGGGCTAGATGGGCTCTCCGGCCACGCCGCTGAATCCGACGAGGCCGTTGTCCTGTGCCAGGGACAGAATCTCTGGCAGATAGTCGAGCTGGCGGACAGACAGCGTCAGAAGCACGTACTTCAGTGCGTCGTCCGGACTGTCCTCCAGGTCGAACGTCGAGGGCTCCAGCACGTCCTCGATGTCCGTCCAGCGGGCAAGCAGCCCGTCCCGGAACCGTTTCACACCCGGGTCTGTCGCCAGGTCGCTGGTGTCACCCTCAGCGAGCCGGTCGAAGATGTCGGCAGGATCACCCGTGCCGCGCTTCCAGAAACCAAAGTCGCTACTCACAGCGGCATCCTAGGAGTGGATGTCGTGTCTGCCCAGGCGAGCACGGCGGCAGACGCGGGCAGCCGCCGTAGGTCGACCGGCTCCAGATCACCGCCGGCAGGTCCGGCACGCCCGCCTAGCGCTCCTGTCCCGGTACGGTGGGCCGGTGGAACCCTTGTGGCGACGCCGTGCTCCAGGGCCCACGATCGAGTGGTTGCTCTGCCACCCCAGGCTGCCGATGATCGCCGGCTGGGACACCGGACGCCCAGCGCCGCCGATGCCGACCGGCCATGCGACGCTCAAGCTCCGCGACCAACGGGCCACGCCCCGTGACCCCCGCCATAGCCGCTCAATTCCTGGCATGACAGCACGGCACCCTCAACTCCAGACCCCTTGTGCCCGGAGGAACGACGACCATGGACAACGCATCTCAGCTCATCCAGGAGCGCAGTGCCCCGCCAGCCACGCTGGTGATCTTCGGTGCCTCCGGTGACCTGACCCGGCGCAAGCTGCTGCCCGCAATCGAGAGCCTGGCACGGCACGAGCGGCTCCCGGACCAGTTCGCGCTGGTCGGCGTCGCGCGCACGCCGATGACCAACGAGCAGTTCGCCGAGAGCGCCCTCGGCGAACGCACCCTCGCCAGCAAGCGCCAACTCCAGGGCAGCGTGCGGTACGTGGCCGGCGGCTACGACGACCCGGAGACCTACAAGCGGCTCGTGGAGACCCTCGACGAGTTGGACGCGCAGCGGGGCACGTCCGGCAACCGGCTCTTCTACCTGTCCACGCCGGCCGGGGCCTTCGAGCCGGTGATCAACGGGCTGGCCGGTGTCGGGCTCAACCAGCCCCGCGAAGGCTCGTTCTCCCGCCTGGTCATCGAGAAGCCGTACGGTCGCGACCTGGTCACGGCGCGCGAGCTCGACGGCGTCGTGCACAGCGCGTTCGACGAGCACCAGGTCTTCCGCATCGATCACTACCTGGGCAAGGACACCGTCCAGAACGTGCTGGCGTTGCGCTTCGCGAACTCGATCTTCCAGCCCATCTGGGATCGCTCCTGGGTCGACCACGTGCAGATCACCGTCGCCGAGACCCTGGGGGTCGGCAGCCGGGGCGGCTTCTACGAGGAGGCCGGCGCGATGCGGGACATCGTGCAGAACCACGTGCTCCAGGTCCTCGCGCTGGCACTGATGGAACCACCGGCCTCGTTCGAGGCCGAGGGCCTGCGCAACGAGAAGGTAAAGCTGCTGCAGGCGATCCGGCTCCCCACCGACCGGGACATCGCCGAGGCCGCGGTCCGGGGACAGTACACCCGGGGCGGCACCCGCGAGGACCTGATGGCTGGCTACCGCGAGGAGCCCGGCGTCGACCCCCTGTCGCGGACCGAGACCTACGCGGCCATGCGGCTCAACGTGGACAACTGGCGGTGGGCCGGGGTGCCGTTCTACGTCCGCACCGGAAAGCGCCTGCCGGCCCGGCTCACCGAGGTGGCACTGCAGTTCCAGCGCCCGCCGCACCTGCCGATCCCGACCGACCAGCTCACCGGCCTCGACGCCGACGCGCTGATCCTGCGGATCCAGCCGAACGAGGGCATCTCGCTGCGCTTCGGCGCCAAGGTGCCGGGTCACTCCTTCCGGGTCCGCACCGCCACGATGGAGTTCTCCTACGACCAGACGTTCGTCGAGGAGTCCCCGGAGGCGTACGAGCGTCTGCTCCTGGACGCGCTGATCGGTGACGCGTCGCTGTTCATCCGCAGCGACGAGGTGCAGCAGTGCTGGCGGATCGTCGACCCGATCATCGACAACTGGGCGAAGGACCACTCACCGATCCCCACATACGAGGCCGCCTCCTGGGGCCCGACCGACGCCGACCGGCTCATCGGCCGCAACGGCCGCAAGTGGCGCAACTCCGCATGACCCTGCCACACCGCGGCTGATCGCACTGCTGAGGCTTGGTTGCCAGTGGACACGCGGTCAACCAAAGCCCGCGACCGACGGCATCGTCCCGTGACGCCGTCGCCCAGGTTGAGGTCGCCGAAGGGCCGCCGGTGCGCATTGCGCATCGGCGGCCCACCGTCTCAGCCGTTGTCGATCAGGCTGGCGATCTCGTTGTAGATCAGGTGCGCCTTCGCGCCCTGGTTCGACGGACAACCGCCGAGGTGGTGCAGGGCGATCACCCGGTGGCTGGCGTTCAGTACGGGTGAACCCGAGTTGCCGCCGGAGGTGTCACAGCTGTAACTGATGTTCCAGGTGTTGTAGTTCGCGTTGCGGACGGCGCAGGTCGCCCCGTTCTGGGTGTCCTCGAAGATCGACAGCCGTTTCGCGGTGCCGTCGCCGTGCCCGGGGATGTAGATCCGGGTGCCGTTGCTGGTGGCGGCAGTTGCCAGGTACAGCGTGCCGAATCCCTGGATGGCGGCGAAGTTGTTCACCGAGAACAGGGCGTAGTCCAGCTGACTGGAGCCACCGCTGCTCACCTTGTAGAGGGTGGCACCGCTGACCTTGGTGCCGGCACCGGGATTCCCGCCACCACAGGTGGCGCACTGGTAGTTGAACTGCATCTCGCTGCCGCTCACGGCGGACTGCGTCTCGAAGCAGTGCTTGTTGGTCAGCATCCGGTTGGTGTTGCCGACCCGCCAGGTGGTGCACAGTCCACCGCCGCTGATCAGCAACCGCGCCACCGCCCTGCCCCGGGCGTACTCGGTGGGGTGGCTGTTCTGGTAGCAGACCACGTCGCGGCGGGCGTCGGTGCTGCACACGGACTGCGTGGAGAAGTTGTGCGCGGTGATCTCGCTGCGGTCGTATCCGCGCCAGAACCGGTCGATGGTGGCGGCGTTGCCACGTGCGGGGCGGCTGCTGTGCAGTGTCACCACGGCGGTGTCGCCCTCCACCGACATCGCCCAGAAACCCGGCTGTCCGTCGGTGGTGTAGTCCGAACCGGTCGCCCGGTTCAGGTGGCGGTCGTACCGGTAGCTCTCCTTGCCGTCGCGGCTCGACACGGTGACGTAGTCGCCTTCGGCCAGTCGCAGTGAGCTGAAGTGAACCTTGACGTAGGTGGCGCCCGGGTGCTGGATGATCTGCGTCCCGCCGTTGGGGGCGGAGGACAGGGAGCTGTCGACGGTACGGAGCTCACCGACCGTGGTCACACCCTCTGCCGAGAACTGGTCCGATTCCGGTGCTCGCTGGGACGGTGGGGCGACAGGGGCGACCGGGTACGCCTCGGCGGCGGGTACCGACAGGATGCTCAGCCCGAGTGTGCAGGCAGCGAGCGCGACTGCGCCCGTTCGTAGGCGGCGCAGGGCATGTTTCATCTGTCGCTCCCTCTCAGGATTCAGCACCGAGACGTGCTTTCGGTCTTCCTACCTGAGATCACGCAAGACATGTAATCCCATCTATGTCATAGCTGCGTGCAGAGCCGCTTCACCTGCGGTGGGGATGCGCCCTGATGTTCGGCCTCACCGGCGGATGAAGGGTGCAGGCGAGGGCGACGTCAGAATTCCCGTGGTCTGCCGCGACAGCCGAGGAAAGCGCAGGGGCTGGAATTACCACATCCTCCGCTCGCGCGGAGGTTCCCGAGTTGAACGGGAATAGAAGGAAGCACCTGCATGGCCTCGGCTGTCGCCGCTCACTCAGGGATCAGCTCGCTGAGTCGAGCCAGTGTATATGCCTCCGACCCGTCCGGAAGGCCCTCGGGCTCCTGAACGCCGATGAACGTGACCGGCTCGTCCGGTAGCCGACCGTCCCACGTCACCACCTCGGCCTCTGCGCGCCAACGGTCGACAAGGTAGGCGACGGTGAGGTAGCGCCGCTCCATCAGTGCTCGCACTCGGTCGGCCGTGGTGAATGTGTTGTCCTCCACCCGGTTGAACGACGGCCAACCCCGCAGATACAGGTGCAGCCAGATGGCCTGCCAGCCGGCCTCGCTCCTGGCGAACACCATCGGCAGCGCGATCCGACCCTTGCCGCGCAGGTGCGAACGCGCCCGGACCGTCCGTGCGTCGAACGGGGCACCGCGCTGGTCCTGTGTGCGGGTCTGGTAGCCGAACATCGACTCGGCGACCTCGTCGAACGACTCGCCCGCGTAGATGTAGACCTGCGGAACGACATAGTGCCCGCCGCCCGTCAGGGGCATGTCGATGAACTCTGTCGCACCGTTCGTCGCCTCGGTGATGTCGCCGGAATGCACCACGCCGTCGTGGTGGTAGTTCGTCCACGACACGTGGCCTGCATCGTGGAACTCGTCATCGAGCAGCAGCACCGACAGGTCGTAGTCGGTGCGACGATGTGCCTGCCGCCAGTACATGAAGAAGCGCAGCAGCTCACCGGACACCGGTGACCGCGATCCCCTCGGAAGGACAGCGAAGCCGCCCTCCGCTGCTCTGCCGGACAGCGGCAGTGCGACGTCGAGCACCTCCGGGTCCACCAGTAACGGTCGATCCTGCTGCGGCAGTCGGGCGCTGATCTCGGTGTCGAGCAGCGACGACAGCTCGGCCACCAGCTCGGCCGGCAGCGGTGGCCGCTCGTCGGGACCTACCCACGCGCTGCGCGAGCGGCTCGCGAACATCCGGGCCGACGCGCGCGTCAGCCGGTTGTCGACATGCTCCCGCAGCGAGAGCAGCACCCGTCCGGACGCCGAGCCGAGCGCACCGGTGACTGCGTCGACGACAACGGCTCGCTCCGGCTCCGACGCCAGCCGCAGCAGCCGGTCCGCAGATCGCAGAAGCAGGCCCGGCGCGGCGGACAGCACCGAGGTGGCCGAACTGATGGCGCCGGCGCGGATCGCCGCCTCCGCCCGACCGGCCAGGTTACGTACGCGCCGCTCGCCACGCGCGACCTCGAACACGGCCTGTGCGTGTGGCCACTGGTCGTACTCGTGCGGGTGCAGCCGCTCCCCGAGCCGCTTCCACCGCTCCGCGTAACGCACGACATCGCCGAGCTTGCCGGGACTCGCGCCGACGACGCCGTTCAGCGCGGCGAGAAGCACCCTGCGCTCGGGGCGTCGGAAGGCACGGAATCGCGTGGACGTCACGAGCGACGCGTCCCCGCCCGAGACCTGGCAGGCGAGGCGCAGCACGTCGGTCGTCGAGTCCACACCGACCAGCGGCCGACCGAGGACGAGCCGAATCCCGTTGAGCACGGCACGGTTCTCCCGTACCGGGATCTCGACCGGCTGCGCCCCGTCCACGCAGGCGACCGCGAGCTCGCTGAGGATCACGAGGTCCGCTTCGCCAAGCGGTGTGGAGCTACCGGCCAGCGCCAGGTACAGCCGCGTTGCCTCCACGTCGACGGCGTCACCGAGGCGTAGCAGGGTCACCCGGTCACCGGCCGCGGTGACCAGCTCGTCGTGCGCGGCCAACAGCTCGGCATAGGTGTGCTGGTAGGTCCCATAGGCCGGCAGGTCCAGCAGGTTCACCGCACCCGAGGCGACGGCGTCCCGCAACTGCTCGTCGGTTGCCGTGACTCCGACGGTGAGAACGGCCGCCCGCAGCCGATCCGCCCAGAACTCGGTGGTGTCCGGCACGTCATCAGGGAAGCCGATGAAGTAGGCGTTGTGTCTGACATGGTCGCCCACCAGTTCGCGCACGGCGGAGACCACCATGGCTGCCAGGTCCATCGCCGGCGCAGGGGCCAGGGCACCGATGTGCTCCAGCAGAGCCCGCGACGCCGAGAAACCGACATCGAGGAGCGCCGCGTCCAGCTGTCGGGCCACGGCCGTGCCATCGCCAGCCGCGTCAGTGCTGACCGGCACGCGCAGGGTCTTCTGGATGATCAGTTTCTCGAGCACGTGGTTCCCCGTTCCGGTCAACTCCGGCAGTTGCCGCTCCGCAGCCGCGGCACAGTGGGTCGCCGGGGACTCGAACCCCGAACCCTTCGATCCAACCAGGAGAAGGAAGCACACCCATCACCGCGCAAGCGGGGAGCGGACACGCTACTCAGTCGAATGCTCTAGCCAGTTGAGCTAGCGACCCAGATGTCGATCATCGCACCGGCCGGTCCGACATGGCTATTCCGTTTCGAGCTCGCCGGTTGGGCTACGCCCGCTTGTCCCGAAGACGCGATATCCGAGATCGGTCGGACCGGCGTGGTGGGACACCGCCGTCCGCGCGGGCGAGCGGCGGGCCAGGAGATACCCGATCACTGCGGCGGTGAGGCCGGCGAGCCCGGCCGTCGCGAAACCGCCCGCCGGCGCGGAGAGGTCGATCGCCACGCCGACGAGCGGGGATCCGAGCGCGAAACCAGCGCTCTGCGCCGACGACTGGAGGCCGATGACCTCACCCCGTACAGCAGGTGGCGCGAGCCCGCTCACCGCGTCAGCCACCCTGGCAAGGGTCGGCGCGGTGAGTAGCCCGCTACCGACGACTGCCACACACAGCCAGGGCCAGTCGTGGGCCAGCCCGGCGGGAATCGTCACGAGCCCGAGCAGGCCGAGCAGCAACCAGGTGGGCAGTGGGCGGGTCAGCGCGCCGTAGATCAGTCCGCCGATGACGGACGAGACGCCGAACACCACGACGACAACGGCGGCCCAGGACACCTGACCCGCCTCCCGCAGCGTGGCGACGATGGCGAGGTCGACGCCACTGAGCAGTGTTGTCGTCCCGAACGCCATGATCAAAGCGGCGACCATCGTGCCGCTCAGCCACCGCCTCCGTGGGGGGCGCTCCGCCGCGGCGGCGTCCGCCTCGCCCTCGGCGTGCAGGGGCGGGTTGAGTACGGCGATGCCGACACCGCCGGCCAGGATGGCGGCACCGACCCCCCACGCCACCACCTCGGGAGACACCGTGGCCGCGCCGAGAATCACCACCGCCGGCCCCACGATGTACGACAGTTCGCCCTGCACCGATTCCAGCGCGAACGCGGCCCGGCGCTGCGTCGGCGTCGTCATCGCGGCGATCGCCTGTCTGCTCAGCGCCTGGGCCGGCACCATCAGCAGGCCGGCCACGAAGCTGGCGACCAGCAGGAGCCCGTACGGCAGGATCGGCACGCCCAGCCAGAACACGACCTGCACGGTGACGGTCACCAGCAGGACGAGG
This sequence comes from Micromonospora chokoriensis, assembly GCF_900091505.1. NCBI lineage: Bacteria > Bacillati > Actinomycetota > Actinomycetes > Micromonosporales > Micromonosporaceae > Micromonospora > Micromonospora chokoriensis. Next base: position 5,581,868 of record NZ_LT607409.1, read on the forward strand.
CGCAGGCCCCGCGAGTCGATCATGCGACCGAGCAGCGGCCCGCCCAACGCCACGCCGGCGGTCAGGGCCGCCGCCACACCACCCGCCGCCGCGTAGTTCAACTTCAGGCCGAGGACGACGAAGAGGGTCAGCGCCATCACGTCCGCGGTTATCGCGGTGCGGGCGATCAGCGAGACGCCCAGCAGCGGTGCCATCCCTGGCACCGCGAGCACCTGCCGATATCCGCTCACCCAGATGACGCTAATTCCCCTAGCGCCCCATAAGAAGACGCCATCTTGTTCAGGCCGGCATAATGAATGCTTATGGCAAGGGACCTGGAGACCGCCCTGCTACGGTCGTTCGTCGCCGCCGTGCGAGAGGGCAGCATCAGCCGCGCCGCCACCGCCCTCGGGCACAGCCAACCCGGTCTCAGCCAGCAGTTACGCAAGCTCGAGAGCACCGTCGGCCGTCCGCTGCTGCACCGGTCGTCGTCCGGTGTCTCGCCGACCCGGGCAGGCGAAGAACTCCTGCCGTACGCCGAGCGCATTCTCTCGCTCGCCGCCCAGGCCCTCGCCGAAACGACCGGCACGCTCACCGGCCACTGCGGCGTCGGGTTGCTCGAAGACCTCGCCGCGTCCCACCTTCCGCAGGCCCTCGCCGACCTTGCCGGGCTCCATCCCGGCGCGACGCTGGAGGTGCTCAGCTGTTCGAACGCCGCCATGCGGGAGGCCTACGACGCGGGCCGCGTGCAGCTCGTGCTCGACGCGGTTCCGGACATTCCCGGGCCGCCGCGCTGGACGGTGCGCGCCCCGCTGGTCTGGGCGTCCGGGCAGGGTGTGGAGGTGGCCGCCGATCCACTGCCCGTGGTGTTGTTCTCCAACCCGTGCTCCTGGCGTACGTCAGTGCTGGACACACTGGAACGCGCCGACCGGCGTTGGCGGGTGGCCTTCGAGAGCAACAGCCTGGTCGGGGTGCTGGCCGCGGTACGGGCCGGGCTCGGCGTCGCGGCGCTCATGCCCGCGAACCTCGAACCGGGCATGATCTGCCGCGATGCGAGTGCCCTGCCCGTCCTGCCGGATGTCGAGTTCGGTCTCGCCCGGCACCCCCGGACCGAGGGTGATCCGCTCGTCGACGCGGTGGAGACGGCGCTGCGTCGCATCGTCTGAGCACGTGGCGACACTGCCGTCACCGGCTGATGGGTCGTAGGGTTCCGGTATGGCACAACGACTCGTCAGCGTGTGGCAACCGTTCTTTCTGGCCAGCGGGAGTCGCGGCGCTGCCGTCGATGCCGCGACCGAGTTGGAAGAACTCGGCTATTCACGGATCTGGTTCTCCGGCGGCTTCGGCGAGAACGTCGCCCCGCGCTTCCGGGAGATCCTGGACGGGACGACACGCATCGGGGTCGCGTCCGGCATCGTGAGCATCTGGCACTCGTCGCCTCCCGAGGTGGCGGCGTTCGTCCAGGACGCGCAGGTGGCGCATCCCGGCCGGTTCCTGCTCGGTCTCGGCGCCAGCCACGCGGTGCTGGTGGAGGGCAACGGCACCGACTATCGCAAGCCGTACTCACGGATGGTGGACTACCTGGACGGCCTCGACGCGGCCGGCGTGGCGCCCGAGCGACGCATCCTGGCCGCACTGGGCCCGCGGATGCTCGACCTCTCCCGCGACCGTTCCGCCGGGGCACACCCGTACTTCGTCCCGGTCGAGCACACCGTCGAGGCCCGGGCGGCAATCGGGCCCGACCGGCTGCTCGCCCCCGAGGTCGCGGTGGTCCTGGACGCAGACGCCACCACCGCGCGCGCCACCGCCCGGCAGTACGCGAACCTTTACCTGGCGCTGCCGAACTACACCAACAACCTGCGGCGATTCGGCTGGACCGACGAGGACTTCGCCGGCGGCGGCAGCGACCGCCTCATCGACGCCCTGATCCCCTGGGGCACCGTCGAGAAGGTGGCTGCCGGGCTGGAGAAGCACTACCAGGCCGGCGCGGACGAGGTGGCGATCCAGGTGCTCAACGGCGGCGACGCCACGACGTTCCCCGCCGACGCGTTCCGCGCTCTCGCAGCGGCCCTGATCTGACCCTCGCACAACCCACGTCCGTACGGCGCCGATGCGGCCACGGCTACGGCCTCAAGACCATGCCGTGCCAGCCGACGGGACGTGGCCAGCGTGGTCCCAGAAGGCCCGTGCGCCCTACGATGTGGACGAGTACGGCGATGACTGAGGCTTGGCGTCCAGCCAAGGTCGGGCCCATCGTCGCTCAGTTGGTCACCCGGCACGGCTGTTCACGGTGAGCCCTCCACCGTCCAGGCTCGGCGTCGTAGCTCGTCCACCACTGTGCCGGCACGGAACGCCCAGAAGATCACAGCTTCGTCGTGGTCGTTCCGCACGAACTTGACGCCGTCTGCCAGCACGGGGATTCGGCCGATCCGGGAGATCGATACAAGGTTCGTACGGGTGACGCGAAAGTCTCCGAACAGGGACGAGACGGTGATGCCGCTCGCTCCCACGCGGAGCCGGGCGAACGGCCACGTGGCACTCCGGTAGGGCTGAGAACCCTGCCCCCACGACCTCAGGCCGGGGTCGACGTAGGCGACACCCCCACGCGTGCTGAACCCCCCATCAACCACCCGCCGATCATCACCGACGCTCGCAACCTCTGTGCCGATGATCAGACGGGGGTACGTGCCGCCCAATGCCCGGCGTGGGATCCGCCTACCGGGGCCGTCGGCTCGGCTGACACCACCAGGGTGGCCGCGACATCCAGCTCAGGGCGTAGCGGGCAACCCGGCCCGGCACAGTTCGAGAGCGTCTCGCGCACCGCGCAGGGCTGCGATCACATTGGGTGAGGGGTGCACGTGTACTTCAGGAAAGTCGATACCGGCCGATCCGTCGGTGATCGGGTAGGCCAGTTGTTCATGCCCGAGCCGGAACTGGGCGTCGATGCCGGTGCGGTTGCCGCGCGGGTCCTGGCGATGCCAACGGCCGTCGAGGTATACGGCGACGAGGCCGTGCAGGAAGGGCTCTCCCCCGTCGGTCAGCTGTTGGTAGCACAGCCCGGCCGGGACGCCGGCGGCCCGAGCCACGGCCACCAGCAGGTGCGACTTGGCATAGCAGAGGCCGACGCCAGCGCCGAGCACCTCGCCGGCGGTGACGGTGATCCGCGGATCCTGGGCGTCCACGGAGTGCCGGATCCGGTCACGAACCCAGGCGAAGGCGGCTCGCATGAAGTCGACGTCGTCCGGATGCGCCGCGCGTAGTTCACCGACTAACGCCCGTACTGCCGGATGGTCCACCTCGACGACCAGGTCACCGCCCAGGTACTCCATCGGATCGCCCGCGACCAGTTGCATAGCTGTCCCTCTCCCGCCGCTTGTTCAGACGGGTTCGATGCTGCTCCTTCGCGCCATGACCCATCCCGTCGCGGATGCGGCGCTATCTCACCGCAGCCACGCTTCTCCTGTCACCCTCGTTCCCGGACGCAGCTACGGCAACGCGCACTGTCGGCTTGGTCAGGCCCAGGCGTGGTCGAGGGCCAGTGCGAGCCGTCTGGCCCACTGCTCGGCGGTGCCCGTGATTCCGGCGTACTCGTCGGTGAAGTTGGACCAGTCGACGTTCCACGACAACACGGTCTCGGCCCCGAAGGCATCGGCCTCAGCGCCGAGTTCCGGGCGCATGAGCTGGCGGACGAGAGATTGGTCGACAGTGGTGTGCTCGGCGAGGAGGACCGCGTCGTAGAGGTCCTTGCCCTGCGGGTACCTGTCGGTGGCCAGCCACAGCAGCTTCCACGCCAGGGACAGCGAGGCGGACGCGGCCAGTAACGGCTTGTCGACGTCAGGCAGGATCAGCACCTCTGGGGGCAGCGGAAGGTGTTCACCGAAGACGATGTCGATCTGCACGTGGCCGGGCGGTGCCTCCGGGGTGCTGAACGGGATGAGCAGACGGCGTCCGTCCGCCCGTTCGTAGGTCCAGATGGCGGACTCGGTGATCTGGTCTGGTCGTACGCCGGCGCCCGTTGCGGCTCGGATCGCGGTCTTGATGTCATCGAGCAGTGTGCGGGCGTCGGTGCTGTCGCTGGTGATGGTGTGTGGGGTGACGACGAAGTCGAGGTCGCCCGGCTCACGGGCGGCCTCGCCGACCCAGGCCGCCATGGTGACGCTGCCGCGCAGGACCAGGTGCTGACCCGAGGTGGTTGCGGCGATGGCCGCCAAGACATGATGCATGGCGGCGCGTCGGGCTTTGGTCCACACCTGGCCGGTGGCCGCCACAACGAAGTCGGGCTCCCCGGCACGGTAGGCGTTCGCGTACTGCTTGAGGGCCGGGTCGAACGCCGCCCGCTGGCGCACGGCCGAGCCGGCGGACAGTGGCTGGTAGGTCGGCGGGTAGTCCGGCAGGCCGGCGGGCGCGGACCTCATCCTGTTCTCGCGCTCCACCGTCCAATCGCTGGGGCCGGCATTGGGCGAGTCCAGCCAACCCTCGTCGTAACGGAGGTGGCTGTCGAAGACGACGTACTCCTGCTCCACCGTCGTGGGCTGGTGGCCCGCGGCCCGGAGGGTCTCGACGAGCTCATCCAGCCGCTGCCTGGCCGTGTCGAGTCCAACCCCGTGACAGCGCTGGTTGACGAACCGCTCCTGCGCACCGTCGGCAAACTGCCGACGGGCGTTGCGGGACAGCCGCGCGCCGTGCGGCGCGACCAGATCGGTCAGAGCCGTCAGATCCGCCACCGCCGCACTCGGTAGCAGCAGTTTGATGTGACGTTCGAAGTACCGGCCATCCGGCTCCGCTGCCGCCTGCAGGTCTGACTCGGGTACGCCGGCGCACCACGGCGCTGCCTCGATCTTCGAGCGGCACGGGTGTATCCCCGCCTCACGCAACTCGCGTTGCCAACGCTGCACCGCGCCCTGCTGCTCAGTCAGCGTGCCTCGCCCGTTCAGGCTGAGCATCGGTTGGGAGACGTACGCGCCGCGGTCGAGCATGATGTGGACGAACTTCACACCATGCTCGATGGCGAACGCCCGCAGCTTCTCGGCCTGAGAAGCGTACGCCGTAATGTGGATCTCGAAGTCCCCCGACACCTCAAGCATCGGCGGAGTTTATGGCACGGCCCTCAGGCCGGAGAACCCGATTACCCGATGCGGCGGGACGCAGCCTTCCGGAGCTGGTTTCGGGCGTCACTCCCGCCCAGGTCCGGTGCCCGGCCACGGCGATGAGTGGATGTTTGCTCGGCGAGGGCCTGGATACTTGTCGCGCATGTTTGACGGTTTCGAGGACGAACGGATCGATGTCGGGGAGGTGAAACTCCGGGTCCGGTACGCGGGGCGCGGGCCCGCGGTCCTCCTCATTCACGGTCATCCGCGTACGGGGTCGACATGGCATCGAGTCGCGCCGCAGCTGGTTGATCTCGGGTTCACCGTCGTCTGTCCCGACATGCGGGGCTACGGGCGATCCGGCAAGGCGAAGATCCTCGCCGATCACTCCCAGCAGTCCAAACGGGTGGTCGCCGCGGACATGGTCCGGCTGATGGACGGACTGGGCCATTCGACGTTCGCGACGGTCGGTCACGACCGTGGGTCGTACGTGGCGTTACGCCTGGCGCTGGACCATCCCGACGCGGTCAGCCAACTGGTGGTCATCGACGGTGTGCCCATCAGTGAGGCCCTGGCCCGATGCGATGCGAAGTTCGCCCACGACTGGTACCACTGGTTCTTCTTTGCCCAACCCGACAAGCCGGAGCGCGCCATCGCCGCCGACCCGGATGCCTGGTACGCCAGTAAGGCCCGGCCCGACAGCATGGGAGCCGACAACTACCAGGAGTTCCGGCAGGCCATCCACGATGCGGCCACCGTGCGGGCCATGCTGGAGGACTACCGGGCCGGCCTCGGCGTCGACCGAGCACACGAGGAGGCCGACCGGCGTGACGGTCGCGGTGTCCGCTGCCCAACTCTCGTGCTCTGGTCGACCCGCGATGACCTCGAAGACCTGTACGGCGACCCGTTGGCTGTCTGGCGCCCGTGGGCCGCCGATCTCCGCGGCCACTCGATCGATTCCGGCCACCACGTCGCCGAGGAGAACCCCGACGACCTGACCGCAGCGCTGCACGACTTTCTGTCCTGAGCCTCCCGCCGCGCACGCCACCACCAAGGTCAGCGGCCCGGACCACGGTGGCACGTCGTCCTTCGACGAGATCGCGGGCGCATCCAACGCTCCTACCGAGCGTTGACAGAAGAAGTGCACCTGTCGTTCGCTGAATGCCACAGCCCCGGCCTGCCATGGCCTGGAGGAGCCGGGAGACCCCAGGATGAGAAGCCAGAAAGCGCGCCAGGTTCACCTCGCGACGTTGGTGGTGATGGGCGTGCTGTTCAGCGGATGCGCGCGGCAGGGCCACCCGGAGGCGGCAGGCCCCAAGCCGCCGGTCACGGCCACCACGGGGGCGACCGTACCGCTGTCGCCGGAAATGTTGATCGGATCCTGGACGCTCGTTGACGTTGCCGACCCCGGCGCGGGTACGATCCTGCGCCTTGCGGACGGTGAGCTGCACGTGATCGGCAGCCACTGCGGCACCCTGGGCGGGTCCTGGTTGGCCAACGACGAAGGCGTTTTCCTCGCCGACGTCTCGTCGGCTTCCGCTGTCGTCGTCGACAGCACTCCTGGCTGCGAGAAGGCTAGCCAAGAGACGCCCGGGTGGCTGCGGAGCGTGAGCGCCTACCGGTTCGACGCGGCGGGCTCGCCCGTTCTCCTGGACGGACGAGGGCAAACGGTCGCCCGGCTGATCCCCGGAGCGACACCGACTCCCGAGCCCGACACGGCCGACTCCGTGCTGGAGCCACCGGTGGTCACCGACGAAGCGCGACGGGCCCTGGCGCCGGCCGTCGCACTACCGGCGACGCTCGTTCCCGTCGACCAGCGCCAGCCAACAGGCCGTTGGGCGCCCAAGCGCGGACACAAGGCGGCCTACCTGGAGTTCACCGCCGACGGGGAGTGGCACGGATCCGACGGCTGCAACGACCAGAGCGGCCGGTGGATCACCGCCGCCGGCGGCACCCTGCTCGCCACCTCACGAGCAGCCACATTGGCGTTCTGCACCGACAGCGTGCCAATCGAACAGTGGGTCACCACGGCCAGACGAGCCGGTCTCGACGGCAAGGCCCTCGTGTTTCTCAACGCCCACGGCGACGAGACAGGCCGGCTGCAGCCCAAGAACTAGACGCACCTGTCACGCACAACGCCAGCAGCGCTCCGAACGCCTTGCGCAGCATCACGACTTCCACAGGGCCAACCCGCTGGTCTTCCTACGCCACACCCCTTGATCGAGGTGTCGCGACGACCACGTGAACCCGCCCGGTACACGTCGTTCCGGTTCACCACCCACCCCCGGGCGCGTGGGTCGCGCTCAGGGGCCCTGACGGTTCCCGATGCTGAACGGATCGATCCCGGGGAACGGTGGAGCGTCGCCGCCGCTGCGTACGTAGCTGTAGATCGCCAGCACCGAGGCGAGCTGGGCGAGCGCGAAGGTCGCCTGCGCGGTGGCGTTGCCCATCCGATACCCGATCAGCAGCATCCGCACCGGCCGGAATCCGGCCGTGCCGAGCTGCCGCACCGTCCTGAGGTCCATCGACATCGAGGTCAGCGACAGCACCGCGAACGTCAGCGCGGACCGCAGCAGGATCAATCGGTCCACCGGCTCGCCGATCAGCGCGTTGAGCGCGGCGTCGGCGCCGAACGCCAGGACCGACACAGCGGTCAGGGCCAGCGACTTGGTCGGACCCCGGCGGCCGGGCAGGCGCCGCCACAGGACGCCGAGGACGAAGCCGCCCGCGGTCCAGTTCAGCACCCCCAGGACCACACCGCCCACCAGCCCGGTGACCAGCATCATCTGATCGGCCGGGCGCAGCCAGGGCGACGTCGTCCAGTCCGCCCACAGCAGCCACGCGGTGGCGGGGAGCCCGATCAGCGTTGCGGCCACCGCGCCGGCCACGCCGTTGCGAAACGCCGACCGGTACGGGCCGACCACGAACAGCGCGTCCAGGGGTGTCACCCCGGCCGGGAGGGCCACGGCGGGTGCGTCCGGTGCCGTCTCCGGCTCGACGACCGGGGTGGGCCGGCTCAACCAGTGCAGCCGGCCGATCAGCGGAACTGTTCGCCGGCCGCCGTCGCCGGGAGTCGCCTCGCCCTCGGCACTCACGGCGCGTTCCCGGGCAGCGGCGCGGCTCTCCACCGTCCGCCATCGATCCGCCTCGGCGACGAGCACCGAATGCGGGACGTCCGCCAGTGCCCGCCACAGCGGATCGTTGAGCCGGCCGACCGGCCCGGTGAGCACGAACAGGCCGGCCAGGCCCACGGTGAGACCGAACGGGAACCACCAGCCCGCCCAGGCGTCTCCGAGCGGAAGGCAGACCAGCCCGTAGCCGAGGCAGGTCACGGCCCGGACGCCCGGGGGCAGAGTGAGGTCGTCATCGGTGAGCAGGTCGCGCAGCAGCGGTACCAGCAGCACCGCCGCCAGGAAGTACGCGAAGCCGTAATTCCAGTTCACCAGGTCGTTCGCGTACGCCGCCAGGTCGTTGCCGAAGACCGACATCCGGGAGTCGATCGGGAACTGCACCCACCGGAGCCGTTTCCAGTCGGCTCCGGAGTCGAGGTAGCGCTGCAGCAGGACGGCGGCGGTGACCGGCACGGCCAGCAGCAGCGACCAGCGGCCGGAACGGGACCGCAGGAAGGCCCGGGTCGTGAGCCGCTGCGGCAAGCGGCCCCGCAGCGCAGCCTGGACCGTGTATCCGAACGCCAGGCATGCCAGCAGGGTCAGCGCGGCTGCGCCGGCCAGCCGGAAGCCCCACTGGGCCGGCTCGTCGCGGACCACCAGCGGCGCGATGCCGGACACCGCCAGCAGCACGGCGGCGACGAAGCCGACCAGCAGCCTGGGCAGCCACAGCAGCAACGCCGCGACGACCAGGGTCACGCTCCACAGTGCCGTGGTCAGGTAGTGGAACCAGTGCCAGGGGATGGTGCCGGGGCCGTCGCCGATCCAGTCGTCGCCGACGTATCCGGCCACGATGAGCACCGGGATTGCCAGGATCAGGCTGGCCACCCGACGGGTCGGCCGGGTCAGCCCCGGGCGGCGGACCCGTCGCAGCGCCACGATCAACAGGATCAGCAGGGCCGCGTCGAACACCCAGAACAACACGTCGGACGCCCATCGCCAGCCGTCGTGCTGAGACAGGTGGGTACTCAGAATCCGGGCGTCCGGCTGGACGAAGACACCGGGCACCTCGGCGTCCCACGCGGGTTTCTCCCAGGTGGCGCCGCGCGAGCCGGCCACCGTCGGCGGCCAGGGGAACACCCCGGTCGCCCACGAGTCCGGCAGCTCGACGCGGACCTGCGTGAAGGTGGCCTTTTCCAGGACCGGTGACCGGAGTAGCTCAACCCGCCAGGGTGTCGACGAGGTGGTGATCGACCAGGACCCGACTCGTACCGGGTTCCGCTCGTCGAAGTGCACGTCGCCGTAGACGACGTCGGTGAAGGACACGAACCCGTCGGCGATCGAGACCGCAGGGGTCCGGTCCCGACTCTCGGACCACGAAATGTCGGCCGGTTCGTAGGACAGCAGGCATCGCATCGCCAGCCGGCGGATCTCCGAGTCCGGGCTGGCGCTCAGGCCGATGCTGAGCGGCCAGTCCTGCGGGACCCGCACCGTCGTGGTGCTCGTGGCCTTGGGCAGGTCGAGATCGCGGGCTTCGATGCGCAGCTGGGTGGAGACCGTCGTAGTGCCGGTGAGCCCGGCTGGCTCACACCAATCGGCGGGATCGGCCGACGCGGATGCGGTGGGCCACATCCCCGCCAGCAGGCCGGCAGTGAGAAGGCCCACGAATCCGACAAGACGACGTCCCGGCCTACCCATCGAGCAGATGCTGTCTAACCGGCCGGCCACGCCCGGCAGCCTACTCGCGCCCATCCGGTCGACCACGCGCACGTCGTGTCGGATCACCCTGGCCGCGGAGCCGGTCGCAATGGCGCTGCAGCCGTCACGGAGGAGAGCTCTGGCAGCGGGCAATGACACTCAAGCCCCCGTGGCCACGCCCGCTGCCAGAGGCTCGTAATGTTACGCATACACCGTGTAGCTGTGTCAATCCTTGATTCCATCAAGGATCTTCGTGTAAACCTTGTGTTCCAAGTCGCAGGGAGTCCCGATGGTCGCGGCGGACGATTCAGCCGGCGAGACGTTCGCCGAACGGCTCGACTGGCTATTTCTCCACGTCACCGACCCTGCGGGCAAGCCCTACAGCGTCCGGCACGTCGCGAACGAGTTGACGCAACGAGGCTGCAAGATCTCCCACACTCACCTGAGTAACCTCCGACAGGGCCGATCGCCCGACCCACGGCGTTCGGTTGTCGACGCCATCGCGGCGTTCTTCGGGCAGCCGCCCACCTTCTTCGCTGAGACGTCAGAGGATCAGCATGAACACAGGCTCGCCCAGGCTCTGTCCGATCCGCACATCAAGCAGGTAGCCATGCGCCTGATAGACGCCCGGCTGTCACCCGAGGGCCACGCGGCAGTCGTCGCCATGATCGAGCAGGTGCAGCGACTTGAGGCTGCCGCCCGTAGCCGGCTGAAAAACACTGATCGGCAGCCATGAGCGACGTCCCCAGACAATCAAGCCACCGACCGCCGGTCACCGCCGGCTGCGTACGGCTGCAGGGCTGGTGGTGGCACGACGGCCGGACCACAGCGTGGAACGAGCAGCAGATTCGCCGATGTGACGAGGTCCTGCACAGCCTGACCCTGTCAACGCCCTTCACGGTGGGCGAGCTCTGCACGGAACTGGAGCGGGCCCGAGGCCGACCGCTGGTGGTGAATGCTGTCCGCGCGCGCCAGGCAGCCGCTCGCGCCATGTGGTGCCGCGGCGCGACGACGGACCACATCCTGATCGTCTCGGCTCTCCCTCGCCTCCATCGGGACCATCTCGTTCTGCATGGCGTCGGCCACATGGTCTTCGACCACGTCGGTAGCCCCGCCGTCGACCGCGATATCAGGAGGGCGCTTCACACAGCTGATCTGGCCGGCCTACGGCGGGATCTCAAGCGCGTCGTCTATACCCACCGCGAGGAGCACCAGGCCGAGGTGTTCGCCACCCGGGTGCTGCAACTGACGAATGGCTGGGTGGCACCGAAACCATCGTCAGGATCCCAGACACAGATGCTGGAGCAGCTCTCCTCCGTTCTCGAGTACCACGCGGGCAGGGCGGTGCGGTGCGGCCGCTGAGTGTTCGCCACGGGACCACACCACGTCGAAGCCCGATGAGCAGGGAATGCGATGCAACGCCATCCCGATAGCAGCGTGAGCCAAATGCGACAGCAGGCGACGCAGCTCCTCGCCGCACTCAAGCTGCCCTCGACCTTCACCTTCGCCCAACTTCACGACCGGGTCGAGCATCGCCGCGGTCGACAGGTCCACCTCATCCCCCGACACCTGCCCGCCCTTGCCCCGCACGGCCTTTGGGTGGCGGGCGAACTCGCCGACTACGTCTTCTACGACGCCAACGCCAGCAAGGTGCGACAGAGCCTCATCATCGGCCACGAATACGGGCACATGATGTTCGACGACGTCGCCATCCCGAATGATCTCGAATGTCTTGCGGCCATGCTCATGCCGTCGGTGGATCCGTCGGTACCCGAGATCGCACTGGCGCGTCTCGCCTACGACGAGCCGATCGAGCGTCGGGCGGAGGTCTTCGGGACAGTCGCCGTGCAACGCGCCGAATCGTGGTCCACGATTCCGACCTCCGTGCCAGCTGATCCTCGAGTCTTCGCCAGGCTGGTGGCGACGCTGGAAGGCCGGGCCACCTGATGGTGAGCATCGCTCACGGCCTCATGACCGCGGTAACGCTCGTCTGCTGGGGTATGAGCCTCTACAAGTTGCGCGACCTGGCGCGGGACCGGGACAACCGCCCCCTTCGGGCACTGTGCCTCGCCCTGATCGCGATCACCATATCGATGACCCTTCAGCCGCTCGCAGCAAAGATCGACGAGCTGTTGGGGATCCCGGACATCACTCGCCTGCTGTCCAACTGCCTCTCACTGGTGTGCGCCACAGCGGCGCAAGCATTTCTCCTCTTCATGACCAGTGCCGACGTCAGCACCCGGCGGCGGGTGCGGCGGCGGACCATCGCTCTGGCGCTCACCGTCGCCGTCATGATCATGATGTTCGTCGTGACACTCCTGGACGGCAGTCGCTCCGATCCGCGCGTTCGCGTCACCGAGTACGACGGCGGGCCTTCCCACCCTCCATTCCAGTTCGCGTACCTGGCTTACCTGCTCGCGTACCTGGCCTACCTGGGCTGGTCACTGACGCAGGTGGTGGTCCTGGCGAACCGTTACGCTGCCATCGCCCATCGACCGCTGCTGCGCTTCGGCCTCCGAATGATCACGGTCGGCTCGCTGTGGGGGCTCGCGTATGTGGCCGCCAGGCTCGTGGCCATCGTCCTGGCAAACAGGTCCTCCGACTGGGCTCTGATCACGGATGCGGTAGTGGTACTGGCGTTCAGCACGTCGATCCTGCTGGTCCTCATCGGATCCACAATTCCGTCCTGGGGTCCTCGCGTCGGCCTGGACCGGCTGTGGGCAGGGGCGGCAGCCGTCCGTGACTACTACCGGCTGTACCCGCTATGGACACGGATCCATGCCGTGCTACCTGAAATCGCGCTGCTTCCGCCGCCGTCAGGCGTCCGCGGCGCTCTCTCGATCGCCCGGGACGCGTCCCTGCGACGGGTCAGGATCACCGTGGAGATTCTCGACGGCTACGCCACCCTGCGGCCGTGGATGTCGGCATCAGTGGCCGCCCACGCGCACGATGCCGCCCAGGAAGGTGGCCTCCTCGGTGACCAGCAGACGGCCATGGTCGAAGCCGCCGTCATCGGTGCGGCGCTGGCGTCCCGACTCGACGGCACGCCCCCGTCCGGTGAGGCCGCCGAAGCAGTCGCCCTGCCGCTGGGGCCGTCCCGAGACTCGGCCGCCGGTGACCTCGACGCCGCCGACCAGGTGACGTGGCTCGCCCAGGTAGCCCGCGCGATCGAATCCCCGATGGCCGCACAGATCATCACACGCGCCACATCCGAGACGTCGTCTCTTGATACGCAGCCGTCCGAGAGGTAGAACCCCATCGTGCCCGCACTCGTTGACCTGCCCGCCGACAGCACCTACCGAGTGGCACGGGTCGTCACCGAAGCATGTGCACCGGCCGTCTTCGCGGCCCTGATGCCGCTGATCATCGCCCTGCACAGCACCGCCCCCGCCGTGACGACCGGCCTCGGGTGGGCACTGCTCGCCATACTGTTCTGCTCCGTCGTCCCCTACGCCGTCATCTGGGTCGGAGTACGACGGGGACGACTCACCGACCACCACATCGGCGTACGCGAGCAGCGCCGCATGCCCCTGGTCTACGGACTGCTGTCCGTCCTCGTCGGTCTCGCCGTGCTCGTCCTCGCCGGCGCGCCCCGACCGCTCGTCGCCATGGTCGTGGTGATGTTCGCCGTGCTGCTCATCGTCACCGCGATCAACCAGGCGTGGAAGCTCAGTGCACACGCCGCGGTCGCCAGCGGCTCGATGTGCGTACTGATCATCGTGTTCGGGGCGGCGCTGATCCCATCGCTGGCGATCGTCGTCCTGGTGGGCTGGTCCCGCGTACGGCTGGGTGATCACACCATCGGGCAGGTTGTCGCAGGCGCTCTGGCCGGCGTCCTCATCGCTGTGCCGACGTTCATCCTCCTCGCGTGAACCGACGTTGCTTCCGGCGGAGAGTCGGCAGTTGGCGCCCCGCCGCTCAGTGCCGTAGGGACCGTCAACCACCGGGCGAATCGCGGCTACCGCGCTGCTGCGGGCCGCTCCGGTGACGCGCGACACCCGTCCACCGACCGATCTGCGACGTTGACATGCCATGACGTCGCGGTCACGGCTGTCGCTGCGCCGTGGTGGTAGGTCGCAGCGGTCAGCCAGGCCACCGCGAGGGCGGAGGAGTCCTGCTGGTTCAAGCGGCCGAACGCGTCGCGACTCCGTCGGTGACCCGCGCGCCGTAGTTCACGTAGCACGGACGCGGCTGTCGGCAGTTGGGCGTCCATGAGCGCCCGCGCGTCCCGGTCGACGTCCGGCACCAGGGCGGCGCGGCCGGCGGCGACCACCCGTTGCAGGTGGTGGGTGAGGAGGTGCAGCGGCGGTTGGGGTTGGTCGTTGTCGTAAGGCTCTGTGGTTCCGGCGTCGGGTAGGTCGGCACGCTGGATCTGGTCGACACCAAGGTCGACGTGTCCGCCGAAGCGGTCCGGCAGCCAGGGCGCGGCCACGGCGAGTCCGTGGACCTGGCGGGGTCCGTGGAAGCGCCCGATCATCCGTACCGGCATGGCGGTGGCGTGAGCGGCGAGCAGCCGCAGGTTCGCGACGTACGGGAGCACCGGATCGTCGTGTGGAGCGACGACGACGACCGGCCCCGGCAGTTGCGTCGTCCGCAGGAGTAGGCCTCGTCGGTCGGCGGCGAGGACACCGTCGAGGAAGGCGAGGTCGTGACCGGCGGGCCGCTCGTGTGGGGCGACGTCGAAGGCGTTCAGCCAGCGGGCGGCCTGTTCGGGGATCGGTTGCCGCCAGAGGACGTCGGCGGGTTCCTCGTGCCAGGTGCGGCCGGTGGTTCGTACGGCCTGCACGGTCCTGCCCTGGCTGAGACGCCGGTCGGCGGACGCCTGGGCGTTGACGACGGTGATCCCGGCGCGGTCCAAGTCCCGGTGGCTGATCGTCACGTCGCCGAGGTTCACGCTCGCCTGGGCGGTGTTGCGGGCTGTGTCGCCGTCGCCGGGGCGGGCCTGTGCCAGGCTCCAGATGGTCGATGCGCCGTCGGTCAGGTAACTGATCGCGCCGACGTGCCCGGTGGTGGTGCGCAGCGGCTCGGTGCACAGCCCGTACAGGTGCAGATCGCCGGCCGGGCCGTAGCCGCGCCGACTCACGCCCCGGGCGGCCTGCTGGTCACCGATGCCGCTGATCAGGAGGTGCGAGACGGTCAGCACGTCGCGCAGTGCCTCGGTGAGGTCGGCCAGCCGGAATGCGGGGACGCTCTGGCGGGCTGCGCGGAGGAGTTCCACCACTGTGGTCGCGGCTGTCGCCAGTCGGGGCAACCCGATGGCGCGTGCCTGGTGGATGGCGCGGAGCAGGTCCGCCTGGGTCACCGCGCCGGCGCCTGCCACCCCGTGTTCGAGGATCTGCGCAACCACGTCGCGCGTCCGGGTGGCGGCGGCCTTCTCGTCGGCGGTGGCGGCCGCAGCGGCGGGATCGGCCTCCGTGGTCACGACGGACTCGACGCTGGCCCCATCCGAACCGGTCGCGGCCGCGTGGTGTGGCTGCGTGCTCAGGACGGGGGCGGCGCTGAGCACCGCGGCTCGGTGCAGGCAGCGTGGTGCGAGCAGGCAGGTGCAGGTAGCTCGTTCGGCGGTGTCGAGTGGGGTGGTGAGGGTGACGGTGACCTGGTCGTCGATGGTGATCGTCGCGCCCGAGTCGGACGTGGTGACGGTCCAGGTCGACTGCCTCTCGAGAGCCTGGTCGAGCTTGGACCGCAGCCGGGCGGGAAGGGCGGCGACGGCGTCGGCGACGACGTCTGGTGCGACGGCGGGCAGGTTCATCGGACCTGGTCTCCGATCCAGCGGGCCAGTTCAGTGGGGCTCAGCGCGGCGACAGGCATCCCGGCGGCAACGAGTTGCCCGGCGACGCCGGTGCTGTAGCGGGGTTGACCTCGGTCGTCGAGGCTGGCGCAGCCGAGCAGGGTCACCCCGTCGTCGGCGAGTGCCCGGACGGCGGCCAGTAGCCCGCCGATGGGATGTCCCTCCTCGAAGTCGCTGACGAGCACGACGAGACTGCGGCTGGGGGTGGTGACGAGCTGCCGGGCGTAGCGCAGGGCGGCGGCGATGTGGGTGCCGCCGCCGACGCTGATCTCCAACAGCAGACTGAGCGGGTCGGCGACCCGGTCGGTGAGATCGACGACCTCGGTGGAGAAGGTGACGAAGTGGGTTCGGAGGGTCGTCACGCCGGCGAGGACGGACGCGGTCAGCGCCGCCCAGATCGTGGACGGTTCCATCGACCCGGACACGTCGACGAGGAGGATGACCTGCCAGTCGACGCTGCGTCGACCGCGGCTGCGGAAGACGAACCGTTCGGGGCGGATCTGCGCCGCGCCGTGGGAGTCGAGGTGCGCGGTGTGCAGGTTGGCGTGCACGGTGGCGCCGAGGTCGAGGCGTCCGGCGGGTCGGCGGGTACGTCGTGGTGTGGCGAGCCCGGTCAGTGCCGGTCGGATCTGTCGGGCCAACTGCGCGGTCAGCTCGGTGACGAGCCTGGCGACGAGTGGGCGCAGTCGGTTGAGCCGCGCCTCGGGAAGCCCGCCGGCCAGCGCCAGGACGGTGTGCAGCAGTTCCACCGAGGGGCGGACGTCGTCGGGTGCGATGGTGAGCAGGGCGTCGGCACGTCCTCGTTCGGCGGCGCGGGCGAGCACCTCGTCGCGTACCGCGGCGCCGAACAGCGCTTCGAGGTCGTCGGCCCAATCCCGCACCTGCGGGTATGCGGGTTGTCTGCCACCGCCGGGTCCGGCGGCGGTGTGGGAGCCTTCTCCCCTACCACTGCCGTACAGCTCGTCGAGTGCGGTGGCGAGTCGACGGGCGTGCGGTGGCAGGTCGTCGGGGCGGCGGCCGAGCAGCAGCCGCCAGCGCTGCGCGGCGGGCAGCGTGTGCGCTCGGTGAGCCGGGCGGGGCTGCGCCGGCGACGGTGGTGGAGCCGATTCCTCGGCGGTGTGGTCGTCCGTGCCCGGTGGCAGCCCGAGGGCGGTCAGGGCCTGCCGTCCCGACTGGTCGACGGCGAGCCAGTCCGCGAGCAGGCCGGGTGCGACGCTCACGGACGGGTCGAGGTCACCGATGCGATGCCGGACGGTGTCCAGAACACGGTCCCGGTCGGCGGGGCTCAACACCTCGAAGCCACCGCGCAGCGCCGGCAGCCGGCGGATGAAGTGCTCGTCGTCCCAGCCGTCGATGGTCTCCAGCAGCGGAGTCAGCGTGTCCCCACCGGCTTCGAGCAGGGCGCCGGCGAGACTGAGCGCTCCGCGGAGTCGGTCGGTGCATTCGGCGGCCGGCATCTCGGTCCAGGACGCCAGGACCACGCCGAACGCGTGGGGGGCGGCGATGCCGAGCAGCACCTGGACGGCGTGGGCTGCCCCCCGCATCAGGGGTGATCCGTCGCGGGCGAGGCGGCTGACGGCGTGGCCGAGGCGCAGCAGGTGGCCGCTGTCGTCGGCGTTGCGGACAAGGTCGAGCAGCGCGCGGGCGTCCCCGGGGTCGGTGGATCCGGCCAGCCCGTCGATGGCGCGGACTGCCGCGGCGTGCAGGTGTGTCAGGTGCTCGTCGAGGCCGGCTGGTGGTGACGGGGTGGCGGGGATGTGCCCCCGGCGCAGCCGCTGGAGCAGTTGGGTGGCGGCGGCGAGGTCGGCGAGGGTGGCGGTGCCGGTCACGGCGGTGTGCAGGTCGGCAAGGCGGACGTCGACGGCGTCGGGTAGTCCGCACGCGGCGGCGCGGGTGAGCCCGGCGACAGCTTGTGCGGCGGTGGGGCCGCCGTCGGTCACCTCTCGGCGGCGCCGGGTGTTCAGCATGCCGGCGGCGGCCTGGGCGAGGGTGACACCGTGCGGGCTGGCGGCGGCGAGTCCGGCGTCGGTGCCGGGCTGCCAGTGCAGCCGCCAGCGGGTGGTGAGGGTGTCGGCGGTGGTGGTCTCGACCGGCTCGGCGTAGGGCACCTGGCAGGCGTGCAGTCGCTGCAGGGTGGCCTCTCGTCGCCGGTCGAGTGGGGTACGCAGGGGATCAAGCCGAACGGTGCGGGGCGGGTCACCGGGGCCGGGCAGGCGCAGTTGCTGTAGCAGGGCCGTGGTGGCGGGAGTCAGCCCGCAGACGGGTGTGTCCGGGCAGGGGTGACCGCGGCGCTGTCCGATCAGAGTGTGCTGCATGGCGACGGCGACTGCTCGGCCCCGGCCGGCCGGTTCGCCCTGGGCGAGGACGGTCTGCAACGCTTCGACGAGTTCACCGCGTCCGGCGGCGGGCAGGTTCCGCAGTCGGGCCAGGTCGTGGGCGAGCCGGGTGATCTCGGCGGCCTCCGCCGGGCCCGTGGGGTGTCCCTGGTCCCGCAGGTGCCGGGTGATCTCGACGGCGAAACCGCGTAGGTGGGTGGCCAGCGCGCTGGGATCGGCGTGCGCCTCGTGGACAGCCTGTTGCCATCGAGGGTCGCGGATCCCGGCGGGATAGCCGGACCGCGCGTCGAGCAGGTCGAACGAGTACGGCACCAGAGAGACGACCGGGGTACGTCGTTGTGCCTGGGCCTCAGGTGTCGGTGGCGTGGTGGATGCCGGGTGTCCCGGTGTGGTCAGCGCGGGGGCGTGGAAGGCGCCGACGACGACGGCGAGCCGGCCGGGGGTCTCCGCGATCTGCTGCCGCATCCACGCCTCGCGCCGCTGGTCGAGGGCGCCGATGCCGTTGGCGGCATCGGTGCGGAGCGCCCAGCCGACGGCCAGCGCCGACCGGCGTACCGCCTCCGGCGGCGAGCCGGGGGCCGCCGCCTCGACCCAGCGGTCCCACAGGTCGTCTCCGGTCCGACCGGTCAGGGTGGCCCGCACGCTGTCGGCGTAGCCCTTCACCTGCGATCCGACGGCTGCCGGACGTTCCTGCCATGTCGGGTCGCTCAGCGGAAGATCGCAGCAGCGGGCCGGCACGCCTCGCCGATGCGCCCACCGCAGCGCGGCGAGCTCCGGGGAGAAGTCGGCGAACGGGTAGAAGGCGAGCGGTCCGCCCTCGTCACCGCTGGCGGCGGCCAGGGCCACCGGCGCCCGGGTGTCGGGGTGCGCCAACCAGGTCAGCCACGGCTGCATGTCGGCGGGCAGCTCGACCAGCACCGCGTCCGGGGCCGCCGCGTCCAGCAGGGCGGGGATCGCCGCGGCGAGCACCGGCGAGTGATGCCGCACGCCGATCAGGGTGACGCGGCCGGTGTCGCTCAGACGTGCGACGGCGGCGCGCGGGTCGTCAGCGGTGCTGTCGTCAGTCACGCAGGACATCGCGCTGTTCCCACAGCTGCCGCCACATCCGGCCGCCGGCCTCGGCGCGGCGGCGCAGGGCGCCGTCCCAGTACGCCAGCAGCCGCGCATGGTCGGCCGGGTCGTCCTTGCGGACGACACCCACCAGGTGCCCGGGCAGCAGCGACAACGGGTCCGGGCCGGGAAGGTACGCGGTGGACAGGCCGATCGACGCGGCGACGGCGACCGCCTCGGCGGTGCTCATGACCGAGGACGGACGTTCCACCTCCCAACCCTCGACGGTGCTGCCGGTGCGCAGGTCACGGAAGGCGGTCACCAGGGTCTCCAGCACCGCCTCGTCCACCGCGTACGCGGCGCCGACCCGTTCCACGGCGGCGCGGGCCTGCCGGGTGACGAGGGCGACCTCGGCGTCGAAGTCGGCGATCGGAGGCACCACCTCGAAGTTGAACCGCCGTTTCAACGCCGCGGACATCTCGGACACGCCCCGGTCCCGCAGGTTGGCCGTGGCGATGACGCAGAAGCCAGGAGCCGCGTAGGCGACGCTGTCGTCGGGGAGTTCGGGCAGGACCAACCGACGGTCGGACAGGATCGACACCAGCGCGTCCTGCACCTCGGGCAGGCAGCGGGTGATCTCCTCGACCCGGGCGACGGCGCCGGAGGTCATCGCGGTGAGCACCGGTGAGGGCACCAATGCCTCCCGGGACGGCCCCTTGGCCAGCAGGAGCGCGTAGTTCCAGCCGTAGCGCAGCTGTTCCTCGGTCGTCCCGGCCGTACCCTGCACGGCCAGGGCGCTGGTGCCGCACACGGCGGCGGCGAGCAGCTCGGACAGCATCGACTTGGCGGTGCCCGGTTCGCCGACGAGCAGCAGGCCCCGTTCTCCGGCGAGGGTCACCACACACCGCTCGACCAGGGCCCGCTCCCCCACGAACTTCGCCGCGAAGGTGACCTGACGACCGTCGGGGCCCTGCACGGGGCGGCCGGCGGAGCCGGCGATGAACGTGACCACCGCCTGGGGGGTCAGCGTCCAGCCGGGCGGGCGGGGACCACGGTCGGCGGCCGCCAGGAACGCCAGCTCGTCGGCGTACCGGTGCTCCGGCGGGTCGATCTGTCGGGTGTTCACGCCTTCTCCTGCAGGTCGAGGTAGCGAGGTTTGTCGCCGGCGCTCACGCGATCCCACACCGCGCGGAACAGCTCCGGCATCGTGCGGTTGACGAGCGTCAACCCGTTGAGGAACAGGTACAGCGGCTGCTTCCAGGTCTCCATGGGTGGGGTGGGGTTCTTCGCCGCGAGCCAGCCGCCGGGCAGGAAGACTCCGCGACCGGCCCGTTCCCGCTTGCCTGCCACCACCAGCCCGGAGTCGAGCAGAGCCGCCTGGGCGTGTTTGAGGGTGGCGGGCTTCCACGCGTTCCAGGTCCGCACGTTGACATCCGTGGGGTTCGGCAGGGCGAGCAGCTGCAGGTAGTAGCCGGCCGAGTCCCGGTCGAGGCCGGTGTGAGCTGCGACGGTGTCGACCAGGTCGGGTGCGCTGACCCGGGGGTCGCGATGGTCGCCGCTGGCTCCGTCCGGTGTGGCCAGTGTGGCGGCGATGTCCGGGGAGAGCACCAGCCGCAGCGTGTCCGTGACCGGGCCGAAGATGAAGCTGATCGCCGGGTCCTGCGGTCCGCTGAGCCGGGCCGGGGCGAGGTGGTGCACGACCACGTTCCCGACGGCGGCTCCGGTCACCAGCGCCGGTCCGACCTGGGGTGGCTCGTCCGCATCGTGTCGCCCGGCGCCGATCAGCAGCCGCGGGTTGCGCAGCCGCTGCCGCAGCAACTCCAACGCCCGGGGCAGAGCATCGCGCATCGGGTCACCCCACGGCAGCTGGTACGCCAGCCACAGCAGCGCCACCGTGCACCCGTACAGGTGGTTGCCGTCGAACGGGGTACCGCTCGTGGCGGTGGTCTCCAGTCGGCCCCAGTCGCCGGGCTGGCTCTCCCCGTCGGTGGTCAGCCAGCTTCCGGGTGCCGGATCGGCGATCGTCTGCAGGATGTCGGCCGCTCGGTTCGTGGGCAGGACGCGGGTGGCGTCGGCGAGCAGTTGCTCGCCGATGACGACGCGGGCGCCACGCAGTGCCAACCAGGCCGTGGCGAGACGGTCGACGTCCGGGCCGGTGCGCCACAGATCGGCGGGGTCCTGCGGCATCGCCGCGTCCACCAACGCGATGCGGTGCCCGTACGACAGCGACTTCAACGCGTCGCGGGCGGTGCGCGCCTGGGTGCTGTTAACCCCGAGGATGCGCCGCTGGTCGGGGGTGAGGAAGTTCGCCTGCCAGTCATCGATGCCGGGAAGACCAGCCAGCAGCAGGGCGGCCTCGGCCCGCGTCATGCCCGTGCGCCGCACCAGGTCGTCGACGCATTCCGCGCGCCACGGGGCCGGGCCCTGCTCGGCGAGCAGCCGGCAGAACGCCCTGATGCGATCGGCGCCCCGCCAGCCGGCCGCGACGGTCTCCGCCTCGACGGTGGCGCCGGGCGGCGGGGTGAACCGCCCGTCCGCGGCCCACTGAACGGCCGTACGCCGAAACTGCCTGCCTCGCCCGGCGTACCAGATGGGGCTGTTCTCTGGCAGTAGCACCGTGACCTGGGCTCCGTCGCGCTGCACGACCCGGTGGTTCTCCGGGGGTGCCTCGTCCCACGCCGCGGTGAGCACCCGCACCGCCTGTGCCGGGTCGGCCAGAACGGTACCGGCCAGGGTGGACAACACCTGGGCCAGTGCGGAGCGCTCCTGCTCACCGGTGGCCGGCGCGGCGGCGCGGAGGGCCAGGGCACCGAGCCCGCCGAGCGCGTCCACCCAGGTCGGGGTGGCCTGCGGTACGTCCTCGACCGTTGCGGCCGCGAGGACATCGGCGACCGCGGTGATCTGGCGGAGGATCTCCCGCCGCGTCTGGGCACGGCCGCTGTAGTAGGTGAACCGTTCCGCCGGCAACAGCCCGGACCAGGCGGTGCGCAGCAGGTCGTCGGCGACGGCGTCGGCAGTGCCTTCGTCGACCGGCTCGGTCGCCACCAGCTGCGGCACCCCTTCCAATCGCCGACGCAGCCGTACCGCGCGCACCACCTTGTCCGCCACGGCGGTGCGCAGCACCGGGTCGGTCACCTCCGTCAGCACCTCGGTGACGAGGGCCAGCGCCACCGCGTTGATCTCGGTGGACGTCGTGACGGTGTCGTCGACCGCCATCAGCCGGGCCGCGTCGGCGGCGTCGAGCCGCCGCAGCCGGGCCGAGCCCGGCACGTCGCGCGGGGCCAGTGCGTGCCACCAGGCCAGCGGCGGAACGTGCCGGGATGGTCGGCACCGGTCCACCGGTTCTCGGCCGTCGGCGCTCCACACGGTCAGCTCCAACTCGGCCCGGTGATGGGGCCGCCCGGTCACCGGTAGCACGACGTCGCTGCCCGGTAGCCGGAGACCGGCAACCAGCGCGTCGCTGTGGAACGGGTGGCGGCTGGCCCGGACCGCGCTCGGATGCCAGGACACCCGCCGTCCGTCGACCCCCTCCCCCACCTGCGTTCCGTCCGACAGGCGGGTCACCCGCCAACCGACCAGCCCGTCGCGCCAGCCCAGTGGCGACGAGGCGAACTGTGCCGGTGCCGGCCGCAACTCGCACAGGTCAGCGAGAAGGGTCGCACCCGGGGGCAGGTCGGCGGCGAAGAACGCGGGCAGGCTGTACCGGCCGCCCTCGCCCGTCGCCGGGTCGTACTCCCGCCAGCGCCGCTCCCTGTCCATCGGGTCGGTGGGCTGTTCGCACCGCCAGAACGAGACGCCGTCACCAGCGACCGGATACGTCGCGGCCGGACTGCGGGTGTCCCCGGCGTGCCAGGGCCGACTGCCGGTGGTCGTCGCGCCATCGGGTAACGGCAACGGGATCGACCGGCGGCCCCACAGGGCGTGGGCGGTCGACTCGCCGGGCTCGATCAGCTCCTCCGGGTCGGCCGACCAGTAGCCGGCGGACCGGCCGCCGGTGCTGTGCCAGGTGACGAGGAGCTGCCCGTTGACCAGGCGGCAGCTGGTCTCGGCGTGGGGGTAGCGCGCGTGCGGGCTGTCCGAGGGCGGGTACCGGAAGATGTGTTCACTGGTCGGAACGTCGTCGTCGACGTCGACGACGTGTGCCGTCCGGTTGTCGTGCACCACCAACTGCGGCCAAGCGTCGCCGAAGCGTCGACCGAGCTTGTCCTCGGCCACCTGCTCATATGCCGGCCAGGACAGCTCCGCCACCAGACCGGCCCGCAGTGACCGGGCGAGCACCCCAGGCACGTCGACCTTCGCCAGGGCGGTGAACGCGCCCGGCGCCAAGGCCACACCGGCAGGCGACCACACGGCCGCGAGCTGGGACAGCGCCTCGTCCAAGCCGATCACGGTGCCCTCCGACACCCGGGCCGCCCGTTCGACGAGTAGCTCCGCCAGCACCTCCCGCAGACCGGCCGCGCCCAGCGTCTCGGTGATCAACCGCGCCGGCAGTGGCCCCGATCCTTGACTGTCGTGCAGCTCCGACAGGGCGTCGGCGGTCCCCCGTGCCAGCAGCACCCGACACCTGGGGTCGGCGGCGACGGCGCGTAGGTCCCGCCGGCCGGGGCCGGCGTCGCGCACCCAGGCCGACACGGTGAACGCGGCGCTGTCGGTGTCGATCACCACCGGCACCCCACCAGCGAGGCACACGTCGAGAACATCCAGGTCGGCCCGGTGAGCGAAGTCGTTCCACAACGTCACCGGCCGGCCCTCCGCCCGCAGCCGCGGCACCAGGTCCGCGACGACGCGGACGAGCCGCTCACAACGACGCCGGCTGCCCCGTTCCCGCAACGCCATCAGCCGCTCCAGCCACCGCGCCGCGGACATCGTCGCCGCCCCGTCCCCCAGCAGATCGAGCGTGCCGGTGGCGTCCAGCAGTTCCAGCCAGAAGTCGGTGACATCCGTGGACCAGCCGGGCGGCTCGGGGAGAATCTCCGCCAGCCGCGCCCGCACCGCCGGGTCGCGCTTGGCCAGCCGCAGCAGGGATCTGCGATACGCCTTCCACACCGCCTCGCTCGAGCGGACCATCGCGGGGAACGCCAGTAGCTGCCGGATCACCTCCTCGGCCTGCTCCTCGACGTCCACGCCGGCCGCCTTCGCCAGCCGCCGCAGGTCCTCCGCCATCCCGGCGTACGGCGGCAACCCGCCGGCGACGCGACGAATGGCCAGGGTCCGCACCAGCTCGTACGCCTCGGTCGCCGGTCGCCGCGTCGCAACCGCGCGGGAGTACTCGGTCAGCGCCTTCGCCGTCAGCGCACCGGCGAAGGCGAACTCCAGGTGCACGTCCCGCAGCCGCTCCTCGTCCACCGGCAGCCCGTGCACCTGCTCGGCCCGGCGGGCCTCGGCGAAGCAGCCGCCGGCCATCCGCGGGTTGTCGGCGGCGCGGAACGCCCGCCCGGCCTCCTCCCAGAACGTCGGCAGGAAGTGCGGCGCCGCCGCGCCCAACCGGTCGGCGAGCTGCTGGTAACCATCGCGGGCGTTACCCGGCTTGGAAGCGGCGCTTCGCGCGAGCCGGGCCATCTCCTTGACCATCGCCAGCGCGTGCCGGCCGTTCGCCGGATCATTGATCAACGCCCAGGCCGGAAACCCGAGCGACTGCCGCCGGGCCGTGCCCACCGGCGTCGGCTCGGCGGTACGGCTGAAGCCGAGGAACTCCATCGACAGGTCCTCGGCCTCGCCCAGGGTCGCCCCGGCGAGACGGACGACGGTGCGGCCGGTCAGCGCCGGATGGGTGTAGTGGCGCGCGGTCACCACATCACGGTCGGTCTGCGCCTCACCGTCAGGCAGGATCCCTCCCGCCTCCAACAGGGCCTCACTCATGCCCGCTCACCGTCCTCGTCGACAACCCGGCCGGCGTGAAGATTCGCCGCCATCCGCATTCCTTCCGACCACGCCACCGGCCCCACCGCCGCCAACCCGACCGCCTCGCCATCCGGACCGGTGAAATAGAGCGGGCCGGTCTCGGTCTCGTACAACGGGTCGCCCTCGCCGATCCACACCGACGCGACCATCGGGACGCCGTCCTCCCACACCCGCACCGACGCGGCGCCGCCCTGCACGCGGTAGCCCGCCGACGTCGCCCGCGCCTGCACGTGGCGCAACTCCTTGTAGCGGCCCCCGGCATACCGGGCCAGGTCGCGCCGCCGATCGTCGAGTGACTCCGGCAGCGCCCACACCTCACGGAACAACTGCAACGTCTCCTGCCGCACCCCAAGATCCGCGGCGAACTCCCGCAGATCTGACAGATCAGGCAGACGAACCGGGTGCGGCAGAACTACCTGCACGGCGGTGAGCCGTCCGCTCTCGCCGTCCAGGTCCACCACACCCAGACCCTTCTCGGGGTCCGCGTCACGCAGCAGGCCCGCGCGGTCGGTGTCCCATCGCCCCGCACCGTCGACCGGCACGACGACCAGATCACGCAGCGACGTACGCCATGCCTCGTCTGCCCACACCTCGCAGATCACCGTGGTCGGCACGGGCAGCGACCGCACCATCCACTGCTCGACCTCGCGTCGGCAGGAGATCTCGTGCCGCTTCAACCACTGGGAGAGCTGCCGCAAGCCGACCACCACGTCGGTGTCACGCAACGCCTTCGGCAGGCTCTTGAGCAGCCTGCCCTGGCGGTTACGCGCGATCACCTTCCCTCGTTCCAGGCCTACTTCATAGTCGACACCGACTGCCAGCCAGCCCATGTTGATCTCCTCCCGCCGAGCAGTGAGCGGGATTGTGCCACCCGGGACCGACACTCGAGATCACCGTCCGATGAGAGCTCGCACCGGCAAGCAGGGCTCTCCACAGAGCGGCACGGCTACCACGGCCAGTGCTGACCCAGGTGGGTCGGGTCGTCGCCCGGAGCCACCACGAACACGTGCTCGCCGCTGTCGCCGAACACCAGCAACGGCCCCGTCTGCGACGCCAGCGCCACCGTCGCGGCCAACACCGCCCTGCCGGACGGCTTACGGAGCCCGATGTCGGTCACGGCCTGGCCCAACTCCACAGGCGCGTCCCCGCTGGCACCATCGACTCCCACGCTGACCTCCCCCAGGTCCAGGCCACCCACAGATGGGCAGGTGGCCGGATCCGGGCAGCCCGGAAGTTCGCTGGTCACGTCATGTCCGGCTAGCTGGAACCACGGCACGCCGTGACAGCCGGCCCTCCGGAACGCAGCCAGCACCTGCGCCACCGTCGGCAGCTCACGAGGGGCCGGTGGCTCGTCCGGCAGACCAAAGGACGACTCGGCTTCAGCCACCCACTCACGTCCACCGCCTGAGGCCGCCACATGCAGCGGCGTGACCATCAAGTGCCAACTCACAGCACGCATCGTGCCATCCAACGCCCGCCACCCGAGACGCGAACAGTCCCCTTCGGGACGGCCTCGACCTACCATCGCTGCCGAACCTGTCGATCTCGACTCGGCGTCAAAATCCTCCGACGCCGATCCGTCAACCATCATGCGAGCCCAGGCATTGCCGGCGGCCGGCGCGTCCTCCGTCGGCTGATGGCGGCCCTACCGACTCTCCTCGTCAAGCAGTGGTTCGAGTTGCCGGAGCAGGGTCGCCCGGTCGACGTTGGGCGGCAGCTCGATCCGCAGGCTGATGGTCGCTCCTTCAACCGTTAGCACCGCCGACTTTTCCCGGTTTCGGAGGCGCCAGTTGCGTATCGCGGTGACCAGCGCCTCGGCCTGCGGCTGCAGCGTTGCCAGGGTGGCCAGGTTTGCCAGCACGGCGACGCCCTCGATGGCCATGGTGATCGCCCCGGCATCGCGAACTCCCTCGTAGGGCAGATCGAGCTCCTCTATCACTTCCGTCGGCAGTAGCAGCTTGACGCTGTTCACTTTTCCCCTCTCACGAGTGAGGCGATCCGCTCCTGGATGGCCGGCTCCAGTCCGCACAGGGTGGGCGAGGCGGTCGCGCCACTGAAGTAGCCCTGCACGTGATGAATGCCCAACCGAAAGATGTCGTAGAGGCGGACGGGTGCGTCATCGTCGAAACCCTCGACGATGACCGTCCTGGGTTGCCCAGTATGTCCTTGGTCGCTGGCGTAGCGGGCGATTTGCGTAACGAGTGTCAGTTCCTCCAGCGCCATGGGGTGGTGCAGGATCGCCCGGTCGACCTTGATCTGGGTTAGCGGCAGCTCGGCCATCCGCGCCAGCGAGGCGTAGCCCACTCCGAAGTCGTCAACCGCGAAGCTGATCCGCAGCTTTTTGGCCAACGCCGTAAGTCGGTTGTGGAAATAGACCAGCGGCTCCTGCGGCCATAGTTCTCCCGGCTCGGGCGTGATCGGATCCTGCTCGGATATCTCCAGCGTCAGGGTCCGAGGGTGCAACCCCGCCTCAGCGAGCGCCTTGCTCACCTGACTGAGGTATGCATCGCTGAGCAGCGAGCGGACCGCAACATTGACCGAAAGCGGCTTGGTGCCCTGCCACCCGGAGGCAGCGTCCGCCTCTGCGTAGGAGTGGATTGCCCTGGTGACGAGGATTGCATCGCGTTCGACGATGAAGCGGTCGCCCCAGTCATGGGCCATTCGCAGCGCCGACCAGGGTGCGCGCGGCTCGCCGTCGTTACGGCGGGCCAGCGCCTCAAAGCTCTGGACACTCACGCCGGTCGCGCGCTGGTCCAGCTCGACGACCGGCTGAAATACCATGATCATCGATCTGATGAGCTGCTGATAGAGACTGAAGGCGTCTTCGTACAGCTTGAGCGGCAGTCGCCCGCAGGACCTGCGCAGGGCGGTCAGGACCGTCATCTCCGACTGCAGGGGATCGGCTGCCGGGTCGGAATCCCAGACCGCTCGGAGCATGACAGCCAGCGGTTCGCCCATGTCCAACTGAGCAGCAGCCGGGTCGACCACGGCAAGGGTGAGCGTTCGGTCGCCGGCAAAGGAAAGTGGCACGCAGAGCATGCGGCGACTGATGCCGTGCGAGACGACGTATCCCGGTGTAGCAGTCGGATGTTTCATCCGGTCGGTGGCGGCAGTCTCCAGCATTGGCGACAGCACATCCTTGTCGAACAGTGCCGTCTGGTTGACTACGCCGAAACTGCTACCGGTGAACTCCACCACTGCCGCTGATTCCGCGTCCAGCGCGTACCGGATGAGGTCCACGCGCCCGTCGCGTTTGTCCTGGTGGGATTGGTGCGCCCAGCGCGTGTCGGCGCGGAACAGGCGGTCCAGCAGTTGCCGGATCGAGCTCGTCTGGTCATCGAGTGGATTGAGGCAAGGGCGCGTGATCCCGGGGTTCGCCGGGCTGTTGAGGACCTGCCGGTCGTGCCGCGACATGGGTCGATGCGTCAGCACCGTGGTGGCCCCGTAGACGTGCGCCGTGTGCACGGGCGGCGGATCCATCCCCTGTCTGGACACGTACGTGGCCATCTGCGCGAATGATACCTGTCCCGCCTCGTCGCCGGCCTCACCCCGCAGCGCCCGCAACACGTGATAGGTCAACATGCCGTGCCCGTTCTCGACGCTTTCCCGGGTCACCGATCCGCTCGGGCAGGCAAGCAGCGCATTGTGCCTGGGCCGGTCCACCGCTTCGACGTACGACTGCAGCACCTTGGCGTTGCGGCGGTCGGCGTCGGCGTAGATGCCCGCGTGGCAACAGTCGAGCACGAGAAACGATGCCCCCGCGAAGGCGTCGAAGATGTCCCGTTTGAGGAAAGACATCCGCAACCCGTTGTCTGGTTCGTGAGCAAGCACCGTCGGATCGAGGTCTGCCGTCACCAGGTATGCATCCAGATTGTCCATCCACTGTGGGACGAGAGTGTGGCCCGCAAAGTAGACGAACAGGACATCCGACGGTGCAGCCTGCAGAGCCAGATCGCGGAGGAAGACCTTTATGTCACGCCAGGTGGCCTCGGTGCCGAGGAACATCCTCACCGCGCCGTCGAAGGAGCCGACCTCCTGGTCCAACAACACGTCGCGCAGCGCGAGAGCATCGCTCTCGGCGAACCGGAGGGGAGGCAACTGGACGTCGCGGCCGCACTGGTCGACTCCGATCAGGACCGCCCAACGCTTGCTCGGTGCCATCAACCCCCCAAAGCGGGCCCGCAGCGGTTACCACGTGAGTTCAGACGGATGCCAGCTGTCACCCTACCGACCACGTCGGGAACTGGGTGCCCTGAGCTGGAGGTCAGATTTCCGTCACGTCTTGCCACAGTGCCCCTGCGGTAATGGGCGTCGGTCAGCAAGAAGTCAGCGAGCGTCGACCCTCGGCACCAGGGAGTCGGCGCGCCGCCTGGCCCGAGAACGCAGATGAGGCGGCAGGTCAGCGTTCCAGGAGCCCTGCGCACCATCCGGCCCGCAGGGC
The DNA here is from genome assembly GCF_900091505.1 of Micromonospora chokoriensis. Classification (NCBI taxonomy): domain Bacteria; kingdom Bacillati; phylum Actinomycetota; class Actinomycetes; order Micromonosporales; family Micromonosporaceae; genus Micromonospora; species Micromonospora chokoriensis. The sequence goes on from NZ_LT607409.1 coordinate 5,611,258, forward strand.
CGACGAGATCCTTCACTGGCTGGAACAGCGTCTCGGCCCACTGCCGATGACGCTGGCGTCGTGGATCCGGCATCGTGGGCGACGTATGGCTGGTCGGAACACACCCGCAATGGCCTGACACGGCGGCAGCCGACCCGCACGCTCTGGAGCTGACGGGATCCGTCGAGGTCAAGACAGCACGGTACCTCGGGGCGCTGGACCCGCCGGTGCGCAACGACCTACTCCGCTGCCGATGTTCCGGAACCCCGGCGAGGGCCTGCAACAACCCCGGCGTGTCCTGTTTCGACAGCGGGAAGAGGCGTCGCTGCACCGATTTCGACTCCTACGCGACAAGACGCCAGCGTGAGGCCCGGCCATCTGGGCGCCATTGATGTCGGTCTTGACTCTATGCACCGCTCTGCTCATGATTTACTGCGGCGGTCCAACAGTGAGGGTCAATGTGATGACGCAGGCAGAGCCACCGGCAGGAGGCCCCACATCATCCGCCACTCGCAGTGAGCCTGAACAAAATGGCCGACTCGTGCGCGCCGGTCACGCCACGAGGGACTGGCTGACACGGGGGACCCATCGGCGGGAACTGATTATCGCGAGCCTCGGTTCAGTGCTCCTCGCTGTCGCGATGATCTGGCTGATCCCGCCGTACGCGCTTCGCGTGACGACTGCCGGCGCCAGGACTGCGCCGATCGCCGACCCGGCCCACACCATCGTCGGTGACGCGGGTGACCCGACGGCCCAAGCATGGTTGGTGGGATGGAATGGCCACGCTCTCACTCACGGTCTGCGCGGCCTGTGGGACACCAACGCTTTCTATCCCGACAAGTACGGCCTGGCCCTGAACGACAGCCTGCTCGGCTACGCCCCGGCAGGGCTGATAGGCAGCGGTGTAGTCGGTGCCGTGCTGCGCTACAACATCCTGTTCGTGCTGGCCTTCGCGCTCGCCTTCCTCGGCGGCTACGCGCTCCTGCGCCAACTTGGCGCGAACAAGGTCGCCGCCGCGGTGGCCGGGGCCGCCCTCGCCTACGCACCCTGGCGCTACGGCCACGCCGGCCATCTGAATATTCTGTCCACCGGTGGCATCACTCTGGCTCTGGCGATGCTGGCGCGCGGCCACGGATTTTCGTTCACCCGTGGCTACCTTGCCGAACGGGTCCGGCCGGGATGGGCGTTCGCCGGCTGGCTCGTCGCGGCCTGGCAGGTCAGCCTAGGCTTCGGCGTGGGGCTGGGATTCGTGTACGTCCTCGCCGCCCTGTGCCTGATCACACTGACGGCCTGGCTGATCCACCGCCCGCGCCTCAGCCCGCGACTGATCGTCAGTGATCTGACCGGCGGGCTGGTCTTCGCCGCGGTGACCGGATACTTCGCGTACGCGTACCAACAGGTCCGCGAGCTCAACCCATCTGTCACGCGAGACTGGGACTACGTCGCGTACTTCTCCCCGACCCTGCGCGGACTTCTCGTGGCTCCGCAGTCCTCGCTGCCCTGGGGCACCCTGCACAACGACGCCCGCATCGCTCTTGGTGGCGCATCGACTGAGAAAGTGCTGCTGTGCGGGTACGCACTGTACCTACTGGCCTTCGCCGGTCTCTTCCTATCCCGCTGGTCACCGACGCAACGGCTGCTGCTGCTGCTGGGGACGGTCGTCGGAGTGCTGTTCGCCCTGGGCACGAACGGGCCGATCTACCGCCTGCTCTATCTCTACGTGCCCGGGTTCGATGGATCCCGTACACCAGGTCGGTTGATCTTGTGGCCCACTCTCTGCCTGGCCATCCTCGCGGCCGGCCTGGTCGCCCACCTGGCCGACGTGGCTCGCAGGGACGCCAAGCCGACATGGTCGGTGGACGCGGCACGGCTACTGACCGTTCCGTTGCTGGTCCTCGTGCTAGCTGAGGGCCTGCCCAACCTCGACCACCCCCCAACCCCCGCCAAACCGGCCGCGATGACGCTAGCCTCCACGCACGCCCCGATCATGGTGTTGCCGTCCAACGACGGCATCGACCTCCACGTCCTGCTGTGGTCGACCGACGGTTTCCCCACCATGGTCAACGGTGCGGCCAGCTACACCACACCCAACCGTCAGGCGATCCGCGACGTCATGACGACCTTCCCCAGCCAGGCTGCCTTGGATCAGTTGCACCGGCTCGGCATCCGCAGCGTCGTCCTGCTGCGCGACCGGGTCCTGGGCACCCCATACGAACCACTGCTCAACATCCCCGACGTACCCGGCATCACCCGCCACGACGTCGGAGCAGACGTGGTCTACACCATCGACGCCAACACGAAGTGATGGCGAGCGTGTCCTCGGGATACGAGTATCGTTCTGCGACAGCCAGCTACTCACCTCGGTCGCAGCGACGTCATTGACGTGGGCTGTAGTCGATTGCCGCGCCGAGTTCACGACGGGAACTGATGCCGAGTTTGGTGAAGATTTTCCGCAGGTGCCACTCGACCGTCCGCGGGCTGAGGAACATCACGGCGCCGATTTCCGGGTTCGTCCGGCCTGCCGCACCGAGCCGGGCGATCTGCGTCTCCTGCGGGGTCAACTCTTCCGGTACGCCCACGGCCCGCTTGCGGACCGTCTCGCCGGTGGCAGCCAGTTCCCGGCCCGCCCGTTGGGCGAACGCCTCTGCCCCCATCGTGGAAAACGCCTCGTACGCCGACCGCAGCTGGGCCCGGGCGTCGACACGGCGGTTCGAGCGGCGCAGCCACTCCCCGTACAACAGCCTGGCGCGGGCCAGTTGCAGGCCAAGCTGGGTGCCGGCGAGCCGGTCAATCGCCGTCCGGTAGCGTTCGTCCGCTTCCTCGTCCGGCCCGGCGAGCGCGTCCGCGAGGGCCTGCGTGCCGATCGCCCAATCCGTCGCGGCCGGGCTGGTCCGCTCGGCGAGACGGTCGCGTGCCTGCGCCGCGACGGCGTGCGCACCCGAGCGTGCGGCGGCCTCGACCAGCTCACCGAGCGCCCACTGCTGAACGGCCAGGTCGTCCTGCTCGGTCGCCCATCGCACGGCGTCCAGCGCGGCCGGGTAGTTGCCGAGCCCGTTGAACAGCACTGCCCTGCTGTAGCCGGCGACGCTGAGCAACCAGCCCATGCCGCCCGTTCCGGCTTCCTTGGCCAAGGCGTCGATCAGCTCGGTGGCCGGCTCCTCCCGGCCCCGGTAGGCCGCCAGGATGACTGCGGTGGCCGGGTGTGGCGACGGTCCTGCCGCGTACGCGAGGGCCTCGGCCTCCTCGAGCAGGTCGGACGCGTCGGCGAACCGCCCGGCGAAGATCAGCGCGGTGGCCCGGAACGTCAGCGCGGTGGGCAGCAGCGACAACCGCCCCGTCTCCCGGGCGAAGTTCACGGCCTGTTCGGTGAGCGTCAGAAAGGCACCGTCGTCCCACACCTCGTGCAGCACCAGACCGACCAGCCAGGCCAGATCCACGTCGGTCTCCACGGTGACCGCGTGCAGCGCCCGGGCGAAGAGCGGCACGGCCGCGGCCTGCCCGTCGAGGCTCCACGTGGTGAAGGCCGCCAGAAGCAGGCCGGCCGGCTCCGCCCCCTCCGGCACTCGCCGGGCGGCCTGAGCAATGAGCCGCAGGTCGTCGCCGCCGAACCGTCCGGCATTCAGAGCCGCGCCGACCGCTGAAAGATAGGTCTCCCGGGCCGCGGCCGGGTCCAGCGCCTCCAGCCGACGGGCGGCCTCGAGCAGTGGTGGAACCGCCGCCCGGCCGGAATGCAGGGCGAACGCGACGCGGGCCCGCAGCCGCTGCACCTCAGCGAGCTGAGCCGGGTTCAGGGAGCTCAGCTCGGCGGCGGCCAGCAGGCTGGCTACCTGGTCGGTGGCGCCGGCGGCGAATCGGGCCTGCGCCGCGTCCAGGAGCCGCCGGCCGCGGACCGTGGGATCAGCGGTGAGCTCGGCGGCCCGTTCGAGGAAGGCCGCGGCCGCAGCCCGACCGCCACGGGCCAGCGCTCGGCCTGCCGAGCGTTCCAGCTCATCGGCGACCTCCTCGTCCGGCCCCACCGCGGCATGCGCCCGGTGCCAGGCGCGTCGGTCCGGGTCCTGCCGCGGGTCGGTGACGTCGGACAGCGCCCGGTGCACCGCGCGCAGTTCGGCGGGGTGGGCCGCACGCCGGCTCGCCGAGCGCACCAGCGGGTGGCGCAGCCGTACCCGGGTGCCCAACTCGACCAGGCCGGCCGCCTCCACCGGCACCGCCGCCTCGGGACCGACACCCAGCCGGTCCAAGGCACGCCAGAGCAGCGACACGTCGCCGACCGGCTCCACCGCGGCGGTCAGCAGCAGCCGCCGACTGTCGGCCGGCAGCGCCGCGATACGCCGCTGGAAGCCCTCCTCCATCCGGCCGGCCAGCGGCGTTCCGCTGCGCCCACCGAATCCGAACGCCAGCTCCGCCGGGGACAGACCGCGGGGCAGCTCAACAAGCGCGAGCGGGTTACCGCGGGTCTCGGCGATGATCCGATCCCGGACCTGGGTGTCGACCAGACCCGGTAGCACCGAGTCCAGCAACGCACGCGCGTCCGTGTCGGGCAGGCCGTCGACCCGCAGCTCCGGTAGGCCGCCGAGTAGTTGCTCATCGGTGGGGCTACGCACGGCGAAGAGCAACGCGACCGACTCCGCGTCCAGACGGCGGGCGACGAAGGTAAGGATGGTCTCGGACATCCGGTCCAGCCACTGCGCGTCGTCCACGACACAGACCAGAGGCTGCTCGGCCGCTGCCTCAGCCAGCAGGCCGAGCACGGCGAGACCGACGAGCAGCCCTTCCGGCGGACGACCTACCTGGAGGCCGAACGCGGTGGCAAGCGCGTCCCGCTGCGGTTCGGGGAGCCGATCCAGGTGTCTCAGCAGCGGAACGCACAGCAGCTGAAGCGCCGAGTACGCCAGGTCGGTCTCCGCCTCGACACCCGAGGCTCGCACCACGCGATCGGTCGGCGTCCGCTCGGTCAGGTAGTCCAGCAGGGCAGTCTTGCCCACCCCGGCCTCGCCGCGCAGCACCAGCACACCGCTCTGGCCGGCCCGGACGTCGCGCATCAGCCGATCGAGCACGTCGCGCTCACGGTGCCGGCCGAGCAGCCCGAAACACATGTTGTCACTCGGCACGTTGTCCCCCAGCCGAAATTACTACAACGCTGACGCACGTCGCGGGCGGGCCGGTCAGTATGCGACGTGCGATCCAGGGACGTGGCGCTCTGGTGGGTTACACGGGTACTCACTCGGTGAGCACCGGGTCCTGGGCCGTCTCTCGGGTGGTCGGTGCGGCCCCTGCGTCGTCGCGGCCCGGCTTGAAGCAGCAGGGCGAGCATTGTTCCGGCAACCACGTGCGGAGTGGGCCCGAGGAAGCCGGTGCCGGTCGCGTGCGCGAAGGCGTCGAGCACGGATTCCCGGACCGCAGGTGGCAGCAGGGCGATCGTCTCCGGCCCGGCCGGGTCGACGGTGCCGCTGACCGGCGGGTCGTGCAGTCGGTCGGTGAGGTCGCCGGTCAGCAGGCTGCCGACGATGGCAACACCGACGGCGGTCGCGGAACCGGACGCCCCGGGACGAACGATCACATCCGCCCCTGAACCCCCGGGCTCAACCCCACCCACACGCGCGGCACAGTGCGGAAGCCGACGCGCAGGCGGTCACCCGCCGGCCGAGCAGACAGCGCGCTCGCGATCATCCCCGGGGCGACTCACGGGGCGTCAACCAGTGGGTCGAGGCGGAGAACCAGGGTATGACACGGGCTCGCCGGGCTCCGCGGTCGGACAGTCTGTGAGGACGTCAGTCGGGAGATCCAGGAGAAGGCGATGTCCGTGATCCATTTTGTTGAGGCGACAACCGCGACGCCGGAGCAGGTTCTTGCGGCGCTCACCGATTTCGGGCCGGGCCGCTCGGAGGTTTTCGGCAACAGCGCCGGCGAATATCTGAAGGTGCATGGCCAGGGTCCCGGCTGGGCTGACGTCACGGAAGGCTCGGGCGGTATCTGGGAGCGGCTGCGCTACGACTGGTCGAACCCCCGCCGTGTCACCATGACGACGACCGACTCCAACATCTGGGGCGGCCGGTCGGGTCACACCTACACGCTGCGGCCGCAGCCGGACGGGACGACGGTCCTGGACGTCGTGGTGGTCCGCGAGGGCAAGAACGTCAAAGGCCGCTTGACCGGCGCTGTGCTGGGCTCGGTCGGCAAGGGCGTGCTGGGTAAGGCGTTGAAGAACACGCTCAGAGCCATCGAGACCCGCAGCACCGCCATCGGTGGTTGACCGCACGCTCGGCGCTGCGGGCGCGGCACGGCCGCACCCCCGGGCCGACCGACGGTGTACGCCTGATGGGTCGGGCGTCCGCCGACACCAGGGATGACCTGCTCCTCCCCCGGTTGCTGGACCACCCCGGCACCGGGCGTCAATTGACCCGGGTGCCCTCGAGGGACCAGACACGTTGCTCGGACACGACCCTGCGGATCGGCGTGCCTATCAAGATCTGCGCCCCTCGGGGAGCACGGAAAGGAATGACACAGTGACAACGGCACAGCGCCCCATCAACTCGGGATTCACCGCGGCCTCCACAACCCAGGACGTCCTGGCCTCGGTCGACCTGACCGGCAAGACCGCGATCGTGACCGGCGCCAACTCCGGACTGGGACTACAGACCGCGCTGGCGTTGAGCTCCGCGGGAGCCCACGTGGTGGTCCTCGACCGCGATGTCGCCAATGCCCGGGCCGCGTTGGCGGCAGCGTCCGCGGAATACGCGGTGATGGACCTCAGCGACCCGGCCTCGGTCGACAGAGTGGCAAAGGACTTCGTCGACTCCGGCCGACCCGCGCACATCCTGGTCGCCTCGGCGGGGATCATGGCCGCCCCGTTCGGGCGTGACTCGCGCGGCAACGAACTCCAGCTGTCGATCAACTATCTCGGTCACTTCCAGCTCACGGCCCGGTTGTGGACAGCTCTGCGGGCCGCAGGGGGCGCCCGCGTCGTGACCCTCACCTCGCTCGGACACCGTCACTCGCCCGTCGTGTTCGACGACCCGAACTTCACGCACCGCGAGTACGACCCCTGGGCCGCGTACGGCCAGTCCAAGACGGCCATGTCGCTGTTCGCGGTCGAACTCGACCGGCGTGGACAGGCAGATTGCGTACGCGCCTTCGCCGCCCACCCCGGCAGCATCGTCGCCACCGGACTGAAGCAGTATCTGACGATCGAGCAGCTGGCGGCGGCCGGTATGACCAACCCCGACGGCAACCCGATCCTCGACCCGAGCAAGCAGCTCAAGACCCCCGAACAGGGTGCCGCAACTCCGGTCTGGTGCGCCACGAGCCCACAGCTCGCCGGCATGGGTGGCGTCTACTGCGAGAACTGCGACATCGCCGAGATCGCCCGCGACACCGACGCCGACACCGCGAACCTCGGCGGCTTCAACGACCTCTCGGGAGCCGCGCCACACGCGATCGACCCGGCGCAGGCCAAGCACTTGTGGACACTCAGCGAGGAACTGACGGGCGTCCACTTCCTGTAGTAATCGACCGAGACCGGCGTTCGCCAGCCCGCCGGATCGCGGCGGGTTGGTTTCGCCACTGCTACCTGCCCGAGGTCAGCTGGTGACCATGACCAGACTGATTCGCGCGACCGGGCTGCGGACGCCGGTCGAAGGCTACGTCGACCGGTCGCGCTTAGCGGACACAGATGCTCCAGAGCCGGTGGACCGGGTCGGCAAGCCGCCCGGCCACGGCGAAGCCGGCCGTGCCGCGGGTGCAACAAGCCCGGGCGTGCCCGGGTCCTGGACCAGGGCGCACACCAGTGCCCCACCCTGGGGTCACGTCGCCCCGATTCGGTGAGGGTAAGGGTATGAAGCGACGCTTGATGATTCTGATGGCCGCAGCGGTCCCGCTAGCGGCCTCCCTCACGCCCGTGGCTGTGAACGCCGCCACCCGCGACGGCGGTACGACCGCCGCCACCACCTGCGCCGCCGTTCCGGTCTCCGCGCCGCCTGGCACCGCAGTGGTGTCGGTCAAGGCTGTCGCCAAGGCCGGCGGCGACTTCACGTTCCCCTCCACCCCGGGGCTTCCGCAGAATCCGCCGATCAACGCCGTGCCTGCCTGGTGCGACATCAACGTCGTGGTGACCCACCCGGGCGCAAACGACACCGTCACCATCAAGGTGTCGCTCCCTCAGGATGCAAGGAACTGGAACGGACGTTTCCAGGCCACCGGCGGCAGCGCCTACTCCGCCGGCGACCTCAGCGATCTGAGCGTCCCGCTGATCAGCGCGGTCAAGGGCGGATACGTGGGCGCGGCCACCGACGCTGGCGTCAAGACCGGTCTCGACGCCAGTTGGGGGCTCACCCCCGACGGAGAGATCAACACCGGCCTGCTCACCAACTTCGCCTCCCGCTCGGTGCACGACATGGCGGTCATCGGCAAGGACGTGGCCAACAAGTTCTACCACCGCACGGTCAGGTACTCCTACTTCACCGGCTGTTCGACCGGCGGCCGCCAAGGCTACGCGGAGGCACAGAACTACCCGACGGACTTCCAGGGCATCCTGGCCAACGCGCCGGCCATCGAGTGGAACCGATTCGAGATCGCCACACTGTGGTCGCAGGCCGTCTACAACGAAGAGAAGGTCGCTCCCTCGCAGTGCGAACTGGCCGCCTTCAACACCGCGGCGGTCGCGGCCTGCGACACCCTCGACGGCGTCAAGGACGGCGTCATCGACAATCCGCAGGACTGCACGTGGGACGCCCGCCGCCTGGTCGGCACGAGGGTCGTCTGCGAAGGCAAGGAAATCACCATCACCAAGGCGGTCGCCGACGCGGTCAACAAGATCTGGGCCGGCCCGGTCTCACCATCCGGCAAGAAGCTCTGGTACGGCCAGAACAAGGGCTCCGCGTTCAACTACATCGCCAACCCCGGCGCGCCCTTCCAGGTGCCCGACCAGTGGGCCAAGTACTTCGTGACGAAGAACCCGTCGTTCGACAGCACCAAGCTGACCTACCAGACGTTCACGCAGCTCTTCACCTCGGCGACCAAGCAGTACGACAGCATCATCGCCAACAACAACCCGAACCTGTCGAGGTTCGCCAAGGCTGGCGGCAAGCTGCTCACCTGGCACGGCCAGTCAGACCAGCTCATCCCGACCCAGGGCACCGTCGACTACCGCAAGCACGTCAACGCCACCCTCGGCGGCAACAAGCGCGTCAACAACTTCTACCGCGTCTTCTTGCTGCCCGGCGTGGACCACTGCGGGACGCCGCTGTTCAGCACCGGTCCGCTGGTCAACCCAGGCGCCGACCTCGACGCTCTGGTCAACTGGGTCGAGAAGGGCCACGCCCCGGCGACTCTCCCCGTCACGTCCGTGGACGGCAAGACCACCAGCAACATCCACCACTACCCTCGGTGACCCACCAAACCAACCACGACTACACCAACGAGGCGGCGAAGTTCCGCCCCGTGGCGACCTGACCTGAACCGCGTCAACACGGCGGCCCCGGATCGACATCCGGGGCCGCCACTGCAGATTCGCTGTTGAGCAAAGGTGCGGTTCACCATTTCGCATCCGGAACGGCACCATCGACTCGAACCTACGAGCGTGCGCCGCGGCGAGTCAGGCGTCCGGGGCACCAACCCGTACCCGGGGCCCACACCAGGGACGGTGTCGGGGTCAGTCCCCGGTGCGCTAGGTGTTTCGCATGACCACTTCCGCGATCACGTTCCATTTCGAGGTGACCGTGCTGCCGGCTACCGACGTCGACCGCGCCGAATCCTTCTACGAAGGGCTCGGGTGGCGACTCGACGCTGATTCTCCGGTCGACGGTGATCCATGCGTCACCCCGTTCACCCCGCCCTCGCCGGGCAACCGTGGGTCACCCAGCAACACGACATGGTCGGCTTCCACATCGAAGCCGAGCACCGGATGCAGGTAGTCGCCCTCGGGAGCCATCAGGACCGGCTTGCCCAGCCTGCGCCCGATCGCCGCAAAGAACTCGCACAGCATGTCCAGTCGCTGCTGACCTTGCAGTTCCCTCACGTCGATATCGAAGTCGATCTCGACCGCCGAATATGGCCAGAAGTTGACCAGGACGCCGGCGACCGGCCACACCCGAAAGATCGGCAGCTCAGCGCCGACAGGTCGCGCCAGCACTTCGGCTGCTGAGGGAAGTGGTACGAGGTCGTTACCGACGGAGTACTCCCACTTCCAGCCCTGCGTCTGGACCAGGTCAAAGACCGCCTGCCAGTCCTCCACCGACGCATCTTCGACACGCACGTCTGGCAACGCACCCATCAGGTCCGGGTCGAAGAAGTTCTTGGCGTCGTCCCACACAAGGTCAGGCACCCCGTCATGCTGACTGAACCGCGACTGGGACGCAGCCCTATTGCGCCACCATGCGCTTGCGTCTTGGCACCTCCACCGCGAGCGATCCCTCGCTTGCACGTTCTGGGCGCTCCGTCCTGGCTGGTCCGCGCATGTCTCGGACATCGGAAGATGGTCCGCTGCCAGCGCCTCCAACAACGGTGCGGTCATGGTCGCCTGGCAGGACGTCACCCTCGGCCGCGTTCATGCCGGCAAGACCGTCACCATCACCGTCTCGGACACCGCGCTGGCGATCGAGTGCGACGACGGCATCCGCACCGTCCACCGCATCAACCCCCACCCGGTCACACGCATCAAATCCCATCGCCCCCCGAACGGCCGCACCCGTGCCTCGATCCACGCCGGTGGAACCCGCACGTCACGCGCAACTCTCCACGATCCGACGTGGTGCGCGCTCATGCCGATGTCAGCGCTTTCGACCAGCTACCGCTAGGGCCGGCATTCTCAAAGATCGACTCGGTCCCAGGTGCGGGCGCTAAGTCCTAGGGTCCGCCTCTATACGCTGTGTGGATGCCTTCAGCGAAGCAGCTTCTGCTGCTCCTCGGGGCCGCGCTGCTCGCAGTCGTGGGCGCACTGTTCGGGTCCCCCTGGGCGACCGGGGCCGGCGGCGTCGTCGTGCTGGGCGTCCTCGCCGTCCACCCCGCGGTGACCGGTCCCGCCGTGTCCTGGTCGACGCGTCTGCTGCTTCAGGGTGGCCTGCTCCTACTCACCGTCGCGGGCGTCGTCGAGATGTGGGCATGGGCGGCTTCGCCATTCGGCGACGCCCCACCGAGCCCGAGCGAGCTGGTCGCGCTGGTGACCGACCCCGCACGGCAGCGGACGCAGTTCTTGCGACAGCTAGCCGTGGCAAGCTGTCTGATCCTGGCCTGCGCCTGCCTCGGCGTCGCTATCGGGCGGTTGCCGCGGGATCGGCTGCGTCGGATCGGCCGGGCCGCGCCGGCTGTGGGCGTGCTCACGCTGGTCACCCTGGTATTCGTCGCCCTCCTCCCGTCGGGGCTGACCGCCCTGCTCGGCTCGTTCACCAATGTGGCCGTTGCGGCGTTGCTCGTACTCGGGGGGTATGTCTGGGTCGTGAGCCGCTCGGTCCGGCGCCATGGCACCGCCCCGATCGTCGCAATGGGTGCCACGCTGCTAGCCGCGGTGGCCTGGCTCGCGGTGGACGATGCCTGGCGGAGTCGGCCGGAGCCGCGCGGCAGCGACGCCTTCTACCAGGCGGGCGTCAATGTGTCCGTGACCGTCGAGACCGGGCCCGACGTCGAGACCGCCGTCGCCGTCGCGGCGCTGTTGCTCGGAGCTGCCTTGACCGTGCTGGCCTGCGCGAGGCTCAGCACGACCCACAGCCAGAGGGGCTGAGCTTGGCACCCTTCAGCGGTGACTTCTGAATGGCGAGCGCGCACATCTACCGATGACAGGTTGTCGCGGCGGCGAGCACGACGGACCCTGCGTACCCTGCCGTGGTGCAGATCGACCTGGTTGCCCTGATCGTTGACGAGTACGACCCCGCGATCGCGTTCTTCACCGACGTACTCGGCTTCGATCTCGTCGAGGATTCCCCATCGCTGACCACTGACGGACGGCCCAAGCGGTGGGTCGTCGTCCGGCCGCCGGGGGCCCAGACCGGCATTCTCCTCGCTCGCGCCGACGGAGAACACCAACGTGCCGCAACCGGTAACCAGGTAGCCGGCCGAGTCGGGTTCTTCCTCCGAGCCGACGACTTCGACGCCGCTTACCGACGGATGGCCGAGGCCGGTGTCACCTTCGTCCGGGAGCCACGAGCCGAGCCCTACGGCCGGGTCGCGGTCTTCCTCGACATCGCCGGCAACCGGTGGGACCTCCTCGGATCCGCCTGACGTCGCCGCAGTTGCCAGTCGAGGCGCCCAGGTCAGACGTCCTGATTCGCTGCTGACAAGGCGCGGTGACCGTGGGCGTGCTTTCCCGATCGACCGACGCGGCTGAGGAGCCAGCGCTGGTGCCAACCGTAGCGGAGGGCCGGCAGCTCACGAGCGGTCGGCGGACCGGTGCGAGCCCGGTCTGGGGCCTGTGTCGAAGTCGGTTGGCACGCCCCGTTTAGTCCGAGTTGAACCAGACGAGTACACCGGGGCCGTCCGGAGTGAGCACCGGTATCCATGCCTCGTCGGCCTCGCGGATCCGGCTCTCGTCCAGTCGCAGGGCGTGTGGCTCCTCGCGGCGTCCATCACACGCCCAGTAAGAGATGCCGCCGATGATCTGGCGGAGCCTGTTCCGCTCCTCGTTCGGCCATGGATAGTTCCACGTACCGGCGCCACGGAAGTCCTTCTCGAACAATTGGCGAAGTGCGGTCACCGCGTCGGCGCCTGCCATCGGAACGAGGAAGCCCTCCACCTGCCCCTGTCGACACGCCGTGCCGCCGTACTGCTGCTGGTAGAACACACCAGTCTGGGCCTCTACGACCACGTAAAGCCACCCACCGGCCATCCCGTCAGGGTCCAGGAAGACGAACCGTCGAGAGCTCATGGTGCCAGTCTTCCTGGTAACAGGCCGTACGCCGAACGACATTCCAAACGGACGGAACACGCCATGAGACAGGGCCGGAGCCTGCGCCAAGTGGGTCATAGCCATTCGTTGATGGCGGCGAGGTGTCGTGGCCTCGTAGCGGACGGCGAGCTTGTCGAAGCGGGTGGCCACGGCGCGGTTGCGCCTGAGCCGGATGATGCCGCACTCGACCGCGCGACGCCGCTAGGTGTCGTATTCGCCGTTCCACGGCTCGTGGAACCCAAGTCCCTGCGGGTAGAGCTCGGCCCATGGCCTGCCATGGCCCTCGTCTGGGTCGTCGGTGGTCTCATCGATGAGGCCGAAGACGACGGTGTCGAAGTCGACGCGGAAGGGTCGGATGGCGATATTGCAGTTCGTGACCGCATCGAGGCCGGCCAGCCAGTCCGACAAGACCTGCTCGGCGGCCTCCACGGCTGCGGGGCTGTCGCCCCTGAAGCCGGTGAACCGGAGGTTCGAGCCAGTGTGGTGCCCGCTGTCGTCGAAGAGATGGAGCACCGCGTAGATCCGCTGCTGGTTCCACCGGTCGTGACCTGGCCTGACGCCTTCCTGGTAGGCGCCGGTAATGTCAGCGAAGAACTGTCCGCCCGCATGCCGTCCGATGCGGCCGGTACGGTAGTCGGGCTCGTACTTGATCGGGATGACGTCTGGGAGTTGCACGGCGCGGATCATAGCCAGCGTCGCCCGGCGTCCGCTCACGCCGCGTAGTGCGCGCTGGCGTGGTCGAGTCCATAACGCTGTTTGCGTAAAGCCCGATCAATTGCCCTGACCAGGCATGTCGCAAGGCCGAAGAATCAGCGAGCGTGTCCATTCCGACTGCCTCTCGACCATGAGCTTCACCTGGGTTCCCGAGTCTGGCGGCCGGCCCTCGTATTCGACCACCTCACGCCAGTCGCCGAACCGGACGCTGTACTCCCGGTTGCCAGGAAAGATGTACTCGACTCTCGCGTCGATACGGGCACCCACGGGCCAGCGGCGGGTGAGCTCCGCCCATTCCGGACCGGTACACCGCTGGACGCGGCTGCCCCGATCGCGCATACCTGCATCGAGCGGAAACAGTCGTACCTCGTGCCCGCGGTGCTGGAGCACCTCGAAGAAGCCGCTACGCCCAACGGGCGGCCATAGCGAAGGCTGCCTGGGCAACTGCAGCACATCAACCCAGCCCGGAACCGGATCGCCGATGTCGACGCCCATGCCCGCCCGTCCCACACCGGCCGGGTATCCGCTCACCCGTCCTCGGACTCGCGTCCCTCGTGGAAGCCGCCGCCGCACGGCACTCAGTTCATCCTCAGCCATGGCCATACCATCATGGCGTGCCTCGGCCACCGCCGCGATCAAGAATCCAACGCGGCGCACGGATTTGCCGCTAGCCGCTACCAGCGGCTGCCGGCGAACGCTGGCCATCAGCTGAGGGCGGCAGGCTGTCCCGCCGCGTGACCTGTAGACCGGTAGGCCGGGGCCTGTCTCGGCGGTTACGCTGCGCCGGTGGCAGAGTTGCCGGGGACGTGGAGCGTTCCGGTGGTACGGGCGGACTTCACCGATGACGCCGTCTGGAACCGAATCAGAGAGTGGATCGCGCAACCGACCGAGGAGGGCTTCGGCGCGGACGTGGATTTCGTTGAGGACCGCGCGTTGAACGGCCTGGACGAAGCGACGATCGTAGCCGGCTACCCACCGAGCTACCCGCACGAGTACCGGCACCCGGCGCTGTTCGTGGTCGACGCTGTCGCTGTATCCACGTCAGACCATCCCGTGCTGGTCATCAACCTCAGCGCCAGGGTGGACGCGCGACCGTTCCGGGCGCTGCCACGGCAGGTGCAGGCGATCCAGAACAACCTGTCGCTCGCGAATATGGACTACATCGAGTTTGCGACGTCAGCGGGCGCGGATGGTGTGTTCCGAGGCTTCTGACTCACGATCAGGGACACTCTCATGCCGCGATCCGCGTTGCCATGCCCGAGATTCCTTCAAAGCCGCCACCGACCCGGATCTTGCTCAGCTTCGGTCTGCTCGTCCGGCCGCAGGCGGTGTGTTGCGACATCCAGCCGGTCGCGGAGTTTGTGTACGCCTCGAGCGCCTTCATCGTGTCGGCCAGGTCGATGTCGAGCGACCTGCAGCTCAGCCGGCGTAACCCGATTCTCGAGCCCAACAGGCCCGTCCGGCATGATCAGCTCGCTACAGGGTTTCGACGCGTTTCGGTAACAGGCTGAGCTACATCAGTATGAAGGCCATGGAGCTCACCCGGCTGCTGATCTAGCCGGCGAGGATCCGGGCGACGGCGGTGCTCAGCACGCGTACGCCGCGGGTCGAGCCCGCCTCCAGCCCGGTCAGGTCGCGCACCCGGGCCAGCCGGTAGTCGAGCGTGCGCGGGTGGATGCACAGCGCGGCCGCGGTGTCGAGCCGGTTCATGTCGTGCTGGTAGTAGGTGTCCAGCGTGGAGACCAGGTCGGGGCCGGCGTCGAGTTGCGCCGCCACCACCTGAAGCCACTGCCCGACCTCCGCCAGCCGGGCGGCGCCCAGCTCGGCGAAGACATCGGTGACCGTGTACGCGTGGCGCGGCACGGCCCGCGCCGGTGCGACCTCGCTGACCTGCCGGGCCAGCGCCACGGCGTCGCCGAACGCGCGCGCCCGCCCGGGCGCGGTGCCGGCCGCGCATGGTCGGCCGGTCATCGAGGCCACGTCGCGGGCCAGCGCGAGCCCGCGCTCGACCGCCGGCTGCCGGTCGCCCGGCGAACTGGGGATCAGCGCGACCACCTCGTGCGGCTCCGGCCAGCTCAGCGGCATCCAGTGCGTCTTCAGCAGCGCGCCGGCGAACTCGTCCCGCGCCGCCTGGTCCGGTCCGGGCGACCCGCCGGCCACCCGGACCACCGTCGCGACGACGTGGTCGGGGACCGGCATGTGCAGGCCGCGCGCCAGCTCGGTCGCGCTGTCGTCGCCGGCCAGCAGCATCACCGTCAGCAGCCGCACCTGGGCGACGGTCGCCAGCGCGCGCCGCTGCCCCTCGATCCAGCCCCGGGTGTACGCGCCCTGGGCGGCCAGTCCCGCGGGGGCCAGCCAGGCGAGCGTGTGCATCGTCGCGGCGATGTCGTTCGGGCCGGCGGCCTCGTACACCTCGCGCAGCGTCAGCCGGGTGTGCACGAGCAGCACCTGCCGCTGCGCGGTCAGGGTGAGTCCCTTCTCGCCGCGCTGGCGGCCCATCGCGGCCATCAGGTCCAGATCCTGCACGTGGAACGGTGCGCTGTCCGCCGCGAGGTCGACAGTGCGCTGACGGAGGAAGACCGCGAAATCGAGCATCTCCGACCGCACTCGCGGCATCACCGCGAGGTTGCGGTATTCCAGCAGCTCCTCCTGGTAGGCGTCCACCGCCCGGCGGGCGTTGTCGGCCACTCGCTGCCGCCAGAGGCTGAACAGACCGCCCATGCCGGTCAACGGTAATCGATGCGTTCCGGCCACGCCGCCCGGTTGACGCGGACCGGACAGCCTTGCGGACATTCGCAAGAACCGGGGTACGCCGGCGACCTGGTTCTCGCAATGTCACGAAGACCCGGCCACCGGCACCCTGGGACGCTTCGCCATGGACGTCAGACGACGGCCCGGCCGGGTCGGGCGCGACCAGGTACGCGCCCCGGCATCCGCAGATCGCACAGCAATCGAGAGGTGGTTCTGGTTATGACATGGCGTAGTCGACCCTCCGCCGGAGCACGACCCGGCATTCTCCGCGCATCCAGTCTGCTGTTGGCGGCGACGGCGATGCTCGCCGCGTTCATGGCCGCACCGTCTGCGGCGGTCGCGGCACCCGCGCCGAGTGGCGATGCGGCTGTCGCGGCCATCGCAGCCGAGCGGGCATCGGCGAGCTCCGCCGGCAGGTTGAGCGTCACGACCTCGACGGCGGCCGCCGCCTCACCGGCGAAGGGCGACGGTTTCTCGGTGATGTCGGGCTCCTGCCCGTACGCCGGGCAGTACGTCGACCCGTGGCTGATCGTGTTCCAGGGCTGCACCCTCACCGGCCAGCCGACGACCGCGGTCAGCGCCCGGTGCTCCAACGGGGCCGCCCTGGGCCCCGTGCACGTGCCGCCCGGCGTCTACGACATCTATGTCGACTGCTACCCGGCGTTCTTCAGCTCGCTCGCGTTCATCTGATCGGCCCACCCCGGCACGGATCCCGTTGCGGGATCCGTGCCGGCGGTGCCGGTGACAGCGCAGCGCGTCCAGGTGCGGGCCGACCGTGTTGGCGAAGCGATCGCCGATCGTCACGTCCCAGTTGACCGACCAGGTCATCGCGCCGCAGGACCGACAACGGTCGGGCGCGTCCGTCGACCGCGAGGTGGATCTTCGTGCTCGGCTCGCCCGCGGGATCGACCGATGCCCTCGACGGCTCTCCACGATCTGCGTCGCCACGTCGATGACCTCATGTCTCACCCTCGGCGAGGTCCGATGTCTGCTGGCACACCTGATCACCACCACTCGACCCCTCGACCACGTTCATCGACGGTCACGGTGGCGACGCCGACACCAGCACCGCGCCACAACCGCCCAAGACTCCACCTTTACCAGATGCGCCCGGCGTACTAGTCGACGACCCGACGGAGTTCGATGCGGTAGCTCTCTTCAGTGGCTGAGGACTGGACGAGGGTATCGCCGGCACAGTGGTACCGGTCGGGGGACAGTGACACCGAGGACTCGGATGATCCCGGGCCCTGGTCGGCACCGTCGATGCTCCACACCTGCGTGCCGTTAGACACCGCGTCGTAGTAGGCGATCGTGCCGTCGCGGATCTGGTAGCGGGCGGTGATCTGGCCCTTCACGGTCAGCGCGACGCGACGGCCCTCGATGGTTGCCGTATAGGCGACGCCCGCACCGTAGTCGAGGATCGTGGTGCCGTCAGCGTGGTAGGTCTGGGTGGCGCCAGCGCCGGTGAACCGGTAGCGCAGCGAGCCGAATGGAGCCGCGTCCTCTTCGCGGACGACCTCCCGCCAGGCACCGATTACGCAGGGGTCGGCCGCGGGTGGGGCGAGGTCGGGGACCGCCGGTGGGGGGTTCGGCTTCCAATGCTGGTAATGGCCGGGGGCCTCGGCGGCGGCGGCGCTCATCCCGAGCAGGGCCAAGAGGCCGAGTGCGGCAGTCGTCGTCCGGCCCGGGTGTCGGGTTTGCACCGCTTCCGGACTGGTGACCGCCCGGTAGTTGAGAAGGGCTCTGGCCGCGGCGCCGACCAGGGCTGCGAGCACGGCTGCGATGGCGCCCCAACTGAGGATGCTGTGGAAGTGGAATCCAATGTAGCCGTCGAGCAGCAGGAGCCGGCCGTCGCACGGCTGCGCGAGATTGGTCTGTTGAACACCGGTCAGCCCGACACAGGACGACACCGCCCGGCTGACGTAGAGCCCCAGGGTGGCCAGTACCGCGGTGGTACAGACCGCCACCGGGACGAATACGGGTCGCAGGCGGGTTCGGCCCGCCGCGACGATACCGGCTGCCACAGCTTGACCCAGTACCGCGAGGGCGGTGTAGACGTTGTGGTACACCCGTAGAAACCCCGGGTTCGCGTCCCACTCCATATTCGCGGGGGCGTGCAGGATCTCGACGGGGAGTGCGGCACGGGCGGCGAACGGCAGGGCCGCACCGACGGCGATCACCGCCAGTCCTGCACCCAGACCAGCCAGGAGAGCGCGGCGGAGGCCGACGAGACGTTCGCTGCGACGCCACCAGCGCAGGACGACCACGGGGACGGCCCACAGGAGCACCATGCCGGCGGAGGTGATCGGAGTTTGCATCGCCTGGATCTGGAACTCGAGCATCAGGCCGGTCCAGTCGGCGAGCGTGGCGTACCAGCCGATCGCCCATCCCGGATCCGGCCTGCCGGGCCGATAGCTCGCCACGATGCTGCCGCTGAAGGACATCCAATACCAGAGGGCGAGCAGCGGAGCGCTTACGGCGACCGCGCTCACCACGATCGCGCGGCGTTGCCGGACGCCCAGCCGACCGGCGTGACCATGCTGCACGGACCACACCCAGGCGGCGGTGAGCGTGAGGCCGATCAGTAGCAGCACGGTGCTCACCGCGAAGACAGCGACGCCGGTGTCTTCGCCAACGACACCGGTGACGCTGGTCTCTATCGCGCCCATGGACAGTGGTCCGCTGGCAGCCAATCCGGCACTCAGTGCCGCAGGCAGCAGGAGCATCCGTCTCCGGGGCGCTGCCGGGTCCCGGCTGACAGCCGCCGCCAGGATGGCTGTCAACATCGTGGTGACTGGCAGCACAACCAGCGTCATGGCCATGAAGCGCGAGCCCAGCAGGTTGCCGCCGAGCAGGCTGACGCCGCGCAGCGCGAGGCCTGCGGTCAGCCCGATACCGGCCATCTCCCATCCGCCCATCCGGGCCAGCCGGTCCGTATCCGTGAGCGTCCTGGCCCGCTCGGCGGGGCTCGGATGCGTGCCGTAGCGGGACCGACCGCCCCATGCTGGCAGCGCCACCCCGCGCCGCGCCCGGGTCCCCGGCCACGGCAGAGCCGCCACGACTCTCGGCAGCGCCCCGTCGCTGTCGGACTCGGCGGCCACCACGTCGGCGTGGGTCTCCCGAGCACGCAGAATGGCATTGCGGGCCAGGTACACCACGGCGGCCAGAACCAACACGGTGACCAGGCGATGCGTCAACCGGCCGGGGTCGTCGCCGATCTGCAGCAGTGCGGCCGGAAACGGCCGCCGCAGCAGGTCGGGAAACAACGAGAGGACCAGGAACGGTGCCAGCGCAAGGAGCGCGAACGACCACCAGATGGCGATCGTCAGGTACGCCTGGTCCACGTCGCGGTTACGCAGATGAGCGAGTTCGTGACGGATTACCGCTCGGAAGCCCGGTCGATCGATGTCGAAGCGCACCAGCAGCCCGACGTCCAGAGCCACCCGTCGGCACCGCGGAAGCCCGAATGCCTGGCCTCCGTGAGTAGCGGCATAGGGGGCGAGCAGCCACGTCGGTTGATGCGGCAGGCCGGCCTGCCGCGAGAGCATCGCCAGGTCGGCAAGCACGTCGGCGTTGCCGTCGGCAGGGAGGGGGGCGAGCCGGCGCCGCCGGGCTAGCCACCATGGATGCAGGGCGTACAGCAGACCTGCCAGACCGATCTGGCCGGCCAGCCCGACGCCGACCGTCGTCGCCTGCGCCGCGAAGAACGGCCGGACACACTGCTGCATCAGGTACGTGCCGGTGATCGCCTGGTCGTAGCCGGTGGGCAGGCTCGCAACTCTCGCGGCGATGCCGCGCAGGCACGGGTCCACCTGGTCGTCGTTGAGCTGTTCTGTCGCGGGCAGCGACAGGAACACGGTTGTCAGGGCGACCACGCTGGAAGCGAGCACCGCCATCATGAGGGTCGCGAACCGTATGTCGGTTCGTGCCTTCCACCACCGGTGTTGGTGTGACGGTGGCGCCGGGCTACCGGCGGCGATCGCGGGTCCACCGTCGGGACTCACCGTCGCGTCGGCGCTCATTCCGGCTCCTGACCTGTGGTCCCGTCGCCGACGGCCGCCGCCGCGATCAGGGCGGCGCGGTGCGGGGACATCCGACCGTGCCGGACGAGGGCCTGCATCACGATCTCGCGTACCTCCCGCCACTGTTCACGTGTCAGCGGTGCCGCCGACGGCGGCGTGTCGACCGGACTGTCGGCACCCGACGAGGTGTCGGCCGGCCTGCCCAGCACCCGGCGCACGCCCGCCCGCGTCAGGACGACACCACGATCGGCCAGATAACGGACCACCTCTGCAGCGGCGGCCATCAGCACCGGAGTCAGAAGTTCCTCGACACCCGGCGGCCCGAAGCTCAACTGACCGCCACCATCGTCACCGGTGAGCGCCCGCGCGGGGTTGGCGAAGTACGCCATCCGCAGGACGTCGAAAACTCGGCGCTCCGCGGCGACCTGCTCGGGTTCGACGACGCCAATCCGATCGAGCATCACCCGGGCGGTCTCGGTCACCAGCGCCTCGTCAGAGGTTGGTGAGTCGGTCATACCGCTACTCGTTCAAAAACCCTTTGGACAGTCGGGATGACGAGCGCATGCGCGCACGGGCGCGGGACAGTGCTGGTGTGCATGAATCCACGGTAGGGGGCCGCGGACGCCGATGATAAGAGCGTCCAGGGAGAATGTCGGAATGACGACCCGGCCACAGTTTTCGAGATGGAATGAATAGTCCGAGCTTTATTCATCACGCCGCGCGAAGAGGTGACGTATCGGAAGACATGGCTCCGCCGTCGCCCGCCGGACCGACCCGGCCGTCGCCGATTGGGTCGCTGCCGTCGGTCGGTCCGCACTCTTCGCATCTGTCGATTACCCGACGGTCGACCGGAAGCGCGTCGACGAATGGCCGGCGATCGGGGGCACTCTCCGCCGATGACCCGACTGACCGAGACGTGGAGCCAGGCTGACCCGGAGTGCACATGCGCCATCTGACGAACGTCAAAGTGGACGGTCTACCACGCGCGCTCAAACACCGCACACGTTTCCCTGAGGACTGAGAATTTGTAATTCGTCACGGACCTCACTCGCCGACCCGTGGATCGAAGAGATCACCACCGAGGAACGGATCGCACCACCGCGCGTTCCTTACCGGACCCGCCCGACGACCTTACGAAACTGGTTCGGCGGGCCGATGAGACTCGTGACGGCGTCTATCGCGCCGCGCGAGGCAGCCTCGGCGTCCGCGGCGGCATCGTCGACCAGGCGCGGCGGCCAGCCAGAATTCGTTCGCCGGCCATCCGCCTCTGAGGTAGGCCCATGACACGAGCACTTCGCGGCAGATCGAACGGCTGGGATGTCACTCCGCGAGGCGGCGGAGGGCTTTCCGCTTCGAATGCTGCATATAGGGTCACTCCGTGAGTCTCCCGGGGGCCGTCGAGGAACTCTGCCAGCGCTTCCTCTCGCTGACTCCGAAGGGCCTGGTGGCCGGCCTCTACTTGACTGGTGGTACCGGGTTCGGGGAGTGGATCGAGGAGCAGTCGGACGTGGACTTCGTCGCCACCCTTGCTCACCGGCCATCCGACGAAGAGGTGGAGCAACTGCGGCAGGCACACGAGCAGCTGGCGGCGTACTCCCCGATCGACTTCGACGGGATGCACGTCCTCGTCTCCGACCTGGCGTCCGATCCGAGGAACCTGCCACCGGTGCCCCTGGTGCTGCACCGCGAGTTCCGAGTTGGGCACCTGGACGAACTCGTCGCCTGGCACGAGTTGGCCCGGCACGGCGTCACGATCACCGGCCCGGAGCTGTCGACCCTCGACGTCTGGACCGACACGCATGTCCTGCACACGTACACCGTCAACAACCTCGACACCTACTGGCGCACCATCACCAAACAGCTCGCCACCTTTTCCACCAACGCGCCGCAGCCGGAGCTCGAGGACCTCTTCAGTACGGCGGGACGGCAGTCCGCGGGCACATCGGCGTACACCTCAGCGAAAGCGGCCATGATCTGCGCCTCAGTGTCGGCAGTGAGCAGCCTTTTTTGCCTGGCTTGAACGTGCCCGTGGGCAGGGGCAGGCCGTAGCTCATGAAGCTGTGGACGTGGTCGTCGGCGAACTTGAGCCCACCGAGGACCACGGTGCGGGCGCCGGCGTCTTTGAAGGTCTGCCAGACGTGACGCAGGTGTGCATCAGTGGCGTTGAGTCCTTCGGCGACCGGTGGCGAGCACCGCAACGAGCGCCACGACAAGCCGAGAAACACCGGCCGGCGCAGACACGTCTCGAACATACCGGCTAGCCGGCTGGCAGACTGCCCGGACGACGAGCCACTATGGTGCCGGGTATGCCCGCAGCAGAGACCCCGGAGCACATCGCCCGGACCCGCATGGTCACCGCCCGGGCGGTCCTGCAGGGCCAAGCCGATCTTCGGACGTACCCCTATCGCCTCTTGGCCGTGGTCTCCCACCACGGCGTCAGCGGCGACAAGGTCAGCGAAGCGGTCGCTGCCGCCGAGGTCCTCGGCCAGTTCGGCTGGGACCTCGTCAACATCTCGGAGTTCGCCTCCAACAAGATCGTCTACGCCTTCCTGCGGCGACGGTGACGATGAGGCGGACGCTACCCCTGCGGACGGCCGTTGATTTGCTCGACGGGCGGGAGCCGCCGAACGGGTTCGTCACCGATGGAGTAGACCTCCAGGCAGCACAGATAGCCCTCACCATCGACGAGTAGCACGATGCCGGCGGAGAACTCGTCGTTGCTGATGCCAGCCGAGACTGGTGCAGCGGACAACACCGGAGCCGGCGCTGCGGCACGGTCCACGGCAAGGTTGACGGTGACACAGCCGCACCCGCACCGGCCCTCGACTGTGGCGAACGGTAACTGCGCACGCAACTCGTCGCGCCCAGGGAACGGCACGGACAGCAGCCGCGCTATGACGTCCCGCTCGATGACGGTGAGCGGGCGAGGTATGTCATCGCCGGTCATAGTGCCGCCTGATGGGGCAGGCCGGCATGGAACCGCAGCAGCCAGACCTTGTGCTCGCCAGGATCGGGTGAGCACTTTCGATCAGCTGGTCGAGTTGACCGGCACGATCACGGGATGGCCCGTGATCGGTCACGGTCGCCTCCCGATTGAGCCATAGCCGACGGTGTCATCAAAACCTGACCGGGGATGCACAGCGGAATGATGAAGTTGCAAGCCACTACCGGGCTCCCCATTCGACGACACCAGTGAGGTCGTTGGTCACGCGGTTAAGCGAAATCCACGATCCACCGGGAGGGGCCTGCATACGCCAGTCGTTGTCACGCCAAAGCAGGGTGAGCGTAAGCACGTGGTAGCGCGCGGTGCCTACTGACGGGGCGCGCAGAACTAGCCCGATGACGGCAGTGTCGGGGCTGTAGGACTGGTAGCTGAAGCCAGCGATCTGGCTCAGCTCGCCGGGCTCCGAGGAGTGGTCGGGGTTGGCGCGCAGGGCGGCCAGGAGCTGGTCGCGGTTGTTGCTGGGAAGGAACTGGCGTTGGACGGTGGGTTCCCAGCAGTCGCGACCTGCGGAGGCTGATGAGCGGATCATGATCTGCGCCGCCGCGATAAGAGCGCCGTCGGGCGTGTGTGCATAGCTCACGGCAGTTCCGCCGGCGATGCGGGTAGGGCCGGCCGTCGCGCTGACCGGCACGGCGGTCTGGCCGACCAGCTCCCACCGCACACCGTCCGGCGGGGCGATCGGCACAGCGGTGGCCAGACTCTGCGCCGTCGTGGTGCCGTCAGGGACCAAAGCCGCGGATGGCGTCGTGCCGGTGGCATCGACTTCGTCATCGCCGCCCCGTGTGATGGCGAGCAACACGGCGGCGATGACGACGGTCACCACGAGCGCTGCGGAGGCGATGACGCCCGGCCGCGTCCACGGCGGACGGTCGGCGAAGTCCTGGCGGGCAGTGCGGGGCATTGGAGATCCTCCTGAATCAGCGCGGTGACCACCGATTTTGCCTATCGGCAGCACAAATCAGATGGATGATCTTCGTGGTGCAGAGAAGGCGTGCCAGCCGCCATCAGGTCGGAACTCGCCTTCGTTGGGTGAGGGCGCCCCGCTGTTGGGCTGACCCGGCTGCTACGAGGTGTCCCGGTTTCCCGGAAGGTCTGCCGCAATCATTATCGGACTCGACCCAGCGACGACCGCGTGCTGTCAACGTGTGGATAACGCTGGTCGGTGCTGAGAACTAGCGCAATACGCCGTCCGTGCCGTCGTCGTCCGCGCCCCATACGTCGTCGTCTTCCCTGAGCCAGGTGCCGTGTTGGGACTCTTCGTTGCCGTCGCCGGCCCCGCTGTTCGCCCCAGCCAGGCCGCCCCGGACGCCACCGCCGGCAGCACGGGAGCCCGTGCTGCCGGACCCACCCCTGCCGCCCGCGCCGACCATGCCAGGTGCCATCGCCGCACCGCCCCTGCTGGACGGACCATTGGCACCGCGCCCGGCACCACCGGCACCAGCCGCGCCGCCCATCATCGGCGACATGCCGAGGCTGACCGGGCGGCCCAGGGAACCACCGCCCGGAATGGGGGCACCGGCCCCGCCCAGGCCTGCCGTGCCACCAAGGCCACTGCCCCCAGCGCCCAGGCCAGTCGCGCTGGGCACGCCACCGCCGGCACCGAACCCGGAGTTCACGCCGGTGAGGGTCCCCGTACCTGCGCCTGCCCCGGCCAAGCCGCTGCTGTACTCGCCGGCCAGAACGCCGTCACCGAGGTCGTTGCCGACGCCCGAGGACGCGCCGCTGCCGCTTGGGGCGTTGCCGTCGTAGCCGCCAGTGCCGGCGGAGAGGTCCGGGTGGGTGCCCGAGCCGAAACCTGCCCCGCCAGAGCTGACGTGACCGGTTCCCAGAGGAGGTTCACCGCCGAGACCGCCGGTTGAAGGCCCTCCACCGAGGCTGGCTGCCTGGCCGGCACCGCCGGTGCCCGTCGGACCTTGCAGGTCCACTCCGGTCGGGCCGCTGCCTGTGCGCTTCTCCGACAGATCACCTCCGGGGGTCTCCCGCTCCCGGGCTGCGTAGTCGTCGCTGACCTGGTCGTAGGCTTTGCGCGCGTCCTCGGTGTTGTTGTTGAAGAATTCGCCGATCCGGTCGTTGAGCTGGCCGAGCTTCTCCATCGGCCAACTACCCGCGAAGTCGGCACGAATGCTCGCCTCGAACAGCCCCGTCTCGATGACGATGGCACCATTGCGGGCCGCCGCCAGGTCGCCCACGCACCCCTGTGGGACCGGCATCGCGTTCTGCGCACGCTCCAGATCCTGCGCCGCGGTTTGCAGGACGGTCACGATGCTGTGCTGACCGCCGCCCGACTCCCGGGCGCCGTCCACAATCGTTTCGGCCTGCTTGATCAGCCCTTCCATGTGCGTGCGAAACGCGTCATACGCCGGGCCCTTCCAGCTCTCGCCCAGGTCGATGACGTCGGCGTCCACCAGCCGCTTCACCTCCTCGACGTTGCCCAGCAGCGCCTGCCAGCCCAACGCCGCGCTGGTGATATCGGCCGGCCGGCCGGCGACCAGCACCTGCCGCGCCATGTCCTCCCAGCTCAGGGCGCTCACGTCAGACTCCTTCCGCGCTGGGACCCAGACCCAGGCCGCTGGCCTTCAAGGTCCGCTGCATCTCCTGCGCTGACATCTTGTTCGCGTCTTCGGCGGTGTCGTACTTGCGCTTGACCTCGCGCAGCGCATCGGCCGCCCGGTACATGTCGTCGGAGAGCTTCGTCAGCGACTCCGAGGTCGTCCGGTGCAGAGCATGGTGCGCCGCGGCCAGGCTCAGCCCTTTGGGAAAGCCGCCCAGCGCGCCGCCCGGGCTGGCCAGCGCCGCTTCGCCGCCGAGCAGGTCCTTGATCTCCTCCATGTCGACGGCGAGCCGGCGCAAGTAGCTTGCATGCCGCTCGATGTTGTCGGCGGCCGCTTCCAGACGGTCCGCCTCCCACTCGGTAACGTCGCGCTGACCGGGCCCACCCACGAGCTGCGACGGCGCCGATCCTGCGCCGGCGCGGACGTCATCCTGGCGGAACCCAACGGACGGCCCGTGCGCAGCCACCGTGGCAATAGGCCGCAACGGGCTGCCCGCCGGCATCACATCAGCGACGCCGGGCGGCACCCGCATCCAGGCCCCCACCTGCGGTGGGCTGTTGCCCTCGTCGCTCATCTCCGTCCTCCCCGTTGATCGGTCAGCGATGTATCAGCGCTGGTGCGGGCCGCCCAAGCCCTGGGGCGGTGCGGTCCCGGGCTGCCCCGATCCACCGGGCTGCCCCGGTAGCGCCGCGGGCGGAGGGAATGGGGGTCCGGGCTGCGGCCTGGGCTGATGAGGATGAGGATGCTGCGCATCCGACCGCGGAGGCGGCGAAACTCCCGGCGGGCCGTAGCCGGGCGGCGGGACGCCCGGGTGGCCGTACCCGGGCAGCGGGAACTCCGGACCACCCACCAGCGTTCTGCCCGGTCCGGGTCCGACCGGCGGCGCGGTGCGACGGCGCCGACGGCGGGCGACGACTACGGCCAGCACCACCGCGCCGATGACGACGGTCAGGCACAGCACGCCCGCGACCATGATGCCGGTCTTGTTCTTAACCTTGATGGCGACAGCCGGCCCTTCAGTCTGCCCGCCTGCGGGGGAGGCCGTCGCTCCGTCCGGCTGCGCGCCGGCAGCCAGCAGCGGGTTGACGTCTACGGCTGACACCGGCCGCTGCAGCGCCGCAAGCACATCCACCGCGCCGAAGCCGAACTCCGGATCCCGACCCGGCACCCCCACGTCCCGGGCCGTCCGGATCAGGCGATTGATCACGTTCGCCGCGTCCAGGTCCGGGTAGCGTGACCGCACCAGCGCGACCACCCCGGCCATGATGGCGGTCGCCTGACTAGTGCCCGAGGCAACCGCGTAACCGTTGCCCTCCACCACCGTCGGCACGGGAGCGATGATGTCGTCACCTGATGCAGCGAGGACCACCTCAGGGCCGACGACCGAGGCGCTGGCGAGGCCTCCCGATCGTGTCGTCGCGTTCACCGCAATCACACCAGGCGCGTTCGCCGGGGAGTCGACCGTCCGACCGCCCGCGCCGGTCGCCGCGACGAGCACGACGTTCTTGCTCAGGGCGTACTGGACCGCCTCGACGATCCGGATGCTGGCGGGCTGCTCGAAGCCGATGGACAGGCTGATCACGTCGGCTCCGGCGTCGGTGGCCCAACGGATGTCCCGCGCCACCTCAGCGTCGTTGCCGTTGCCCTCGCTGCCGCTCAGCGCGATCGGCAGGACCTTCGCCTCCGGCGCGATGCCGAGCTGCCGGTTCCGGTCGCCGCCCCGCCCGACGATCAGGCCGGCCATCGACGTGCCGTGTCCCGCCTCCTTATCCCGGTCGATCTGGCCTTGCGGAGATCCCGCCGGGGCGGCACCGGGGCGGCCGGCCAGTTGGCCGGCGAGCGCCGGGTGCGTCGCGTCGACACCGCTGTCGATGACGGCGACGGTCACCCCACGCCCCTTGGTGATCTCATGAGCCTGCGGAATCTGCAGCGCGTCGAGATACCACTGCAGACCGCGTACCGTGTCGGCCGCCGACGCTGGAGCTGGCACGCCCACCACCCCGGACCCGACCACCACGCCGACCATAGACACGGCGACGGCGAACTTCAGCCCCGATCGGCGACCCTTACCCGTACGCACGGCACTCCCCGAACCTCGTTGACCAGCTACGCGTTGCGGCTCCGGTCCGGCTCGAGCCGGACCGGAGCCGCACGTCTGATGTTCTCAGCCCCGCACCTTGGTTGGCCTTGCCTATCTCGGTGGAGACGTCGCTGCGCGGCCAGCACCGACGGCGCCGCCGATCTCATTCAAAATCTTGCCAACGTCCCGGACGGCGGGGCAGTCGCTGCTTCGATCTCAAACACCAGTTCACGCCCTTCCGTCTCTTGTGGCGCTGGATCCGCGAGGCGGCGGTCCTCCAGCGCATGGCCGCCAACCAACCGGCCGCGTTGCAGGTGAGACGCTAGCGCAACGCGTCAAGATCCCGCCACCCTGTGTTACCAGCTGAGCCGGCACGACACCTCGTGCAGGTGATCCGACGGTCGCCATCCACGCCGGACTCGTCGGCAACCCGCCGCACAGTCCGACACCACCGCCGGACCGGAGGTTACCCAACCGTTGGCCAACGGTTGGGTAGCCAACGCGCTGCTCCCCCAGCAAACCCCACCGTCACGACCGCTCTTGGTGGTCGTGAGCACGGGCCAGCCGGTGTGGAAGCCACCCACCGATGACCAGATCCTCCGCGACACCCGAGAATCCCAGCGGGCCGGACCCATCGTCCCGAGACGGCAGACCCGGCCCATACGCCGACAGCTCCACCTTCGGCCACCACCACGACTTCCTTCACGTCGACGTCATCGTCGGTGGCTCGCCGATCTGGATATCGGTGTGGCGCAGCAGCGCCCTTGGCGAGATCAGCGAGTCCACGTTTCGCCGCCAGCTGGCGCGTCGGATCATCGCCGTCTACAGCCGGCGCGGCACGACCGTGGTCGACTTCGACGGCGACCCGACCGTTCGCGACGAGAGCATTGCGGCGGGCCGCGCCTACCGTCCGGTCACCCATGCTGCGGACCTGGCCGGTCTCGACACCGTGGAACAGGTCGACCTGGTCGTACTGCGCTGGCCGCGATCCCAGCCGCTCGCGCGACCCAGGTCGGTCGACGGTGCGGTGGTCGACCTCTTCCGTGCCCTCCGGCTGGTCATCACCCCGGACGGCTTCGCGGTCCTCCTCGTCGAGCAGCGTTCAGCCCAACCGGCGCCCACCGAGATCGTGCGCCTGGCCGGGCTTGTCCCCGAGGCTCACGCCGGTGGGATGAACTACCTCCAGCACGTCCTCGCGGTCACCACACCAGTAGGCCCCACTGCTGACAGCGCAGACGCCGATCCGTCGGCGCCCAGTCGGCACGGCTGGCCGACCGCCCTGCACCTGCTGGTCTTCGTCGGGCGAGCAGGCCACCGTGACTGACCAGCCGGAGACTGCCGCCCACCGCCGTCTGTCGCGTCGCCGCCCAGCTCGTCCACGGGTACGGCCGATCAGCTACCGGCAGGCGTGCGCCTACATCAGCGCCCACCACCAGCAGCTCGAACGACCGCAGGGACACAGGTTTTCCCTCGGGCTGACCAACCACGCCGGCCACCTCATCGGGGTCGCAATGGTCGGCCGTCCCGACGCCCGCCACCACGACGACGGCCTGACCGCCGAAGTCACCCGCCTGGCGACCGACGGGCCACACAACGCGCACTCGGTCCTGCTTGCCGCCGCATGGCGAGTCGCCCGGCGCATGGGCTACCGACGCATGATCACCTACACCCGCAAAGTTCTCGGGTTCGCGATTTCTGAAGTGCTGGTAGCCAGGAACCGGAGCGATGTCGGCGTTCGCTGAGCCTACATCGGGGCTCCGGTTCGCGAACCCGTGACGGGCCCAGCGTGCTGGCGCCGTTGTCTCTCGCCGCCGTGGTCGGTGGCTGAGCTTCGTGGTGGTGCGCTGAAGGGCGTCCGGTGCGTGGATAATCGCGTTTCGGGGCGCCCTTCGCGTCCATACGGCTATGTCGCCGTGATCAGGTCCGGTGGGTCACGGCCAAGCAACTCCTCGTCCCTAGATGCAGGATTCCGTAGTTGCAAATCTGAAGAATCCTGACCAAGCTGCGCTGCTGCCCAGGCCGCGCCACCGCGAGCGTGCAAGCCATCCTCGTCCTGCACCACGTCGAAGCCGACCGCCACGCAGGAGGGAATGGCTGATCATGACAATTTGAGGCCGAAATAATAGGCAACTTTGACATAGGAGTCACTCGATTGATTGACTGAAAGTACTTCTCGCGTTACGTTCAGCGCTCGTCACGCCATTGATGCATGTGCATATCAAGGCGCGTGCGTCACAACGGGAGGACTGATCTTGATCAGGAGTATGCGAACAGCGAGCTTAGCTATCGCCCTGACCGTCGCCTTGCTGTCGACCGGAGCGAGCGCCGTAGCCTCTCCACGGGCATCGGGTCCGTCGCCGGCCGTGGCTCGGCCAGGGCTGGCGCCCGTCGGTGCGGTGGGCACGTACCTCGACGAGAAGGGCAACGTCCTGTCGATGCGGGGGCGGGACGCCGACCTGGTAGCAGGCAGTGCCCTGCTCCTTGGCTGCACGCCGGGCAACGGAGCTGACCAGCCGCACTGGTCGTCGCCTGACGTCTCGGGTCATGGCACCTACGTCAAGGGAACGTGCACCAACAACACGGCTAAGGTCTACAACTGCTTGTACGAGTGGTATACCGACAGCACCTGGCGGCAGAAGGCGTGTTCGAGCACGGTGACGGTGAACGCCGGCGGCGGGAGTGCAAACAGGTCCAACGCCCGGCACGTCTGTCACTCGACCAGCCAACTCATCTCCTGGCGCAATCACGAGGATGTCGACGTCATCGGTGAGGTCGACGACGGCAACAATCCCTACAGGGACGCCAGCGTCTGGTGCGTAGTGAACTAGCTGTAGTGATCAGCAGCGTTGTTGACCGTGGCTGATCGGTGGTTGGCCGCCGAGTGAGGTGCGCCAGCGATGGCAGTTGTAGGTGTGAAGCCAGGCGGGTAGGCCCAGGCTGGCGGGCGTACACGGTCAGTCGGGCGTTACGGTGGGCAATAGAGACCTCCGGTAGGTATGGGCGTCAGCACCTCACACCTCGCCGGAGGTTCCTCCATGGATCGAGCCGACACGCCGTCAACAACGCTCATGGTCACCACAACTAGCGGTCTATTATTCCGACGATGACACTGCAGCCCACTGACGAGTTCTCTGCAGCGGAGTGGCTGTATACGACCGATGTCGGCCCGACGCGGTTGATCACGTTCGGGCCAGCCTCGTTCCCCGCGTACGCACGTCTTCGCTACCTGCCCGATCCGGTCCTTCCGGATATGCGCGAGTCGGACGTGCGGCTGCCATCTCGCCGAACCGCCGAGATCGACATGGCCCGAACAGCGTTGGAGGCCCTCGCCGACTACAGCTCCTCCACGCGCGACTGCTATGTCTGCGTGTGGGAGGGCGGCGCGACGTTCCGGAATCCTGCACTGACTCGCGGACCCATGCTGGACCTTCCGCACCGGCGATACGTCCTGTTCACTGGCACCCTGGGCGACTTGATGGGGTGGGGCGACTTGTTCGACTCCGAAATTTGCTCAGCGCCGGCATTTGTCTGGCCGGCAGATCACGCGTGGTGTTTCGCCAGCGACGTCGACCCTCATTGGGCCGGCATCGGTGCCGACCGTGGGGTTGTCGACCGCCTCGTCGCGGACAGGAACCTCGATGTGGTGCATGCCGACCCGGAAGAGCCGCAGCCGACGTATTACTGAGCCACTTTTTCGTGACGGTGCAGGTCTCGGTAGGGGCGGCAACCCTTTGTCTACATGGGATTAGGCTCCCGGTAAGACCGCAGTCGACCAAGATCCAATGCTCCCCGGCCGGGAGCCTCGCCATGCTGTCTTACCCTGCCGCGATTCCGCTGTCCAGCCATACCCTGAACCACCTCGCCGCGCTCATCCGCCGACACCGTGACCAGCACCGATCCCGAGGGCAGCCCCTCGACCCCGCCCGCCAGGCCCTGCTCGCCCTTTCGCCGAGGACCTACTGACGGCGATCGGTGACCCGGCGGCGCAAGCTCGCGGGTTCTGCCTGTTGGCTGAGCTGGCACTGGCTTTGGTCCGGGCGCAGACCGGGCAGAGCATGGAGGAGCTGATCCAGGAGTTGACTCCGCTCCTCGCCGCTGCGGCCCACTCCGAGCCACCGGAGCCTGACGGCACGCCACCTGTGACGCGTTAGGTGAGCGCTGTGAGGTCGGGTGTTCGACGGTGGCGGCGTAGCGGTTGCCGGCGGCGATGCTCAGGCCGAACAGGTCGGCCAGTCGGCGGACGTCTCCGTTGGTGGCCTGGGCTTCGTCGAGGATGCGGTCTTGGCGGATGTCGGTGGCGGACAACCGGGGTCCGGTAGCCTTCCAGATCCAGGTTCGGCTGACGGGAGCGTCGGTGTTGGCGGTTCGGGTGGTCACGAACAGGTAGGCATTGTTGGTGCGTGGCCACCGGCTGCGGCGGTAGTCGAGCCAAGCGGCCAGTGCCTGCTGAACGGGCTCGGCCAGGGGTATCGCCCGGTCGTAGACGTGCAGCATTCGGTCGCGGACGTCGGTGAGCCGCAGCATCTGCACCTGGCTGGTGCGCACCCCGTGGAAAGCGATGAGCGCGGCGACCGCGGCGTGTGCGGGGTTGGTCGAGGCCAGGGCCTGCGGTAGCGCGGTGAGGTCGACCGGGAGCGGCTGCCGGGTCTCGTGCCGACCGGTGGCGATCCGGGCGGTCGGGTCGGTGAAGATCATCTTCCGGGCCTTTAGCAGTCGAAAGATCGACTTGAGCCCTTGGCCGACCTGTGACCGCGGGTTTCCCGATGGCAGCAGCGCGCGGACCACGTCGTCGGGGGTGATTTCGCGCAGGCTGTCGTGCCCAGATGCCGTCCACTGCAGTAGCGTGGGCAGCGCCCAGCGTAGGTGCAGCTGGATGGTGGTCTCGCTGCGTGGCCGTCGCCGCGGCGG
This sequence comes from Micromonospora chokoriensis, assembly GCF_900091505.1. Classification (NCBI taxonomy): domain Bacteria; kingdom Bacillati; phylum Actinomycetota; class Actinomycetes; order Micromonosporales; family Micromonosporaceae; genus Micromonospora; species Micromonospora chokoriensis. The sequence continues at coordinate 5,644,139 of NZ_LT607409.1, forward strand.
GGTGAGGCTCCCGTGCTTCATGACTTCGAACCATAGGGTCAGCTCTGCCGCCATCGCGTTCGGGAGACGGCAGATCTGACCGGTCGCCCATGCGTCGAGGGCGTGCACGCGGTCATCGGCCAGCATGCCGGCGTCGGCTAGGACTCTGGTCACCGCGTCGACGGGCAGTCTGATGGTGCTGAGCAGTGTCACGTCGCTGGCCCGGACCGGCTCGTCGCGGTGGTCCCTCAGGCCAATCATGATGCGCAGGCCGATGCATACTTCTCGCCGCAGCCGGTCTGTCCAGCCGAGTCGCGCCGTGATAATCGCGGCGTGCTCGTCAAGTTCGGCAACCTGCCGCGGGTCGGCGCGGCGTTGCAGGTCGGCGCGGTCGCTGCCGGTCAGTGTTCTCGGCGTGGCCGGCAACAGGGTGAGCTGCTGCCACGCGGGCCAGACGAGATTGCCGTCGTCGGGCGGCCCGCCCCGGTGCTTTGGCGCGTCGCTCGGCGTGCCGGTCGTGTTGCGGTGCAACATGTTCGCCAGGAACAACTGCTGTCCGTACCGGTTAGCCGCCGCGACGTCCAGGTCGCCGTTGGGCTTGCGATGCAGCACCGACTGCCGGTAACAGAGCCGGCATACCCCGGTCCCCGTAGGCGCGAGGTGCACCACCCGTGCGCAGCAGACGCAGGCACCGGCACCCGGGCTCGCGCGGCGCCACTGCTGACAGCCGAAGCACAGCCAGCTCTGGTTGCGAACGGCACCCCACGCGTAGCAGTCCCGGCAGGCGTCGACCTCGGGTGGCGCATAGCGATGGCAACGCCGGCACAGACCGGACGTGAAGTAGCCAGTCTTGGCGCCGCACCGCACACACGGGGGCGGTGTCACCGGGCCGCCGGGCCAGCAGGTGAAGCAGAATTTCACGCCGCGCATGGCCACCGGCTGCTGCCGGCAGACGGTGCAGCGGGTCAGGCGCGCAGCGTGGACGCTGGGCGGCGCTGTCGTCATGCCGGCGGCAAGGATCGGTTACGGCCCAGCCGCGGTACGACCGGGCTACCGGTTGGCGCAACGTCGGCGTTGGCGGCCCGTTTGAGCTCGTCGCGGCGGGACTTCACCTGCTGCGGCTCGTGAAGCAGCAGCTCCGCCGGGGTGCAGTCCAGCACGGCGCAGAACACGTCGAGGTCGTCCAGGCGGATCGACGTCGGCGTGGTCGTCCACAGCGCCGACATCTTGCCCGCGCTGATCTCCAGTCCGTGCTCGGCCAGCAACCGGCGCATCTCCGTGGACTTCCAGATCCCGCGTTCAGCGGCCTTCAGCCGCAGGTTCCATCGCATCCGCTCACCTCTTCCCGCCAGCGAGCCGGGCCGCAACCCGCTCGTTGGCCTGGGCCCAGGCGCCCTCAATGTGCGATTCGTGCACATGGATATACCGAGTCGTGGTCGACAACCACGAGTGGCCTAGGAGTTCCTGGATCGCCTTGAGGTCCACGCCGCGGGCGTACAACGACGATGCGCAGAAGTGCCGCAGGCCGTGCGGGGTTAACTGGCCATCCCATGCCGGGAGCCACCGCCGCACCGCGTCGGCCAGCCCGGTCCGCAGCGCGTTCGCTCCTGCCCGCAGGCACCTGCCGGTCAGCCGATCGCGGCGCTCGCTGGGCAGCAGCGGCGCGTTCGGGTCGTCCCAGTCGTCGCCGAATTGGTGCCGCACGTCGCGCAGCCACCAGGTCAGTAACTCGTCGACCGCGTTGATCCCGGGCACCAGTCGCGTCTTGGGCCCTCGGCCCCGGCTGCCCTTGCCGTACCGCACGTGCAGCTTGCCCAGCTCACCGAGATCCGGTCGCCAGTCCCTGACGTCCAGCATGACCGACTCGCTGATCCGCAACCCGGCACGGCGCCACAACGACGCCGCCAGGTAGTCGCGGGCAGCGGGCAGAAACTTGCGCGCCTCGGGCAGCCACTCCCGCCACCGGGCAAACAGCTCCTCCACCTCTGCCTGCGACGGCGGCACACGCGGAACGTCGTGGTACGGCTTCGTCGGCCGATTGAACTCATCGATCGGCTGGTCCACGACATGTCCGGTCAGCGTATGGATGTCGCCCTGGTACCGCATCACCAGGAAGCCGTAGAACTGCCGTAGAGCGATCGATTTGTTGTATCGGGTGCTAGTCGCCTGATCCTTCGACGAGCGAAGCCACGCCAGATACCGGTCGGCGTCCGACGCTTCCGCCGTCCATACCGGTCGCTGCAGGAACCGGATGAACTCGAACAGCGTGGCGCGGTGGCTGGCCACCTGCTCATCACCAACGCCGCCGGCCGACATCGCCAGCGCGTACTGATCGAGAAGTTCCTGCTCGAAGTCTTCCGTCTCCTGAGCGGTCACGAGCTCGCGCGGCGAACGGATCGAGCGCACCACTGCCAGCGCCACACCGCACCTCGCGTTCATCCCGGGAACGATCTTTCAACGAATCCCGTAGATAGTTCGGTATTCCCGACCAAACGTCAACCCCGTGCCGGATCACTCGGCGCAGCGTCCCGCCAGCACCGCAGGTCAACCACGAGAAGGAGGTCCCACATGAACTGATGACAAGCCTGGTTACTGACAGGCCCGCCGCCGGCCTACGGGCCGCGGGTTGGAAGGTCATCACCGAAGCCCCTCCCACACGCGGGCGGAATCGGCCCGGCCGGCACCGAGCGCCCCGCGGCGCTGGCGAGGCGACCCGGATTCACTGGCAGGTCACCACCGAGGACTGGCGCACGCGAACCCAAGCCGCTGACCGCGTCCACCGGTGGGCCAGAGATGGACAGGGCCCACGGTGACCGGCCACACCGCAGCCGCGCACGCACCGGCGGACCGGTTGCTCAACCACCGCGAAGGGCTCACCGGCACCCTGCGGCCGGTCCTCGCTGAATGCTCGACCTGGAGCGTCACCCCATGCCGATAGACGCAGGAAAGATGCTCGCTGGCCTGCCCACTCCCTGGCGCGGTTTCCTGGAGGACTGGCATCGGTCACTCCGGTCCGCAACTATCCGGAGACGACCCGCTACAACTACCTGCTCGCCGCGGCACAACTGGCCCGCTACCTGCAGGATCGTGCGAAATCGGCACCTGACACGTCGGAGGCAGCACACGATCCCAGGTCCGTGGCCCGGGCACACGTGGAGGAGTTCCAGGCGTGGATGGTGGATACACGCTCACCCGCAACCGCCCTGAACAAGCACAAAGCTCTGCAGCAGTTCTTCAAATGGCTCGCGCTCGACGAGGAGGAGATCGATCGATCTCCGATGGAGCGCGTTCGGCAGCCCAAGACGCCACAGAAGCTGATACCGATCATGCGCGACGACGACACGAAACGCATCCTGGACACGTGTCGCGGGAGAGCATTCGTCGACCGTCGAGACGAGGCGATCATCCGCCTGCTGTACAACACGGGTGCGCGGCTGTCCGAAGTTGCCAACCTTCATGTTGACGATCTCAGCCTCGCCGACACGGACACTGTCCGCTACCACGGCAAGGGCGCCAAGGACCGCCGGGTACGGCTGGGACCCAAGACCGCGCGGGCCATGAGCCGCTACCTCCGAACGCGGTCCCAGCACAAAGGGTCACTCCTTGCCGGGCTCTGGCTCGCGGACCGCGGCACACGGGCACTTGCGGCCAACGGCATCAAGCTCATGCTGAAACGTCGCGGCCGACGCGCCGGCGTCGCGAACGTCCACGCCCACCGCTGGCGGCACAACTTCGCCCACGAGTGGAAGCGCGCCGGCGGCGACACGGGCGACCTGATGCTGCTGCTCGGCTGGACCTCAGACGACATGCCCCGGCACTATGGCGCAAGCGCAGCCGCCGAACGCGCCCAGGAGAGCCAATCCCGTGTCGGGATCGGTGAGCGTGTCTGAGCCCGAAGAACCGATAGCCGGGTCGACGGGGCTGACGCCGGAGCAGCGTCGACGCCGGGCACGCATAGCCGCCCACGCATCCTGGGCCAGAACAACCGACCGCCGCGCTCGCACGGCAGCTGGGACGAAGGGCTTCCTCGAACGCTTCGAACGACAGGTCGACCCCGACGGCCTGCTCGATCCAGATGTACGCGCGGAAATGGCACGACACGCCAGGACGGCGTACATGTTGCATCTGGCGGAGCTGTCCCGGAAGTCCCGCCGTCGGCGTACAGATCCGAGTCCATAGGCAGGTGCGCCGTGACTTAAAGGATCGGCATGGCAAGAGCTCCCCGATCGGCTGTCCACCGGCCCCTACCACAGCGCGGGCGGCGGCGCCGTCTGGTCAGGCTGAGCGGAGGCATCGCAGACGCACAAGCGGATTTCAGCCAAAAAGGACGCGCGGCCCCGCACCGCTGATCGGGCAGAATGCCCTACGTGAACGCGCCAGCACCACGCCGGGCCGAGGAGAGATCCGTTCGGCTCGACTACGGGCAGTTCTGCCTCTGCGGTAGTCCATCGCCTGATGCCGACTATATGACCCTGCTCGAACAAGCGATCAATGGCTCAGGCGTCGCGGCATACGACCACGGGGTCATCGTTATCTCCCCTCACCAGAACAACTTCGAGATGCCGTTCCGTCTGGAGGTGTGGGACGACCGGCCGCTTGACGATCACGAGGATTGGGAGGAGGTCTTTGAGGCCAGCCTCCTGGTGGTCGATGACGTGCTTCGCTACTTCAGCCCCACGGACGCCGTCGCCGACTTCGAGGTGCCGAGCGGTCGGTATGCCGCACGAATATCGGGTCGGGGGTTCGTCAACCGCGGCTGGCCCGGCTCGATCAACCCGGCGACCGGTGGCGGGTACAACTCTGGCCGTCGGCCGGCGACATCCCCGCGCGCCGGCTCAAGGAATGGCATCATCCTGCCACCTGAAGACAGCGCCACAACGGGGCAAGACACCGCCTCCAAGATGGAATGACCGGGCGCGTGACGCCAGCAGTCCAGCGACCTCGGCCGGTCCCGTCCGGCGGCCCGGATCGCCGCCCTGCGGCCAGATCGGCCGCCGCCACCCGCGCCGTCCGGGCCGGCGCTACCGCAGTGCTCCCCCGTGACATGACCGCAGAACTCTGCTCGAAGCCTGCCGGGCGGTCAGCCGCAACGAATCAGTGCTGCCCACCGTGACCGTCCGTGAACTGCGGCGCCACACCGCCGGCTGGGACGACGACGTGCACCTCGACGACCACGAGATGGCTGGCTGCGGAGGTTCGCGAACGGAGCGACGGTGGCAGGGGTGGCGGCCGCATCCGGTTATTCCGAACAGATGATGTTCCGGCTGCTGCGGGACCTCTACGCTCGGCTGGGCGGCGGCGGGCGTACCGCGGCGATGCTGCTCGCGCGGGAACAAGGCCGGGTGTAGGTCGCCGGACGCAGCATTAGCCACTGTGACCGAGCGCGATTGGATCTCTGACACGCGCGACATCATGGCGTCGCGCTTCCCATCAGCGCCGTGGGAGATGCTCCTCGGCAGCGACGCCTGGCCGACGCGGCGCGCCGGTGACGCCAGTCGACCACGATGGCCCCTCGAACAGAGACAATCGCGACAGTAAGCAGGGTCTACTGTCACCGGATTCGTGAACCGGCGCCGCCGGCATGGCAACTGACGATAGTGCGAATCATGGCTGACGGGCTGAGCCCAACCATGGCGAGGGGACGTCGATGAGACTGCTGGAGACGATGATGCCGCAGGTAGCGGCGCTGATCGGCGTGGTGGTCGGCACTGTCGGCACGATCATTGCCACGACAGTGGCCGAACGTGCTCGATGGCGGCGCAATCAAATGGTGCGATGGGACGAGCGGCGGCTGGACGCCTACGCCGACTTCACGCGTGCCGTGAAGGAAATCCACTTGCTGGCGCTGGGAATGCTCAGCGCCCACCGGCCCGGCGCCCGTACCCCTGCACTTGACGGCGAAGAGGGGTTAACGCGGTTGGCTGAGGCGGATGTGCGGCACACGCTGACGTGGGAGGCAGTCCTGCTGCTCGGTGATGAGGTCACCATAAGGGCAGCCTCCGCATGGCGTCACGCGGTGCGAGCTCTGGAGCAGGCCGCGCGGTCCTTACCGGACCCGCCCAACGACCTAACGGAACTGGTTCGGCGGGCCGACGAGACCCGTGACGGCTTCTACCGCGCCGCGCGAGGCAGCCTCGGTGTGCGCGGCGGCAGCGTCGACCAGGTGCGGCGGCCAGCCAACAACCGTGTGCCGGCCATGCGCCTCTAACGTAGGTCCATCACACGAGCATCTTGTAGCAGATCCGGACGGCTGGGATGTCACTCCGCGAGCAAGCGGACGGCTTTCGGCATCGAATTCGGCGAGTAGGGTCACCCCGTGACTCTCCCGGGGGGCCGTCCAGGAACCCTGCCACCGCTTCCTCTCGCAGGCCCCGAAGGGGCCTGTGACCGGGCTCTGCTTGACTGAGGGCACCGGGTTCGGGGAGCGGATCGAGGGCAGTCGGACGTGGGATTCGTCGCCACCCTCACCCACCGGCCAACCGAAAGACCTACCCCAACACGGGTAGCCGTGTCCGTATCAGCGGTCCGTCGAGGTTACCCGCCCCGGCGGCAACACCCCGAATCATCCGAACGACAGGGGCAGGAAGTCATACCGGGCCAGGCGGCCGAGGGTCCCCGGCTGGATTCGATCAATAAGACCTCCGATCTCCTCAACGGTCAACTGGCGAGGTTGGTTGGATGGCGGAATGGACTACCGGAAGCTCTTCGCGGACGTGCATCGACGGCCGGGGATGTACACGCTGGACGGCTCGTTCCACGACTTCACGGTCTTTATCCGGGGCTGCGAGGCCGGCAACGACTGGCAGCTGCTTGCAGGCTTCAGGGAGTGGCTGGTGACACGCTGCGGGCGCGGAGACAACCTGATCTGGGAGGCGCTGGTGCTGCACCAGGCGTTCCCGGATGGGCCACCGCAACGCGAGCAGCTTGAGACGGAGATCGAGCTCAATCAGTTAGCTGTCGAAGCGCTGTTTCGCCTGCTTGACGAGTTTCTGCAGCGACGGACAGAGCATGGTGGCCTGGCTGACATCTTCGACGAGTACGTGACCTGGCGAAGGGAACAGAGCTGGTCGTGATCCATGCGGCGGCGTCTAGCCTCGCCTCGAATGCCTTGGCAGGGTCGTATCGCTGGCCGGTCGCCAGGCAGTGACGCAGACAACCGAGGAGCTGGTTGAACAGGTTGCGTAACACGGCGGGGTGCCGGTCCCCGTGGTCGCGTTGGCGTTGGTAGTGCTGTTTGGCGGGCTCGGCGTCGGTGGCGGCGACGAAGGCCCACAAATACCCCGCAGCGGCGAGCCGGTCGTTTCTTACCTTGCGGCGGGTGCTGGAGATGCTGCGACCAGAGGCCCGGGTGACCGGAGCTGCGCCGGCATAGGCCTTCAACGCACGGGCATCAGCGAACCGGGCGCGCTCGACGTTCAGCGTTGCCAGCAGTGCCAGAGTCTGGATGCCCATGGCTTCCTCCACGACGGCCAGGTGGCGCAGTTGCGGACGGCGCAGCGACTGCTGCAGCTCGGCGGCCAGGTCCTCCACGCCACGTTGGCGGCCGCCGCGGCGCAGCGCGGCATCCCGCGGACCTCGGCGGGCCGTTCGGGATTCATTAGGTAACGGGGGCCGCGCTATTCGGATGCCGGCTTGCGACTCCGCGTGCCGAACCAGGCTCAGCGCAACGCGATGTGGGCGTCCGTGAGGAAGCGGTCGCGGTCGTCACCGTGGGCGATTGCCGCGTTGTAAACCGCGTCAATCGCAGCGGCCAACGGATCGTCATTCGCCAGGGCTATCAGTGCGGGGAACGCGGCGGCCTGCTGGAGCGCCTCGGTGACACGGCGTTCGCCGAATGCTCCCGAACCCAAGTCCAGCGTGACGGTGGTGTGGGGCACCTCGGGATCGGACAGGAGCCGGTTGAACGCGGCGGCGCCGCCCTGTTCAGTGAAGGACCGGGGCAGCGGACGGCCGGCCTCGGCGGTGGCGAGCGCGTCGGCGATCCACCCGATCTGCTCCAGCCCGGCCACCCGCATCGCGCGACGGGCCGCCCAGCAGGCTGCCTCCCGCTGGCGGGCGGCGGGCAGCGCGTCGATGCGGTCGAGCAGCCGGCGGTCGATACGGGCCAGGGACCGCGCCTGGCCGAAGAGTTCGCGGACACGATCCGACGGTGGAGCACCTCCCCACCGCTCGGCGTCGCGCTCGGCCCGCAGGCGGCGGTACTTCTCGGCCAACGCGGTCGCCTCGGCCGCCTGCCCACGCAACGTCTCCACCCACGGATACGACACGGCGGCGTCGAGCAGATGGTCCCAGATCAGGCCGAGGGCGAAGGCGTGGCGTCCCAGCACACCCTCGTGCCGCAGCGTGAAACCGTCGGGGCCGGACGTCAGCCGTACGGTACTCGACTCGTTGTCCGGCAGCGTTTCCAGCGGATCAGGGAAGATCGGCTCGTCGGCGGTGGCCCACGACCACCTGAGAATCTCGTCGTCGACCTGCTCCAGCCGGACCTCCAGGTCCCCGGCGGGCAGCACTCCCACAGGCACCTCGACCGGCGCGAGCCGGTGGCGGACCACCGCCACCCGGGACAGGCCCGCGTCGTCCTCGTACGGGTCAGGTGGCATCGGCGGCAGGATCGCCGGACGACCAGACGGGCGCGCAACCAGTGACAGCATTCCCCACTCGGCGGCCTTCGCCGGCTTCTGCTCCCAGTCGCGGCCCCCCGGGTCGGCCAGCACGGTGCGCCATGGCGTCTCCTCGGACACCGCCCAGACGTGCAGCTCGTGCTGCTCGGGCGGGTCGTCGTCGGTGCGTACGGTCTCGTGCAGGCGGTCGCGCGCGTGCACCCGCACCCGGATCAGCCCGCGCGGAACAACGACGTCGGTGAGGGCCTCCGCGGTGCCGCCCATCAGGCCGACGACCGACAGCCGGCCGCTGGGACTGAAGAGGGTCGCCTCACTGATCGCGTCCCAGCCGACGTCGACACCCGTGGGACGCCCGGGCAGGACACACACGCGCGCCTCGATCCAACCGGTGTGTATGCCGCAGAAGCCGGTGAACTGATACGGCCCGACAACGTGCAGCAGGCCGTCGCCGAGGGTGTAGATCCCCATGCCGGACGCGCCCGGCACGGCCGACACCTCGTACTGACAGTGGCTGACGAACAACCTCGCCCAACTGGTCACAGATGCCGGACTTCGATCATCTGCGTCAGTCAAGTCGGCCACTCCCAAATCCTACGGCCGACCTCATCGAACCCTGGCAGCACGAAATCGCGTTCGTGTTCTGGATCGAGGCGAGGTCTTACTGTCCCTCCACACAGGTCTGCCCAGGGTAGCGGCTCAGGAAGGCCGCAACGCGCGCGCACAAGGAAGTGATCGGCCGGTATAACGTCGGCAGCGGATGCAGGCGAGGCAGCGATGCATCACTGTGCGTCACTGACAGCCACTACGCCAGTCCACCCGGAGTGGCAGAATGAGTGCGCGTCGGAGTCTCGGGCGCCTCGCCACCGGACGGTGTCTCACGGCTGCAGTTCGGCGCCGCTACCCTGGCATGTCGTGGGCGTGTTTGTTGATTACTTTGCGGCGTCGAGCGTGGAGCTGGAACGTCTCGACCTCTCGGCGGGGCCGGCGGGTACCGGCTCGCCGTATGTCGACTGCAAGGGATGGATCGATGGGCTGGCCGGTCGGGTCGCCGAGCTAACTGGTCGGGATGCCAGCGAGTTCGGTGACGATGTCGTTGTTTCCGTCGAAGCAGAAGGGCCAGGGCTGACGCGGGTGCGGTTGGAGGTCACCCAGGCGTTGGCTGACGTGACCGACGAGCGGTTGGCCGAGCACGCCGAGGATGAGCTTCTGGACCAGCACGAAGCCGATCGGTATGTCCAGCTGCGGGATCTGGCGCGGTCGGCAGGAGCCGACGGTCGTGGTCTTTACTGCTGGTCGTCGGTGTAGTTGACGAGCATCCAGAAGATCTGGTCACGAACGCCGGGTGGCAGCCGGCGGCTGAACCTTTTCCGAGACACCAGAGCGTATCCGTCGTTGTACTTGATCGCCCAGTCGGCCCCGAATCGGAGGGACCGCACCGTCTTGGTCTTGGTCTCGTCGTCCGGCCAGTCAGCCATGGCGGCTAGCGCTGCCTCCACGCGCTGGTCGATGCGGTCGAGGACGGCGTAGTCGGGCAGGCCCGGAAATCTCTGGGCGTCAAGATCGATGTGTCGGAACGCGACACCGAGCAGTTCCGCGCCGGTGAAGTCGTTGCCGCTGAAGGCGTTGCGGTCCCGACCGAGCGCCGCGTTGCGCTCAGTACCCCAGAAGTTGACGTCCTGGATCTTGCCGCGGAAGACGCATCCAACGAACTGTGCATTGTGTGTAGAGGTCAAGTCGCGCAGGCGGGCACCGTCGAACACGCAGCGCTCAAATCGGACGTTGCCGAAGTAGGCCTCCGGAGGTATGCGGGTGCGAGCGAAGACGCACTCCCGGAACACCGTCTCCGGCCAGCTCAGTTCGTCCCACCGCTCGCCGCGATAGCCGGTAGCGCCGAACAAGACGTGGTCGAACGCGGTCCGGGAGAAGTCGCAGCGTTCGAACACCGAGTCATGCGCCAGCAAGCTGGAAAACCTCAGCCCGGAGAAGTCGACACCAACCAGCCGCGCCTGAGCGAAGCTGACATCGAGGTTGCCATCCGCTACCCCGAACCGCCCGCCGTTCAGCTCGCCCCGGGCCAGCCAGTACCGGCGCAGACCCATCTGCGCCGCCTCGATTTCAAACGCTCCGCTCACATCACACCGTCTCGCAACCACCTGGGGGCGAGAACATATCGCGATGACGGCTGTCTGCGTTTACGGGGCTCCATGAACACCCTCAACACGACAGATCCGAACTCCGAGCCGCCGTTTGGCCACTCATCACGCAATGTCACCAATCGGATGTCGACCGGTCCTACAGGCGTCACGCACCGCCGATCGGCGCTAGGTCGGCGAAGCCGATGTAGCTCTGTTACTACAAGACGTACCGGAATCTGTACCGGGGCAAGTGGGCCGCACCCAGCCCGACTCGACTCAGGTCCGCCGATCGACGACAAGAGCAATGCGGTCGGCCAAGCCGGGACTCGGCCCGGCCGACCGCATTGCCACGTCTACACCCCTTTCCCGATGCCCAGTTGCACCTGGATCTCCTGGGCGCGTTCGGCCGCCGCGCTGGCGCCGTAGTGGCGAGGCATGTCCTCCGAGGTCCAGCCCAACAGCAGCATCAGGTCACCGGTGTTCCCGCCGGCACGCTTCCACTCGTGGGCGAAGTTGTGCCGCCAGCGGTGGGCGTGCACGTTCGCGACGCCCGCGGCGAGGCCCAGCCGCTTCAGGCGAATCTTGATGCCGTTGGCCGCCAACCTCCGGCCGCCGCGGTCGGCGAGCCACAGATCCGGCAGCTCCGATCCCTTGTGCTTGCCTCGCGCCCGGAGGTAGCGGCTGATGGCCCGGGCCGTCTTCGGCCCGAACCGCACCCGGCGGTCCTTGGCGCCCTTGCCGTGGTAGTGCACCGACTCCGTATTCAGGTCGACGTCGTCGAGCAGCAGGTTGCCGACCTCCGACAGCCGCGCTCCGGTGTTGTAGTACAGGCGGATGATCGCCTCGTCGCGCAGGTGCGGAAAGGTCTTGCCCTTGCAGGCGTCGAGGAGCTTCTTCGTGTCCTCGTCCCGGATGATCGGGATCAGCTTCTGTGGCGTCTTGGGCTGTCGAACCCGGTCCATTGGAGAGCGGTCAATGTCCTCCTCAGCCAGCAACCACTTGAAGAACTGCTGCAGACCCTTGTGCTTGTTCAACGCCGTCGACGCCGACCGGGTCTCGATCATCCACGCCTGAAACGCCTCCGCGTGCCCACGGGTCACCTCGGTGGGATCCTCCGCGGCGTCGGCGGCATCAGGGTCAGGCGAATGCTCGGCCAGATATCGGGCCAACTGCGCCGCCGCCAGGAGGTAGTTGTACCGGGTCGTCTCCGGGTAGTTGCCCGCCCGCAGCGTCCGGTCCCAGTCCCGCAGGTACCCCGCCCAGGTCGAGGACAGGTCGGCGGTGAGCTTGGTGAGGTCCAGTAGAGCCATGTCGGTCACCCGTCGAGTCAAGGGGTCGATAAGCGGCGTGCTCGACCTCGACGAACCACCGTGAACACGAAAAAGAGGGTTTCCACAGGCTCTGACCTGCGGAAACCCTCTCACTGTCGGGACGGCCGGATTCGAACCGACGACCCCTTGACCCCCAGTCAAGTGCGCTACCAAGCTGCGCCACGTCCCGCCCCCGCGTGGTTTCCCACTGCGACAGCCGGTACAGCTTAGCGCAGCAGTCGCGGCCCTTTCGCACAGGCCCCACCCGCGCCACGCAGCGGCCGGGCCACCCCGCATCGCGCCGCCCGGACCACCCCACACCCCCTAAAGCGTCCTAGGGGGGTGGGGTGGGAGAAATGCCGGACGGGCAGTTCGCCCATCCGGCATTCTTCGAGCAGAACGGCAGACGCGTCAGCCGTGTGCCTTGCCTCGACCGCCGGGGCCGAGCTTCTTCCTCGGGCGGACCGAGATCTCGATCGGGCTGCCCTCGTACCCGAATTCCTCGCGGAGCTTGCGCTCGACGAAGCGCTGGTAGCCGGCGTCCAGCGGGCCGGTGGTGAACAGCACGAACCGCGGCGGTGCCACGCCGGCCTGCGTCGCGAACAGGATCCGCGGCGCCCGTCCACCACGCACGGGGTGCGGGGTGGCCTGCACCAGCGCGGTCAACCACTGGTTGAGGTGCGCGGTCGGCACCCGCGTCTCCCAGCTCGCCAGGGCCTTGTTCAGGGCCGGGGCCAGCTTGTCCACCGCACGACCGGTCATCGCGGACAGGTTCAGGCGGATCGCCCAGGGGATGCGGCGCAGCTCCCGGTCGATCTCCTTGTCCAGGTAGTACCGGCGGTCGGCGTCGACCAGGTCCCACTTGTTGAACGCGATGACGAGCGCCCGGCCGGCCTCGGTCACCATCGTCAGGATCCGCTGGTCCTGCTCGCTGATCGGCTCGCTGGCGTCCAGGAGCACGACGGCGACCTCGGCGGCCTCGATAGCGCCGGCGGTACGGAGGCTGGCGTAGTACTCGGTGCCGCTGGCCTTGCCGACCCGCTTGCGTAGGCCGGCCGTGTCGACCAGCTGCCAGGTCTGGCCGCCGATGTCGACCAGGCTGTCGACCGGGTCCACAGTGGTGCCCGCTACCGAGTCGACGACCGCCCGATCCTCGCCGGAGAACCGGTTGAGCAGGCTGGACTTGCCCACGTTCGGCCGCCCGACCAGTGCCACCCGGCGCGGCCCGCGCGGGCGGTTCTCCACGATCGTCGGCGCTTCCGGCAGCGCGGCGAGGATGGCGTCCAGCAGGTCGCCGGAGCCACGCCCGTGCAGCGCGGACACCGGGAACGGCTCACCGAGACCGAGGGACCACAGCGAGGTGGCCTCCATCTCGATGGAGTTGTTGTCGGCCTTGTTGGCCACCAGGATCACCGGCTTGGCGCTGCGCCGCAGCATCTTCACCGCGGCCTCGTCCACGTCGGTGGAACCCACCATCGCGTCGACCACGAAGAGGACCACGTCGGCGGTGACGACCGCCGTCTCGGCCTGCGCCGCGATGGCCGCGGCGCGGTCCTTCGCGTCCGGCTCCCATCCGCCGGTGTCCACCACTGTGAACGCCCGACCGTTCCACTGCGCGTCGTACGGCACCCGGTCCCGGGTCACGCCCGGGACGTCCTCGACGACCGCCTGTCGACGGCCGATGATCCGGTTGACCAGAGTGGACTTACCCACGTTGGGGCGACCGACCACGGCCACCACCGGCTGCGGGCCACTGGGTTCCTCGACGGCGACGTCGGGCTCCCGCAGCTCGACCCACCCAGCTGCATCGCTACTCATGCCGCTCCTCCGCTGCGCTCCGAAGCGTCATGGGAAACAACCACACCCCGCTCGGTGAGCATCTCGCGCAGTCGCGCGACGACCTCGTCGATGCCCAGCTCGGTGGTGTCGAGCACCACGGCGTCGGGTGCCTGCGCCAACGGGTTGACCTTGCGGGTCGAGTCGAGCCGGTCCCGTCGCGCCAGATCGGCCGCGGTGGCCGCCACGTCGGCGGCGTCCTCGGCGCTGCGCCGGGCGGCACGGGCCGCCTCGGAGGCGGTCAGGAAGACCTTCAGGTCGGCGTCCGGCGCCACGACCGAGCCGATGTCGCGGCCCTCGACCACCATCCGACCAGCATTGGCGATCATCTCGCGCTGCCGGGAGACCAGCAGCTCACGGACCGCCGGCACGGCGGCGACCGCGGAGACCGCCCCGGTCACCTCGGCGCCCCGGATGTCGGCGTCGACGCCCACACCGTCGACGGTGACGGCGTACCCCTGGGGGTCGGTGCCGATGCGCAGGTCGACCTCGCCGGCGACCTTGGCCACCGACGCGGCGTCGGTGAGGTCCACGCCGGAGCGCAGCACGGCCCACGTGATCGCCCGGTACATCGCCCCGGTGTCCAGGTAGCGCGCACCGATGCCGGCGGCGAGCCGCCGCGACACGGTGGACTTACCCGAACCGGACGGCCCGTCCACAGCGACCACACATCGCCCGGCCCGTACGTTTTCCTCCACCGTGTCCTCCTCAGCCCGTACCTCACGGATCGCCCGGTGATTCGGCGCCGCAAGCGGTTCGTCAATCGTCATCAATCATGCCCGGGTCCTTCGGCGGACCCGCACGCGCCGCCACCGGAGGCGACCCACGCCACCTCCGGCGGCCGTCGTCCGGCCATCGGTGGAGCCTACCGGCAGCCGTACCCCGGAACCGGGGGTCAGTCACCCACCGCGTGGAACAGGGCGGCGACCTCCGCGTTGGTCAGCCTCCGGATCCGCCCGGTGCGCAGTTCGCCGAGCCGGATCGGACCGATCGAGGTACGCACCAGCCGGGTGACCGGGTGTCCGACCTCGTCCATCAACCGACGGACGATGTGCTTGCGCCCCTCGTGCAGGCTCAGCTCCACCTGGGCGGTTTTACCCAGCGTGTCCACCACCTTGAACGAGTCGACCTTGACCGGCCCGTCCTCCAGCTCGACGCCGGCCAGCAGCCGCTTGCCGAGGTTGCGCGGGATCGGCCCGACCACCTCGGCGAGGTAGGTCTTCAGCACCTCGTAGGACGGGTGCATGAGCTTGTGCGCGAGGGTGCCGTCGTTGGTGAGCAGCAGCAGGCCCTCGCTGTCCGCGTCGAGGCGCCCCACGTGGTAGACCCGCTGCTCCACCCGGTTGCCGATGAACTCGGCGAGCTCGTTGCGCCCCTTGTCGTCCGCCATGGAGGTGACCACGCCACGCGGCTTGTTCATCGCCACGTAGACGAGCCGGACGTCGACCTGGAGGCGCTCGCCGTCCACGTGGATCACGGCGGTGGCCGGGTCGACCTTGTCGCCGAGCTTGGCGACCCGCCCGTCCACTGTCACCCGGCGGCGGAAGATCAGATCCTCGCAGGCACGCCGGGAACCCACGCCGGCGGCGGCGAGCACCTTCTGCAGGCGCTCCGCCCCCTCGAAGACGGGGGCGTCGGGTTTGGGGGCACGGTTATCGGGTCGCATCAGCAAGCTCTTCTACGTCGTCGGGCAGGAAGGGTGCGAGGGGCGGCAGCTCGTGAACGGTGTTCAGCCCGAGCTTCTCCAGGAACAGCGTGGTGGTCTTGTACAGGAACGCCCCGCTGTCCGTTTCGGTGCCGCACTCCTCGACGAGGCCGCGAGTGACCAGCGTACGGATGACCCCGTCGCAGTTCACACCCCGGATGGCTGAGATTCGCGAGCGGGTCACCGGCTGCTTGTAGGCGACCACGGCGAGCGTCTCCAACGCCGCCTGGGTCAGCCGTACGGACTGCCCGTCCAGAACGAACCGCTCGACGTACGTAGCGTATTCCGGCCGGGTGTAGAGCCGCCACCCGCCGGCCGCCCGGCGCAGCTCGAACCCGTGCCCGGCGGCGGTGTACCCGGCGGCGATGTCGTCGAGCATCGGGCCGACCCGCTCGGCCGGTTGCTCCAGCACCTGGGCCAGCACCAGCTCGCTGACCGGCTCGTCGACGACCAGCAGGATGGCCTCCAGGGCGCCGCGCAGCTCGGCGTCGGACAGCTCCGGCGCGGGCTCCGGCGCGGCCGTCACCCTCCGTCGCCCGGATGCCTGCCGAGGGGGTACGTCCCGAGCGCCGCTCGGCTCAGCTGCCGCGACCGGATCCGGGGCGACCTGGCCCGCCCTGGGTGGCGTAGCGGGCTCCGTGGCGATGTCGGTCACATCGGGTGCCGGGCCGGGTGCGGCGGCTGCGGCGGCCTCGGACTCGGTGGCTGCACGGTCAGGGGCCGCAGGGTCGGCAGCCTCGGAGGCGGTGGGCTCAGGGTCGGCGGCCTCGGAGGCGTCTGCCGAGGGCGCGGGCTGCCGGGGGCGTTCCCACGGGGGGACCCAGGCGGCGGCCTGGTCGGCCAGCGAGTCCCGGCGTTGCTCGTCACTCATCCCGCTCATCCTCCGTGGTTCCCGTCCCGTCCGGGCCGCCGGCCTCCCCCGCCGGGTCGGCCGGCTCCGACCCCACCGCCTCGGGCACCTCCGACAACGCCACCGGGTCGTGGCCCTCCGACAACGCCACCGGTGGCTCGGGGTCGGCCGGGGTGCCGGCGTACTCGTCGACGTGCAGGTCGGTGTCCCCGTCGGCCGGGCCGGTCCAGCGCACCGTCAGCTCCTCCAGGGCCTGCTCCTGGACGAAGGACACCAGGCCCTCCCGGTACAGCTCCAGCAGCGCCAGGAACCGCGCCACCACCTCCAGGGTGGCCTCGCAGTCGGCGCAGAGCAGCGAGAACGTGGCAGTGCCGGCCCGGCGAAGCCGGGCGGTGAGGATCGCCGCGTGTTCGCGGACACTGACCCGGACCATGTGCACGTGGGCGATGGACACCTCGGGCACCGGTTTCGGGGTCATCGCCTTCACGGCAAGCTTCAGCAGCCGCTGCGGGCCGATGCCGAGCACCAGGTCGGGCAGCGCCTCCGCGTAGCGGGGTTCCAGGCTGACCGCCCGCGGGTACCGGCGGCCGCCGACGGCCTCCAGCTCGGCGATGTGCGCGGCGGCCTCCTTGTACGCCTTGTACTGCAACAGGCGGGCGAAGAGCAGGTCCCGGGCCTCCAGCAGGGCGAGGTCCGCCTCGTCCTCGACCTCGGCGGAGGGCAGCAGCCGGGCCGCCTTCAGGTCCAGCAGGGTCGCGGCGATGAGGAGGAACTCGCTGGCCTCGTCCAGGTCCCAGTCGTCGCCCATGGCCCGGATGTAGGCGATGAACTCGTCGGTGACCGTGTGCAGGGCGACTTCGGTGACGTCGAGCTTGTGCTTGCCGATCAGTTGCAGCAGCAGGTCGAACGGGCCGGTGAAGTTGGCCAGCCGCACCGTGAAGCCGGCGGAAGCCGGCTCGGCAGCCACGTCGGTGGGCGGCACACCGTCGACCACGGCCGTGTCGGCGGCCTCGGGCGGGTCAACTGGTGGCGCGGTCACCGGACGACCGTAGTCCACGAGAGCGGCACCGGGCGTTCCGGCTACCGCTCCGACTGGGCGGCGATCACCTCGCGGGCCAGCTGACGGTAGTTACGTGCCCCGGAGGACGCCGGGTCCATCGTCGTGATGGGGGCACCGGCCACGGTGGACTCGGGGAACTTCACCGTCTTGGTGATGACCGTCTGGTAGACCTTGTCGCCGAACGCCTCGACCACCCGCTGCAACACCTGACGGCAGTGCGTGGTGCGGCTGTCGTACATGGTGGCGAGGATGCCTTCCAACTCCAGGTCGAAGTTGAGCCGCTCCCGCACCTTGTCGATGGTGTCCAGCAGGAGCGCCACACCGCGCAGGCTGAAGAACTCGCATTCCAGGGGGATGAGCACACCGTGCGCCACGGTCAACGCGTTGATCGCCAGCAGGCCGAGTGACGGCTGGCAGTCGATCAGGATGTAGTCGTACTCCTTGCGCACCGAGCGCAGGACCCGGGCCAGGGCCATCTCCCGGGCCACCTCGTTGACGAGCTGGATCTCGGCGGCGGAGAGGTCGATGTTGGCCGGCAGCAGGTGCAGGCCCGCCACGTCGGTCTTGATCAGGACGTCCTCGGCGGTCACGTCGTCCTGCATGAGCAGGTTGTAGACGGACAGGTCGAGGTTGTGCGGGTTGACACCCAACCCGACCGAGAGGGCGCCCTGCGGGTCGAAGTCGACGAGCAGCACCTTGCGCCCGTACTCCGCGAGGGCCGCGCCCAGGTTGATCGTGGTGGTGGTCTTGCCGACGCCGCCCTTCTGGTTGGCCATCGCGATGATGCGCGCGGGGCCGTGCCGGTCGGTGGGCATCGGCTCGGGGATGGGCTTGCGCATCGTGTAGGCAGCCGGATCCGCAGGACCCAGATCCGCGCCGAGCGTGGCCTGCTGCTCGCGGAGCTCCGACGTCCAGGTCTCGGCACGGTCACCATTGCCAGCCATGTGCTCGTTGCCCCCTCCCGACGACCCACCCGGCGTCGGAGCCGTCCGACGTCCTTCGCGGCGCCGCTGCGCACCCCGGTCGTGTCGCTCCAGGAGGTCCGCGCCGATGCCGACTGTACGCCACCGACCAGCAGGGGGTTCGGCACCGGCCCGGCGTGTCGGCACCGACCGCTACCGGGTTCAGCCCCGGGCGCGCGGGTGGGCGGTGGCGTACACCTCGCGTAGCCGCTCCACGGTGACCAACGTGTAGACCTGGGTGGTGGTCACCGACGCGTGGCCGAGCAACTCCTGGACCACCCGGACGTCGGCGCCGCCGTCGAGCAGGTGGGTGGCGTACGAGTGGCGCAGGGTGTGCGGGGACACGGCGGCCGGCCCGTCGACGGGCAGCCCGGCCCGGTCGGCGGCCTGCCGCAGGATGCCCCAGGCGCCCTGGCGGGACAAAGCGCCGCCGCGGGCGTTGAGGAAGACCGCCGGGGTGCCCCGGCCGGCGGCGGCCAGCAGCGGCCGGGCCCGGACCAGGTAGGCGCGGACCGCGTCGACGGCGTACCCACCGATCGGCACCAACCGCACCCGGCCGCCCTTGCCGCGCAGCAGCACGGTGCCCTCGTCGGTGTCGAGGTCGTCCACGGCGGCGCCGACCGCCTCGGAGATCCGCGCGCCGGTGCCGTACAGGAACTCCAGCAGCGCCCGGTCGCGCAGCGCGCGGGGGGCGTCCTCGCCGGTCGCGGTGGCGGGGCCGGCGAGGTCCAACAGCCGGACCACGTCGTCGACCGGCAGGGCCCGGGGCAGCCGGCGGGGCGGGGTGGGCGGGCGGACGTCGCGGCTGGGGTCGGCGCCGGCGAGCCCTTCGCGCATCGCGAAGCGGTGCAGGCCGCGGACCGCGCTGGCCGCGCGGGCGGCGGAGGTGACCGCCAGCGGAGGGTGGTCGTCGTCGCCGGCGCGCAGCCGCGCCAGGTGCGCCTCGACCAGGCCGGCGTCGACCGACGCGAGGTCGGCGACGCCGGCGTCGGCCAGGGTCGTCAGGTAGCGGTCCAGATCCCGGCGGTACGAGGTGAGCGTGTTCGCGGAGAGGCCACGTTCGACGGTGAGGTGGTCGAGGTAGCCGCGCACGGCACGGCGCAGGGCCGGCGCGGGCTCGTCGCCCGCACCGGCCCGTTCGACTGTGGAGTCGGTCAGCCCAGCACCTCGGCCAGCGGGAGCACGTCCATGCCGTGCGACTCGGCGACCGGGCCGTAGGTGACCCGACCGTCGTGGGTGTTCAGGCCCAGCGCCAGCGCCGGGTCGTTGCGCAGCGCCTGCCGCCACCCCTGGTTGGCCAACTCCAGGGCGTACGGGAGGGTGACGTTGGTCAGCGCGTAGGTGCTGGTGTTCGGCACCGCGCCCGGCATGTTCGCCACGCAGTAGAAGATCGACTCGTGCACCTTGTAGACCGGGTCGGCGTGCGTGGTGGGGCGCGAGTCCTCGAAGCAGCCGCCCTGGTCGATGGCGATGTCGACGAGCACACTGCCCGGCTTCATCCGGGAGACCAGCTCGTTGCTGATGAGCTTCGGGGCCTTCGCGCCGGGCACCAGGACCGCGCCGATGACCAGGTCGGCGTCGAGCACCGCCCGCTCGACCTCGTAGGCGTTGGAGGCGATGGTCTGCAGGTGACCGCGGTAGATGGCGTCGGCCTGCCGCAGCCGGGCGACGTTCTTGTCCAGCAGCAGCACCTCGGACTGCAGGCCCAACGCGATGGCGGCGGCGTTCAGGCCGGACACACCGGCGCCGATGACGACGGTCTTGGCCGCGTACACGCCGGAGACACCGCCGGGCAGCACACCCCGACCGCCACCGGTACGCATCATGTAGAACGCGCCGACCTGCGGGGCGAGCCGGCCCGCGACCTCGGACATCGGGGCGAGCAGCGGCAGCGACTTGTCGGGCAGCTCCACCGTCTCGTACGCGATGCCGGTGACCTTGCGGTCGACGAGCGCGTCGGTGCACTCCTTGGAGGCGGCCAGGTGCAGGTAGGTGAAGAGCACCTGCCCCTCACGCATGCGGTGGTACTCCTCGGCGATCGGCTCCTTGACCTTGAGCACCAGCTCGGCGGTCCCCCACACCTCGTCGGCGGTGTCCAGGATCTTCGCGCCCGCGGCGGCGAACTCCTCGTCGGTGATGCTGGAGCCCTCACCGGCGCCGGCCTCGACGAAGACCTGGTGGCCGTTGCGGGTGAACTCGTTGACGCCCGCTGGCGTGATCGCCACGCGGTACTCGTGGTTCTTGACCTCGCGTGGGATTCCGACCTTCACGATGCAGACACCTCTCTTCGGGGCTGCTCTCCCCCGACTGCTCGGTGCCGCAGCGGCCCCTTTGCCACCGCGGTCCACCGGTCCCGCCGGCGGCAGTCTAGGCGCGCCCCGCGCCGCCGAGAGCCAGCACAGTGACATCCGGTGCCCGAGTGTCCTGACGATCTGTCAGGGCACCGACCCGGGCTCCGCGGCGGATGGCCACCTCAGCCGTCAGGACAGTGTTCGGCCATCATCGTCCCATCTGTCGGGTGGCGTTGCGGACAGCGGGCAAGTGGATCACTAGTGTGTCCGCCCATGACCACTCCTCCTTACCAGCCCGGGTACCCCCAGCCGGGGTACCCGCAGGGCGTCTCCGACAAGAGCAAGATCATCGCGGGCATCCTCGGTATCCTGCTGGGCACCTTCGGTGCCGGTCGGTTCTACACCGGACACACCAAGATCGCCGTCCTCCAGCTCGTCGTGAGCGTGGTGACCTGCGGCTTCGGCGCCCTCTGGGGCGTCATCGACGGAATCCTCATCCTGGTCAACGGCGGCACCGACGCACAGGGCCGTCCGCTGCGCGACTCCTGAACCAGAACGACGACAGGGGCCCCGCGGCTGACCGCGGGGCCCCTGTCGTCGTACCCCCTCACCGGTGCGGACCGGCGGCGCTGCTCAGCGGGGCAGCGGCGCGTCCGCCCGACGCACCGTCGACCAACCGGTGTCCCGGGCGCGGGCCGCGGCGAGCAGCCCGGCCACCGCGGACGCGTTGGTGATCTCACCGGCCAGGACCATCGCGACGGCCTCGTCCAGGTCGATCCGCACGACCTGGAGGTCGGCCTCCTCGTCGTGGCGCTCGTGGCGCTCGTCGGCCGGCACGTCGGCGATGTCGCGGGCCAGGAAGACCCGCACCACCTCGTTGGTGAACCCGGGCGAACTGTGCAGGTCGACCAGCACGTCGACCCGCCCGGCGGTGAGGTCCGCCTCCTCGGCCAGCTCCCGCAACGCGGCGGCCGGCAACTCCTCACCGGAGACGTCCATCAGCCCGGCGGGCAGCTCCCACAGGTGCCGCCCAACCGGGTGCCGGTACTGGCGGATCAGCACCACCTGACCGGCGTCGTCGAGCGCCACCACGGCCACCGCGCCGACGTGCCGCACCACGTCACGCACCCCGGTCCCGCCGCCGGGCATGGTCACCTCCTCGGTGACCACGTCGAAGATCCGCCCCCGGTAGCGCTCCTGCCGCGACCGCACCTCGTAGCGGTGCTCCAGCCCGCTCACGCCGGCCCCCCGCTGGTTGGCTCGCTGCCCTCGTTCACGAGGCCGAAGCGGCCTTCGTCGCGGCGCCGTTGCGGGCGGCCTTACGCGCCGACGGGGCGTCCGCCGCCGCGTCCAGGTCGACCGGCAACTGGTCGGCCTGCGAGTACGCCACGGCAGCCTTGACGAACGACGCGAACAGCGGGTGCGGGCGGGTCGGGCGGCTCTTCAGCTCCGGGTGCGCCTGGGTGGCCACGAAGAACGGGTGCAGGCTGCGGTCCAACTCCACGAACTCGACCAGCCGGCCGTCCGGGGAGGTGCCGGAGATGTGCAGACCCGCCTTCGTCAGCGCGTCCCGGTAGGCGTTGTTCACCTCGTAGCGGTGCCGGTGCCGCTCACTGATCTCGGTGCTGCCGTACGCCTCGGCGACGAGCGAGCCCTCGGTCAGCGTCGCCGGGTACGCCCCGAGCCGCATGGTGCCGCCCAGGTCGCCCTTGCCGGCGACGATGTCCTCCTGGTCGGCCATCGTGGCGATCACCGGGTGCGCCGCCTTCTCGTCGAACTCCGCCGAGTTCGCGCCGTCCAGACCGGCCAGGTGACGGGCCACCTCGATGGTCATGCACTGCAGGCCGAGGCAGAGGCCGAGCAGCGGGATGCCGTTCTCCCGGGCGTACCGGGCGGTGCCGATCTTGCCCTCGATGCCGCGGACGCCGAACCCACCGGGGATGAGGATGCCGTCGACGCCCGCCAGGGCCGCCGCCGCGCCGGCCGGGGTGACGCACTCGTCGCTGGGCACCCACGTGAGCTGCACCCGGGCCCGGTGACCGAAGCCGGCCGCGCGGATCGCCTCGCTCACCGACAGGTACGCGTCCGGCAGGTCGACGTACTTGCCGACCACCGCGACGGTGACCGTGTGCCGGGGCCGGTGCACCCGCTCCAGCAGGTCGTCCCAGCTGGTCCAGTCCACGTCCCGGAACGACAGGCCGAGTCGGCGCACCACGTACGCGTCGAGCCCTTCGCGGTGCAGCACCTTCGGGATGTCGTAGATGCTCGGGGCGTCCGGTGCGGCCACGACCGCCTCGCGGTCGACGTCGCAGTACAGCGACAGCTTCTCCTTGAGCTTCTCCGGGATCTCCCGGTCACAGCGCAACACGATGGCGTCCGGCTGGATACCGATGTTGCGCAGCTGCGCCACCGAGTGCTGGGTCGGCTTGGTCTTCAGCTCACCCGACGGCGCCAGGTACGGCACCAGGGAGACGTGCAGGTAGAAGCAGTTGTCCCGGCCGAGGTCGTGGCGGACCTGACGGATCGCCTCCAGGAACGGCAGCGACTCGATGTCGCCGACGGTGCCACCGACCTCGGTGATCACCACGTCGGGGAGCTGACCGTCCTCGTCCGGGTCGGCCATCGCCAGGATCCGCGACTTGATCTCGTTGGTGATGTGCGGGATGACCTGGACGGTGTCGCCGAGGTACTCGCCGCGCCGCTCCTTGGCGATCACGTCGGAGTAGATCTGACCCGTGGTGACGTTCGCCTTGCCGGACAACGCCCGGTCGAGGAACCGCTCGTAGTGCCCGACGTCGAGGTCGGTCTCCGCGCCGTCCTCGGTGACGAAGACCTCACCGTGCTGGAACGGGTTCATCGTCCCCGGGTCGACGTTCAGGTAGGGGTCGAGCTTCTGCATCACCACACGCAGCCCGCGCGCGGTCAGCAGGTTGCCGAGGCTGGAGGCGGTGAGGCCCTTACCCAGCGAGGAGGCGACGCCCCCGGTGACGAAAATGTGCCTGGTCGTCCGTGCTGATGGGGCCAAGGCCTGCTCCCGTGTCGTCTGTCGCGGTCATGCAGACCGCCGTGCTTGATCAGCAAAGTGATCACGCGATCCACGGGATTCGACGGTAACACCTCCCGGACGGGTACTCGCAGGCCGCACCCCAGCTGCGACACCCGCGGGTCATCCGGCGCTCAGGAAGCGGCAACCTCGGTCGATGACCGGGTGGCCTGCCGGGGCGCCACGGCGGACCCGCCCGCGGGCGGCTCCGCCGGGCCGTCCGGGCCTGCGGTCGGGGCGTCCGGGGCCGGGGCCGCCGCCGGTGCGCTCGCGGGCGGGCCGCTGACCGGCCGGGGATGGGCCGCACCCAACGGCCCACCGCCGGTCGGGATGTCATCCCCACCGGTCGGGCCGACCCCGCCGGAGCCCGAGTCGTCGTCGGCGCCGCTCTCACGGAACCGGCCCGGGACCGGACGGGTACGGTCCGCGGCGTGCCCGAGCACCCGCAGCGAGGCCAGGACAGCCATCGGCACCAGCACCGCGGCGGCGGCGCCCATCACGTCCAGCGCCGCGCCGTCGAGCAGACCACCGAGCACCGCGGCGACCACCGTCCCGCCCAACGCGGCCCGGACCGCCGGGTAGATGCCGAACAGCCGCATCAACCCACCCCACGGCTGCAACAGGGCGAACCACACCAGCAACCCACCGGTCAGCGCCAGCACCGTCAGCGGGCTGTTGACCAACGTCTCGAAGTTCTCCGTGCTGGACCGGTGCACGGTGAACCCGCCGGTGCCGTCACCGAGCGCGGAGAGGAACCGCCCCAGGCTTCCCCGCTCCGCCGGCGGGCGACGCAGGTCCACCACACCGAAACCGATACCCACCGCCAGGGCGGCCATCGCGGCCCACGCCAACCGGCTGATCGTCAACCAGCCACCGGCGCTGATCACCGCGGCGACGCTCACCCCGGCGGTGAGCGCGATCGCGCCGACCGGATCGGCGCCCAGGTACGGGCTGCCGACCACCACCACGGCGAGACCACCCACGGCCACCGTCACCGCCGGCCGCCACCCCCTGGGCACCCGTTGGGCGAGCCACCCCCCGGCGAGCAACGCCCCGGCCAGGAACACGCCCAACCCCACCGTGCTCAGCCCGGAGTACCGGCCGCCCTGCAACGCCGAGTAGCCGACCACACCGTTGAGCTGCAGGCGGGCCCCGGTGAGCACGTCCAGCCCGACGACCAGTGCGGTGAGGCCGGCCACCGCGCCGAGCGGGCCGAGGGTGCCCGCGTACCCGGGGGCGAACCGCACCGCCGCGGTGCCCGCCGCCACCAGCAGCGCGGTGACCCCGGCGAAGATCCACCCGGGGTGGTCGCCCTGCCACCAGGGCACCGCGTCGGCCAGCAACGCCGCCGGCACCGTCACCGCCACGGCGACGAGCAGCAGCTCCACCACCGCCACGATCCGCCCGGAGACGGGGTTCGGGCCGGTCGGCCCGGCGTGCGGGCGGGCCCGGCGCAGCAACGGCAGGATCCCGAGCGCCAGCAGCACCTGCACCCCGGCCAGCACCGCGAAGAACACCCCGGAGACGTCACGCTGGGCGGCCGCCTCCCGATCGGCGTCGGCCGGCGCGTCGATCGCCTCGGCCAGGTCGGCGGGACGACCACCGACGCTGACCGCCGGACGGCCCAGGAAGAGCCGCTCCGGCATCGGCCGACCCAACGCGGCGAGGGCGGTCGGCGCGAGGTCGACCAGTTGCAGGTAGCCGTCGCGGCCGGTGCTGGCCGAGGTGAGCCAACCCCGCTCCCAGCCCGGCCCGTGCGCGACTGCCACGTGCAACCGCGACGACTGGGCGGTGTCGGAGATCCCCGCGACCAGCACCAACGACCGCGGTGGCCGGGCCGCCAGCACCCGGGCCAGCTGCGCGTCCGCCGCCCTGACCTCCGCGGCGCGGGTCGCCGCGTCGGTCCCCTCGACAGTGCCCAGGTCGACGATGCTCAGCACGCAGGCGCCGAGCAGCGGCCGCGGGTCGGCGGGCAACGCCGGGGCGTACCTGTCGACGCGGCCGAACGGGCGGGCGGCGGCCACCGCCGCACCCGGGCCCACAGCGACCGAGCAGCGCACCGACTCCGACAGCGAGCCGGGCAGAGCGCCCCACGGCAGGCGCTGCTGGTTGTGCTGGACCACGCTCTCCTGATCGGGCAGGTTCGCGCCGATGCCGTCCGGTTGTTCGACGGTCACCCCCGCCTTCGGGCAGCCCTCCGGCGAGCGGCTGCCGTTCCACGCGGCGAAGCTGCCCGCTCCCACTGTCAGCCAGCCGTCCACCGGGCAGGTGGGTCGGTGTGCGGAGCGCACCGACAGGGAGCCGATCGACCCCTCCTGGGCCATCCGCCACAACGTCGGGGTGCGCTGCGGGTCCACGTCCTCCCAGCGCAGCCCCGCGACCCCGGCCAGCACCACGAAGTCGGCGGTGCGTCGCGGGCTGTCCTGCGGCGGGCGCGCGGCGAGCGCGGCGACGCCCAACGACACCACGAGGATGGTCAGCAGGGCGGGGGTGATTCGGCGCAGCATCACCGGTGTCCCGTTCTGGGGGCGTCGGAGCCCGGGGTGGCCGCCGGGCCGGCGCGGTCGGCGGCCAGCTCGGCGTAGAGGGCGGCCAGAGCGGCCACGGTGTCGGTCTCGGTCGGCCACGTCGCCGCCCGCTGCGCGCCACGCCGGCCCAGCTCGGCCCGGGCCGCCGGGTCGTCCAGCAGCGCCCGCACCGCCGCGTCGACCGCGTCGACGTCGCCCGGCGGGATCAGCGTGGCGGCGTCGCCGACCAGGTCCGGCAGCCCACCGACGGCGGTCGCGACCAGCGGCACGCCGGCGCGCAGCGCCTCCTGGGCGAAGAGTTGCCGGGCCTCCCAGTCGCTGGTCACCACCGCCAGGTCGGCGCCGGCGAGCAGGTCGGCCACGTCGGTGCGGTGCCCCAGCAGGGTCACCGGGGCACGGGCCGCGGAGGTCCGCGCGGCCAACGGCAGATACGCCGGCCCGCTGCCGGCGATCACCACGACCGGCGGCGGGGTACGCGTACGCCACCGGGCCGCCGCGTCGATCAGCACGTCGTAGCGCTTCTGCGGGTGCAGCCGACCCACCGACAGGATCAACGGCTGGTCCGGGCGCACCCCGAACTCGGCGCGGACCGCCGCCGCGCGTCGACTCGGCGCGGGCAGCGTCGGCGCGGCGACCGGGGCGAGCCGGGCGTCGGCGGCGCCCAGCGCGGCGGCCCGCCGCACCAGGTCCTCGGAGGCGCCCAGCGCCACCCGCGCGCCCCGGGCCACCACCCGCTCCACGAGCCGGGACACCCCGCCGCGCAGACCGCCCGCGAGCACCGCGTTGTGCCAGGTGACGATCAGCGGCGCGGTGGGACGGGCCAGCACGGCGACCAGCCCGGCGCGCAGGCCGTGGGCGTGCACCACGTCGACCCCGGAGGTGGTGAGCACCCGGCGCAGGGCGAGCACCGCCCGGGCGTCGGCGGGCGTCGGGCTGGCCGGGATCTCCACCGGCGCGAAACGCGCACCGACCCCGGTGAGGTCGAACTGCTCCTGGGTCGCCGCCGGCCCGCAGACCAGGACGGTGGCACCGCCGGCGACGAGGCCACGCGCCACCGACCGCACGTGCTGGCCGACCCCGCCGGTGCTGGACGCGAGCACCAACGCGACAGTGCCCGACCACCCGGCGGACAGAGCTGGCTCACTCATCGCGCCGCCGTCTCCTTCCCATCGTCCCGCTCCGGGGAGACCGCACCGGCCGTCGGACCGCCGCCCCGACCTCCGCGTCGACGCAGACGCCGCAGCACCCCGGCGAGCAGTGGCGCCACGTCCCGCCGGTCGACGAACCAGACCACGGCGAGGAACACCGCCCCGACCAGAACCCCGGACAGCATGCCCTGACCGAGTGCCGCCGCCATCGTCGGGGTGCCGCCGTCCGACGAGTCGAGCCAGCGGCTGAGCCCCCACCCGGCGAGCGCGGCGAGCACACCGGCCAGCACACCGGCGCCCGAGGCCCGTGCCGCGCCGGCCAGCGCCGGCCGCCCGGCGCTGCGCCGCACCGCCAGGAGCAGCAACGCCCCGAGCACCAGCATCCCCACCGAGGTGGCGGACGTGACCGCGAACACCCGGTCCCGCAGCGGCAGCAGCGCGCCGAACAGCACGACGACGGCCGGCACCACCAGGAAGCCCACAGCGGTGGCCGCCGTCGCCGCCCGGGTCTCCCCTCGGGCGTACAGCGCCCGGGTGAGCACCGCGAAGAGGCCGTAACCGACCAGCCCGGGGGCGTACCCGATGATCGCGGCGGCGGCCGTCGACGCGGTGGACGCCGGGAAGAAGAAATACCCGACCGGCCCGGCGGTGCCGATCAACGCGGCGGTGCCGAGGAAGCTGAACAGCAGCACCCCCCGCACGGCGGGTGCCAGCGTCGCCCGGTAGGCACCCTCGTCACCGGCGGCCCGTGCCGCCGCCAGCGTCGGGTACGCCGCGACCGCCAACGGCACCGCCAGCACCGCCCACGGCAGCAGGTAGACGGTCTGCGCCAGGTTGTAGACGCCCGGGTTGCTCCGCGCTCCGGCGGTGACCTGGTTCAGGCTGACGATCAGGGCGATCTGCTGGGTGGTGACGGTGACCGCGCCGGCCACCGCCAACCCGCCGACCCGGGCCCGCGCGTCGGCCGGGAACCCGAACCCGGGCCGCATCCCCAGGCGCAGCCGGCTGACCGGGATGAGCAGGGACAACGACAGCACCACCACGCCGAGGGTCGTACCGACCGACAACAGCAGCTCACCGCCCCGACTCACCCCGCCGACCGTCGCGTTGCGCCCCTGCGTCGCGGTGAACCCCAGGTAGACCACGATCACGGTGAGGCTGGACAGCAGCGGCGCGAGCACCGGCCAGGCGAAGCGCCGATGCGCCTGCAACACCCCGGTGAGCACGATGCCCACCCCGTACAGCGGCAACTGCGGTGCGAAGATCCGCAACATCCGGATGCCGCTCTGCTGCTGGGCGGCGGTCAGATGGTGCCCGAGCGACTCGACCACCGGCCCGGCGAGCAGCACCACCAGCACCGCGAGCGGCACCAGCAGGGCCAGCGTCCAGGTCAGCAGCGCGCCGGTGGTCCGGGCCACCGTCGTCCGGTCGCCGGCCGCGACAGCGCCGGCCAGCAGCGGTACGACGAGGCTGGCCAACGCGCCACCGGCGACGATCTCGAAGATGAAGTTCGGCACCGCGTTGGCCACCACGTAGGTGCCGCCGAGGTCGGTGTTGCCGAGGCTCCAGGTGAACAGGGCGGTGCGGCCGAAGCCGGCCAGCCGGCTGGCCACGGTGAGGACGGCGATGAGCGCGGCTGCCCCGGCCAGCCGGCCGGCGCCGGCGAGGGGGGCCGGTCGGGTCACGTCAGTCGGCGCGTCGGCCCAGTGCGTCGAGCTCGCGCAGCCCCGGGGTCCGCTGGATCACCGCCGTGAAGCTGACCTTCTCACTGGCGGCGGTGAGCCCGGCGAGCACCGCGAGCAGACCGGCCCGGCCGAGCGGGCCGGTACGGGCGGCGAGCGCGACACCCAGCAGCGCCCCGAGGGCGTTCGCCCCGCTGTCACCGAGCATCACGTCCTCGCCCAGGTCGTCGCGGAGCAGACCGGCGGCGGCACCGGCGGCACCCGCGGCGATCCCGCCGTGCGGCCCACCGGTCAGCGGCGCGGCGAGCAGCAGCCCGGACTTGATGGCCCGGCCCGGCCGCAGGTCGAGCAGGTTGAGCAGGTTGGCCGTGCCGGCGATGACCCCGGCGCCCAGGAGCACGTCGACGCCCCGACCGACCGCGCCGTGGCGCTGCCGGCGCGGGTGCGCCGCGACCCGCTGGTCGGCGGCCAGCAGCGCCGCCGCGCCCAGGCCGGCGGCACCCACCCCGGCCACCTTCACCAGGCCGGCGGTGACCCGCCCCTCACGCAGCGCGGCGAGGTGACCAGCGAAACCCTTCGCCGCCTTCTGTTCCGGCCGCGCGCCCACCACGTCGTCGTACAGGCCGACGGCACCCGCCCCGAGGCCGGCGACCAGCGCCGCCCCACCGGAGGGGCCGCTGGTGGCACCGAA
The DNA here is from genome assembly GCF_900091505.1 of Micromonospora chokoriensis. NCBI lineage: Bacteria > Bacillati > Actinomycetota > Actinomycetes > Micromonosporales > Micromonosporaceae > Micromonospora > Micromonospora chokoriensis. The sequence goes on from NZ_LT607409.1 coordinate 5,673,980, forward strand.
CGCGCCGACGGCCGCCGCACCCGCGGCGAGCGCCGGCCCGGCGGCCAGGCTGACCGTGCGGCCCCGGAAGTTGGTGCGCTCCAATGCCGGCCCCGCCGGCGAGGTGCGGACCTCACGCAGCGCGTACCGGGCCGCCGCGGCGCCGGCGCCGACGAGCAGCAACCGACCAAGCATCCTCATGCCGCCACCCTGCCGCGTGTCAGGCCCGCTCGCTCGCGCACGTCGATTACGGACACCGGAGTACGTCGTTCGCTCACTGGGGCAGTTTAGGCAGCAGGGACGGCGCGTTGTCGCCGACGCCGTACTGCCCGGCCTTCTTCTCGGTGAGCTGCTCCACCAGGGCGAGGCTGGTGACCAGCTGACCCTGCACGGTGTTGGCGTTGTCGACCGTCGAGATGGTCTGGGCGAGCACCGGGTCACCACGGACCACGGACACCAGGTTGCCGCCGACGGAACCCTTCCCGGCCACCACGATCGACCCGGTCCGGTCGAACTGCTCGGCGATCTTGACGACCGACTCGTCCCGCTTCTCGGAGTCCTTGTCGACGTACGGCTGGCCACTGACCACCACGACCGCCTCCGCCGAGCCGGTGACCTTGTTGTTGTCGGTGGTCAGGTAGCCGGCGTTGTTGTAGGCGGCGAGCACCGCCCGCCGGTCGGCGTCACTGACCGGCGCGACCCCCTGGGGACGGTCCAGCAGGACGCTGGCCAGCAACGCGCTGGACGTCTCCACACCGTGCCCGTTGCCCGGCAGGCCGGTGGTCTGGGCGGTCGGGCGGGCGGCGGTGACGGCCAACTCCAGCAGGTTGGTGTTGTTGTCCGGGTTGATAAACTTGTCCTGCAACTCGACCCGCCCGGTGAGGGTGGCGCCGGCCTGCTGGAGCTTCTTGAGCACGCCCTCGGTGTGGTCGCGCCCGTTGGGCAGCGTCAGCACCAGCACGCGGCGCCCGGTCAGGGTGCCGGGGAGGATGACCTGCGAGATCTCCTCGGCGAAGTCCTCCTCCAGCGCGAGCTGCTTCTCCATGTTGTTGACCTGCTGGCGCCAGTTCTGGTTGTCCTTACGCAGCCCGGTGACCTGTCCCTCGAGCGAGTCGGCGACCGGGCCGTTGAGGGCGGCTGTGCCGACCACCAAGCCGATCGCCAGAGCCAGGAAGACCGCGGTGAGGGACACCACGTGGTAGCGGAAGTTGATCACGCTTGCAGCCTCTTGATCGGTCGGGAACTAGAAGAGCCGGTACAGCTGGAACACGAGATTGTCCCACCACTCGGCGACCACGCCGAGGTACGCCTTCCCGACTGTCGACACGGCCACCGCGGACGCCATCGCCGCGATCGCCGACAGCACCAGCAACAACAGGGACGAACCGGAGATGCTCTGCCGGTAGAGCCGGCTCACCCCCTTGGCGTCGACCAGCTTGCCACCGACCTTGAGCCGGGTCAGGAACGTCGAGGCCATGCCACCACGCCCCTTGTCCAGGAACTCGACCAGCGTGGCGTGGGTGCCGACCGCGACCAGCAGCGAGGCGCCCTTCTCGTCGGCCAGCAGCATCGCCAGGTCCTCGCTGGTCGCCGCGGCGGGGAAGGTGATCGCCGGGACGCCGAGACCGTTGACCCGGGGCAGGCCGGGCGCCCGCCCGTCCGGGTACGCGTGCACGATCACCTCGGCGCCGCAGCGCAGCACGTCGTCGGTGACCGAATCCATGTCCCCGATGATCATGTCGGGGGTGTAGCCGGCCTCGACCAGCGCGTCCGCCCCACCGTCGACGCCGATGAGCACCGGTTTGAACTCCCGGATGTACGGGCGCAGCACGTCCAGGTCGGCCTTGTAGTCGTACCCGCGCACCACGATCAGGCAGTGCCGACCCTGCATCTGGGTCTCGATGTCCGGAACGCCCACCCCGTCGAGCAGCAGGTCGCGCTCCTGGCGCAGGTAGTCCATCGTGTTGGCGGCGAACGCCTCCAACTGCACCGACAGACCCTCCCGGGCGTCGGCCATCGCCTTGGCGACCGACTCGGCGTCCTGGAGGCTGCCGTGGGCCACCGGCTCGTCACCGGCGAAGACCGTGTTGCCCTCGATACGGACCTGGTCGCCCTCGCGGATCCGCTCGAAGACCCCCTCGCCGAGATCGTCGAGCAGCGGAATGCCGGCGGCGATCAACACCTCCGGCCCGAGGTTCGGGTAACGGCCGGACACCGAGGGCTTCGCGTTGAGCACCGCCCCGACACCGACAGCGACGAGCGAGTCGGCCGCCACCCGGTCCAGGTCGACGTGGTCGATGACCGCGATGTCACCGGGGCGCAGCCGGCCGACCAGCCGTTTCGTCCGGCGATCAAGGCGCGCGGTGCCGAGGACTCTGCCCGGCTCGGGGTTCCGGTTCCGGCGCAACGTGGGTAGACGCATCGTGACCATCCTGGCATGTGAGGCAGGCTTTTCTGTCGCGACATGCCTGAGCAGGGCCGCCTACCCAGGGAAGCACACGTCGGCACAAGCCGGTGTGCTTGCGCTCACAATACGCGGCGTCACAGCCGCCTTTCCTTGGCGGCCACGGCCAGAAGCTCCTCGGCGTGAGCGATACCCAGATCCGAATCCGGCAAACCCGCCAACATCCGGGCCAGCTCCCGAGCCCGCTCGGTGTCCTCCACCACCCGCACACCGCTGGTCGTCACCGCGCCACCGGTGTCCTTCGCCACCACCAGGTGCCGGTCGGCGAACGCCGCCACCTGCGGCAGGTGCGTGACGACCAACACCTGGTGACTACGCGCCAACCGGGCCAACCGCCGACCGATCTCCACCGCCGCCTGACCACCCACACCCGCGTCGACCTCGTCGAAGACCAACGTGGGCGGGCCGCCCGACCCGGCGAACACCACCTCGATCGCCAACATCACCCGGGACAACTCACCACCGGACGCCCCGCGCTGCAACGGCAACGACGGCGCGCCCGGGTGGGCCAGCAACCGCAGCTCCACCTCGTCACCGCCGTCCGAGGTGACACCCACCTCGACCCCGTTGACCGACAACGTCGGCTCGGCCCGCCCCGCCGGGCGCGGCAGCACCGCCACCTCGATCCGCGCGTGCGGCATGGCCAGCCCGGCCAACTCCACGGTGACCTGGTCGGCGAACCGCAGCGCCGCCTCCTGCCGGGACGCCGACACCCGCCCGGCCAGGTCCGCCACCTCGACCGCGAGGCGCTGACCCTCACGCTCCAACTCGTCCAACAGGTCGTCGGAGGTGTCCAGGTCGGACAGCCGCGTCCGCGCCCGGTCAGCCCAGGCGATCACCCCGTCGACGTCGTCGGCGTACTTACGGGTCAGGGCACGCAACGCCGCCCGCCGCTCGTAGACGTGCTGCAACCGGGCCGGGTCCGCGTCGAGCGTCGCCAGGTACGCCGACAACTCCGCCGACACGTCGGTGACCAGGGTCGCCGCCTCCTCCAGGCGCGACGCCAGGTCACCCAGCGCCGGGTCGGTGCCCGCCTGCGCCTCCAGGGTCCGCCGGGCGGTGCCGAGCAACGCCGCCGCGTCCGGTGTCTCGTCGGTGGCCTCCGCGCCACCGGCCACACACTGCTGGGCGATCTGCGCGGCCGTCCGCAGCCCCTCGGCGTGCTCCAGCCGCTGCGCCTCGGTCTTCAGCTCGTCGTCCTCACCGGGCTGCGGATCGACCCGGGTGATCTCGTCGAGACCCAACCGCAGCAGGTCGGCCTCCTGGTTGCGCTCGCGGGCGTTGCGCCGCCGGTCGGCCAGGTCGTCGACCACCCGCCGCCACCCCGTGTACGACTCCCGCAACGCGTCGAGCAGCTTCTCGTGCTCCGGGCCGGCGAACCGGTCCAACGCGGCCCGCTGCTCAGCCGGACGCAGCAGGCGCAACTGGTCGGACTGACCGTGCACGGCCACCGCCTGCTCGCCGACCTCACCGAGCATCGACACCGGCATGCTCCGACCGCCGACGTGGGCGCGCGAGCGCCCCTCCACCGTCACCGTGCGGCTCAACAGCACCGAGCCGTCCTCGTCGGGCTCCCCACCGGCCTCGGTGATCCGCGCGTGCACGGCGTCGGCGACCCGCCCGAGCAGACGCAACCGCCCCTCGACCACCGCCCGACCCGGCTGGGCACGAACCCGCCCGGCGTCGGCCCGGCCGCCGAAGAGCAGACCGAGGCCGGTGACCACCATCGTCTTGCCCGCACCGGTCTCGCCGGTGATGACGTTCATCCCGCCGGTCAACGGCAGCGTGGTGTCGTCGATGACGCCCAGTCCGGTGATGCGCAGCTCTTCCAGCACAGCCACCGACAGTAGACGCGAGGGGCGACAGTTGACCAGCCGACGGGCCCCGGCGCGGCCGGCATCCGGCCGACGTACAGTTCTGCCCCGTGTTGGACGTGATCGGCCTGACCTCGGCTGAGGAGGAGCTCTACCGCTGCCTGCTCCAGCTCACCGCGGCGCGCGTCGACGACCTGGCCCGTCGCCTGCACCGGCCGCGCGAGCAGGTCGTCGCCCAGATCGAGGCGCTGCGCGCCAAGGGACTGGTACAACCCACCGACATCGACCCGGACGCGCCCCTGCTCCCGACCGCCCCGGACGTCGCCCTCGGCGGCGCGTTGCTGCGCCGCCAGGAGGACCTGGAGGCCGCCCGGCACCGGGTCACCCAACTCGCCGAGGAGTACCGGTCCGGGTTGCGCCGGCACCACGTCGACCACCTCGTCGAGGTGATCGTCGGAGCCCGGGTCCTCCGCGACCGCCTGCGCGACCTGCAGAACTCGGCGCGTACCGAGGTGCTGTGGTTCTGCCGCGCCAACCCCCTGGCCATGGCCGGCCCGGAGAACGTCGAGGAGTTCGACGCGCTGGCCCGCGGGGTCAGCTACCGCGCCGTCTACGAGCGTGACCTGCTGCTGGAACCGGGAGCGTTGGCCGACCTGGCCAAGGGCGTCGCCGCCGGCGAGCAGGCCCGGGTGCTGGACCGGCTGCCCGTCCGACTGGCCATCGTGGACGCTAGCACCGCCATCTGCCCGCTGGTGCCCGACCGCGACGGCGGGGAGCCGAGCGCCGCCGTGATCGGCCGCAGCCAACTGCTCGACGCGCTGCTCGCCCTCTTCGAGAGCCACTGGCGGGTCGCCACCCGACTGCGCCTCGACGGTCCCCTCACCGTCGCCGCGCCCGAGGGTCGGCGGCCGGACCCCGAGGACCGACCCGGCGACGGCTACCAGCCCGACGCCGACGAGGCACGACTGCTGTCGTTGTTCGTGGCCGGCGTCCCCGACAAGTCCATCGCCTCGCAGCTCGGGGTGAGCCGCCGGACCGTGCAACGACGCATCGCCGACCTGATGGCCGCCGCCGGGGTGGACACCCGACCCGGGCTGGCGTTCCAGGTCGCCCGACGCGGCTGGCTCTGACCGCCCGGAGCCGGGGCGGGGCGGCCCACGGCCACCCCACCCCGGCCTCCGGTCAGCGCAGCCCGTACGCCTGGAGCACCGTCTGGTCGACGGTGTTGCCGGCCCGGTCGGCGGCGTGCACCCGCAACGACACCGTTCCACGCCCCGCCGGCACGGTCGCGGTGTACCGGGTGCCCGACCCCTTCGTCGGCGCGTCACGCCAGGTGACTCCCCCGTCGAAGGACACCTGCACCCGGACGCTGGCGCCGGTCGGCGCGGGCACACCGGTCGGCTGACGCAGGGTCAGCGCCACCTGGTGCGGCCGGTTGCCACGAACCGTGCCGAGCAGATCCGCCGGCACCTGGTAGTCCACCTGCAACAGCGACAACGGCGCGGCGGCCCCACCCGACGGACGGGCCGAGGTGAACTCCCAGGCCGTGTCGGTACGGGTGGCGTAGCGCCACTCCGCCGAGGACCGCTTCGTGGTCAGGTCCAGCCGATAGCGGGCCCGACCCGCGGTGGCGGGCACCGGGGCCCACCCGCCGGACAGGTCGGCGATCTGCTGCCCGTCCCGACTGACCCGGGCCTCCACGGTGTCCGACTCCTCGCTGTTACCGGCCACCGCGTAGTGCCCACCCGCGTCGACGAACTCGGGCACCCGCAGGTCCAGGCTGTCGCCGGTACGGGTGGGCACCGGCGCCCCACGGGCCGGCACGGCCGGGCGGACCACCGGCGCGTGCCAACTCTCGGTCTCCCGGTCGTCGGCGGCGTACCGTCGGGGCTCCTGGGCCAGGCCACCGGTCAACTTCCCCCACTGCATGAACATCGACTTGTGCAGCACCCGGTGCTGCCACCAGGTGTCCCCAGCGCTGACGAACTCCTGCCGGGTGGTGCCGTTGCGGACCAGGCGCTGGTCGTCGTTCCAGGCGTACTCCTGCCACGGACGCCAACCGAACCGCTCCTCGGTGGCCCACCCGGCGCCCGTGTCGCCGTAGCTCGCGGTCACCTGCGCGGTGTTCTTCGCGGTCACCGTGTGCACGATTCGCTCCGGCACCCGCCCCTTCGACACCTGCCACACGTCGTACAGGTAGGGGCTGTCCACCGTCAACGTCAGGTCCAGCGTCGCCCGACCCTTACGCGCCGCCGCAATCAACCGCTGCCCGTCGTCGTACGCCACCACCATCGCCGGGATCGGCAGCCGCTCCTCAGCCGGCCGCCACACCGTCCACGCGGTCTGGTCCTCCGGACGCACGATCAACACCACTGCGGCACCCGCCGCCGCGGCGGCGGCTACCTGCTCCTCCTCCGACCGGTTCGGGTCGGCGGTGAGGAGCGCGGCGGCCCCCCGCACCCGGGCCAGCTCGGCGGGGGCGCCGACACCGGCCCAGACCAGCGGCAGCTTACGCCGACCGGTCGGCGCCGGGGACCTGCCCAGCAGGTTGATGTCCGACGGACCGGACACCCCACTGACCGTCGCGTCCACCATCGGCGCGACGAGCTGCCAGCGCGAGGCGAACTCGAACTCACCCTGCCGCACCTGCCGGGTCGGCGTGACGTTGACCTGCTGGACCGTGCTGTACGCCATCACACCGTGGTCGATCTGCCGACCGTTGCCCAACACCCGGTGCACGTAGTAGCTGAGCGTGGCCCGCTGCTCGCTGGGCTTCGGCGTCTCGATCCGCACCGGCGTGCCCTTGCGGGCGTCGAGCACCACCGTCAGGTCCCGGTCGACGACCAGTTCCGGCTCGACGGTCTGGGTCATCTGCTCGTCCAGGGGTGCGCCGTGCTCCACCAGCGCGGTCAGCAGGTACGTGCCCTCCTCGACCCGCAGGGTGCCCTCACCCGGCCACCAACCCCAGTAGTCCGACTCGGGCTGCTCACCGAACAGGGTCAGCGCCGGAGACAGCCCCGGCTGACCCTTGCGGTCCAACACCTTCACGGTGACCTCGTGCAACGGACCACTCACGGTCAACCCGACCGGCGTCCGTACGGCGACACCGTCCGCACCGGTCGCCACCAACCAGCCACCGTGCGGGCCCCGGGCCAGCTTCGCCGGGTCGGCCCGCAGCGGCACCGCCACACTGCCACCCGCCGCGACGGTCACCGTGCCGGAGCCGACGGAGACCCCGTCGGTATCGGCCGCACCGCTGTCCAGGTTGCGCAGGTCCAGCGCGAGCCGCAGGGTCTGCGCCGCACCAGTCCCGTTGGTGTACGTCACGGTCCGCTCGACCGCGTCGCCGCCGGTGGCGACCCGACCGAAGTCGACGGTCGCCGAAGCGTACACCCGCTGGGTGAGCGCCCGCGCCACGTCGACCCGGCCGCCACCCTGCTCGAACACCGTCAACGCCGGGTTGGCCCTCGTGGTGCTGACCAGCGCGTCCTTGAGCGTCCCGGGAGCCCAGTCGGGGTGCTCCTGCGCGAGGATCGCCGCCGCGCCGGCCACGTGCGGGGTGGCCATCGAGGTCCCGGACGCGGTCGTGTAGGCGTCGCCCACCGGCGTACCCATCGTGGTGCCGGCTGCCCGCGCGGCGACGATGCCGACGCCCGGCGCGGTGATCTCCGGCTTCAGGCCGTTGTCACCGAGCCGCGGACCACGGCTGGAGAAGTCGGCGAGATTGTCGTCGCGGTCCACCGCGCCGACGGTGAGCGCCGCCGCGGCCGCGCCGGGCGCACCGACGGTACGCGCCTCACCCGCGTTGCCGGCGGCGATCACGAACAGCGCGCCGGTCTCGGCGGACAGGTCGTTGACCGCCTGGCTCATCGGGTCCGTGCCGTCGGTCGGACCGCCGCCGAGACTCATGTTGACGACCTTCGCGCCGGAGCGGGCGGCCCACTCCATGCCCGCGATGATGGACGAGTCGTAACCGGAGCCGCCGTCGTCGAGCACCTTGCCGACCAGGAGCTGCGCGCCGGGGGCGACGCCCTTGCGGAGCCCGTCGGACGCCGCCCCACTGCCGGCGATGGTGGCCGCCACGTGGGTGCCGTGGCCGTGGCCGTCGCGGGCGCTGCCGCTGCCGGAGAAGTCCTGCGCCTCGGCGATCCGCCCGGCCAGGTCGGGGTGGGTGGCGTCGACGCCGGTGTCGAGCACCGCCACCTTCACACCGCTGCCGTCCCGGCCAGCTGCCCAGGCCGTCGGCGCGCCGATCTGCGGCACGCTGTGCTCCAGTGTCGGACGGACCTTCCCGTCCAGCCAGATCCGGGCGATGCCGCCGCCCAGCCGGGGCGCGGCGGCCGTGGTCCGGGTGGTCGGCGTGCCGGCGAGCGAGCTCCACAGACCGCCGAGATCCCCCTTGCCCACCCGCAGCGCCGCACCGTTGATGCTCTCCAGGGGGCGGGCGTCGGTGGCACCGGCGAGCGGCCGCACCCGACCGGCGGCCGGCTCCTGGTACCGCACGATCAGCGGCAGGTTGCCCCGCGCCGTGTCGCCGTAGCCGTCGGCCGCCAACTCCTGCACGTCGAACAGGTTGGCGTCGAGGACCCCGCTGCTCACGTAGGGCAGCGCGTCGCTGGGTAGCACCCGCAGCGTGCCGTCGACCTGCGTGGTCTGGAAGAAGATCCGTTCGCGCCCGGGTCCCGGGCGGACGGTGGCGGCGACCCGACCAGGCGCCGCCGGTGCCAGGTCGACCTGGTCACCGGTGATCAGCGTGATGCGGACGGGCGCGGCGCCCGGGGTGGGCGTGCCCGATGTCGGGCCGGTGGGCCGGGCGGGCGGGTCGGCGGACGCCGGTGCGGCGAGGCCGACCACCAACGCGCCGACCGCGCCGACGGCGAGCCAGCGTGGGGACCAGTGCATGCGATGTGCTCCTCTACTCCTCCAGGCCCACCATCCGTAGATGAGGGCCGATCGGAGTCTGCGTCGGAGCCTGTCACCAGGTCACTAGTCACCAGCCGCCGCAGCGGCGACATGTCGCCAGGTGGACAACCACCGTCCACCCACGGTGTGCGTCATCGTCACCGGCTGCCGCCCGGGCGGTGCGCCGGCAGGCTGTCACCGGTGGCTGCCGCGCCGACCGCGCACCGGCGGGCTGTCACCGACGGCTGCCACGCCAACCGTGCACGGGCAGGCCGAACTTGGCGACCAGCCGGTCGGTGAACGGTCGGGGCCGCAGCCGCACGATGCGCACCGGCAGGGCACCCCGACGTACCGTCACCCGGGCCCCCGGCGGCAGGTCGTAGACCCGACGCCCGTCGCAGGAGAGCACGGCCAGGGTGGTGAACGGGTCGACGGTGATCACGAAAGTGGACGTCGGTGCGGTGACCAGCGGGCGGCTGAACAACGCGTGCGCGCTGATCGGCACCAGCAGCAGCGCCTCCACCTCCGGCCAGACCACCGGGCCGCCGCCGGAGAACGCGTACGCGGTGGAGCCCGTCGGGGTGGCGCAGACGACACCGTCGCAGCCGTAGCGGGACAGCGGCCGCCCGTCCACGTCGACGAGCAGTTCGAGCATCTGCGCCCGCTCGCCCTTCTCGATGCTGATCTCGTTGAGCGCCCAGGACTCGATGGTCGGCCCGCCATCGAACTCGGCGGTGACGTCCAGGGTGAGCCGCTCGTCGACGGTGTAGTTGCGACTGACGACGTCCTGCACCGCGACGTCCAGATCGTCGATCTCCGCCTCGGCGAGGAAACCCACCTTGCCGAGGTTGATGCCGAGCAGTGGCGCCTTCGCCGGGCGGGCCAACTCGGCGGCACGCAGGAAGGTGCCGTCCCCGCCGAGCGCGAAGACGATCTCGGCGCCCTCGGCGGCCTTCTGCCCGGCGACCGGCACCACACCGGGCAGGTCGAGGTCCTCGGCCTCGTCGGCGACCACCCGTACCTCGAAACCCGCGTCGATCAGGTCGGCCGCGACCGACCGGGCGTGCTCCGTGCTGCGACGACGGCCGGTGTGGGTCACCAGCAGAGCGGTCCGGCTCACCGGGTCGCCCGCCCGTCCCGCACCGGGCGGCGTCGCACCACCGTCGCCCCACTCCCACCGTGTGTCGTCGCGGCGCCCTCACTGCGCGCGTTCACCCTGCGACCTCCTCCGCCGCCGCCGTCACGTCCGGCACGTCGCCGGCCGCTGTCGGGCCGTCCGGCCCGGCCGCCACCACGGCCCGCACCCGCTGCGGGTCGGCCGGCGGTGCGCCCCGGCGCAACCATACGAAGAACTCCACATTGCCGCTCGGCCCGGGCAGCGGGCTGGCCGCCACGTCGGCCAGGCCGAGGCCGAGCGTGGCCGCTACGGCAGCCACGTCCAGGACCGCCTCGGCACGCAGCTCCGGATCGCGGACCACACCACCGGCGCCGACCCGCTCCTTGCCCACCTCGAACTGCGGCTTCACCATCAACGCCAGGTCACCGTCGTCGCGGGTGCAGCCGGCCAACGCCGGCAGCACCAACCGCAGCGAGATGAACGACAGGTCTGCCACCGTGAGGTCGACCGGCCCACCGATCGCGTCCGGGACGAGGGTACGAACATTCGTGCGTTCCAGGACCCGGACCCGCTCGTCGGTGCGCAGCGACCAGGCGAGCTGCCCGTAGCCGACGTCCACGGCCACCACCTCGGCGGCGTCGGCGCGCAACAACACGTCGGTGAAGCCGCCGGTCGAGGCGCCCGCGTCCAGGCAGCGCCGGCCGGCGACCCGGAGCCCACCGGCAGCGAACGCGGCCAGCGCGCCGGCCAGCTTGTGCCCACCCCGCGAGACGTACTCCTCGGCCGGGTCCTCGCCCGTCACCAGCAGCGGATCGGCGGGGTCGACCATCGCGGCGGCCTTACGCGCGACCACCCCGCGCAGCTGGACCCGGCCGGCCTCCACCAGCCCGGCGGCCTGCTCCCGGGAGCGGGCCAGACCGCGCCGGACGAGTTCGGCGTCCAACCGGTTACGACGTGCCATGGGTGGTTCTCCGGATCTGCTTCAGGCCTGGTCGTGCCGCTCAGGTCTGGTCGATGGTGGCGAGGGTTTCCCGCAGCGTCTCGTAGGCCGCCTCGTACTGGGCGATCTGGTCGGCCGGGGCGAGCGTCGCGGCGTTGGCCATGGCCTGCACGGCGGCGTCCACCGCCGGGTGCCGTGCCGGCTCGTCCCCGAGCTCCGCCGGCGGGCCGGGGCGGGCACCGGCCGGAGGAGGACCCGGGCGGGGCGGGGCCGCGCCGCCAGTGGGTGGCCCGGGTCGGGGCGGGGCGCCACCGGCCGGCGGGCCGGGGCGGGGCGGGAACGTGCCGCCGGTCGGCGGGTGGGGCCGGCTCATCCGGTGACGCCCGGTGGCCGCTTACGGACCGCCTTCTTGGCGGGCATGGCCGCCGGGGTCGGGGTCTCGTCGTCGGTGCGGCTGATCGTCGCTGGCGGCTTCTTCGCGATGGCCTTCTTGGCGACCGCCTTCTTGGCCACGGCCTTCCTCGCCACCGGCTGCACGGCCGCCGACTGCTCGGCCACCGCCTGCCCCGCCGCCGGCTCGTCGGGCGTAGCCTGTCCCGCCGCCGGCCTGTCGGGAGCATGGGCGGAGACCGGGGCACCCGCCGGGCCGTCGGACGGCACCAGACGGTCTCCGGGCCGCGCGGCGCGGGTCGGGTCCGCCTGCTCCGACGGGCTGGCGGTCGGCGTGTCCGCCGGCTCGGAGGCGCGCGCCTCGCGCAGCTGCCGTTCCAGGTCGTGCACCCGCCGGGTCAACTCGGCCACCTCGTCGGCGGTTGCCAGGCCGACCGCCCCGAGAGCACGGTCGACCTCGAAGCGGACCAGCTTGGTCAGCGCCTCCCGGTTGGCGGCGCCGGTGGTGACCAGCTCCTCGCCGAGCGCCTGGAGTTGGGCGGCGGTCGCGCCACCGGAGCCGACGAGGCGTCGTGCCACGTCCTGGGCCTTCTTCCGGGGCGCCTCCGTGAGGCCCATGGCCAGTTCGAGGTAGGCGCGCCACGCGTCCTGCATGCCTGAGTCCTTCCACGGGGCGGGGTGTGCAGGTGTCACGCTACCGGGCACCCCGGACTGTGCCGTGCGGTACGGTGCCGAGGACGGCGTGGCGATCAGCGAGGGGGACATGTGGCCAGCGTGGACGAGTGCCGGCAGGCGTTGCAGGAGCTGGCCGCCCGGCTGGACCGCAACGCGGAGACGGTGCGCGAACGGATCGATCTGGACCGGACGCTGGCCTGCCGCATCACCGACCTGGACACCGCGTTCCACGGCCGCATCACCGGCGGTCGGCTGGTCGAGCTCGCCGACGGCGACGACCCCAAGGCCAAGATCGCATTGAGCACGTCCAGCGACGACCTGCTCGCCCTGGTCCGCGGCGACCTCGACGTCACCAAGGCGGTGACCTCCCGCCGAGTCTCGATCAAGGCGAACCCGTTCGACCTGATGAAGCTGCGCAAACTGCTCTGACGAACGCCGCGCCGACCCGGGCAGGGGTCAGGCGGTGGCGCTCAGACCGAAGCTCTCCACCGCGCGCGCCGCGTCCGGACCGATCGGGCGGATCTTCGGCAGCGCCGGCTCCGACCCCGACCAGGCCACCGCACACAACGCCGCCACCGCGTCCAACGGCCGACCCGACCCCGCCAACTCCAACGCACCGTCGCGGTCGGTCACCGACCAACCGCCGGCGTCCGCCGGGCCCGGCACCCGCACAACGGCCGCCGGGTCGAAGAGCCCCGCCAGGTCCCTCGCGACGTACGTGGGCCGCCGACGCGGCTCCGCGGCCAGCAGATCCGGTACGCCATGGACACCGGTGAGCACCAGCAGACTGTCCAGACCGGCGCGGCGGGCACCCTCGATGTCGGTGTCCAACCGGTCACCCACCACCAGGCTCCGACCGTCGCCCGCACGTCGAGCTGCCGTCTCGAACAGCGCCGACTCCGGCTTGCCGACCACCACGTCGGGGTCGCGTTCCAGCGCGGTGCGCAACACGGCCACCAGCGAACCGTTGCCCGGCAGCGGGCCCCGCCCACTGGGCAGCGTCCGGTCGGTGTTGGTGGCGATCCAGAGAGCACCGCCCCGCACCGCGACCGAGGCCTCGGCCAGCTCCGCCCAACCCACCTGCGGGCCGTACCCCTGCACCACAGCGGCCGGATCCTCGTCGGCCTTGCTGACCGGCGTCAGGCCGACCGCGCGCAACTCCGCGCGCAGGGCCTCCGCGCCGACCACCAGGACCGGCGTACCAGCGGGCAGCCGGTCGCGCAGCACCTCGGCCGACGCCGCCGCGGAGGTGAGCACCTCCTCCGGTCGAGCCGGCACACCCATGCCCGTCAGCAGGGCCGCGACCTCGCTGGACCGACGGGACGCGTTGTTGGTGGCGTACGCCACGGCCACGTTCTCGTCGTGCAGCCGGGCCACCGCCTCGACGGCGCCGGGGATCGGCCGGTCGATCAGGTAGATCACACCGTCCAGGTCGAAGACGACCAGGGTGTACCCGTCGACCAGCCGCTCCCCGACGTCCGCGCTCATCGCTGCGTCGACCCCGACTCGTCGGTGCCGGCCGGCGCGGTCCGCTCGGTGTCGACCGCGTTGCCGGACGTCGCCGTGCCGTCGGAGTCGGCGTCCGCGGCAGCGCTGGGCGCGGCCTCGTCCGGGTGACGATCCTCGTCCTCGTCGTCGAAGCCCTCGTCATCACCGGAGCGACCGACGACATCGTCCTGCTCGTCGTCGTCGAAGTCCTCGTCGTCTTCGTCGTCTTCGTCGTCTTCGCGGTCGTCGTCTTCGCGGTCGTCGTCTTCGTCGTCGTCGCCGGTCAGGTCGGCGTCGGGTCGGGCCGGGACCGCCCCGGGAGTACCCGGGCCTGCGGCGATCTCCTCCGCGGCCTCGTCCTCCTCGTCGCCCTCGATGACGACACCGTCGAGCTCCAGCAGCCGCTCGGCGGCGTCGGTCTCACCCTCGGTGTCGACGTCGGCAGCGCGGGAGAACCACTCGCGGGCCTCCTCACGCCGGCCCACGGCGAGCAACGCGTCGGCGTACGCGTACCGCAGCCGGGCCGTCCACGGCACCGTGGCCTCACTGGTGAGGTCCGGGACCTGGAGCATCGCGACCGCGGCGTCCTTCTGGCCGAGGTCCCCCCGCGCACCGGCGGCGACGATCAACAGCTCGATCGCCACAGCCTGGTCCAGCTTCTCCCGGTCGGCACCACGGAACAGGTCGATGGCCCGCTCCGGCCGGCCCAGAGCCCGCTCACAGTCCGCGAGCACCGCCAGGTGGCTCTGCAGCCCGGTCATCCGGTGGTACGTGCGCAGCTCGGCGATCGCCGTCTGCCACTCCCCCGCGTGGTACGCGGCCAGGCCGACAGCCTCGCGGACGGCGGAGATGCGCGACGCGAGCCGCCGGGCGGCCAACGCGTGCGCCAACGCCTCCGCCGGATCCTCGTCGATCAACTGACCGGTGGCGACCAGGTGGCGAGCCACCGTCTCGGCGACCGGCTTGTTCAGCGAGAGCAGCTCAGCGCGAACGTCCTTGTCGAGGTCGGTCGCGACGATGTCATCCGGCAGAGCCGGGGCAGAGCTACGGCCGCCCTCGAACGACTCGGCGCCACCCGCGCGGTCGTCCCGGCGGAACTCGCCCTCGCGACGCGGTCGCTCGTCAGAGCGGGAAGCACCCGCCCGGTCACCGCCCCGGTAGCCGCCGTCACGGTCACCGCCCCGGTAGCCGCTGTCACGGTCGCCACCACGGAAACCGCCCGCACGGGGCGCGCCACCCTCGCGGCGGTCGCCGCCACGGAAACCGCCCTCGCGCTCACCACCACGGAAACCGCCGTCACGGTCGCCGCCACGGAAACCACCCTCGCGACGATCACCGCCACGGAAGCCGCCGTCACGGTCGCCGCCACGGACACCACCCTCGCGACGATCACCGCCGCGGAAGCCGCCGTCGCGGTCGCCGCCACGGAAACCACCCTCACGACGATCACCGCCGCGGAAACCACCCTCGCGAGGAGCGCCGCCGTCACGCGGTCCGCTCGGCCGCGAGCTGTCCCGGTCGCCGCCACGGAAGCCACCTTCACGACGGTCACCGCCAGGGAAACCGCCTTCGCGGTCACCACCACGGAAGCCACCGCCCTCGCGGGACGCAGCAGGCCGAGAACCCTCGCGGAAACCGCTCTCACGACGGTCACTGCCACGGAAACCACCGTCGCGGTCACCACCACGGAAGCCACCGCCCTCACGACGGTCGCCCCCACGGAAACCACCCTCGCGAGGAGCTCCGGAGCGCGAACCATCACGGTCACCGCCACGGAAACCACCGTCGCGCTCACCACCACGGAAGCCACCGCCCTCACGACGGTCGCCCCCACGGAAACCACCCTCGCGAGGAGCTCCGGAGCGCGAACCATCACGGTCGCCGCCACGGAAACCACCGTCGCGCTCACCACCACGGAAACCGCCGCCCTCACGACGGTCGCCACCGCGGAAACCACCCTCGCGAGGAGCTCCGGAGCGCGAACCATCACGGTCGCCGCTGCGGAAACCACCTTCGCGACGGTCGCTACCGCGGAAACCACCGTCGCGGTCACCACCACGGAAGCCGCCACCTTCGCGGGACGCACCAGGCCGAGAACCCTCGCGGAAACCGCCTTCGCGACGGTCACCGCCACGGAAACCACCCTCGCGGTCACCACTCTCGCGACGATCAGCGCCTCGGAAGCCGCCGCCCTCACGGCGGTCACCGCCGCGGAAACCACCCTCGCGGTCACCACCACGGAAGCCACCGCCCTCACGACGATCGCCCCCGCGGAAACCACCCTCGCGGTCACCACCACGGAAGCCGCCACCCTCGCGGGACGCACCAGGCCGAGAACCCTCGCGGAAACCGCCTTCGCGACGGTCACCGCCACGGAAACCACCGTCACGGTCGCCGCCACGGAAGCCACCGCCCTCACGACGGTCACCGCCACGGAAACCACCGTCACGGTCACCACCACGGAAGCCACCGCCCTCACGACGGTCACCACCACGGAAACCACCCTCACGCGGGGCGCTGGAACGAGAGCCGTCGCGGTCACCGCCCCGGAAACCACCGTCACGCGGGGCACCCGAGCGCGAGTTGTCGCGGTCGCCGCCACGGAAGCCACCGCCCTCGCGGCGGTCACCCCCGCGGAAGCCACCCTCGCGGCGGTCGCCGCCGCGGTAACCACCCTCACGTGGGCCGCTGGAGCGCGAGCTGTCCCGGTCGCCGCCACGGGAACCAGAGTCGCGGCCGCCGGCGTATCCGCCGCGGGTGCCGCCGCCGCTGTCGCGGTCGCCCCGGTACGGGGGCCGGTCTCGGTCGTCGCGGCGTGGGCCGCGGTCGCGTCCGCCCGCACCGTCAGTACGGTCTTCGTATCGACGGGGACGGTCTCCGCCCTGCGGTCCTGAACTCACAGGTACATCCTTCCTGATTGCGCCACCAATGGCGCTACGCAGTCGAGGGCCGACCCTCATGGGGCGGCCCTCGACTGGAAGTTTGTCCGGCGGCGTCCTACTCTCCCACACCCTCACGAGTGCAGTACCATCGGCGCTGGAGGGCTTAGCTTCCGGGTTCGGAATGTAACCGGGCGTTTCCCCTCCGCCATGACCGCCGTAACTCTATGAACATATCAAACAACCCCAGCAACACACATGTCACGGGTGTTCGCTCGTTCAGAGTTGCACAGTGGACGCGTAGCAGCTTAGTAGTCAAGTCCTCGGCCTATTAGTACCGGTCAACTGAACCCGTTACCGGGCTTACATTTCCGGCCTATCAACCCAGTCGTCTAGCTGGGGGCCTTACCCCACCAAAGGTGGGTGGGATACCTCATCTTGAAGCAGGCTTCCCGCTTAGATGCTTTCAGCGGTTATCCCTTCCGAACGTAGCTAACCAGCCGTGCCCTTGGCAGGACAACTGGCACACCAGAGGTTCGTCCGTCCCGGTCCTCTCGTACTAGGGACAGCCCTTCTCAAGTATCCTACGCGCACGGCGGATAGGGACCGAACTGTCTCACGACGTTCTAAACCCAGCTCGCGTACCGCTTTAATGGGCGAACAGCCCAACCCTTGGGACCTGCTACAGCCCCAGGATGCGACGAGCCGACATCGAGGTGCCAAACCATCCCGTCGATATGGACTCTTGGGGAAGATCAGCCTGTTATCCCCGGGGTACCTTTTATCCGTTGAGCGACACCGCTTCCACTCGCAAGTGCCGGATCACTAGTCCCGACTTTCGTCCCTGCTCGACCTGTCAGTCTCACAGTCAAGCTCCCTTGTGTACTTGCACTCAACACCTGATTGCCAACCAGGCTGAGGGAACCTTTGGGCGCCTCCGTTACCTTTTAGGAGGCAACCGCCCCAGTTAAACTACCCACCAGACACTGTCCCTGAACCGGATAACGGTCCGAAGTTAGATACCCAAATCAACCAGAGTGGTATTTCAAGATTGCCTCCACCCATACTGGCGTATGGACTTCACCGGCTCCCACCTATCCTACACAAGCTAATTCGAGTACCAATGTCAAGCTATAGTAAAGGTCCCGGGGTCTTTCCGTCCTGCCGCGCGTAACGAGCATCTTTACTCGTACTGCAATTTCGCCGGGCCTGTGGTTGAGACAGTGGGGAAGTCGTTACGCCATTCGTGCAGGTCGGAACTTACCCGACAAGGAATTTCGCTACCTTAGGATGGTTATAGTTACCACCGCCGTTTACTGGCGCTTAAGTTCTCCGCTTCGCCCCGAAGAGCTAACAGGTCCCCTTAACGTTCCAGCACCGGGCAGGCGTCAGTCCATATACATCGAATTACTTCTTCGCATGGACCTGTGTTTTTAGTAAACAGTCGCTTCCCCCTGCTCTCTGCGGCCATACAACGCTCCACCCGCGCGGGGCTTCACGTCTCCGGCCCCCCTTCTCCCTAAGTTACGGGGGCAATTTGCCGAGTTCCTTAACCACAGTTCGCCCGATCGCCTCGGTATTCTCTACCTGACCACCTGTGTCGGTTTGGGGTACGGGCCGCTAAGAACTCGCTAGAGGCTTTTCTCGGCAGCATAGGATCACTGACTTCACCTGAATCGGCTCGGCATCACGTCTCAGCCCACATGTGGTGCGGATTTGCCTACACCACGGCCTACACGCTTACCCCGGCACAACCACCGGCCGGGCTCAGCTACCTTCCTGCGTCACCCCATCGCTTGACTACTACCCGCCAGGTTCCCACGCTCCCCCAGATCAGTCCGAAGACCTCACCAAGTTCGGGTGGTTAGCACAACGAGGTTCATCAGGGACGCTCTTTCGCGGGTACGGGAATATCAACCCGTTGTCCATCGACTACGCCTCTCGGCCTCGCCTTAGGTCCCGACTCACCCAGGGCGGATTAGCCTGGCCCTGGAACCCTTGGTCATCCGGCGGAAGGGTTTCTCACCCTTCTTTCGCTACTCATGCCTGCATTCTCACTCGTGCCGCGTCCACAACTGGGTCACCCCGCTGCTTCACTCGCGGCACGACGCTCCCCTACCCATCCACACACCTGCACGCACCATCAAGGGCACGCGAGGATAAAATGTGAATGCCACAGCTTCGGCGGTGTGCTTGAGCCCCGCTACATTGTCGGCGCGGAACCACTTGACCAGTGAGCTATTACGCACTCTTTAAAGGGTGGCTGCTTCTAAGCCAACCTCCTGGTTGTCTATGCGACCCCACATCCTTTTCCACTTAGCACACGCTTAGGGGCCTTAGCTGGTGATCTGGGCTGTTTCCCTCTCGACTACGAAGCTTATCCCCCGCAGTCTCACTGCCGCGCTCTCACTTACCGGCATTCGGAGTTTGGCTGATTTCGGTAAGCTTGTGGGCCCCCTAGACCATCCAGTGCTCTACCTCCGGCAAGAAACACGCGACGCTGCACCTAAATGCATTTCGGGGAGAACCAGCTATCACGGAGTTTGATTGGCCTTTCACCCCTAACCACAGGTCATCCCCCAATTTTTCAACATTGGTGGGTTCGGCCCTCCACGCGGTCTTACCCGCGCTTCAGCCTGCCCATGGCTAGATCACTCCGCTTCGGGTCTAGGACACGCGACTGAATCGCCCTATTCAGACTCGCTTTCGCTACGGCTCCCCCACACGGGTTAACCTCGCCACATGCCACTAACTCGCAGGCTCATTCTTCAAAAGGCACGCCGTCACCCCGCAAGGCTCCGACGGATTGTAGGCGAACGGTTTCAGGTACTATTTCACTCCCCTCCCGGGGTACTTTTCACCATTCCCTCACGGTACTCGTCCGCTATCGGTCACCAGGAAGTATTTAGGCTTACCAGGTGGTCCTGGCAGATTCACGGCAGATTTCAGGGGTCCGCCGCTACTCGGGAACACCCACAGAAGGTCAGCAACTTTCACCTACCGGACTCTCACCGTCTACGGTCAGCCATTCCAGACTGTTCGACTAGCCACTGACTTTGTAACTCCTCGAACAAGTGTCAGCTTGTTCAGCAGGGTCCCACAACCCCGACCACGCAACCCCTGACAGGTATCACACGCAGCCGGTTTAGCCTCAATCCGCTTTCGCTCGCCACTACTCACGGAATCACTATTTGTTTTCTCTTCCTACGGGTACTGAGATGTTTCACTTCCCCGCGTTCCCTCCACACACCCTATGTGTTCAGGTGTGGGTGACACCACATGACTGGTGCCAGGTTTCCCCATTCGGACACCCTGGGATCACAGCTCGGTTGACAGCTCCCCCAGGCCTATCGCGGCCTCCCACGTCCTTCATCGGCTCCTGGTGCCAAGGCATCCACCGTTCGCCCTTGACAACTTGACCACAAAGATGCTCGCGTCCACTGTGCAATTCTCAACAAACGACCAACCCACAACCCGATCCGCCCCACACCAAACCCAGTCCTCCAGGACCAGCGGTATGTGGGGCCAGGCCATGCCTGGCAACCCCGCGTGATCCCAGACCACGCACAAGGCTCTGAAACAACAACACCATGGTTGTTCTTTCAGGACCCAACAGGGTGCTCACATCCCCCCCAGCCGCACCAGAAGCCACCGTTCCCACCACCCCAAAGAGTGGCTGTACTAGGCGCCGCCGGCCGTTGCCAGGGCAGAACTTGCCAGTGTCTCCGCCATTCGAGCACCCCGGCCCAACACTCGTGGACCGCGGGCTCCTTACCACCTTTCGGTGGAAGGTGCTCCTTAGAAAGGAGGTGATCCAGCCGCACCTTCCGGTACGGCTACCTTGTTACGACTTCGTCCCAATCGCCAGCCCCACCTTCGACGGCTCCCTCCACAAGGGTTGGGCCACCGGCTTCGGGTGTTGCCGACTTTCGTGACGTGACGGGCGGTGTGTACAAGGCCCGGGAACGTATTCACCGCAGCGTTGCTGATCTGCGATTACTAGCGACTCCGACTTCACGGGGTCGAGTTGCAGACCCCGATCCGAACTGAGACCGGCTTTTTGGGATTCGCTCCACCTCACGGTATCGCAGCCCATTGTACCGGCCATTGTAGCATGCGTGAAGCCCTGGACATAAGGGGCATGATGACTTGACGTCATCCCCACCTTCCTCCGAGTTGACCCCGGCAGTCTTCGATGAGTCCCCGCCATAACGCGCTGGCAACATCGAACGAGGGTTGCGCTCGTTGCGGGACTTAACCCAACATCTCACGACACGAGCTGACGACAGCCATGCACCACCTGTGACCGCCCCCGAAGGACCCCCCATCTCTGGAGGTTTTGCGGCCATGTCAAACCCAGGTAAGGTTCTTCGCGTTGCATCGAATTAATCCGCATGCTCCGCCGCTTGTGCGGGCCCCCGTCAATTCCTTTGAGTTTTAGCCTTGCGGCCGTACTCCCCAGGCGGGGCGCTTAATGCGTTAGCTGCGGCACAGGGAACCGGAGAGGCCCCCCACACCTAGCGCCCAACGTTTACAGCGTGGACTACCAGGGTATCTAATCCTGTTCGCTCCCCACGCTTTCGCTCCTCAGCGTCAGTATCGGCCCAGAGACCCGCCTTCGCCACCGGTGTTCCTCCTGATATCTGCGCATTTCACCGCTACACCAGGAATTCCAGTCTCCCCTACCGAACTCTAGCCTGCCCGTATCGACCGCAGGCTTGGGGTTGAGCCCCAAGTTTTCACGGTCGACGCGACAAGCCGCCTACGAGCTCTTTACGCCCAATAAATCCGGACAACGCTCGCACCCTACGTCTTACCGCGGCTGCTGGCACGTAGTTGGCCGGTGCTTCTTCTGCAGGTACCGTCACTCTCGCTTCGTCCCTGCTGAAAGAGGTTTACAACCCGAAGGCCGTCATCCCTCACGCGGCGTCGCTGCATCAGGCTTCCGCCCATTGTGCAATATTCCCCACTGCTGCCTCCCGTAGGAGTCTGGGCCGTGTCTCAGTCCCAGTGTGGCCGGTCGCCCTCTCAGGCCGGCTACCCGTCGTCGCCTTGGTAGGCCATCACCCCACCAACAAGCTGATAGGCCGCGAGCCCATCCCAAGCCGAAAAACTTTCCACCACCAGCCATGCGACCAGCAGTAATATTCGGTATTAGCCCCCGTTTCCGAGGGTTATCCCAAAGCTTGGGGCAGGTTGCTCACGTGTTACTCACCCGTTCGCCGCTCGAGTACCCCGAAGGGCCTTTCCGCTCGACTTGCATGTGTTAAGCACGCCGCCAGCGTTCGTCCTGAGCCAGGATCAAACTCTCCAACAAAAAATTAGTTGAACAGCTATCCCGGCAACAAACAAATTGTTGCCAAAGGAATCCCAACCAGCCAAACCAAACAGTCTGACCAGTCCGGGGTATAAATCATAATTGGCACTGGCTTTACAAGCACCCTGTTGAGTTCTCAAAGAACAACCACACACCGACCAGAAGCCCCACACTCGGTGGAACCCCAACCGGGGCTTTACCGCTCTGCGTGCCTCACGCTTTCAGCGCCAGGCACTTTTACTACGTTACCCGCCGGTTTCCGCTGTGTCAAACCGGTGTTTCCCAGTTCGTCATGCTTCGTCCGGTCGTGCGGGCACCATGTCTCGACCGGCTCGCGCCGCTCTCGTCACGGATTTGGCAGGCCGGCCGCTGCGGTTTCCCGCAGGCTCGCCCGGTGCCCTGCCGGTCGTAAACCTTACCCGGTCGGTCTCGCCGCACCAAATCCGCCTCGCGGCCAATCCGGTGGGCCCCGCCCGGCCGTGCCTCACAGAAGCGAACCCCTGCCTGACCCGGTCACCAGCTCGTTCTTGGGGCTTAGGACTTTCGTCCCGTTTGCCCCGTTCCGCGCTGGCAGAGAGAAAGTTACGCGTCCGGCGGGATGATCGTCAAATCCGCCGGACGCGTCCCCCGTCACATCGTCGACACTCGGCTATTCGCCCAGCTCAACGCCCGCGAACGAACGCTTGCCGCGGCGCAGCACCAGGTACCGCCCGTGCAGCAGGTCAGCCGGCGAAACCTCGGCGTCCACCTCGGTCACCCGGTTGTTGTTCACGTAGGCGCCACCCTCGGCGATCACGCGGCGGGCCTCCTTGAGGCCGTTCACGAGCCCGGAGTCGCGCAGCAGGCCCGCCACATCCGGCAGCTCACCGGAGAGCCGCACCAGGCCGGCCTCGGTCAGCGCCGCGCGGAGCGTCTCCGGTGCCAACTCGTCCAGTGACCCGCGCCCGAAGAGCGCCTGACTGGCCGCGATGGCCTGCCGCGTCTCCTCGGGCCCGTGCACGAGGGTGGTCAGCTCCTCGGCGAGCGCCCGCTGCGCCAGGCGGGCCGCCGGCCGTTCGGCGGTGGCCTTCGCCAACTCCTCCAGCTCATCGCGGGTACGGAAGCTGAAGTACCGCAGGTAACGGTCGACCTCCTGGTCCTCCACGTTGAGCCAGAACTGGTAGAACGCGTACGGCGTGGTCATCGTCGGGTCGAGCCAGACCGCGCCGCCCTCGGTCTTGCCGAACTTCGTGCCGTCGGACTTGGTGACCAGCGGCGTCGTGAACGCCTGCACCGGCCCCGCGCCCCGTCGGCGTACGTAGTCGACGCCCGCGGTGATGTTGCCCCACTGGTCGGACCCGCCGAACTGCAACTGGCAGCCGTGTCGGCGGTGCAGCTCGAAGAAGTCGTTGGCCTGGAGCAGCTGGTAGCTGAACTCGGTGAAGCTGATGCCGGTCTCCAACCGGGCCCGCACCACCTCCCGCGCAAGCATCTTGTTCACCGGGAAGTGCTTGCCCACGTCGCGCAGGAACTCGACGACCGACATCTCGCCGGTCCAGTCCAGGTTGTTGACGACCTGGGCCGCGTTCTCGCCGGTGTACGACACGAAGGGCGCCAGCTGGTCGCGGATGCGCTCCACCCACCCGGCGATCACGTCGGGCGGGTTGAGGGTCCGCTCGGCGCTCTCCTTCGGGTCACCGATCTGCCCGGTCGCCCCGCCGACCAGCAGCAACGGGCGGTGGCCGGCGAGTTGCAGCCGGCGGGCCACGGTGACCTGCATGAGGGAGCCGACGTGCAGGCTCGCCGCGGTGGGGTCGAAGCCCACGTAGTACGTGGCGGACTTCCCACCGTCGAGCAGCTCGCGCAGCTCGTCGAGGCCGGTCGAGTCCTGTATCAGGCCACGCCAGAGCAGGTCGTCGGTCAGGGAGTCCCGCCCGGGCGGCGGGAGGCTACTGTCGGTCACGGTCACCGATTCTCCCCCATCGCCGGCGCCAACCCGTACCGGGTTTGCCGCAACCCGCCACGGTTAGGCTTGCGCCAAGTTGATCGAGGAGGGATTCGCCGTGGAGATTCCGGACGTGACGGGTGGTCTCGTCGCCCTGCTCGGCCTGACGTTCAAGGAGGCGTCCCCCGACCGGGTCGTCATCACCTGGCAGGTGCGACCGGAGCTGCACCAGCCGTACGGCATCCTGCACGGCGGCGTGTACTGCTCGGTCGTGGAGACCGCGGCGAGCGTGGGTGGCGGCCTCTGGCTGGCCGACCGGGGCACCGTGGTCGGCGTGTCGAACCAGACCGACTTCCTGCGGGCCGTCCGCGACGGGGAGCTGACCGCCGTCGGCACTCCGGTGCACCGGGGTCGCAGCCAGCAGCTGTGGCAGGTGGAGATCACCGACGCCGACGATCGGCTGGTCGCCCGTGGTCAGGTGCGGCTGCAGAACCTCTCCCGCGACTGAGCCACGACCTCCGGTCGGCTCAGCTGCGGGCCTCGTCCAACACCGGCTCCGGGGTCTGCTCGGCATCGCTGTCGCTGTCGTCGGGTACGCGGCTGAGCCGTACCTCGGTGATCGCCCGGTGGTCGATGTCCGCCACCATCAGGACCCAGCCGTCCAGGGTGACGTCCTCCCCGGCCACGGTGGGGATGTGCCCGAGCCGGGCCAGCACCAGGCCGGCGACGGTGGTGTAGTCCCCGGCGGGCCGCGAGGGCAGCTCCACGCCGATGTCCGGAAGGTCGTGCACCGGGAAGGTGCCGGGCAGCAGCAACGCGCCGTCCGGGTCGCGGCGAACCGAGCTCACGTCCCGGTCGGTCTCGTCGTAGATCTCCCCGACGATCTCCTCCAGGATGTCCTCCAGCGTCACGATGCCGTCGACGGCGCCGCGCTCGTCCACGACCAGCGCGATGTGCTGGCGCTCGGCCTTGAACTGACGCAGCGCGTCCACGACGGGCAGCGAGTCGGGCAGCAGCATGGGCGGCCGGGCGATCTCGTCGACCGGGCGGTCGTCGGGCACTCCCACCAGGTCACGCAGGTGGATCACGCCGGCCGTGTCGTCCAGGCCGCCGTGGCGCACCACCGGCGCCCGGGAGTGCCCGGTCGCGGCCAGCACGAGCCGCGCGGCCTCCGCCGTGGTCCCGCTGTCGAGCGTGAAGACCTGCAACCGGGGTACGAGGACAGCCCGCAACCGCCGGTCCGCGATCTCCACCGCGCCCGCGATGATGGTGCGTTGCTCCTTGGTGAATCCGTGGTTGCCGGCGACGATGTCGCGCAGTTCGTCCGGGCCGATCTCCTCCGGCTCGTGCTTGGGGTTGAGCCCGACCAGGCGGACCACCAGGTCACTGGTCGCGCCGAGGGCCCAGACGGCGGGGCGGGTGAAGGAGGCCAGCAGGTCGAGGGGGCGGGCCACCAGCAGCGCCCACCGCTCGGCGGACTGCATGGCGATCCGCTTGGGCGCCAGCTCGCCGAAGACCAGGGTGACGAAGGTCAGCACGAGGGTGACCGCCACGATCGCCACCGTCTCGGCGGCGCCCCCGAACACCCCGAGCAGCGGCACCAGGGGCTTGGCCAGCGAGACCGCCGCGGCTGCGGACGCCAGGAAGCCGGCGAGGGTGATGCCGATCTGGATGGTGGCGAGGAAGCGGTTCGGGTCCTTGGCGAGCCGGGCCAGCACCCGCCCCGCACGGCTGGCGCGCTCCAACCGCTGGATCTGGCTGTCCCGCAGTGACACCAACGCCATCTCGCTGCCGGCGAAGAGCGCGTTGATCACGATCAGGATTCCGACCAGGGCCAGTTGGCTCCCGTAGCTCTGCACGCCCGGTTCGCTCCCTCTCCGGTGATGGCACCGGCCGGTACGCGCGGCGCCCCGCCGGTCGGCGAACCCGCCCGGCGTAGGCGTGTCTTTGCCCCGTCGCGCGCCGGCCGAATCCTGCCGCAGCGAGGGTAGCCGAATCGGCGACGCCCGTGCCGCCGGTGCCGCTGCTGGCGATCGGGCGTCGGTGCCGCTAGGCCGGGCCGGGGGTCGGTGCGGTCGGCAGGTCGAGGACGTACGAGTCGCCCTCCGGGCGGAAGCCGAGCCGGTGATAGTAGGGGGCGACCATCCGGGGCGGGCTGACCACCCGGTGGAAGCCCCGTTCGGTGAACAGGTGGCTGCGCCGGTAGACGAACTCACCCGGGGTGAAGTCGCGGAACTTCGGGGTCACGTAGTCCAGGTCGATCTGGGCGACGCCGCGCGCCTCGGCGTGCGACAGCACCACCCCGACCACCTCGTCGGCCGTGACCACCAGGAACGCGGAGCGCCCCGACGCGTCCGGGTCCCACCGGAAGCCGGGGTTGAAGCGGGCGATGTCGGCGGCGTGCACCCGCAACGTGTGGGCGAGGAACTGGTCGTCGACGCCGACCTCCACCACCTGGTAGGTCTTCTCGTCGTGACGGGTGGCGAGCATCCCGCGCAGGTACCAGATGTTGATCACCGCGAGCACGATGTTGAGCCCGACCATGGGCCACACCCCGATCGCGGCGTTGTAGCCGATCAACACGACACAACCGACGAGGTTGAGCGCGCGCAGCCGCAGGACGCGCGACTGCAACAGGGACCAGACCAGCACCGCGGAGCCGGCCCAGCCGACCAGATCCAACCAGTTCACCCCGCGAGACTAGTGCCCGCCCAGGTCAGCGCCATCGGCGGGCAGCTCCAGCAGCCATTCCTCGACATCTTCGCCGCGACCGTTCGCGTACCCCGAATCCTCACCAACCACCGCGAACCCGCACTTGCGGAGCACCGCGAGGGACGCGGCGTTGTCCTTGGCGGCGCGGGCGTGCACCGGTCGGGGCAGCTCGCGCAGCAGGGCGGTCAGGGCCGCCGTGGCGTGACCCCGGCCCCAGCGCGCCGGGTCGATCCAGTAGCTGACCTCGGTCTGCTCGCCGGCCGGCCAGGCGCTCACGTAACCGACCACCTCGCCGTCGACCTCGACGGTGCGGACCAGGTTCGCCGGGTTGGTCAGCACCCGTGCCCAGTGCTGGGCGAACTCCCGACGGTCGGACGGATCCTTGGGGCCGAACGCGGCCATCCGGTTGGCCTCCGGGTCCTGCTGGTGCAGGAAGAACTCGACGAGGTCGTCCTCACGGACCGGACGCAGCAGCACTTCGGAGGTCACCCGGCGAGGGTACGCAGTCGCTGTGACAGTCGGTTGGTGTCGACCCAGCGCGACACACACCATCGGGACCGGCGCGTCCGATCCCGCCGCTGCTGCCGAACGGTCGACAATGAGCTGACCGACCCAGGGAGCGCCGATGAACCGACCCGTCGTGGTGGGCGTGGACGGATCGCCGTCCAGCCTCGTCGCCGCCGAGCACGCGGCCCACGCCGCGCAGCTCCGGTCCCGACCGCTGCACCTGGTGCACGGCTTCCTGCACCCGCTCGGCTACGGCGTGGCGCTCAACCCGTACGACCTCGGGGTGCCGGCCCCTTCCGAGGACGCGCAGAAGATGTTGGAGCGTACGGCGGCCGAGCTGGCCGACAGGTGGCGCGGCCTGGTCGTCGAGGTGCGTCAGGTCGCCGGCGGCCCCGGCATCACCATGATCGAGGAGTCCCGCCGGGCCGACCTCGTCGTGGTGGGCAGTCGAGGGCTGGGCGGGTTCGCCGGGCTACTGCTCGGCTCGGTCGGCGCACAGGTCGCCGCGCACGCGCACTGCCCGGTGCTGGTGGTCCGCCCGGACGAACAGCCGATCCCGGTGGACGGCCCGGTGCTCGTCGGTGTCGACGGTTCCGCGTCGTCAGGCCTCGCCGCGGGCTACGCGGCCGACGAGGCGGCACGACGCGACGTGCCTCTGGTGCTGGTGCACGTCGGCCCGCCCGACGAGGGCCGGACGGTGCCGGAGGAGATCGAGGAGTCGCAGGCCGCACACCAGGCCGACGCGGTGCGGCTGCTCGCCGACGCCTCCGCCACGGTCCGCGCCGAGCATCCCGACCTGGTGGTGCGGGAGCATCCCGTCCGGGCCGCCGGGGCGGCCCAGGGGCTCATCGAGGCCAGCGGCAACGCCTCGCTGCTGGTCGTGGGCACCCGGGGCCGGGCCGGGTTCACCGGCATGTTGCTCGGCTCGGTCAGCCAGGCGGCGATCCAGCACGCGCACTGCCCGGTGCTGGTCGCCCACCCGTACCCGGTCAGCTGACCGGCGCGCCGTCCCCCCGGCCGAGCATCTGGAGGAAGTCGGTGGTGAGGGCGAACGGGTCGGCGGGCCCGCCGGCCGGCGGTCGACGATCGATCTGGTCGGCCAGCTCCCCGGCGGCGCGCCGGATCCGACCGCGCAACGCGCCGTCGGCGGTGCCGTCCGCCCAGTCCTCCGGGGCGGCGAAGACCGCCGTCGGGACCACCACCGACCGCAGGTACGCGAACATCGGGCGGACGGCGTGCTCCAGGGCCAGCGAGTGCCGGGCGGTGCCGCCGGTGGCCCCGATCAGCACCGGCCGGTCGACGAGCGACTCGGAGTCCAACACGTCGAAGAAGGACTTGAAGAGCCCGTTGTAGGAGGCGCTGAAGATCGGCGTGACGGCGATCAGACCGTCCGCTGCGGTCACCCTGTCGACGACCTCGCGCAACGCCGCCGGCGCGAACCCGGTGAGCATGTTGTTGACCACGTCGTGGGCGTACTCCCGCAGGTCGACGACGTGCAGCTGGACCTCGGCGCCGCGCCGGACCAACTCGTCGCGGGTGGCCGCGGCGAGCTGGTCGGCGAGCAGCCGGGTCGACGAGGGCTGACTCAGCCCCGCCGAGACCACGGCCAGGGTGCGCTTCATCGCGCCGCCCCCTCCGGTGCCTTGCCGGTCACGTCGTCGACGGCGTGCACGGTGCTGTCCTTCGCGCCACCGGCGGCGGCGACCAGCGAGGCGTGGGTGGGCGCCTCCGGCACGTGCGCCGGGCGCAGCGCGGCGAACTCCTTGCGCAGCACCGGCACGACCTCCTCGCCGAGCAGGTCGAGCTGCTCCAGCACCGTCTTCAGGGGCAGACCCGCGTGGTCCATCAGGAACAGCTGCCGCTGGTAGTCGCCGACGTACTCCCGGAAGCCCAGGGTGCGGTCGATGACCTGCTGCGGGCTGCCCACGGTCAGCGGGGTCTCCCGGGTGAACTCCTCCAGCGACGGCCCGTGCCCGTAGACCGGGGCGTTGTCGAAGTACGGGCGGAACTCCCGGACGGCGTCCTGCGAGTTGCGGCGCATGAACACCTGCCCGCCCAGGCCGACGATGGCCTGGTCGGCGGTGCCGTGGCCGTAGTGGGCGTAGCGCTGGCGGTAGAGGCTGACCATCCGCTGGGTGTGCTCCTTGGGCCAGAAGATGTGGTTGGCGAAGAAGCCGTCGCCGTAGTAGGCGGCCTGCTCGGCGATCTCCGGGCTGCGGATCGAGCCGTGCCAGACGAACGGGGGCACCCCGTCGAGCGGGCGCGGCGTCGCGGTGAACGACTGCAACGGCGTGCGGTACTTGCCCTTCCAGTCGACCACGTCCTCGCGCCACAGCCGGTGCAGCAGGTCGTAGTTCTCGATGGCGAGGGGGATGCCGGCGCGGATGTCCTTGCCGAACCACGGGTAGACCGGGCCGGTGTTGCCGCGGCCCATCATGAGGTCCACCCGACCGTTGGACAGGTGCTGGAGCATCGCGTAGTCCTCGGCGATCTTCACCGGGTCGTTCGTGGTGATCAGCGTGGTCGCGGTGGACAGCAGCAGACGCTCGGTCCGCGCGGCGATGTAACCCATCATGGTGGTCGGGGACGACGGCACGAACGGCGGGTTGTGGTGCTCGCCGGTGGCGAAGACGTCCAGGCCGACCTCCTCGGCCTTGAGCGCGATGGCGACCATCGCCTTGATCCGCTCATGCTCGGTCGGCTCCCGGCCGGTGGTCGGGTCGACCGTGACGTCGCCGACGGTGAAGACTCCGAACTGCATGACCAGCTCCCTGCGTGTTGAACCGGGTCATTCGTCGTGCCCGGACGCAGCTGTCAACTTATTTGACGAGTCAACTATTCCGCCGGCGGGCTGCCCCGGTGTGGCGTCGGTCACCTCCAGGGACGGCTCCCGGTCGGTCCGGGCCTCGCTCAGCCGCCCGCGACCGACGGCAACACCTGCACCTCTGCGTCGTCGCCCACCGGCGTGGCGAGACCACCGGAGTGTCGGCAGTCTTCCCCGTCGACGAAGACGTTGACGTAGCGGCGCAGCTCACCCCGCTCGTCACGGATCCGCCGGGACAGCCTCGGATGGTGGGCGGCCAACTCGTCGAGGACCGCCCGGAGCGTCCCGGCGGCGGCGACGCTCAGCCGACTGGCACCGCCGGCCTCACCCCGCAGCGGGCCGGGCAGCAGCACGGTGACCACGTCACACCGTCGCAGCGCGGACGCAGAGCACATCCGGAAGATGGGTGGCCAGCGTCGACCAGGAGTCGCCCTCGTCGCGGCTGGCGAAGACCGAGCCGGACCGGGTGCCGAAGTAGACCCCACCCGGGGTGGAGTCGTCGGCGCACATCGCGTCACGCAGCACCGCCGGGTAGAACGGCCCCTCCGGCAGCCCCACCGACAGCGGCTCCCACTTGCCGCCCGCGTCGGCGGAACGGAACACCCGGCACCGGTGGTCGGTGGGGAACCGCTCGCTGTCGGCCACCAACGGGAAGGTCCACACCATGCCGCCGCGCCCGGGGTGGGCCACCATCGGGAAGCCGAAGTCGCTGGGCAGCCCGTCGGCGATCGAGGACCACGTGCGGCCGTCGTCGTCGGAGCGGTAGACGCCGTGGTGGTTCTGCGCGTACAACCGCTCGGGGTTGCCCGCGTCCCGGGCGACCTTGTGCACGCACTGGCCGAACTCCGGCCACTCGTCGGGCATGAAGTACGCGCGGATGCCGGTGTTACCCGGGGCCCAACTGGCCCCCGCGTCCTCCGAGCGGTAGACCCCGCCGGTGGACATGGCTACCAACAGCCGGGCCGGGTCACGAGGGTGCGGCAGCACGGTGTGCACTGCCTGACCACCGAAGCCGGCCTCCCACTCCGGGCGGTGCGGGTGGTCCCAGAGGGACCGGACCAGCTCGAAGCTTCGACCACCATCGGTGGACTTGAACAGGGCGGACGGCTCGGTGCCGGCCCAGACCACGTCCGGCTCGTCAGGGCCCGCCGGCATCAGCTGCCAAACCCGACCGAGGGAGACGCCCGTGTCACTCGGGAACGCGACCGGCGCCTGGTCGGGCTCGTCCCACGAAGCGCCGAGGTCGTCGCTGGTGACCACGCTGGGCCCGAAGTGTGAGCTGGTCACCCCGGCGAGCACCCGGGGGGTGGAGCGACGGGTGTC
Organism: Micromonospora chokoriensis; assembly: GCF_900091505.1. NCBI lineage: Bacteria > Bacillati > Actinomycetota > Actinomycetes > Micromonosporales > Micromonosporaceae > Micromonospora > Micromonospora chokoriensis. Next base: position 5,705,235 of record NZ_LT607409.1, read on the forward strand.
GACAGCGACCGCGTAGACACCCGTCATCGGAAAGTGCGGGCCGGTGATCTCCCAACTGCGCCGGTCGTCGCCACTGGTGGCGAGGAACAACCCCTTGGCCGTGCCGATCGCGAGCAGTGTTGTCATCACGTCCTCCGAACCGTCGGTGAGCAGGTCCGGTGATTATCGCCACACCCCCCGACAGAATCCGCCGCTCACGCGCCGCGCGGCCCGCTCAACGCCGGGCGCGGGGCACGTGTCGGCGGTACGCACTGACCGTCGGGTCGCCGTCGAGCCAGAACCGCCAGGGCAGGTCGTGAGCGCCGGTGACACCGACCCGGGGACCCGCGACCACCGCCTCCGGTGGTACCGGATCGGCCGGCGGCCGCAGGCGAACCGGGCTGTTGCCGAGCAGGTAGGCCCCGTACGCCGCGCGGTCGATGCCGAGAGCGGAGCAGAGTCGGGCGGGTCCGCGGGCCAGGTCCACGTCCCGCCGGACGGCTGGCCGGCGCTCCCGTGCCGTAACCAGCCCGTCGACCACCTCGCCGGCGCGCAGCAGCACGGCGGCGGCTTCCCCCTCGACCCCGGTGACCACGTTCATGCACCAGTGCATTCCGTAGGTGAAGTAGACGTAGGCGTGCCCGGCCGGGCCGAACATCACGGCGTTGCGGGGCGTGCGGCCCCGGTGTGCGTGCGAGGCGGGGTCGCCCCCACTGCCCGCGTACGCCTCGACCTCGGTGATCCGGACGGTGACCCCGCCCGCGTGCAGCCGGCAGCCCAGCAGGCCGCGCGCCGCCGGCAGCAGTGGGCCGGCGAGCAGGTCCGCCAGCGCCGCCAGGTCGACGTCGGTGCCGTGGTCACCGGGCAACAGGTCCATGGCCCGAACGGTACCCAGCCGTCCGCCTGCCACCCCGCCGCCAGGTCCGGCCGGGTCGCCGTGCGTCACCCGCTCACCGAGCACCGGTTCGAGGTGGCGCTCTGCCGCGGGGCGCGACACCCGCCCGCTTCAACAAAGCGTTGACAACGGCATGTTCATGGTGTGTGCTCGGGACATGACGACCGACGATCCGTTCACCCCACCCCACCCGGCCCACGCCCGCGCCCACCGCACCCACGAGGCACTCCAGCGGATCAGCCAACGGCACGCCGGCACCGACAGCCGGCGCGGACGCTGGGCCCACCCGTACGTGCTGGACCCCTGGGAGGCGGTGGCCCTGATCACCGCGCTCGCCGCGGGCGGGGCCGAGCGCGAGCCGACCGAGGAGCCGGTCGACGCCGGTGACCTCACCGCCGCGCTGACCCTGCTGCCGCACGTCCGCGCCGAACTGGACGCCCTGGAGGCCGGGCTGATGACGCTGGCCCGCGACCGAGGGCTGACCTGGCAGGCCATCGCGTACGGGCTGGGCCTGGGCAGCGCACAGGCGGCCCGGCAGCGCTACGAGCGGGTCGCCGCCCGCTCGGCCGAGCCGACCGCCGCACGGACCGAGCCGCCCCACTGACGGACGCTCGGCGTGACCACCAGGGGCCGCTCACCGCTTGTCTGTCCCGGGCACACGCCGCGCTCGTCCGGGCGGCTCCCCGAGAGCGCGCTCCGGAACGTCGAGATCGCGCTCGAACATGGACGTAGTGGCCTCGTGAGCGGCCAAGGCCACTGGATCCTGGTTACAGCACGATCTTGCAGGCCGAGGCGGGGCGAGCTGAGCCGAGGCGGCGGTCGTGGCGACGTGGCGGCGGCACGTCGCGTGCCGACCGGCGGCCGGGCGGGCAGACTGGGCCAACGACGAGGAGGTCACCCATGGAGCGCGCGGACATGCTGGCGTACTGCCTGGCCAAGCCGGGAGCGTGGCTGGACCGGCCGTGGGAGGGCGACGAGGTGGTGAAGGTCGGCAGCCGGATCTTCGCGTTCCTCGGCGACGGCGCGGGTGAGCCGACGGTCGGCGTCAAGTGCGGACCGACCCGCGAGGTCGCCGACGAATGGCTGCACCGGCACCCGGACGACGCCCGGGTGATGGCCTACATCGGCCGGTCCGGGTGGAACACGCTGCGCCTCACCGGCGGGATCGACGCCGACGAGTTGACCGAGGCGGTCGACTCCTCGTACGACATGGTGGTCGCCAAGCTCCCGAAGCGGGAACGCCCGACGGCCTGAACCGACCGCGGCGCCGGCGGAACCCGCCGACGTCGCGGCGAGGTCAGCGCGGTACGACCGACTCGGTGGCCCACTCCCGCCAGCCGGCCAGCCGGTCGGCGGCGGAGGCGAGCTGGTCGGCGACCGGGCCGGGGCCGGTCGAGCCCGGGGTGGTGCGGGCCGCCAGGGCCGAACGGACCGAGAGCACGTCGCGCACCGACGGGTCGAGGTGACCACTGATCGCGGCCAGGTCCTCGTCCGAGACGTCCTCCAGCTCGCACTCGCGGGCCGCGCAGAGCGCCACCAACCGGCCGGTGATCTCGTGCGCGTCGCGGAACGGCACGTTGCGCCGGACCAGCCAGTCGGCGACCTCGGTGGCCAGGGAGAACCCGACCGGCGCGGCGGCGACGAGGCGGTCCACCCGCACCGACATCGTGGAGATCATTCCCGCCAGGGCGGGCAGCAGCAGCTCCAGGGTGTCGACCGCGTCGAAGGCCGGCTCCTTGTCCTCCTGCATGTCCCGGTCGTAGGTCATCGGCAGACCCTTGAGCATGGTCAGGACGGTCACCAGCCCACCGACCAGCCGCCCGGACTTGCCGCGCGCCAGCTCCGCGATGTCCGCGTTCTTCTTCTGCGGCATGATCGACGAACCGGTGGCGAACGAGTCGTCCAGCTCCACCCAGCCGAACTCGTGCGACGTCCAGAGCACCACCTCCTCGCCGAGGCGGGACAGGTGCACCCCGATCATGGCGGTGGTGAAGAGGAACTCGGCGACGAAGTCCCGGTCGGCGACCGCGTCCATCGAGTTCGCGAACGACGTACGGAAGCCCAGCTCCTTGGCCACGGCCACCGGGTCCAGGGGCAGCCCGGAACCGGCGAGCGCGCCCGCGCCGAGCGGGCTCACGGCCGCCCGGTGGTCCCAGTCGCGCAGCCGCTCCAGGTCCCGCAGCAACGGCTGCACGTGGGCCAGCAACCAGTGCCCGAAGGTGACCGGCTGGGCGTGCTGGAGGTGGGTCATGCCGGGCGCGGCGGTGTCGATGTGCCGTTCGGCCTGCTCGACCAACGCCTCGGCCAGCTCGACCAGGCGGCTGGCCACCCCCCGGGCGTGGTCCCGCAGGTACAGCCGCAGGTCGGTGGCGACCTGGTCGTTGCGGGACCGGCCGGCGCGCAGCTTGCCGCCGAGGCTGCCGAGGCGCTCCAGCAGACCGCGCTCCAACGCGGTGTGCACGTCCTCGTCGTCGATGGTGGGGCGGAAAGCCCCGGAGGCGCAGGCGGCCTCCAGGTCGTCCAACGCGGCCAGGATCCGACCCAGTTCCTCCGGGTCGAGCAGGCCGGCGCCGGCGAGGACCCGGGCGTGCGCCCGGGAACCGGCGATGTCGTACGGGGCCAGGCGCCAGTCGAACTGCACGCTCACCGACAGTCGGGCGAGCGCCTCGGCGGGACCACCGGCGAACCGGCCACCCCACAGGCTCGTCCGGTTGGTGGCTGCGCTGTTCTCGGTCAGGCTCTTGTCGTCCACGTCGCCCATCATTTCTCGGCTTGCCTTTCGGTCGCGACGGCGGGGCACACTCGCGGCGCTCGCTCGCTCATGACGCGGTGGTCCCCTCGGCGGTGTCGTCGCGTCGGGCCCAGCCGGCGAGCTTCTCACCGAGCGCCGCCCCGCCGACGGCCTCGCGGGCCACCACGAGGATGGTGTCGTCGCCGGCGATGGTGCCGACGATCTCCGGCAGGCCCGCCCGGTCCAACGCGCTGGCCAGGTACTGGGCTGCGCCCGGCGGGGTACGCAGCACCGCGATGTTGCCGCTGGAGTCGACGCCGTTGAGCAGCTCGTGCAGCAGCCGCATCAGGCGGGCCGGCGCGGCCTCGGCGTCGCGCAGCGGACGTTTGCCATCCTCGGGGATCAGGTAGACGGCCGGACCGTCGCCGCCGCGCACCTTGACCGCGCCCAACTCTTCGAGGTCCCGCGAGAGGGTGGCCTGGGTGACACCGACACCGTCGGCGGCGAGCAGGTCGGCCAGCTCGGTCTGGGAACGGATGGCCTTGTCGCGGATCAGCTCCACGATGCGGGCGTGTCGGGCCGCACGGGTCAACGGGGCGGTCATCGGGACTCCCCGTCCAGCAGGAACGTCAGCAGCGCCTTCTGCGCGTGCAGCCGGTTCTCCGCCTGGTCGAAGACCGCGCTCTGCGGGCCGTCGAGCACCTCGTCGGTGATCTCCTCACCGCGGTGCGCGGGCAGGCAGTGCAGCACGATCGCGTCCGGCGCCGCCTGGCTGAGCAGCTCCTTGTTGACCTGGTACGGCAGGAACGGCGTGATCCGGTCCAGCCCGTCGGACTCCTGCCCCATCGAGGTCCAGGTGTCGGTGGCGAGCACGTCGGCGTCGCGGACGGCCTGGGCCGGGTCGGTCAGCACCCGCACCGACCCGCCGGTCTCGGCGGCGATCCGGGCCGCCTGATCCACCACGGCCGGATCGGGCGCGAACCCGGCCGGCCCGGCGACCCGGACGTGCATGCCGGCCGTCGCCCCGGCCAGCAGGTACGACTGCGCCATGTTGTTCGCGCTGTCCCCCACGTACGCCAGGGTGCGCCCGGCCGTGCCGCCACACTTCTCCCGGATGGTCAGCAGGTCGGCCAGCAGCTGGCACGGGTGGAAGCCGTCGGTGAGCGCGTTGACCACCGGCACGCCGGCCCCCGCCGCCACCTCGGCGATCCGGTCGTCGCCGTGGGTGCGCAGCACGATGGCCGCGACGTAGCGGGACAGCACCCGCCCCGCGTCGGCCAGGGTCTCGCCCCGGCCGAAGTGGGTGACCTGCGTGTCCACGACGAGGGGGTGCCCGCCCAACTCGGCGATCCCGGCGTCGAACGAGATCCGGGTCCGCAGGCTCTGCTTGTCGAAGAGCACCGCCACCGAGCGGGGGCCGACCAACGGCCGGTGACCGAACCGGTCCGCCTTCATCCGCTCGGCGAGGTCGAGGACTGCTGACTGCTCGGCAGGTGAGAGGTCGTCGTCGCGCAGGAAGTGCCGGGTCATCGAGTCGTCCCTGTGGTGGTGGTCAGCGTGCTGGGTTCGGGTGCCGCGCCGGCGGCGGCCGGGGCCGTCGCGTCCAGCGCGGCGGGCAGCGCGGCGAGGAAGGCGTCGGCCTGGGCGGCGGTGAGGATCAGGGGCGGGACCAGCCGGAGCACACCCGGCTGCACCGGGTTCACCAGGAAACCGGCCTCCCGCAGGGCGTCGGCGAGCACCGACGCCACCGGGGCGGTGAGCACCACGCCGAGCAGCAGCCCCGCGCCGCGTACACCGGCGATCAGGGGGTGGCCCAGCGCCTCGATGCCTCGGCGCAGCCGCTCACCGACCCGCTTGACGTTGTCGAGCAGCCCTTCGTTGGCGATGGTCGCCACCACGGCGAGCGCCGCCGCGCAGCTGACCGGGTTGCCGCCGAACGTGGTGCCGTGCGAGCCGGGGGTGAGCAGGTCGGCCGCCGGGCCGAAGGCCAGCGTTGCACCGATGGGCAACCCACCGCCCAGACCCTTCGCCAGGGTGACGACGTCCGGCTCCACACCCTCGGCCTGGTGCGCGAACCAGTGCCCGGTCCGACCGATGCCGGTCTGCACCTCGTCGAGGACCAGCAACGCGCCGTGCCGAGCGGTGATCCGCCGGGCCGCCGCGAGATAACCGGCCGGCGGGACAACCACACCGTTCTCACCCTGGATCGGCTCGACGATCAGCATCGCGGTGGCGTCGGAGACCGCTTCCTCCAGAGCAGCCACGTCGCCGTAGTCGACGTGGGTCACCTCACCGGGCAGCGGCCGGAACGGATCGGCCTTGGCCGGCTGACCGGTCAACGCGAGCGCACCCATGGTGCGGCCGTGGAAGCCACCCCTGGTGGCGACCACATGCGTGCGGCCGGTGCGCCGGGAGAGCTTGAACGCCGCCTCGTTGGCCTCCGCGCCCGAGTTGGCGAAGAAGACCCGGCCGGGCCGGCCGGCGAGCGCCAACAACAACTCGGCCAGGGCCACCGGCGGCTCGGCGACGTAGAGGTTGGAGACATGCCCGAGGGTCGCGACCTGCTTCGACACCGCCGCCACCACGGCCGGGTGAGCGTGCCCGAGGGCGTTCACCGCGATGCCGCCGACCAGGTCCAGGTATTCCCGGCCGGTGTCGTCGACCACGACGGCACCGGCGCCGGAGACCAGCGCCAGCGGCGGCGTGCCGTAGTTGTCCATCATGGACTGCTTCCAGCGCTGCCCCAACGTGCTCACGGCGCGACCATCCCGTCTCCCGGCACCACCATCGTTCCGAACCCTTCCGAGGTGAACACCTCCAGCAACGTGGAGTGCGCCACCCGACCGTCCACGACGTGCGCGGCGGGCACTCCCCCACGCACCGCCCGCAGGCAGGCCTCCATCTTCGGCACCATCCCCGACTCCAGGCTGGGCAGCAGCTTGGCCAGGTCGTCCGCGCTGATCTCGGAGACCAGGCTGCTGGTGTCCGGCCACTCGGCGTACAGGCCGGCGACGTCGGTGAGCACGACCAGCTTGCGAGCCTGCAACGCGATCGCCAGCGCGGCGGCGGCGGTGTCCGCGTTGAGGTTGTGCAGCACCCCGTCGACGTCCGGCGCCACCGTGGAGATCACCGGGATCCGACCGGCCTCGATCAGGTCGGTCACCGCGGACACGTCGACCGACTCGACGTCCCCGACCTGACCGACGTCGACCGGCAACCCGTCCACGTACGCCGGGCGACGCACCGCGGTGAACAGCCGGGCATCCTCACCGGACAGACCGACGGCGTACGGGCCGTGCGAGTTGATCAGACCGACGAGCTCCCGGCCCACCTGCCCGACCAACACCATCCGGACCACGTCCATCGCCTCGGCGGTCGTCACCCGCAGGCCACCCCGGAACTCACTGGCAATGCCGAGCCGACCCAGCATGGCGGAGATCTGCGGACCCCCGCCGTGCACCACCACCGGCTTCAGGCCGGCGTAGCGCAGAAAGACCATGTCCGCCGCGAACGCCCGCTGCAACTCGGCATCGGTCATCGCGTTGCCGCCGTACTTGACCACGACAGTGGAACCGGAGAAACGCGCCAACCAGGGCAACGCCTCGATCAGCGTCTCCGCCTTGGCCTGGGCGCGAGCCAGGTCGCTGCTGAGACTCATGTCGAGTACGCCGAATTCTCGTGCACGTACGCGTGGGACAGGTCGTTGGTCCAGATCGTCGCCGCCGACGTACCCGCGTGCAGGTCGATGCGGATGGTCACGCCCCGCCCGGTCAGGTCGACCTTCGAGCGGTCCTCGGCACCGGCGCCACGGCGGCACACCCACACCCCGTTGACCGCCACGTCCACCTCGTCCGGGTCGAACGCGGCAGCGGTCGTGCCGACGGCGGCGAGGATCCGGCCCCAGTTGGGGTCGTTGCCGAACAGCGCGGTCTTGACCAGGTTGTTGCGTGCCACCGTACGGCCCACCTCGACGGCGTCGTCCTCGTCGGCGGCGTTCATCACCTCGATGGCGACCTCCTTGGTCGCGCCCTCGGCGTCGGACACCAACTGCTGGGCCAGGTCGTGACAGGCCGCGGTGACCGCGGCGGTCAGCTCCGCAGCCGTCGGCTCGATGCCGCTCGCGCCGCTGGCCAACAGCAATACCGTGTCGTTGGTGGACATGCAGCCGTCGGAGTCGACCCGGTCGAAGGTGACCCGGGTCGCCGCGCGCAGCGCCTCGTCCAACACCGCCGGCCCGGCCACCGCGTCGGTGGTGAGCACGCACAGCATGGTCGCCATCCCCGGAGCGAGCATCCCGGAGCCCTTGGCCATGCCGCCGACCGTCCAACCGCTGCCCCGGGCCACAGTCGTCTTCGGCCGGGTGTCAGTGGTCATGATGGCCTCGGCGGCGGCCGCCCCACCGTCGCGGGACAAGCTCTTGATCGCCGACCGGACACCGGGCAGCAGCTTCGGCATCGGCAGCCGCTCACCGATCAGGCCCGTCGAGCAGACCGCGACCTCACCGGCGCCGAGGATCAGCCGCGGGCTCACCGAGGTCAGCGCGGCGGCGGTGTGCTCGGCGGTGGCGTGGGTGTCCTGGAAACCGCCCGGGCCGGTGCAGGCGTTGGCGCCGCCGGAGTTGAGCACCACCGCGCGGACCACACCACCCTGCACGACCTGCTGGCTCCAGAGCACCGGCGCGGCCTTGACCCGGTTGGTGGTGAAGACACCGGCGACACCGGCGTCCGGGCCGTCGTTGACCACCAGCGCGACGTCCGCGCCGCCGCTGGACTTGAGTCCGGCGGCCACGCCGGCCGCCCGGAACCCCCGGGGGATGGTGACACTCACGGCGCCTGCCTTTCGTTCGCGACTGCGGGGCTCCGCTGCGCTGCACTCCTCGCGCTCACGGTGCTGGGCCTTTCGTTCGCGACTGCGGGGCTCCGCTGCGCTGCACTCCTCGCGCTCACGGGGTGACCCCCCAGATGGACAGGCCCGTCGTCTCCGGCAGGCCGAGCATCAGGTTGGCGTTCTGCACGGCCTGACCCGCGGCGCCCTTGCCCAGGTTGTCGAGCGCGCTGAGCACGATCAGCCGACCCGAGTCGACGTCGACCGTGGCCTGCAGGTGACAGGAGTTGGAGCCCAGCGTGGCGGCCGTGTGCGGCCACCGCCCCTCCGGCAGCACGTGCACGAACGGCGCGTCCGCGTACGCCCGCGTCAGCACCTCCTGCGGGTCGACGCCGCGCGCCGGCACCGCCGTGACGGTGGCCAGGATGCCGCGCGGCATCGGCGCCAGGACCGGGGTGAACGACAGGCCGGTCGCGCCGGTGGCCTGCTTGATCTCCGGTACGTGCTGGTGGGTGCCGACCCGGTAGGGCGACAGGTCGCCCATGACCTCGCTGGCCAACAGGTGCGCCTTGGCCGCGCGGCCGGCCCCGGAGGTGCCGGAGGCGGCGACCACCACCACGTCGGCCGGGTCGGCAGCGCCGTCGGCGATCAGCGGCGCGAGCGCCAGGGTGATCGCGGCGGCGTAGCAGCCGGTGTTGGCCACCCGGGTGGAGCCGGCGATCAGCTCCCGCTGACCGGGCAGCTCGGGCAGGCCGTAGGTCCACTGCCCGGCGTGGGTGCCGCCGTAGTACTGCGCCCAGGCGTACGGGTCGGCCAGCCGGTGGTCGGCACCGAGGTCGACGACGCGCACCTCCGCCGGCAACTGCGCGGCGAGGGCCGCCGACTCACCGTGCGGCAGGGCCAGGAAGACCAGGTCGGCGTCGGCCAGCGTGGCGGGGTCGGTCGCGCCGAGCACCAGGTCGAGACCGGTGAGCTGGGGGTGCACAGCGTCGACGCGGTGCCCGGCCTGGCTGTGTGCGGTGGCGGCGACCAGGTCGAACTCCGGGTGCCCGGCGATCAGACGCAGCAGCTCACCCCCGGCGTAGCCGCTCGCACCGGCAACCGCGACTCGGATCCCCATACTCACCTCCGCATGACTATGCAGAGAAGATTAACAAGGACGACTCACGAGTGCAAGTTCATGCAGCCTACTGCATGCTAATGAATAGATCGACTGCATGGCGGGCTGCCTGGCCATCCGGGCCGACGTCGCGGACGGTGTGCCGGAACGGCGACGCCCGTAGCTGGCCCGATCAAGGCGGGTGCCGCGCCGCCGGGCTTGAAGTCGATGTACGACCGGGTGCGGGACCTGAGCACACAGGCCAGCGGGCCGGTGCCCGTCGCCGCCCGGACCGTTGCGGTGATCGCGGCGCCCGCCCTGAACCGGGCGTCGACGCCTCGCTCGCCCAGACCTCGGATGTGAGCGAGAAAGCCGGAGGTGCTGCCGGCGCCGTCAGTATGGATCAGCAGCGGTGTCCCGTGCCGGTGGGCGTCAGGGATCTGCGTCAGTACCCCCGCCGATATTTCGAGGTGGGCAACCGGCCGCGGGTCTCACAGGTATGCGCCCACAGGACGTCCCGCGCTGCCGCACGGGCCTGCCGCAACCGGACCAACGCTGCCGCATCGAGGCTGTCCAGCACCCGCCAACCGGTCGCGTCGCAGGCGACCTGCCCAAACAATTCGGGCTGATGGCGTGGCACGCTCACGGCGATCGCTTCGCCACCGTCGGCGAGCATCACCGCCAGATCCACGGCGACCCGGCCCGGCTCAAGGACCGGGCGTCGCTGCCCCAACCCCGTGAGCGCATCACCGAAACCGCTGGCCGACCCGGTCACCTCAGCGATGTCGGCCAGCAGGCGGGCGCCGGCGTGACCGACCACGCCCCGACCGCCACCAGAGACCGCGAGCCTCGGACGCATGCCGGTACGCTGCACCTTGAAAGTGCCTTCCGCGATGGATGGGTGAGACCCTCGATGCCGGCGACCGCATGAACGACGGGCTCGACGTCGATCCCGCAATCGCGCGCCCGCTCGCACAACTCCCGGTCTTCCACGAGGTCGTCGCGTGAGTCCTCAGACTGGTCGCGGGCAGAGAGTGGACCAGCCGTCGACGAAGCTCGGCGGCAGCCAAGGGGAAACTCACCGCTGACACCGACCCCTTGCTGCCGGAGCTAGCTCACATCCGAGCGGACGAAGCGCCGGAACCCGACGGTCAGCGGGAGCAGAATCCATACCAGGAGAACGCTGACAGCCTGACCGATCTCGGTAGGGCCGGCAATGGCCGCGCTGCTGATCTGCTCGAAACCGGTGATCAGGGAGAACCACTTTCCAGCGTCTCCTAGGACAAGGCCGATGACAGTGTCGGACACCAGGGTCAGCACGAGAAACGCGGTGAGGGCCACCGACGTGAGCCGGACGACAGTGGCCACCCCGACCGCCATCAAGGTATAGACAGTTGTCAGAATCATGTTCTGAAGAAGCCCACCGTCCACGCCGAAGGCATCGGCGTAAGACACCAATCGGGCGGGATGCGCGACGTGCGTGGCAATCACGGCGAAGGCGAAGGCGATCAGGGGCAACGCGAGGGACAGCAGGACGCCCAGGCCCAGCTTCCCGGCGAACACCCGCGCCCGGCGAGGTGAGAGCGTGAAGGTCAGCAACGCCGAACGGGTCGACCATTCGGAGGTGAATGCCGTCAGCGCAATGATCGGAACGAAGAGCACGAGCGGTGCCACCGCCATGGCAAATGAGTCGCGCACCAGGACGACACGTGAATCCGCGGGTGCCGCAGCCGCGATCACCGCGCCGGCGGCGACCAGGACGACGGCCACCAGGAGCAGGCCGCGGCCGCTACGGGTGGTGACGATCTTCCTGCACTCGACGGCGACGTGATCCGTCAGGCCCATGTCATACGCCTTTCTCGGAGCCGACCGCCGAAATCCTCGAAATCGATTCGAAGTACATTTGCTCGATCCTGTCGGTGGACGCGACTGTCAGCTTGGTTACCACGATTCCGTGATCAAGAGCTAGCTGGCCGATGCGTTCGGCGAGAGTACGCGCGAAGACGTCACCGCCCTGTCGGTGATGTTCGATGCCTTCCTTATCCAGGGCATCGCGCAGAGCTGCGGCATCGGTGGCGGACACCAGGACACCTGGCTCACTGCCGATCAGTTCCGCCAGGGTGCCCCGCGCCGCGACCCGCCCCTGATCGACGATGACGAGGTTGTCGGCGATCGACTCGACCTCCTTGAGCAGGTGACTCGAGAGCAGCACGGTGTGCCCCTGTTCGGCGTGCTGCTGCAGCAGTCTCCGGATCCAGGCCATACCGCTGGGGTCGAGGCCGTTGACCGGTTCGTCGAGAATCAAGTACCGCGGCTCGCCGAGCAGCGCTAAACCGATGCTCAGGCGTTGACGCATCCCGAGGGAGCAGTTACGGACAAGCTTTCCGTACTCGGGGGCGAGCCCGACCTGCGCGAGCACCTCGTCCGCCCGGGCCGTCGGGACTCCGATAATGCTCGCGGCCAGCCGGATCGTCCCGCGCAAGGTCCGCCCGGGGTGCAGGCCGCTCGCATCCAAAGAGACACCCACGGTCCGGCCCGGGTTCGGCAGTTCTCGGTAGGGGACCCCGTCTATCGTGGCCAGGCCGCGCGTGGGGGAAACCAGACCCAACAGCATCTTGAGAACTGTGGACTTGCCCGCACCGTTCGGGCCGAGGAGCCCGGTGATGGTTCCGGGGACGCAGTCGAAGCTCACGTCCGTCACCGCAGCCCGCCCGCCGAAGTCCTTGCAGATGTCGGTGACCGAGATCAACGGCTGGCCTCGCTGGCGGTGCGGAACTCCGGGGGTACCCGGTGATCGGCGATGATTGCGGCGATCACGACCACCACTTGGACGGCGAGCAGCACAAAGATCACTCGTACGGAGCCCACCTGAAGGTGCGTCTCGCGCGTCATCGTCAAGACGAAGTCGACGGCGATGATAGCGATTGCGACCACCAGGCAACCGATGGCCAGCCGGGTCGGCAACGACCGGACCTTGCCCTTGGGGAACTTCTCGGCGTAGGTCGAGGCCGGCCCGAACTGCTGCTCCGGCTCCTGACCCGATTCCCGGGAAAGCTCTCGCACGTCACGCAGGATCTCGACGATTGTGGACTCGGGGACTCTCCGAAGTCGAAGGTAGAACGCAAGGCTGCCGTAGTAGCTCACTTTTTCTCCATCTCGGAAGTCGGGAAGGACAGTGCCGACGCGACGGTCGTGTTGAGCCGCCGCCACTCACTCACCAGGCGTTCGAGCTCCTGCCTCCCCCTGTCGGTCAACCAGAACACTTTGCGTGCCGGACCCGGCGAGTCGATCTCCCATCGGTGGTCAACTAGGCCCAACTCCTGCTGCCGGGCCAGGAAGGGGTAGAGCGTGCCGCCCTTGACGGAACCGAATCCAAGCGAACCGAGGATCCGGAGGATCACGTACCCGTGTGCCTCGCCCCTGGCGAGCACGCTCAGCGACACCAACGGCAGGACTGCCCGCAGCCAGCCCGATGACCATTCAGCCTCGTCCATGGCTTTAGCCTAGCAACTATCTAAGTAGAGTCGCAACCTAGATAGCTTCCTTTACTCTCTCGGCGGCACCCGCCGCCTGCTCATCGCTCCCTGTGACCGGGCCGGCGGCCATGTCGCGGAGGAGTTCCTCGGCCATTGGGATACCGGCGAGCCGCCGGCTCGACAGCGCCAGACCTGCACCTACCCAGCCCAGCACAACAACCAAGGCGAGGATCGGCAGAGAACCTGCGGTAGCGAGGCCACCAAACGGCGGCGTAAGGAGGAGGAGAAACACGATCGAATGCAGCAGGTAGAGCGTGAGGCTGCGCTGCCCGAGTGTGGCGAGGATGCGGACCCCGGACGAGGCACGCAGCCCGGTCCATTTCTCGGCGATCGCCCACCAGCAGGCCAGGGCCCCCAGCAGACCACCGATCTGCGCCGCCACCAGGTGCCATGGATGGGCGGCCACGGCCCGGATGTCTCCCCAGTGTTCCGCCAAAACGGCCGCGTATGGCAGGCAGAGCGTAAAGGATCCGACGAGCAGCACGACGACCAGCGGGAAGGATCTGCTCGTCGGACGATCGCCCGCAGATCTGTCGCGCAGGACGACCGCGGCCGAACGGTAGCCGACTAGCATCGGGAACAGGAGCCCGCTGCTCAAAAAGGGCGTGGACAAGACGTACAGCAGCCACTCGGTCCAGCGCGCCCCCAAGGCCACCGAGGCGGAGTCGGCCAACACCGACGCGGTAGCCTCGTCGCCCGCTGTCAGCAGCAGCGTGAACGGCAGGACTAACGTCTGAAGCAGGAACAGGACGCCACTGGCCCAGGTCGCCAAGCGCAGCCGGCGTGGCTTTCGGGTCGCCCACACCAGGACGTACAGCAGGATCCCGTAGACGGCAAGAATGTCGCCGGAGAATACGAGCATCCCGTGTAGCGCCCCGAGCAGGATGAGGGAGAGGTTGCGCCGCACGACTGCCGCTCGCCGCTGAGGTGAGTCGGCACGGCGCAGCAGTACGTACATTCCGAACCCGAGGAGCAATGCGTACAGGGGCAGCCCTCGGTATTCGATCAGGACAGCCAGTGCTGGAACGTACGGCCCGAGTCTCGAAGTCAGCCGCGTGAGCGGGAAGAGCATCGGCGTCCGTGGGTGCCGTTCGGCCCGAGCGGGCCGAACGGCACCCACGCCGAGCAGACCGGCACAGGGGCTGCCGACCAGTCCGGCCCGCGGCAGCAGACCGTCGTCGCGGGGGTCACCGGGGCTCGGCCGTCGGCGCTGAGCAAAGCAGACGGGCCCGAGCCGGACTGGGCGTTCGACGTGACCGAGGCGTACGGCACAGCGCCGCTTCCCACGGATGTCGGCCGGGGCGGCGTCGGCGCTTGGACCGCCGGCGGCCCAACGGCCGGCGCAGACGGTCGCGGTGAACAGGCCGGAAACGGCGACGAGCTGCCCTTCCTGCCGTTGACCGAGCCGCTGGCCGAGCTGCTCCGCAAGCGTCTGTCAGGGTCTCTGACGGAGATCCGGTGCGACCGCCTACCGAGCCCAGATCGCCTCGCCGACCTGCTGCTGCCCGGGCTGCTGCCACGGCTCAACGCAATGGTTCAGCGCACCTGCCTGCTGGAGTTGGCTGCCTGTCGGGAGGCGGGCCTGCTCGCCGGGCAGACTCCGCAGGAGCGGTTCGCGGATTTCCGTAAGCGGCTGTCCGACCCTGTCGAACGGCACCGGCTGATGGTCCGCTACCCCGTCCTAGCCCGCCAATTGGCCGTGACCGGACGGGCCTGGATCGGCCACGCGATCGAGTTGGTGACCCGCCTCGCCCAAGACCTGGCGGACCTGGTGCGGACCTTCTCCCCGGATCGTGACCCCGGCACGGTCGTCGATATCCTCACTGGTCTCGGCGACCCACATCGTGGCGCACGATCCGTGGCGATGGTGTGCTTCTCCGGTGGCTTGCGCATCGTCTACAAGCCAAGGCCGATGGCGGTCGACGGACACTTTCAAGATCTTGTGGCCTGGGTCAACGAACGCAGCCCCGGTCCACGCCTACGGATCCTGCGCTGCCTGGACCGGGGCACCTACGGCTGGATGGAGCACGTCGACTGCTCACTGCCCTGCGACGAACAGGCCGAGCGGCGCTACCACCGGCGGCAGGGTGGCCTGCTGGCCATCCTCTACCTGCTGCACGCCGGCGACTTCCACTCCGAGAACCTGATCGCGGCCGGGGACCAGCCAGTACTGGTGGACCTGGAATCTCTCTTCCAACCCGAGTTGCCGTCGCTGCGGCCCGTCGGAGAGTCGAACGTGGAGCGGCTGGCGGCGGGGCTTCTCTCCGGGTCGGTGATGCACGCCGGGTTGTTACCGATGCGCCCTTCGCCGTGGGGCACCGGCGAAGCCGGCATGGCGGAGGTCGGCACGCCCCGGCCGCACAGGGCGGAAGTGCGGCTGCCATCCCTGGCCGGAGCGGGCACCGACCAGATGCGGTTCGAGTTGACGTTTCGCGCCGAGGCGGTGCCCGAGGCCGGCCCGGCGGAGCGCCCCGTGGGCAAGGTCGCGCCGCAGGACCAGGTCGATCAGATCGTGCAGGGCTTCACCGAGGTCTACCGAACCATCGAGGGGCACCGAGACGAGCTCGGCGCGGTAGACGGGCCGCTGGAGGCCTTCGCCGCCGATGAGGTGCGAGTGCTGGCCCGCGACACGATGACCTACGCCGTGCTCCTCGGCGCGTCGTTCCATCCCAGCCTGCTGTTGGACGGCTTGGATCGCGACAAGCACTTCGATCGGCTGCTGCGCGAGGCGGATCACCGACCGGGCCTGCGGGCGATCGTCGAGGCGGAGCGCAGGGACCTCTGGCAGGGCGACATCCCCATCTTCAGCACCGGTGTGGCTCAGAGCCCGGTACGTGACAGCAGTGGGCAGCCGTTGCCGGATGTACCGGCGGTCGCGGGACTGGGGATTGCTCGTACCGTACTCGCCGGGCTTGGCCCCGCGGACCTCGCCCGCCAGACCTGGCTGATCCGCGCATGCATCGCGGTCAACGGAATAAGGCGGGACCAGCCCTACCTCTTCCACCGGCATCCCACCCAGCCTGCGGAGTTGCCCGCCCCGGACCACCGGATCGCCGATGCCGTGGCGGGGATCGCCGACCAACTGGCACAACTCGCGGTGCAAGACGATGACGACGCCGCTTGGATCGGGGCGCAGTTCGGGTTCCGCCGTTTCTGCTCCGTGGAGGTGCTCGGGCCAGGCCTGCACGACGGGTTGCTGGGGATCGCCCTGTTCCTCGCCTGGCATGCCGAGATTGCGGGGGACCGGTGCGCCCATCGGCTGGCCCGCAGCGCGGTCCGGACCGCCGTGCGTCAGATCCGCCGGGGTCTGCTTGGCCGGGTGGCTGGGCTCAGCGGGCTAGGTGGCGCGGTCTACGGCCTGAGCCAGCTTGGGGCTCTGTGGGAAGACGACACGCTGTTCCGCGAGGCCGACAGGCTCATCGAGGAGCTACCCACGCTGCTCGCCGCCGACCGGGAGTTCGAGGTGATGGAGGGTACGGCCGGCGCCTTGTTCGGCCTGGTCGCGCGTCATCATGTCAGGCCGTCCGGAAGGTCGCGCGAGTTGGTCAGGACGGCGGCCGACCGATTGGTGTCGACCCAGCGGGCCTACGGCCCCGGCGCGAGCTGGCTGCCGGCGGAGGTGGTGGCCAACGGTCTCGCCGACCGACCATTGGCGGGTTTCGGCCACGGTACGGCCGGGATCGCCGCAGCCCTGCTGGCCGGCGCGGATCTGCTTAGCGACGAGAGCTACGCGGTGGCTGCCGCCCGCGGTTTCGAATACGAGAGGGACCTTTTCGATCCCCGGAACGGGTACTGGACGGATATCCGTGACCACTCGCGGGCGGGAGAGGTCAGGATGAGGTTCGACGACGGCTCAGTCCGGTCGAACCGGTCGGTCGCGTGGTGCCACGGCTCACCGGGGATCGGGATGGCACGACTCGCGGCGATGTCCCGCCCCGGCCCGGCTGGGTGCCGGCCGGAGTTGTCCGAAGAGCTGTCCTCGGCGGTCGACGACACCTTGCAAAGCGGCTTCGGCAACGGACACTCACTGTGCCACGGCGATCTGGGCAGCCTCGACTTCCTGCAACTGGTCGGCGACCAGACCGGTGATCCGGCGCTGCTGCACAGAGTCCGTCGACAGGCGGCCGCGATGTTGGACTCGGTCGCCACAACTGGTTGGCACTGTGGGCTGCATCGCGACGTCGGAATACCCGGCCTGCTCACCGGCCTGGCCGGGATAGGCTACGGGCTGCTACGGCTGCTCGCCCCGCGCCGGGTGCCGTCGCTCTTGGCCCAACAGTCCCTGATGAGCCGGTGACGCGGATGCGTGGCTGGCGGAGGTCGTGCGCTGGCCATGCCGTAGAACCCCGGCGAGCACTCGTTGGTGCGCCGCCAGGGACTTGAACCCCGAACCCGCGGATTAAGAGACCGCGGGTCCGGGGCCGCTCCCGTCAGGCGCCGCGCAGGGTCGCGCCGAAACGTTCCGCCGCGACGGCGACCGCCGCGTCCCGCGCCGCGACCGCCTCCTCGACGGTGAGCGTCCGGTCCGGGGCCCGGAAGGTCAGCTTGTACGCCAGCGACCGGCGGCCCTCGCCGAGCTGCGCACTGGAGTAGACGTCGAACAGCCGCACGTCCTCCAGCAGCTCACCGGCGCCTGCCTCCAGCGCCCGGCGCACCTGCTCCGCCGGCACCGACTCGTCCACCACCAACGCCACGTCGATCAGCGCCGGCGGGAAGCCGGAGACCGTCGGCGCGGGCGTGACCGGGCTCGGCGGCAACGCGTCGAGGTTCAGCTCCATCGCGCAGGTGCGACGGGGCAGCTCCAGCGCCGCGACGACCACCGGGTGCAGCTCACCGGCGTGCCCCACGACGGTGCCGTCGACCAGCAGCTCGGCGCAGCGGCCCGGGTGCCACGGCGCGTACTCGGCCGCGCGCACCTCGACCCGCTCGTCCGGAATGCCGGCGGCGGCCAGCACGTCCCGGGCCGCCTCGATGGCGTCCGCCCAGCCGGCCGGTCGACCCGCACCCCACCAACCGGCCGGGTCGATGTCGCCTGCGAGCACCACCGCGACGTGCACCGGCTGTGCCGGCACGACCGCGTCGGCGGCGGCGAACTCCTCGTCGGTGGGACGCCGGTCCACGCCCATCGCCGGCGGGCTGCCGGCACCGACGCGCGGGTGGAAGACCGCACCGATCTCGTAGAGGGCCAGGTCGCGAAGACCCCGGCCGAGGTTGCGCTTGAGGACCCCGAGCAGCGGGCCGAGCAGCGTGGTGCGCAGCAGCGGCTCCTCCTCGGACAGCGGGTTGGCCAGCCGCACCGCGGGCCGACGCGGGTCGTCGGCCGGCAGGCCGAGCTGGTCGGCCAGCTCCGGCGACACGAACGGGTGCGCGAGCACCTCCACGTACCCCCGCTCGGCCAGCGACCCGGCGACGGCCCGGCGGCGACGCTGCCGCGGCGTCAGACCGTTACCGGGAGGGGCGGTCGGCAGCACCGACGGCACCTTGTCGTACCCGTCGAGGCGGACCACCTCCTCGACCAGGTCGGCCGGGTCGGTCAGGTCGGGCCGCCAGGTCGGTGGGGTGACGCTCAGCGTCGTCCCTTCGCCGCTGGCCACGCCGACCGCGCCCGGGTCCTCGGACAACCGGTCGGAACCCTGCGCGACGGTGCAGCCGACCCGCTCGAGCAGGGCGACCACCCGCGCCGGCGGGTACTCGACCCCGATCCGCCGGGTCGGCAGGTCCGCCGGGAGGCTGATCGGGGTACGCGGGCGGACGTGGTCGATGTCGAGGATCTCCGCGCTCGGCGTGCCGCCGCCGTGCTCGGTGAGCAGCCCCACGGCACGCTCCAACGCGACCAACGGCACGGCCGGGTCGACGCCCCGCTCCCACCGCTTCGCGGCCTCGCTGAACAGCTTGTGCCGGCGGGCCGTACGCCCGACCATCGCCGGGTCCCAGTGGGCCGCCTCGAAGAGCACGTTCGTGGTGACGCCGGTGTCGACCTCGCTGGTCTCCCCGCCCATCACCGCGGCGAGGGAGATGGGCCCGGTGTCGTCGCAGATCACCATGTCGTCGGCGGTGAGCACCCGACTGACACCGTCCAGGGTGGTCAGCTTCTCCCCCGCCTCGGCGCGGCGGACCACCAGCGGCCCGGCGATCCGGTCGGCGTCGAAGGCGTGCATCGGCTGGCCCAGCTCCAGCATCACGTAGTTGGTGATGTCGACAGGCAGCGAGATGCTGCGGATGCCGGCGGTCACGAGTCGCTGGGCCATCCACGACGGGGTGGGCGCGCTCGGGTCGACGCCCCGCACCAGGCGGGCGGTGAACCGGTCGCAGCCGACGGTGTCGCGGACCTCCACCGGGTACGCCGGCGTCTCGGTGCCCCTCGGCGCGGGCACCAGAGCCGGGTCACGCAGCGGCACCTCGAACGCGTGCGACAGCTCCCGGGCCAGGCCGCGCAGGCTCAGCGCGTACCCCCGGTCGGGGGTGATCTCCAGGTCGAGCACGACGTCGTCGAGACCGACCACCGGGCGCGCGTCGTCGCCCGGCTTGGCCGTCACGTCCGGCCCCAGCACGATGATGCCGGAGTGGTCGTCGCCCAGACCCAGCTCCTTCGCCGAGCAGATCATGCCCGCCGAGTTGTGCCCGTACGTCTTACGGGCGCCGATCGCGAACCCGCCGGGCAGCACACCACCGGGCAGGATCACCACCACCCGGTCACCGACGGCGAAGTTCCGCGCCCCGCAGACGATCTCCTGCGGCTCCCCGGTGCCGTTCGCGTCACCCACGTCCACCCGGCATAACCGGATCGGCTTCTTGAAGCCGGTGAGTTCCTCGATCTCGCGTACCTCACCGACGACGAGCTGACCGGTGACCGACCCGGCCAGGTCCACCACGGACTCGACCTCGATACCGAGGTCGACCAGTGCCTGCTCCAGGTCACCGGTGGGCAGGTCGGCGGGGAGGTCGACGTACTCCCGCAGCCAACTGACAGAAACTCGCATGACTTCAGACCACCGTTCCCGTGTCTCGTACCCGCATCGCCTACGCCCCGGTCCCGAGCGCGCGGCTGAACCGCACGTCGCCCTCGAAGAGATGGCGGATGTCGCTGACGCCGTGCCGGATCATCAGGGTCCGGTCGATGCCCATGCCGAACGCGAACCCGGAGTAGACCTCCGGGTCGACCCCACAGGCGCGCAGCACCCGCGGGTTGACCATGCCGCAGCCACCCCACTCGACCCACTGCGGGCCGTCGCGGTGCTCCGGGAACCACACGTCGAACTCCGCCGACGGCTCCGTGAACGGGAAGTAGTGCGGCCGCCACCGGGTCTTCGCCTCCGGCCCGAACATCGCCCGGGCGAAGTGGTCGAGCGTGCCCCGCAGGTGCGCCATCGTGATGCCCTTGTCGACCACCAGACCCTCGGCCTGGTGGAACACCGGGCTGTGCGTGGCGTCGATCTCGTCGGTGCGGTAGACCCGGCCGGGCACGATCACGTAGATCGGCGGCTTGCGGCTGAGCATGGTGCGGGTCTGCACCGTGGAGGTGTGGGTGCGCAGCACCAGGCCGGACCCCTCCGGTGCGATGTGGAAGGTGTCCATCAGACCGCGCGCCGGGTGGTCGGCGGGGATGTTCAACGCGTCGAAGTTGACCCACTCCAGGTCGACCTCAGGCCCCTCGGCCACCTCGTAGCCCATCCCGACGAACAGGTCGCTGATCGACTCCATCAGCGTGCTCAGCGGGTGCCGGGCGCCGCGGGGACGCCGGTCGTAGGGCAGCGTGACGTCCACCCGCTCCTCGACGAGCACCCGCGCGGCCTGCTCACGCTCCACCACCTCGGCGCGCTCGGCGTACGCGGACTCGATCGCCCGGCGGGCCTCGTTGACCCGCTTACCGGCGTCGGACTTCGCGGCCGGCGGTAGCGCGCCGATCTCCCGGCGGGCCAACGAGACCGGGGACCGGTCACCGAGGTGCACCGAGCGCAGGGCGGTCAACGCGTCCGGGTCGGCGGCGGACTCGAACGCCTTCGTGGCGTCCGCGACGGCCTCGGCCAGGGCGGCGGGGTCGAGCAGGGCGACCTGCTTCGGGTCGTACGGATCGTTGCGGTAGCTCATGGCGTACGGGCACTCCCTCACGGCGGCGCCAGCCCTCATCGGGGCGGCGAAGCGAGTCTACGGACGCGCGGCTGTGCCGCAGCCCGCCGGTAGGAGTTGTGCAGGGAGCAGGTCAGGCCCGCCGCCCGCCGACACCGGCGGGCTGGCTAAACGAACGCCGTGTCGCGTTCATGGACGGACGCTCTCCCCTGCTGTCAGTCGCGCCGAGGGTCACCCTCAGCGCTGTGCTCTCGCTGAAGCGTACAGGCAGACGGCCGCGGCGGCAGCCAGGTTGAGGCTCTCGGCGCGCCCGTACAGCGGCACCCGCACGCGGGCGTCGGCCGCTGCCGTCAACTCCTCGGGCAGCCCGTGCGCCTCGGAACCGAACAGCCAGGCGGTGGGCCCGACGAGTCGGCCGTAGTCGGTCAGGTCGTCCAGGTCGTCGTCGCCGTACCCCGTGGTCGCGAAGATCGACAGCCCGGCGGCGCGCAGCGCGTCGACCACCGCGACCGGGTCGGGCGCGCGGACCACGTCGACGTGGAAGAGACTGCCGGCCGAGGCCCGCACACACTTACCGTTGTACGGATCCACGGCGTCGCCGGCGAAGATCACCGCACCCGCGCCGGCGGCGTCGGCGGTGCGCAGCACCGTGCCGGCGTTGCCCGGGTCACGGATCTCGGCGAGCACCGCCACCAGCCGGGGCCCACCCGCGAGAGCCTGCTCAAGTGTGACGTCCAGGTGCTGACAGACCGCTACCAACCCCTGCGGGGCGACGGTCTCGGTCAGCGCCGCGAGGGCGTCGTCGGTCACCTCGGAAACCGGCACGTCGGCGCGGGCCGCCGTGGCGGCCAACTCCGGATACCGGTCGAGCGCGGCGGGCGTACCGAAAAGCTCGGTGACCACCCCCGGCCGGGCGAGGGCCTCACGGACGGCCTGCGGGCCCTCGGCCAGGAAACGACCGGTCGCGTCGCGGTCCCGGCGGCGTTGCAGACGGCGGGCGGCGACAACCCTGGGGGTACGCGGGGTGAAGGCCATGGGGTTCGCTCCTCCGGCACGATCGAGGCGCCCCCCGGACGGCGATGCCGACCCGGGAGACGCCTCTCTCTGGTGCGTGGGGATCAGGCGGCCTGAGCCGCCGCGCCGCCGGTGCCCTCGGCCGTGACCGCAGCCCGGGCCAGCTCCACGATCGCCGCGAACGAAGCGGCGTCGTTGACAGCCATGTCGGCCAGGATCTTGCGGTCCACCTCGATGCCGGCCAGACGCAGGCCCTGGATCAGACGGTTGTAGGTCATCCCGTTGGCCCGGGCGCCCGCGTTGATCCGCTGAATCCACAGCTGCCGGAAGTCGCCCTTGCGGTCGCGACGGTCCCGGTAGGAGTACTGCATCGAGTGCAGCACCTGCTCCTTGGCCTTGCGGTACAGCCGGGAGCGCTGACCGCGGTAACCACTCGCGGTCTCCAGCAGGGTACGACGCTTCTTCTGGGCGTTTACAGCCCGCTTGACGCGTGCCATCTCAACTCCTTCTTACGTAAAGGTGGCGCGCGTCAGCGGCCGAGCAGCTTCTTGATGCGCTTGACGTCGGCCTTGGCCAGCACGACCGTGCCGGTCAGCCGGCGGGTCTGGGTGGAGGGCTTCTTCTCCAGGTTGTGGCGCAGGCCGGCCTGCTGGGCAACGATCTTGCCCTTGCCGGTCACCCGGACCCGCTTACCCATACCCGTGTGGCTCTTCATCTTCGGCATGTGGAACGTCTCTCCCCTGTTACTCGCCGCTGGTGGCGGCGGTGCCGGTGTCACCGGCTGGTGCGGTCTCGCCGACCGCCGCGGTGTCCTCGGCTGCCGGAGCGGCGGACTCGTCCGCGGCCCGGTCCCGAGGGCCACCGCGAGACGCCGTGGCGGCGACCGCGGAAGCCTTGACGGCCCGGTGCGGAGCGAGAACCATGATCATGTTTCGGCCGTCCTGCTTGGGGGCGGCCTCGACGTATCCCAGGTCCGTGATCTCGGATTCGAGCCGACGCAGAAGCCGGTAACCCAGCTCCGGGCGACTCTGCTCGCGACCGCGGAACATGATCGTCACCTTGACCTTGTCGCCCGCCTTGAGGAACCGCACCACGTGACCCTTCTTGGTCTCGTAGTCGTGCGGGTCGATCTTCGGCCGAAGCTTCATTTCCTTGATGACGGTCTGCTGCTGGTTACGCCGCGCTTCGCGCGCCTTCAGTGCGCTCTCGTACTTGAACTTGCCGAAGTCCATGAGCTTGCACACCGGCGGGCGCGCCATCGGCGCAACCTCGACCAGGTCCAGATCGACGTCCGCGGCCAGCTGAAGAGCGCGCTCCAGTGGGACGATGCCCACCTGCTCACCCTCTGGGCCGACCAGTCGGACCTCACGTGCCCGGATCTGCTCGTTCACGCGTGGTTCGACGCTGATGGGGCCTCCTCGAGTCGTTTCTGCTCAGGTGCCGACCCCTGCGGCTCCCGGATGGGAACCGACCCGAAAAGCAGAAGGCCCCGGCGCATGCCAGGGCCCGCTCGACCGGCCAGCACGATCACAGGATCGCGCATCCGACGCCGGGACATGCCCGGAACCGGTGACCGGACCCGGCCACCGTAGCGGCGACTCGGGTGGGAGCAGGCGCTCCGCTTTCAAGGCTGCCTGCTCGCACGCGGAGACAGCCTGGTCGACTCGACAACACTACACCGACGTCCCGGCCACCCCCAAACCGGGACACCCGGGGCACACTCCGGGGCCGCCCCGAGGCCTCGCGCCGCTGCCTCACAGCCTCGCTTCCCCGCTGCCTCGCTCGTTCCGCCGCCCGGCTCGTCCCGCTCGTTCCGCTCGCCCCGCTGCCCGGCTCGCCCGGCTCGCCCCGCTGCCCGGCTCGCCCCGCTGCCCGGCTCGCCCCGCTGCCCGGCTGCCCGGCTGCCCGGCTGCCCGGCTGCCAAGATCCGCGCATTTTCCCCGAAGTTGCTGCCTCCAGCATCGCTGAGGCAGCAACTTCGGGGATGTTGTCTGGATCTTGCGATCGAGGCCCGGTCAACGGTTGACGGCGAGCGCAGGTCGGCGGTCGGGTGCGGCTGGGCGGCCACGGACGCAGATTGACCGACGGTACGGCACTCGGCGGCCGGCTGCGCGTCGCTCAGTGGTCGGGAGCGCGGCGCCCAGTGGTCGGGAGCGCGGCACTCGGCGGCCGGCTGCGCGTCGCTCAGTGGTCGGGAGCGCGGCGCTCAGTGGTCGACGGCGCGTTCGGCCAGGTGGGCCTGGTGTGCCTGGTGCAGTCGCCGCAGCGCGCGGACCCCTTCGACGGCCAACTCCTTGTCGGCAGCCTGCAGGGCGACCATCGGCAGCAGGTCGTCATCGTGCAGTTCCAGGCTGGCCCACGGCGCGCCCCGGTCGAAGCGGACTCCCCGCACGACCTCCCAGGGCAACTCGTAGGAGCTGATCACGTTGCGCACCTGGATGCCACGCGCGTCCGCCACCACCCGCGGACGGGTGAACAGCAGGAACCCCAGCGCACCGAAGATGCCCAGGCCGATCATCGCCAGCTGGTCACCACGCTGGAAGCTGCCGTAGCCGTCACCGGTCGGCCCACTCAGCGAGGTGGCGACCAGGCCGAACACCACCACCAACGCAATCGCCGCCGACCAGCAGACCACGCGAATACGGCGGGGCTTCAGGCGGACCGGCTCGATTTCACTCACCCCACCAGTCTGCCATCCGCACCCAGCCCCTCAAACGCACCACCCGCTGACCACCGCCTCAAACCTCACCGTCAATCGCACCGTCCCAAGATCGCGACCGAGCCGGCCGTCATCCGGGACCACAACCGCAAGATCGCGCTCGAACCAGGATGCAGTGGCCTCGGCTCGACGTGGAGGCCACTACACCAAGGTTGGAGCGCGATCTTGCGGTTGTCGGGAGTGATTTCCCAGCGCCGCCGGACGCGAGGCCGGCGCGCGGCAGTAGATCCACTCCGGTTCGGCGAACTGGGGGTGTCGCGGCGAGCCGGACACCCCCAGTTCGGGGAAGCCGAGTTGATCAAGGCGCAGGGCGCGGGCCAGGGCCCGCCGCGCGACACGCGAGGCGCGACACGCGAGGCGCGAGGCGCGACACGCGACGGCCCGACGGCGCGACGGCGCGACGGCGCGACGGCGCGACGGCGCGACGGCGCGACGGCGCGACGGCGCGACGGCGCGACGGCCGGGGCGTAGGTGTCAGAGGCGACAGGCGTGGATATTGGTGACGAGGATGGCGCGGGCGCCCAACTCGTACAACTCGTCCATGATCCGGTGGACGTCGTCGCGGAGCACCATCGCCTGTACCGCCACCCAGCCCTCGCGGTGCAGGGGCGAGACGGTGGGCGACTCGATGCCCGGGGTGAGCCCGCTGGCCCGGTCCAGCAGGCCGGCTGGCACGTCGTAGGCGAGCATCACGTAGCGGCGGGCGACCAGCACCCCGTGCAGGCGACGCAGGAGCTGCTCGGCCTGTGGGTGCGCGGGCGCGTCGGCACGACGGACCAGCACCGCCGAGGAGCGCAGTAGCGGCTCGCCGAAGACGACCAGGCCCGCCTGGCGCAGGGTGGCGCCGGTCTCGACCACGTCCGCGATCACGTCGGCGACCCCGAGGCGTACGGCGTTCTCCACCGCGCCGTCGAGGCGGATCACGTCGGCCTTGACCCCCGCCTCGCGCAGGTGCCGCTCGACCAGTCCCGGGTACGCGGTGGCGATCCGGTGGCCGCCCAGGTCCTGTACGTCGGCGATGTCGTCGGGGCGGGCGGCGAAGCGGAAGGTGGCCCGCCCGAAGGCGAGGTCGACGACCTCTTCGGCTGGCGCGGCCGAGTCGATCAGCAGGTCCCGGCCGGTGATGCCGAGGTCGAGGTCACCGGAGCCGACGTAGGTGGCGATGTCCTTGGGGCGCAGGTAGAAGAATTCGACGTCGTTGGCCTCGTCCCGGCAGACGAGGTCCTTGGGGTCGGTGCGCTGGCGGTAGCCCGCCTCGCGCAGCATCTGGGCGGCCGGTTCGGCCAGGGTGCCCTTGTTGGGGATGGCGACACGCAGCATGACGGAGTGCTCCTTCGATCCGGATGACGATCAACGGGTGAGGGCACTCACAGATGTCGGTAGACGTCCTTGAGTTCGAGACCGCTGGCGAGCATCAGCACCTGGACCTGGTAGAGCAGTTGGGAGATCTCCTCGGCGGTGCGCTCCGGCCCCTCGTGCTCGGCGGCCATCCACGACTCGGCGGCCTCTTCGACGACCTTCTTGCCGATGAAGTGCACGCCCTTGTCGAGGGCGGCGACGGTGCCCGAGCCCGGGGTGCCGGCGGCGGCCTTGGCCTGCAGCTCGGCGAACAACTCCTCGAACGTCTTCACGGAAAGCGATTCTTCCAGCCACCCGACCGGCGCCCCACGTCCGGGTCTGCCGACACCCAGCCAGCGGGACAATTCCCTACCGACATGGTCGGAGAATTGTCGATCGACGGCTGTCACGCTCTACGCTGTCCGCCATGGCCAGCAGCTCACGTCTCCTCGCGCTCACCCTCGCCGGTGCCGCCGTGGTCGCCGCCGCCGGATGCGCGCCGCAGGACACCACACCGACCCCCGTCGTCACCGCGCCGCCGTCGTGCGCCAGGGACAGCCTGCCCACCCGTACGCCGGGCAAGCTGACCATCGCGACGGACCAGCCCGCGTACGAGCCGTGGTTCTCGAAGGACAAGCCGGACAACGGCGAGGGCTTCGAGTCCGCTGTCGCGTACGCGGTGGCCGAGAAGCTCGGGTACGCCCGCGCCGACGTCACCTGGACCCGGGTCAAGTTCGACGCGGCGATCGCGCCCGGACCGAAGAACTTCGACGTCGACATCAACCAGTTCTCCATCACGGAGGAGCGCAAGCAGGCCGTCGACTTCTCCGCGCCGTACTACCTGGTGCGGCAGACCGTCGTGGCGTTGAAGTCCTCGAAGATCGCCGGGAAGACGTCGCTGGCCGACCTTCGCGACGCGCGGCTCGGCGCCCAGGTCGGCACCACCAGCTACCAGGCGATCACCGACGTGATCAAGCCGGCGGCCGAGCCGCGGGTCTACAACAGCAACGACGACGCCAAGAAGGCCCTGCAGAACGGGCAGGTGGACGGTCTGGTGGTGGACCTGCCGACCGCCTTCTACATCACCGGGGCGGAGATCACCGACGCCACGATCGTCGGCCAGGTGCCGCAGGTCGGCACGCCGGAGGCGTTCGGGTTGCTGCTGGACAAGAACTCTCCCCTGACGTCCTGCGTGAGCGGCGCGGTCGGTCAACTCGCCGCGGCGGGGACGTTGAAGGAGTTGGAGCAGAAGTGGCTGGCCCAGGTGGCGGGCGCGGCCGAGCTGCGGTGACAGTGCTGGATCGCGTTCCCACCGAGGCACAGCGGCGGCGGTCGGCGTACCGGCGTCGGCAGACCGTCTACAGCGTGCTGGTCGCGGCCTCGTCCACGGCGGTGCTCGGCACGCTGCTGGTCGTCGCGGTCACCGGCGCGCCCGGGTGGGAGCGGGTCCGGCAGTCGTTCCTGGATCCGGCGATCGCCCGGGACGCGCTGCCGGCCGTGGTGACCGGGCTGTGGCTGAACGTCCGACTGCTGGTCTGTTGTGCGGTCGGGGCGCTGCTGCTCGGGTTGGTGATCGCGGTGCTGCGGACGGTACGCGGCCCGGTCTTCTTCCCGGTCCGGGCGCTGGCCGCCGGTTACACGTACACGTTCCGTGGTCTGCCGTTGATCATCGTGCTGTACCTGCTCACCCTCGGTGTGCCCGGTCTGCGGTTGCAGGGGATGCCACCGGTGCTGGTGCTGGGTGGGCTCGCGTTGGTCCTCACCTACGGCGGCTACCTGGCCGAGGTGTTCCGGGCCGGCATCGAGTCGGTGCATCCCAGTCAGCTCGCCGCGGCCCGCTCACTGGGCCTGACCTACCGGCAGACGATGCGGCACGTGGTCCTGCCGCAGGCCGTCCGTCGGGTGGCGCCGCCCCTGCTCAACGACGTGGTGGCGTTGCAGAAGGACGTCGGGTTGGTCTCGCTCGCCGGGCCGATCGACGCGGTCCGCGCCGCCCAGATCGCCACCGCCCAGTCGTTCAACTACACGCCGTACATCGTGGCGGGGGTGCTGTTCGTGCTGCTCGCCATCCCGCTGATCGCGGTCACCGACTGGGTGACGCTGCGGGCGGCCCGCCGACAGTCGGGAGGGTGACGATGGCGTTGCTGCGCTGCCGGGGTCTGCGCAAGGAGTTCGCCGACCACGTCGTGCTCGACCAGCTCGACCTGACCGTCGACGAGCATCAGGTGGTGGCCCTGATCGGTGCGTCCGGGTCCGGCAAGTCGACGCTGCTGCGGTGTGTGAACCTGCTGGAGGAGATCGACGACGGGACCATCGAGTTGGACGGGGAGGACATCTCCGATCCCCGGGTGGACGCCGACCGGGTCCGTCGGCGGATCGGCATGGTCTTCCAGGCGTACAACCTCTTCCCGCACCTGAGCGTGTTGGAGAACGTCACGCTCGCGCCGCGCCGCGTACACCGGCGGGATCGTGCCCAGGCGGAGGCCCAGGCCCGGGAGCTGCTCGACCGGGTGGGGCTCGGCGCGAAGGCGGACGCGTACCCGGACCGGCTCTCCGGCGGTCAGCAGCAGCGGGTGGCGATCGTCCGGGCCCTTGCCAACTCACCTCGGCTGATGTTGCTGGACGAGGTGACCTCCGCGCTGGACCCGGAACTCGTCGGCGAGGTGCTGGCGATGATCCGGGACCTGAAGGCCGACGGGATGACGATGGTGCTGGCCACCCACGAGATGGGCTTCGCGCGGGAGGTCGCCGACCAGGTGTGTTTCCTCGACGCGGGGCGCGTCCTGGAAAGCGGCCCGCCCGAGCAGGTGCTGGGCGAGCCGACCCAGCCTCGGACCCGGCAGTTCCTGCGCCGGATCATCGAGGCCGGTCGGCTCTGAGCGAGCGAGAAAGCGAGGGTCAGCCGCCGAAGCCGACCCGCTGGGCGTTGCCGGCGGCCACGACCCGGACGGCCAGCGCGGCGTCGAGCGCGGCGACGGTGGCGGCCCAGCCCTTGTCCTCTGCCGAGCCGGGCAGACCGGCGCGGTCCCGGGCCTGCTCGATGGTCTCCACCGTCAACACCCCGTGCGCCACCGGCTTGCCCTCGTCCAACGCCACCCGGGTCAGACCGTCGGTGACCGAACGGCAGACGTAGTCGAAGTGGGCGGTGGCGCCGCGCACCACCACGCCGAGGGCGACCACCACGTCGCAGCGGCGGGCGAGGGCCTGGGCGACCACCGGCAGCTCGACCGAACCGGCGACGCGGGCGACCACGGACCGTGCCCCGCAGGCCTCGGCGGCGGCCAGCGCACGCTCCACCATGTGGTCGGTCAGATCACCGTGCCAACGGGCGGCGACGATTCCGACGGTCAGCCCTGCGGCGTCCACCGCCTCGACTCCCGGCTCCCCGAAACCCGCCATCGTCATGCTCCGATCTCGTCGTTGGCGACCGGACGCCCCAGCGGCGCCTCGGACACCTCGTCCAGCTCGTCCAGCAGGTGACCCATCCGGTCCCGCTTGGTGCGCAGGTAGCGCATGTTCTCCGGGTGCGCCCCGGCCGGCAACCCTTCGCGGCCGGTGATGGTCAACCCGTACCCCTCCAGCCCGGCCCGCTTGGCCGGGTTGTTGGTCAGCAGTCGCATCGAGCGCACACCCAGGTCGTAGAGGATCTGCGCGCCGGTGCCGTAGTCCCGGGCGTCGGCCGGCAACCCCAGGTCGAGGTTGGCGTCGACGGTGTCGCGGCCCAGGTCCTGCAACTGGTACGCCTGCAACTTGTGCAGCAGCCCGATGCCACGGCCCTCGTGGCCGCGGACGTAGAGCACGACGCCCCGACCCTCCCGCGCGACCCGGGCCAGCGCGGCGTCCAACTGCGGGCCGCAGTCGCACCGCAGCGAACCGAACACGTCCCCGGTCAGGCACTCGGAGTGCACCCGGACCAGCACGTCCTGGCCGTCACCGATATCCCCCAGCACCATCGCCACGTGCTCGGCGGGGTCGTGCTCGGCGCGGTAGCCGAGCGCGCGGAACACCCCGTGCCGGGTGGGCATCCGGGCGTCGGCGACCAGCTCGACCTGCTTCTCGGTACGCCGCCGGTAGGCGATCAGGTCGGCGATGGTGACCAGGACGAGACCGTGCTCGGCGGCGAACTTCTCCAGGTCGGGCAGCCGCATCATGGTGCCGTCGTCGTTGACCAGCTCGCAGAGCACACCCGCCGGCCGCAACCCGGCCAGCCGGGTCAGGTCGATGGCGGCCTCGGTGTGCCCGGGCCGGCGCAGCACTCCGCCCTCGCGGGCGCGCAGCGGCACGACGTGCCCGGGGCGGGCCAGGTCGGTCGGGTCGGTGGACGCGGCGGCGAGCAGCCGGATGGTGTGCGCGCGGTCGGCCGCCGAGATGCCGGTGCTGATCCCCTCCCGGGCGTCCACCGTCACCGTGTACGCGGTGCCGCGCCGGTCCTGGTTGGTGTGGTGCATCGGCGGCAGGTCGAGGCGGTCGGCCTCGCTCTCGGTCAACGGCACGCAGACGTACCCGGAGGTGTAGCGCACCATGAACGCCATCAGCTCCGGCGTGGCCAGCTCGGCCGCGAAGATCAGGTCGCCTTCGTTCTCCCGGTCCTCGTCGTCGACCACGACGACCGGCCGGCCGGCCGCGATCTCGGCGATCGCCTGCTCGATGTCCCCGAAGCTGCTCATGCCACCACTCCGCTTCGCTCCATGGCGTCATGACCTTCCACGGCGCCGATGATTCGCTCGCTGCGCTCGCTCATGCCACGGCCTCCGTGTAGACGGGTTTGCGGACGGTGGCCGGCCGGGTCGCGCGCGAGGTGCGCCACCAGGCGGCGAAGCCCCAGACGCACAGCGCGCCGTAGATCAGGTACATGACCGCCGACGGGTAGAACCCACCACGCAGCAGCAGCGGCACGCCGACCGCGTCGACCGCGATCCACAGCAGCCAGAACTCCACCCAGCCGCGGGCCATGCCGTACGTGGCCAGCAGGCTGCCGGTGAGGATCCAGGCGTCGGGCAGCGGACCCCACGAGCCCAGTGCCTTGAGCACCGGGTACGCGGCGGCGGTGCCGACCACGGCGGCCAGCAGCAGGATCAGCCGCTCCCGCCCGGTGGCCCACCGTGGGACGACCGCCGCGTGCCCGTCCTCGGCGCGGCGGTTGCGCTGCCAGCGCCACCAGCCGTAGACGCTCACCGCGAAGAAGAACACCTGTCGTCCGGCCTGCCCGTACAGGTCGTGCGCCTGCGGGGTGGCGAACACCCCACCGAGGAAGACGGTCAGGAGCAGCGCGTTACCGATCATGCCGACCGGCCAGGCCCAGACCACCCGGCGTAGCCCGAGCAGCGCGGAGATCAGGCCGAAGGCGTTGCCGACGATCTCCCGGACCAGCACCGGCGAACCGGCCACCTGCACCTGGGCGTCCAGCAGCCAACCGAGCGGACCCATCAGGCCACCCCGCCCGTGATCGGGGCCACCCCGGAACCGTCGGTGCCGGCCAGCCGGTCGCCGAGCAGCCGCTCGACGTACTTGGCCAGCACGTCGACCTCCAGGTTGACCGGGTCGCCGACGCCCTTCGCGCCGAGCGTGGTCAGCTTCAGCGTGGTCGGGATCAACCCGACGGCGAACTCGTCCGCGCCCACCCCGGCCACGGTCAGCGAGACACCGTCGATGGTGATCGAGCCCTTCTCCACCACGTACCGGGACAGGCCGGCGGGCAGCCGGAAGCGGACCGTCTCCCACTGCTCGGCCGGCTCCCGGGAGACCAGCTCGCCGACCCCGTCCACGTGGCCCTGCACCAGGTGCCCGCCGAGCCGACTGCCGAGCGCGGCGGCCCGCTCCAGGTTGACCGGGTCGCCGACGCTCAGCGCGCCCAGCGCGGAGCGGCGGAGCGTCTCGCCCATCACGTCGGCGGTGAAGACCCCGTCGGCCACGTCCACCACGGTCAGGCAGACGCCGTTGACCGCGATGGAGTCGCCGTGCCGGGCGTCCGAGGTGACCAACGGACCACGGACGCCGATCAGCGCGGAATCGCCCGCCGTCGCCGTGACCCGGACGATCTCCCCCAACTCCTCGATAATGCCGGTGAACATGTCAGCCCTCCCTTTTGCGGGGCAAAGCGGTGATCCGGAGATCCGGACCGATCTGCGTAACGTCGACGAACTCCAGATCGATCGCCTCAGCGATGGTGCTCACTCCCGCGTCGACCAGAGCGGTCGGTCCGGCGCCGAGCAGTCGCGGCGCGACGTACCCGATGACCTTGTCGACCAGGCCGGCCCGCAGGAACGCGCCGGCCAACTGGGGGCCGCCCTCCAGCAGCAGCGAGCGGACCCCCCGCTCGTGCAGCGCCGCGAGCAGCGCCGACAGGTCGACCCGGCCGTCCGGGCCGGCGCCGACCTCCTCGGCGGTCGCGATCCACGTCCGCGCGGCGCCGTCGCGGACCCGGGCGTCAGCCGGGGTACGCCCCGAGCTGTCCACCACCACCCGCAGCGGCTGCCGGATGGCCAGGCTGCCGTCGCGCAGGTTGCGAGCGGTCAGCCGGGGGTCGTCGGCGAGCACGGTGCCCACCCCGGCGAGCACCGCGTCGACAGTGCCCCGCAGCGCGTGCACGTCGATCCGGGCGGCCTCCGAGGTGATCCACATGCTGGTGCCGTCCAGAGCGGCGGCGCGCCCGTCGAGCGTGGCGGCGTACTTCCAGATCACGTACGGCCAGCCGCGGCGCATCGAGGTCAGCCATGCGACGTTGCCGGCCTCGGCCTCGTCGCCGCGTACCCCGAGGTCGACGCGGACCCCGGCGGCGCGCAGGGTGGCGGCGCCACCGGACGCGACCGGGTTGGGATCGGGTACGGCGATGACCACCCGGGCGACCCCGGCCTGGACCAGCGCGGAACTACAGGGGCCGGTGCGGCCGGTGTGGTCACAGGGCTCCAGGGTGACGACCGCGGTGCCGCCCTTGGCCCGCTGCCCGGCCTGCGCCAGGGCGACGATCTCGGCGTGCGGCCCGCCGGCGTACGCGTGGAAGCCCTCCCCCACGACCTGGCCGTCCTCGTCGAGCAGCACGCACCCGACCACCGGATTGGGGCTGGTCGTACCGAGCCCGCGCGCCGCCAACTCGATCGCACGCCGCATCGCCTCGTCAACGGAGACGCTGGCCATCGCCCTGCCCTGCCCTCTCACTCGCCGTCCGCGCGCTGGCGGTCAGGGAGGCGGCGGCCATGGGGCCGCGGGCAGGCGGAGGCGGAATCCGGGAACGGCACAGCCGCCCCGGGAGGTCGGCACGGCACGCTGAAGCCAGCGGCCGGCACGGACCGTCCGTCCCGCGCGCTGTCTCCCATCCGGACTGTCTGGGCGCGGACGAACCGCCCCCAACCGTCGGCCCCGGATTTTCACCAGGTCCACCGGGCGGCAGAGCCGTCCGGGTCGCGGGCTGACCACGGTTGGACCGTGGATCACCGCCGGTTCGGAATTTCACCGAGTCCCGCCAGCGCGTGGTGGGTTATACCGGCAGTCTTACACGCTGACGCCGCTCCGCCGCCACCTAGGCGAGCTACTTCACAGCGGGATCACGCGTCAGGTGACGCCGCGACGCCGGTCCACCGCCACGTACGACCCGGGTTGGCTCTTGGCGACCGTCTTCATCTCCGACGCCACCGCGATCACCTCCAGGGGGTCGGTGAACCGCCTGCCGGCGTCGGAGAGGGACACCCCGATGGAGAGCGTGACCAGGGCGGCGCGACGGATGTTGCCCCGCCGGTCCTTCAGCTCGACGAAGCCGCGCTCCCGGTCGGTCGGGTCGTAGAGCGTGTCGGCGGCGGTCTCGAAGTCCACCACCGCCTGGGAGGTCAGCGGGCGGACCTGGTCCGGGGCGCAGACGATGACGAAGTCGTCACCGCCGACGTGGCCGAGAAAGGCCGGCGGCAGGCCGACACCCACCACCGCCCGGTGCAGGCTGCGGGCCAACGCGGAGATGAAGTCGTCGCCCCGGACGAAGCCGTACCGGTCGTTGACGCTCTTGAACCGGTCGATGTCGACGTAGCCGACGGCGTAGTCCACGCCCTGCCGCACCCGGTCGCTGATCTCCCGACGGATCCGGCTGTTGCCGGGCAGCCCGGTCAGCGGGGAGACCTCCCGGAACTCCTTGTTGCGGCGCAGCGTGGACGAGACCCGGGCCACCAGTTCGGCGGTGTCGAACGGCTTGACCAGGTAGTCGTCGGCGCCGGCGCTGAGCCCCAGCACCTTGTCGACGGTCATCCCCTTGGCCGTCAACATGATCACCGGCAGGGCGGAGGTCATCGGGTCGGCGCGCAGCCGACGGGTCAGCTCCAGGCCGTCGATCCGGGGCATCATGAGGTCGACCACCGCCAGGTCGGGACGCTCACGTTCGATGACCTCGAGGGCCTCCTGGCCGTCGCTGGCGTGGATCACGTCGAAGCCGTGCAGGCGCAGGTTGAACTCGACGAAACGAGCGATGTCCTCGTCGTCGTCGACGACGAGGATGATGTCCTTGCGGTCGCCGTCGGGTTCCACGTCAGGCGCCGGGAGCCGCGCGTTCCGCCAGCGTACGCAGCCGCCGTACCGCCTCCGCCGGGTCGGCGGCGCCGTAGACAGCGGTGCCGGCGACGAACGCGTCGGCGCCCGCCGCGGCGGCCTGCTCGATGGTGTCGGCGGCGATCCCGCCGTCCACCTCGATGCGCAGTTCCAGGTGCCCGGTCGAGACGTGCCGGCGGGCGGCACGCACCTTGTCGAGCAGGTGCGGGATGAACCGCTGCCCACCGAAGCCGGCCTTGATCGTCATGATCAGCAGCGTGTCGAAGCTGGGCAGCAGGTCCAGGTACGGCTCGATCGGGGTGTCCCGGTCGATGGCCAGTCCCGCCTTCGCGCCGGCCGACCGCAGGTCCTTGGCCAGCGCCACCGGATCGTCGGAGGCCTCGGCGTGGAAGGTGACGTTGTACGCTCCGGCGTCGGCGTAACCGGGAGCCCACCGACGCGGATCCTCGATCATCAGGTGCACGTCGAACGGCATCGCGGTGACGGCCCGCAGGCTCTGCACCACGGGCAGGCCGATGGTCAGGTTCGGCACGAAGTGGTTGTCCATCACGTCGACGTGCAACCAGTCCGCGGCGTCCTCGACGGCACGGACCTCTTCGGCGAGGCGGGAGAAATCGGCGGCCAGGATGCTCGGCGCGACGATCGGCGGCGGTACGGTCACGTGGCCAGTGTACGAACGTGGCGACCCGCTACCCGCATCGCGCCACCTTCGGGGACGCGCTGTGACCCAGCAGTGACCACTGGTGCAGAATTGGCCGATCCGGATCCCCCAATCCGGACGAACAGACGTCAATGGCTGGCCGATCGGCGGAAAGGCGACGACACTCCAACCGGGACTGTGCCATAGGCTGCACGCCCGCCGGGGTCTCGCCATGGGCGCGGCGACCGGCCGCCAGCTCCCGGGAAGGGCGGACGATGCGACGGTGGCTCCCAGCGCTGGTGCTGGCCGGCGTCACGACGATACTGCTGGCCGGTTGCGCGCCGGCCCGAGGCGCGGACGGTGACCTCACCGACGACTGGCCGGCGCTGCGGGTACCGAAGCCGTTCAGCCCGGCCACCGACACCTGTCTCCCCCGGATCATCCCGGTCGTGCAGGCCAGCACGTACGAGACGGTGGACTGCGCGCGCAACCACCTGGCCGAGACCATCCACGTCGGCACCTTCACCGGACCGGACGCACTGACCGAGGCCCGGCCCGAGCCCGGCTCGCCGGCGCTGCGCACCGCCCGCGCGGAGTGCGACCAGCGGGCCCGGGAGGTGCTCGGCGGCGACTGGCACACCGCCCGGCTCGCGTTGAACCTCGCGTTGCCGTCCGCCCCCGCCTGGTCCGGCGGGGCACGCTGGTTCCGCTGCGACCTGAGCGAGACCGGCAGCATCGACAACACCCGACCGGTCAACCGCACCGGCAGCCTGCGCGGCGCGTTGATCGGCGACAGCCCGCTCACGCACCGCTGCTTCGACCCGAAGCTGATCGGCGACAACCTCAACTACATGGCGCCCGTGCTCTGCACCGAACCGCACCGCGCCGAGTTCGTGGGCGTCTACGAGGAACGCGACATGAGTTGGGCCGACTTCAGCAAGGCCGCCGCCCAGGCGCACCGGCGTTGCATGGAGCTGATCGCCACGTTCGCGGCGGTGCCGAACAACAGCGAACTGCCGTACCGAGCGGGGTCGATCTACTACCCACCGTCGCAACGCGAGTGGGAGGAGGGCGACCGCGGAGTGCGCTGTTTCCTGTGGAGCGACGACCGCAAACTCACCCGTTCGATGCGCGGCGCCGGCCCCGAGGGACTTCCGGCGATCTGAGCGGTGGTGCCGTATGCTGCTGCGCCGTGGCGCCACCGCCCGGCCGGGTCCGGTCGGCGGCCACCAGCGGCGGGGAGGTCAGGGATGCGACGGTGGTTGACGGCGTTCGCCGGAGGTGCGGCCCTGACGCTGGCACTGGCCGGATGCAGCGCGCCCGCCGGCCTCGACCGGGACCTCGTCGACGACTGGCCGGCGCCCGTCGCGGCGCAGCAGTTCGTCCCCGCCGCCGACGTCTGCCACCAGACCACCCAGCAGGTCGGCTTCCTGACCGGCTACAACCCGACGCCGTGCACCGAGGCGCACCGGGTCGAGACCATGCACGTCGGCACCCTCACCGGTCCGGCCGCCGAGCCCGGCACGACGCCGCTGCCCGGTTCGGCGGGCATGCGGGCCGCGCAGGCCGCGTGCGACAAACAGGTCAACAAGGCGGTCGGCGCCGACTGGCGCTCCGGGCGACTCGGCCTGACCGTCGTGCTGCCGTCACCGCAGGCCTGGGCCGGCGGGGCCCGCTGGTACCGCTGCGACGTCACCGAGATCGTCAGCATCGACGACACCACCGTCGACCTGCGCACCGGCAGCCTCCGGGGCTCGTTGTCCGGTGCCGCCCCTCTGGCGTACCGCTGCTTCAACCCGAAGATGGTCAAGGACGACATCGACGAGATGGTGCCGGTGTCCTGCACCGCGAAGCACCACGCCGAGTTCGTCGGGGTGTGGCAGGCCCCGGACGTCAGCTACGCCGAGTTCTCCCGCACCACCAAGCGCACCCACAAGGCCTGCCAGTCGATGATCGCCAAGTACGCGAAGGTGCCGGACAACTCCCAACTCGACTTCCGCGCCGGAACGATCTACTACCAGCCGTACGAGGAAGAGTGGAAGAACGGCAACCGCGGCGTGCAGTGCTTCCTCTGGATCTCCGACCGGGACCTGACCCGCTCGATGAAGAACGCCGGCCCCAAGGGCCTCCCGGTCACCTGAGCCGCCGCGTCCGGCCGGGGGAACCGGCCGGACGCGAACCGCGTCAGTTTCGGCGCAGGACCGCGAGGAACATCGCGTCGGTGCCGTGGCGGTGTGGCCACAGCTGCACGGTCGGCCCGTCGCCCAGACCGGGCATCCCGGCCGGCAGCAACGGACGGGCGTCCACGAAGTCCACCGCGACACCGCTGCGGCGGGCCGCCTCGGTCACCGTCACGTGCGTCTCGACGGTGTGCGGCGAGCAGGTGACATAGGCGACCAGGCCACCGGGCCGGACCGCCCGCAGCGCCGCACCGAGCAACTCCCGTTGCAGCCGGGTCAGCGGCGGCAGGTCCGACGGCTGGCGACGCCAGCGCGACTCCGGCCGACGACGCAGCGAGCCCAGCCCCGTGCACGGTGCGTCCACCAGCACCCGGTCGAAGTGCTGCTCGGGCAGCTTCGGGTCGCCACCGACCTCCCGGCCGTCCATGGCCAGCACGGCCACCGGCAGGCCCCGGGTCGCCTGGGACACCAACCGGGCCCGGTGGTCGGCCACCTCCACAGCTGTCACCCGGGCACCACGCTGGGCGGCCAGGGCACCCAGCAGACCGGCCTTGCCACCCGGACCGGCGCACAGGTCCAGCCAGCGCCCGTCCGGACCGTCGAGCGGCGCGTCGGCGAGCGCCGCCGCCACCAACTGGGAGCCCTCGTCCTGGACGTGGGCAAGGCCGTCGGCCACCGCCGGCACGTCGCCGGGCGCCCCGCCGGGCAGATAGACGGCGTACGGCGAGAAGGCACCGGGTGCACCGCCCACCTGGTCGGCCAGGTCGACCGGGTCGATCAGCCCTGGCCGGGCACAGAGGTGCACCGCCGGACGCTCGTTGTCCTCGATCAGGAGGCGGGTCGTCTCGCCGAGGTCGCCGCCGAGCGCCTCGGAGAAGGCCCGCACGATCCACTGCGGATGGCTGTACGCCAGGGCCAGGTGCCCGACCGGATCGGTCTCCATCGGTGGGGCGAGCTTCGCCACCCAGGCGTCCACGTCACGGGTGGACACCTCGCGCAGCACCGCGTTGGCGAAACCCGCGGCACCCGGCGCGACCGAGCGAACCAGGTCCACTGTCGACGAGACAGCGGCGTGCGGCGGCACCCGGGTGTACAGCAACTGGTACGCCCCGAGCCGCAACGCGTCACGTGCCGGAGGGTCGATGCGGGCCACGTCCCGACCGGACGCGTCGGTCAGGATCGCGTCCAACGTGCCCAGATGGCGCAGGGTGCCGTAGGTCAGCTCGGTGGCGAAGGCCGCGTCCCGGCCGAACAGCCCCTCCTCCCGCAGGATGGTGGGCAGCACCAGGTTGGCGAACGCGTCGTCGCGGTGCACCGCCGCCACCGCCTCGTACGCGGCCCGACGCGGTCGGTCCAGTGGCGGCCGGGCCGGCCGACGGTCCCCGCCACGCCCCGAGGGCGGACCCGAGCGCGTGGGACGCGTCCCCTCCGGGGCCGTCACGCGAACTCCTCGCCGGTGCCGACGCGCACGCCGCGCGCCCAGTCGGTGGCGCCCATCGCCCGCTTACCGGCGGCACGGACCTCACCGAGGCGCACCGGCACGGTCGCCGTGCCGGCGAGCACCCGGGACTTCTCCACCAGCAACTCCCCCGGCTTCAACTCCGGGCCGTCGGGCTCCGGCACGACCGGGCCGAGCTTCACCCGCTCGCCGCGGAACGTGGTCCAGCCCCCCGGGGCCGGGGTGCACGCGCGCAGGCGACGGTCCACGGCGAAAGCGGGGTCGCCCCAGCGCACCCGGGCGTCGTCCACTGTCAGTTTCGGTGCCAGCGACACCCCGTCGGCGGGCTGCGGCTCGGCCCGCGCGGTGCCGTCGGCGATCGCGTCGAGCACCGCCACCAGCAGCCCGGCGCCGGAGTCGGCGAGCCGCCCCAGCAGATCGCCGGAGGTGTCGGCGGCGCGGATCTCGTCGGTGAGAGTGCCGTAGACCGGGCCGGTGTCCAGGCCCTCCTCCAGCTGGAAGACGCTGGCACCGGTCAGCTCGTCGCCGTGCAGGACGGCGTGCTGCACGGGCGCGGCGCCACGCCAGGCGGGCAGCAGCGAGAAGTGCAGGTTGATCCAGCCGTGCCGGGGGATCTCCAGGGCGGCCGGCGGCACCAGCGCGCCGTAGGCGACCACCGGCACGCAGTCCGGTGCGAGGGCGCGGAGCCGGTCGAGGAACTCGGGCTCGCGGGGCCGGGCCGGCGTGAGCACCTCCACGCCGTGCTCGTCGGCCCACTCGCCGACCGGGGACCGGGACAGACCGCGCCCCCGCCCGGCGGGCGCGTCGGGCCGGGTGACCACGGCGACCAGCTCGTGCCGGGAGGCGGCGACGGCAGCCAGGGCGGGCACGGCGACGGCCGGCGTACCGGCGAAGATCACGCGCATCCGGGTCACCGCCCCAGGCCGAAGGGACCACCCGCGCCGTGCGGGTTGACCTTGACCGTGGGCGGGGCGGACGCGTCGTACCACTCGGCCTGGCGGATCGCCTTCATCGCCTCCTTGCGACCGGCGGCGTCCAGCCGGTCCAGGAAGAGCACGCCGTCGAGGTGGTCGGTCTCGTGCTGCACGCAGCGGGCCATCAGGCCGGTGCCGACGATCTGCAACGGGTCGCCGTAGCCGTTGAAGCCCTTGGCGATGACGTTCTGGCGGCGCTTGGTGTCGAAGTAGAGCCCGGGGATGGACAGGCAGCCCTCCGGGCCGTCCTGCTCCTCCTCGTCGGGGAACTCGAGCACGGGGTTGACGAGGTGCCCGAGCACGTCGTCGACGTCGAAGGCGAACACCCGCAGGCCCACACCGAGCTGCGGTGCGGCCAGACCGGCGCCGTTCTGCTCACGCATCGTGTCGGTCAGGTCGGCGATGAGCCGCCGCAACTCGACGTCGAAATCGACCACCGGATCGGCCGGCGTGCGCAGCACCGGATCCCCAAACAGACGGATGGGCTGGACGGTCACGCGGGGTGGCTCCTTCACGGGTCGGACGAGCGGTGCCGTACCAGTCTACGGAGTGCCCGGCCAGCGGCAGGGCGGCGCACCTCGATCACCCGCCGCCGGTGTGCCCAGCGTCACCGGCGGTCGGCCCGGGCCAGCAGGTCACGCACCCGTTCGGCGGCCGGGTGGCCGAGGTCGTCGAGGATGCCCACGGCTCGTCGCCAGCTCCGCGCGGCGCCGGCCGCGTCCCCCACCGCCTGCCGGCTCTCGCCGAGCCGGGACAGGGTGTCCGCCTCGTCGAAGCGGTCACTGACCCGCCGGTACAGCCCGATCGCCCGCTGGAAACAGCGGATCGCCGCACGGTGCTCGTCCAGCCGGGCGTGGATGAAGCCCAGACTGTCCCAGGTGTTCGCCTCACCGTGCCGGTCCCCCGTCGTCCGGAGCAGCCGCAACGCCTCCCGGCAGTGCCCGAGCGCCGGCTCGTACTGGCCGAGCTGGGCGTGCGCCCAGCCCACCGCGTTGCGGGCGCTGGCCTCCCCGGCGACGTGCCCGGCGGCCCGGTACAGCGCCAGGGCGCGCTCGCTCTGCTCCAGCGACTCGGCGTGCCGGCCGAGCCCGTCGAGCATCGCGCCGAACGCCCGGTGGGTACGCGCCTGCCCGGTGTGGTCACCCAGCTCCGCGAAGAACGCCAGGGCCTGGCGGTAGTTCCTCGCCGCCTCGTCCACCCGGCCCAGCCGGTACTGCACCCGGGCGAGGTCGCGGTGGGCGTTGGCCTGCCCGGGTCGGTCGCCGGCCCGCTGCGCCCCGGTCAGGGCGTTGTGCTGGGCCACCGCCAGGTCCGGCCACCGCCCCCGGCGTTGCAGGAAGTCCACGAGTGTCCAGGCCAGCTGCCACGCGTGACCGTCGAACCCGGCCCTCGTGGCGTGGGCCACCGCCGCCAGCAGCACCGGATACTCGACGCCGAACCAGGCGAGCGCCTGACCGAGGTCGGTGATCTCCTCCGGCAGCACACCCGGTGCGGCGGTCGCGAGGGTGACCGGATCCCGGCCCGGTTGCAGCAGCAACGCGGCGGCGTGTGCCGTGTGCAGGTAATGGTCGAGCCCTCGCCGGATCGCGGCCCGCCGGGACTCCGCCGGTTCGAGGCGTTCGACCTGCTCGGCCGCGTACGCCCGGAGGAGGTCGTGTGCGCCGTACCGGCCGGGGGCGTGTTCGGTGATGAGGTGCGCGTGGGCCAGCTCCGCCAGCAGCCGGGGCACGTCGGCCCGGGGCAGCCCGGCCAGGCTGGCCGCGGCGGCGACCCCGATGTCCGGGCCGGGGTGGCAGCCGAGGAGCCGGAACAGGCGTGCCGCCGACGGGGTCAGGCCCCGGTACGACCAGGAGAAGACGGCCTGCACGTCGGTGCTGGTGTCGCCCCCGTCGAACGAGTCGAGCAGTCGCGGCGACGCGCGCAGTTCGGCCGCGAGGGTGGCCAGCGGGAACGCCGGGTTCTCGGCGGCTCTCGCGGCGAGGACGGCGAGCGCCAGCGGTAGCCGCGCACACCGTTCGATGATCTCGTCCACCGCCTCCGGCTCGGCCGCCAGCCGGTTCGCGCCGAGCCGCCGGGCCAACAGCTGCCAGGCCTCCGCGGTGCTGAGCAGGTCGACGCCGACCGGCCGGGCGCCCTCGGTGGCGACCAGGCCGGCGAGCCGGTTGCGACTGGTGACCAGGACCAGGCAGCTCGCACTGCCGACCAGCAGGGGCCGGACCTGCTCGGCGTCGCGGGCATTGTCCAGCAGCACCAGCATCCGGCGGCCGGCGAGCAGGCTGCGGTAGAGGCCCACCTGCGCGGGCAGGTGGGTGGGGATCCGTTCGGGCGGCACCTCCAGGGCCTCCAGGAAGCCCCGCACCGCCTCGACCGCCGTCACCACCGTTCCGGTGGAGTCGAACCCGCGCAGGTCGACGTAGAGCTGGCCGTCCGGGAAGCGGTCGGCGACCCGGTGCGCCCAGTTGACGGCGAGGGTCGTCTTGCCGACCCCGGCCGTACCGGACACCGTCAGGACGGTGACCGGTGCCACGTCGTCCCCGGGCACCGGGGACACCGCGCACCCGGCGTCGAGCCGCGCGAGGTGGGTTGCCCTCCCGACGAACCCGGGCAGCGCCGGGGGCAGCTGGCGGGGCACCGGAAGCGGCGGGAACGCGGTGCCGGTGCGCGGGCCGCCGGCCCTGGGCCGAACGCCGACCCGTCTGGTGGTGGGGTGGTCCCGGGTGAGGTGTCGACGCCGCTCCTCGACCCGGTCCCGCGCGGTGGCCAGCACCCCCTGCTCGGCCGGGGTCGCCCCGAGCAGTCGGATGAGGGCGTCGAATCGTTCCGGCGGCGGCAGGATGTTGCCGGAGAAGTACTCCCCGATGATGCCGCGCGACCAGCCGGTCTTCGCGGCCAACTGCCGGTACGTCAGCAGTGTCTCGCCCTGCTGGCGGGCTTCCCGACGGCGCAGTTGGCGCAGCAAGCCGGCCAGCTCCGCAAGGGTCTGCGCCTCGGCGCCGGCACGGGCAAGCTCGAACGCTCCGGACGACCCATGTGACGTCTGACGAGTGCCGGAAGGTACCCACTGGTCGGACATGCGGCCCCCACCCCCGGTCATCCGGCCCCCCGGATGCGCACGGGCAGGGTAAGTCGACCCCCGCGCCGATCGATAGACAGTGGCCAATGTATGACAGTTCCACTGCGGACCGTTTCCCCGTCCGGCGGTGTC
The DNA here is from genome assembly GCF_900091505.1 of Micromonospora chokoriensis. Classification (NCBI taxonomy): domain Bacteria; kingdom Bacillati; phylum Actinomycetota; class Actinomycetes; order Micromonosporales; family Micromonosporaceae; genus Micromonospora; species Micromonospora chokoriensis. The sequence goes on from NZ_LT607409.1 coordinate 5,748,421, forward strand.
CAACCGTGTCCAGCCCCGTCCAGGATCTGCCCCGCCACGCCGACGTCCCTGCCACCGTCCCTGGTGCGGGCACGGCCCGCTCCACGATCCCTGGGGGAAGAGGTACCCGATGATCCGTCCACACCCGACCACCCGGCGCCCCGTGGCGATGCTGCGTCGCGTCGCCGTCACCGCGGTCAGCCTCGCGCTGCTCGCCGCGGGCATGACCGCCACATCCGCCGCCGCCGCACCCGCCGCCGCACCGGGCGGAAAGGCCGCCACCGCCGGGTCGTTCATCGACAGCACACCGGTGCCCGGCGGCTTCGCCTCCTGGTCGGAGTTGCTCCGGCTGCAGCAGCGCATGAACAGCGCCGCCGAGCGGATCACCAAGGCGGCCGAGCGCAGCCCGAACTCCGGCTTCGCCGGCATCGTCGCCGACCCCACCAACCGCCACCTCCAGGTCTACTGGAAGGGTGAGCCGCCGGCGAGCCTGGTGGCCAACGCGCGGGCCACCGTCGCCACAAAGGTGCTGCCCGCCGCCTACTCGCAGCGGGAACTCCTCGCCGCGGCCGACCGCCTGCGGGCCAAGGCGGGCGACGAGATCACCACTGTCGGGCCGCGCGCCGACGGCGCCGGCCTGCTCGTCGGCACCCAGGACGGGCTGCTCGGCGCGACGGCCATGGCCGGCGTGCCGGTGACCGTGCAGACCAAGGTCGCCGCCGCGCCCGCGACCCGGTGGGACGACACCGCGCCGTGGTGGGGCGGTGCCGCCTGGCGCAACGCCACCACCGGCGGTGGCTGCTCGACCGGCTTCGGGGTCTTCAAGAACGGGAACGCCCGGATCCTCTCCGCCGCGCACTGCGGCAACCTCAACAACGTCGCGACCGACCCGACCGGGCAGGCGATGGGCACCGTGAGCACCCGCAACGCCAGCACCGACACCCTGCTGTTGTCCGGCGGCTCCGGCGGCCGGGTCTTCAACAACAGCACCGACGCGCTGGGCAACGTGGTCAGTGAGTTCAGCAACCAGGTGATCGGCGCGTCGGCCAGCCAGGTCGGCAACTGGGTGTGCACCTCCGGCGCGTACTCCGGCACCCGCTGCTCGATCCAGGTGAAGGCCCGCAACCTGTGCATCAACGTGCGCGACTTCGGCCAGGTCTGCGGGCAGGTCCAGGCGGAGAACACCACCGGCGCCAACGCCGTCGGTCAGGGCGACAGCGGTGGCCCGGTGGAGATCGTGAACGCGGCGAACACCCTCCAGGTCTGGGCCACCGGCACCAACACCGCCATCGACGACACCTTCACGTCGACGGCCTGCACCGGCTACCGCCCCACCGGGCGGGTCTGCGCCTGGCGGTTCTACTACGAGGACATCTTCTCGGGCATGGCCGGCGTCGGCGCCACGGGCGTCGTCCTCGGCTGAGGTAGCTCGGCGACCCGCCGAACGACTCGGTGGCCGGGTCGGTGCGCACACCCGCGCACCGGCCCGGCCCTTGCCTGCTCTCAGGCGCCGGCGGCCGGCTGCCCGGCTAAGGAGCGGCCCCCCGGACGCCGGCCGGCGCGCCCAGCGACACCAGCAGGCTCTCGTAGCCACGCAGGGTCAGCCGGGTCCGGTGCCGGGGCGGCTCGACCAGCGCCAACTCGGGGAGGCGACGCAGCAGCATCGGGAACGCCAACCGCGCCTCCAGCCGGGCCAGGCCGGCGCCGAGGCAGTAGTGCGGGCCGGCGCCGAAGGACAGCGGGTGCCCCTGGTCCCGCATCGGGTCGAAACGCTGCGGGTCGGCGAACCGGCGCGGGTCACGGTTCGCCGCGCCGAGCAGCAACAACGCCGTGCTGCCGGCCGGAAGGTCGAGCCCGCCGCAGCGCACCGGCGCCGTGCTGGTCCGGGTGGTCAACTGCACCGGCGAGTCGTAGCGCAGCAGCTCCTCGACGTACGTCGGGGCGAGTGCGGGATCGGCGCGCAGCTCGGCGGCGGCGGCCGGGTGACGCAGCAGCACGACGAGACCGTTGCCGAGCAGGTTGGTCGTGGTCTCGAAGCCGGCCACCAGCAGCACCACCAGGTTGGCCAGCAGTTCGTCCCCGGTGAGCCGTTCGCCGTCGGCGTCGTGCACCTGAACCAGCGCGGTGGTCAGGTCGTCGGCCGGTGCCCGCCGCCGGGCGACGATCAGCTCCACGAAGTAGTCGCGCAGCTCGGCGGCCCCCGCGTCGGCGACCGTCAACTCCTCGGGAGTGATCTCCGGCTCCAGCACCCCGGTCAGGTCACCGGCCCACCGGCGGAACAGCGGCCGGTCAGCCGCGGGTACGCCGAGCAGCGCGCAGATCACCCCGACCGGCAGGGGGTACGCGAAGTCGGCCAGGATGTCGACCGGAGCCCCGCCCGCGGCACTGTCGACCAGCACGTCGAGCAACTCCTCGGCCTGCGTCCGCACCACGTCGCGCATGCCGGCGATCCGGCGCGGAGTGAACGCCCCGGCGGCCAGCCGACGCATCCGGCTGTGGTCGGGCGGGTTGGTCCGCAGCATGGACCTCGCGATCGACGACACCGCCGGGCTCTGCCGCCAGTTCGGCCAGACCTGGTCCCGAAGCGCGTCGTCGAGCACCCCGAGCCGGGGGTCGCGCAACAGCTCGTCGACCTCCGGATAACCGGTCACCACGTACAGGCCCGGCAACGCCTGCACCACGGGGCCGTGGGCGCGCAGCCGCTCGTACGTCGGGTACGGGTCGACGCGCCCCTGCGGCGACATGAGCAGTGTCAGCGCCTCGGCAGCCTCCATGGCCGGCCCTCCGTCGATGTGTCGGAGGTTCCATCATCCCGGTGCGGCCGCCGTCCAGCAGCCCTCAGGACCGCACCGTCGACGCCGAGTGCCCGGATGAGCGGCGGGTCGGGCACCGGCGGGCGGCCAGCGCCGGGTCGGACACCGGCCGCCGGGGCTCAGGCGCCGGCGCCCGGGTCCCCCGCGAGGACCGCGTCACCACGCAGCAACGCCGGCTCGGGCAGCGGAAGCTGGATCTTGTGCGCCGCCTCCCAGTCGTAGATCAGGCCGGGGCGCACCTGGGCGGCGAAGTAGTCGATCGCCGTCATCCCACCCACGACCGGCTCGTCGACCTCGGCGACCAACTGGGCGGGGACGAGGGAGAACCCGTTCTGCAGGGCGGCGCTGAGCCGGCGGTGACCGTCGACGACGAAGAAGTACTCGCCGGTGAACCCGATCTTCAACGGTTCGAGGGCCTCGTCGCCGGCCTCGGCCACGTCGCCGACGAAGTCGGTGTCCCACAGACCCCGCAGGGCGGCGATGTCCTCGGTCGGGTAGACGCGGGCCGGGTCGAGCAGCAGCAGCGGTGGCGCGTCCCGCAGCACCTCCGCGCCGAGCGTCCCCTCGTACGCGGCGATGATGTGCTCGATCACCTCGGCGGCGGTCGCCCGGGTGGTGTCACAGATCAGGTCGTAGTTGCGCAGTCGGGCCTTGTCCACGCCGTACCGGATGATGAACCGGCTGCGCTCACTGGCACTGCGCTCGCGGAGCTTGGCCTTGGCCTCCTCCAGCGAGGCGTAGCTCTCCGCCGGACCGGAGGGCCGGGCGAGCACCCGACGGGCCGCCTCACCCGGCTCGGTGATCATGTGAACCTTGAGCGCGTCGGTGAAGAAGTGCCAGGCCAGCCGGGAGTCCATGATGAGGCGCTCACCGGAGGCGGCGATGTCCCGCTGGAGCTGGTCGACGTAGCCGTCGACGGCCTGGTCGAGCTCGGCGTGCAGATTGAGCTGCAGAGCGGTCATCTGCCGCTGCTGCGCCATCTCCCGGTAGAGGTCCCCAACGCTGACCCGGCGCATCCCGAGCCGCTTGGCGATCTCGACCGACACGGTGCTCTTGCCGCTGCCGAGGTCGCCGTTGAAGACGATCGATTGTCCAACGGTCACGACTTGTCCACCCCTGATCACCGGCTCATTGACATCATCGACACCGCGTCCGACCGACGCGTTACCGCCATCGTCGCGACAGCCCCCGGCGGCCCCGACTGAGCACGTCTGACGCTCCGTCGCGACCTGGAGCCGCCGTACGCCTCGGCATGACGGGCGATGCTACCACTCCGACACCACCCCCCTGCCGGACGCAGTGTGCGAGGCCACGTCCGCCCGGCGGGGTCCGCCGCCGCCGGCACCAGCCGAAACTCCTCAGAACAGGCTCAGCGGATCCACCTGGAGACGGACCGGGTCGGCGGCCTTGCGGGCGGCACGAGCGCCGGCCGCCGAGTGCAACGCCTCGGCGAGCGCGGCAGCCCGGGCCCGGGGCACCCGGACCAGCATCCGCTCCCGTCCCTCCTCGGCCGGCACGGGCCCGAGCACCTCGGCGTCCGCGGGCAGCCGGACCGCGGTGAGCAGGTCCGCCACCGCCTCGGCCGGGCCCGTGACGCTCGCCATCCGGACGGCCGGGGGGAAGCCCAACTCCCGGCGCTCGGCCAACTCCCGGCCGGCGAACCAGGCGGCGTCCCAGCGCAGCAGCGCCTGCACCGGGGCCAGCGCGCCGTCGGCGACCACCACCACCCGCCCCGCCGGGGCCGGTCGGGCCAGCGCCGCCGCAGCCAGCCAGCGCCGCAACGCCTCCTCACCGGCGCGCAGGTCGGCCCGGGTCAGCAGGGCCCACGAGTCGAGCAGCAGCACCGCTCCGTAGCCGCCCTCGGCGACCGGTTCGGCACCGGGGGTGGCCACCACCAGGGCCGCCCCGCCGGGAACATCCGTCAGCACCTCCTCGCGGCCCGACGTGCGTACCGCCACGCCCGGGAACGCCCGGCCCAACTCCTCGGCGGTCCGCCGGGCACCGGTCACCGCCGCCCGCAACCGCCGCCCACCGCACTGCGGGCAGGCGTACGCGGCGGCCACCCGGGCGCACCACCGACAGGCCGGGGTGCCACCGGCCGACGGCAACGCGAGCGGGCCGGCGCAGTGCGCGCAACGGGCCGGGGTGCGGCAGTCGGCGCAGGAGATCGACGGCAGGTAGCCGCGGCGGGGCACCTGCACCAACACCGGCAGGTCCTGGCGGAGGGCGTCGCGAGCGGCCGTCCAGGCCAGGCTGGGCAGCCGGGCGGTGGCGGCCCCGGGGTCGCGGGCCAGTTGGGGGTCGTCGCCGGTCGGCGCGATCGCCGGGACGCGGGCCCGCACCGTCGCGCGGTCGGCGACCACCTCCCGCGCCCAGCCCGTCTCCAGCAGCAGCTGCGCCTCGGCGCTGCGCGCGTAACCCCCGACCAGCGCACCGGCCCCGGCGAGCTGGGCGCGGATGAGCAGCACGTCGCGGGCGTGCGGGTAGGGCGCCCGGGGCTCGGAGTGCAGGTCGTCGCCGTCGTCCCAGACGGCGACCAGACCGAGGCGGTCCACCGGGGCGAACATCGCCGCCCGGGTGCCGATCACCACCGGCACCCGCCCCCGGCGGGCGGCGAGGAACGCGCGGTAGCGGCGCGCCGGCCCGAGCGCGGCCGTGAGGCTGACGTGCCGTCCCTCCCCCAGGACGGCGGTGAGCGCGGCGTCGAGCCGGTCGAGGTCGCGGGCGTCGGGCACCACGACGACAGCGCCGCGCCCCCCGGCCACGGTGGCGGCCACCGCGTCGGCGTAGCGGGCCGCCCAGTCCTCGCCCGGCAGCGCCGACCAGACCGCGCGGGGGGCCCGCCCGTCGGTGAGCGCCCGCAGCAGCGCCGGACCGGTCGGGTAGTCCCGCCAGCCGCGCGGGTCGACCACCGCGGCCTCGGCGACCGCCGCGGCGGGCTGGTCGTCGCGGGGTTCCTTCTCCACCCGGGCGTGCCGGGGCGGCACGGCGAGCCGGAGCACGTCGGCGAGGTTGCCCGCGTACCGGTCGGCGACCGCGCGGGCCAGCCCGGCGATCTCGGGCGCCAGCACCGGCTCCGGCGACACCACCTTCTCCAGGTACGCGAGGCGGCCGGTGTGCCCGGAGTCGTCGGCGCGGGACAGCAACCACCCGTCGACGAGCTGCCCGGCGAAGCGCACCTTCACCCGGGTGCCGGGCACCGCCACCTCGTCCAGCTCGGCCGGCACCAGGTAGTCGAACGGCCGGTCCAGGTGCGCCAGTCCGACATCTACGCAGACGCGCGCGACCGGCGACCCGTCCGCGGGTCGCCGGTCGCTACGCCTGGTGGCGGTCAGGCTCCCGCGGCCGACTTGAGGTCGGCGGCCCGGTCGGTGCTCTCCCAGGTCAGGTCCGGCAACTCGCGGCCGAAGTGGCCGTACGCGGCGGTCTGCTGGTAGATCGGGCGGAGCAGGTTGAGGTCCCGGATGATCGCGGCCGGGCGCAGGTCGAACACCTCGGTGACGGCCTTCTCGATCGAGGAGACCGGCACGGTCTCGGTGCCGAACGTCTCGATGAACAGGCTGACCGGGTGCGCCTTGCCGATGGCGTAGGCGACCTGCGCCTCGCACCGCTCGGCCAGGCCGGCGGCGACCACGTTCTTGGCGACCCAGCGCATGGCGTACGCGGCCGACCGGTCCACCTTCGACGGGTCCTTGCCGGAGAACGCGCCGCCGCCGTGGCGGGCGTACCCGCCGTAGGTGTCGACGATGATCTTGCGGCCGGTGAGCCCGGCGTCACCCATCGGGCCGCCGATCTCGAACCGCCCGGTCGGGTTGACCAGCAACCGGTAGCCCTCGGTGTCCAGACCGAGGCTCTCCAGCTCCGGGGCGATGACGTGGTCACGCACGTCCGGGGTGAGCAGCGAGTCCAGGGAGATGTCGGCGGCGTGCTGGCTGGACACGACGACGGTGTTCAGCCGGACCGGGCGCAGCCCTTCGTACTCGATGGTGACCTGGGTCTTGCCGTCCGGGCGCAGGTAGGGGATCGTGCCGTCCTTGCGGACCGCGGCGAGCCGACGGGCCAGTCGGTGCGCGAGGGCGATCGGCAGCGGCATCAGCTCGGGAGTCTCCGAGCAGGCGAAGCCGAACATCATGCCCTGGTCGCCGGCGCCCTGCGCGTCCAGCGCGCTCTCCGACGCCCCGGTCCGCAGCTCGAAGGCGTTGTCCACGCCCTGCGCGATGTCCTCGGACTGCGCGCCGATGGAGACGCTGACCCCGCAGGAGGCCCCGTCGAAGCCCTTCTTCGACGAGTCGTAGCCGATGTCCAGGATGGTCCGGCGGACGATCGTCGGGATGTCGGCGTACGCCTTGGTGGTCACCTCGCCGGCGATGTGCACCTGGCCGGTGGTGATCATGGTCTCGACCGCCACCCGGCTGTGCGGATCCTCGGCCAGCAGCGCGTCGAGGATGCCATCGCTGATCTGGTCGGCGATCTTGTCCGGGTGGCCTTCCGTGACCGATTCGGACGTGAAGAGACGGCGTGTCACGGCACTCCTAAGCGTGTGAGGTCGTTCCGCGGCAGTCTAATCACCACTGCGGCTGGTGTCGGGATCGGTCGCGCCCTTTACCACCCGTCAGGAACCGCCGGGTAGCCGCGCCACGACGAGATCCCACACCGCGTCGGCCACCGACTCCTTGGCCTGCTCGGGCAGTCGGGCGACCGAGCCGTCCGCGCCGATGACCGTCACCGTGTTGGTGTCGGCGCCGAAGACCAGGTCCGGACCGACCTCGTTGATCACGATGAGGTCGGCCCGTTTCCGGGCGAGTTTCGCCCGGCCGTTGGCCTCGGCGTCGCCGGTCTCGGCGGCGAACACCACCAGCAGTTGCTCCGGTCGTTTGCGCTGGCCGAGCTCCGCCGCGATGTCGGGGTTCGTGACGAGGTCGATGGTGGGCGCGACGCCATCGTCGGACTTCTTGATTTTGCCAGGCACGTACGTGGCCGGCCGGAAATCGGCCGGAGCCGCCGCCATCACCACCGCGTCGGCCTCGACGGCGGCCTTGACCGTCGCCTCCCGCAACTCGGCGGTGGTGCCGACCCGGATCAGGTCGACGCCGGCGGGGTCGGGAAGGGACACATTGGCCGCGATCAGTGTGACCTGGGCGCCCCGGGCGACGGCGGCGCGGGCGAACGCGTACCCCTGCTTGCCGGAGGAACGGTTACCCAGGAAGCGGACCGGGTCCAACGGCTCCCGGGTGCCACCGGCGGTGACGACCACCCGGCGGCCGGCCAGGTCGACGGGGGCGGAGCCGCCCCGGGCCAGCACCTGCCGGGCGACGGCGAAGATCTCCGCCGGGTCGGGCAGCCGCCCCTTGCCGGTGTCGGCGCCGGTGAGCCGGCCGACGGCGGGGTCGATGACCCGCACACCCCGGGAGCGCAGCGTGGCGACGTTGGCCACGGTGGCGGGGTGCTCCCACATCTCGGTGTGCATGGCCGGAGCGAGCAGCACCGGGCAGCGGGCGGTCAGCAGGGTGTTGGTCAGCAGGTCGTCGGCGAGCCCGTGGGCGGCCTTCGCGAGCAGGTCGGTGGTGGTCGGCGCGACCACCACCAGATCGGCCTGCTGACCGAGACGGACGTGCGGCACCTCGTGGACGTCGGTCCAGACGTCGTCGGCGACCGGCTGACCGGAGAGCGCCGCCCAGGTCGGCGCCCCGACGAACCGGAGCGCCGACGCGGTCGGCACGACCCGAACCCGGTGACCGGATTCGGTGAAGAGTCGCAGCAGCTCGCACGCCTTGTAGGCGGCGATGCCGCCGCCGACCCCGAGGACGATCGAGGCGGACATCGGCCGGCGAGGGCTTACGGCTGGTCGGTCGGCTCGGCGGTGAGCAGGCCCGAGTTGATCTCGCGCATGGCGATGGAGAGGGGCTTCTCCTGGGGGGTGGTCTCGACGAGCGGGCCGACGTACTCCAGCAGACCCTCACCGAGCTGGCTGTAGTAGGCGTTGACCTGGCGCGCGCGCTTGGCGGCGAAGATGACCAGCGCGTACTTCGACGTCGTCTTCTCGAGGAGCTCGTCGATCGGCGGGTTGGTGATGCCTTCGGGGTTGGCGATGGATCCCACGAATTAACCTCTGCGTCTTTCGAGCCGCGCGCACGCGGTGCTGAGTCTCAACGGCGGCCGACCGTCAGCCACGCACGCGCGACCAGGTCGGATCCGGATAAGAAGAACCGAGTAAGCCTACCAGCTCCTCGACGACCCGCTCGGTGAGGTCGTGGGTCAGCGTGTGCTCGAAGGCCGCCGCCACCTGGGCGTCGGGTCGGTAACCGGGTGGGCGCAGCAGCACCAGCCGGGAGTCCGGCAGGCGCGCGCGCACCAGCGGAGCGCCGGGCAGGTCGAGCGGGAGGAGCACCGGTTGCCCGGCGTCGAGCCGGGCCCGCAAGGGTGGATAGGGGGTGCCCCGGCGGTACGCGCCGATCCGGGACCACTCCAGCAGCTCGCCCGCGACGAGCCGGCGGTCGAACTCGGCCGGGGCGAGGAAGACGCGGTCAACCCCGTCGATCTCCGACTCGCGGCGCGGCCGTGTGGTCGCCGGCACCGGCAACCACACGGACGGAGAACGCGCCCGGACGAGCTCGACGACACTCTCCCTGCCGGAACCCGAAGGTCCAGCCAGGACAGTGAGCCGAGCCGCCGGGCGCGCCTCGTCATCCGTGCTCACTGCTTGTTTCTACACGCTGCCAGGTTCAGTTGGCGGCGAACTCTCCAAGCAGTGCCTTGCGCTGCTGCTCGCCGAGGCCACGCAGGCGACGGCTGTCGGCGATCTTGAGCTTCTCCATGATCTGGGTAGCCCGGATCTTGCCGATGCCCGGCATGGCCTGCAGGACGGCCGAAACCTTGAGCTTGCCGACGACGTCGTCGCTCTCGGCGCGCTCAAGGACAGCACCGAGGGTGGTCTTGCCCTGCTTGAGCTGCTCCTTCAGCTGAGCACGGGCCTTGCGGATCTCCGCGGCCTTCTCGAGCGCGGCAGCGCGTTGTTCGGGGGTCAGTGACGGGAGCGGCACCAGTTCTCCTCAGGTCCCTATCGCGGCGGGCGGGGCGCACCGCCGCATCTGTGAAACGTGGTGTCGCTGTGAACCAAGGGGTCCGTGGTTCCCAGCGCGGGGAAAACTAGCGGTCAACGGAACTTTCGGCAACGTGGGGGGCCCATGATCAACGGAAAGTGACCGACCCGTCAGTCAGTCAGAGGGCAGGCAGGACGGCCCGGCAGTCGGCCAACACCCGGTCCGCGGCGGCCCGCAGGGTGGCGACGTCGGGGCCTGCCGAGAGCACCTCCCGGGAGTACGACGGGAGCACCGAGGCGAGGCTCGCACCGAAGACGGTCCGCAGATCCGCCGCCCCGCCACCCTGCGCGCCAAGGCCCGGGGCGAGCAGCGGACCCCCTACGCCGGTGAGGTCGTGGCCGGTGTCACCGATGGTCGCCCCGACCACCAGACCGAAGCTCCCCAGCGGGGTCGCACCCCTGTTGAGCTGGGAAATCTCGTCGATCACGGTTTGCGCCACGGTGCGGCCGTCGGCCGCACGGGCCTGCTGCACGGACGCGCCCTCCGGGTTGGAGGTGAGGGCCAGCACGAAGACACCGCCGCCGTGCTCGGCGGCCAGCTCGAACATCGGGGCCAGCGAACCGACGCCGAGGTAGGGGCTCGCGGTGACCGCGTCGACATACATCGGGCTGGATGGATCAAGGTACGCGGAGGCGTACGCGCTCACCGTCGAGCCGATGTCGCCGCGCTTGACGTCGAGGAGAACGAGCGAGCCGGCATCTCGTAACTGTCGGATAGTTGACTCAAGAATGGCCACGCCGTGGGATCCGAACCGCTCGAAAAAGGCCGACTGAGGCTTGACCACCGCAACCCGGTCACCGAGGGCTTCCACGACGGTCCGGGTGAAGCGGTCTAGACCCTGGACGTCGTCGGCGAGGCCCCAACGGGCCAGCAGACCGGGATGCGGGTCGATGCCCACACAGAGTGGCCCCCGCTCGACCATCGCCCGGTGCAGCCGGGTTCCGAAGCTCTCCATCCGGTGCTCCCTCTCTCTTGTCGGCCGGGCGGCGACGCGCCTCCCGGAGGTACCCGTGTGGTCAGCCGGCCGCCACGGCCGCCGCCACCCCGGCGGCGATCCGGGCCAGGTCGGCGTCGTCGGTGACGTACGGCGGCATCGTGTAGACCAGGTCGCGGAACGGGCGCAGCCACACCCCCTGCCCGGCCGCGGCGGCGGTGGCCGCGCCGAGGTCCACCTCGTGATCCAGCTGGACCACCCCGATCGCACCGAGCACCCGTACGTCGGCGACGCCCGGCGTACCGCGCAGCGGCTCCAGGCCGGCGCGCAGGCCGGCGCCGACCCTGGCGACCTGCCCCGCCCAGTCCCCGGCCCGCAGCAGACCGATGGAGGCGTTGGCCACCGCGCAGGCCAGGGGGTTGCCCATGAACGTGGGTCCGTGCGCCAGCACGCCGGCGGCGGAGATGCCCCGGGCGATCTCCGGGGTACACAGCGTCGCCGCCAGCGTCAGGTAGCCCCCGGTGAGCGCCTTACCCACGCACAGCACGTCCGGGGTCACCCCGGCGTGCTCGGCGGCGAACATCGCACCGGTACGGCCGAACCCGGTGGCGATCTCGTCGAAGATCAACAACACTCCGTGGGCGCGGGTCACCTCCCGCAGCACCCGCAGGTAACCGGGATGGTGGAAGCGCATCCCGCCGGCGCCCTGGACGACCGGCTCGACGATCACGGCGGCCAGTTCGTGGGCGTGCCGCTCGACGGTCTCCACCAACGCCGCCACGTACGCGTCGTCGGGCGGGTCGTCGAAGCCGCCCGGCGGCACCGGGGCGAACACCTGTCGCGGCAGCACGTCGCCCCAGAGGTGGTGCATCCCGCCCTCCGGGTCGCAGACGCTCATCGGGTGGAACGTGTCACCGTGGTAGCCGCCCCGCCAGGTCGCCAACCGACGCCGCTGCGGCTGCCCGACAGCCCGCTGGTACTGCAGGCACATCTTCACCGCCACCTCGACGCTGACCGACCCGGAGTCGGCCAGGAACACGTGCTCCAGGCCCTCCGGCGTCAGCTCGACCAGGGTGCGGGCGAGCTGCACGGCGGGCTCGTGGGTGAGCCCGCCGAACATCACGTGGCTCATCCGTCCGAGCTGGTCGGTGACCGCCGCGTCCAGCACCGGGTGCCGGTACCCGTGGATCGCCGCCCACCAGGACGACATCCCGTCCACCAGCTCACGGCCGTCGGCCAGCCGCAGGCGTACGCCCTCGGCGCTGCGCACCACGTACGGCGGGGTCGCCGGCGGCAGCGCCGCGTACGGATGCCAGACATGGTCCCGGTCGACGGCCAGGATCTCCTCGGGGGTCACGCGTACTCCTTTCCGGGCGCGAACCGGCCGGACGGCGGTCGTCCTTCGGCCGGTCGCACCACTCCGTCGCCGCCTTTGCTCTGCACCCACGGACGCGACACCTCAGCACGTGACGCCTCAGCACGCGACACCTCAGCACGTGACGCCTCAGCACGCGACACCCGGCGGCCGGGGGCCGCGCTGCGGCGGGCGGTGGTGCATCCACGGGTGCAGAGCAACCGAGTGACGGTCGTGGTGGTGCACCCACGGGTGCAGAGCAAAGGGCCCGTGGCAGGGGTGGGGTCCGTGGCAGGGGTGGGGGTGGGGTCCGTGGCGTGGGGCCGGCTCGGCACCGGGTCGGGCCGGGCCGGCACCACGCCGCGTGCGGTCACCGGCCGGCGACCGGATCCGGTGTCACCGCCGTGGCACTCGCCCGGGCGGCGGCCCGGACCAGGGCCGGGCCCCGGTAGATGAAGCCGGTGTAGAGCTGCACCAGGGAGGCTCCCGCGTCGAACATCCGGGTGGCGTCGTCCGGGTCGAGCACCCCACCCACCCCGATGATGGGCAGCCGACCACCGGTCTCGCGATGCACGAAGGCCACCACCTCCCGGGCGCGACCGGTCAACGGCCGACCGGACAGACCACCGGCCTGCTCGCCGCGCTCGACGTCCACGGCGGCGAGCCCGTCGCGCGACAGCGTGGTGTTCGTGGCGATCACCCCGGAGGCGCCCCGGGCCAGGCAGACCTCCAGCAGTTCGGCGATCGCCGCCTCGGTCAGATCAGGGGCGATCTTGACCAGTACCGGTTTCTCCCCCACCAACGCGCCGAGCAGCGCGTCCAGGTGGGCGCGATCCTGCAGGGAGCGCAGACCCGGAGTGTTCGGCGAGGACACGTTCACCGCGAAGTAGTCACCGTGCCCACGCAGCGCCCGGTACGACGCGAGGTAGTCCTCGACCGCGTCGTCGAGCGCAGTCACCTTGGACTTGCCCAGCGAGATGCCCAACGGCACCCCGAGCGGGCGCGGCAGCGCCGCCAGCCGGGCGGCCAACGCGGCGGCACCGGCGTTGTTGAAGCCCATCCGGTTGACCACCGCCTCGCTGGCCGGCAGGCGGAACAGCCGTGGTCGCGGGTTGCCCGGCTGGGCGTGCGCGGTGACAGTGCCGACCTCGACGAAGCCGAAGCCGAGCGCCGGCCACGCCGGCAACGCCGCGCCGTCCTTGTCCATGCCGGCGGCCAACCCGATCGGGTTGGGGAACCGTACGCCGAACACCGTGCGCGGCGCATCGACCGCGTACCGGGCCCGCAGCGCGGCCAGGGCGGCCGGACGCCGCGACAGACCGGCCAATCGTCGCAGCGTCCACTCGTGCGCCGCCTCGGCGTCGCCACCCCCGAGCCGGAACAACCCGGGTCGTACGACCCGCTCGAACACCGTCACTGGGCCGCCCGCAGGGTGGCGTGCAGGTCCTGCAGCGGGCGTACCCGCATGTCGCCCCGGATGCGCGCCTCGATGCCCATCACGGCCGCGGCGGCCCCGGGCACCGTGGTGATGCAGGGGATGTCCGCGGTGACGGCCGCGCTGCGGATCTCGTAGCCGTCGGAGCGGGCGCTGGCGCCCGAACCCTGCGGCGTGTTGATCACGAGCGCCACGTGGCCGCCGCCGATCAGCGACACCGCGTCGTCACCCTCGCCCGCCTGGTAGTGCTTGCGGATCTGCTCGCAGGCGATGCCGTGCCGGCGCAGCACCTCGGCCGTGCCCGTGGTCGCGACGATCTCGAAGCCCAGGTCGGCCAGCCGCTTGATCGGGAAGATCATGCCGCGCTTGTCCCGGTTGGCCACCGAGACGAAGATCTTCCCGCCGGTGGGCAGCGACCCGTACGCGGCCGACTGGCTCTTGGCGAACGCGTGCCCGAAGTTGGTGTCGATGCCCATCACCTCGCCCGTCGACTTCATCTCCGGGCCGAGCAGTGAGTCGATCCCCTTGCCGGAGCGGGTCCGGAAACGCTTGAACGGCAGCACCGCCTCCTTGACCGCGACCGGCGCGTCGGCGGGCATCGTGCCCCCGTCACCGGTCGCCGGCAGCAGACCCTCGGCGCGCAGCTCGGCGATGCTCGCGCCGAGCGCGATCCGCGCCGCCGCCTTGGCCAGCGGCACCGCCGTCGCCTTCGAGACGAACGGGACGGTCCGCGACGCCCGCGGGTTGGCCTCCAGGACGTAGAGCACGTCGTCCTTGAGCGCGTACTGCACGTTGAGCAGGCCACGGACGCCGACGCCACGCGCGATGGCCTCGGTGTAGCGGCGGACCTCGGCGAGGTGCGAGCCGGCGAGGGTGATCGGCGGCAGCGCGCAGGACGAGTCGCCGGAGTGGATGCCGGCCTCCTCGATGTGCTCCATCACGCCACCGATGTAGACCTCGCCGTCGGCGTCGCAGAGCGCGTCCACGTCGATCTCGATGGCGTCGTCGAGGAACCGGTCCACCAGCACCGGGTGGTCGCCGGAGATGTCGGTGGCCCGTCCGATGTAGTCGCGCAGCGTCGGGTCGTCGTAGACGATCTCCATGCCCCGCCCGCCCAGCACGTACGACGGCCGGACCAGCACCGGGTAGCCGATCTCGTCGGCGATCGTCTTGGCCTCGTCGTAGGAGGTGGCCAGGCCGTGCGCGGGCGCGCGCAGCCCGGCCCGGGCCAGCACCGCGCCGAACGCGCCGCGCTCCTCGGCCAGGTGGATCGACTCCGGGGAGGTGCCGACGATCGGCACACCCGCGTTCTTGAGCCGCTGCGCCAGCCCCAGCGGGGTCTGACCGCCGAGCTGGACGACCACCCCGACCACGCCCGGCCCGCCGGCCGCCCGGCCGGACGAGTCCTCGGCGTGCCAGACCTCCAGGACGTCCTCGAACGTCAGCGGCTCGAAGTAGAGCCGGTCGGCGGTGTCGTAGTCGGTGGACACCGTCTCCGGGTTGCAGTTGACCATGACGGTCTCGTAACCGGCCGACCGCAACGCTTGGACCGCGTGCACGCAGGAGTAGTCGAACTCGATGCCCTGGCCGATCCGGTTCGGGCCGGAGCCCAGGATCAGCACCTTCGGCCGGTTCGACGGCACGACCTCGGTCTCCAGGTCGTACGTCGAGTAGTGGTACGGCGTCGTCGCCTCGAACTCGGCCGCGCAGGTGTCCACCGTCTTGTAGACCGGACGCACGTCGAGGCGGTGCCGCAGGGTGCGTACGCCGTCCTCGGCCGCCAACTCCGGGCGCAGCGCGGCGAGCTGCCGGTCGGACAGGCCGGCCCGCTTGGCCTGGCGCAGCAGGTCGGCGTCGAGCACCGGCGCGTCCACGATCTCGGCGCGCAGCTCGATCAACGCGGCGATCTGGTCGAGGAACCACGGGTCGATCCCGCCGGACGCCTCGGCGACCTCGGCGATCGACGCGCCGAGGCGCAGTGCCCGCTCCACCGTGTACAGCCGACCGTCGTGTGGGATCCGCAGGGCGGCCAGGGTGTCCGCGAGGGTGACGCCGTCGGGGTCCGGAGTGGTCCAGAAACCAGATGATTGGGTTTCCATCGAGCGCATCGCCTTGTTCAGCGCCTCGGTGAAGTTACGCCCGAGGCTCATCGCCTCGCCCACCGACTTCATCGTGGTGGTCAGCTCCGGGTCCGCGCCGGGGAACTTCTCGAACGCGAACCGGGGGATCTTCACCACCACGTAGTCCAGGGTCGGCTCGAACGCCGCCGGGGTCTTCAACGTGATGTCGTTGGGGATCTCGTCGAGGGTGTAGCCGATGGCCAGCTTCGCGGCGATCTTCGCGATCGGGAAGCCGGTCGCCTTGGAGGCCAGCGCCGAGGAGCGCGACACCCGAGGGTTCATCTCGATCACGACGATCCGGCCGTCGACCGGGTTGACCGCGAACTGGATGTTGCAGCCGCCGGTGTCCACCCCGACCTCGCGCAGCACGGCGATGCCCAGATCACGCAGGCGCTGGTACTCCCGGTCGGTGAGCGTCATGGCCGGTGCCACGGTGACGCTGTCGCCGGTGTGCACACCCATCGGGTCGACGTTCTCGATCGAGCAGACCACCACCACGTTGTCGTGCCGGTCGCGCATCAGTTCGAGTTCGTACTCCTTCCAGCCGAGCACGCTCTCCTCGATGAGCACCTCGTGCACCGGGCTGGCGGCGAGGCCGTCGCCGGCGATGCGGGCCAGGTCCTCCGGGGTGTGCGCCATGCCGGAACCCAGGCCACCCATGGTGAACGACGGCCGGATCACCACCGGCAGGCCCAGCTCGGCGACCGTCGCCTCGACCTCTTCCATGGAGTGGCAGACCCGGGAGCGCGGCACCAGCCCGTTCGGGTCCTCGACACCCAGGCGTACGCCGGCCTTCGCCACGATCTCCTTGAACAGCTGCCGGTCCTCGCCGCGGTTGATGGCGTCGATGTTCGCGCCGATCAACTCCACGCCGTACTTCTCCAGGATGCCGCCCTCGTGCAGGGCGACGGCCGTGTTCAGCGCGGTCTGCCCGCCGAGGGTCGCCAGGATCGCGTCCGGGCGCTCCTTGGCGATGACCAGCTCCACGAACTCCGGGGTGATCGGCTCGACGTAGGTCGCGTCGGCGAACTCCGGGTCGGTCATGATCGTGGCCGGGTTGGAGTTGACCAGGCTGACCCGGATCCCCTCGCTGCGCAGCACCCGGCAGGCCTGGGTGCCGGAGTAGTCGAACTCGCAGGCCTGCCCGATGACGATCGGCCCCGAGCCGATCACGAGGATGTGCTGGAGATCGGTCCGCTTAGGCATTGCTGCGCCCCCTGCTGTGCTGCCGACCCTCGATCAGCTCGGCGAATCGGTCGAAGAGGTAGTCGGCGTCGTGTGGGCCGGCCGCCGCCTCCGGGTGGTACTGCACGGTGAAGGCGGGCACGTCGATCGCCCGCAGCCCCTCGACCACGTTGTCATTGAGGCAGACATGGGACACCTGAACGCCGCCGAAGTCGGTGTCGATCACCTGGTCGGGGACGACGGCGCCGACGCCGGCACCGGGGACCTGGACGGCGAAGCCATGGTTGTGGCTGGTCACCTCGACCTTGCCGGTGGCCCGGTCGAGCACCGGCTGGTTGATCCCGCGGTGGCCGTAGCCCAGCTTGTAGGTGCCGAAGCCGAGCGCCCGGCCGAGGATCTGACTGCCGAAGCAGATGCCGAACAGCGGCACCTCCCGCCGCAGCGCCTCCCGGGCCACCGCCACCGGACCGTCGGCGGTGGCCGGGTCGCCCGGACCGGGCGACAGGAAGATCGCGTCGGCGCCGGTGGCGAGCAACTGCTCGATGCTCGACGACGCCGGCAGCACGTGCGTGGTCACCCCGCGCGCGGCGAGCCGACGCGGCACGTTGCGCTTGATGCCGAGATCCAGGGCGGCCACCGTGAACCGGTGCTCGCCGAGCGCCTCGACGACGTACGGCTGCGCGGTGGTCACCTCGGCGGACAGGTCCGCGCCGGTCATCTGCGGTGCCTGCCGGACCCGGGCCAGCAGGCTCTGCGGGTCCTTCTCGACGCTGGAGATGCCCACCCGCATGGCGCCCCGCTCCCGCAGGTGCCGGGTCAGCGCCCGGGTGTCCACTCCGCTGATGCCCACCACACCCTCGGTGGCGAGCCGGTCCTCGAGGCCGCCGGTGGCCCGCCAGTTCGAGCCGATCCGGGCCGGGTCGCGCACGACGTAACCGGCCACCCAGATCCGGCCGGACTCGTCGTCCTCGCCGTTGACGCCGGTGTTGCCGATGTGCGGCGCGGTCTGCACCACCACCTGCCGGTGGTACGACGGGTCGGTGAGCGTCTCCTGGTAACCGGTCATGCCGGTGGTGAAGACCGCCTCGCCGAAGGTCTCCCCGACGCTGCCGTACGCCTCACCGGGGAACGTGCGCCCGTCCTCGAGTACGAGGATCGCGGGCCTGCGCTTGGCCATTACTTGACTGCCTTTCCGTCCAGGACCGTCGGCTCGCCGCGCAGGAAGGTCGCCACGATGCGACCTGGCAGCGTCATGCGGGCGTACGGGGTGTTGCGACTGCGACTGGCCAGCTCCGCCGGCTCGATGATGCGGCGGGCGGCCGGGTCGACCACTGTCAGGTTGGCCGGCACGCCGGGCGCCGGGTCGACGCCGTGCCCGGTCAACCCCGCGATCCGGGCGGGGGTACGCGACATCCGCTCGGCGATCAGATCCCACTCGGGGCCGAGCACGTCGAGCGCGATGGACAGGGCCGTCTCCAGACCGAGCATGCCCGGCCGGGCGTACGCCCACTCGCACTCCTTGTCCTCCACGGCGTGCGGGGCGTGGTCGGTGGCGATGATGTCGATCACCCCGTCGGCGAGCGCGCCGCGCAACGCGGCGATGTCCGCGGCCGTCCGCAACGGCGGGTTGACCTTGAAGACCGGGTCGTAGGTCTCGGCGCGCTCGTCGGTGAGCAGCAGGTGGTGCGGGGTGACCTCGGCGGTGACGCGTACCCCGCGTGCCTTGGCCTGGCGCAGCACCTCGACGCTGCCGGCGGTGGAGACGTGGCAGACGTGCAGTCGGCTGCCCACGTGTTCGGCGAGCAGCACGTCGCGGGCGATGATCGCCTCCTCGGCGACCGCCGGCCAGCCGATCAGCCCGAGCCGGGTGGAGACCTCACCCTCGTGCATCTGGGCGCCCTCGGTGAGCCGGGGCTCCTCGGCGTGCTGGGCGATGATGCCGTCGAACGCCTTGACGTACTCCAGCGCCCGGCGCATCAGCAACGGGTCGGCGACGCAGTGCCCGTCGTCGGAGAAGATCCGCACCCGGGCCGCGGAGTCGGCCATCGCCCCCAGCTCGGCCAGGCGCTCGCCGGCCAGCCCGACGGTGACCGCGCCGATCGGTTGCACGTCGACCAGGCCGGCTTCCCGGCCGAGCCGCCAAACCTGCTCGACCACACCGGCGGTGTCCGCGACCGGGGAGGTGTTGGCCATGGCGCAGACCGCCGTGTAGCCGCCCAGCGCGGCAGCGCGGGACCCGGACTCGACGGTCTCGGCGTCCTCCCGACCGGGTTCGCGCAGGTGGGTGTGCAGGTCGACCAGGCCGGGCAGGGCGACCAGCCCGGTGCCGTCGACGACCGTGGCGTCCGGCGCGGACAGGCCGTCGGCGACCTCGGCGACCACGCCGTCGCGGATCAGCAGGTCGGTCGGCGGGCCACCGACGACGCTCACGTTGGTGATCAGGTACGCGCTCACCGGTTGTTCCCTCCGAGCAGCAGGTAAAGGACAGCCATCCGCACGGAGACCCCGTTGGTGACCTGTTCGACGATCGTGGAGCGGGGTGAGTCGGCGACCTCGGCGGTGATCTCCATCCCCCGGTTCATCGGGCCCGGGTGCATGACGATCGCGTGCTCGGGCAGCCGGCGCATCCGGGGGCCGTCCAGCCCGTAGCGGCGGGCGTACTCGCGCGCGGAGGGGAAGTAGGAGTCCTTCATCCGCTCCCGCTGCACCCGCAGCATCATCACCACGTCCACGTCGGGCAGCACGCAGTCGAGGTCGTAGGAGACGTCGGTGCCGGGGGCGAGGGCTCCGGCGATGTCGACCGGGATGAGTGTCGGCGGGCCGACCAGGGTGACCTTGGCGCCGAGGGTGGAGAGCAGCAGCACGTTGGAGCGGGCGACGCGGGAGTGCAGGACGTCCCCGACCACCGCGACCGACAGGCCGGCCAGCCGGCCCAGCCGGGCCCGCATGGTGTACGCGTCCAGCAGCGCCTGGGTGGGGTGCTCGTGGGTGCCGTCGCCGGCGTTGACGACCGACCCGTCGACCCAGTTGGCCAGTCGGTGCGGAGCGCCGGAGGCGGGGTGCCGGACGACGACCGCGTCGGCGCCCATGGCCTGCAGGGTCAACGCGGTGTCCTTCAGGCTCTCGCCCTTGGTGACGCTGGACCCCTTCGCGGAAAAGTTGATCACGTCGGCGCTGAGCCGCTTCGCCGCGGCCTCGAACGAGATCCGGGTACGGGTGGAGTCCTCGTAGAAGAGGTTCACCACGGTCCGGCCGCGCAGCGCGGGCAGCTTCTTGATCTCCCGGCCGGCGACGGTGGCCATCTCGGCGGCGGTGTCCAGGATCTCGGTGGCGGTGGCGGCGTCCAGGTCCGCCCCGGAGAGCAGATGCTTGATCACTCTGCTGGCCTTTCGGTCGCGACTGCGGGGCTCCGCTGCGCTGCACTCCTCGCGCTCACTGGGCTGGTCCCCCGTAGAGCCGGACCTCGTCCACGCCGTCGATCTCGGCGAGCGTCACCTTCACGCTCTCGGCGAGCGAGGTCGGGATGTTCTTGCCGACGTAGTCGGCGCGGATCGGCAGCTCCCGGTGACCGCGATCGACCAGAACGGCGAGCTGGACGGAGGCCGGTCGGCCGACGTCGTTGAGCGCGTCGAGCGCGGCCCGGACGGTGCGGCCGGAGAACAGCACGTCGTCGACGAGGATGACCCGCTTGCCGTCGATGCCGCTGGACGGCAACTCGGTCGGGCCGACCGCGCGGGTGGCGTGCCGGCGCAGGTCGTCGCGGTAGAGGGTGATGTCGAGCACACCGACGGGTACGGCGACGTCCTCGAAGGTGCTGATCCGGTCGGCGAGCCGCCGCGCCAGCGGGGTGCCTCTCGTGGGAATCCCCAGAAGCACCGTGTCGGCGGCACCCTGGGTCTTCTCCAGGATCTGGTGGGCGATGCGGTCGACCACGCGCTGCACGTCGGCGCTGTCGAGGATCACCTTCACCGAGGGTTGTCGCGGTGGTGACGAGCGGGCAGCCGGTGGGTACGCCACGGCGGACCTCCTTCCCCGCCTCACGGGACGGGTCGTTAAAGGATGTCGGGCACCTCCGGCCGGACCGCGGAAGCGGACCAGGGCCGGGGCTTCACGCCACGTTACCAGTGGTCACCGGGCCGATGGACAGCGGCCGCTGACCACCGGGTCAGGACCACGAAAGGGGGATAACTTCCCGGACGCTCCCCAACGGTAGGGTCACGACCACTTGACCAGGTGTCCCATTCCCCGTACCGTCACGCTCCGTAGCGATCGACGGGAGAACCCCGAGCAGCACTGGGAGTGTCCGAATGCCCTCTGAATACGCCAAGTCGCTGGGCGCCCGCCTGCGCTCCATCCGCCAGCAGCAGGGTCTCTCCCTGCAGGGTGTGGAGGAAAAGTCGAACGGGCGGTGGAAGGCCGTGGTGGTCGGCTCGTACGAGCGCGGCGACCGGGCCGTGACGGTGTCCCGCCTGGCCGAGTTGGCCGAGTTCTACCGTGTCCCCGTCTCGGAGTTGCTGCCTGACGGCAGCGGCGTCCGGCACGAGCCCACCAGCAAGATCGTCCTGGACCTGGAGCGGCTCTACGACGAGGCCTCCGAGGACCTGGCCTACGTCGCGCGCTACGCCCGCGCCATCCAGCAGCAGCGGGGTGACTACAACGGCCGGGTGCTCTCCATCCGCGCCGACGACCTGCGGGCACTCGCGATCGTGTACGACGCCTCACCGTCGGGCCTGATCGAGCGGCTCACCGAGCACGGTGTGCTGGTGGCCGACCCCCGGGCGTTCTTCGCCTCCTGAACGACAGCTCCACCCGAAAGGGCCCGTGCCATCCGGCACGGGCCCTTTCGATAGTGGTGCCGCCTCGATCAGCGGGTGGCGTACTCCGCGATCCGGCCGAGCACCCCGTTGAGGAAGCGCGGCGAATCGTCGGTCGACATCTGTCGGGCCAGCTCCACGGCCTCGCTGATCGCCACCGCGTCGTCGATCTCGTCGACGTAGAGCAACTCGTAGACAGCGATCCGGGCCAGATTCCGGTCGACGACCGGCATCCGGTCCAGCGTCCAACCCTCGGCGTAGCTGGCGATCAGCTCGTCGATCCGGTTGAGGTGTTCGGCGACACCCTCGACCAGGCCCACCGCGTAACCCAGGTGCTCCGGTCGGGGCTGCTCGATCCGCTGCACGTAGCCGGCGAGCACCTCCACCGGAGGCTTGTCCCGCAGGTCGGCCTCGTAGAGGACATCCAGCGCCCGCTTACGCGCCTTGCGGCGCGCCGGCATCTGCTGCTTGGAACCCTCGGCCATCAGGCGCGGCCGAGGTAACGGCCGTCGCGGGTGTCGACCTTGATCTTCTCGCCGGTGGTGATGAACAGCGGCACCTGCACGGTGGCGCCGGTCTCCACCGTCGCCGGCTTGTTGCCACCGGTGGAACGGTCGCCCTGCAGGCCCGGCTCGGTGTAGGTGACCTCCAGCACGACGCTGGTGGGCAGCTCGATGTAGAGCGGCACACCCTCGTGCTGGGCGACGGTCGCCTCCGCCTCGGGAAGCAGGTAGTTGGCTGCCTCGCCGACGGTGCCACCGGGCACGGTGATCTGGTCGAAGGTCTCCAGATCCATGAAGACGAAGTCCTCGCCGTCGGCGTACAGGTACTGCATCGTGCGCTTGTCGACGGTCGCGGTCTCGACCTTGGTGCCCGCGTTGAAGGTCTTGTCGACCACCTTCCCGGACAGCACGTTCTTCAGCGTGGTGCGCACGAAGGCGCCACCCTTACCGGGCTTGACGTGCTGGAACTCGACGACGGCCCAGAGCTCGCCGTCCAGGTTGAGTACCAGGCCGTTTTTGAGGTCGTTGGTGGAGGCCATTTCCTGCCTTGATCATCAATTGGCGGACAGACCAGAGAAGTCTACTAGCTGCGTCTAATCGGTCGTTCCCCGCTTCCGGCGGCCCGTCAGCGGGTGGTCAGGTGGTGCAGGGCGAGACGATAGCCGTCGATGCCGAGGCCGCAGATCACCCCGGTCGCCACCGCGGACACCACCGAGTGGTGCCGGAACTCCTCCCGGGCGTGGATGTTGGAGAGGTGCACCTCCACCAACGGCCCCCGCAGCATGGCGCAGGCGTCCCGCACGGCATACGAGTAGTGCGACCAGGCGGCCGGGTTGAGCACCACGGCGGCGCCCTCGTCGGCGGCGGTGTGCAGCCAACCGAGCAGCTCGTGCTCGGCGTCGGTCTGCCGAACCGTCACGTCCAGCCCCAGCTCCCGACCCGTGGCCTCGCAGAGCGCGACCAGGTCGGCGTAGGTGGTCGCGCCGTACACCTCGGGCTCGCGGGTGCCCAGCCGGCCCAGGTTCGGCCCGTTCAGGACGTAGACCTTCACGGGTGGGAGACCTCCTGGTAGGCGGCCTCCAGCAGTGCGTCGTCCGGGCCCTCCACCATCGCCGGGCGGGCCAGCCCGTCGAGCACCACGAACCGCAGCTTGTTGCCTCGGGCCTTCTTGTCCACCCGCATGGTCGCCAGCAGCCGCGGCCACGCGTCGGCCGGGTAGCTCACCGGCAGACCGAGCGCGGTAAGGGTGACCCGGTGCCGCTCGGCGGTCGGGGCGTCCAGCCGGCCGGCGAGCCGGGCCAGCGCTGCGGCGTACACCAGGCCGACCGCGACGGCGTGGCCGTGCCGCCACCGGTAGCCCTCGTTCTGCTCGATCGCGTGGGCCAGGGTGTGACCGTAGTTGAGCACCTCCCGCACGCCCGACTCGCGCAGGTCACCGGCGACCACGTCGGCCTTGACCCGGATCGCCCGCTCGATCAGCTCCCGCGTCGCGGGCCCGCGCACGTCGGTGGCCGCCGCCGGGTCGCGCTCGACCAGGTCGAGGATCGCCGGGTCGGCGATGAAGCCGCACTTGACCACCTCGGCGAGCCCGGCCGCGACGTCGACGGCGGGCAGGCTGTCCAGGGTGGCCAGGTCGGCGAGCACCCCGACCGGCGGGTGGAACGAGCCCACCAGGTTCTTGCCGGCGGCCGTGTTGATGCCCGTCTTGCCGCCGACGGCGGCGTCGACCATGCCCAGCAGCGAGGTCGCCACCGGAACCCAGCGCACCCCACGCAACCAGCAGGCCGCGACGAAACCGGCCAGGTCGGTCACCGCGCCGCCACCCACCCCGACCACCGCGTCGGTGCGGGTGAACCCGGCCTCCCCGAGCCGGTCCCAACAGGCCGCGGCGACGTCGATCTGCTTGCCCGACTCGGCGTCGGGCACCTCGATCGGCAGCGGCTCGACGCCGGCGGCGCGCAGCCGCTCGCCGACCGCGTCCGCGAGCGCCTTGAGCGGGGGCGCGTGCAGCACCGCCGCCCGACTCGCCCCGGGCAGCAGACCGGGCAGCGCGCCCAGCAGGTCACGCCCCACCAACACGTCGTACGGCCGCTCGCCGCCGACCGGAATCCGGGTCACCTCGTCCATCGCCGGCAGCCTAGTCCAGCGAGCGGCGCGGCGACGGCGTCTGTCCACCTGCTGGCCGGGCGGCCCACTCCACCTGGAGAAGTGCCAGCACCCGACCAGCGGGATGTGACACGGGCCACTCCCGCAAAGCGGGCGGATTCTGTCCGCAATCGATCGTACGGTCGGTCGGTAACCGAGAGAAGGAGCGACAGATGGCGACGTTCGTGCTGGTCCCGGGGTTCTGGTTGGGTGCCTGGGCGTGGCGGGAGGTGACCGCGACGTTGCGGGCGCAGGGGCACGAGGTGTACCCGATGACCCTCACCGGGTTGGCCGAGCGCAACCACCTCGCCGGGCCGGAGGTCGGCCTGGAGACGCACACCGCGGACATCGTCCGGCTGATCGAGGTCGAGGATCTGCGCGACGTGCTGCTGGTCGGGCACTCCGGGGGCGGCATGCCGGTCGCGCAGGCGGCCGACCGCATCCCGGACCGGATCGCCCGGGTGGTCTACGTGGAGAGCGGACCACTGCCGGACGGCACCGCGCAGTTCGACACGGTGCCGCCCGAGGAGCAGGAACGGCTCCGGGTCGCGATCGGCGACGGTGATCTGCTGCCGCCGCCGGCCTGGGATCCGACCGCCGACCCGACCAACCTGGCCGGTCTGGACGAGCCCACGCTGGCTCTGCTGCGCGCCCGGGCCACCCCGCAGCCGCTGCGCGCGGCCACCGATCCGGTCCGCCGCACCGGCGGTCGTCCGGTGCCGACCGCGCTGGTCGCCAGCACCTTCCCGCTCGCCGTGGTCCGGCAGATGATCGACGAGGGACACCCGTTCTTCACCGGCCTGGCCGACGGTCAGCTGCACGAACTGCCCACCGGGCACTGGCCGATGCTCAGCGAGCCGAAGGCCCTGGCCGACGTCCTCGACCTGATCACCCGCAGCTGAGGCGCCGCCCGACTCACCCCACGTCGATCATGGACTTGTGGTGCCGGGTTTGCGGGGCCACGGGCAGTTCGTCCCCACCACAACTCCATGATCGACGGGGTTGAGGCGGGGCGGCGTCAGCGGGGCAGCAGCGCGGCGACCTCGGCGACGACCGCCGCCGGGGTCCGGCCGTCGGTCACCACCGTGTCGGTGGCGACCTCGGCGTAGAGCGGCCGACGCTGGTCCAGAAGGTGCTTGAGGGTCGCCCGCGGGTTGATCGCCAGCAGCGGGCGGCCCGCGCCGAGCCCGACCCGCTTCACCGCGTCGGGCAACTCGACCGAGAGGTGCACCACCCGGTGCCCGACCAGGGCGGCCCGGGTCTCCTCGGCCAGGACCGCGCCGCCACCGAGGGCGAGCACGCCCGTGCCGCCGGCCAGCGCCGCGGCCACCGCGGCCCGCTCCAGGGTACGGAAGTGAGCCTCACCCTCGTCGATGAAGATCTCCGGGATCGGCTTGCCGGCCATCTGCTCGATGTCGACGTCGGTGTCGCGGAACTCCACCGAGAGGGTGTCGGCTAGCGCCCGCCCGACGGTGGTCTTGCCGCAGCCGGGCGCGCCGACCAGCACGACGACCGGCGCCATCAGCGGATGACCAGCGCGTCGAGGTAGCCGGCCAGGTTGCGGCGGATCTCGGCGATCGAGTCGCCGCCGAACTTCTCGGTGGCCGCCTCGGCGAGCACCAGCGCCACCATCGCCTCGGCGACGACCGCCGCGGCCGGCACCGCACAGACGTCGGAGCGCTGGTTGATCGCGGTGGCCGGCTCGCCGGTGGTGACGTCCACAGTGGAGAGGGCCCGGTTCAGCGAGGAGATCGGCTTCATGGCCGCGCGGACCCGCAACGGCTCGCCGGTGGTGATGCCACCCTCCAGGCCACCCGCCCGGTCGGTGACCCGGCGGACGCCGGTGGCGGACGGAATGATCTCGTCGTGCGCCTCCGAGCCACGGGACCGGGCCTGCTGCCAGCCGTCGCCGATCTCCACACCCTTGATCGCCTGGATCGACATCAGCGCGGTGGCCAGTCGGGCGTCGAGCTTGCGGTCCCACTGCACGTGGCTGCCCAACCCCGGCGGCACCCCGTACGCCAAGACCTCGACCACGCCGCCGAGGGTGTCGGCGGCCTTCTTCGCGGCGTCGACCTCGGCGACCATCAGGGCGCTGGCCTCCGGGTCGAGGCAGCGCAGCGGGTCGGCGTCGATGCGGGCGGCGTCGGCCGGGACCGGCCGCAGACCGGGCTTCGCGGCCACCGGGCCCAGCTCGACGACGTGCGAGACGATCTCGATGCCGAGCGCCTGACGGATCAGTGCCTTGGCGACCGCGCCGACGGCGACCCGGGCGGCGGTCTCCCGGGCGCTGGCGCGCTCCAGGATCGGCCGGGCGTCGGTGTGGCCGTACTTCTGCATGCCAGCCAGGTCCGCGTGGCCCGGCCGCGGACGGGTCAACGGTGCGTTGCGGGCCTGCCGGGCCAGCTCGTCGGGGTCGACCGGGTCGGCCGCCATCACGGTCTGCCACTTCGGCCACTCGGAGTTGCCGACCCGGATGGCCACCGGGCTGCCCAGCGTGACGCCGTGGCGCAGGCCGCCGAGCAGCTCGACCTCGTCCCGCTCGAACGACATCCGGGCGCCCCGGCCATAGCCCAGCCGCCGGCGGGCCAGCTCGTCGGCGATCACGGAGGTGGTCACCTCGATGCCGGCCGGCACCCCCTCCAGCATCGCGACGAGGGCGGGACCGTGCGATTCACCTGCAGTCAGCCAACGCAACACGGTGCTCAGTCTGTCACGCCCGGTCGCCGCCCCGCCGTGCCGCCCGGCGCGTCCCGCCCTGCGGACGCCGCCGCCCGGTCGGGCCGGGCGGCGGCAGCTCAGATCCCCCGGCCGCGCTTGTGCAGGGTGCGCAGTACCGCGTCGGCCCGGACCACCCGACCGGCGACGGCGAGAGCCAGGTAGGCGCGCGGTTCCCGGGGATTGCTCCGCAGGGTGCGACGCGCCCAGCGCAGCGCGCCCCGCCGGTCACCGGAGGCGGCCTGGGCGAACGCGATCTGCCCGGCGACGCGGGCCGCGCCGGCCGGTTGGGTGGCGAACTCCGGGTAGCGCCGCAGCAGCCACTGCAGGGCCTCGGAGATGGTGTCCCAGCGCTGCGCGAAGTACGACCGCTTGTGCCAGCGGACCAGCACCGACGGCGTCCGCAGGTTGATCAACGGTGCGCTGCGCGCGGCCCGGAGCAGGAACTCGTAGTCCTCCGCGTAGCTGCCCGGGATCTCCTCGTCGACCAGCCCGAACCCGTCGCGCAGCGCGGTGGCGCGGATCAGGAAGGTCGACGGGTGCAGCTCCGTCATCCGGTCGCGCAGCAGGTCGTCCAGGGTGATCCGCTCCTTGTCGAGCACCCGGTCGACGGTGCTGCCGTCGTAGCTGACCCGGATGCCGCAGCAGACGAACTCGGCCCCCGGGTCGGCGGCCAGGGCGTCGACCTGGGCAGCCAGCTTGCCGGGCAGCCACTCGTCGTCGTCGTCGCAGAACGCGACCAGCTCGCCCCGCGCCGCGAGGGTGCCGCTGTTGCGCGCACCGGCCAACCCCGGGGTACGGACGTTGCGGATCACCCGCACCGCCCGATCCGGGCCGTCCCCCAGCCCGCTCAGCGACTCGTCCGGCGTGGACTGGTCGAACACCACCACGACCTCGACCTGGCCCGGGTACTCCTGGCCCAGGATCGCGCGCACCGCCGCCCGCAGCAGCTCGGGACGGTCCCGGGTGGGCACCACGACGCTGACGCTCGGCTGCGGGGTCATCGGGAGGTCTCCTTCGTGCCCGGACGCGGGCGGGATCGGATCCGCCACCGGGACCGGCGCGGGGTCGAGCCGGCAACCAGGTCGTCGACGATCCGCCCGACCCGGGCCACCGCCGCCCGTCGCGCCTCGTGCGCCTCCGGGTCGGTGGTCACCGCGTAGCGGGTCGGGTCGGCCAGCCCGGTGCTCAACGCGTCGTGCAGCGCCTCCCGGGTCTCGCAGAGCGCCACCAGCCCGGCGGCGCCGAGACGGCGGGCGAACAGGAGCTGGTGGTCGTCGACGTGCTCACCACGCGCCGGGTTGCGGGGGACCACGATGGGCAGGTGGCCGTGTCGGCGGGCCTCCAGGATGGTCGCCGGCCCGCCGTGGCAGACCACCAGGTCGGCGTCGGCCATCGCCTGCTGGAGCGCGTCGTGACCGAGGAACGGCACCGCGCCGGGCAGCGGCGGCACCGCGGTGTGCCCGTGCTGCACGGTCAACCCGACCGGGTCGGTGACCTGCGCGTGCCACTGTGCCAGCCAGTCGACGAGCCGGTCGAAGGGGTGCTTGTCGGTGCCGACCGCGACCAACACCCGGACCTGCGAGGTCGACGTGCTGTCTCGTTGGCGCGGCAGGCGGGCCGCGTCGACGGTCGGCTGTGGCTGTGGCTGCGGACGCCGGGCGGTGCCCGTCTCGCCGGTCACAGCAGTGTCCCCACGACTGTCGCCTCGGGGTACTGCCGGCGCTGCTCGTCCCACTGCACGAGCATCGCGGACAGGAACGGGCGGCAGAGGCGGGCGGTCAGGGTCGGGGTGTCGATCCGGTCGTACACCTCGATGTAGACGGTCGGGATGCGCCACAACCGGGCCAGCACCACGAACGGGACCGCCACCCCGGCGCCCGTGGTGACCACCGCGGCGACCCGCCGCGCCCGCAGCACCCGCCAGGCCAGCAGCGCGTTGCGCAGCAGGTTCGGCACGTTACGGGTGGTCGGGTGGTGCGCCGGCACCAGGTCCTCACCGTCGAGCAGGGACAGTGCCTCCGGGGTGTCGAAGGTGACCCAGCAGCGCCGCCACTGTTCGTACCAGGGCCGCAGGGCCAGAAGTTGGGCCAGGTGGCCGCCGCTGGATCCCACCAGCAGCAGCACCGGGGCCGTACCGTCGTCGTTCTTCGTGTCCACGCGACTCCCCACAAGTTCGCTTGGAATTTCAGTTCACGCCAGGCAAGAGCAGATCACACGTCGTCCGGTCGTTGAATAGCGCGACCGGACGAGACGTCGATCTCCACTTCGGGTCGTCGGGCGCACCGATCGTCCGAAGTCCATCGATCGTCATCACCACCTGCGATTTTGTCGTCACTCTGCGACGCGCCCCCGACGCCGCGATTCCCCCGGATCAGCCGCTATGTCGTTTCTCGATGACGTCCAAGAGTGCGGGATGCAGCGCGGCGTTCCAGCCCGCCCCCGCGTCGGCCAGCCGCCAGGTGCGCAACCACATCTCCACCAGGTACGCGTCGGCGACCAGCCGCCGCTGCGCGACGTCCAGGCCGAGCCGCTCGCCGTGCCGGCCCAGGTGCCCGTCGACGGCCGACGCCGCCGCATCGGCCGACTCCCCCCGCAGCACCAACGCCCGCTGGAACGCGTCGTGCGCCAGATCGAAGCCGACCGGGACGTCCGGGGCGCTGTGTTCCCAGTCCCAGGCGACCAACCGGCCGGCGTGCCGACCCAGATTCCACGGCACCCAGTCACCATGCCAGTGGCCGAACTCCACACCGGTGTCGCCATGCCGGTGGGCCAACGCGGAGACCGCCGCGACCGCCCGCGCACCGGCCGACTCGACCGCGGCGGCCCGAGCGGCCAGCTCGGCCAACCGGGCCAGGAAGGTGGACCCCGCCAACGGTCGGGGCGTACCCGCCGGGCCGCCCCGCCGGGCGACCGCGAGCAACGCCGCGATCCGCGGCGGGTCGTCCACCGGCACACCGCGTACCGCCGGTGGCAACGGCTCGATCACCGCGACCACCTGGCCCGCCCACGCCGTCTCGCTGAGCAGCCTCGGCGGCGTCGGGTGGTCCGCCACGTCGGCGACACCGCCCAGTGCTCGCAGGGCCGCCGCCTCCGCGCTGACCAGCGCCCGGGTCGCGTCGTTCCAGCCGATCTTCGCGTAGCCGCGCGGACGGCCGTCGGCGGTGAACAGTTGCAGGGTCGGCTTGCCGTTCGGGTCGGGCGGCCGCACCCCGCACGCGGCCAGCAGCGGCCGGCCACCCAGGTCGGCGGCCAGCCGCTCGGTCAGCAGCACCTCCGCCGCCGACACCCCGGCGGGCACCGAGACGGTCAGCGTCGGAAACGACGCGAGCCCCACCCCGCCGAACCGGGCCAGCCCACCCAGCACCGCCCGCACCGCGCGCACCTTCGGCGGACGCAGCGCGTTGTACGCCAACAGCGACGCCGCCCCGGCCCGGGGCGCGCCCAACGGCACCAGGAACCGGGCCCGGGCCACCGACGGCACCACCGCGTACCGGGCCACCTCCCGGTGCCCGACCGGCGGCGCGCCGCCCACGGTCAAACCGACCCGGTCGTCCGGGAACACCGCACGGCTCACCCAGCCCAGACCGTCCACCCGGGTGCGCGGGTCGGCGTCCGGGCCCACCCGCGTCGTCACGCCGCCCGGTCCGCCCAGTCGAGGTCCAACCCGAGCCGCTCCCGCAACGCGTCGTTGTACGGCCGGTAGTAGTCGGTCAACTCGGCACGCACCGCCGGCTCCAGCGGCGCCGAACGCCGGTCGTTGTAGACCTTGAAGTTGGGCAGGTCGTACGCCGGAAGCCCGAGGAAGTCGAGGGTGCGCCGGTAGGTCGCGCGGGAGTCGCGGTAGAGGTCCTCGCTGGGCAGGAAGAGGATCTGATCGGCGTCGAAGCGCTCCAACCACGGCTCCAGGTGCTCCAGGTAGCGCCCCCGGGCCCGGTACGTGTACCAGTCGTACGCCTCGCTGAACGACTCCGGCTCGGCGATCAACCGCTCCCGCTCCCCCGCCGTACGCTCCGGCTCGGCGGCCAGCGCGGCGGCGAAGTCCAGCGGCTCGATGCCGTGGGTGCGGCGTTCCTTCCAGTGCGAGTACGCCCGCTCCACCGGGTCCCGCAGCAGCACGATCAGCTTCACCGTCGGCATCAGCGCGGAGACCCGCTGCGCGGCGAGCGGATGGAACATGTACAACGGGGCGGCCTCACCGACCCGGACCGGCCCGCCGTGCCGTTTGGCCAGGGCGTCCCGCTGCCGCTCGGTGGGGAAGTGCGAGCGGTACCACGCCTCGCCGCGACCCCAGTGCTCCTCGAAGTAGTGCGCCGACTTGGTGTTCCACGCGGGGAACAGGCGGGGCACCAACGGGTGCTGGATGAGGTAGTTCCACAGCGAGGTGGTGCCACCCCGCTTGGTGCCGATGATCAGGAAATCCGGCAGCGGCCGGCGATCACTGGTGCGTACCCCGTAGTCGACAAGCGACTCCTTCACCCGGGTGGTCACCTGGGTCGGCACCAGTTGCTTCACCCGGTCACGGATGGACGCCACGACGGACCTCACCTGCCTCTCGTCGATGCCGGGGCGGGGTCGGCGGCCGCAGCCGCCTGCCCCCCTCCACGGATCTGCCTCATGGTCCCCCGGATGCCGGCGCGCACCCGGGGCAACGTCAACATGCCGACGCAGCCGGCCAGCAGCACCGCCAGTGCCACCGCCAGGCCGGGCAGGCCACGCCCGCCCGCCACCACGCCGACGGCGCAGGCCAGCCCCACACCGGCGCCGGTGGCCGCGGCGGCCCGCACCATCGCGGCGTCGAACAGCGACTCCCGGACCACCGACCGGGCGAAGCCGGCCGCGGTGAGGTTCTCGGTGGCGATGCCGGCGGCCCAGGCGACCGCCGCGCCCGTGGCCCCGTAGCGGGGAATCAGCCACAGGCCCAGCGAGACGGTCACCGTCAACCCGGCCACTGTCGCCACCAGGTGCAGCCCGCTGCGCCCACCCATCAACAGCAGGCTCTGCACGTTGCCCACCCCGGTGTTGACGAGCATCGCCAGCGCGAGCACGGTCATCGCCGGGACACCCGCGGTGAACTCCGGCCCGAACAGGTGCAGGAAGGCCGACGCGAACACCGCGAGCAGCAGGTACACCGGCCAGGACAGCACCAGCCCCCAGCTGGTCAACTGCCGGTGCACCGCCGCCGCCGCCGACCGCTCGCCGCGACCGAGCAACCGGGACAGCTGCGGCGACACCGCCACCCGCAGCCCCTGCATGGCCAGTTGACCGGCCAGCACGTACCGGCCGACCGCACCGAACACGCCGGCGTCCGCCGGCCCCGCCAGCACCGAGGTGAGCAGCACACCCACCCACATGCTGCCCGCGTCGATGGCCGCCGACGCGGCCCGGGGCAACGCGAAGCGCCAGAACGTCGACCAGTCGGAGCGGACCGGTGTGAGCGTCGCACCCCGGCCCAGCCCGAGCGGACCGGCGACCAGGATGAGGCAGACCAGCAGCGCCAGGCCCGCCGGCACCAACCAACCGGTCATGCCGGCGAGCAGGCCAGCGCCGACCAGCGCGGCGGCCCCGACCAGCACCGGACGGGCGATCGGCAGCAGGAGGAACTGCACCCCGACGTACGCCCGGATGGGCCGTACGCAGCGCAGCGCGGCGAGCAGCAGGGTCATCGCGACCACCACCGGCACCGCCGCGAACGAGACGGTGAGCAGCGCGTCGCCGCTCGCACCCGAGCCGCGCAGCAGCCGGGGCGCGAGCGCGTCGGCGACCAGCACACCGGCGCCGGCGACCAGGATCGCGGCCAGCAGCGGCGGGATCAGCGCCACCGGGAGCACCCGGGCGGCGTCCCCACCCGCGCCGAGACGGCGGCGGGGCAGCGCCCACATCAGACCCGTCTCCGCGCCGAGCGTGCAGACAGCGGTGGCCACGGTGACCACTCCGATCGCGGCGAAGAACGCGCCCGCGCCGGTCGTGCCGTACCCCCGGGTGATGACCACGGCCAGCACGAACCCGAACAGCCCGCTGGTGGCCGCGCCGAGCAGCCCGGCGACGCCGCTGCGCGCGCTGCGGCGGGTCTCCGCCGCCCCCGCGTCGGCGGCCGGCTCGTCCGGGACGGCCGGGGGTCGGGTGACGGCGGTCATGCGGGCACCGCCGCGTCCAGCCGGGCCGGTGGTCGCGGCTCGGCCCACCTCATCAGGCGTTCCCGTTCGCTGAGCGCCATCGCGAAGGCGACAGCGAAGAACGCGACGGCGAGGTTCTGGTTCGCCATGCCGTAGAACGGGATCTGCACCAGGCAGACCACCGGCACCACCGCCAACCACTGACCGGCCGCCGAGGTCGCCCGGGCGCAGATCACCGCGGCGGCGACGAACCAGGCCAGGAAACAGACGAGCGCGGGTACGCCGTGACTGAACAGCACCATCCACAGCTGGCCCTGGGTGCCGATCGGCGCGGCCGCCGACACCGTGTCGACGTTCACCGGCGCGCCGTAGCCCAACCACGGCGACTCCTGCACGCGACGGATCACCTCCGTGTAGAGCGAGAGCCGGTCGGTGTTGGTGTCACTGGAGTCGACCCGCTTGCTGATCAGGTCGGTGATCGGGATGAACAGCGTCGCCAACGCGCCGATCACCACGACACCGACGATGGACGCGGCGACCCGGACGTTGCCGCGCAGACTGGCCCGCACCCCGAGCACCGCCAGCCCCGCGCCGAGGCTGAGGAACATCGCCCGGTTGAGGGTCAGGAACGCGGGCGCGAGCGACAGCGGCAGCGACGCCAGCAGCGCCCAGCGCAGCACCCCCTGCCGGCGCAGCATCGTGTACGCCACCACGCAGGGCAGGGTCATGGCGTACGCGCTGCCGTAGTTGTTGGTGTACGCGAACGGCGCGGCGGGGCGGTAGATCGGGTTCAGCGAACGCGCGCTGTACTCCGCTGTGGTCAGGTGCACCATGTCCTGGATGAACGGGGTGCCGGCCACCCCGCCGGGCAGCAGCACCTCCATCGGCGTGGTCATCGCGAACCGGGGCACCAGCACCCCGAGCCACCCCAGCGCCACCAGCCCGAACCAGAACGCGCAGAGCGGGGTGAGCACCGCCACCAGACCGGCCCGTTCCCGGGCGGCGGCGTAGACGTAGACGCCGACCACCAGCGCGGTCAGGTAGAAGGCCAGCCGCAGCGCGAACGTCAGCAGCGAGGCGGGCGACGTGAGCTGGGTGGCGCTGACCAGCACGATGGCCAGGAACAGCAGCCAGATGCCCACCGCCGGGGGCAGCGGCACCCGCCCCCGGGTGAACAGCAACGCCAACAGCAGCGCACCCAGCAGGGGCCACCCGAGGTAGAACCCGCCGAGCAGCCACCAGAGCGGCACCAGGCCGAACATCAGCCACAGCGGCCACAGCGGCAGCCGGGGCGGGGCGGGCCGGGGCGACGGCGCGACGGCCGCCGGATCGCCCCCGGGCGGCGGCTCGGTCGCCGGGGCGCGGGTGAGCGACACGCTCAGGCCCGGCCGTTGCGGGTGAGCACGAAACCCAGCGGGGTGACGCCCGCGGCACGCAGCCGCTCCACCAGGCGACGCAGGTCGCTCTGCCGGGTGCGGTCCCGTTCCACGACCACCACCGCACTGCCCTGCCGGGCGACCGCGACGCCGCGCTCGTCGGACTCCGCCGGTGGGGCGTTGAACAGCACCAGGCCGTGGTCCGCGCCCTGCCGCCAGGTGCCGAACCGGACGCTGCCCACGCCCACCGCCACCTCGTCCGGGTCGGCGACCCGACCGTTCTCCGGGCGGGCCGAGGCCACCCGGGGCAACGTCAGGGTGGCGTCCGGGTCGGTGGACGGGCGGGCGCCGGGCGGGTGCGGGGAGGGCCGGCGGGTGGCCGTGCCGTCGGTGCCACCGGCGGCGGTCGAGGTGCTGCCGGCCGGACGGGGCTTGGGCACCAGGGGTCGCGACGGGTCGACGGGCAGCCGCCCCCGGTCGGCGAGCACCGTGGTGCGCAGCCGCTCGACGCGCCCGTTGTCGTCGGCGACGAAGACCTCCCGACCGTCGGCGGCGAGCGCCACCGCGAGCCCGGCGGTCAGCGCCGTGGCGTCCTCCCGGGCGGTCACCAACGCCACCCGGGCAGGTTGGCGAACGCGCTCGGCGACCGCCATCGCCACGTACCGGATGTCGGCGTCGACAGCCCGTGGGCTGCCGCGCAGCGGCGGCCGGCGGACCGTGCCGAGCAGCGGCAGGCCGGTGGCGTCCCGGCCGTCGGCGACCGAGCGGACCCGCCGGTCGGTGGACTCCCAGGCGTACGCCAGCACGATGCCGATCAACGCGCCACCGAGCAGGCCGGCGACCAGGTAGAGCGGTCGGTGCCCGGCGGAGGTGACCAGCGCCTTCTCCGCGGTCTGGGTGACCCAACCGGGGTTGACGTCGACCGCGGCGATCTCGGTGCGGGCGGCGTTGAGCTGGGTGAGCTGGTTGTTGATCCCGGCCAGCTCGGCCACCAGCGCGTCGGCGGCGGCGGTGTCCTTGGTGCTGCTCGCCCGCTTCTGGAGCGCGGCCTGCTGGGTGACGACCTTGGTGATGCTGGCGTCGTAGGACCGCAGCATCTCGGCGCGCTGCTGCTCATACATGGTGCGTCGGACGTCCAGGTAGGCCTGGGCGGCCATGTTGGCACTCTGCACCGCCCGCTGCGCGTCACCGGTCTGGTAGGTGAAGCGGAGGATCTGCCCGCCGGTGGGAACCTCGACCTCCAGCGCGTTGCGGATGTCGCGCGGGTCACCGCCGGCGGAGCTGGCGAGCCGCTGCACCACCTCGGTGCCGGTGGCGATGCCGCTCTCCACGTTCATGTTGACCGCACGGTCGGCGCCCGCGCCGCTGGGGGTGAACGCGTCGGTCACCACCGGCCGGACCGCCACCACCGCGCTCGCGCTCATCGCCGCCGGCACGAGCAGCACGTAGCCGAGCGCGGCGAGCAGGCCGACCATCGCCACCGCCGCCACCAGCCGCACTCGGTGCAGCGGCACCCGCAGCAGGTCGGTCAGTGTCACGGTGCCCGGGGTCGCGGAGGACGGGGTGTCCGTGGACCAGGGGCCGGGCGTCGCATCAGTCATGGAACTTCTTCACCGTCTGTTGAGGATTGCCGACGACCACGACACCGGGTGGTACGTCCGTGCGGACCACGGTGGCCGCGCCCACGACGCTGTCCCGACCGACCCGCACGCCCTTCATCACCAACGCGTGCGCGCCGACCCAGACGTTGTCCTCCAGGACGATCGGCGCACGGGTGGCCGGGCCGGGTGGGTCGTGCCGCTGCGCGGGCGGCAGGTTGTGGAAGTCGTTGTCGAGCAGCTCGCAGTCGGACAGGAGGCAGCGGTCGCCCACTGTCACCGACGTCCAGGTGCCGACCCAGGTGGCGTTGAGCAGGCAATCGGCCCCGACGCGTACCTCGCCGGGGCCCGCGAAGCGGACGAGCTTGTTCAATCGGGTGCGGTCACCGATGGTCACCCGCACACCGCGGCGCAGCCGGATGCGACCACGGATCTCCACGTCCCGGCCGAGCGTCAACCGCCGATAGCGGAGCCGGTACCAGCCGCGTTTGACCGCGAAGACCAGACGCACCGCGCGTCTCTTACGGATGCCAGCGGCGCCGAGCAACGACCCTCCCCATATCGCGGGGCCGGCGGCGGTGGTGTACCCGCCGCCGGCCCAACGTGAACAATCTACCGATGCTTGGTTACGAACGGTTGACCATTACTGTACGGAGAAGAATGTCGATGGGGTAGACCAGGACAACTCGGGCGTCGCCGTGGTGATGACAGTCGCCCCCGCACCGTTGACCGCCGCGGTCGGCGCGGCCGTCGGGTCGAACGGCACGCTCCGCAGGGCGCCGTCGGTGGCGCCGTAGACGATCTTGCCGCCCACCCACGCCATGCCACGCACCGTGGACCAGGTCACTCCCGTCGTCGGCAGGGTGAACTCGGTGGCACCGAGGTAGTTGCCGTCGATCTCGAAGTAGCGGTAGTAGAGGTTGTTGGCCCCGGTACGGGTGTAGTAGAGCCGCCCGTCGAGGAAGAACGCGCCGGTCAGCAACGCCGGGTTGTACCAGTCGTTGTAGCCGGACGCCTCCCACGGCGAGCCGATCGCCGCGCCGTTGAACAGCGACACGTCGATCCGGCTGCCGGTCGGGGTGCCGGCCACCGTGTGCGACCAGTAGATCCGGTCGTCCACCCGCCAGGTCGCGCCGGCCGACGTGTACGCGGGCTGGCTGACCGTGACCGGCTCGCCGAGCGCGGCACCGTCGAACGGCACCTTCGCGAGGGTGCCCGGAGCGGTGTTCAGGTAGAGGTTGCCGGTGGTGGCGGCGGGCGGGTTCTTCGGGGTGAAGGTACGGCCCCCGGCGAGCGGGAACATGCCGAGGCGGCCGTGGTACTCCTCGCCCATGCCGTCGGAGTTGTGCCCGAAGTAGAGGCCGTCCGACCCGCGCCAGAGCACCGGCACCGAGGAGCCCCAACTGCTGGTGCCCGAGGGCATCGAGGCGCTGCCGCTACGCCGCGGGTTCCAGTTCACCGGCATGCCGGTCGCGGGGGTGACGGCGGCGATGCCGAGCCGGTCGATCGCGCCCGTGCCCGCGTTGTCGCTGGCGTTCGGGTTGTTGAGCCACCGGAAGTGCCCGCCCAGGTAGATCACGTTGTCCGCGACCTCGACCGAGGTGATGGTGTCGTTGCCGGTGAAGTCGACCCAGGTGGCGACCTGGCCGCTGCCCCGCGCGGCGGTCTCGAAGCGCACCAGGGCGTCGCAGTACGCGGACGGCCAGCCGCCGCCGCCGTTCGTGCCGACCACGAACCACGTGCCGTCGCCGCCGAACTTCACGTCCTGCACGTAGTGCACGAAGGTCGTCGGCGACGCGCACGGCGCGACGAACTTCTCGCTGCTCCAGTCGATCAGCGTGGGCGTCGCGGAGACGTCGACCAGCGCGATCTGGTTGCGGGCCAGGCCGTTGACGAGGGTGAAGTTGCCGCCGACGACGAGCGTGTCGCCGTCCGGCGTGACGTCGATGGTCCAGACGTACGACGTGGTGCCGTGCCGCCCGACGGTCGCGTCGACGACGAAGGTCGGGTCGATCGCGCCGGTGGTCGCGTTGAGCCGACCGAGACCGACGTGCGCGGTGCCGTTGAGCCAGTTGAACGCACCGGCCACGTACAGCCAGTTGCCGTGCAGGGTCACGTCGCGGATCGCGCCGCCGTCGGAGCGCCCCACCCAACTGTCGATGATCGCGCCGGTCGACGGGTCGAGCGCGACCAGGTTCTTCCGCGAGACGCCGTTGACGTTCTTGAAGGCGCCGCCGACGATCAGCGTGCCGCCGGGGCCGGCGACGAGCGTGTTGACCGCACCGTCGAGCACCGGCAGGAAGGTGGTGGACATCGTCCCGGTGGTCCGGTCGTACGCGAAGAGGTAGCGCTGGGTGACCCACGGGGAGGTTGCGGTCTGCCGGAGCTGGGTGAAGCTCCCCCCGACGAAGACCGTGTCGCCCACCTGCGCGAAGGCACGGGTTTCGCCGTCGCGGGCATGCGGAGTCGCGTCGGCGGGATTCGCCGACACCAGGGTCGCCGTCTCCGGGACCGGTACGACCGCAGCCGACGAGGTGGTGGGGACGCCCAGGACCGCGGCGACGATCGCCAACGCGACCACCCCCGCCCGAGCACGACGTCGTCCTGCGAAACGCCACAAGTGCGGAAGTTTGGGCACGCTGCGCCTCCAGATTGGATGAGAACCCGAGGTAGCGTGCCTCGTCCAGCCTGGTAAACAAAATCCGCCGATTGGGCGGTGCATGAATCCGCTAGCCGACAGAACGCCAGGGGTCGGGTGACCGACCCCCGGCGAACGGCGTTCCGTCAGCGCGTCATGGTCGTCAGCGGCTCCCCCCGGTGGGTTGCCGCAGGTACGGGTCCTGCCCGGCCTTCGCGAAGCCGGCCACCGCCGCGGCGTTGTGGTTCATCGTCATGTCGCAGGTCGACGTCCGGCTGGTCATGCCGGCCGAGTTGAAGTAGATGGCAGCCTTGATCTTCGGGTGCGCCTTCAGCGCCGCCGGGAACTCCTGGAACCAGCGCTGCTTCGCGCCGGGGTCGGCGGCGTCGAAGTTCGTGCCGAACTCGGCGAGCATCCGGGGCTTGCCGGCGCCGATGCCGTTGTCGTCCAGCCAGCGGTAGAAACCGCCCACCGTCGTGCTCGGGCTCTTCCACACCGTGCTGCCGTTACAGACGTGGAAGTTGTACGGGTCGTAGGCCACCCAGTCGACGTACTGGTCGCCGGGGTACAGGCCGGCGTAGCGCGAGTAGTGGCCGGACCAGCCCATCATCGTCCAGACCCAGACCGCGTTGCTCGCGCCGGCCCTGGCGAACCGTTCGTGCACGTAGCGCCAGGCACGGACGAAGTCGGCGTCGCTGCCCTTGTTCGGCTCGTCCTCCGGCTCGTGGTCGAAGCCCATGAAGACCGGCACGCCGGCGGCGCGGATGCGGCCCGCGACCGCGTCGATGGTCTCGTCCTGCCGTCCACTGTAGACATCGGACCACTTCAGGGTGGTGCCGGTGGAGAAGTTGCGCGACTCCCAGGCGAAGAACATCAGCCGGCCCTCGCGCATCTGCTGCTGCTCGTAGACGTCGGGGAAGGCGCCGTTGCTGCCGGTGTTGGAGAAGTCGTGGTAGCGGTGCACGATGTCGAACTTGCGGCCGACCTGCGCCTCCACGTCGGTGACGGCCTTGCCGTGGTCCCAGCCGCCGCTCGAACCGGCGGGCGAGTACATGCCCCACCAGGCGCCGCAGGACGGGACGAGCTTGTTCGACACGGATCCGCACTTGCCGGTGGGAAGAGTGGTGCTCGCGCTCGGGGTGGCCGTCCGGCTGGGTTCGACGGTGGGCGAGGGCTTCGGTGAGGCCGTGGTCGGCGAGGCGCTCGGCGTCGGCGGCGGTACGGGCCGGGTGGTCGGCGACGCCGACGGCCGGGGCCCGAGGTCGTAGCTGATCACCAGGCTCGGGCGGAGATCCGGGCTGCGGTTCTCGACCGATGCCCAGTAGACCCGACTCTCCAGGCCGGACTGGACCAGCGAGACCGTCCAGACCCCGTTGCCGGTGACCAGCTTGGAGACGTCCCACTCGTTGAAGCCCTTGGACACGCTGCCCACGCTGTCCAGCACGTCACCGGCCGCGCCGAGGGTCGGCCGCGCCTCGCGGGCGCTCAGCGGCGACGCGTGCGCCGTCACCGTCGCGGCGAACTTCTGCCAGGCGTGCATCCGTAGCGTCGCCCGGACGTTGACCGCGGCGGCCGGCACCGTGGTCACCTCGAATTCGACGACCGCCTGGCGACCACCGCGCGGGTTACCGTCGCAGCGCGTCGCGCAGGTGGCCAGGGTCGTCTTGGCGGAATTGTCGCCGTCCTGCGACACCGTGGTCGCGGTGGTGTCCGCCACCGCCCGGATCGACAGATCGTCGTTGGCCAGCAGCGGCATCATGGTGGCCACGAGGCCGGCCACCACCGATCCGCCGACGACGCCGATGGCGATCGCCTTGCGCCGGGGCCCGGAGCGGAACCGGGTGATGCGGTGCAATCCGTGCCTGGTCAAGGAAACTCCCTGTGTCTGCGTCCGTAACGGTGAGCAGCGTATCGATGACCAGGCAAGGTCGTCGGAAGGACAGTTTTCCGTAAGCGCGTCTTAACCATCAGCTAAGGAAGTCGGCCGACGTCGCCTCCGCCAGCGCCCCGCGCATCGCCTCGACCGGGGCGGTCACGCCGGTGAACTGCTCGAACTGGCCGATCGCCTGTGCCAGCAGAAGGTCCAATCCGGACACCAGGCGCAGGCCGGCCGCAGCGGCGGAGGCGGCCAACGGCGTGGGCCACGGGTCGTAGACCGCGTCGAACAGCACCGTCCCCGGCCGCCACGCCACCGCGCCGGCCAACGGGTCGGCGACCCCCTTCGGCACCGTGGAGACCGCCAGGTCCGCGGCGGAGAGATGGCGCTGCGCGTCGGCCCAGCCGGCGGCGGTCAGCACGACACCCAGAACGTCGGCCACCGGCCGCAACTCGTCGACCGCCTCGGGTCGGCGGGCGACCACCGTCACCTCGGGGCAGCCCAGCTGCTCGGCGGCGGCGAGCGCGGCGCGGGCCGTCCCGCCCGCACCGAGCACCGTCACCGCGGCACCCGCGCCCACCCCGGCCGTGGTCAGCACCCGCACCATGCCGGCGACGTCGGTGTTGTCGGCGTACCAGGAACCGTCCGGGCGGTGTACCAACGTGTTGGCCGCGCCGACAGCGGCGGCGACCGGCGAGGCCTGCGCGGCCACGGCGAGCGCCGCCTCCTTGCCCGGCATCGTCACCGACAACCCGGCCCACTCCGGGCCCAGGCCGGCGACCAGATCCGGCAGCTCCGCCGCCGCGCACTCGATCCGGGTGTACGACCACCCGGTCAGCCCGGCGGCGGCGTAACCGGCGGTGTGGATCACCGGCGAGAGGGAGTGCGCGATCGGTTTGCCCAGCACCGCGGCCCTGCGGGTCGCCTCGATCACCCCGCACCGCCCAGGGCTCCTGCTGCCGTGTTCCGCATCACTCTCCGCTCTCCCGGGAAACTCGGATCGACAGTACCCAGCGCGCAGGCCGGGCCACCAGAGAACGACCGTCTCGGGAGACGCTCGGGGGTCGAACCATCCCTTGACGGTCATCGATGTGAGTGACAGCATTCCGGCGATGGCACGACCGATCTGAAAATGGGGGGGAACCTTGAACAAACGCATGCTGCGTGCCCTTATCGCAATTGCTGCGGTCTTCAGCCTTTCGCTGATGATCGGCGCGCCCGCCAAGGCCGACCCGGCAGCGGGCAGCTGGTCCGACAACCACCAGCTGTGCAATTCCAGCTCCTGCGTGCGGGCCGGCAACATCGTTCGGCTCTGGCAGGCCATCATCTGGGCCGACGACCTCAGCGGCAGCGTCGGCACCAGCTTCATCGACGGCGAGTTCGGCTCCAACACCGCCGCCAAGACCCGGACCTGGCAGGACGTGATGAACATCGGCGTCGACGGTTCGGTCGGCCCGCAGACCTGGGGCGAGGCGTACGGAGCGGTCAACCGGAACACCGGTTACGACACCAGCACCCAGACCGGCTACTTCTATTACGGCTACAACCGCACGTTCGCCCTGCGCAAGCAGAACAGCAACGGCGTGTGGACGTTCCTGAACCCGCGCACCGGTTCCTGGACGGGCACGAGTCACTGACAATGGCGCCGTAGCCGCGTCACGGTAAAGGCTCCCTTCCCCGAACCGACCACATTTCTGGTCGGGGGACGGGAGCCTTTACCGTCGGCTGTCGGACCGGTCAGATGATGCCGGCCTCCCGGGCCTTCGCCTCGTTACGCTGATGCTGCTCGTACGTCTCGGCGAACTCGGAGTGCCCCTCCTTGTCGATCGCCACGAAGTAGAGCCACTTGCCCGTCGGCGTGGCCATCGCCCCGTCCAGGGCCTGCTTCCCCGGGTTGTTGATCGGGGTGGGGATCATGCCGCGCAGCTTGCGGTTGTACGGGTTCTTCGGGTCGTCCAGTTCGGCCGCCGTCATCTGCTTGGACGACTTGGTCGGCTTGCCGATCGACTCCAGGTAGTAGTTGACGGTGACGTCCATCTCCAGGCAGTTGCACGGGAACTCGCCGTACGCCCTGTTGTAGGCCACCCGGGCGACCTTGCCGAGGTCGTCCTTGTTGCCCGCCTCGGCCTGGGCCAGCGACGCCACGATCAACGCCTCGTAGGGGCTGACCTTGCGTTCCTTCTGCACCCGGTCGGCGAACTTCATCTCACCGGTCACCGAG
Organism: Micromonospora chokoriensis; assembly: GCF_900091505.1. Taxonomy (NCBI): domain Bacteria; kingdom Bacillati; phylum Actinomycetota; class Actinomycetes; order Micromonosporales; family Micromonosporaceae; genus Micromonospora; species Micromonospora chokoriensis. The sequence goes on from NZ_LT607409.1 coordinate 5,791,346, forward strand.
AGGAAGTTGTCCACCATCAGCTTGAGGATGCTCTCCGCGGTGGCCTTCGGCGGGATCTCGTACGTGTCCGGGAAGAGGAAGCCCTCGACGGACTTGACGATCTTCTTGCCGTCATCACGCTTGAACCACCAGTCCGGAACGCCGAGCGCCTCCGGGTCCTTCGCGGCGGCCTCGAACTCCTTGACCGGGATCTTGGTCTTGTCGGAGAGCAGCTTGTAGATGTTCTTGGCGGTACGGCCCTCGGGGATGGTGAGGCCGTTGACGATCTTGTTCTTCAGGTCGAGCATCGCGGTCACGGCGTTCGCACCGCTCATCTGCTTGCGCAGCTTGTACGTGCCCGGCTGGATGTTCTTGCTGCGCGAGTTGGCCTCGGCCGCCTCGATGAACGCCTTCTGGCTCTTCACCACGTCGGCGGCGACGAGGGCGTCGGCCATGTCGGCGAGCAGCGCCCCGTTCTTGATCTCGACGGTGATCTCACCCGACCCGGCGCCGTCGTAGTCGGGGGTGACGAAGTAGTTCTGGATCCGGTCGAATCCGTAGAACGCGACACCGCCGATGCCGCCCAACAGGACCAGCGCCATCAACAACGCCAGGAATGTCTTGCCCCGGCCGCCACCGGACTTGCCGTTGCGCTTGCGGAAGCCGCGCCGGTGCCGACCCTTCTCCCCCCGCTCCGCCTCGTCGAACCCAAGGTCCAGATCGTCGATCATTACGTCCGCCTCCGCTGCGCGTCCAGCCAGCTCTGCAGAATCTCCACCGCGGCCGCCTGATCGACAACCGCACGTTGACGCTTACCTCGGACGCCACGCTCGGCAAGCCTACGAGAAGCGACCACTGTCGACATCCTCTCGTCAGTGAGCGTTACCGGGACGGGCGCTATCACATCGACCAGTCGGTCAGCGTACGCCTTCACATGGACGGCCGCCGGGCCGTGTTTACCCGCGAGATTGACCGGAAGACCGACGACAACAGCGACGGCCTCATGTTCGGCCACCAACGCGGCCAACTCGGCGACATCGCTCGGCACCGCGTCCGGCGCCGCGGTGAGGTCACGAGCGAGCGTGACCAGCGGCGTTGCCAGGATCCCGTCCGGATCCGAGCGGGAGACACCCACCCGCACCTGACCGACGTCGACGCCCAGTCGCACACCGCGCGTCAACTCAGCCACCGACGGTCACCACCGGCTGGGTACGAACCAGGGCGGGCCACATGGCCCGCCCTGACCCACAGCGATCGTCCATCACGCCTCGGTGATCGCCTTCTCGACGGTGAGCAGCAGGTTCGGCGCCTCGCCCGCCGGCAGACCGCCGCCCTGGGCGAGGTCGGGGCTGCCGCCCCCGCGCCCGGAGAACGCCGCCTTCACCAGATCCGACGCCGCCAGGCCGCGACCGCGCGCGGCGGCGTTGACCGCCACCACCAGAGACGCCTTGCCGTTCGACCGGGCCGCCACCGCGACCACCGCCGGCCGCGCCGGGTCGATCTTGCCGCGGATCTCCTGGGCCAGGGTCCGCACGTCGTTGCCAGCCGCACCCTCGGGCGCCTCGGTGCCCACGTACGCGACCCCGCGCACGTCCTTGGCCTGCGCCGCGAGCGCTGCCGCCCCGCCCAGCACCAACTGGGCGCGCAGCTTCTCCAGCTCCTTCTCCGCGTCCCGCAGCTGCGTGACGGTCTGCTCCACGCGGTCGGCGACCTGGTCGTTGGGCACCCGGTACAGCTCGGCCAGCCGGGACACCAGCAGGTGCTCCTTGGCCAGGAAGCCGAAGGCGTCCATGCCGACCAGCGCCTCGACCCGGCGGACACCGGAACCGATCGACGACTCGGAGAGGATCTTCACGAGGCCGAGCTGGGCCGAGCGGGCCACGTGCGTGCCGCCGCACAGCTCCCGGGCGTAGTCACCCACCTCGACGACCCGCACCTCCTCGCCGTACTTCTCGCCGAACAGCGCCATCGCGCCGATCCGCCGCGCCTCGTCCAGCGAGGTGATGAAGGCGTGCACCTCCAGGTCGGCCAGCAGCACCTCGTTGACCTGCTGCTCCACATCCCGCAGGACGCTCGGCGACACCCCGGTCGGGGTGTTGAAGTCGAACCGGAGCCGGCCGGGCGCGTTCAGCGACCCCGCCTGCGTGGCCGACTCGCCCAGGAAGTTCCGCATGGTCTGGTGCACCAGGTGGGTGGCGGTGTGCGACCGGGAGATCGCCCGACGCCGAGTCGTGTCGATCTCGGCGAAACCGGCCTCACCGGCCCGCACCTCACCCCGGATCACGCGGGCGCGGTGCACGATCAGGCCGGGCACCGGCTGCTGGACGTCGAGCACCTCGACCTGCCCACCACCGACGGTGATCATGCCCTGGTCGGGCTGCTGGCCACCGCCCTCGGCGTAGAACGGGGTGGTGTCGAGGACCAGCTCGATGGTGTCACCCTCGGTGGCCGCCTGGCGCGGGCCGTCCGCGCCGAGCAACGCCCGCACCGTCGACTCGCGGGACACCTCGCTGTAGCCGGTGAAGGTCACCGGGCCGCCCGCGTCGAGCACCGACCGGTACGCCGACAGGTCGACGTGGCCGGTCTTGCGGGCCTGCGCGTCCGCCTTCGCCCGGGTGCGCTGGTCCGCCATCAACCGGCGGAAACCCTCGTCGTCGACGGTGAGGCCCTGCTCCGCGGCGATCTCCAGGGTCAGGTCGATCGGGAAGCCGTACGTGTCGTGCAACTGGAACGCCTTCGCCCCGGACAGCGAGCTGCCACCCGCCGTGCGGGTCTCCGCGATCGCGGTGTCCAGGATCGTCGTGCCCGCCCGCAGGGTGGACAGGAACGCCTCCTCCTCCGCGTACGCGTAGTCCGCGATCCGGCCGAAGTCGGTCGCCAACTCCGGGTACGACGGCGCCATGCAGTCGCGCGCCACCGGCAGCAGCTCGGGCAGCGCCCGGTCCTGCCAGCCCAGCAACCGGATCGACCGGATCGCCCGGCGCATGATCCGCCGCAGCACGTACCCGCGCCCCTCGTTGCTCGGGGTCACCCCGTCGCCGATCAGCATCAACGCCGTCCGGACGTGGTCCGCGATCACCCGCAGTCGCACGTCGTCCGGGTGCGACTCACTCGCCACGTGACCCGAGTGCGCGCCGTAGCGCTTGCCGGTCAGCTCCGCCGCCCGCTCCAGGATCGGCCGGACCTCGTCGATCTCATAGAGGTTGTCGACACCCTGCAGGATCGACGCCATCCGCTCCAGGCCCATGCCGGTGTCGATGTTCTTCGCCGGCAGGTCACCCAGGATCGGGTAGTCGTCCTTGCCGGTGCCCGGCCCCCGCTCGAACTGCATGAACACGAGGTTCCAGAACTCCATGTAGCGGTCCTCGTCGACCGCCGGGCCGCCCTCACGGCCGTACTCCGGGCCCCGGTCGTAGAACAGCTCGGAGCACGGGCCGCACGGCCCCGGAACCGTCATCGACCAGAAGTTGTCCGCCTTGCCGCGACGGACGATCCGCTCGTCGGGCACACCCACCGACCGCCAGATCTCGAACGCCTCGTCGTCGTCGAGGTAGACCGTCGGCCAGATCCGCTCCGGGTCGAGACCATAGCCACCGTCGGCCTGCGACTTGGTGATCAGGTCCCAGGCGAACGGGATCGCGCCGTCCTTGAAGTAGTCACCGAAGGAGAAGTTGCCGTTCATCTGGAAGAACGTGCCGTGCCGGCTGGTCTTGCCGACCTCGTCGATGTCCGGCGTACGGATGCACTTCTGCACGCTGACGGCCCGCTGGTACGGGGGAGTCTGCTGACCCAGGAAATATGGGACGAACTGCACCATGCCGGCGTTGATGAACAGCAGGTTCGGGTCGCTGATGGCGGGCAGCGGAGCGGACGGCACCACGGTGTGTCCATTCGCCGCGAAATGGGCGAGATACCGCCGCTTGATCTCCGCCGTCTTCATCGCTGGTGTTCCTCCGGAAAGATGTCTCGATCACCGATCCGCGGGTCTTCCCGCAGGTCGGCGAATTTGTCGTCGAACGCCTCGCCCTGGGCGAACGCCTGGTGGATCTCCTGCTCGCGTTCGGCCATCCCGACCCGGACGTCCTCCACGAAGTTACGCAGCGACTCGACCAGGCCGCCAGCGGATTCCGTCAGGGAGCTGGCGATGCCGGCCGGTGTGTACGCCTGCGCGGTCCGGGTCGCCTTGCGGACCACGATCACACCGACGGCCACCCCGATGCCGAGCCAGAACAAGCGCCTCATGTCCCGCTACCTCCTGGTGCGCCGGGCCGGTCAGCTGTTGCCGCGTCGCGCGGCCCGTCGCTGCTGCTTGATGGTGTCGCGGACCTCACGCTCGGTCTCGGCGTGCCGGCGGCCGGCGGCGGCCTTCCGCACGCCGTAACCGAACGCGGCCACCTTGACCAGCGGGTTGGCGGCCGCGGCGGAGACGACGGTGGCCAGGTTGGCGACGTTGGCGGTGACGTTCTGCGCGTGGCTGGTCATCGTGTCGACCTTCGCCAGCTGGAGGTTCACGCCGTCGAGCGAGGTCTGCACCTGCTCCAAGGCCGTGTTGACGTTCTTCACCGTCGTGTTCACGTCGCCGAGCAGCGGCGCGGTCCGATCGTTGAGGTCATTGATCATCCGGGTGGTGGCGTCAACCGTGTGCCGCAGCCGCAGGATGGGCAGCGTCAGGATGAGCACCAGCACCGCGAACGCGGATGCCGCGATCAGCGCCGCGATCGCTCCAAGTTCGCTCACGCCTGTCCTCCTCAAGCAGAAGTTCCGCAGGACCCGACGTCCCGGGAACGCACCACGATGGCACCCGTACCGGCCGCCACGCCGTCGGCGGTCACCGGTAGCGGGCGTGCCCGCCAGCCCCAGACCCTACCGTCCGTGATGGAGCCCGGCTCACGACGGTGAGGGTGTCAGCTCACCCAGCGGATCGCCGCTGACCGTCGGGTACGGATCCTCTCCGGTCAGTGACGGGTCGGTGGACGGCTGCGGCCTGGTGCGCTCGTCGTCGATCGCGTTACGGACCTTCACCGACACCAACGAGCCGGTGCACTCGGTCGCAGCGGCCGACGGGTCGGCGGATGGCACGGCCGGCTCGCCGTCGACCGGCGGCGGCACGCAGGTGGGCTCGCGTACCCACAGGTCGAGCGTCAACTCGTCGCGCCGCCAGCAGGTGTAGCTGCCCTTCGTCTCCTGCTCCGGGCAGCGGCTCACCTTCCACGGCTGCCAACCGTCCTGCCGCAACGCCTTCTCGTAGGCCTGTGCCGTCTCGGCCGGCGCCTTCTCCGAGGTGACGGTGCGTTCCCGCAGCCGGCAGTCGAGCAGGCACCACCGGCTGCCGCTGACGTCGTCGACGGTCTTCGCCGCCGCCCAACCCGGCACGTCGAGCTGGTCCAGGTTGTCGAAGACCGGATCACGGCTCAACGTCCGGAGACCGAAGAAGATCGGCACCGCGCCGAGCAGGACGACGCTGACCAGCACCAGCACCGCCGCACGCAGACGCCGCCGTTCACGCGACTCCCGATGCGCCTCGGACCGGGCACCCGCCGGGTCGGCGTCTCCGGCCGAGTCGGCGGGGCGAAGCGCGGGACCGCCGGGCTGCTCCGGTACCGGCCGTTCCGCCGGCCCGGACGGGGTCGGCACCACCGCGGCGGCCCGCGCCACCCCGACGGGATCGCCGGGGCGGCCGGGCGGCGGCACCGGGGCGACGCCGCTCGGCTCGGCGCGGCCGGGCTCCCGGTGCGGCGGCAGGGCACGTCCGGCGGCACGGTCGGAGGGCGCGGGCCGGGCGATCGGCGGGCCGCCCGCTCGTTCGTCGACGAGGGGTGGCTGCGCGGCGCCCGGCGGGCGGACGGCGGCCCGGGCCGGACCCTCCGGACGGGCACGTGGCGGGCCGTCCGCACCCGGGGGGACCGCGACACGGGCAGTGCCGTCGGGACGCGTACCCGGTGGGCCGTCCACTCCCGGAGGCACCGCGGCACGAGCCGGACCCTCCGGACGGGCGGCGCCGCGAGCCTCCGCACCGGGGCGGGGTGGGCCGTCGGTGCCGCCCCGGCCGACGCCCGGCGCAGGGGCGTCCCCCGGTCGGACCCGTCCGGGTGGGGCGGAGCGGGCAGCGCCACGAGCCGGTGCGGCAGGACCGCCGCCGGGCGCGGGGCGTCCCGCGACGTACGGTTCGTCGCCGCGGGGCCCGGGTCGACCCGGACCAGCCGGGCCGTCGGGGCCGGGTTCGGCCGCCGGACGACGTCGCCGACCGGTCGGATCGACGGCGGGCGCCCCGTCCGGACCGGGCCCGACCGCCGCACGACCACGCCGATCGGTCGGATCCGGCGGGGCCGCCGCAGCACCTCGACCCCGGCCGGGTCGGTCGCCGGGAGACGGCGGATAGGGCAGAGCCTGCTCGCCGGTGGAACCTGACGCGTCCGGCCGGACGGCACGATGGCCCGTCGTCGCCTCCGCGCCCGGGTCGGTCGGCGGACCGGCGGGCCGGCGGGTCGGGCGCTCCGCGGCCGGGTCCGGTACGCCGAGTCGACCGGCCGTGTGGTCGACGATGTCCGCCGTGTCGGCGGGTGGCGCGGGTCGCCGACCCGGCGGCGGCGGGGTGGCCCCTCGGCGGTCGACGACGGGCAGACCCGGGTCGGTGTGCGGCAGGCGACCGGCCTGGCGGAGCCAGTCGGCGGGCCGCTCCGGGCGGTCCACCCGGGGCTCGCCGCCGGCTGGCGTACGCCGCTCCGGTTCGTCGGGGGCGGCCCGGCGGCGACCGGCGCCGTCCGCCGGGACGATGGTGGGCGTCGCGCCGCTGTGCCCGCCGGACGCGGCGGGCACCGGTGGGGCGTTACCCGAGCGGGGCACCACCGGCTCGTCGGGTTCGGCGGCCCGGCGACGGCCGCCGCCTGCGGGGCGGGCGGGCTCGGCGGCGCGGCGGCCGGTGGGCTCCGCCGCCCCGGGGTCGACCGGGCCGGGCCGGCGTCGGGCGGTACGGGGGTCGTGCGCGATGGCGGGGTCGGGGCGCAGGCCGTCGACGGCCTGGGGGACGGCGTCCGTCGGCGCGCCGTCGAACCGGGTCACGCCGACAGCGGACGGCCCGGCGGCCCGTGCCGGGTCGGGCGCTGGTCCGGCGGGCCGGCGACCGGCGGGCGTGCCGTCGGCCGGCGGCCGGGCGCGGCCGGGCTCGACGGGCTCCGGGCCCGGCCGACGGCCCGGCGGTGCGGCGTCCGGACGGCGCAGCGGAGGCACGGCGTCCGGCTGTCCGCCGGAGGCGTGGGGATCCGGGCGACGACCGGTCGGTACGGCGGCTTCGGGGCGACGCCCCGTCTGGTTGCCGGAGTTCGGAGGGCCCACGGGTGGTCCGGGGGGAGCCGCCGCGGCGCGAGCACGGACGGGACCGCCGGGCGGGTCCGCGCCCGGGTGGGGCCCCGGTGGGCCCGCCGGGTCACCGCCGACCGGACGGGCGGTGGGCGGCGGCGGTGCGGCAGCGCGGGCACCGGGGGCCGGTTGCACGCCGCGACGCGCCGGCTGGCCGGGGGCAGCGGCGCCGGGGCCGGGGACACTGGGAGGCCGCTCGTCCGGGCGGCGGCCCGCCTCCCCCGGCCAGGGGCCGTCGGTCGGCCGACGAGGGCCGGGACCGTCCGGATCGCCCGGTCGCGGCGCGGGCGGGCCGGGTGCCTCCGGCGGCACCGGTACGCCCGCACGGGCACCAGCCGGCGCACCCCGCTGCGGCCCGGCCGGCGCACCCCCGGCGGGGCGGTTCGGCTCTGCCGGGGCACCGTCCGGGCCCAGTTCGGTGCGTTGCTGCTTGGCCGAGCGCAGGTCGTCGATCCAGCCGAACTCCTCGCCGGCGACCGGCTCCTCCGGCTCGGGCTCCGCCGCCCGACCGCGACCCCAGCGACGCGCCTTGGCGCGGGGATCGCGCCGCTCGTCCGCGCCCTCGTCCGGGCGGTCCCCACCACGCGATCTCACTGTCGACCCTCTCCTGCGGCGTCGGTGCCGCTGTCCTGCATAGTGCCGGGGGTGCCCGTGCCCGTCGCCGGGCGACCGCTCTCGCCAGGGAGCGCCGACGCGGTCTGCGCCGTTACGGACGGCTCTGCTGCCGGGGTGTCCGGACGGGCGGCCGGGGCGGGCAGACCACGCACGATGCGGCGCAGCACCGGCAGCCGGCCGGCCACCGCCCGTTCCGCCCCGTGCGGACTGGGCTGGTAGTAGTCGGTGCCCACCAGATCGTCCGGGACGTACTGCTGGGTGACCACGCCGCGCTGGTCGTCGTGCGGGTAGCGGTAGCCGGTCCCGTGACCCAGTCCCCGGGCTCCGGCGTAGTGCGCGTCGCGCAGCCCTCGTGGCACGGAGCCGCCACGACCCGCCCGGACGTCGGCGATCGCGGCCCCGATGGCGGTGGTGGCCGAGTTCGACTTGGGGGCGGTGGCCAGGTGGATCACCGCCTGGGCCAGGTTGAGCTGCGCTTCGGGAAGCCCGACGTACTCGACCGCGTGCGCGGCCGCGGTGGCGACGCTCAAGGCCCCGGGGTCGGCCATCCCCACGTCCTCGCTGGCGAAGATGACCAGGCGGCGGGCGATGAACCGGGCGTCCTCGCCGGCGACCAGCATGCGCGCCAACCAGTGCACGGCGGCGTCCACGTCCGACCCGCGCATGCTCTTGATGAAGGCGCTGACGACGTCGTAGTGGGCGTCGCCGTCGCGGTCGTAACGCACCGCTGCCACGTCGACCGCCTGCTCGGCGGTGGCCAGGTCGATCCGGCCGGTGCCGAGCGCCGTGGCGGAGGCCGCCGCCGCCTCCAGCGCGGTGAGTGCCTTGCGGACGTCACCGGAGGCGAGCCGGACCAGGTGGTCCTCGGCCTCGGTGGTCAGTGTGAGCGCCGCGTCGAGGCCGCGCTTGTCGGCGACCGCGCGACGCAGCAGGCCCCGCACCGCCTCGTCGTCCAACGGTTGCAGGGTGAGCAGCACGCACCGCGACAACAGCGGTGAGATGACCGAGAAGTATGGGTTCTCGGTGGTGGCGGCCAGCAACGTGACAGTACGGTCCTCGACGGCGGCGAGCAGCGAATCCTGCTGCGTCTTGCTGAACCGGTGCACCTCGTCGATGAAGAGCACGGTCTGCGGGCCGCCCGAACGGCGCTGGCGGCGGGCCGTCTCGATCACCGCCCGCACGTCCTTCACGCCGGCGGAGAGCGCCGACATGGCGACGAAGCGGCGGTCGGTCGCCCCGGCCACCAGATGCGCGATGGTGGTCTTGCCGCTGCCGGGCGGGCCCCAGAGGATCACCGACATCGGCGCGCCGCCGGACACCAACTGCCGTAACGGGGCCCCCGGGGCGAGCAGGTGATCCTGCCCGATCAGCTCGTCGAGGCTCGTGGGGCGCATGCGGACGGGCAGTGGCGAGTCGTCGGCCACCGCGGTGAAGCCGTCGACACCGGCGGCACCGTCGGGCGCGCTGCGCGACCCGGCGGGTTCACCGAAAGAGAAGAGGGCGTCGGACTCCATCACGAAGACAGTACCGGGCCGGGCCCACGACGCCGGAATCGCGCCGGGGGCCCGCCACCGGTGATCGGTTCCGGTCAGCCACGACCGGGGCGCCGGCCCCGGTACCAGCGGCCGCCGCCACCGCCGCGCGGGCCGCTGCCGACGCCGCCCAGGTAGAGCGAGAGCAGGAGGAGCCCGATGAGCACGAGCGTGTTCCAGTTGAATAGGTCCGGTGCTCCGAAGTCAGTGTTGAGCAGGTCGAGCAGCAGGGCGAAGCCAAAGACGATGGCCGCGAGAATGGCGAGCATGTCGGTCCTCCGGTGGGGGTTCCCAGTAGGTCGGCGCGTGATGTACCCAATCGGTCGGCTCGCCAATCTCCATGGTGGATCGGGGCGACCCGACGGCGGCGCGCCGCCCTCGACTTCTAGGCTGGGTCCATGCTCATCGACGACCAGGTGCTGACGGACCGGGACGCCGTCCTGGGCGCTGTCGGCCACCACCCGTTCGCCCGGCACGCGCTCGGGCGGGCCACGCCGACGGCCGCGTACCAGCGCGACGGCGCCGTGCTCTGGTTGGTGGCGCCCGAGCACGGACCGGCCGGCTGCGCGATCGGCCCGGCCGAACCGACGCTGGAGATCTGTGTCGCGCTCGCCGCCGACGGAGTGCTGCGTCCGGGACAGCGGCTGCACCTGCCCCGGCACGATCGCGGTCTGCTGACCGGACGACTCGCGGTGGACGAGCACAGCGACTGGGACTTCCACTGGACGACCACGCCACCACCGGCCCAGCCGAACGAACAGCAGGTGGTACGCCTCACCGACGCCGACCTTCCCGCACTCACGGCACTGGTCGACGAGGCGTTCCCCAGCAGCACCTCCCGCCCCGGCGACCCGCGGGTGGTCGACTGGTACGGCATCCGGGCCGGCGACCGGCTGGTGGCGTGCGGCGCGGACCGCAGCCAGGGCGACCTAGGCTTCGTCGCCGGCCTCACCGTCGCCCCCGACCAGCGAGGGCGCGGCCTGGGCGCGTCCCTGACCGCCGGGATGACCCGGGCGCTGCTGGCGCGGCATGACACCGTGGGGCTCGGCGTCTACACGCACAACGTCGGCGCGGCCCGCCTCTACCGTCGGCTCGGCTACACCTTCACCCTCGCCCTCAGCTCGATCCGCCTCGCCTGACCTGCCGGACGCGTTCGCTCGACTCTCGGCGGCGGGCACGGGAGCCGCGCCCGGCTCGACGGCCGGGGCCACGCCCGATTCGCCGGGCACGTGGGCGGCGGTCGGCTCGACGGCCGGAGCGGCTCGACGGCCGGCCAGCCAGGCGGGCAGGTAGAGCGGGGCGGCGACGGCCAACACCACCGCGCCGACCACCATCGCGGTCCCCACGCTGGTGGCCGCGGCCAGCGCGGTCAGCACCACCCCGCCGAGCGCACCGGCCGGCTGCGCCATCATCGAGTTCAGCGAGAGCACGCTGGTCCGGTACGGGCCGTCGACCTGCCGGTGCAGCAGCCCACTGTGCAGCGGATTGGACGCGCCGTGCACGGCGTAGCAGGCCAGGTACGCCACGAGCACCCCGACCGGGCCGGCGAACAACCCCATTCCGACCACCGTCACGCCCTGCAGGACGCGCAGCAGAGCAGCCCCCGGAGCGGCACCCAACCAGCGCAACAGCAGCGGAGTCAGCGCCGCACCCGCCGCCGAGGCGAGCCAGGCGGCCGAGTTCGCCGGACCGAGCAGCGCGGCGGCGCGGTCCGGATCACCGATCACCTCGGCGAGCCGGACCGGCAGCAACGACTCGAAGGTGACCATGCCGAAGCCCCAGAACAGCTCCACCGCCACCAGGGCCAGCAGCACCCGGGAGCGACGCAGCAGCCCGACCGCCTCCCCGATCATCCGAGGCGCCTGCGCCACCGAGGACCGCAGCGCCACGAACCCGGAGGCCGGCCGCTCCTCGACCAGCAGCAGCACCAACGCGACCAGAGCGATCACCTGCGCCAGAATGGCGGCGAGCACGGGCACCGTCAGCGCGGTGACCGGCCCGATCGGACCCAGCGCGATCAGCCCACCGCTGATCAACGCGCCCCCGGCGATGGCCCCGCCGACCACGGTGCCGGCGTACCCCAGACCGCGCTCGTACTCCGCGTCCGGGTCGGCGGCCAGCGTGGCATCGACGTACCAGGACTCCAGCGGGCCGCTGTCCAACGCCCGGTAGACACCCTGCAGGGCCCAGACGACGAAGAACAGCACGAACGAGTCGGCTACCGCGAACAACGCCAGCGACGCCAGGTTGAGCACCCCGGCGGCGAGCAGCACCGGTCGTCGGCCGAGCGCGTCGGCGAGCCCACCGGTGGGCAACTCCAACGCCAGCACCAGCAGCCCCTGCGCGGTGCTGACCAGGCCGATCTGCGGCAACGACAGGCCGCGCTCCTGCATCAGCAGGATCATCACGGGGATCATCAGACCCGTGGGGAGCCACCGCAGGCCGTAGAGCGTGAGGTAACGACCCCGAACCTGGCGTACGGTCAGCGCGCTCACGGCATCTCCTCCACTCGCGACTGCGGGGCTCGCAAACCCGGCTCACTCCTCGCGCTCACGGCATCTCCTCCACTCGCGACTGCGGGGCTCGCAAACCCGGCTCACTCCTCGCGCTCACCAGCGCTCGTCCAGTCGGGGGAAGCCCGCCAGGAACACATGCACGGGTTTCACATCCGAGGCGTCGACGTCGGCCTCGTCGTGCTGGCGGATGTCGACCGCGGCTTCGTCGCGGTAGCGCATCAGCACTGCCCACAGGTCGTCGTTGAGAGCACGTAGCCGGTCCGGGGCGAGCGGCAGCACCAGGTCACTCATGCCCGCCGCGTCTCGCCACGCCCGCGACTGGTGGTGCTCCACGGCCATCCAACGCTCCGCCAACTCACCCATCAGCCGCACCTGATCCGCTTGGATCCACTGGACCGCTGCGCGCGCATCCGGGTCCTCGTCGAAGTCGGTGGGCTCGAAGTGACTCATGTCGTGCGCCGACTGCCACCAGCGCTGCCGCCCGCTGCCGCGGTCGGGGTCCTCGGCCACGAGCCCCACCTCGGCGAGTTGCCGCAGGTGGTAGCTGGTCGCCCCGGTGTTGGTGCCCAACCTCTCGGCGAGGGCAGTCGCGGTCGCCGGGCCGTCGATGCGCAGCGAGCCGAGCAGTCGCATCCGCAGCGGGTGAGCCAGCACGCGAACCTGCCGGGCATCCAGATCAACGCGGCGTGGCTCGGTACGGCCGTCGAGTGGCTCGTTCTCCATGAGTGCACACTATTCCTGCACACTTCCTATGCACAACTCCTGTGCAAAGAAAGTGTGCGTCAGATGTCACGGAGCCAAAAGTTCGCGCACCCCGCGCAGGCGCGTCCGGAGCAGGTCGGTGGCTCGGGCGGAGTCCAGGCGTACGTCCAGGGGTCGGGACAGTCCGAGGGCGGCCCCGGTGGCGGTCTTCAGCCCGGCCGGGTCCAGGCCCTCCCGCTCGGCGACCAGCAGACCCAGCTCGGCCCGACTCACCGCGTCCGGGCCGGCCACGTTGAGCAGCCCGGCGTACGACGAGACGACCAACTCCAGCACGGCGTCGGCCAGGTCGGTGACGTCGATCGGGCACCGCAGCTCGTCGGAGAACAGGACCGCCCGGCCGGCGAGCGCGTCCCGGCAGAGCTGGATCTGTTTGCTGCCCTCCCCCAGGATCAGCGAGGTACGCACCAGTGCCGCGCCGGGGTCGATCGCCCGCACGGCGGTCTCGGCCGCGGCCTTCGCGGCGCCGTACGCGTGCACCGGCGTCGGTGGTTCGTCGTCGGGGTACGGCGTGGGTCGACCGGCATGCAGGGCGTCGCTGGACACGTGTACCAGCCGGGCACCGGCTTCGGCGGCGGCGAGCGCCACATGCGCGGCCCCGTCGGCGGTGACCGCCCAGTCCCCGTACCGATAGGGGGTCCCCACCACGGCGTCCGGCCGCACCTCGGCGACCAGCGCGCGCACGGCGGGCCGGTCGGTCACGTCCAGCCGCCGCGCGTCAACCCCCGGAACGCCGATCAGACCGGAGTGGAACGTCCCCACGACCGACAGACCAGCATCGACGGCCCGCGAACACACCGCACGCCCCAGAAGCCCGCTGCCCCCGACAACAAGTACCCGCACCTGAACCCACTCCCCCGCCAACGATCAAGAGGTTTGCGTCATCTCGCTGGGCGATGATGACGCAAACCTCTTGATCAACGACGTGAGGGCCGGGGTGCGGTCAGACCGGGTCGGCTACCGGGGCGGCCGGGCCGGCCGTTCCGGTGTGCGCCGCCGCGGCCGGCTTGGGCTTCGCGTCGATGCCGGCCTCGGTGCGCTGCTGGGCGGTGATCGGCGTGGGAGCGCTGGTCAGGGGGTCGAAACCACCACGGGTCTTCGGGAAGGCGATGACCTCACGGATGGAATCGGCCCCGGCGAGCAGCATGCACACCCGGTCCCAGCCGAAGGCGATGCCGCCGTGCGGCGGGGCGCCGTACTTGAACGCCTCCAACAGGAACCCGAACTTGTCCTGCGCCTCCTCGGGCGTGATGCCGAGCAGGTCGAAGACCCGCTTCTGCACGTCACCCCGGTGGATACGGATCGACCCGCCGCCGATCTCGTTGCCGTTGCAGACGATGTCGTAAGCGTACGCCAGGGCCCGGTCCGGAGCGCCCTCGAACCGGTCCACCCAATCGGCGTTCGGCGAGGTGAACGGGTGGTGCACGGCCGTCCAGCCGCCCTCGTCCGTACGCTCGAACATCGGCGCGTCGACCACCCAGCAGAACGCCCAGGCGCTCTCGTCGATCAGGCCGGACCGCTTGGCGATCTCGACCCGGGCCGCGCCCAGCAGTTCCTGCGCCTCCCGCGTGGTGGCGCTGGCGGCGAAGAAGACCGCGTCGCCCGGCTTGGCGCCGACCGCGTCGGCCAGCCCGCCCAGGTGCGCGGCGGAGAGGTTCTTCGCCACCGGCCCGCGCGCCTCGCCGGTCTCGGCGTCCAGCACCACGTACGCCAGCCCCCGGGCGCCACGCGCCTTGGCCCAGTCCTGCCAGCCGTCCAGCTCCTTGCGGCTCTGCGCCGCGCCGCCCGGCATCACGACCGCGCCGACGTAACCGCCCGCGTCGATCGCACCGGCGAAGACCCGGAACTCGGTGCCGCGCAGGTACTCGGTCAGCTCGGTCAACTCGACGCCGTAGCGCAGGTCCGGCTTGTCGGAGCCGTACCGAGCCATCGCGTCGTGCCAGGTGATCCGCGGGATCGGCCGGCTGATCTCGTGCCCGGCCAGGTCCTTCCAGAGCGCCGAGACGATCGCCTCGCCGAGGTCGATCACGTCGTCCTCGGTGACGAACGACATCTCAATGTCGAGCTGCGTGAACTCGGGCTGCCGGTCGGCCCGGAAGTCCTCGTCGCGGTAGCAGCGGGCGATCTGGTAGTACCGCTCCATGCCGCCGACCATCAGCAGCTGCTTGAACAGCTGCGGCGACTGCGGCAGGGCGTACCAGCTGCCCGGCTGAAGACGCACCGGGACCAGGAAGTCGCGGGCGCCCTCGGGGGTCGAGCGGGTCAGCGTCGGCGTCTCGATCTCCAGGAAGTCCCGCTCGTGCAGCACCGTCCGGGCCAGGTGGCTGGCGCGCGAGCGCAGCCGCAGCGCGTTCGCCGGGCCGCTGCGGCGCAGGTCCAGGTAGCGGTACCGGAGCCGGATGTCGTCGCCGGCCTCGATCTGGTCGTCCACCGGCAGCGGGAGCGGGGCCGCCTCGGAGAGCACCTCCAACTCGGCGGCGGTCACCTCGACCTCGCCGGTGGGCAGCTCCGGGTTCTCGTTGCCGTCCGGCCGGCGGGTCACCTCGCCGACGACCTTCACGCAGAACTCGTTGCGCAGCGCGTGCGCGTCCTCCTCGCGGAACACCACCTGGACGACGCCGGAACCGTCGCGCAGGTCGACGAAGATGACCCCGCCGTGGTCGCGCCGGCGGGCCACCCACCCGGCGAGCGTCACCGTCGAGCCGGCGTCCGCGGCGCGCAGGCTTCCGGCATTGTGGGTACGGATCACGGCTGGCAACTCCTCATCGTGGAACAGTCCTCACCGGCATTCTGTCAGGGGTGGCCGTCCCACCTCCCGGGCACCCGCCAGGCCGGCGCGATTCGCAGGTGGGGCGGAGCGGCGAACCCGACTCGGCCGACGGACCGGCCGGTTAACGTGGCGAAATGCGCGCCGTACCGAACTGGGCCGTCGCCACGGCGGCCGCCGCACCCCTGTTGCTGGTGACCGGCTGGACGGTCGCGGAGGCGCGGCAACCCGCCGGCTACGACCCGGTGCGGGACACCATCAGCGAGTTGGCCGGGCACGACGCCGTCGACGCCTGGATCATGATCACCTGCCTGGTGCTGCTCGGCTGCTGCTACCTGGCCGTCGCCGCCGTGCTGCACGCGGCCGGGCTGCCCAGTCGTTTCCTGCTCGCCGTCGGTGGGGTGGCGACCATCGCGCTCGTCGCGTTTCCCCGGCCCACGGTGGGTGGTTCGCTCAGCCACGGCATCGTGGCGACCGTGGCGGTCCTGGCCCTGGCCCTGTGGCCGGCCGGTTCGGCGCTGTGGCTGCCGCGCGGGCACGACACCGCGCACCCGAACCGACCCGAACCGCCCTGGGCGTTCCGCCGGGCCGTGGGACTGAGCGCCACAGTGGTGCTGCTCGCGCTCTTCGGCTGGTTCGCGTTCGAGGTGACCAGCGGGTCCCGCACCGGGCTCGCGGAGCGGGTGACGGCGGTGGCGGTCTCCCTGTGGCCCCTGTTGGCGATCCTCTCCGCCCGGCGGGCGCACCTGGCCTGGGTCGCCGGTGGCGTGACACCTGTCGGCACGGCTCCGGTCACCGGTGTCGTACCCCCGGATCCCCTGCGGCCGGCGGACGGACCGGACCGGCTCGCCTGAGCCGGCCCGCACACGCGGCGCGGGCCGCCGGAAACCTCCGGCGGCCCGCGGTCGGTGAGGTGATCAGAAGACGCTGACGCCGTAGCGGCTGAGCGCCTCGGTGACCGGCTGGAAGAAGGTCGTGCCGCCGGTGCGGCAGTTGCCGCTACCACCGGAGGTCAGGCCCAGGGCCGTGGTGTTGGCGAACAGCGAGCCGCCGCTGTCGCCCGGCTCGGCGCAGACGTTGGTGCGGATCAGACCGGAGACCGAACCCTCGGCGTAGTTCACCGTGGCGTTGGTCGCGGTCACCGAGCCGCTGCGCAGGCCGGTGGTGCTGCCGGAGCGCTGCACCGCCTGGCCGACGGAGGCGTTGCCGGCGCCGGTGATGTCGCGGAAGCTGCCGTTGTAGAGCGACACGTTGCCGGCGGCGTTGGCCGAGTTGTTGTGCCGCACGATGCCGTAGTCGTTACCCGGGAAGCTGGTGCCGGTACGGCTGCCGAGCAGCGCGGTCTGGGCGGAGTTCGAGTACCAGCTGGCCGAGATGTTGGTGCAGTGCCCGGCCGTCAGGAACGAGTAGGTGCTGCCACTGCGCACGTTGAAGCCGAGCGAGCAGCGCCCGCCCCCGCCGGCGTAGATGGCCTGACCGCCGGAGATCCGGGTGCTCAGCACGCCGGCCTCGGCTTCGACCCGGACCGCGCCGTTGGCCCGCGCGGCGGCGGCCTTGACCCGCTCCAGCTTCGCCCCGGTGACGGTGCTGTCCACGGAGACGACGACCTGGTTGGTGACCGGGTCGCTCCACCAGGCGGTGCCCGGAATCTTGGCGGAGCGCTCCAGGTCGGCGGTGGCCCGGTTGAGCTCGGCGGCACCGCGGGTGACGTAGCGGACGACGGCGCCGGCCCTGCTCGCCTTGCTGGCGGCGGCGGCGTCGGTCACCGTGACGACGGACCTGCCGCTGGCGTCGATGTACGAGCCGGCCGAGCGGTCGCCGAGTGCCGCGGAGAGCGCGGCGGCGGCGTCCGGCGAGGCGGCGGGAGCGGCCTGGGCGGGTGCGCCGATGAGCGCGCCGACGACCAGGGATCCGGACACGGCGACTGTGGCCGCGACGCGGAACGAGGACCTCGTGGGTCGCATGTAACAAACCTCCTGGGCGGGGGAGCGGGTCTCGTCGTGGGGGACGACGGACCCGAGGGCAACCCGGCCGATCTGCGAAAACCGGCCGAGTGAACTGAAGTATTCACATACTTAAGATCATTGACAAGGCTTGGATTCGCCCGAATTTGCCGATCTTGGTCGGCCGTCTCGGCGCAACACCCCTGACTCGCTGGTGAACAACCACCGTCACACCGAAGTCGATATTCGTGCGCACGATCATCGATGCCTGCTCAATGCGTGGGTAGCGTCGGCGGATCGCCTCAGGACGTACGGCGACGGGCGCCGGGGCCCGGGCGCGGCACGACGTCGCGCGTCCGCTCCACGTCGTGCCCGTCGGCGCAGCGCAACTCGACGCGTACCGGCGCGTCGCAGTCACGGTGCGCGACGGTGAGCGGCGGCCCCTCCGGGTCGGCGAGGTACCGGTCGCCCCAACCGAGCACGGCGACCAGCACCGGCCAGAGGTCCAGGCCCTTCTCGGTCAGCCGGTACTCGTGGCGCACGCGACTGCCCGGTTCCCGGTACGGCTCACGGGCCAGCACGCCCTCCTCGACGAGGCCGGCCAGGCGGTTGGTCAGCACCTGACGCGGAATGCCGGTGCGCACCCGCATGTCGTCGAATCGGCGCACGCCGGTGAACACCTCCCGGAGCACCACGAGGGTCCACCGCTCGCCGAGGATCTCCATCGCGCGGGCGATGGTGCAGTTGTCCACCGACCAGTCCAGTGCCGCGGGTCGCATCCGCCCAGGCTAGGTCTCGTTGACAGACTCAGCAACCGGCTGCCAGGCTGCGTCCATGACGCAGACGCAGGAACCGGGGCGCAGCCGCACCTTCAGCTGGGCGGACCCGGCGGCCAACGCCGCCCAGGTCGGTCGACGCAGCGGCATCGACATGCTGCGGGCGATGATCGCCGGCGAACTGGCCGCACCGCCGGTGATGCACCTCCTCGACATGACCCGGATGCAGGCCGACGAGGGGCGGGTCAGCGTCGAGCTCACCCCGCAGGAGTTCCACTACAACCCACTCGGCACCGTCCACGGTGGCGTGCTGTCGACCCTGCTGGACACCGCCGCCGGGTGCGCCGTGCACACCACCCTGCCGGCCGGCGTCGGCTACACGTCGCTGGACCTCAACGTGAAGTTCCTCCGCCCGGTCACCGTCGACAGCGGCACCCTGCGCTGCGAGGGCACGGTGCTGCAACGCGGCCGTCGCACGGCCCTGGCCGAGGCCCGCATCACCGACGCGAACGACCGCCTGATAGCCCACGCCACCAGCACCTGCCTCCTCCTCCCCCAACCCCAACCCTGACCCCCGAACCCCGCACCCCCTTTTGAGTTGATCAAGAGGTTTGCGTCAGGAAACGGGGCTCCGGTGACCGAAACCTCTTGATCAACGCGCGCAGGGGCCCCGGGGGTTGGGGGGTGGAGGGGTTGGGGGTTTAGCGGGCGGCCAGGCGGGCGGCTCGGGCGTCGCGCTTCTCCTCGAAGCGGCTCGCGGCGCGGTCGAGGTCCTGCAGGTGGGCCGCCAGCTGCTCCTGGGCCGCCGCGCCGTCGGCGTCGAGGCCGGTCACGTTGAAGACGTCCCACTGACGCAGGACCGGCTGCAGCACCTCGTCGCGGTGTTGACGCAGGTCGTAGATGCCGGCCAGGGCAATTGCCACGGACTTACGGGCGAAACCCTCGATGCCGTTGCCCGGCATCTGGAAGTCGGCAACCACGTCGGCGACCGCCCGCATGGCCTGGCTCGGGGCCAGCTCGAACGCGGCGGCGAGCAGGTTGCGGTAGAAGACCATGTGCAGGTTCTCGTCGGCGGCCACCCGGGCCAACAGCGCCTCGCAGGCCGGGTCGCCGGTGGCCTTGCCGGTGTTGCGGTGCGAGATCCGGGTGGCCAGCTCCTGGAACGAGACGTACGCGAGCGAGTGCAGCACCTCGTCGCCGTGGGCGTTGGTGTAGCCCTCCGACATGTGCGTCATCCGGGCCCGCTCCAACGCCACCGGGTCGACGGCGCGGGTGACGGTCAGGTAGTCGCGGATCGCGACGCCGTGCCGGCCCTCCTCGGCGGTCCACCGGTGCACCCAGGTGCCCCACGCGCCGTCGCGGCCGAACAGGGTGGCGATCTCGTGGTGGTACGAGGGCAGGTTGTCCTCGGTCAGCAGGTTCACGATCAGCGCGGTGCGGGCCACGTCCGGGATCGTCGAGTCGGTCGGCGACCACGCCTCGCCGCCGAGCGGCCCGTCGAAGGTGCGCCCCTCGCTCCACGGCACGTACTCGTGCGGGAACCACTCCTTGGCCAGAGTGAGGTGTCGGTCCAGGTTGCGGGCAACCACGGGCTCCAACTCGACGAGCAGTGCGGTCTGACTCAGTGTGGTGCTGACGGTCACGAGAAGCTCCCTACGGTGGCGTAACTTACGCTACCGTAGGTCCCCGCGGCCGTTAGCGCCAGTGGGGGCTCTCAACCGACCGTCGGCTTGAGGTCCTCCACGGGCGGCATCCACTCCTGGGCGACGGCCGTGACCTGCTCACCCGAGCGGATGTCCTTCACCTCGTCCGACGCTCCGTCGACGCCCGGGAACCAGACGTACGGAATCCCCCGCCGCTCGGCGTAGCGGATCTGCTTACCGAACTTCGCCGCGCTCGGCGACACCTCGGTGGGCACGCCACTGCGGCGCAGGGCCTCGGCGACCCGGTTACTGGCCGTCCGCCGCTCCTCGTTCGTCACCGCGACGAGCACGGCGGTCGGCACCTCCCGGGAGACCGACAACGCCCCCGCGCCGAAGAGCAACCCGAGCAGCCGGGTCACCCCGATCGAGATCCCCACCCCGGGGTACGAGACAGCGCCCGCGCTGGCCAGGTTGTCGTACCGGCCGCCGGAGCAGATCGAGCCGAACCGCTCGTAGCCGCGCAGCTGGGTCTCGTAGACAGTGCCCGTGTAGTAGTCCAGACCACGGGCGATGCGCAGGTCCGCCACGCAGAGGCCGGGCGAGTGCTCGGCGGCGGTCTCCACCACCCGGACCAACTCGTCGACGCCCTCGTCGAGCAGCGGGTCGCTCACCCCGAGGGCCCGGACGGCGTCCGCGAACGAGGCGTCCGGCGCGGAGATCTCGGCGAGCGCCAGGCACGCCTTGGCCTGCGCCTCGCTCGCACCGGCGGTCTGGGCCAGCAGGTCGGCCACCTTCGCCGGGCCGATCTTGTCGAGCTTGTCGACAGCGCGCAGCGCCGCCTCCGGGTCGGTCAGCCCGATGCCCCGGTAGAAGCCCTCGCAGATCTTGCGGTTGTTGACCTGGATGGTCACCGGCGGAATCGGCAACGAGCGCAGGGCGTCCCCGATGACCAGGGGCATCTCCGCCTCGTGGTGCGGGGCGAGGGTGTCCCGGTCGACGATGTCGATGTCGGCCTGGACGAACTCCCGGTAACGGCCCTCCTGCGGCCGCTCACCCCGCCACACCTTCTGGATCTGGTAGCGGCGGAACGGGAACGCCAACTTGCCGGCGTTCTCCAGCACGTACCGGGCGAACGGCACGGTCAGGTCGAAGTGCAGGCCCAACTGGTCGTCGCCGCCCGCGCCCTCCGCGTCGGCGTGCAACCGCCGAATCACGTAGACCTCCTTCGAGGTCTCGCCCTTGCGCAGCAGCTGGTCCAGCGGCTCCACCGCGCGGGTCTCCAGCGGCGCGAAGCCGTACAGCTCGAAGGTGGCCCGGATCCGGTCCAGCACGAACTGCTCGACCATCCGCTGACCGGGGGTCCACTCCGGGAAACCGGAGATGGGCGTGGGCTTGCTCATCGGCGTACTCCTTGCGGTTCCGCGCCCGCGGCGCGGTGGTGTCGTGGGTCCGCGCGCGGCGCGGAGAAGGTCTAGAGGCCCCGGGTGGGCGCCGCCGGTCGGCCGCCGCCGACCTGCGCCACCTCGACGAGGTACGGGTTGCTGACGCGCTCGCGACCGATGGTGGTGGCGGGCCCGTGGCCGGGCAGCACGACAGTGTCGTCGGCCAGCGGAAGGATCTTGTCGCGCAGGCTGGCGAGCATGGCCGGCATGCTCCCGCCCGGCAGGTCGGTGCGGCCGATCGACCCGGCGAAGAGGACGTCGCCGGAGAGACACAGCTCGTCGGCCTCCCAGCTCGACCCGGCGCCGGGCAGCCGGAACAGCACCGACCCGCCGGTATGGCCCGGGGCATGGTCGACGGCGATCTCCAGACCGGCGAGGGTGAGTGTGGCGCCGTCGGTCAGCTCCGCCACGTCCTCCGGCTCGGTGTAGGTCAGCCGGCCCCCGAAGAGCGACGTCAGGTCGCTGGAGAGCCCCTTGGACGGGTCGGCCAGCATCTCCCGGTCACCGGGGTGCACGTACGCGGTGATGCCGCGCGCGCCGCAGACCGGCGCGACCGAGAAGGTGTGGTCGAGGTGGCCGTGGGTGAGCAGCACGGCGGCCGGATGCAGGCGGTGCTCGGCGAGCAGCGCGTCGAGCTGGTCGAGCACCCCGATGCCGGGATCGACCACCACGCACTGCTCCCCCGGCGCGGTGGCGACCACGTAGCAGTTGGTGCCGAAGGCGTCCGCGGGAAAGCCGGCCACGAGCACGGGCGCTGTCCTCTCCGTCGAGCAGTAGTCGTCCTGCCCAGCAGCCTAACGGGCTTGCCCACCGACTTCGCCGCGTCCGCCTCAGGCATCCCGTACGGCACAGTGACAACTTCCGATAAGCGCTGCTCGGAATGGGGTGGACCTCGTACACCACATTCCCAGTCGCTAGCCGTACACTCTGGCGGGCGTGTGGCGCGACACACGTGACGCCCGGACGGGCCGGGACGCCCGGCCGCCGGCGACGACCAGGTGAAGGAAAGGGGAGCACGGGTGGCTTCCAGCAGGGACCGGCAGCGCAAACTGGCGCGGGCCAAGCTCGACCGGCAGATGGCTCGCCGGGCCGCCAACCTGCGGCGCCGTCGGCAGATCCAGGCCGGAGTCGGGGCCGCTCTGATCCTCGTGTTGGTGGTGGCCGGCTCGGCCTGGGCGCTCGGGGCGTTCGACTCCGACCCGAAGCAGAACACGGACGCGGCGGAGACCTGCATCTGGACGCCGCAGGACGCGACCGCCAACACCAACCTCAAGGACGTCGGCACGCCGGCGACCAAGGACCTGCCCACCGACGGCACCCGGACGATGACGGTGACCACCAATCAGGGCGCGCCGATCACCGCCGAGCTGAACCTGACCAACTCCCCGTGCGCGGCGGCGAGCATCGCCCACCTGGCCAGCCGGTCGTTCTACGACAACACCACGTGCCACGAGATCACCGCGGACGGCGCGCTGCGCTGCGGCGACCCCAGCGGCACCGGCCTCGGTGGGCCGACCTACTCGTTCTACGACGAGGAGTTGCCGACCGTGCCGTCGGCGTCCCCGTCCGCCAGCCCGGCCCCCGGCCAACCACCGACGTACCCCAAGGGCACCGTCGCGATGATCTCCAACCCGCCGGGCAGCAACGGCAGCCAGTTCCTGCTCTTCTTCAAGGACTTCACCACCACCGACCCGAAGTTCCCGGTGATCGGCCGGGTGACCGGCGGGCTGGACGTGGTGGAGAAGATCGGCGCCCTCCCGACCGTGGACAATGGGACCGGAGCCAAGGTCAAGCCCAGCACCGACGTGACGATCCAGAGCCTCACCGTCGGTGAGCCGGTCACCGGTGCGGCGCCGTCGGCCACCGGCGCTCCGGTCAGCAGCCCGAGCGCCGGCTGACCGGCCGCCACCACCCACCCAGTCGGCACTCAGCAGCAGACAGCCAGGAGGATCCAGGCGTGACGTCCACCAGAGAGCGGCAGCGCGCGGCGGCACGCGCCCGGCTCGAGAAGGAGATGGCCGAGCGCTCGGCCAAGGCCCGCAAGCGCCGGCAGACGCAGGCGATCGTCAGCGCGGGTGTCGCGCTGGTGCTCGTGGTCGCCGGCACCGTCTGGTTGGCGGTGAGCCTGGGCGGCGACGACGACAAGAGCGACACCACCACCGCGGCGCCGGGCGCGTCCGAGTGCGCGTACAACGCCCTGCCCACCGAGCAGCGGCCCCCGCAGATCAAGGACGTGGGGTTGCCGAGCAACGAGCAGTCCGCCAAGGGCGTGCAGACCATGACGATCGACACCAACCTCGGCCCGATCACGGCCAAGGTCGACCGGTCGCTGGTGCCGTGCACGGCGGGCAGCTTCACCTACCTCGCGGAGAAGAACTTCTTCGACAACACCAAGTGCCACCGCCTGGTGAGCGAGGGCATCAAGGTGTTGCAGTGCGGTGACCCCAGCGCCACCGGCAACGGCTGGCGGGACACCGACGGCCAGGGCGGCCCGAGCTACCGCATGGCCGAGGAGAACCTGCCCACCGACAAGCGCCCGCCGTACCCGGAGGGCGTCATCGCGATGGCCAAGTCGCAGGATCCGGGAAGCACCGGCAGCCAGTTCTTCATCGTCTACGGCGACTCGCCGCTGGACCCGGCGTACACCGTGCTCGGCACCATCACCGGTGGTATGGACATCGTCAAGGACGTGGCCAAGGCCGGTGACGACGGGGCGTTCGCCCAGCAGGCCGGTGGTGGCCACCCGAAGAAGGAGGTCATCATCAAGGACCTCACCATGAGCAACCCGCAGGGCTGACGCCCGCGCGACGACGAAGCGCCCGCCGGCTGAGCCGGCGGGCGCTTTCGTGTGTACGGGTCAGGCGCCGGAGGTCACCCGGTAGGCGTCGAAGACGCCGTCGACCTTGCGGACCGTGGCCAGCAGGTGGCCCAGGTGCTTCGGGTCGGCCATCTCGAAGCTGAACCGGCTCACCGCCACCCGGTCACGGGTGGTGGTGACGGTGGCGGAGAGGATGTTGACCCGCTCGTCGGAGAGCACCCGGGTGACGTCGGCCAGCAGCTTGTGCCGGTCCAACGCCTCGACCTGGATGGCGACCAGGAACGTCGAGGCCGACGTGAGCTTCCAACTGACCTCGACCACCCGCTCGCTCTGCGCCCGCAGGTCCTCGGCGTTGGCGCAGTCGTCGCGGTGCACGCTCACCCCGCCGGAGCGGGTGACGAAGCCGAACACCGAGTCCGGTGGGACCGGCGTGCAGCAGCGGGCCAGCTTGATCCAGACGTCGCTGACGCCCCGGACCACGACACCGGGGTCGCTGCTGCTCTGCCGGCTGCGCGGTGGCCGGGTGGCGACGGCGGTCTCGGCGATGTCCTCCGCCGCGCCCTCCTCGCCGCCGTACGCGGCCATCAGCTTCTGCACCACCGACTGCGCCGAGACCTGGCTGTCGCCCACCGCCGCGTAGAGCGACGCCACGTCGGCCAGGTGCAGGTCCCGTGCGATCGACATGAGCGCGTCGGAGGTGAGCATCCGCTGCAGGGGCATGCCCTGCTTGCGCATCGCCTTGACGATCGCGTCCTTGCCGGCCTCGATCGCCTCCTCGCGCCGCTCCTTGTTGAAGTACTGCCGGATCTTCGTCCGTGCCCGAGGGCTCTTGACGAAGCCCAGCCAGTCCTGCGTCGGGCCGGCGGTCTCGGACTTCGACGTGAAGATCTCGATCACGTCGCCGTTGGACAGCGTCGACTCCAGCGGCACCAGCTTGCCGTTGACCCGCGCGCCGATGCACTTGTGCCCGACCTCGGTGTGCACCGCGTACGCGAAGTCCACCGGTGTCGAGCCGGTCGGCAGCGGGATGACGTCACCCTTCGGGGTGAAGACGTACACCTCCTGGCTGGACAGGTCGAAGCGCAGCGCGTCCAGGAACTCGCTGGGGTCGGCCGCCTCGCGCTGCCAGTCGAGCAGCTGCCGCAGCCAGGTCATCTCGTCGATGTGCGCCGGCGGGCCGACGATCTGGGTGCCCTTGTGCTCCTTGTACTTCCAGTGCGCGGCGATGCCGAACTCCGCGGTGCGGTGCATCGCGTACGTGCGGATCTGCATCTCCACCGGCTTGCCGGTGGGCCCGATGACCGTCGTGTGCAACGACTGGTACATGTTGAACTTGGGCATGGCGATGTAGTCCTTGAACCGCCCCGGCACCGGCTGCCAGTTGGCGTGGATCACGCCCAGCGCCGCGTAGCAGTCCCGGACCGTGTCGACCAGGATCCGCACACCCACCAGGTCGTAGATGTCGTTGAAGTCCCGACCCCGCACGATCATCTTCTGGTAGATCGAGTAGAGGTGCTTCGGCCGACCGGTGGTCTCCGCCTTGATCTTGGCGGCCTTCAGGTCGGTCTGCACCTTCTGCGTCACCTGCCGCAGCAGCGCCTCGCGCTGCGGCTGATGCTCCCCGATCAGCCGGTTGATCTCCTCGTAGCGCTTCGGGAACAACGTGCCGAAGGAGAGATCCTCCAGCTCCCACTTGATCGTGTTCATACCGAGGCGGTGCGCCAGCGGCGCCAGGATCTCCAGCGTCTCCTTGGCCTTCTGCTCCTGCTTGGGACGGGGCAGGAAGGTCAGGGTGCGCATGTTGTGCAGCCGGTCGGCCAGCTTGATCACCAGGACCCGCGGGTCCTTCGCCATCGCGACGACCATCTTGCGGATCGTCTCGGCCTTGGCGGCGTCGCCCAGCTTGACCTTGTCGAGCTTCGTGACGCCGTCGACCAGCAGGGCGACCTCGCCGCCGAAGTCGGCGCGCATCTGGTCGAGCGTGTACTCGGTGTCCTCGATGGTGTCGTGCAGCAGCGCGGCGACCAGTGTGGTGGTGTCCATCCCCAGGTTGCCGAGGATCGTCGCCACCGCGAGCGGGTGGGTGATGTACGGGTCGCCGGACTTGCGGTACTGCCCGGAGTGCCACCGCGCGGCCGTGTCGAAGGCGCGCTGGAGCAGCCGGGCGTCGGCCTTGGGGTGGTTGTCCCGGTGGCTCGCGATGAGCGGCTCCAGCACCTCGCTGACCTGCGAGGTCTGCCAGGGCGCGTTGAACCGGGCCAAGCGGGCCCGGACCCGCCGGCCGGTGGGCGCGTTGGACAGGGCGAAGCCACCGCTGGGCGACGGGTCGATGCCCGCGTCCGTCGGGAACGGCACCACCACCCCGTCGGCGCCGGGTGCCGCCTCGGCACCCGGCGGGACACTGATCGGGGAGGCCGTGCTCTCGCCCGCCGCCCTGCTGGAGCCGTTGCCGGTGCCCGTCACCCGGGCCGGCACGTCGCCTGTCCGGTCGGTCACCGAGCCGTCAGCGTCGCCTGTCGGGTGCACCGTGCCCTCCGCCGGAGGGACGACATCGTGGGACACCGGCCTCCTCACCGCTCGCCGGAAACACACCGACCGAACATCGGTCGGCCTGGTCTCGCCTCGCCGGACGTGTGCCGCCGGCTTCGGCAAAGGGCAATGCTACCCGCACGGACGGGCCCCTGCCGCTCCGCCGGACGGTCGGCACCGGCTTCACCTCGACCGATCGCCACCAAACGGTCGCGGACCCGCCGAGGGGGCCTAAACGGTCAACAGGGCGTGAACGGGACGCTGGGCCAGCCGCTCCCGCCCACCCAGGAAGCCGAGCTCCAGCAGCACGGTGAAGCCGGTGACCGTCCCGCCGGCCCGCTCGACCAGATCCAGCGTCGCCTCGGCGGTGCCGCCGGTGGCCAGCACGTCGTCCACCACCAGCACCCGGTGCCCGGCCGTGAACGCGTCCTCGTGCACCTCCAGGGTGGCCTCGCCGTACTCCAGGGCGTAGGAGGCCGAGTGCGCCGGGCGGGGCAGCTTGCCCGCCTTGCGCACCGGCACCACGCCCACGCCGGCCGCGTACGCGACGGCCGCCGCGACGACGAAGCCGCGCGCCTCGATGCCGACCACCACGTCGAAGGCGTCCCGCCCGTGGTACGCGACGATCCCGTCGACCACCTCGCGGAACACCTTCCCGTCGGCGAACAGCGGCATCAGGTCCTTGAACAGGACGCCGGGCTTCGGGAAGTCGGGCACGTCCAGCACCCGGCTGGCGACCAGTCGGGCGGTCTCCGGACCGCTGTCCCCGCGCGCCTCGGTGCTGTGGGTCTCCGTCACGGCTGTCTCGCTTCCCTTCGACGACGAACGGCGTCCGGCAACAGCATGCCGGACGCCGTTCGGGCGTTCCCGTTCGGGTGTTTCGCCTCGGGTCAGCGCCGCTTGGCGCCACCCGGCCGGTTGCCGCCGCCACCCGGGCGACCGCCACGGGCGCCGGTCGGCCGCTTGCCCGCCGGCCGTGCGCCCACCTTCGGGGCGGCGCCGGCCAGCGCCGCGGCGTCCGGGTCGAGCGGCTCGTCGGTCGCGTCGGCCTGCGCCGGACTCGCCGGACCCTTGCCGCCGGGGACCTCGCCCCGGGCGACCGCGCCCCGCCGGGCCAGGACGCGCTTGTTGTGCGCCTGGATCCGCGGGTCGTAGTTCTTCAGCAGCGCCAGCAGCGGCGTGGCCACCAGGATGGAGGTCAGGAACGCCACCGCCATACCGACGAACAGCACCAGACCGAGGTCCTTCAGCGTGCCGGCGCCGAGCAGGCCGGCACCGATGAAGAGCAGACCGCCGACCGGCAGCAGGGCGACCACCGAGGTGTTCAACGACCGCATCAGGCTCTGGTTGACGGCCAGGTTGGCCGCCTCGCCGTACGTCTGGTTGTTGTTCGCGGTGATGCCCCGGGTGTTCTCCTGGACCTTGTCGAAGACCACCACCACGTCGTAGAGCGCGAAGCCCAGGATGGTGAGGAAGCCGATGATCGTCGACGGGGTGACCTCGAAGCCGACCAGCGAGTAGATGCCGGCGGTCAGGAGGAGGTTCATGATCAGTGAGGAGACCGCGGCGACGGCCATCCGCCACTCGAAGCGCAGGATCAGGTAGACCATCACCAGCGCGATGAAGATGACCAGACCGAGCACGGCGCGCTCGGTGACCTGGCTGCCCCACGCCTCGCTGACCTGGTTGTTGCTGATCTGGTCCTCGTTGATGCCGAGGTCCTCGGCGATCTGGGCCTTGACCGCGGTGGCCTGCTCGGCGCTGAGCTGCCCGGTGCGCAGCTCGTAGGAGTCGCCACCGGGGCCGCCGACCTTCTGGGCGGTGACCACGTGGGTGCCGGTGTTCGCCGAGGCCAGCGCCGAGTCCACCTCCCGCTCGGCGTCGTCCAGGGTGCCGACGCTGGCCGGCACCTGGAACGAGTTGCCGCCGGCGAACTCGATGCCGAGGCTGAAACCGCGAATCGAGAAGCTGAGGATCGCGATCAGGACCAGGACCCCGGCGACGCCGAACCAGAGCTTGCGCCGGCCGACGATGTTGAGACCGGCCTCGCCGTTGTAGAGGCGGCTCGCCAGACCGTTTTGAGCCATCTCAGGCCTCCTTGGCGCGCGGGTTGCGGGGCTGCTGAGTCGGCTGGTTGCGAGCCGGGAGCGCCCGGCCCAGACCGCTGACCCGCGGGGACAGGAACGCCCGGGTCCGGGCGAACATCGTCATGATCGGGTGACGGAAGAGGAAGACCACGACCAGGTCCAGCACGGTGGCCAGACCGAGCGCGAAGGCGAAGCCCTTGACCGTGCCGACCGAGACCACGTAGAGCACCACAGCGGAGAGCAGGGTGATCGCGTTGGCCGAGATGATCGTCCGGCGGGCCCGGATCCACGCGCGGGGCACCGCGCTACGCGGGCTGCGCCCCTCCCGGATCTCGTCCTTCAATCGTTCGAAGTAGATGACGAACGAGTCTGCCGCCACACCCAGTGAGACGATCATGCCGGCGATGCCGGCGAGGGTGAGCGTGAAGCCGATCTGCCGGCCGAGCACCACCAGCGCGCCGAAGACCAGCAGCGCGGAGAGGATGAGGCTCAGGAAGATCACCGAGCCGAGCAGCCGGTAGTAGAAGAACGAGTAGATGATGACCAGCAGCATGCCGATGCCCGCCGCGAGCAGACCGGCGCGCAGGTGGCTTGCGCCCAGCGTGGCGGTGACGTTCTGCGACTCCTGCCGCTCGAAGGTCACCGGCAGCGCGCCGTAGCGCAGCTGGCCGGCGAGCGCGCTGGCGTCCTTCTGGTTGAAGTTGCCGGTGATCTGCGAGTTGCCGGTCAACACACCCTGGATCTCCGGCGAGGAGACGATCTCGTTGTCCAGCACGACGGCGACCCGGCACTTGCCGTCCTGACCGAGCGCGGTCGCGTCGCAGGCCTGGCCCTCATTGTTGAACGACTCACGGGTCAGCGCGGTCCACTTGCTCTGGCCCTCGCCGGAGAAGTCCAGGCTGACGACCCAGGAGCTGGTCTGGTCGAGCACCGCGTCGGCGTCGTCCACGTCGGTGCCGAGCACCTTGGCCTGGTCCAGCAGGTACTTCGACGCGCCACCCTCACAGGCGACGACCTGCTGCTTCGGATCGGAGATCGACGCCGGCGGACGCTTGTCGAGCTGGGCGCAGCCGATCGTCGGCACGTTGAACTGCATCTGCGCCGGCAGCACCGCCACCTCCTGGGGCGACAGCGTGCCGAACGGCTTGAGCTTGTCGCCGAGGGACGGGTCGGCGGTCAGGTCGGCCGGGGCCTGCAACCCGTTGGCGGCCTGCCAGGCGGCGGCGCCGACCTTCTGCTCGACGGCCTTGCGCTGCTCCTCGATGCTGGCCGGCACCGGCTCGGCGCTGGCGCTCGGCGTCGGCGTCGCGGCGCTCGCCGAGGCGGAGGGCGTCGGGGTGGCGCCGGGCGACGCGGGGGCCATGCCACCCTGACCGCCACTGGGCGACGAGGTCGCCTTCGGCGCGCCGCTGCCCGACGGCGTCGGGGTCGCGCTGCCGGACGGGGTCGGGACGGCGCTGCCCGACGGGGTCGGAGCGGCGGACGGCGGCGCGGCGATCGTCCCGCTGCCGTCCGCCGCCTTCAGCACCTTGCGGAAGCGCAGCTCGGCCGCGCTGCCCACCTCGTCGAGGTTCCGGTTCTCACCGGGCAGGGAGATGACGATGTTCCGATTGCCCTCGGTGACCACCTCGGCCTCGGCGACGCCGAGCCCGTTGACCCGGTTCTCGATGATCTGCCGGGCCTCCTCGAGGTTCTCCGCCGTCGGCGGCTTGCCGTCGATGGAGTTGGTCGCCTCCAGCGTCATCCGGGTGCCGCCGATCAGGTCCAAGCCGAGCTTTGGCTCGAGCCGGTCCTTCAAGCTGCCGTTGGCTCCGGCGAAGAACACCAAAAGATAGAGGACCACGAAGATGAACCCGAGCACGGCGAGCTGCCGCCCGGGGCGCATCTGTCCCTGAGGTGGTGCCACGGCTGTCCTGTCTCCCTGTACGGTCGCGCCGCTCTGCGCAGCGACGGCGGTGTCGGGCCGGTGATCCGCCCGACGGGTCTGCCTTGAGCCGACGTGCGGCCGGCACGAGGACCGGGCGGGGTGCTGCCCCGACGGTCACGGGAACGTGCCGACGCCCGGCGTCGACCCAACTATCCAGTTTTCACGTCTCGTCCGCTGCCCCGTCGGGCGCGGCGACCCGGAAGCCGGGTGGGCCGGCCGTACGCCGGACCCGGCGCTCCGGAAGGAGACGTCAGTCCTTGGCGGTGTCCGCGTCCTCGGTGACCGGCTCGCTCGGCAGCTCCGCGCGGGTGACGACCCGGGCGATGGCCGGACGGGCGTAGCGGGTCTGCACACCCGGTGCGACCTCGATCAGGACGGTGTCGTCCTCGATGCCGGTGACCGTGCCGTAGAGCCCACCGATGGTCACGACCTCGTCGCCGGGGCCGAGGTTGGACTGCATCGCCTCTGCCTCTTTGCGGCGCTTCTGCTGGGGCCGGATCATCATGAAATACATGACGCCGAAGAGCAGGGCGATCATCAGGATCGGCGTGAAACCGCCGGCCCCGCCGCCCGATGCTGCGTAATGCACGGTTACTGACCTTCCCATTGGCCGCCTTCCGGGCACCGGGGGTGCCGGAGCGGAGGCGGATTCTCACGTCCTGTACAGACCGCGGCGAAGTCTAAACCCTGCACCTGAGAACACCGAATGCGGCACAGATCACGTTCACATCACGGCTGTTCGGTATCCAAGGAGAACAGATCGGGCACCGCTGGACTATCTGCACCAAATGTACCATTCGGCGGGTTTCGCCCCAGGTGTCGCCAAGCCGCCTCCGTGGCCACCCGCCCCCGGGGCGTACGAGCCAACAGACCGGCCCTGACCAGGAACGGCTCGCAGACCTCCTCCACCGTGTCCGGCTGCTCCCCCACCGCCACCGCGAGCGTGGACAGGCCCACCGGACCTCCCCGGAACGAGTCGACCAACGCCGTCAACACCGCCCGGTCCAGCCGGTCCAGACCGAGCGCGTCCACGTCGTACACCGTCAACGCGGCACGGGCGGTCTCCAGATTGACCACCCCGTCGGCCCGCACCTCCGCGTAGTCCCGGACCCGGCGCAACAACCGGTTGGCGATGCGAGGCGTGCCCCGGGACCGCCCGGCGACCTCGGCGGCACCCTCGGCGGTGATCGGCACGCCGAGGATCCGCGCCGAACGGTGCAGCAACGTCTCCAGATCCGCCGGAGCGTAGAAGTCCAGGTGCGCGACGAAACCGAACCGGTCCCGCATCGGCCCGGTCAACAGACCCGAACGGGTCGTCGCACCCACCAGGGTGAACGGCTCGACGTCCAACGGGATCGCCGTCGCCCCCGGACCCTTGCCGACCACCACGTCGACCCGGAAGTCCTCCATCGCGCTGTAGAGCAGCTCCTCGGCCGGCCGCGCGATGCGGTGGATCTCGTCGATGAAGAGCACGTCGCCCTCGGCGAGGCTGGTCAGGATGGCCGCCAGATCACCAGACCGCTCGATGGCGGGGCCACTGGTCACCCGGATGCCGGCACCCAACTCGGCGGCGACGATGTTGGCCAGACTCGTCTTGCCCAGCCCCGGAGGGCCGGAGAGCAGGATGTGGTCCGGCGGCGAACCCCGCCGCATCGCGCCCTGCAACAACAGGTCGAGCTGGTCGCGCACCCGGTCCTGGGCGATGAACTCGGCCAACCGCTTCGGCCGGACCGTCGCCTCCGCGTCCCGGTCGGCGTCGCTGACGTACGCCGAGACGAGCCCGTCGGTCTCGCTCACCGGGCTGCCCTCGATCGCGCCTGCGGGGCTCGCAAACCCGGCTCACTCCTCGCGCTCACCGTGCCGCTCTTCGATCGCGACTGCGGGGCTCGCAAACCCGGCTCACTCCTCGCGCTCACCGCTGCGGCCCGCCGTCGTCGCTGGTGGCTCATCGGGTACGACCCAGCAGGCGAATGGCCTGCTTGAGCAGGACCGGCACCGGCGGCGTCGGACCGTCGATCGTCTCCGCCACGGCGGCCACCGCCTGGTCGGCCTGACCGGCCGTCCAGCCCAGCCCGACGAGTGCCTGCCGGACCTGCTCCGGCCAGGCGCCACCGGTCACGCCGGCCGCACCGTCGGCGCCGATCGGCACCGGACCGATCCGGTCGCGCAGCTCCAGCACCAGACGCTCGGCGCCCTTCTTGCCGATGCCGGGCACCCGGGTCAGCGCCGCCGTGTCGGCGTTGGCGATCGCCTTGCGTACCGCGTCCGGGGTGTGCACGGCCAGCACCGCCTGGGCCAGGCGCGGGCCCACCCCGCTCGCGGTCTGGAGCAGCTCGAACAGCGACTTGGCGTCGTCGTCGGCGAAGCCGTAGAGGGTCAGCGAGTCTTCCCGCACGATGAGGCTGGTGGCGAGCCGGGCGACCTGGCCGACCCGCAGGTCGGCGAGCGTCCCGGGAGCGCAGTGCACGGCCAGACCGACACCGCCGACCTCGATCACCGCCTGATCCGGACCCGTCGCGGTCACCGTGCCCCGCACGCTGGCGATCATCGCGTTCCTCCTCGTCGTGCCCGATCGGCCGCCGCCGCCAACTTCGAGCGTGTCCCGCCGCGCCAGATGTGACAGATCGCCAACGCCAGCGCGTCGGCCGCGTCGGCCGGCTTCGGTGGCTCGGCCAGCCGCAGCAACCGGGTCACCATCGCCGTCATCTGCGCCTTGTCGGCCTGACCGGAGCCGGTCACGGCCGCCTTCACCTCACTCGGGGTGTACGTCTGCACGGGCAACCCCGCACGCGCCCCGGCCAACACGGCGATGCCGCTGGCCTGCGCGGTGCCCATCACCGTCCGCACGTTGTGCTGGCTGAACACCCGCTCGACGGCGACGCTCTCCGGCTGGTGCTCGGCGACCAGCTTGGTCAACGACCGGTCCAGGTGCAGCAGGCGCAGCGGCAGCTCGTCGGCCGGGTCGGTGTAGACCACGTAGTACGCGACCAGAGTGCAGGGCCGTCCCGGCACACCCTCGACCACGCCCACACCACACCGGGTCAACCCCGGGTCGACACCGAGCACGCGCACGCCGCCTCCTCCCCCAGCCGTCAGCAGTACGTGTGTTCGACACCCTAACCGTCGCCCTTCCCGCCAGCCCCACGGGACACGCCCCGCGCGCCCCGCCGCACCCCGCACCCCGCACCCCGCACCCCGCACCCCGCACCCCGCGCCCCGCGCCCCGCGCCCCGCGCCCAAGATCCGCACAACATCCGGGATGGTGCTGCCTCCGGTTCGCGGGAGACAGCACCATCACCGTTGTTGCGCGGATCGTGAAGACGGACGCCATCGCCGGCGGGCCGGGAGTGCGTTCGGAACGCCCGCAGCCGTCAAGGTCACGCTCGATCCAGGATGTAGTGGCCACAGAGCGCCGCGATGCCACTACATCCTGGATCTTGTGCGATCTTGCGGCACACGACGGGCGGGCGGGGAGAGCGCGCGGCGCGACGTTTCGCACCCTGCCCGGCGCGTCATTGCCTGTCGTCGTTGCATCATGTGCGCACCTCTCAGCGTGATCCACTCCAGGTCGCCGACGTGGCGGTATCTCCGCCGGTGGATACCGCCACACCGGCGTAACGGAGTTGATCACCATGCGCAACGGAATCGATCAACGCGACGGAGCCGACCACACACGAGCGGCCCGCACGAACGGGCACGCACGAACGGGCACGCACGAGCGGGCACGCACGAACGGGCACGCACGAACGGGCACGCACGAACGGGCACGCACGAGCGGGCACGGGCGAGCGGCGCGCACGGGCCACACAGCTTCGGCCTGGAGTATGTGTCGCCGACCCATGTGCCGGGGAGGGCACAGCTCGTAACTTCTTGCGCCATGACGGCAGAACCCGTGGCGGTCCCCCACGTCGTACAGGTTGACCTCGCTGGCCGGACCGCCCTGGTGACCGGGGGTGGCAGTGGCATCGGGCGGGCGTGCGCCCTGCGGCTGGGCGCGGCCGGCGCGAAGGTGCTCGTGGTGGACCGCAACCTGGAGGCGGCGAAAGCGGTGGCCGCCGAGGCCGGCGGCCGGGCCGAGGGTGTGGACCTGTCCGACGCGGCGGCGGTGGACCGCCTCGACGTGGACGTGGACATCGTCGTGAACAACGCCGGACTTCAGCACGTCGCGCCGCTCCAGGACTTTCCGGTCGAGCGCTTCGAGTACATCCAGCGGGTGATGGTGGAGGCCCCGTTCCTGCTGATCCGTCGGGCTCTGCCCCACATGTACGCCCGGGGTTGGGGTCGTGTCGTCAACATCTCCTCGGTGCACGGGTTGCGTGCCTCGCCGTACAAGGCCGCGTACGTCTCGGCGAAGCACGCACTGGAAGGGCTGTCGAAGGTGGTCGCGTTGGAGGGCGCCGCGCACGGGGTGACGGCCAACTGCATCAACCCGGCGTACGTGCGCACGGCGTTGGTGGAGAGCCAGATCGCCGACCAGGCGGTCAGCCACGGCATCGCCGAGACCGAGGTGATCGAGAAGATCATGCTGGCCCGGGCGGCGATCAAGCGACTGATCGAGCCGGAGGAGGTGGCCGAGCTGCTGGCGTACCTCTGCTCGCCGCCGGCGGCGTTCATCAGCGGCGCGTCGATCGCCCTCGACGGGGGCTGGACGGCCAACTAGTGGGCCCGAGCACAATGTCGACCATGTCATCGCCGGTGGAGTTCCTGGAACTGCTCGCGCGGGAGGCCGCGGCGGTCGAGTTCGAGGGGCCGTTGGTGGCGGCGCGCGCCGCCGGGTTGCCGCCGGACCGGCTGGCCGAGCTGGAGCAGGCCAGGTCGGTGGCGTTGCGGGTCCGCGCGTTGTTGGAGCGCCGACGCCGCCGCGAGACGGAGCTGTCCGGCCTGTACGACACGGTCAGCGACCTGGCCGGGCTGCGCGACCTGGACGACGTGCTGCGGGCGATCGTGCACCGGGCCCGCAATCTGCTCGGCGCGGACGTGGCGTACATGACGTTGAACGACGACGAGCGCGGCGACACCTACATGCGGGTGACCGACGGGTCCGTCTCGGCCCGGTTCCAGCGGCTCCGGTTGCCGATGGGCGCCGGCCTCGGTGGCCTGGTGGCCCAGTCCGGGGCTCCGTACGTCACCGCGAACTACGGCGAGGACGCGCGCTTCCACCACACCGGCGAGATCGACGCCGGGGTCGGGGAGGAGGGCCTCGTCGCGATCCTCGGGGTGCCGCTGCGGCTCGGCTCCACCTCGATCGGCGTGCTCTACGCGGCGAACCGGTCGGCGCGGCCGTTCGTCCGGGAGGAGGTGGCGCTGCTGGTCTCCCTCGCCGCGCACGCCGCGGTGGCGATCGACACCGCCCGGCTGCTGACCGAGACCCGCTCGGCGTTGGCCGAGTTGTCGGCGGCGAACACCACCATCCGGGCGCACAGCAGCTCGGTGGAGCGCGCGGCGGCGGCCCACGACCGGATGACGGCGCTGGTGCTGCGCGGCGGTGGTGTGGAGGACGTGGCGGCCGCGGTGACCGAGGTGCTGGGCGGTGCGCTGCTGGCGCTGGACGCCGAGGGCCGTCTGCTGGCCCGGGTGGGCGAGATCGACGAGCCGGACCGGGCGGACATCGTCGAGGCGGTGGCGGCGTCGCGCACCGAGGGGCGCAGCGTGCGCCGCAGTCCGCTCTGGTACGCGGCGGTGGTGGCGGGCACGGAGAACCTGGGTGCCCTGGTGCTGCGTCCGGACGACGAGCTGGTCGACGCCGATCAGCGGATCCTGGAGCGCGCCGCGCTGGTGACCGCGCTGTTGCTGTTGTTCCGTCGGACGGTCGCGGAGGCGGAGGGTCGGGTCCGTGGCGAGCTGCTGGACGACCTGATCGCCCGGCCGCTGCGGG
Source organism: Micromonospora chokoriensis (assembly GCF_900091505.1). Taxonomy (NCBI): domain Bacteria; kingdom Bacillati; phylum Actinomycetota; class Actinomycetes; order Micromonosporales; family Micromonosporaceae; genus Micromonospora; species Micromonospora chokoriensis. Next base: position 5,827,910 of record NZ_LT607409.1, read on the forward strand.
ACACCGACGCGTTGCGCAGCCGGGCCCGCCGGCTCGGGGTGGACCTGGACGCGCCGCACGTGCTGGTGGCGGTGGGCGACGACGCGATCGCCGCGACCGGCTCGGCCCGGCAGCGGGTGTTGTCGTGGGCCACCACGTACGCCTCGGCGCGCGGCGGACTGGCGGCGACGCGCGACGGCCGGGTGGTGCTGATGCTGCCTGGGCAGGACGCGGGCGGCAGCGCTCGCGCGGTGGCCCGGGACCTGTCCCGGGCGACCGGCCGTCCGGTGACCGCCGGGGCGAGTGGCCCGTCGAACGGGCCGGGGGCGCTGGCCGCCACGTTCCAGGAGGCGGACCGGTGCCTCACCGCGCTGGGCGCGCTGGGCCGCTCCGGTCAGGGTGCGAGCACCGTGGAGCTGGGGTTCGTCGGGTTGCTGCTGGGGACGGTGGGTGACCGGGGCGAGAAGGACGTGACCCAGTTCCTCAGCGCCACCGTCGGGCCGGTGGTCGACTACGACGCCCGGCGCGGAACGGCTCTGGTGAAGACGCTGGAGGCGTACTTCGGGCTGGGTGGCAGCCTGGCCCGGGCCGCCGAGCAACTGCACGTGCACGTCAACACGGTGACCCAGCGGCTGGAGCGGGTGGGGCAGTTGCTCGGCGCCGACTGGCAACGGCCGGACCGGGCGCTGGAGGTGCAGCTCGCGCTGCGCCTGCACCGGCTGCGCGCCCCGGCCGGCTGACCACCCGTGCGGGGGCACGCCGTGCGCAGCGAGGGCGGCCCGGCTGCCGAACCCGGGCCCGGCGCGACGGCCGCACCCGGGCCCGGCGTGGAGAGCCACGCCCGGCCCGGTGCGCCGGGTCAGCGGGCGCGGATGCCCTCCAGCACGGCGTCGACGACCCGCTCGGGCAGGGTCTGCTCGTCCAGGTCCGGGTTCCACTGCAGCACCCGCTGGATCAGCATGGGCCCGGTGAGCAGCGCCATCGTCACCTCCACGTCGATGTCGGCGCGGAGCACACCCTCGTCGATGCCGCGTCGCAGCACCTCGCGCATCAGCTGCCGGCGGGGCGAGATGATGTTCTGGTAGAGCTGGAACTGGTCCGCGCTGCGGTTCACCGCGGGCACCAGGCAGGGCATGATCTTCGCCGCGCGTGGGTCGACGTTCTTGCCGATCGCGCCGACCAGCAGCACCAGGTCCTCGCGGACGGAGTGCCCGGCCGGCTTCGCCAGGACGCCCTTGAGTCGCCGCAGCGCGTCGAGCAGCAGGGCGTCCTTGCCGGCCCAGCGGCGGTAGATGGTGGCCTTGCCGACCCCGGCCCGGGCGGCGATGGCCTCGATCGAGAGCGCCTCGATGGTGCTGCCTTCGGCGAGCAGGTCGAGGGTGGCTTCGATGATCGCCTCGTCGGCGCGGATGCTCCGCGGTCGCCCGGGCGGCCGCGGAGCATCGGCAGTGGACGTCATGTCCGACATTCTCCCCGAACCTATGCCGTGCCGGCCAACTCGGGCTCGGCGACCGGGGCCGCCGGGGCGAGGCTGGTGTCCTCCCGACCGGGCATCCAGCGCAGCACCACGATGATTCCGAGCGCGGCGATGATCCCGGAGAGCCCGGCCGCCCAGTGCATGGCGGTGACGAAGGCGTCGTTGGCGGCCGAGATCAGCGCCGGCGCCGCCGGGCCGAGCTGACCCGCCGCCGCGTACGCCCCGGAGATCGACTCGTTGGCCGCGTCGCGGGCACCCGTGGGCAGCCCGGTCAGCGCGTCACCGATGTCGCTGCGGTAGACCGCGGAGAGCACCGAGCCGAGGACCGCGACACCGAGCGCGCCGGCCACCTGACGGATGGTGTTGCTGACCGCGGACCCGACACCGGCCTTCTCACGCGGCAGCGCCGACATGATCGACTCGGTGGCCGGCGGCATGATGTTGGCCATCCCGGCGCCCTGGATGAGGAAGACGAGCAGCACGATCCAGATCGGGGTGGAGGCGCCGATGAAGACGAACGCGGCGAGCGAGATCACGGTCAGCGCCAGCCCCACGGTGGCGACGGCCTTGCCGCCGTAGCGGCGGACCATCGCGGCGCTGCGGGGCGCGAAGATCAGCTGGGCGCCGGCGAAGGGCAGGAAGAGCAGACCGGTCTGCAGCGGGCTGTAACCCCGCACCAGCTGCAGGTAGAACGAGCCGAAGAACATCGAGCCCATCGCGGCGAAGAACACCAGGCCGACGATGGCGACCGGGGCGGCGAAGCGGGGCACCTTGAACAGTCGGACGTCCAGCGACGGGTGGTCGCTGCGCCGCTCGTGCTGGACGAACCAGGCCAGCACGGCGATGCCGACGAGGATCGAGCCCCAGGCCACCGGGCGGTCGAAGCCGTGCTCGCCGCCGTCGATGATGCCGTAGGACAGGGCGACCAGACCGACCACGGAGAGCAGCACGCCGAGCACGTCGACGCGACCCGGGCGTGGGTCACGCGACTCGGGGACCAGCAGGGCCACCAGGACCACGCCGGCGACGACGACCGGCACGTTGATCAGGAACACCGAGCCCCACCAGAAGTGCTCCAGCAGCGCGCCGCCGAGGATCGGACCGATGGCCACGGCGAGACCGACGGCGCCGGCCCAGACGCCGATGGCCCGACCACGCTCACGCGGGTCGAAGACGTTGGAGATGATCGACAGGGTCACCGGCATGATGGCCGCGCCGCCGACGCCCATCAGGGCGCGGGCCGCGATGAGCTGGCCAGGGCTCTGGGCGTACGCCGAGAGCAACGACGCCAGGCCGAACAGCCCCAGACCGACCATCAGGAAGCGCTTGCGGCCGGCGCGGTCGCCGAGGACTCCGAAGGTGAACAGCAGCCCGGCGAAGACCAGGGTGTAGGAGTTGATGGCCCACTCCAGCTCACCCTGGCTGGCCCCGAGGCCGTGCACCGGGTCGGCCAGGGTGCGCAGGGCCACGTTGAGGATCGTGTTGTCGAGGACGACCACGAGGAGGCTGATCACCAGCACCCCCAGGATCGCCCACCTCCTCGGGTGGCCCGTGTTGTTGTGCAGCTCCATGCCTGGTTTTCCCCCCACGCTTCACCCGCGGCGCAATACGATACGGGTCAGACTCGTAACGTGGGTCAGCGTACGACCCCCATTAACGATACGGCACCGATCCGTATCGTATGTGGTGGGCATCACGCCCCGCAGGCACGTCCCGACAGGCGGCAACCGCGTCCGGCAGTGAGCCCAGGTGCGCCGTCGGTCGGGTGAGCGGCTCGATCCAGCCCGGCCCCGCGCCGTACACCCGCAGGCGGGGGAAGTCCCGGGCGAAGCGCACCAGCCGGTACGCGCGGCCGGTGACCGGCGTCTGCGACCAGAGCACGACGGTGTGCGGGCGCGCGCGGTGCACCGCACTGGCCAGCGCCGACCAGGGCAACATCGGGCCCAGATTCAGACAGCCGCGGCCCTGTTCCCGCAGCGCGGCCGCCAGCGCCAGCAGACCGAGAGTGTGGGCCTCCCTCTCGACGCCGGCCAGGAGCACACCGCCGGCGGGCAGTGGGCGGCCCGGCTCCCGTCGGTACACGTCGAACGCGACCCGGACACCCTCACTGAGGGCGTGCTCGACGACGACCTCCGCGGGGGTCCGCCCCGGCAGCCGGGCCAGCAACGGACGGCAGACCTGCTCCCAGAGCGCCGGCACCCCCCACGCCTGCGCCAATTCCAGCACCAGCGTGGCGACGCCGTGACCGTCCAGGTCCTCGGCCGCCGATCGGACCTGCTTGTGCGCGATCTCCACAGCCTCGGCCGGCATCGGATCGGTCAGCACCAGACGTACCCCCGGGTAGATGGTTTCCACCCGGGGTTCGCTGAAACTACGCGCGGTGGATGCGCCGGCGCGGATTTAACCGCCGGCGGGCGGCGGACGTGCGGTGGCTTCACTCCCGCACGTCAGCGGCTTGACCCGGTCTCCTAGGTTGATGATCCACACAGCCCAGCGGAAGGTCCCACCCCATGCCCGTCGGCTTCACCATGGCGATCGTCCTCGCCGTCGCCCTGGCGGTCAGCGCCATCCTGGCCCTGGTCGCCCCCGCGCGGCCGTTGAAGCGGATGGCCGCCCTCGCGGCGCTCGTCTTCCTCGCCCTCACCCTGCTGGTCGGCGTCACCGCCAGCGCCCACTCGGTGCCCATCCGGTCGGTCGGCATCGTCACCAGCTTCGGCAAGCCCACCGGCGAGGTGACCGGCTCGGGGCTGAAGTGGGTGGCGCCGTGGCAGAAGGTCGGCGAGTGGGACGCCGGCCGACAGAAGTACGACCACATCGGCGGCGACAACTGCGTACGGGTCCGCACCGGCACGCTCGCCGACGCGTGCGTCGAGGTGCTGGTCGAGTGGCAGGTCAAGCCGGAGAACGCGCCGAAGCAGTTCATGGACTACAAGGGAGACTTCGACAGCTTCCGGGGGCAGCGGGTGGGTGTGCAGCTCGACAGCGCGGTCAACGACGCGTTCGCCGCGTACAACCCGTTGGAGAAGATCGACGCCCGGACCGGTGACCTGAACGTCGACCTGAAGCCCTTCGCGGCGAACATCAAGACCAGCGCGGAGACCCGCCTCGCCACCGACGTGGACATCCTCTCGGTGACCATCACCCGGGTGAACCACGACGACAAGACCGAGGGCAACATCAAGGCGTTCCAGGACAAGCTGGCCCAGACCCGCAACCTGGAGCAGGATCGCAAGAACGCCGAGATCTCCAAGCAGATCACCGAGACCAATGCCACTGTCGACAAGGTGACCCGATGTCTGGAGATCGCGGAGAAGAACGGCGCCAACCCGGGCCTCTGCATCAACCCGGGCATCGTCACCGGCAAGTGACGGCCACCCGAGAGGAGACCATCATGACCGACGCCGGCGTGCGAGGCCCGCAGCCTCGGCGAGGGACGATCCACCGGATGGACAACGTCGCCATCGTCGTCGACGACCTCGCCGCCGCCGTGGCGTTCTTCGTCGAACTCGGACTTGAACTGGAAGGCGAGGCGACAGTCGAGGGCAGCGCGGTGGATCGCCTCGTCGGCCTTGCGGGAGTCCGCTCGGACATCGCGATGATGCGCACCCCGGACGGCCACGGACGGGTCGAGCTGACCAGGTACCAGACACCGCCCAGCCGGGAGGGTGACCCGCGCGCGCCGACGAACACGCTGGGTGCCCATCGCATCATGTTCGCCGTCGACGACATGGACGACATCCTCGACCGTCTGCGCCCGCACGGAGCCGAACTCATCGGCGAGCTGGTGCAGTACGAGAACAGCTACCCGCTCTGCTACCTGCGCGGCCCCGCCGGCATCGCCATCGCACTGGCCGAGCAGACCAGCTAACGCCGGGGGATCGCGACTGGACGCCGCAGCCGGGCCGGCTACGGCGTCCAGTCGCGCCGGAGCAGTCCGTAGATCACCATGTCCGCGAAACCGTCGCCGTCGTACTCGCGCTCCCGCAGGGTGCCTTCGTGCGTGAAGCCGCACGCCTCCGCGGTCCGCCGCATGGCCGTGTTGCTGGCCAGCGTCTCCAACTCCAGACGGCGCAGGTTGCGGTTTCGGAAGCCGTACCGGCAGAGCAACCGGATCACCTCGGTCCCGTAACCCTGGCCACGTGCCTCGGGTAGCAGCGAGATGCCGAGGTGGGCGTACTGGTTGAACGCACTGATCCCCCACAGCACGCTGCCGCCGAGGAACGTGCCGTCGGCCACGGTTTCGGCCACCAGCGACACAGTGGCCTGGCCGTCGGGCGGGTCGGCGACCTTCTTCTCCAGCCGGGCCCGGATCTGCCCGACGTGCAGCGGCAGGAACGGCTCGCCGTCGGTGACCAGGTGCAACTCGGGATCCCCGTACAGACGGAACATGTTCGGCGCGTCGTCGGGAGTGGGCGGGCGCAGTCGGACCCGCTCGGTGGCGAACATGCCGCGACGCTAACAGCCACCACGCAGGCCCACGACCCGGTTTCGGCCGGACGCTCAGTCCAGTGTGACCACCCAGCGAGCGCCCTCGCCCCGCGCCAGCCGATCGAACGCCGTGGGTGCCTCGTCCAGCGGAATCGTGCCGCTGACCAGCACACCCAGATCCAGCGCGCCGTCGGCGAGGGCGGCGGCCAGCACCGGCACCTCCCGGTCCGGGTCGGACGAGCCGTAGACCGAGGAGCGCAGGGTACGGGCGGAGTGGAAGATGTCCAGCGCGCCGAGGCTGACCATGTCGTCCTTGGCGCCCATGCCGACCACCGTCACCGCTCCCCCGCGCCGGGTGAGCCGCCAGGCGGCGCGGATGGTGGCGGCCCGGCCGACGCACTCGAACGCGTGGTCGACGCCCCGGCCTTCGGTGCGGGCACGGATCTCCTTGGAGAGCCGGTCGTCGGAGAGCAGGAAGTCGGTCGCCCCGGCGGCGAGCGCGAGGTCGCGCTTGGCCTCGGCGACGTCGACGGCGAGGATCGTCGTGGCACCGGCCCGGCGGGCGGCGGCCAGGACGGCGAGGCCCACCCCGCCGAGCCCGACCACTGCCACGCTCTCACCAGGTGCCACCCGGGCCGTGTTGCCGACCGCGCCGACGCCCGTGAGCACCGCACAGCCGAGCAGGGCGGCCTGCTCGGGCGGCAGCCCGGCCGGGATCGGGATGACGGCGCGTTCGGGCACCACCACCGCCTCGGCGAGCGCGCCGAGGCCGAGGGTCAGGTGCAGCGGTACGCCGTCGTCGGTCTCGCCGCGGGGCACGGTCGGGGCCGTGGTGGCGGCGCAGAGCCACGGCTCGTCACGACGGCACCACCAGCAGGCCCGGCAGGCCGGCGCCCAGTTGAGGACCACCGGGGTGCCGACGGCCAGATCCACGCCCGGCCCGGTCGCGGCCACCACTCCGGTCGCCTCGTGCCCGAGCACCAGCGGGAATCGCGCGGCGAGGGTGCCGTTGGCCATCGACAGGTCGGAGTGGCAGACCCCGGCGGCGGTGATCGTCACCCGGACCTCGCCGGGGCCGGGAGCGGGCAGGCGTACCCGCTCGATCCGCAGCTCGGCGTCGGACCCGCGCGCGACCAGCGCGCGGACGGTGACCGGCGCGGCCGGGGTCGTCTCCGCGCCGCTCATCGCTGGATCGCCTTCAGCTCGCAGAACTCGGCGAGCCCGTGCACGCCCAACTCCCGGCCGAGCCCGGACTGCTTGTAGCCACCGAACGGGGCGAGCGGGTTGAACGGCGCGCCGTTGATGTCCACCGCCCCGGTGCGCAGCCGACGGGCCACCGCGAGCGCCGCGTCGGGGTCGGCGGACCAGACCGCGCCGGCCAGCCCGTACCGGGAGTTGTTGGCGATGGCGACCGCCTCGTCGGTGTCGGTGAACGGGATGACGGCGAGCACCGGGCCGAAGACCTCCTCCTGGGCGAGCGCGCTGTCGGGGTGCACGTCGGCGAAGACGGTCGGCGCGACGAAGTGCCCCTGCGGCGGCACCGGGGCGTCCGGGCCACCGACGACCAGCCGTGCCCCGTCGGCCAGGGCCCGATCGATGTGGCCCCGCACCCGGTCCGCCTGGGCGGCGCAGACCAGCGGGCCGAGGCGGGTGGCCGGGTCGAACGGGTCACCGAGCCGGTAGCCGGCGACCGCCGTGGCGACCAGGTCGAGCGCCTCGTCGTACCGGTCGCGGTGCACCAGCATGCGGGTCCACGCGGTGCAGGTCTGTCCGGAGTTGAGCAGGGCGTTGCCGACACCCACCTTGACCGCGGCGCCCAGGTCGGCGTCGGGAAGGATCACGTTGGCGGACTTGCCGCCCAACTCCAGGGCGACCCGGGCGATCCGGTCGGCGGCGAGGCGCATGATCCGGGCGCCGGTGGCGGTGGAGCCGGTGAACGACACCAGGTCGACGTCGGGATGCCCGGCCAGCGCCTCACCGACCACCGCCCCGACGCCGGTGACCAGGTTGAGCACGCCCGGCGGCAACCCGGCCTCGGTGACCGCGTCGAAGAGCAGGTACGCGGTCAGCGGGGTCAACTCGCTGGGCTTCAGCACCACTGTGCAGCCGGCGGCCAGGGCGGGGGCCAGTTTCGCCATCACCTGGTGCAGGGGGTAGTTCCACGGGGTGATCGCGCCGACCACGCCGATCGGCTCGCGGACGACGAAAGAGTTGCCGATGCTCTCCTCGACCGGCGCGCGGGCGGCGAGCGCGACGTGGTCGCGCAGGACGGTCAGCGGCAACCCGACCTGCACCCGGGTGGCGAGCTTGAGCGGTGCGCCCAGCTCCACGGCGATGGTGCGGGCCAGGTCGTCGGCGCGCGAGGCGAGCGCGGCGTGCAGCCGGTCCAGGTGTGCGGAACGCTCGGCGGGGGCGGTCGCCGACCACCTGGGGAACGCGGCGCGGGCTGCGGCCACGGCCGCGTCCACGTCGGCCGGGGAGCCGGCCGGCACCTGACCGATCAGCTCACCGGTGCTCGGGTTCTCCACGTCGATCAGCTCGACGTCGGCGGGGGACGTCCAGTCGCCGCCGAGGTGCAGGTGGCGCCGGAGGCGCAGGGCGTCGGGCAGCGGCGACGGCGGGGCGGCGAGGTCCATGTCGTCCCTTCGGGGGTGGGCGACCGGCGATGGCGACGGGGTCGCGGCGGGCGATGAAACTAGCGCTGGGAGTTTGGACGCTACCCGTTGGGCCCGGTGGACTCCACCGCGCCGGCGGTACGGACGGGGTCCACGGTCCGGGCGTACTCGGCGGCCAGCCCGTGCAGCAGGGCGTCCAGGCCGAGGGCGAAGGCGCCCTCGTCCACGCTCTGCTGGTGTTCGGCGAGCCGGTGCGCGTCGCGCAGGTGCGGGTAGTGCGCGGCGTACAGCTCCGGGTCCTCGACGAAACCGCGGGCGAACGAGCCGAGGGCCGACCCGGCCACGAAGTACCGCAGCGCGGCGCCGATGTGGGTGGCCCGGGCGGGGGGCCAGCCGGCGCGGACGAGGCCGCCGTAGACCGCGTCGGCCATGGCCAGCGCGGCCGGTCGCCGACCGGGCCCCTGCGCGAGGTACGGCACGATGTTCGGGTGCGCGGTGAGCGCCCGCCGGTACGACCAGGCCCAGTCGCGCAGCGCGGCGACCCAGTCCCGGCCGGTGAAGCCTCCGGTGTCGACGGTGCCGGTCACCGTGTCGGCGACCGCGTCGAGGATCTCGTCCTTCGTGGCGAAGTGGTTGTAGAGCGAGGGCCCGCGAACGCCCAGCTCGGCGGCGAGCCGGCGGGTGGAGAACGCGGGCAGGCCCTCGGCGTCGATGAGCGCGGTGGCGGTCTCGACGATCAGCTGCCGGGTGAGCCGGGGCTGGCGGGGTCGGGGCACTGCGCTCCTCGAGGTCTCGGCCGTCAGGTCTGGACGCGGCAAAACTTGCAGCGCTAGTTTAATGGGTGACCGGCTGCGCCGACGCCAGGAGGACCACCGTGGACTTTTCGCTCACCGACGAGGAGCGGGCGGTACGGGACACCGTCCGATCGTTCATCCGCCGCGAGGTGATGCCGCTGGAGGCGGAGGTGCTCCGCCGGGAGCGGGCACACCAGCCGGGCCTCGACCACTCCGAGGTGCGTGAGCTGCAACTCAAGGCGCGCAAGTTCGGCTTCTGGGGCCTGGCCACCCCGGAAGAGTACGGCGGGATGAACCTCCCGGCGGTGCTCCAGTCGTTGATCTGGACGGAGCTGGGCCACACGTTCGTACCGTTCCGCTTCGGCGGCGAGGCGGACAACATCCTGTTCCACGCCACCGAGGAGCAGAAGCAGGAGTTCCTCATCCCGACCATCGAGGGCGAGCGGCGGTCCTGTTTCGCGATCACCGAGCCCGGCGCCGGCTCGGACGCCGCCAACATCCGACTGTCCGCACGCCGGGACGGCGACGACTGGATCCTCGACGGCGAGAAGACCTTCATCACCGGTGGGCACGACGCCGACTTCGCCATCGTCGTCGCGGTGACCGACCGGGAGAAGGGCGCCCGCAACGGCGGCGCGACCGCGTTCCTGGTGGACCGGTCGATGGGTTGGCGGTCGGAGTTCATCCAGACCATGGGCGAGGGCGGGCCGGCGTCACTCATCTTCGACGGCGTACGCGTGCCGCACCGCAACATCCTCGGCGAGATCGGGCAGGGCTTCACCCTGGGCATGGAGTGGATCGGCAAGGGCCGCTACACCATCCCGTCGCACGCGATCGGCATCGCCGAGCGGGTGCTGCAGATGGCGATCGACTACGCCAACACCCGGGAGACCTTCGGCACCAAGATCGGCGCCAACCAGGCCATCCAGTGGATGATCGCCGACTCGGAGACCGAGCTGGAGGCGGCCCGCTGGCTGGTGCTGCGCTCGGCCTGGACGGTCGACCAGGGCCTCGACCCACGGCACGCGTCGTCGATGGGCAAGCTCTACGGCGCCGGCATGGTCAACCGAGTGGTCGACCGGGTGCTCCAGATCCACGGCGGCATGGGCTACACGCGTGAGCTGCCCATCGAGCGCTGGTACCGGCAGGTCCGGCTCTACCGGATCTTCGAGGGCACCGACGAGATGCAGCGGCTGATCATCTCCCGGGACCTGCTGCGCGGCTACACGAAGATCGGCGGTCACCTGGCCTAGGGGCCGCCCCGCCCCCGCCCCGCCCACGCCCCGCCCACGCCCCGCCCACGCCCAAGATCCGCGCAACGTCCGGGATGTTGCGCGGATCTTGGCGGGGTTTCGACGCGGCGCAGCCGGAGCAGCCGGCCGCTCGTGAACCACCTGCGCCCTTCGGTCGGCCGTCCCCCGCACCGGTTCAGCCGGTCAACGCGGCCAGGGCCGCGTCCACGTCGGCCTCGGTGGAGTAGATGTGGAACGAGGCCCGGACCCGCCCGGCGCGAACCGCCGCCCGGATGCCGGCCTCCGACAGACGCCGCTCCGCGTCCGGCACGTCCACGGTGACGATGGCGCTCTCCCCCGGCGGCTGGCCGAGCCCGGCCCGGAACCGGTTGGCCAACCCCACGTCGTGCGCCTGGATCGCCGGCACGCCGATCTCGGCCACCAACTCCAGCGCGGGTGCCGCCCCCACCCAACTGAACCAGGCCGGTGAGATGTCGAACCGGCGGGCGTCGTCGGCCAGCCGCAACGGCGGACCGTAGTAGGAGGCGTGCGGGTCGCGGCCCGCGTACCAGCCGGCGGCGTCGGGGCGCAGTCGCTCGCGCAGCGCCGGAGCCAGGTAGGCGAACGCGGTCCCGCGCGGGTTCATCAGCCACTTGTAGCCGCCCACCGTCACCACGTCGGCCCGGCTCCCGTCGAAGGGCAGCCAACCGCACGCCTGGGTCGCGTCCACCACCACCAACGCGTCGTACGCGCGGGCGGCGGCCACGATGTCGTCGTACGCGGCGACCGCGCCGTCGGCCGACTGCACCAGGCTGAACGCGACCAGGTCGGTGTCCGCGTCGATGGAGTCGACGAGCGACTCCAACGGCACCACGCGGACCGAGATGCCACGCTCCTCCTGAACGAGCCAGGGGAACAGGTTGGAGGTGAACTCGACGTCCGGGACCACCACCGTCGTGCCGGCGGGCAACGCCGCAGCGACCGGCGCGAGCATCTGCGAGACGGAGGCGCCGACCGCCACGTCACCCTCCGGCACGCCGATCAGGCCGGCGAACGCGGTACGGGAGCGCTGCACCGAGTCGCCCCAGCCCTCCCACGAGGTGCTGCCGACCCGCCACTGGGTGAGCGCCTCCTGCAACGCCGTCCAGGCCGGCTCGGGCGGCAGCCCGTAGGAGGCGGTGTTCAACCAACCGGGCTCCGGCTTCCACAACTGCTGCGCCTGCTCGAACTCCATGTCCTCGACGGTAGGCCGACCGGCGCACGACGGGCACGGCCAATCGGCGATCGGCGGCCTGCCGCGGTGAGTCGGCAGGTCAGGGCTTCCCGGGCGGCTCGCCCGGAGTCTCCCGTCGGATCCGGGCGAGCGCGAGGGTGTCGGCGAGAGCGGCGAGCCACCTGTCGACCTCGACCAGGTGCCGGACCGCCTGCGGGTCGACCGAGCCGAGCAGTGGCCGGACCCGTTCCAGCTCGTCGGCACAGGTGACCGGGGCGGGGCTCGGCCCCGACGACCGGCCGTGGGTCACCTCCTCGGCCACCTCGTCGTACGCGGAGCGCAGGCGGGCGACGGCGTCGCGCAGCAACGCCGCGGCGGCGGGCCAGCCGGCGAGACAGCCGGGTGGGTTACGCCGCAGCAGTGACCCGACGCCGGGCACCACGTAGTGCCCGGCACTCAGGACGGCGTCCCAGTTGACCTGCTGCCGGTGCGGGTCGTGCCGCTCGGAGTGGTACTGGCAGTACGACGAGTCGAGCAGAACCAGCTGACGACGTACCCGGTCGATGGAACGCTGCGGTGAGGGGGCACCGCCGAGCACCGCCTCGACGGTCTCCTCGACCGCGTCCGCGCTGGCCGCGAGGTAATGGACGGCGTTGTGCCGCAGGTCGTGGCTCGCGCCACGGGGCCAGATGGCCACCCCGGCGAGCACCCCGATCACCGCGCCGAGCAGCACGTCGACGAGCCGCGCCTCGGCGAGCCGCCACCCCTGCGGGTCGAGCTGGGCGAAGACGACGGTCAGCAGCACCGTGAACAGCGCCTGCTGCCAGACCGGACCGAGCAGGCGTCCGACGCCGAAGGCCAGGATCAGGGTGACCGGCAGGACGACGGCGTAGACGATCGGCAGGTCGACGAGGAGCATCACGGCGCCGCTGACGAGCGCGCCGGCGACCGTGCCCAGCACCGACGGCCGCAGCGCGGAGCGGGTGTCCGCGGCCGAGGTGCGCAGGACCGTGAGCGTCGCCAACAGCACCCAGAAGCCGTGCGTGAGCTGTAGCAGTCCGGCGGCCACCCGGGCGACGGCCAGGGCGACGGCCAACCTCAGCGAGCTGTGCAGGTGAGCCGAGCGGGGGGCCAGGTGGGAGCGGAACTGCCACCGGTACAGCGTCCACTCGTTGTGTCGCGCGTAGTCGAACAGCCCCGGCGGGGCATCCACGCCGTCGAGTCGCAACCCGGTGGCCAGTCGGGCGCCGACGGCGAAGACCCGCACCTGGTCGGCGAGGGCCAGCGCCGTCGCGTCCCGGCACGACCGGGGCACGTCCGGCGGCTGACCGACGGCCGCGCCCACCGCGGCTTCGGCCCGCCCGACCACGGCGTCCAGACCACCGAGGTCAACGGGCGCTCCGCCCGGCACGAGGCTACGACCGGCCGCCCGGGTCGTGTCCGCGCCGACGCGCAGCAGTCGCGCCGCCGCCAGGTCCGGGATCGGCTCCGGTGGGATGTCCGCCGCCAACCGGTCCGCCTCGGCCAGGACCTCCCGCAATGCCGCCGCGCAGATCCGCAACGCCCGGTCCTGAGCGCCCGCCGCGGTGGGCGCCCACGCCGGGGGGTTACGGGCCAGATCCAGCGGGCCCACCATGTCGTACGCCCGCCGGCGTCGCGCGTCCCGGCCCGCGTGGTCCGGGTGCGGCTCGGTCAGCGCGCGGGCGGTGGTGTCGAGGAACGCCGCGACGCCGTCGGCCGCGTCGGCGAGCCGCTGCCGGTAGGAGACCGGCACCGGGTCGGGCCAGAGGAGCACCTCGGCCGCGGCGAGCAGCACGATGGCGAGCGTGACGCCGCCGAGACGTTGCGGCAGGGTGTCCGGCTGGTACGGCGGGAAGGACGCCAGGATGTAGAAGAGCTGGAACGCGCTGGCCCACCCCACCAGGCGCGGGTTGCCGACCCCGCCGAACGCCACGACGAAGCCGATGACCAGCATTCCGCCGGCCGCCGCCCACGTGCTCCAGGCCAACAGGGATCCCGCCGCGATCAGCGCCCAGACCGCCGGCAGCGAGATGACCAGGATCCGCGCCCGTTGCGGCGCGGGACCGGGCAGCTGCGCGAACGCCCCGGCGGCGATCGTGCCGAACAGACCGTAGGTGGCGAGCACCGAACTCCCGGCGCCGTAACGGCAGCCGTAGAAGACGACGGACGCCACGAGTGTCAACCGGGCGGCACGTCGCAGGACGGCGTACCCCGGGTCGCGGCGGCGCAGGCGGCCCAGGAGGCTGGTTGCCGGCACGCCTGCTCCCCCGGGCTCGTCGCGACACCTCCCCGGCAACCCATTCTCCCCGGAGCCGGTCGGGAACGGCGGGTTTCGGGGCGAATCAGCGCCGAGCGCCGACGGGTCGGCGTCGAGCGCCCCGGAGCAGGCTGAGCCGGAGCGCGCGGAGCAGGGTGCCGGGGCGGCCCAGGGTCGCCGGGTGGTCGAGCATGGTGGTGACCCGGCCCAGCCGGGCGTTGAGCACCGGATCGGTCAGCGACGTCCGGAACAGCAGGTCCCCGAACCACTTGGTGACCCGGTACCCGGGCGGGTACGGCCCGTCGACGTGCGGGAGCTCGATGTCGGCGGTGGTGGAGATCTGCCAGGCGGCGTCGACGACCACCCGCACCTGGTCGAAGTACGCCCGCGCCGGCTGCTCGTGCGGCGTCGGGCCGGATCGCAGGTACGCCGACAGGCAGGAGGCGTGCAGCGTCGCGGAGGTCATGCCCTGGCCGTACACCGGGTTGAAGGACGCGACGGCGTCGCCGGCCGCGACCAACCCGGCGGGCAGACGGTCGAGCTTGTGGAAGTCGCGGCGTCGGCTGTCCGCCTGGTGGTACGTGACCACCCCGCCCAGCATCTCCCCGTGCTCGGCGATGTCGCCGAACATCTGCGGGTAGTGCTCCCGGCAGCGCGCGGTGAAGTCGGCGACGTCGCGGCTGGGCCGGTCGTCGTCGTAACCGGCCACCAGCATGATCCAACGGTCTCCCTCGACCGAGTTGATCCCGCCGATCCGGGCGGTGCGCCCCTTGCCGGCCATGGTGTGGAAGACCGCGACCCAGGTGTCGCTGACCTTCTCGTCACGCCGGTAGAGCGCCGTCGCGTAGTTCAGCTTGATCGGCATGCGTTGCATCGGCGGGCGGGGCCACCCGTGCTCGGCCAGCCAGTCGCTGAGCCGGCTGGACCGGCCCATCGCGTCGACCACCAGGTCCGCTGGTGCGACGACCGCCTCGCCGCCGCCCTCGGGTACGTACCGCGCGCCGGTGACCCGCCGCTCGTCGAAGACCAGACCCTCCGCCCGGCCGTACACCATGCGGATGGTGTCCACGGCGAGCGTCCGCCGGCGGACCAACGCCTCCAGGAACGGACGCGTGGTGATCAGCGCCGGACCGGTGCCGGTCGCCGCCGGGGGCAGCCCGGGCATGCCGTTGACGAAGACCTTCGCGGTCCCCGGGTCGTTCGGCGGCGGCGGAGCGCCGAGCGCGAGCGCCTCGTCGGCGATGCCGGGAAACCAGCGTTCCAACTGGACCTGGCCGGCGGGCAGCAGCGCGTGCACCTGACTGCCCTGGGGCACACCCGGCCGGGGCCCGGCATCGACATCGGACGGGTCCCGTTCGACGATCAGGACCTCCTCGGCGTGGTCGCTGAGCACGCGCGCCGCCAACAGCCCGGCCATGCTGCCGCCGAGCACCACCGCACGTCGCATGACCACACGTGTCCCCGCCGGTCGTTCGGCGGTCGCTATCTGCGAGAACAGCCGGGACGGAGACAGGGACATGCGATCACTCCTCGGACGGTCGGGGAACCACGACATCCACGACCGTAACCATCGGAGCGTCAGCCGTCAGCGCTCAGGTGGCCCGCCACTTCTGGTTGGCGTTGCCGGTGCACTGCCAGATCTGCAACCGGGTGCCGTTGTCGGTGTTCCCGTCGAGCACGTCGACGCACCTGTCCGCCCTGGTGTTCACCAGGTCGTAGGCCTTGTTGAGGGTGAACTTCTGCGACGAGGCGCCGGAGCAGTCGGCCAGCACAACGGCAGCCCCGTCCGCGGTGGAGTGGCCGGCGACATCCAGGCACTTGCCCATCGAACGGACCGTGCCGTCCGCCGGGAAGGTCCAGAGCTGCTTCGCGGTACGACGACAGTCCCAGATCTGCAACCGGACACCAGCTGTGGCGTTGCCGTCGGGGATGTCGATGCACCGGTCGCTGGCGAAGCTGGAGATCTGCTTCCCTGCGGGCGCGCCGGCCTGGCTGGGCGAGGCCGGAGGTGGAGCCGACGGCTGCTGTGCCGAGGTCCCCGGAGCTGTCGTCGTGCCGCTGCCCACCCCCGGCGACGGTGGCCCCGCGCTCGTCGGGGGTGGGGGGCCGGCGGATCCGGACGGTGGGCCGACGGTGACCGGCAGGCCCTGGAAACCATCGGCGATCAGCGCGAAGACGGCCGCGCTCGCGGACCACTCGGCGGCGGACGTGGTCCAGTCGATCGAGTACGCGTGCCCGTTGGGAGCGACGAACGCCCGGCTGACCATCTGCGTGGGCGTCCCGTCCTTGTCGGTGTACGTCCACTCCCACTCGGCGGCCCGCACCTGGTAGGGCAGTGCGGCGAGCCGGACCCGGCGGTAGTCGGCGTACCGCCGGCGTTGCGTCGCCTCCCGCGCCCGCAGCTCGGCGACCAGGTCCGTGGGAACGGACCGGAGTTCGCCGACGACGAGGACCCGGCTGCCGTCCGGCTCGCGGAACTCGGCCCGCTCACCGTCACGCCGCGCCTGCCAGCCGTCGGGCACCGGCACGAGGAAGCGGGGATCGTCGCGGTAGTAGCGCCAACCCGCCGGTGGCGGTGGCAGCACCCGGGACACCGGCGTCTCGGCGATCGCGGACGGGTTCCCGGTCGGCGCGGCCACGTCGCCCGTACCGCCGGACGGCCCGCGGTTCACCAGCAGGGACGCGGTGACCAGGACGACGAGCAGCAGCCCGGCGGCGGTCACCGAGCCGATCAGCCGAACCCGACGCCTGCCGCCCGGCTCCGGCGCGGGCGGAGCGGCGGTCGGTGGCGGCGCGGGCGGAGCGGCGGCTGGCGGCGCAGGTACGACCGGCGGAGCGGGTAAACCGGCGGTTGTCGGCGGCCCCTGTTCGACCGACGACGCGGGCGCGGCGGCGTCCACCGGTGGCGCGTGTGGGTTCGGTTCGGGCGTGACGAACTCGGGCACGATCCGGGGGCGGGACGGGCCGGTGCTGGTGTTCACCGAGTCGACCGGTCCACTGCCGGTGGCGCCCGGCCGGACGGTGGTCCGGTCCGGGTCGGCGGCCTGGCGCAGCAGCCGCTCCGCCTGATCCGCGGTGATCCGCTGATCCGGCTCCCGGCGTAGCAGTCCTTCCAGGAGCGGGGTCAGCCGACCGGCCCGCTGGGCCGGCGGTGGCGCTTCGGTGGCCAGGGCTGCCAGCGTGGCTATCGGCGACGAGCGGTGGTACGGCGTACGCCCCTCGACCGCCGCGTAGAGGGTGGCGCCGAGCGACCACAGGTCGGCGGCCGGCCCGACGTCGCCGTCGGTGGCCCGTTCCGGCGCGAGGAACGCCGGCGAGCCGAGCACCATTCCGGTCTGGGTCATCCGAGGATCCCCGGGAAGGGTGGCCAGCCCGAAGTCGGTCAGCACCACCCGACCGTCGTCGCCGAGCAGCACGTTGGCGGGTTTGACGTCCCGGTGCAGCACGCCGGCCCGGTGCGCGGCCCGCAACGCGCTCAGCACCCCCAGCCCGATCCGCGCGGCGCGATCCGCCGGCATCGGCCCCTCGGCTTCGAGCACCTGGTGCAGGGACCGGGACGGAACGAGCTCCATCACGATCCAGGGGTCGTCGTCCGAGTGCAGCACGTCGAAGACGCGTACCACGTTGACGTGGCCCAGACGGGCGACGGCCCGCGCCTCGCGCATGGACCGTTCACGCAGCTCCCGGCGTTCGTCGTCGCGTAGGCCCGGCGGTGCCACCAACTCCTTGATGGCCACGTCCCGTTGCAGCATCTCGTCGCGGGCCTGCCACACGCGGCCCATCCCGCCCTGGCCGAGCGGGCGGACCAATCGATAACGGTCGGCAATCAACTGTCGAGGAGCGTCGGGCACGACAGGAAGGTACCCGGCAATGGTTACGTGCCCAATTTTGGCGGCGGCCGGAAAAGCGACAGTTGGATATGTCACAGGTGACGTCGACAGGCAACCAATGGGCCTTTCCGGAGCAATTGCGCCAGCACCGCGGCAACGTGTCGCCCACCGCAATGTTACCGGCACGTATGTCGACCACCCGCTATTGATATCGAATGAATTCGAACTCGCCGGGGCAGCCGGACGCCACCTGTCGCAGGGCCGGAAGGCCGGGTGGCCCGCGTCGACGGTCGCCACCTGGACATGCGGCAGCATCGTCCTGGGCCCGGGGCTGGCCGCGGCCTTCGCCGCCCTCTCGATCGCCGAGGTCTTCTATTCGCCAATCGTCGCGGCGTGCGGCAGCGTGCAGGAAGATCCCGATCGGAGTCCACCACGTCCCGGACGTGGCGGTTGGCAATAATTGCGCATCCTTTTCCCGACTGCGGGGCGACTCGGGAATATGTCGAGGAATTCGCCGGTCACCTCCTGGGCCCGGCCAACGACCTGCAGGCCGCCGGGCCGGCGGTCCTCGCTCTGGGCGGTCAGCAGGTCGCGGAAAGAATGCGGGCGGCGCGACCTCGCCCGATGGCCACGGGCGGCATACCTGACGGACGTTGCGACGACGCCGGGTCAGCGAGCCGACTGCTCGTGCCGGGTGATGTGCTCGCGGAACCAGTCGAGCGTGAAACGGTGTGCGGCCAGGCCGTAGTCGAGCGTCGCGCGTTGGTGGACGGCGAGGTCCCGGTGCTCCTCGGCGACATCCGAGGTCTTGAGCTGTTGGTCGAGGGCCGAGAGTTTGGCCAGGTCGGCCTCGACGCGCGCCGTGATGCGGCGCAGCACCGGTAGGCGCTCAGCCGGCTCCAGCAGACCGAGGAAGTAGAGCCTGGACAGCGCCGCGGTCTCCAGGTCGGGCCCGGCCGGTTCCGCTGTCATCCACGCGTGGAACTCCCGACGACCAGCGTCGGTGACCTGGTAGACCTTACGCCCCCGGCCTCCGGTCTCGGCGCTCGCGACCTCGATGAGACCGCGGGCGAGAAGGGTGTCCAGCGCACGTTTGATGCTGCCGGAACTGGCGCTGTAGAAGAGCGCGACGCCGGCCTCGAAACCCTTGATGAGGTCGTAGAAGCTCTGCCGGGCGACCAGGAGCAGACCGAGGATCACGTGGGCCACCGGTCGAGTGTAGACCGTTGCCTCTCATAGACATGTCTAGTAGACATGTGGTGTGACACTGAGCCTCGCCGGCGACAATCACGTCCCCGCCGACGTCGACGCGCGACTGACCGTCCTGTTGGAGAAGCTCGTCGCCCGACGCGACGTGCACCACGCCACCATCGCCGTCGCGAGCGGCAACGGCGAACTGCGCTGGTCGGCCGCCGCCGGCCCGGCCGATACGGGCGATCCTCCACCGCACCCCGACACGCCGTTCTTCGTCGCGAGCGTCACCAAGCGCTTCATCGTCACGCTCGTGCTGCAGGCGTACGAGCGCGGCGAGCTTGAGCTGGACGCTCCGATCGACAGCTACCTGCCGGCGGAGACAGTCGCCGGGCTGCACGTCCTGGGGGATGTCGACCGGACGTCGGCGATCACGGTGCGCCACCTCGCGAGCCACACCTCCGGGTTGCCCGACCAGTTCGAGAAGCGTCGTACGGGCCCGAGTCTGTACGAGCGCCTCGCCGCCGGGCACGATCTGGCCTGGACCTTCGAGGACACGATACGGACGACGCGCGAGCAGCAACGTCCACACTTCGCCCCGCAGGATCTCGCCGCGAGTCGACAGAAGGCCCGTTACTCCGACACCGGCTTCCAACTGCTCATCCGAATACTGCAGACAGTGACCGGCCGCTCGTTCGCCGATCTGCTGACCGACCGCATCGTCGGCCCGCTCGGCCTGACGCACACCTGGCTCCCCGGGCGTCGCCCGCCTGACCCGGCGACGGCGACACCCGCGCCGCTCTACGCCGGGCAGCGCCGCGTCGAGCTGACCTCGATGATCGAATCCTGCAACGACCTGTTCAGCACCACCGGAGATCTCCTCACCTTCCACCGGGCGCTACTCGGCGGCGCACTCTTCCACGACGCCCACTCGATCGACCTGCTCACCGAGCGGCGCAACCGGCTGCGCAACATCCCCATCCTCCGATACGGGCTGGGCACCATGATCTTCACGGTCGGGCGACTCATGTCGCCGGGGCACCGTCCGGTCACGCTGATCGGCCACTCGGGAGCCACCGGCACGTGGCTCTTCCACTGCCCGGAGCTGGACCTCCACCTGGCCGGCACCGCGGACCAGACCAGAGGGCAGGCCATCCCCTTCCGGGTCATGGCGCGGTGTCTGAGCGCCTGGCGCTCGTGACCTGCCCAGGAACTTCCGGACGGCGCTCGACTCCCTCAGGTCGAACCGACCACGTGGGCCTGGGCCGGCGATCGTTGATCTTGTAGGCTCGGTCGGCAACGCCACAGTGGCCCGTCGACCATCGAAGAGGATCGAGGCAGCCCGTGCTCACCGTAGGCTTGGCGGACACTGTCGTGGTGCCTCCGAGCGAGCGGTTCGGGTATTGGCACGACCTGGTGGCACGCGAGTCGGTGCCGATGCGCATCCACAGTGCCCACGCAGCGGACTTCCAGGCCCGGGCAGAGGTCATCAGCCTGGGCGAGGTAGTGCTCTCGACCTGGCGGTACCCCTCCCTGGACATGCAGCGGACCGGCACCTTCATCCGCCGCAGCGACCCGGAGATGTACCAGTTCGCACTCCCGTTGTCCGGGCAGGGCGGGTTGGAGCAGGAGCGCCGGACCAACACCTTCACGCCGGGCAACTTCGCCATCGTTGACACGTCCCGACCACACCAGTCGACCCATCAGGGACGGTCGCGCCACGAGGGCATGTTGACCACCCGGACGATCCTCGTCCCGCACGGCCTCCTGCCGGTGCATCCCAACAAGATCACGCGGGTGCTCGGCACGACCATCTCCGCCACCGAGGGCATCGGCGTCCTGCTCAACCAGTTCGTCCACCAGGTGATGACCCACCCCGAGCAGTACGACGAGCGCGACATCCCGCTCCTGGGCACCGTCGTGCGGGACCTCATCTCCGCGATGGTCGCCCGCCAGTTGGACCTCACCGACACCCTGCCGACCGAGGTACGCGGCCACAACCTGCGCCTGCTGGTCAGGGCGTTCATCGACGAGCACCTCGCCGACCCGGACCTGTCGCCCAGCGCCGTCGCCGCCGCTCACCACGTCTCGCTCCGCAGCCTGCACCGCGCGTTCGAGACCGAGGACCAGACGGTCGCCGAGATCATCCGCAGGCAGCGCCTGGATCGGTGCGCCCGCGACCTCCGCGATCCTCTGCTCCGGGGGCGCCCCATCCACAGCATCGCCGCCCGCTGGGGTTTCCGCTCCCCGGCCCACTTCAGCAGGGTCTTCACCACCACGTTCGGGGTGTCCCCCCAGGCCTTCCGCGGCGACCCACGCGCCCACCCCCAGTTGTCCCGTGAGAACTGGCCAGCCCGCGGCGGGCCCGAACGACGCCCGGCGGCGTTGCCCTCACACCCGCTCGAACCGCCGGCGTCTCCCGGGTGACCGCGCGCCGCTACCTGGAATACCTGGTGACCACCGACAGCGCAGTTACCGGCCCGGTGAGCACCTCGACTCGGCCAT
Source organism: Micromonospora chokoriensis (assembly GCF_900091505.1). Taxonomy (NCBI): domain Bacteria; kingdom Bacillati; phylum Actinomycetota; class Actinomycetes; order Micromonosporales; family Micromonosporaceae; genus Micromonospora; species Micromonospora chokoriensis. The sequence continues at coordinate 5,849,452 of NZ_LT607409.1, forward strand.
CTGCGCGGATGTGCCGTCGACAGCCCAGGCGCGTCAGGCGATCTGACGAAGGTCGTCGCCGTAGTCGAAGATGATCCGCATCCGGGCACCGAGTGCTCGTGCGTATCGGCTCAGCGTCGCGACCTCGTTGGCCTCCAGATCACCGTTCTCGATCTGACTGACCCGGCCGGGCGTGACCCTCATCTGACGCCCCGCCTATTGCGGTGGCGGAGTGAAGATCCGTTGTTAGACTGGGCCCGTTGGGTCAGCGGTACGACCAGGGAGACCAGACATGGCGGGTGACGACGACATCTCCGGGTGAGACCGGATGTGTGCGGCCATCGGTTCGGCGCGTTCTACGCAGCTGCGGTGGCCATGACGGCGTTCCACCGGTCCCGTTTGTCGTCGGGCGCGCTCGAACGCGCCCAACCCACCCTTTGAGGTCACTCGCATGTCTGATGCGTTCATCGTCTGCTCGAACCTGTCCTTCTCCTGGCCGGACGACACCCCGGTCTTCTCGGAGCTGTCCTTCACCGTTCCCGGCGGTCGCACCGGCCTGGTCGCGCCCAACGGCGCCGGCAAGAGCACCCTGCTGCGGCTGATCGCCGGGGAGCTGCGGCCCAGCGGCGGCAGCGTCACCGTCGACGGTCTGCTCGGCTACCTCCCGCAGACCCTCCCCCTGGCCGGTGACCTGGCCGTGGCGCAGGTGCTCGGCGTCGCCGAGCGGATCGCGGCACTGCACGCCATCGAGGCCGGAGACGCCAGCGAGGCGCACTTCGCCACCATCGGCGACGACTGGGACATCGAGGAACGCACCCGCGGTGAGCTGGACCGCCTCGGCCTCGGCGACCTGGCGCTCGACCGGCCGTTACGCACCCTCAGCGGCGGGCAGGTGGTCTCCCTCGGCCTGGCCGCGCAGCTGCTCCGACGCCCGGACGTGCTGCTGCTCGACGAGCCGACCAACAACCTCGACGTGGAAGCCCGGCACAAGCTCTACGACGTGCTCACCGACTGGTCCGGGTGTCTGCTGCTGGTCAGCCACGACCGGGAGCTGCTGGATCGGATGGACCGGATCGCCGAGTTGGAGCGCGGCGAGATCCGCTGGTTCGGGGGCAACTTCACCGCGTACACCGAGGCGGTGCAGGCGGCGCGGGAGGTCGCCGAGAGCAACCTGCGCAACGCCGAGCAGGAGGTGAAGCGGGAGAAGCGGGAGATGCAGCAGGCCCGGGAGCGGGCCGACCGGAGGGCCAGCAACGCCTCGAAGAACCTGAAGAACGCCGGGCTGGCCCGGATCGTCGCCGGCGGGCTCAAGCGCAGCGCGCAGGAGTCGGCGGGCAAGGCCCAGGAGACACACTCCAGCCGGCTCGGCCAGGCCAAGGCCCGACTGGACGAGGCCGGCCGGGCGGTCCGCGAGGAGGACCGGATCGTCGTGGACCTGCCGGACACGACAGTCCCGGCCGGACGGACGGTCTTCACGGGTACGGGGATGCGGGCCCGCTTCGACGACCGGGAGCTGTTCGGCGGCGACGGCGCCGACCTGGTGATCCGGGGTCCGGAACGGATCGCGCTCACCGGGGCGAACGGCGTCGGCAAGTCGACCCTGCTGCGCCTGGTCAACGGCGACCTCGAACCGGCCGGGGGTGACGTCAAGCGGGCCGACGGCCGGATCGCGTACCTGTCGCAGCGGCTGGACCTGCTGGACCTCGACCGGACGGTGGCGGAGAACTTCGCCGCGTACGCGCCGAGCCTGCCGGACGCCAGGCGGATGAACCTGCTCGCCCGGTTCCTGTTCCGGGGTGCCCGGGTCAACCTGCCCGTCGGGGTGCTCTCCGGCGGTGAGCGGCTGCGCGCGACCCTCGCCTGCGTGCTCTGCGCCGAGCCGGCACCGCAGCTGCTGCTGCTCGACGAGCCGACCAACAACCTGGACCTGGTGAGCGTCGGTCAACTGGAGAGCGCGCTGAGCGCGTACCAGGGCGCTTTCGTCGTGGTCAGCCACGACGAACGGTTCCTTGCCGAGATCGGCGTGCAGCGCTGGCTGCGGCTGGCCGACGGCCGGCTCCGCGAGATCGCCGCCCCCGAGCGGGGCTGAGCCCGGCGACCGTCCGCGGCCCGGCCGGCGATGACGCCGGCGGGGCCGCGGACCGGTCAGCTCACGTTGGCCGGGCCGAGGACGCTCTTCAGGTCACCCATCAGCGCGGTCGTCGCCGCCACCCGGAACGGGCCCAGCCGCAGGGTGGTGGTGCGCCCGCCGTTGAGGAGTTTGACGTGCACCTCGGTGTCGCCGGGGTGCAGCACCAGGGTCTCCTTGAGCTTCTCCATCAGTGGCGGTGTGCAGCGGTGCACCGGGATGGTCAGGGTGACCGGCTTGTTGGTGGCGCTGGTGCTGACGTCCGGCATGGACATGTCCATCGCCATGATCCGGGGGGTGTCGTCGCGGCGGTCCACCCGCCCCTTGACCACCACGATGGCGTCCTCGGCGATGTACTGCCCGATCACCTCGTAGGTGTTGGGGAAGAACAGCGCCTCCACCCCACCCGCCAGGTCCTCCAGCGTGGCCGACGCCCAGGCGCGGCCCTGCTTGGTGACCCGGCGCTGCACCCCGGAGAGGATGCCGGCGAGGGTGACCACCGCCCCGTCGGGCACCGCGCCGTCCTCGGCCAGGGACGCGATGGTGGTGTCGGCGGCGGCGCCGAGGATGTGCTCCAGACCGAACAGCGGGTGGTCGGAGACGTACAGGCCGAGCATCTCCCGCTCGAAGGCCAACTTGTCGCGCTTGTCCCACTCGCTGTCACCGATCACCGGCATCACCGTCGTGCTGCCGGTGTCGGCGTCCCCGAAGCCCGCGCCGAACAGGTCGTACTGGCCGACCGCCTCCTTGCGCTTGACGTCGGCGTACGCGTCGATGGCGTCGGCGTGGACCGCGAGCAGACCCTTGCGGGGGTGGTCGAGGGAGTCGAACGCACCCGCCTTGATCAGCGATTCGATGGTCTTCTTGTTGCAGACCACCGCGTCCACCTTGGACAGGAAGTCGTAGAAGTCGGCGTACTCGCCCTTCTCGTCGCGGCACCGCATGATCGAGGCGACCACGTTCGCGCCGACGTTGCGGACCGCCGCCAAACCGAAGCGGATGTCCTTGCCGACCGGGGTGAACGGCCCGGCCGAGGTGTTCACGTCCGGCGGCAGCACCTGGATGCGCATCCGGCGACACTCGGACAGGTAGAGCGCCATCTTGTCCTTGTCGTCACCGACGGACGTCAGCAGCCCGGCCATGTACTCGGCCGGGTAGTGCGCCTTCAGGTACGCCGTCCAGTAGGAGACCAGGCCGTACGCGGCGGAGTGCGCCTTGTTGAACGCGTACCCGGCGAACGGCACCAGGACGTCCCACACCGCCTGGATCGCCTCGTCGGAGTAGCCGCGTTCGCGGCAGCCGTCCCGGAACGGGATGAACTCCTTGTCGAGGATCTCCTTCTTCTTCTTACCCATGGCCCGGCGCAGCAGGTCCGCCTGACCGAGGCTGTAACCGGCGAGGATCTGCGCGGCGCGCTGCACCTGCTCCTGGTAGACGATCAGGCCGTGGGTGGGTGCCAGGATCTCCCGCAGCGGCTCCTCCAGCTCCGGGTGGATCGGCGTGATCTCCTGGAGGCCGTTCTTACGCAGCGCGTAGTTGGTGTGCGAGTCGACGCCCATCGGGCCGGGCCGGTACAGCGCCAGGACGGCGGAGATGTCCTCGAAGTTGTCCGGCTTCATCAACCGCAGCAGCGACCGCATCGGCCCACCGTCGAGCTGGAACACGCCGAGGGTGTCACCCCGGGCGAGCAGGTCGTACGCGGCCTTGTCGTCGAGTGGCAACGCCAGCAGGTCGAGCTTCTCGCCGTGGTTGAGCTCGATGTTCTTGACCGCGTCGTCGATGATCGTCAGGTTGCGCAGGCCGAGGAAGTCCATCTTCAGCAGCCCGAGCGACTCGCAGGTCGGGTAGTCGAACTGCGTGATGATCGCCCCGTCGGCGTCGCGGCGCATCAACGGGATGTGCTCGATGATCGGCTCGGCGGACATGATGACGCCGGCGGCGTGCACACCGGTCTGCCGGATCAGCCCCTCGATGCCCTTCGCCGTGTCGATCACCTTGCGGACGTCCGGGTCGGAGTCGTACAGGCCGCGGATCTCGCCGGCCTCGGCGTACCGGGGGTGCTTGGTGTCGAAGATGCCGGTGAGCGGGATGTCCTTGCCCATCACCGCCGGTGGCATCGCCTTGGTGATCCGGTCGCCGACCGCGTACGGGTAGCCGAGGACCCGGGCGGAGTCCTTGATCGCGGCCTTCGCCTTGATCGTGCCGAACGTGGCGATCTGGGCGACCTTGTCCTCACCCCACTTGTCGGTGACGTACTTGATCACCTCACCGCGCCGACGCTCGTCGAAGTCGATGTCGACATCCGGCATGGAGACCCGCTCGGGGTTCAGGAACCGCTCGAAGATCAGACCGTGCTGGATCGGGTCGAGGTCGGTGATGCCCAGCGCGTACGCGACGAGGGAGCCGGCCGCCGAACCACGGCCCGGGCCCACCGAGATGCCCTGGCTCTTGGCCCACTGGATGAAGTCGGCGACCACGAGGAAGTACGACGGGAAACCCATCTGGTTGATGACGCCCAGCTCGTACTCCGCCTGGACGACGTGCCCCTCCGGGATGCCGTTCGGGTAGCGGCGGCCCAGCCCGGCGAAGGTCTCCTTGCGGAACCAGGACTCCTCGGTCTCCCCCTCCGGCACCGGGAAGCGCGGCATCAGGTTGTGGAACTCGAACATGCCCTTCGGGTCGACCTTCTCGGCGACCAGCAGGGTGTTGCGGCAGCCCTCCTGCCACAGCTCCGACGAGTCCACCGCGCGCATCTGGTCGGCGCTCTTGATGAAGTAGCCGCCACCCTCGAACCGGAACCGGTTCGGGTCGTCGATGTTGCTGCCGGTCTGCACGCAGAGGAGAACGTCGTGCGCGGTGGCCTGCGCCTCGTGCGTGTAGTGCGAGTCGTTCGTGACGACCGGCGGGATGTCCAGCTTGCGGGCGATCTCGGTCAGCCCCTCACGGACCCGGCTCTCGATGGAGAGGCCGTGATCCATGATCTCCAGGAAGTAGTTGTCCTTGCCGAAGATGTCCTGGTAGCTCGCGGCGACCTTGAGCGCCTCGTCGAACTGGCCCAGGCGCAGGCGGGTCTGCACCGCGCCGGACGGGCAGCCGGTGGTCGCCATGATCCCCTCGGCGTGCTCGGCGATCAGCTCCATGTCCATCCGGGGCCACTTGACGTAGTGCCCCTCCATGGACGCCCGCGAGTTGAGGGTGAACAGGTTCTTCAGACCCTGCGCGTTCTTCGCCCACATCGTCTTGTGGGTGATCGCGCCGTTACCGGAGATGTCGTCGCTCTTCTGCTCCGGCCGACCCCACTTGACCCGAGCCTTGTGATAGCGCGACTCCGGCGCCACGTACGCCTCGACGCCCAGGATCGGCGTGATCCCGGCGGCCATCGCCTGGTTGTAGAAGTCGTTCGCGCCGTGCATGTTGCCGTGGTCGGTGATCGCCACGGCCGACATGCCGAGCCGGTTGGCCTCGGCGAACAGGTCCTTCAGCCGGGCCGCTCCGTCGAGCATCGAATACTCCGTGTGCACGTGCAGATGCGCGAACGAATCAGCCATGCGTGGCGCCCCCCGGCGGTGTGGATCTTGGTGGTCGGAGCCGACCGGGACCTACCCTACCGAGGTGATCTCGGCGGCTCCACCGTCCGCGCCGACGGTCGTGGCCCTCGTCTCCTGCCCGGTCCCGGATGCGCCTAGGCTCGCAGGATGGCGAGGTACTACGACGTGCACCCGGAGAACCCCCAGCCCCGGATCATCGGCCAGGTCGCCGACCTGATCCGCGGTGGCGGGCTGGTCGCCTACCCGACGGACTCCTGCTACGCGCTCGGCATCCAACTGGGCAACCAGGACGGGCTGGACCGGATCCGGCAGATCCGCCACCTCGACGACCGGCACCACTTCACGCTGATCTGCCGGGACTTCGCGCAGCTCGGCCAGTTCGTCCAGATCAGCAACTCGGTCTTCCGGTCGGTGAAGGCGTCCACCCCGGGCAGCTACACCTTCATCCTGCCGGCCACCCGTGAGGTGCCGCGCCGGATGTTGCACCCGAAGAAGCGCACCGTCGGCGTACGCGTACCCCGGCACACCGTCACCCAGGCGTTGCTGGCCGAGCTGGGCGAGCCGCTCGTGTCGAGCACCCTGGTCCTGCCCGGCGACGACGAGCCGATGACCCAGGGCTGGGAGATCAAGGAACGGCTCGACCACCAGGTCGACGCGGTGCTCGACGCCGGCGACTGCGGCATGGAGCCGACGACCGTGATCGACCTGTCCGGCCCGGAACCGGAGATCCTGCGCCGGGGCGCCGGCGACGTGTCCCGCTTCGAATAGCCGTCGGGTGCCGGACCGAACGGGGACGCTGCGGCACCACCCGCCGTACGCTCGGGGATCGGCACCGGCGAGCATTGGACACCCGGCATGCCCGACGCGGACGACATCGACGCCCTGGCCCGGTCCGCCGCACACGGCGACCCGGCGGCGTTGGACGCCCTGCTGCTCGCGGTGCGCCCCGAGGTGCTGCGACTGTGCGCCCGGTTCCTGCCCCATCGGGAGGACGCCGAGGAGGCCTGCCAGGACACCCTGCTGGCCCTGGCCAACGGCATCACCCGGTTCGAGGGACGCTCCTCGTTCCGCACCTGGCTGCACCGGCTCGCCGCCAACCGGGCCCGCTCGACGTACCGCGCGCTGCGCCGCCGCTGCCGGCTGGAGGCCGGCGGCGTACCACTGCCCGACCGGGCCGACCCACGACGGACGAGCGTGGTCGCGGGCACCCGCCTCGACCTGCTCGACGCCTTCGACGCCGTCCGCCCCGACCTCGCCGAGGTGGTGGCCCTGCGCGACGTTCTCGGGCTGAGCTATCCCGAGATCGCCGAGTTGCTCGACGTGCCGGTGGGCACCGTGAAGTCGCGGTTGCACCTGGCCCGCCACCAGGTCCGACAACGGCTCGGCACCGACCCGGGCTGAGTTGGCGCGACGCGTCGACGATCGGGGGGAAGGGGGACGGGTGACTGCTCTCCGCCGGGCGGCCGGCCGGGCCGGCACCGCTCTCGCGGTCACCGTGGCGGTCGCCGCCTGCGGCAGCGACGCGGTCTCGCCGCTGCCCGTACAGCCACCCGGACCGTCGACGACGGCGGTGGCGTCTGCCCCCACGCCGTCGGTGACGCCCGGCGTCAGCCGGTCGGCAACTCGGCCGCCGCCGGCCGCCGAGGCGCCGATACCGCCCGCGCCGGTCAGGACCCGGGGTACGCCACCGCGACCGACCCCGTCACCGACCACGCCGACCAGCAGTTGCCTCGGCGCGGTCCGCTACGACCTGCCGGTGGCCGACACCGAACTGGAGTTGCTGCGGTCGCTCTGCGTCGCCACCGGCGCGGTGCTGCGAATCCAGGGAATCGGACCCGGCCTGGTCACCGTGGACCGGCCGGAGCTGGTCTCGCAGCACTACGAGGCCGGGGTGGTGGACATCCGGTTCGTCCGACCCGGCACCGTCGCCGTCACGATCCCGAAGGACGACCGCGCGCACACCATCACCGTGGTGGTCCGTTAGCCGACTCAGCGCACCCGCACGCCGGCGAGCAGGGTGTCCACGAACGCGGTGGTGTCGTCCGGGGGCGTGATCTGCACGTACACCAGGGCGGCCCGGCCGGGATGCAGGCCGGCGGACTCGACGATCCGCGGCCGACCCCGGTCGCAGCGGTACGCCACCACCGTCCATTCGACGCCCGCCTGGCGGGTGGTGCGAGCCGGGGCGGGCGTGCAGTCTCCGTGCGTCCGCTCGGCCAGGAATCCGGCCGGTGTGGTGCGGGCCGCCGTGGCGGCGGAGAAGCCGACGAACGCGCCGGGCAGCCGGGGGTCGGCGGCCCAGCGGTGCGGTTGCGGCGACATCACCAGCGCCGCCTCCGGTCGGCCAGCGGCGTCGAACTGGCCCGCCCAGGTGCTACCCGTGGCGGACCAGCCGGCCGGCACCAGCACGGTCAACGGCCCGCTCGTGTACGTCTCCGCGGCGGGCCGCCCCGACCCGGCACCACCGGGCTCCGCGTCCACCCCGCCCAACAGCGCGGCGGCCACGAGAGCCGGCCCGGCCCACCGCAGCCGGTGACGACGGCCAGCCGCCCGGCCGGGTGACGGTGGCAGCCGTGCCGGGCCGCTCGCGCGCACCAGCGCGGCCCGCAGGGCGGCAGCGTCGGGATAGCGGTCGTCCGGACGGTGGGCGATGGCTCGGGCGAGCACCGCCGCGACCGCCGGTGGCACGCCGTCCCGGAGTCGAATGTCGAGGGCGCGGCGACCCGGGGCGGCGCCCACCGGGTCGGCGGCCAGCAGTCGGATGCCGAGCCGGCCGAGCCCGTACACGTCGGCGCGGGTGTCGACCACCGCGCCCGGGTCGTCCTGCTCCGGGGCCATGTACCCGGGAGTGCCGGCCCGGGCGGTCAGCCCGGAGGCGGCGGCGAGCGCCTTCGCGAGGCCGAGGTCGGCGATCAGCACCTGTTCGGCGTCCGGGCCGACAGAGCGGAACAGGATGTTGCCCGGCGTGAGGTCACGGTGCACGACGCCGTGTCGGTGCAGCACGGCGACCCCGGCGCAGACCTGGCCGAGCAGCCGCAGCGCCGAGGAGGCGGGGATCTCGTCGGCGGCCAGGCGGTCCCGCAGGCTCCCCCGGTCCGCCCAGGCCAGGACCGCGTACGGGCGACCGTCGGGCAACTCGCCGACGGTGTGCACCCGGATCAGTCGCTCGTGTTCCAGTCGGCGCAGCAGCCGGGCCTCGTCCAGAAAGCGTTCCCGCACCCGCAGGTCGTGGCTCCAGTTCTCGGCCAGCACCTTGATCGCGACGCGGGTGTCGAGGACCGCGTCGTAGCCCAGCCATACCGTCGCGAACGATCCGACGCCGAGCAGTCGCTCGACGGCGTAGGGCCCGATCCGCAGCGGAGCCGTCACGGTGTCACCCCCGGCCGGCGTTTCTCTGCACAGTAGACCGGGCCGGGCGTGAACCTCACGAACCGTTGGCTCCGGCGCGGTGACTAACAGGGCAGGACACCTCGTCACCGAAGGAGAACGCCATGAAACGTCAGTCACTCCTCCTCACCATCGCCCTCCTGACGCTCGGCACGCTCGTCCCGGCCACCGTCGCCGGCCCGGCAGCGGCGGCTGCTCCGGTCGGCGCCACGCCGACCGCGGGACACCAGCACCCGCAGGTGCTCGGCGTGGGCGGCGCCGGGGCGTACCGGATCGGCGCCAGCCTGGCGGCGCTCACCGCGGCCGGGCACATCGACTGGACCGCGTCGAGCTGCGGCGGGGTGGTGCACGCCGGCGCGACCGGCTCCTGGGCCGGCGTGATCCTGCTGGCCTTCCGCGACGGCCGACTGGTGGAGGTCGGTACGGCCACCGCACCCCCGCACTCGCCCGCCGGGGCGTCGGTCGGCATGTCCTTCGCCGAACTGGAGGACATCTACGGGCGGCGGGGTTCGCTGATCCGCAACGACGCGGGGGACGCCGAGGCGTACCTGGTGCGGGTCGGCTCGCGGGTGGAGTTGTTCACCGGGCACCCGATCCGGCCGGGCGTCGGCTACTTCCAGGTCGGGCCGGCCAGCTTCGTCGAGCGCAACTTCCGGCAGGGCACGGCCTGCTGAGCAGGGATTACTGCGGGGCGTCCGGTGTGGGCCGGGCGCCCCGTTCCCGTACCTGCGGGCAACACAACGGTATCGCCGTAGACAACACTGTGTGTCACACAGTATGGTGTGACACATGGTTAGCGAGGACGTTCTACGGACGCACCTACAGGAGTTGCGTCGAGGCACCGTCGTGGTGGCCAGCCTGGTCGCGCTACGCCGACCTGACTACGGCTACGCACTGCTGCAAAGGCTCACCGAACACGGCTTTCCGGTGGACGCCAACACCCTCTATCCGCTGCTGCGCCGCCTGGAGGACCAGGGGCTGCTGACCAGCGAGTGGAACACCGAGGAGAGCCGGCCGCGCAAGTTCTACCGGACCAGCGACGAGGGCGAGTCGATGCTGAGCCGGCTACTGGACGACCTCGCCGCCGTGCAGACCTCCGTCACCGGGCTGATCCAAGGAGTGGACCGATGAACACCCTGACCGACCGCTACCTCGCCGCCACCCTGCGCTCGGTGCCTGCTCCGCGTCGCGACGAGATCGCCAACGAGCTGCGCGCGTCCATCGACGACATGGTCGAGGGTCGGACCGACAGCGGCCAGGACGCCGCCACCGCCGAGCGGGAGGTGCTCACCGAGCTGGGCAACCCCGACGTGCTGGCCGCCCGGTACGCCGACCGCCGGCTGCAACTGATCGGCCCCACCTACTACCTGCTCTGGCTGCGACTGCTGAAGCTGCTGCTCAGCTTCATCCCGGCGCTCGTCGGCACGATCGTCACGGTGGTCGAGGCCGCCGAGGGAAAGGGCTTCGGCGCCATCGGGCCCGGCCTCGTCGTGGCTATGCAGGTGGCCGTCCAGATCGCCTTCTGGCTCACAGTGACCTTCGCCGTCATCGAGCGCAGCCAGGCCGCCGTGGACCTGCCGGAGTGGACCGTCGACCAGCTGCCCGACGCCCCGGCCCGCCGGGGCATCCCCCTCGCCGACACCATCGCGTCCGTGATCATGCTGGTGCTGACCATCGGCTACCTGCCGTTCCAGCACTACCGGTCGTGGGTGCGGGACACCGACGGCGAGAACATCCCGCTCCTCGACCCGGCCCTCTGGTCGTTCTGGCTGCCGGCGCTGATCGTCGTGCTGGTCCTCAGCGTCATCTTCGAGGTCGTGAAATACCGGATCGGCCGTTGGACCTGGGGCCTGTTCGGCGTCAAGGCGCTGCTCAACCTGGCGTTCTCGGTGCCGCTGGCGTGGCTGGCGCTCTCCGACCGGCTGCTCAACCCGGCCCTGGGCGAGCGACTGAGCTGGGTCGCGGAGGCGGACAACCGGGAGTCCATCGGACTGGCCATCGCGGTGGGTACCGCGGCGGTCGTGGTCTGGGACCTGGTCGACACCGCCCGCAAGACGCGCCAGCAGACGGCGTGAGCGACACCCGAGGCGGCCCGGCGCGGAGTACGCGCCGGGCCGCCGCCCGTCGGCGTGCGGGCAGCGACACCCGACCACCCCGTGACCACGGCGGCGGACGCCCGCCCGGTCTACGGGCGGGCAGACCGTCGTGGCATCGTTCCCGAATGACCGAGGCACCGCGAGAGGAATGGCGCCGCCCGGGCCCGACGGCCGAGCAGCGGCGCAACGACCTCTGGATCGGGCTGGCGGTGACCGGGCTGGCGGTGTTCAGCCTCACCCTGGCCCGCAGCGCCGGGATGTTCCTGCTGGGCCCTCCGCCGTCCGGCCCGGAACAGCTCTTCTGGACCGTCGCGGTGACCCTGCCGCTGATGTGGCGGCGGCGCTGGCCGGTCGCGATCCTGCTGGTCGTCTCGGTGGCGTTCATCGCCGCGCAGGCACGGTCCGCCCCGGAGACCCAACTCTCCTCGGGGGCCCTGTTCAGCGCCCTCTACTCCGTCGGCGCCTGGAGCAGCGACCGTCGCCTGGCCCGCCGACTGCGGATCGGCGTGATCGTCACGATGTTCGTCTGGTTGGGCATCTCCTACACGGCGGTGATCGACCAGATTCCGCCCGGCACCTTCTCCGACGCGGTCGGGCCGGTGCCCCCGGTGCTCGCTGCGATGGTCAGCGGTGTGCTGGTCAACGGACTGTTCTTCGGCTTCGCGTACTTCTTCGGCGAGACGTCCTGGGTGGCCGCGCGGCGGGAGCACGAGCTGCGCGAACAGGCCGAGGAACTACGCCGCTCGCAGGCCGAGGCCCGGGAGCGGGCCGTGCTCGGCGAACGGGTCCGGATCGCCCGGGAGCTGCACGACGTGGTCGCCCACCACGTGTCGGTGATGGGCGTGCAGGCGTCCGCCTGCCGCCGGGTGTTCGACCGCGACCAGGACAAGGCCCGCACCGCACTCACGGCGATCGAACAGAGCGCGCGTACCGCCGTCGACGAACTGCGTCGCATGCTCGGCGTGCTGCGGACCTCCAACGGCGCCGACGCCGCGCCGCCGGCCGCCGGCGGCGTCGAGCGGATCGGCGAGCTGGTCGAGCGGGCCCGCGTCGCCGGCCTGACGGCAACCCTCGGGGTGTACGGCGACGCTGTCGCGTTGCCCGAGTCGGTCTCGCAGGCGGCCTACCGGGTGACGCAGGAGGCGGTCACCAACACCCTGAAACACTCCGGGGCGGGCCTGTTGGACGTACGGGTCCGGTACCTGGCCCGGGAGGTGGAGGTCGACGTGACCGACGACGGACGGGCCGACGGCCGGACCAACACCCAGGGTCTGGGGCTGATCGGGATGCGTGAACGGGTCACCGCCCACGACGGCGACCTGGAGGCCGGGCCGCGCGCCGGCGGCGGTTGGCGGGTCCGCGCCCGTTTCCCCCTGGCCTCGGCGGCGGGCCCTCGGCACCAGCCGGGCGACGAGCGACTCCGGACCGTTGACGGGGAGGACAGGGCATGAGCACCACAGGGCAGACGGTTCGGGTCCTTCTCGCCGACGACCAGCATCTCGTCCGCACCGGCTTCCGGGTCATCCTGGAGGTGGAGGACGACATCGAGGTGGTCGGCGAGGCCGCCGACGGCGAACGAGCCGTCAGCATGACCCGGGCCACCAGCCCCGACGTCGTACTCATGGACGTCGAGATGCCCGGGATGGACGGCCTGGAGGCCACCCGGCAGATCACCGCCGACGGGCCCGGTGCGCCCGCGGTGCTGATCCTCACGACGTTCGACCGGGACGACTACCTGTTCGCCGCGCTGCGGGCCGGGGCCAGTGGTTTCCTGCTCAAGAACGGCACACCCGAGGAACTGGTCGAGGCGATCCGCGTGCTGGCCCGGGGTGATGGCCTGCTCGCCCCGGAGATCACCCGGCGGGTGATCTCCACGTTCGCCCGCCCCGGTGACCCGGCGGGCACCGCCCACCGGGGCCAGGACGCCGACGCCGCGCTGGCCGAGCTGACGCCCCGGGAACGCGAGGTGCTGGTCCTGCTCGCCGCCGGATCGAGCAACGCGGAGATCGCCGCGACGATCCACCTGGGCGAGGCGACGGTGAAGACGCACGTCAGCCGGGTCCTGGCCAAACTCGGCCTGCGCGACCGGGTGCAGGCGGTGGTGTTCGCCTACGAGAACGGGGTGGTCCGGCCCGGCGGCTGACCGCCGTCCGTCGCGAGGCGGACCGCCCGTTCAGCCGCCGGACGGACGGCGGGAAGGCGTGTTCGATCTAGCGTGGATCCGTGACCAGAACGCTCCGCCTCGACGGTGTCGACCGCAGTTTCGGCGACCGCCAGGTGCTCAACAACGTGTCCTTCGAGGTGGCCGCCGGGCGGATGACCGGCTTCGTGGGCGCCAACGGCGCCGGCAAGACCACCACCATGCGGATCATCCTGGGTGTGCTCTCCCCCGACGCCGGCGAGGTGAGCTGGGGCGGTACGAAGCTGACCCGCCAGGACCGTCGGCGCTTCGGCTACATGCCGGAGGAGCGGGGCCTCTATCCCAAGATGACCACCCGGGAGCAGGTGAGCTACCTCGGCCGGCTGCACGGCCTGGACGCCGCCGCGGCACGACGGTCCACCGACACCCTGCTGGAACGGGTCGGCCTCGGTGAACGCGGCGACGACCTGCTGGAGACGCTGTCGCTGGGCAACCAGCAGCGTGCCCAGATCGCCGCCGCGCTGGTGCACGACCCCGAGGTGCTGGTGCTCGACGAACCGTTCTCCGGCCTCGACCCCCTCGCGGTCGACACCGTCGTCACCGTACTGCGGGAGCGGGCCTCGGCCGGAGCGCCGGTGCTCTTCTCCAGCCACCAGCTCGACGTCGTGGAGCGCCTCTGCGACGACCTGGTGATCATCGGAGCCGGGGTGATCCGGGCCGCCGGCAGCCGGCAGCAGCTACGTGACTCGTACACGACGCCCCGCTTCGAGCTGGTGGTGGCCGGCGACGCCGGATGGGTCCGCGACCACCCCGGGGTGACGGTGGTCGAGTTGGACGGCCCGCGCGTGGTCTTCGACCTGCCCGCCGGCGCCGACGACCAACAGGTGTTGCAGGCGGCCCTCACCCGCGGCCCGGTCCGCGCCTTCCGCCCGGTCAGCCCCTCGCTCACCGAGATCTTCCGAGAGGTCACCCAGTGAACGTCACCCAGGCCACCCGGCTGGTCGCCGAACGCGAGATCCGGGTCAAGCTCCGCGACCGCACGTTCCTGTTCGGCACGCTGTTCTTCCTGCTGATCGCCGCGGCCGGCACCATCCTGCCGCCGCTGCTCTCCGGCGGGCCGTCCACCGTCGCGGCGACCGAGAGCGTGGCCGGTCCGCTGCGCGCCGCCGGCCTGGACGTCCGGGTGGTCCCCGACGACCGGGCCGCCGAGCAGGCCGTCCGCGACGACGACGTGGACGCCGCCGTGGTCTCCGGACCGGCCGTCCTGGCCATGGACGAAGCCCCCGACGACGTGGTGCGGGCCCTGAGCAGCCAGCCGACGGTACGTCTGCTCGACCCAGACGCGGTCGACCCGGCGGTGGCGTTCCTGGTGCCCCTCGTCTTCGCGTTCGTCTTCTTCCTCACCTCGCAGACGTTCGGTGTGCAGATCGCGCAGAGCGTCATCGAGGAGAAGCAGACCCGGATCGTGGAGATCCTGGTCGCCGCCGTGCCGGTCCGGGCCCTACTGGCCGGAAAAGTCGTGGCCGGCGCCATCCTCGCGTTCGCGCAGATCGCGGTGATCACGGTGGTGGCGGTGATCGGGCTGCGAATGGGCGACAGCGACGGACTGCTCCACCTGCTCGCCCCGGCGATCGGCTGGTTCGTGCCGTTCTTCGTGATCGGGTTCGTGCTGCTCGCGGCGATGTGGGCGGCAGCCGGCGCACTGGCCAACCGGCAGGAGGACATCGCCGCGGTGTCGACGCCGGTGCAACTCGCCGTCATGCTGCCGTTCTTCGCGGTGATCTTCCTGAGCGACAACGACGCCGCGATGCGGGTGCTGTCCTACCTGCCGTTCTCGTCGCCCACCGCCATGCCGCTGCGGCTGTTCACCGGCGACGCGGCCGGCTGGGAACCGATCGTCTCGCTGGTCGTCCTGCTCCTCGCCGCCGGCGCGTTCCTGGTCGCCGGCACCCGGGTGTACGAGGGGTCGCTCCTGCGCACCAACGGCCGGACCTCCCTGCGTACCGCCTGGCGGGAGCGGGAGACGATCGGCTGAGCCGACGGTTCGCCTGCGGGCGCCGGTGTCCTGGTCGGACACCGGCGCCCGCTGTCGTACGGCACCGTTCCGACCCTCGTTCGGTGGCTGCGAACAGTGCGAACACTCCTAGGGTGATTGTCATCGCCGCGACCGGGGGGTTCTTCATGGCTCGCAAGACGTTCGACCCGCTGCGTCACGGCAACGGGGCGCAGTCCCAGTGCGCGAAGCTGGTGGTACGCGACCACACGTCCCGTGCCGCCCGGACGTTCCACACCGGGTCGAGCGCGGTCCGACGGTCGACGCCGAGGCGGGACAACTCCACGTCGCTGAACTGGAACACCCCCCAGCGCCGTGACCCGTCCGCGGCGATCTCCACCCGGTACGGGTCGAGCCCGGACAGGCACCGCGCCACCTGCTCCGCTGCCACCGGATCCTCCGGGAACGCCTTCCGCACGTACCGTCCGACCCGCTCCTCCGGCCACCTGGCCGCCACCAGATCACCCGACAGTTGGTCGAGCATCCTGCCGTCGGCGGTGCCGCTGACCGGCAGGCCACCCAGTGCCTGGAAGGCGATCAGCCGGCTGGTGGTGTCCGGGCCGAACCAGCCGTCCACCGGCACGAACAGTCCGCCCGCCACCAGTCGTTCCTGGAGGCTCTGCACGCACGGGCCGTACATGCCCTGGCGCAGGACGACCGGGCAGTCCTCGGTCGGCGCGTCGTCCGTCGTGGGGTTGGCGCGCGGCAGCAGCGCCCCGGCCGCGCCGACCGTCAGCACGGCGAGCAGCGCGACCGCCGCCAGCCGGAGGCGGCGGCGGGCCGACCGGGGCACGTCGGGTGACACCGGCTCCGGTGGGACCGGCCCGGTCGGCGGGGCCTGGTCCGACGGCAAAGCCGGAGCGGCCGACGGGGCAGGATCTGCCGACGGGGCAGGATCGGCGGGTGGAGCTGGGTCGGCGGGCCTGTCCGTCGCGATCCCCGTCTCCTCAACCACCACCCGGTCCCGTTCGCTGAGGTGGGCCTCGATGTCACGCCGCACCGTCAACCACCGCTCGACCTCGCCGGCTGTCGTACCGCAGGCCGCCAGCAACGCCACGACGGTCCGTTCCCGGGGCAGGGTGCTCCGACCCAGCATCGTGGCCAGCGTGCTCGCGGGAAGCCAGTGTCCGGTGGCCGAGGCCCGGCGGGAGATCTCCCGGTAGGTCAGGCCGGAGCGCCGACGGACGTCTCGGAGCAACGCGACGTACTCCCCCGCAGTGGACGCCTGCGGCGCCAGATCCAGGGCAGCGTCATCCATCGAATCCCCCAGTTCGTTGGTGTCGTCGGGTCCGGGCCGGTCCCGGTCCGGACCCGTGGGCCGTACGCCGTCAGCGGCGCGGCCGTCGAGCAAGACGCTAGAGAAGGCCGTTGGTCGGAACAATGGCCTGACCGCCTCGGCGCGGTGTCCACGCAGCTCAAGGCCAGCTGTCCGGGTTTGTCCGACCATCTCGGACAGTCGCCGGACCCCGCCTTGCCCCGACGGCTGCGCGGTCTGGAGAATCGGGCGATGTCCACGGGGGAACTTCGACCGGACGAGGCGGCTGACCCGGCCGAGTTCGTCGACCTGCTTCGCCAACTCAAGGACCGGTCGCGGCTCACGTACCGCCAGTTGGAGCAACGCGCGGCGGCGGCCGGTGACGTGCTCGCCCGCAGCACCGCGGCGGACGTCGTCCGTCGGACCACACTGCCGCGACCCGAGGTGGTGGCCGCCTTCGTCCGGGCCTGCGGTGCCGGCGACGAGGTCGAGGCGTGGCTGCGGGCGCGGCACCGCCTCGCGGTGGGCGCCTACGCACCGGAGTCGCCCACGCCCGACCAGCCGTCCACGGACCGCACCGCTCCCGACCACCTGTCCGCCGCGGTCACGGTGCCGGGGGTCGTGGACGGGAGCGTGGCCCGTTCGCGGTGGTTCAGCCGGCCCCTGCCGCTGGCGCTGTCTCTCGTCGGCACCCTGCTGGTCGCGCTCGGCGTCGGTGTCTGGATCCAGCGGCCCGACGACAAGCAGCGAAAGACGCCGCTCGGCGCACCGACCACCTCCGCGAGCGCCGCCCCGACGTCCCCACCGGACGACAGTGCCGGCCCCACGCTCGCGCCGAGCGCACGGTTGAGCCAGATCCGGCCCGCCCGTAGTCCGCAGTTCTGTGTCACCGAGGGGCGGGATCGCACCGGCCGGTACCGGCACGAGGTGGCAGTGCAGCGTCCCTGCGCGGAGGCCACCCCACCGGACACCTACCTGGAGCCGGTGTCGGACGGGGTGTACCTCATCAAGTGGGACCACCCGGCACACGGGGTGGGGTGCCTCAGCGTCCGGGACGAGGATCCCGGACGGAACATGCTCGAACCCGTGAGCGACTGCTCCACCACCTCGTCCCGACTGTTCCGGTTCGAGTCGACCGGGTCGACGCCGACGTCGTACCGTATCCGGCCGGCCGACGGCGACCTGTGCGTCGGCCTGCGCGACGACGACACCGAGGCCTCGGCCGAGGCGCTGGCCGAACCGTGCACCAACGGCGCGGACCAGGTGTTCCTGGTCGACACACTGCCGGGCCGCTGAGTCGGGGGACGCTCAGCGGGCCGGGGGCACCCGGTCCCAACCGACCGGCAGCGGCGGCGCGGACCAGGCCGGGTCGGGCTGCCAGGTCGCCCACGCCGGGTCCCACCACCGCTCACCGGCGTCGAGCAGCGCGGCGATCCGATCGCCCTCGGCCTGGATCGCGTCACCCATGCCCGGGTAGCGCCCCTCGTCGAGGCGCTGGGCGAACAACTCCACGTCCTTCCACACGTACCGGTCGGCGTCCGCACCCCACCACAGGTCCAGCTCGTGGTCCAGGGTGTCCACCCCGATCGGGGTACGCCGCACCGGGTCCTGGAGGTTGAAGTACCAGCCGGCGAAGTCGCGCCCCGGCCCCGTCCAGAACACGTCGATCGAGTGCGCCTCACCGGGGCGTTGCAGCATCAACTTGCCGTGGCCCCACCAGGAGCGGTGCCCGGCGGTCTCCCACGGGTGCCTGCCGCAGGGGAAGACACCGTCCGTCGGGAAGCCGAACTCGGCACCCGGCGGGAGGTAGAGCGCGAGCAGGTCGGGCGAGTCCTCGACGCAGATCGTCGGGCAGGCGAACCACACCTCGCCGCGCAGCACCTCACGCCGCACCACGGTGTCGCCGGGCGCGAACCGGTCCGCCAGCACTGTCACCTCCGCGCTCTCTCCACCGAGGTCTCAGGCCGGAGCAGCCCTCGGGCAGCCCCGGCCGGTCACGAGTCAGACGGGCTCGATCGTGAGGTCGGTGACCTGGTCGTCCTTGATATCAAACACGAGGGCGAAGGACAGAGGTCCGCCGGGGAAATCACCGTCCCCGGAGGCCACCAGCCGGTCGTCCGCGAACGAGGTCGGCGTGAGCACGACCTTCGGGTTGATCAGGTGCCCCTGGATCCACTCGCGGATCTCGGCCTCGCCGGCCCAGGTCTTCCCGTCATCGCGCACGGTGGCCCCGTCGCCGAAGCGAAAGCCGGTAGCGCTGGGGTTGACCCGAATCTACGGACAGGGTCGATGAGTTGACCTCACGCCATTTTGCTGAACGAACTGCTCGTGTAGGCGGTGGCCTCGTAGGCGGCAGAGTGCGGGCGACCTCCGGTTGGGCCAGGCCCATCGGTGACGCCGTTGCGGCGGAAC
Organism: Micromonospora chokoriensis; assembly: GCF_900091505.1. Lineage (NCBI taxonomy): Bacteria > Bacillati > Actinomycetota > Actinomycetes > Micromonosporales > Micromonosporaceae > Micromonospora > Micromonospora chokoriensis. The sequence continues at coordinate 5,868,450 of NZ_LT607409.1, forward strand.
CATCTTCGTGCGGCCGGCCGAGCTACGAAGACTGCCAGCCAGCCAGGCGAGGCGGGCGAGTGCGCCGCCCCCACCTGGAGCCGGACCGGACGTGCGGAAAATGGAGTCGTCACATGCAGGTGACCGAAGCCTTAGATGCGATCGCGGCACTTATCAGTGCCAGCGAGCACCCCGACATCACGGCGGTAACGCGCTACGGCGGGGACACCAGCCCGGGCAGGCAGTCACCCCCCGGTGTCAAGGTCATCTATCGATCTGGCTCGTCCGCCCTGTTGTGGGCTGCCGAGAAGCCACGCCCTGTTCCGACTCCGGAGCCACTCCCGGCGGAGATGCCCCCGCCTACGCAGCGGGCAACCCGAATGCTCGCGTTCGCCACACAGCTACTCGACTACGCGCGCCCACCCGTCTCCACGACGTGGGAGACGTGCGCGTACCCCGGCGTTCACCTGTCGTCGTCCACGCTACGGATCAACTGCGCGGATGGCACGAAGATCTACCTCCGAGTGACAGTGGCATCCGGCCCCGGCCGTGAACCGGAGGCGGATCCTCACCCGGATTACCGGATTCCCGAAGGAGTCCGTGAATGGCCCCTCAGAGTCACTGTGCCGTCTGCGGCGCAAGGGTAGGCGTCGCGCCCGGCAAGGGCTGTCCGCCGCACCAGGCGATGGGCAGCAGGGGCACTTGCCCCGGGTCGGGACAACCGACCTCCTGACTGAACCACAAAACGGAGGGGGCCCGGTGAAGGCCCCCTCCGTTACGGCTTTCTGGCCTCGCTGCCGTACCTCGTGAGATCTTGGACAGTTTCCGTTCGCACATGACGGAAACTGTCCAAGATCTTTGTCTCCGGGCGGCTGCGGTGGCCGCGATGACCTCGCGTTGAAGGTGTTCAGCGCCCTCAGGCGTCGACGGCCGCCATCACGTCGTCGCTGACGTCGAAGTTCGCGTAGACGTTCTGCACGTCGTCGCAGTCTTCCAGCACGTCGATCAGCTTGAAGACCTTGCGCGCGCCCTCCTCGTCCAGCGGGATGTTCATGCTGGGGATGAGGGAGGACTCGGCCGACTCGTACTCGATGCCGGCGTCCTGCAGGGCGGTGCGGACCGCGATCAGGTCGGTCGGCTCGGACACCACCTCGTACGCCTCACCGAGGTCGTTGACCTCCTCGGCGCCGGCGTCGAGGACGGCCATCATCACGTCGTCCTCGCTGGTGCCCTCCTTGGGGACGATCACCACGCCCTTGCGGGAGAACAGGTACGACACCGAACCGGCGTCGGCCAGCGAGCCGCCGTTGCGGGTCAGCGCGGTGCGCACCTCGGTCGCCGCCCGGTTGCGGTTGTCGGTGAGGCACTCGATCAGCATCGCGACGCCGTTCGGGCCGTACCCCTCGTACATGATCGTCTGCCAGTCGGCGCCGCCGGCCTCCAGGCCGGAGCCGCGCTTGACGGCGCGGTCGATGTTGTCGTTCGGCACCGAGCTCTTCTTCGCCTTCTGGATCGCGTCGAAGAGGGTCGGGTTCCCGGAGGGGTCGCCGCCACCGGTGCGCGCGGCCACCTCGACGTTCTTGATCAGCTTGGCGAACATCTTGCCGCGCTTGGCGTCGATGACGGCCTTCTTGTGCTTGGTCGTCGCCCACTTTGAGTGGCCGGACATCTTCTACCTCCGTCTGTCATTCCACGCCTGCATCGACTGCCGCACCGATGACGCGCCGCATCGGGCGGTCCGGCGGCCGGTCGGCTCCGCGGGAATTGCCGCACCGGGCGACGGCCCTGCCGAACCGCGGCAATCTTACCGAGGTCGCACCCGGGCGTGTCACATCCGGCACCCGCCGGGGTGCCGCCGGCGACCCATGGGACAACCAGCCGGGGCCGCAGAACATGCCCCGCCGGGCTGAGGGCGACCGGCCCGACCGCTCAGGCGGCCCGCACCAGATCCACGAAGTACGCGTGCACCCGCAGGTCACCGGTCAACTCCGGGTGGAACGAGGTGGCCAGCAGGTTGCCCTGCCGGACCGCCACGATCCGGTCGGCGGCCGGGCCACCGGTCACCGTGCCGATCACCTCGACACCGGCACCGACCCGCTCGACCCAGGGCGCCCGGATGAAGACCGCGTGGAACGGCTCCCCCGGCACCCCGGTGATCTCCACCGGGGCCTCGAAGGAGTCGACCTGCCGACCGAACGCGTTGCGCCGCACTGTCATGTCGATCCCGGCGAAGCCGCGCTGGTCGGGTCGGCCGTCCAGCACCGTCGTGGCCAGCATGATCATGCCGGCGCAGGAACCGTAGACCGGCATGCCGTCGGCAATCCGCTTGTCGATCGGCTCGCGCATCTCGAAGATGTCGGTGAGCTTGCTGATGGTGGTGGACTCGCCCCCGGGAACCACCAGGCCGTCGACCGCGGCCAGCTCCGTCGGACGGCGCACCGGGCGGGCGTCCGCACCCGCCGCGGCCAGCGCCGCCACGTGCTCGCGGACGTCCCCCTGAAGAGCGAGAACACCGATCACGGGTACGGCCATCCGTCGGTCACCAGCCCCGCTCGGCCAGGCGGTGCGGCTGCGGGATCTCGTCGACGTTGATGCCGACCATGGCCTCGCCGAGACCACGGGAGACCTTCGCCAGCACGTCCGGGTCGTCGTGGAAGGTGGTGGCCTTGACGATCGCGGCGGCCCGCTGGGCCGGGTTGCCCGCCTTGAAGATGCCCGAGCCGACGAAGACACCCTCGGCGCCGAGCTGCATCATCATCGCGGCGTCGGCCGGGGTGGCGATCCCACCGGCGGTGAACAGCACCACCGGCAGCTTGCCGCTCTCGGCGACCTCCTTGACCAGCTCGTACGGGGCCTGCAACTCCTTGGCCGCGACGTACAGCTCGTCGGCCGGCAGCGAGGACAGCCGACGGATCTCCTGGCGGATCTTCCGCATGTGAGTGGTGGCGTTGGAGACGTCGCCGGTGCCCGCCTCGCCCTTGGAGCGGATCATCGCCGCGCCCTCGGTGATCCGGCGCAGCGCCTCGCCCAGGTTGGTGGCGCCACAGACGAAGGGCACCGTGAAGGCCCACTTGTCGATGTGGTTGGCGTAGTCGGCAGGGGTGAGCACCTCGGACTCGTCGACGTAGTCGACGCCGAGCGACTGGAGGATCTGCGCCTCGACGAAGTGGCCGATGCGGGCCTTGGCCATCACCGGGATCGACACGGCGGAGATGATGCCGTCGATCATGTCGGGGTCGCTCATCCGGGACACCCCGCCCTGCGCGCGGATGTCGGCGGGCACCCGCTCCAGGGCCATCACCGCGACGGCGCCGGCGTCCTCAGCGATCTTGGCCTGCTCGGCGTTGACCACATCCATGATCACGCCGCCCTTCAACATCTCGGCCATGCCACGCTTCACGCGGGCCGAGCCGACGACGGGGGCGGTACCGGTGTTCGAGGCGGTGTTTTCGGGCACGGGTCATCGCTCCTTGGACGGACTCCGGGGGTTGGCAGAAAAATGCTACGTGCGGTTCAACGCCGCACCGACAGCCAATCAGACCCCCGGTGGCCTGCCCTGTGGCACTGATCACCGGTCGTGCGCGACCCCCGGTCAGGTGGCGGGGACGTCCGCGGGCACCGTCAGGGTCGGGTCGTCGATGTCGAAGTAGCGCGGCCACTCCCGGCCCCGCCCCATCCGCAACAACCGCACCAGCGGCCGGCTGCGCGCCGAGCGGGCGTCCCGGACCAGGTCCGTGTGCACCTGCCGGGACAGCGCCAGGCGGCGACTGGCGGCGATGACCGCCGCGCAGTCCGGATCGTCCGGGTCCAGCTGGACGGCACGCAACTGCCGGGTCAGGTCGTTCTCCGCCGCCTCACGCTCGTCCGGGCCGGCGTCCAGGGCGATCCGGGCCGCCGCGTACAACTCGACGCCGAAACGCCGCTCCGCCAGCACCGCCGCCGCGGCCGCCCGGCGCAGCAGGTGGGCGTCGAGGGCCCGGGCCGCCAGCTCCGCGCGGCCCTGCAACCTGTCGACCCGACCGGCCGTCCAGATGAGGTACGCCGCGACCAGCCCCACGACCACGCTCGCGGCCACCACCCACCACATGTGCGGCATCGTAGTGCTGCTCCGTTTCAGCTCCGATTGGGTGCGGTCCGGCCGGTTGACCGGTCAGCGCACACCGTGAGTCACACCGGTCAGCCCAGCCCCACCCATTCCTGGTCGATGACCCGCCCGTCGGTTGCCTCGATCGCCGCTGCGTATACCTCCAGAACACGGCGGGCAACCACCGGCCAGTCGAAATTCGCCACGACCTGATCGCCGCAGGCGGTCAACGTCGTCCGCGCGGAGGCGTCGTCCAACAGCTCGCTCAGCGCGTCGCGCAGCCCCACCGGGTCGCCGGTGGGAAAGAGCCGACCGGCGCGCCCACCGTCGAGCACCCGCCGGAACGCGTCCAGGTCGCTGGCGACAACCGTCGTACCCGCGGCCAGGGCCTCGGTGAGGATCATGCCGAACGACTCGCCACCGGTGTTCGGCGCCACGTAGAGGTGGACGCTCCGCAACATGCGCGCCTTGTCCGGTTCGGTGACCAGGCCGAGGAACGTGACCCGCTCGTGCAGATCGGCCGGGAACTGGTCGTACAGGTCGTCGGGGTCACCGGGGCCGGCGACGAGCAACCGCAACCCGGGCCGGGTGGCGGCCAGCGCCACGAACGCGTCACGCAGCACCGGGAAGCCCTTGCGCGCCTCGGTGAACCGGCCCAGGAACCCCAGCGTGCCGCCCGTACCCGGGCCGCACTCCCCCGGCCAGCCCGGCAACGGCTCGGCGTCGGCGAACTTGGCCACCGCCACCCCGTTGGGGATCTCCACGGCCCCGCCGTCCATGTGCTCCACCTGCACCTTGCGGGCCAGCGCGCTGACCGCGATCCGGGCGGTGATCCGTTCCAACACGATCTGGAGGACACCCTGCGCCGCCGCCAACACCCGGGAACGGGTCATCGCGGTGTGGAACGTGGCCACCACCGGGCCCCGCGCGGAGAGCACGGCCAGCAGCGACAGGCTCAGCGTGAGCGGCTCGTGCACGTGCAACACGTCGAAGTCGCCGTTGGTGATCCAGCGCCGGACCCGGGCGGTCGAGACCGGGCCGAACGCGATCCGGGCCACCGATCCGTTGTACGGCAGCGGCACGGCACGGCCGGCGGACACCACGTACGGCGGCAGCGGCGCATCCTCGTCGGCCGGGGCGAGCACGCTGACCTCGTGCCCGAGAGCGATCAACGCCTCGGCGAGGTCCATCACGTGGTTCTGCACGCCGCCCGGGACGTCGAAGGAGTACGGGCACACGATGCCGATCCGCATGCGTCAGCGCCCCCTGTCCGTGATCGTGGGACACCATCCCACCGTGCCCACCTCCCCCTAGGCCGGACCGGAGGCCGACGAGGGCGGCGCCGTGCCGTCCCCCGCCGCCCGCTGGTCCAGCCACATCCGCTGCAACATGTGCCAGTCTTCCGGATGCCGGGCGATACCCGCCGACAGACCGTCGGCGATCAGCTGGGTCAGCGACCGGACCCGCTGGTCCAGAGGCCCCACCTCGGGCCCCGGCACCGGCAGTGGGCCGGCGAGCGACGCGCAGGCCGCGTCGGGTTCGTACCACATCGAGGCCACGTAGAGCGGCGCTCCGGTGTGCAGGGCGAGCAGCGCGGGCCCGGCGGGCATCCGGGTCTTCCCGCCGAAGAAGTCGACCTCCACACCACGGGCGGAGAGGTCCCGGTCGGCCAGCAGCGGCACCACCGCACCGGCGCGTACCCGGTCCAGCAGCACCTCGAATGCCGGACGCGGCCCCCCGTGGGTCGGCAGGATCTCCATCCCCAGGCTCTCCCGGAAGGCGATGAAACGCTCGTAGACGCCCTCCGGCTTGAGTCGCTCCATGACCGTGGTGATCGGCCAACCGGTGGCCGCCACCCAGGCCCCCGCGGCGTCCCAGTTGCCGGAGTGCGGCAACGCCACCACGGCGCCCCGGCCCGCGGCCACGTCGGCGGCGAGCAGCTCGGCGCCGTCGAGCCGGAAGCCGGACAGGATCTGCGTCCGGCTCAACGACGGCAGCCGGAACGCCTCCATCCAGTACCGGGCGTACGAGCGCAGCCCTCGCTTGACGAGATCGTTCAGCTCGGCGTCGGGCAGCTCCGGGCCGACCACCCGGCGCAGGTTCGCGCGCAGTCGGTCCGTACCCCCGCCGCCGCGTCGGTGGGCGCGGTCCGCGCCCGCCCGAAACGCCGCGGCGACCAGCGGCCGGGGTAGCGCGCGGACCACCCGCCAGCCGGCGACGTAGCCCAGCTCGGTGAGGTTCACGCGGCCCGGCCGCCGGTCGTCCGGGGCCGACCCACCGCGCCGTTCACGCCTGGCCGTCCGGCTGGAGCTGCTGGGCCTGGCGGTAGACGTGTGCCATCCGCTGCCCCACCGTGAAGATCGACACGGCGGCCAGCAGCCAGAGCGCGATCTCCAGCGCCGGATCGACACCGACGCCGGTGAGGATGCCGCCGACGCCGACGATCAGCAGCCGCTCGGTGCGCTCGGCGATGCCCACGTTGCAGGTCATGCCGAGCCCCTCGGCGCGGGCCTTGACGTAGGAGACCAGGCTCCCGGCGGCCAGGCAGACCAGCGCGGCGGCCACCCCGGAGTAGTTGTCCTGGGTGGCCAGCCAGTACGCGACCGCGCCGAAGACGGCGCTGTCGGCTACCCGGTCCATGCTCGAATCGAGGAACGCGCCGAACCTGGTGGAGCCACCGCTCATCCGGGCCATCGTCCCGTCGAGCAGGTCGGTGAGCGCGAACACGGTGACGATCAACGCGCCCGCGACCAGATGGCCGCGGGCACCGAAGCCGAGCGCGCCGACGAGCACACCGACGGTGCCCGCGACGGTGACGGCATTGGGGGTGACGCCCGCGCGCAGGAGGGCACGGGCAATCGGCTCGACGACGCGGGTCATCCCCGCGCGGGCCGACACTTGGAAGATCTTCGCCATGGCGGTCCCCACGATAACGGTCCGCCCAGCTCCGCCGATACGGCCGGTCCCGCCGACGCGCCTGCGAGAGGCTTGTGCCTACCCGGCAACGGGTGTGAGATCGAGCCGGGAGGTGAGCCAGCTCACCCATCCACCCGTCCCGTTCCCGCTGTGCAGCAGACCACCGGAGGATATCGCCGCGCTCTCGCCCCGGGCCGCTTCCACCTCGCGCGGCGGTCGCCACCCACCACCGGCTGAGGGAGGTGCGCCCGATGGCGCAGAAGAACCAGGACAAGGGCTCCACCGGCGGCACGCCGGTCATCACCGAGCCCGAGCGGGTCCGCAACGTGGTGCTCGTCGGGCACTCCGGAGCGGGCAAGACGACACTTGTCGAGGCCCTGCTCGCGGCGACGGGCACGATCGGCCGGGCCGGCTCCGTGCTCGACGGCACGACGGTGGGCGACCACGACCCCGCGGCCGTGCGCCAACAACGCTCGGTCAGCCTGTCCTGCGCGCCGCTGCTGCACAACGGCATCAAGGTCAACCTCCTGGACACCCCCGGGTACGCCGACTTCGTCGGCGAGCTGCGGGCCGGGTTGCGGGCCGCCGACGCCGCGCTCTTCGTCGTCTCGGCGGCGGGCGGCATGGACGCCGCCACCGTCGCGCTGTGGGAGGAGTGCGCCGCCGTCGACATGCCCCGCGCGGTCGCAATTTCCCGACTGGACCAGCCCCGCGCCGACGTCGACGAGACCGTCGCGCTCTGCCAGCGCCTCTTCGGCGACAACGTGATGCCGCTCTACCTGCCGATGCTCGGCGACGACGGCGTGTCCACCGAGGGCCTGCTCGGCCTGATCACCCGCCGGGTCTTCGACTACAGCGCCGGGTTGCCCGCCGACGTCCGCGCCCCCGACCCGGAGCACCAGCGCGCCATCGACGAGTCCCGCGACGAGCTGATCGAGGGGATCATCGCCGAGAGCGAGGACGAGACCCTGATGGACCGCTACCTCGACGGCGAGGACATCAGCGACGAGGTGCTCATCGACGACCTGGAGAAGGCCGTCGCCCGGGGTCACTTCTACCCGGTGGTGCCGGTCTGCGCCCAGACCGGCGTCGGGCTGGACGTGCTGCTGGAGGTGCTGACCGCCGCGTTCCCGTCGCCGCTGGAGCACGAGCTGCCGGCGGTCACCGGCGTGGACGGCTCGCCGCGACCGCCGTTGACCTGCGACCCGGCCGGGCCACTCGTCGCCGAGGTCGTCAAGACCACCGTCGACCGCCACGTCGGCCGGGTCTCGCTGGTCCGGGTCTTCTCCGGCACGCTGCGCCCCGACCAGACGGTGCACGTCTCCGGTCACGGCATGGCCGAACGCGGGCACCCCGACCACGACGCCGACGAGCGGGTCGGGCACCTCTACACCCCGCTGGGCGCGACGCTGCGCGAGGTGCCGCTCTGCGTGGCCGGCGACCTCTGCGCGATCACCAAGTCGGGCAGCGCGGAGACCGGCGACACCATCTCGGCCAAGGCCGACCCGCTGTTGATCGCCCCCTGGGAGATGCCGGAACCGCTGCTGCCGGTGGCGATCGTCGCCCACAGCCGCGCCGACGAGGACGCCCTGGCCCGCAACCTCGCCCGCCTGGTCGCGGGCGACCCCACGCTGCGGTTGGAACGCAACCCGGAGACCCACCAGCTGGTCCTCTGGTGCATGGGCGAGGCACACGCCGACGTGGTGCTCGACCGGCTCCGCGCCGGAGGCGTCGAGCTGGACACCGAGCCGGTCAAGGTGTCACTGCGCGAGACCCTGACGGTGCCCGCGAGGGGGCACGGCCGGCACGTCAAGCAGTCCGGTGGCCACGGCCAGTACGCGGTCTGCGACATCGAGGTCGAGCCGCTGCCCCGGGGCAGCGGCTTCGAGTTCGTCGACCGGGTCGTCGGCGGCGCGGTGCCGCACAACTACATCCCCTCGGTGGAGAAGGGCGTCCGCGCCCAACTCGAACGTGGCCTCGTCGCCGGTCACCCGGTGGTGGACCTGCGGGTGACCCTGGTCGACGGCAAGGCGCACAGCGTCGACTCCTCCGACGCGGCCTTCCAGACCGCCGGCGCGCTGGCCCTGCGCGACGCCGCCGACCGTGGCCGGCCCGCCCTGCTGGAGCCGATCGACGAGGTCACCGTCCGGGTGCCCGACGGTTCGGTGGGCACGGTGATGAGCGACCTGTCCGGCCGACGGGGCCGGGTGCTCGGCACCGAGCCCGACCCGGACGCCGACGGCCGTACCCTCGTGCGCGCCGAGGTGCCGGCCACCGAACTGCTGCGGTACGCCGTCGAGCTGCGCTCGATGACGGCCGGCACCGGCACCTTCCGCCGTCACTTCGTCCGTCACGACCCGATGCCGGCCCACCTGGCCGACCAGATCCGCAAAGAACACACCCCGTAACCCACCCCCGCCCCGCCTCTGGCCCCGCCCCTCCCCGCCCCGCCCCTCCCCGCCCCGCCCCTCCCCGCCCTCCCCTGGCGTCGATCATGGAGTTGTGGTGGTTGACATATCCCGCTATGCCCGATCTTTCCGCCACCACAACTCCATGATCGACGCGGACAGGGGGTGGGGCGCGGGGCGGACAGGGGGTGGGTGGGGCGCGGGGCGGACAGGGGTGGGTGGGGCGCGGGGCGGACAGGGCGGGGTGGGGGTGTTGTTAGGGGTGCACTGTGGGGTTTGGGGGTGCGGGCCAGTGGGGGCGGTCGGCGTCGCGTAGGGCCGCCGTGCGCAGTGCCGCCAACTGGCGCTCGACCTCGACGAACTGGTCCGGCGGCAGCGGGCCCCGGTGCAGCGCTGCGGCGTTCTCCTCGACCTGGGCGACCGTACGGCAGCCGGGGATCGGGATGGTGCGGCCGCTGCGGGCCCAGATCCAGCCCAGCGCGCCCTGGGCGAGGGTGCGCCCGTCGGCGGTGAGCGCCGCGCGGACCGCCCCCACCCGACGGAGCCACTCCGGCGCGGGTCGGCCACCGCGGAACCACTCCAACCAGCCGGGGGTCAACCCGCGTACGTCGTCGTGGGGCAGGATCGACCCGGCCGAGTACTTGCCGGTGAGCAGCCCCATGCCCAGTGGGCCCCGGTTGACGCTGGCCAGGTCGTACTTGTCGCAGACGGCGAGCAGCTCGGGGGCGTCGCGCAGAACGGACAGGGTGTGCTGCACGGCGGTGGCCCCGGTGGCGGAGTGCCCGAACGCGGTGGCCCGGTCGGGACGGTCGGTGCTCCACCCGTACGCGCGGATCAGGCCCTCGGCGACCAGCTCCTCGCAGCCGCCGACCAGCGCCTGGGCGCGCGGCACCGACAGGTCGGCGAGGTGCAGCTGGTAGAGGTCGATCCGGTCGGTGCCGAGCCGGCGCAGTGAGGCGGTCACGGCGGTGCGCAGGTACGCGGGTGACGCGTCCTCACCGGTGGCCTGTCGGCTCGCCTCGTCGAAGGTGTAACCCCACTTGGTGGCGATCACGGCCTCGTCCCGGCGGCCGGCGAGCGCCCGGCCGAGCACCCGCTCGCTGTGCCCGGCGCCGTACGTGTCGGCGGTGTCGAACAGGGTGACGCCCAGGTCGAGGGCCCGGCGGACCGTCCGCACCGACTCGTCGTCGTCGACAGCCCCCCAGCCCAGCGGTTGGGTGCCCTCAGCCCACGGGCCGCCGATCGCCCAGCACCCCATGCCGAGGGCGCTGACCTCGATGCCGCTGCGTCCCAACGTCCGTGTCGTGACTGCCATCGGCCGATCGTGCCACCTCCACGGGTCGGGGCGTAGCAGATCCCGCGGCCGGAATCGTGGGTGCGAGCCGACCGACCATTCGGCATGATCACCCGCATCCGGAGGCTGGGTGTGGACATCGGCGGCGTGATCATCGAGCTGGCCGACGGGGACGCCGACACCTCGTTCTTCGGCGCGCACTACCTGCGTACACCTGTGGTCCACGAGGCGTTCGACGCGCTCGCGGCGCTCGGCCCGGCGTTCGACGAGGTGCACCTGCTGTCCACGTGCGGGGAGGCCACCGACCGTCGCACCGCTTCCTGTTCCGGCCCCGCCCGGCGGAGGTCGCCGCTCGCACCGCGCTGCTGCCTCTCGTACACCGGGTGGAGAGCTGGCCGGAGCTGACGCCGCTGCTGCGCGCCGACCAGCCCCACCGGCGCGGGCCTCGCGGCGCGGCGACGGTCAGGACGGCCAGGCGCGGGCGAGCAGGTCGCGGGTGTCGTGCAGCAGTTGCGGCAGGACCTTGGTGCGGCCGATCACCGGCATGAAGTTCGCGTCGCCGCCCCAGCGGGGCACCACGTGCTGGTGCAGGTGCGCGGCGATGCCCGCGCCGGCGACCCCGCCCTGGTTCATGCCCAGGTTGAAGCCGTGCGCGTTGCTCACCTTGCGGATGACCCGCATCGCGGTCTGGGTGTACGACGCCAGCTCGGTGGTCTCCGGCACGTCCAGGTCGGTGTAGTCGGCGACGTGCCGGTAGGGGCAGACCAGCAGGTGCCCGGGGTTGTAGGGATAGAGGTTGAGCACCACGAAGACGTGCTCGCCACGGGCCACCACCAGGCTCTCCTCCGGCGGCAGCTGGGGGGCTCGGCAGAACGGACAACCGGTCGGCTTCTCGTAGCCCTCGGCCGGGCGGTCCTCACCGGAGATGTAGGTCATCCGGTGCGGCGTCCAGAGCCGATCCAGGCCGTCCGCCATGCCGTCGATGTCCGTGTGCCGTTCCGCCCCTGTCACGAGTCGATCCTACGGAGCCCCGCAGGCGTGCCGCGACACCTGCCCGACGGGAAAACGTCAAGACGGGAGGCCACTACTTCCTGTATCGAGCACGATCATGCGGCGAGCGGGGGAAGCGCGCCGGCCGCGTCACTCCGCGGCGGCCGAGGGGCCGATGTTGGTGCGGGAGCTGACCACGTCGAGGACGTGGGTGATGGCCTCGGCGACCGGCACACCGTTGCGCTGGGAGCCGTCGCGGTAGCGGAAGGAGACGGTGCCGGCGGCCACGTCGTCGTCACCGGCGATCACCATGAACGGGATCTTCTGCTGCTGCGCGGTGCGGATCTTCTTCTGCATCCGGTCGTCGCCCGCGTCCACCTGGGCGCGGATGCCCTCGGCGCGCAGCGCCGCCACGAAGCCGTGCAGGTAGTCGGTGTGATCCTCCCGGATCGGGATGCCGACCACCTGCACCGGCGCCAGCCAGGCCGGGAACGCGCCCGCGTAGTGCTCGGTGAGCACCCCGAAGAACCGCTCGATCGACCCGAACAGCGCCCGGTGGATCATGACGGGCCGCTGGCGGCTGCCGTCGGCGGCCTGGTACTCCAGACCGAACCGCTCCGGCTGGTTGAAGTCGACCTGGATGGTGGACATCTGCCAGGTCCGGCCGATCGCGTCGCGCGCCTGCACGGAGATCTTCGGCCCGTAGAACGCCGCGCCACCCGGGTCGGGCACCAGGTCCAGGCCGGAGGTCGCGGCGGCGGTCCGCAGCGCCTCGGTGGCCTCCTCCCAGTCCTCGTCCGCGCCGATGAACTTGGGCGAGTCGTCCCGGGTCGACAGCTCCAGGTAGAAGTCGTCCAGCCCGTAGTCACGCAGCAGGTCCAGCACGAAGCTCAGCAGCGTGGACAGCTCGCCGGCCATCTGCTCGCGGGTGCAGTAGATGTGCGAGTCGTCCTGGGTCAGGCCCCGGACCCGGGTCAGGCCGTGCACGACACCGGACTTCTCGTACCGGTAGACGGTGCCGAACTCGAACATCCGCAGCGGCAGCTCCCGGTACGACCGCCCGCGCCCCCTGAAGATCAGGTTGTGCATCGGGCAGTTCATCGCCTTAAGGTAGTAGTCCGCGCCCTCCAGCTGCATGGGCGGGAACATGGTGTCCGCGTAGTAGGGCAGGTGACCGGAGGTCTGGAACAGCTGCGCCTTGGTGATGTGCGGGGTGTTGACGAACTCGTACCCCGCCTCCTCGTGCCGCCGCCGCGAGTAGTGCTCCATCTCCCGGCGGATGATGCCGCCCTTGGGGTGGAAGACCGCCAGGCCGGAGCCGATCTCGTCGGGGAAGCTGAACAGGTCGAGGTCCGCGCCGAGCTTGCGGTGGTCGCGCCGGGCGGCCTCCTCCAGCAGCTTCAGGTACGCCTTGAGCTCGTCGCGGGTCGGCCACGCGGTGCCGTACACCCGTTGTAGTTGGGGGTTCTTCTCCGACCCGCGCCAGTAGGCGGCGGCGGACCGCATCAGCTTGAACGCGCCGATCAGGCGGGTGGTCGGGAGGTGCGGGCCCCGGCACAGGTCCGACCAGCAGACCTTGTCCTCCTTGGCGTCGAGGTTGTCGTAGATGGTCAGCTCGCCGCCGCCCACCTCCATGACCTCGTCGGTGTCCAGGCCCTCGCCCTTGACCTCGATCAACTCCAGCTTGAACGGCTCGTCGGCCAGCTCCGCGCGGGCCTCGTCGAGGCTGCCGAAGCGGCGACGGCGGAACCGCTGCCCGGACTTGATGATCTCCTGCATGCGCTTCTCGAGCTTGCTGAGGTCATCGGGCTGGAACGGCTTGTCGACGTCGAAGTCGTAGTAGAAGCCGTTCTCGATCGGCGGGCCGATGCCCAGCTTGGCCTCGGGGAAGACGTCCTGCACGGCCTGGGCCAGGACGTGCGCGGTGGAGTGGCGCAGCACGTTGAGCCCGTCCGGCGAGTCCAGGCTGACCGGCTCGACGACGGTCTCCTCGGCCGGCGACCAGTCCAGGTCACGCAGCTGACCCTGCGGGTCGCGAACCACGACGATCGCCTTGGGGCCGTTCGCGGGCAGTCCGGCCGCGGCCACCGCGTCGGCCGCCGTCGTCCCGGCGGCGACGACGACGGGGTCGGCCACGGCGGGGGTACGGGGTGCGGACACGATGACTCCTCCAAGCGGTACGAAACGGTGCCGATCCTCGGCTCCTGCCGATGCTATCGGTCGTGCCGTCGCCGCCTTCCGGACGGCTCGCGTTGAACCTTTCCGGCTCCGCATCCGAACTACAGGGTGTGGCCGGAAACCGGTGCCGGCCGCGCGGAGACGGATGGGGGCACGAGATGGCGAGCACGCACGGCGGCCAGCACCGGCGGCGGATCGCGGCGGTGACCGCGCTGACCGCCGCCGGGCTGCTGATCTGGCCCGGCGCGGCGTCCGCGGCGGACGTGACGACCACCCCGACCGAGGCCCGGCAGGGCGACGCCGTACGCCTCGAACTCACGGTGCCGGAGGAGCGCGCCGGCACGAAGACGAACCAGATCGAGGTCCGGTTGCCGGCCGACGCGCCGATCGCCGAGGTGTACCCGATGTCGGTGGACGGGTGGGCGCCCCGGCTGAGCTCCCGCACCCTGGACAAGCCGCTGGCCGGGATCCACTCCTCCGGGGTGAGCACGGTGACCACGGCGGTGACCTGGGTGCGGGTCGGCGATAGCGGCTCCGGGCCGGCCCGACTGGCGCTGTCCATGGGACCGATGCCGCAGGCGGAGCGGCTCACCTTCGAGGTCGTCCAGACGTACGCCGACGGCATTGTGGTCCGGTGGGCGGACGCGACGGGCGCACACCGCGCCCCGGTGCTGACCCTGTTGCCGGCGGCTCCGGGCGCTGCCGGACCGGCCGCGCACGGCGCAGGCCACGGCGTACCGGCCCCCGGCGCACCGGCCGGTGCCGACGACGGTTCGGCCGCCCGTGCCGGCGACGCCGGCGAAGAGTCCGGCAGCGCCGACGGAATGCTGGCCGCCGGCCTGCTCGCCGGGCTCGGTGGCGGTGCGGCGATCGGCTGGCTGGTCAGCCGGTGGCGTCGACGCGGCCCGGCCGAGCCCCTGACGCTCACCGAGGCGACCGGCGAGGCGGACCAGCCCCCGACCCTGGCCGAAGTGACGGGCCGCCGCACCGACGGGCCCGCGACCCGGGCCGACGCCACCGGACCCACCGACGCACCCGCGACGCCGGCTGAACCGGTGCCCGCTTCTCGTTGATCGACTCCGGTTTTCCGGAAACCGCGGCATCCCCGTCGCGAGGACGGCCCGACTTCCGGAAACCCGAGTCGATCACGCCCAGGCCGCCCAGCACGCCCTGGGCGACGTCGTCGTACCAGCTGGCCCGCCCCTCAGGTGCGCCGCGACGCGATCAACTTGCCAGGGCAAGTACGGTCTTGTCGTGGCCTCCGTGCTCCTGGTCGAAGACGATCACGTCGTACGCGGCGCGATGCTGCGGTCCCTCACCGATCGTGGGCATGCCGTGCACGCCGTGGGTACGGCGTTGGACGCGCTGCGTCGGGTCGCCGCGGAGACACCCGACCTGGTGGTACTGGACCTGGGCCTGCCCGACCTGGACGGCTCGGACGCGTTGCGGATGCTGCGGGGCATCACCGACGTCCCGATCATCATCGCCACCGCCCGCGACGACGAGCAGTCCGTGGTGAAGCTGCTCCGCGCGGGCGCGGACGACTACATGGTCAAGCCGTTCACGGGGGCGCACCTGGACGCGCGGATCACCACGGTGCTGCGCCGGGCCGGGCGGGCCAGCCGGACGGTGCAACCGGCGGTGCACAGCGTCGGTGGGCTCCGGGTGGACGTGGGCGAGCGCAGCGCCCTGCTCGACGGGGAGCCCCTGGCGCTGACCCGGAAGGAATTCGACCTGCTGGCGTATCTCGCCGCGCGACCTGGGCGGGTAGTGTCCCGCCGGGAACTCTTGGAGGAGGTATGGCGGCAGCCATCGGTCGGCGAGGACCAGACAATCGACGTACACCTGTACTGGCTTCGCAGAAAGATGGGCGAGTCCGCGGCGAAGCCGCGCTACCTGCGCACCGTGCGGGGGGTCGGATTCCGGTTGGTGGCGCCGGACTGAGGACGGCGCTGGCCCTGCTCACGGCCGGCATGTGCAGTCTCGTCGCGCTCGCCTTCCTGATCCCGCTCGGGCTCAGCCTGCGGGAGCAGAGCCGGGACGAGGCGATCGCCGACGCGGCCCGGCGTAGTGCGCTGGTGACCGGCGCGCTGGCGGTCAGCACCGACCCGGCGGTCGTCGAGCGTGCCGTGGTGGCCAGCGCCGAGGGGTCCGACTTCCCGCCGGTGGTGCACGGGTTGGGGTTGGACGAGTCGACCGGTCGGGCCGGCGGCGACGACCTGGACCGGGCCCGCGCCGACAAGCGGTCGCTGGTCGTCGACGTCGACGGCGGCGTGGTGCGACTCGACCCGGTGGTCCTCGGTGACCGGACGGCGGTGGTCGAGGTGTTCCTCCCGGATTCGTCGTTGGGCGAGGGCGGCGGCACCTGGATGCTGCTGTTCGCGGTCGGCGCGGCGATGGCCGGGGCGGCGGTGCTGGTGGTCGACCGGGTGGCCGCCCGCGCGGTGGACTCGACCAAGGGTCTGGTCAAGGCCGCGCTGTCCATCGGTGACGGCGACCTGGGGGTACGGGTCGAGCCGACCGGTCCCCGTGAACTGGCCGAGGCCGGGTACGCCTTCAACCGGATGGCCGACCGCCTCGACGCGGCCCGCACCGACGAGCGGGAGTTGGTGGCCGACCTGTCGCACCGCCTGCGTACCCCGTTGACGGTGCTGCGGTTGGACGCCGAGGCGTTGGAGTCCGACGACACCAGCGTGGGTTCGTTCAGTCCGGCGGAGCTGGACCGGCTCCGCGGCATCCGACGGATCCGGCAGGCGATCGTCACCCTGGAGGGTGAGATCGACGTGCTGATCAAGACGACCCGCAAGGCGGTGGCGCACGAGGCCGGGCCGGCGATGTGCGACGTCAGCGAGGTGGTCCGGGACCGGATGGTGTTCTGGGCGGCGCTGGCCGGTGACCAGAACCGGCCGCACCGGGTCAACGGCGCGCAGTTGCGCATCCCCGCGCCGGTGCCACGGGCCGAGCTGGCCGCCGCGCTGGACGCGGTGATCGGCAACGTCTTCCGTTACACGCCGCAGGGCACCGCGTTCGAGGTGGCCGTGTCGCGGCGGGACGGCTATGTGGCGATCCGGGTCGACGACGCCGGACCCGGCATCGCCAACCCGGACCGGGCGCTGCGTCGGGGGGCCAGCGACCAGGGCTCGACCGGGCTCGGTCTGGACATCGCGAAGCGGGTGGCGTTGCAGGCCAACGGCTCGGTGAGCATCGACCGTGCCCGGCTGGGCGGGGCCAGCGTGGTGATGCTGCTGGCCGACCCGGAGGCGACGCCCCGTCAGGTCAGCCGGTTCGGTCTGGTGGGTCGGATGGCGCGGGACGCCCGGGACACGAAGGCCACCGGCCGGCGCTGGCCGCGCCAGCGCCCGACCGACGAGTGACGGTGCCGGCCGGGGTTGTGCCCCGGTGCAAGTCTTCCTTAGATCGCGGTTAACGACCGAGCTGCGACGGTTGCGGGCTGACAGGATCAGTGCAGGAACCCAACAGTTTCACCGGTCGAGCGCACCACGCACCCACGGCCGGTGAAGCCGCGCGCGCGGCGGGAGTCTCAGGTCCCCCCACACCCACGCTCCCGCCGCGCGCCCTGCTCTCTCTTCCCCTCGGCGTCGGCTCAGCCGGCGCTGGCGCGGTACGCGTCGATCTCGGCGGTGATCCGCTGCTTGCCGGCGGTGTCGAGGAAGGACGCGGTCACCGCGTTGCGAGCCAGCCCGGCCACGCCCTCGCGATCGGCCCCGAGGAGTCGGGCCGCCACCGCGTACTCGTCGTTGAGGGTGGTGCCGAACATCGGCGGGTCGTCGGAGTTGATGGTGACCAGCAGCCCGGCGTCGACGAGCTGACGCAGCGGGTGCTCGTCGAGGTTGGCCACCGCCCGGGTCCGTACGTTGGACGTCGGGCAGACCTCCATCCCGATCTGCCGCTCGGCCAGGTAGGTCAGCAGCTGCGGGTCCTGGGCGGCGGAGATGCCGTGCCCGATCCGCTCGGCGCCCAGCTCGTTCAGCGCGTCCCAGATCGTCTGTGGCCCGGTGGTCTCCCCGGCGTGCGGCACCGAGCGCAGACCGGCCGCGCGGGCCTGGTCGAAGTAGGGCCGGAACTGCGGCCGGGGTACGCCGATCTCGGGGCCACCCAGCCCGAAGCTGACCAGCCCGGCGGGCCGCTCGTCCAGGGCGATGCGCAGCGTCTCCTCGGCGGCGGGCAGGCCGGCCTCGCCGGGGATGTCGAAGCACCAGCGCAGTTCCAGGCCGAAGTCGGCCAGGGCGCGCTGGCGGGCGTCCTCGATGGCCTCGCAGAACGCCGGCGCGGGGATGCCCCGACGCACGTGCGAGTACGGGGTGATGGTCAGCTCCGCGTACCGGACCTGTTGGCGGGCCAGCTCCCGGGCCACCTCGTGGGTGAGGATCCAGACGTCCTCCGGGTCGCGGATGAGGTCCACCACGCTCAGGTACACCTCGACGAAGTGCGCGAAGTCGCGGAACTCGAAGTAGGAGGCGAGCGCGTCGGGGTCGGCCGGCACCGGGGTGCGTCCCTCGTGGCGGGCGGCCAGTTCCGCGACGATCCGGGGCGAGGCGGAGCCGACGTGGTGCACGTGCAGCTCCACCTTGGGCAGGCCGGCGATGAAGGTGGTCAGATCGGTCACGGGTTCTCCTGTGCATGGTCGCCGGTGTCGGCGACGAGGGCCTGGTCGCCGGTGTGGGCGACGACGAAGACGCGGCGGAACGGGAAGTACACCTGACCCTGCCGCACCGGGTACGCGGCGGTGAGGCGTACCCCCAGCTCGGTGCGGAAGGCCGACCAGCCGGCGGCGTCCAGCGCGGCCCGGACCGGGCGCAGCGCGGTGCCCTCCATCCAGGTCAGGACCGGGTGCTCGGCGGCGGGCCGAGCCGGCAGCAGGTGCACGTAAGTAGTCTCCCAGGCGTCCACCGCGCAGCCTGCGGTGGTCAGCAAGGCCGCGTAGTCGGCCGGGTCGTCGACGGGGTCCGCGCGCAGCAGCGGGGCGACAGACCCGCGCCAGGCCGGCCGGTCGGCGACCTCGCGCAGCGCGCGGTGCGAGGGAGCGTCGAAGTTGCCGGGGACCTGCATGGCGAGCCACGCGCCGGCGGGCAGCTCGGCGGCCCAGCGGCGCAGCAGCTCCTGGTGGCCGGGCACCCACTGGAGCGCGGCGTTGCTGACGACCACGTCCTCGTCGCCGGTCGGACGCCAGTCGCGCAGGTCGGCGACCGCGAAGTCGACGGGAGCGCCCAGGGCGGTGGCCCGGTCGATCATCTCGGGTGCGGAGTCCAGGCCGAGGACCCGGCTCGTCGGCCAGCGCTCGGCGAGGGTGGCGGTGAGCTGGCCGGGGCCGCATCCGAGGTCGACCACGACCCGGGGTCGCGCGGCGGGGATCCGTGCGACGAGGTCGTGGAAGGGTCGGGACCGCTCGTCGCCGTAGCGCAGGTAGGCCGTCGGATCCCACACGTCGCCCCCAAACCGTACGTCCGTCTTGTTTCAAGGTACGACTCGCGTGGCACCGCGGCAACCCGATCACTAGGCTCGGGGCATGGAACAGCGCAGCTTCACCCGGCTCGGCCGGACCGTCGGCGCGGTCGGCCTGGGCGCCTGGCAACTCGGCGCCGACTGGGGCACCGTCAGCGAGGCCGACGCGATGGCGGTGCTCACCGCCGCCGTGGACTCCGGAGTCACCTTCCTCGACACCGCCGACGTGTACGGCGACGGCCGCAGCGAGCAACTGATCGGCCGCTTCCTGCGCTCCCGGCCCGACGCCGGGCTCACCGTCGCCACCAAGATGGGCCGCCGCGTCGAGCAGCGACCGGAGGCGTACACCCTGGCCAACTTCCGGCAGTGGACCGACCGCTCCCGGGCCAACCTGGGAATGGACACGCTGGACCTGGTCCAGCTGCACTGCCCGCCCACCGCCGTGTTCTCCTCCGACGAGGTCTTCGACGGACTGGACACCCTGGTCGCCGAGAAGGCCATCGCCGGGTACGGGGTCAGCGTCGAGACCTGCGACCAGGCCCTCACCGCCATTGCCCGGCCGGGTGTGGCGAGCGTCCAGATCATCCTGAACGCGGTCCGCCACAAGCCGTTGGAGCAGGTCCTGCCCACCGCCGCGGCGGCCGGTGTGGGCATCATCGCCCGGGTGCCGCTGGCCAGTGGCCTGCTCTCCGGCCGCTACGACGAGCACACCGAGTTCCCCGCCGACGACCACCGCAACTACAACCGGCAGGGCGCCGCGTTCGACGTCGGCGAGACGTTCTCCGGTGTCGACTTCGCGCAGGGGCTCGCCGCCGTCCGCCGGCTCGCGCCGCTGGTCGACGCGGACCGCACGATGGCGCAGTTCGCGCTGCGGTGGGTGCTGGACCAGGCGGGCGTCACAGTGGTCATCCCCGGTGCCCGCGACGCCGACCAGGCCCGGCGCAACGCCGCGACGGCGGCCCTGTCGCCGCTGACCGACGAGCAGTTGGCAGCCGTACGCGAGATCTACGACGAACTGATCCGCCCGCAGGTGCACGACCGGTGGTGACCCGCGCTTCCCGGGTGCTCGCGTCGCGCCGCCCGGCGGACGATGCTGGAGGGCGGCGCGCTGCCTCGGGCAGCGGGGAGGGGACGTGATGAGGGGCTGGCTTGCGCTCACCCTCGGCCTGTTGGCCGTCGTGATCGGTGCGGTGTGGACGGTGCAGGGCCTCGGCTACGTCACCGGCAGCCTGATGACCGATGTGCGGATCTGGGCGGTGATCGGGCCGCTCGTGTCGCTGGCCGGGCTGGTGGTGCTCTGGTTCGGTCTGCGCTCACGCCGCCGCACCTGAGCGACCCGGACACGGGGAAAAGCCCTGCACCCCGGGAGGGGTGCAGGGCTTTCAACGACCCTGGCCGGGTCGCCCCACTGGCCGGTGGGAGCCGGCCGTCTCACTCAGATGGGACGAACCTGCTCGGCCTGCGGGCCCTTCTGACCCTGAGCGATCTCGAACTCCACCCGCTGGTTCTCCTCCAGCGAGCGGTAGCCGCTGGTCTGGATGGCCGAGAAGTGGACGAACACGTCAGCACCCCCACCATCCACGGTGATGAAGCCGAAGCCCTTGTCAGCGTTGAACCACTTCACGGTTCCCTGAGCCATGTGTATCTCCCTCTAAAAACTGGTGGCCGTGCACGCCGTCCGGCCGATTGGCCGTTTTCGAGCAGCGGCGCCTGAGGTGGCCCCACGAAGGAGACTTCTCTCAACCCACGCCATCTCTCAACAGCGTGGACCAGCAAATCACGTACGCAAAAAGTCTGTCACGACCTCTCCGACGAATTTCTCCGACATGTGACCTGACGGATGCCCGAGATCCGCTGGGCGGCGTACGAACCCATGCGAAAGCCCCCTTCCCATCGATGCGGGAAGGGGGCCGACGTCGCTGTGGTCAGTCCGGCCAGGAGCCGGTCATCCGGCGGACACCGACCGCGCCGCCCCGGTCCACGGCGGCCCGGACGACCGCGAAGATCGCTCCCTGCAACGCCGCGGCAGCCAGGATCTCGCCCCAGCCGCGATCCTCGTCTGTCGCGTTCGGCGCCTCACCGTCGCCCGCGGTGACCTTCCAGACCTGCCGGAAGATCGCCCCGGCCACCGTGCCCGCGGCGATACCCAACAACACGCCGACCGGCCGGTACGCGACCCGGCTGATGCTCTTGCTCACCTACGCCTCCCCCGCACGATCATCAACACCACCACGGTGGCCACCGCACCGGCGGCGATGGCCGCCCACGGCACCGGGTTGCGGCGTACCACCTCGCCCTTGTCACGCACCAGCTCACCCTTGTGGTGGGCCTGCGCCCGCGCCATCCCGGCGCCCCGCACGGCCTGCCCGCGGACCCGGGCGACGGTCTGCGCCGCCTGCTCGCGCATCCGCTCCTTCGCCTGCCCTGCGGACTCCTTCAGGCGCGCCTTGACGTCGGCCTTGGCGGCCAACGCCTCCATCGTCTCGCCCAGCTCGACCCGGGTGCGACGGATCTCCTCGCGCAGCGCCTCGGTGTCGCCGGTCCCGTTGCCGGTCATTGCCGCCCCCTGTCCTTCACCGCGGCGGTGACAGTGTCCACGTCGGCGCGGAGGCTGCGGACCGTCGCCGCCGGCACGGGCGGGACGGCACGGCTGACCTGCTTCTTGCCCACCAGGGCGAGGATGCCGGCCACCAGGAAACAGGCCACCGCCACGATCAGCGCGGCGGCCCAGGCGGGCAACACCAGGTCGAGCAGCAGGATCGCCGTGGCGACCAACGCGCCCAGGCCGAAGAACGCCAGCGCACCGCCGCCTCCGAAGAGGCCGATCCCGATGCCGGCGTGCTTGCCCTTCTGGGTCAACTCCGCCCGGGCCAGCGCCAGTTCGTCCCGCACCAGACGGGAGACCTGTTCGGTGGCCCGTTGCACCAACTCGGCGGTGGAGGGCTCGCTCCCGTTGTGGGATGTGCGGGCGTTCGCCACGTCAGCCATGCTGTCCTCCTTTCCTCATCACCGCGCTGTATGCCCGGAGTCGCCGCCCGTCAATCCTAAAGCGCGCCGAGCAGCCGCCCGTCCGCGTTGTCCACACGCCGCGCCGCGAATACGCCGGCCGATGCCGTGATCGCGGCAGAGACGTCCGGCAGCACATCCCCCACCCAAGCCCGACCAAACCTCCCAGCCCACCCGGTCCCCTTCCCGCGTGATCAAGAGGTTTCGGTCACGAAACGCGGCCTCGGTGACGCGAACCTCTTGATCAACCCTGATCAGGGGTCCGGGGTGGGCGGGTCAGGGGCGGGTTTCTTCGGGGCCCACGAAGGCTTCGCTGCGGGCGTCGCCGTCGTCGCTGCCGCCGAAGACGCGGGCGTCGTCGGGCGCCTCGGTGTCGGACCGGCGGCGTACCGGCCGCCTCGGCTGCACCCACTGCCAGGGCAGGTTGCTGGTGGAGTCACCCAGCTCGGTGCGCACCCGGGGCATCGCGGTCGGGCGGTTGTCCCGGATCCAGGTCACCAGGTGCTCCCGGACCAGGCAGCGCAGATCCCACAGGCTCCCCGCGTCGGCGGCGCTGACCAGCGCACGAATGCGGACCATTCCGCCGGTGGCGTCGGTGACCTGCAGGACGCACACCCGCCCGTCCCACAGCTCGGTGCCCTCGACCAGGCGGCGCAGTTCCTCACGCATGGTCTGCACCGGCACCGCCCAGTCGACGTCGAACTCGGCGGTGCCGAGCACCGCCGACTCGGTGCGCGTCCAGTTCTGGAACGGCTTGGTGGTGAAGTACGAGGTGGGCAGGATCAGCCGCCGGTCGTCCCAGATCTGCACCACCACGTAGCTCAGGGTCAGCTCCTCGATCCGACCCCACTCCCCCTCGACGACCACCACGTCGTCGAGCCGGACGGCGTCGCTGAAGGCGAGCTGGAGGCCGGCGAACACGTTGCCCAGCAGGCTCTGCGCGGCGAGCGCGGCCACCACACCGACCACACCGGCCGAGGTCAGCACACCCGCGCCGATGCCTCGCACGCTGGGGAACGTCATCAGCATCACGCCGACGGTCAGGATGACGATCACGGCGATGGTCAGTCGGCGCAGCATCACCACCTGGGTCCGGACCCGCCGCGCGTGCCGGTTGTCCGGCACGTCGACCCGGAACCGGGCCAGCGCGGTGTCCTCCACGACGACCAGCAGCGCGGCCACCAACCAGGCCACCGTCGCGATGACGGCGAGGACGAGCAGGTGCAGCAGCAGGCGACGCCAGCTCTCGCCGACCGCGTACCCGGTGCTGAAGCGGACGGCGAACTGCACGGCGAGGACCGTCCCGGCGACCTGGAACGGGCGGTGGGCGTGGTCGGTCAGCTCGGTCAGCAGCTGTGACCGACGGCCGAACCGCCGGGTCAGCCGGTGGACGACCTCGACCAGGAAGAGAGCGACCGCCGCCGCGACGAGCGCGGCGACGGCCGTTTCGAGATAGTTCTGCACAGCTCCGTTGCTTCCCTTCGATCAGACGTCGGGCACTCCGGGCAAAAGCCCAAGAGTGCCCGATGTCCGCGATATCGACCAGCTCAGACCTTGCGGTACCGGGACTGGAGGAAGCAGTAGACGCCGAAGGCGGCGATGCCCAGGGCGACCAGGGTCAGCAGGAACATGCCGTACGACTGCTCGCGCAGCGTGTGCAGCGCGGCGTCCAGACCACGGGCCTTCTCCGGGTCGTAGTTGACCGCCGCCACGATGACCAGCAGACCGGAGATGCCGTACGCGACGCCCTTGGCGATGTATCCGGCCATGCCGAGTCGGCGGGCCAACTGGCGGGTCTTCGGGCTCATCTCACCGGTCTTCAGGTGCTTCTCGAACTTCTTGCGGGCGCCGTAGATGACCAGGCCGACGCCGATCGCGGCCAGCACCAGACCGGCCAGGCCGACCAGCCACCGGCCCCCGCTGGAGGTCATCAGCTTGCCGGTCAGCGCCTCCTGCTGGTCGGCGCTGTTCGACCCGGCGTCCTTGAAGACCTTGAACGCGGTCCAGGCGAAGTAGAGGTAGACGATGGTCCGGCCCGCCGAGGCGACCCGTTCCATGACCCGCTCCTTGCCGCGCTCGGCGCGGTGGCCGACCGCCGCCTCCAGCGCCTGCCAGATCGCCATCGCGAGCAGACCGATGGCGACGGCGATGACCAGGAACTTACCCAGGGGCTGTGCGGAGAGGGTACGCAGCGCGCCGGACTGGTCGCCGTCGTCGGACGACGTGCCGAACGCGATCTGCAACGCCAACCAGGCGAAGAGGAGGTGGACGATGCCGTAGCCGATGAAGCCGGCCCGGGCGAGGAGTTCCAGCCACCGGCTGTCCGCCGTTCGGGAGGCGGTGGCTTGCGCGCTACGGGTGAGTGACATGCCGCCACAATCTCCGATTACGACGATTTCCAAACGTCGGCCACCGCCTCCCCGACGGGGATCAGTTACCCGGGTTGCGGGAAACGCGGACCTTGACCTGCTGGTCGGTGACGCTGTCCAGGGTGACCGCGAAACCGCCGGCCTCGGCGGCCTGCTGACCCGTGGTGAGGGTGAGCTGCTCACCGGCGACCTCGACGGTCACCTGGTCGCCCTCGGCGCCGACCAGTTTGGCCTCGACGCCCAGGATGGTGGTGCTCGCTTCGACACCTCGCTCGAAGGTGACGGTGCAGGCGTCCAGCCCGCAGTCGGTGGAGGCGCCCTGGGAGCTGCAACCGGCGAGCACGGCGAGGCCGAGCGACAGACCGGCGAAGAGACCGGCGGCGCGGCGGACGGAGGGCATGGGCATGGTGGCGGGTCGGTTCGTCACCCCGCCAAGAGTACGAGACGCCCGCGACGCCGAGGCGACAGCGAGCGCGGGAACCGCCCCGGCTAGGGTCCGGGACATGCCGTTCGACATCGCCCGCACCCGGGCCGCGTACCCCGCCCTGACCGAGGGTTTCGTCCACTTCGACGGTGCCGGTGGCACCCAGACCGCGGCGGGTGTGATCGACGCGGTCACCGACGCCATGCGGTCGGCGGTCGGCAACCGCAGCGCCGCCTCCGTACCGGGGCGCCGGTCGTTGGAGCTGGTGGCCGAGGCCCGTTCGGCGGTGGCCGACCTGCTCGGCGCCGACCCGGCCGGGGTGGTGCTCGGGCCGAGCGCGACCGCGCTGACGTACACCCTGGCCCGCACGCTCGGTGCGACCTGGCGCCCGGGTGACGAGGTGGTGGTGTCCCGGCTCGACCACGACGCGAACATCCGGCCGTGGGTGCAGGCCGCCGAGGCGGCCGGCGCGACGGTGCGCTGGGCCGAGGTCGACCCGGGCACCGGCGAGCTGCCCGCCGACCAGTACGCCGACCTGGTCGGTGAGCGGACCCGCCTGGTCGCGGTGACCGCCGGCAGCAACGCCATCGGCACCGTGCCGGACGTGCCGACCATCGCCAAGGCCGCGCACGCGGTCGGCGCGCTGGTCCACGTCGACGGAGTGCACTCGGTTCCGCACGGCCCGACCGACCTGGCCTCGCTCGGCGCGGACGTGCTGGTCACCAGCGCGTACAAGTGGTCCGGCCCGCACCTGGCGGCGATGGTGGCCGACCCGGCCCGGTGGGCGGCGCTGCGCCCGGCGAAGCTGATGCCGTCGTCGGACGCGGTGCCGGACCGGTTCGAGTACGGAACCCCGAGCTTCCCGCTGCTCGCGGGTGTGACGGCGGCGGTGGAGCACCTGGCGGGGTTGGACCCGGACGCGGTCGGGGACCGGCGGGCGCGGCTGCGGGCCGGGCTGGCCGCCGCGCAGGCGCACGAGGAGGCACTGCTGGACCGGCTGCTCGCCGGGCTGGCGCAGCGGCCGGCGATCACCGTCTACGGTTCGCCGGCGCGACGCTGCCCGACGGTGTCGTTCCGGGTCGCCGGGATGTCGCCGGGGGCCACCCAGGAGGCGTTGGGCGCCGCCGGGTTCTGCCTCTCCGTCGGCAACTACTACGCCTACGAGTACTTCCAGATGATGGGTCTGCGTGACAGCGGCGGCGCGGTGCGGGCCAGCATCTACCACTACAACACCGCCGACGAGGTGGACCGGTTGCTCGCCGAACTCGACGCGCTGGCCGACGGCGCGGGGACAATGGCCGGATGAGCACCCTGGTCGAGGACAACCCGGCGAAGCACCGCTTCGAGATCCTGGTCGACGACGCGCTGGCCGGCTTCACCGCGTACCTGATGCGCGGGGAGGTCCTGGTCTTCACTCACACCGAGGTGGACCGGGGCTTCCAGGGCAGGGGCGTGGGCGGCGCGCTGATCCGGGGCACCCTCGACGAGGTCCGCGCCCGGGGGGCCACCGTGGTGCCGCAGTGCCCCTTCATGGCGGCGTTCATCGACAAGCACCCCGAGTACGCCGACCTGGTGGCCGACCTGCCGTGACCCGCGCCCGCCGGCGGGCGCGGGTCGGTCGACGGGGGGCCGCCGGTCAGCGGGCGCCGGTCAGCACCTCCGCGGCGGCCCAGCCGCTGGCCCGGGTGGCGCCGTGGGTGGCCAGGTGCACCGAGCCGGTCACCAGCTCCGGCACGCCCAGCTCGACCACCACCGCGTCCGGCCGGGCGGCCAACGCGCGGTGCACGGCGGAGCGCATCCAGTCGTGCCGGTGCAGGTCGCGGACCACCAGAACCAGTGGGCGGGTGCCCGCTGCGGCACCGGGGTCGGCCGGCACATCGGGCTCGGCGTAGCGGACCGTGCTGGTGCCGGGCAGCAACTCGCCCAGGGGAGCGCCGATCCCCCACGGGGTCTCCGCGCCGATGGCGATGTTGCGCAGTGGCTCGAACTCGACGACGTACGCCGCGCGGGTCAGCGGCAGCGCGTCCGTGGCGCTCCGGGAGGCGGTTACCCGGACGGCGCGGCGGGCGGCGACCAGCCCGACGTCGGCGGTGTCGCGCCGCCCGGCCGACCCGGCGGTGCGGGCGGCCATCGTCCAGGCGGCCAGTTGTCCGACCCGCTTGGCGGCCTCGGCGAGTCGCTCCTCGGGAAGGTCACCGGAGACGACGGCGGCGACGATGGCGTCGCGCAGCTCGCGCGCCGCCTCCTCGTCGGCCCGCTCGCCGCCGATGCAGATCGCGTCGGCCCCCGCCGCCAGGGCGCGGACGGTCGCCCCGGCGAAGCCGTACCGGTCGGCGACGGCGCGCATCTCGATCGCGTCGGTCACCACCACACCGGAGAAGCCCATCTCGTCGCGGAGCAGCCCGCCCAGGATGCGCTGGCTCAGCGTGGCCGGCAGCTGCGGGTCGAGCGCCGGTACCAGCAGGTGGCCGGTCATCACCGCCTGCGCGCCGGCGGCCACGGCGGCCCGGAACGGAGCCAGCTCGCAGGCGTCGAGCCGGTCCCGGTCGGCGGTGATCCGCGGCAGGTCGTGGTGGGAGTCGACGCGGGTGTCGCCGTGGCCCGGGAAGTGCTTGGCGCAGGCGGCCACGCCACCGGCCTGGAGCCCGCGTACCCAGGCGGCGGTGTGCCGCGCGACCAGCGCCGGGTCGGCGCCGAAGGAGCGCACGCCGATCACCGGGTTGTCCGGGTTGGAGTTGACGTCGGCGTCCGGGGCGTAGTTGAGGGTCACTCCGGCCGCGGCCAGCTCGACGCCGAGGTCCCGGGCGACCGCCTCGGTCAGCTCCGGGTCGTCGACCGCGCCGAGGGCGAAGTTGCCGGGCCGGGTACTGCCGTGCACCGATTCGAGCCGGGTGACGTCGCCGGCCTCCTCGTCGATCGCGACGATGATGTCCGGCCGTTCCGCGCGCAGCGTCGCGGTGAGCGCCGCCACCTGTGCGGGGTCGACGACGTTGCGGGCGAAGAGCACCACAGCGCCGAGGCCCTCACCGAGCCATCGGCACACCCACGGTGGCGGGGTGGTGCCGACGAACCCGGGTTGCAGGACGGCGGCGGCGAGCGCCGGGAGGTGGCCCGCGGGGGTGGTCACACCGCCCCCTCAGGACGCCCGGTCTCGATCGCCGGCGTCGGTGCGCCCCCGTCGATCCGCTGGTTGCGCTCGCTCATGCGGCCCCCGTACCCCATCTCTCGCGCGCCATCGGCGCACCGCCACCGGCAGGCGGTCATGCCATGGTCACACCGGGCGATTCAATAGTCAATAAACCTTACAGTTGCCTCAGGGCCCGGTCCCCGGGGAGAGTGCGGGGATGGACCCCGCCCTGCTGGCCGACGCGACGAACCCCGCCGACATCCCCGGCGTACGCCTGCTCGGCCTGGTGGTCGGCGCCCTGCTGCTGCTCGCCGCGATCCGCGCGATGTTCGGCCGGCGCTGACCGAACGGGCCCCGGCCGGTGTGGCCGACCACGCCCGGGGTACGGCTTCCCCATCAGCAGGAGCGCACGCTCGAAGGGGAGACCATGAGGATCGGATACTTTCTGTCCAGTGAGGAGCTCACGCCAGCCGAGTTGCTGGAGCAGGCGCAGGGTGCCGAACGGGCCGGCTTCGAAGCGCTGTGGATCTCCGACCACTACCACCCCTGGGTCGACGCCCAGGGCCAGAGCCCTTTCGTCTGGTCGATGATCGGCGCGCTCAGCCAGGTCTGCGCACTGCCGGTGACCACCGCGGTGACCTGCCCGACCGTCCGGATCCACCCGGCTGTGATCGCGCAGGCGGCGGCGACCAGCGCGGTGCTGCACGGCGGGCGGTTCGTGCTCGGCGTCGGCACCGGCGAGGCGCTCAACGAGCACATCTTCGGTGACGCCTGGCCGCAGGCGGACGTCCGCCTGGAGATGCTGGAGGAGGCCGTCGCGGTGATCCGCGAGCTGTGGGGCGGCGGGTTCGTCAACCACCACGGCACGCACTACACCGTCGAACACGCGCGGATCTACACGTTGCCCGACACTCCCCCGCCGATCTACGTCTCCGGCTTCGGCCCGAAGGCGATCGACCTCGCCGCGCGCATCGGCGACGGCTACGTGAGCACCGTGCCCGACGGCGAGATGGTCCGGCGTTTCCGCGAGAACGGTGGCGGTGACAAGCCGTGCCAGGCCGGCTTCAAGGCGGCGTACGCCGACAGCGAGGACGAGGGGATGCGCATCGCGTACGAGCGGTGGCCGAACGCGGGGGTGCCCGGCGAGCTGTCCCAGGTGCTGCCCTCACCACGGCACTTCGAGCAGGCCTCCGAGCTGGTCGAGCCGGAGATGTTGAAGGAGGCGTTCGTCTGCGGGAACAGCGTGGACGCGCACCTGGAGATGATCGACAAGTACGCCAAGGCCGGCTTCGACGAGGTCTACGTGGCCAACACCGGCCCGCACCACCAGGGCCTGTTCGACCTCTACCAGCGCGAGGTCCTGCCCCGCCTGCGCTGACCACCCGGCCGCCCGACCGAGCCCATGATCGCCGGATTGCGTTTCGGCGGTCATGGGCTCGGGTACCTCCGGCCGTCGATGAAACTGTCCACGCATTCGATGACGTTGCGCCGCGCGGCCCGGAGCCTCTTCGGCTGGAAGGCACTGCGGCCCAACCAGTTGGCCGCCATGCGCGCGGTGATGAAGCGACGTGACGCCCTGGTGGTGTTGCCCACCGGCGCCGGCAAGTCGGCCATCTACCAGATCCCGGCCAGCCTGATCCCCGGCCCCACCGTGGTGATCTCTCCGCTGCTGGCGCTCCAACAGGACCAGATCGCCGCCCTCAACGAACGGCAGCGCCCCGAGCTGCGGGCGGTGCGGATCAGCTCGAACGAGTCGGCCGCCCAGCAGGCCGAGGCGATCACCGAGGTCCGCGAGGGCCGGGCCGAGTTCCTGTTCATCACCCCGGAGCAACTCAGCAACCCCGACCGGATGGCCGAGGTCGCCTCGCTGAAGCCGGCGCTGGTGGCGATCGACGAGGCGCACTGCATCTCCGCGTGGGGGCACGACTTCCGCCCCGACTACCTGGCGCTCGGGCACCTCATCGAAGGCCTCGGTCGGCCGCCGGTGGTCGCGCTCACCGCCACCGCCTCCCCGCCGGTCCGCGACGACATCATCGCCCGCCTGCGCCTGCGCGATCCGGACGTGGTCATCTCCGGGCTGGACCGGCCCAACCTCTTCCTGGAGGTCGCGCACTGCCCGGACGAGGACTACCGGTGGCGGCGTCTGATGACGCTGCTGCGCGACGAGGGGCGGCCGGGAATCATCTACGTGCCGACCCGCCGTTCCTCGGAGGAGTTAGCCGCCCGGCTGACCGACGCCGGCTTCCCGGCGCTGTCGTACCACGGCGGGATGCCGGTCGGGGCGCGCGCGGAGCTGCACGAGGCGTTCCTCGCCGACGAGGTCCCCATCATGGTGGCGACCTCGGCGTTCGGGATGGGCATCGACAAGCCGAACATCGCCTGGGTGGTGCACATGGCGCTGCCCGACTCGCCGGACAGCTACTTCCAGGAGATCGGCCGGGCCGGTCGCGACGGGCAGCCGGCCCGGGTGCTGCTGCTGTGGCGGGCCGAGGACGTGGGTCTGCAACGGTTCTTCAGCGGCGGTCTGCCCGACGCCGACGAGTTGCGCGACCTGGCCGCGTTGCTGCGTCGCAAGCCGGCCACCAAGACCGAGCTGCGCGAGGCCACCGGGCTCGGGCCGCGCAAGCTGGGCCAGTATCTGGCCCTGCTGGAGCAGGTCGGTGCCGCCGAGCCGCGCGCCCGCCAGCGCATCGGCGCCCCGCGCTACTCCCCCACGCCGACCGACGCCGCCACGGCGGCACTGACCGAGGCGGAGCGTCAGCAGACGGTCACGCGGTCCCGCACCGACATGATGCGGGCCTTCGCCGAGACCACCGCCTGTCGGGGGCAGACCCTGCTGGCCTACTTCGGCGAGCAGATGACCGACGTCTGCGGCCACTGCGACAACTGCCACAACGGCACCAGCGTCGCCGACCAGGGCGCGGTCGGCCCGTTCCCGGTGCACAGCCGGGTGCGTCACCCGGAGTGGGGCCAGGGCCTGGTGCTCTCCTACGAGGACGACAAGATGACGGTTCTCTTCGACGAGGTCGGGTACAAGACGTTGTCGGTGCGCGTGGTGTCCGAACAGGGCCTGCTGACCCTGGACTAGCCTGACCCGGGTGCCCGTGGCGGGCCCGGTGGATCGACCGATCAGAGCACCGTTTGACCAAGCAGAGCAGGGCGGAAGGGGCATTGCCGTGATCGAGCAGCCGGCGTACACCGGTTTCGGTTTCTCCGACGGGGAGTGGGGGTTGCTGGTCGGCCTGCCGCAGTCGGTGTTGACCGCGGCGAGCGCCGCCGAGTCCGACGGCACCCGCCGGACCATGGCGGAGACCGCAGCCGGCCTGGAGACCATCTCTGCCGGCCGCGAGTCGGCCAGCCCGTTGGTCGCCGCCGTGGCCGGTGAGATCGTGACCCGGGTCGGCGACCCGGAGGCCGGCGCGGAGCTGCCGGTCATCGCGCCCGACGACCCGCGCGCGCTGATCGACGACGTGCTGCTGCGGGCCGGCCAGGCCTCCGCGCTGCTGGCCGCCCGTGTCGACGAGGGCGAGGCCGGCGCGTACCGGCACTGGCTCGTGCAGATCGCCGAGCAGGTGGTGGGCGCCGCGTCCAGCGGTGGACTGCTGGGCATCGGCGGCGAATCCGTCAGCGACTCCGAGCGGCGCTTCCGCGACCGGCTCGCGCACGTGCTCAACGACTGACCGACGACAGCGAGGGGTCGACCGGACCGGTCGGCTCGGCGGCCAGTGCCGTGGAGTCGGCCGGTCGGACGCCGCGCAGGGCGACCAGCGCGGTGACCGCGCCCAGCAGCATCACCGCCATGGCGGCGTACGCGGCCAGGTGCAGCCCGTCGGTGAACGCGACGGCGGCGACGTGTCGTACCCCGTCGGCCAGGTCCGCCGGCAGCCCCTGGGCGACGGCGAGCGCGCCGCCCAGCGTCTCCCGGGCCGCGTCGCCGGTGTCGGCGGGCAGCCCGGCCGGCAGGCCGTCGACGATCTCGCGGCGGTAGACCGCCGCGCCCACGCTGCCCAGGATCGCCATTCCCAGCGCACCACCCAGTTCGCTGCTGGACTCGGTCAGCGCCGACGCGACACCGGCCTGCTCGGGCGGCGCCGCGCCGAGGACGAGCTCGGTGACGAGGGACATCACCATCACCAGGCCACCCGCGTACACACTGGCGCCGACGAGGAGCAGCCACAGTGGTGTCTCCGGCGTGACCCGGGTCAACACCACGAAGCCGACCGCGGCGATCCCGAAGCCCGCACCGATCAGGTACGCCCGCTCGACGCGGTGGGCGAGGGCGGCGGCGGCCGGCGCGACTCCGCCCACGGCGAGGGACGGCACGAGGCTCCACAGTGCCGCCCGCAGCGGGCTCAGGCCGAGCACCAGCTGGAGGTGCTGGGTGGTGAAGATGGCGAAGCCGACGAGGGCGAACATCGCCAGCAGGTTGACCGCGAGCGCCCCGCCGAAGCCGCGACGGCGGAACAGCCGGAGGTCGACCATCGGGTACGCCCGGGTCCGCTGGCGGTGCAGGAAGAGCGCGCCCACCAGCAGGCCGCCGACGATGGCGAGCACCCGCAGCGGGCTGACGCCGTCGCGCGCCATCTCCTTGATGCCGTAGATCACCGGCAGCAGCGCGCCGAGCGACAGCGCCGCGCTGATCAGGTCGAACCGCCCGGTCGCCGGGTTGCGGAACTCGGGCACCAGGAGCGGGGCGAGCAGGAGCAGCATCAGCATCGCGGGGATGTTGATCAGGAAGATCGAGCCCCACCAGAAGTGCTCCAGCAGGACGCCGCTGAGCACGGGGCCGACCGCGATGCCGCCGGTGAGGGTGGCGGTCCAGACGGCGACGGCGGTGCCGCGCTGCCTGGCGTCGTGGAACATATTGCGCACCAGGGCGAGGGTCGAGGGCATCAGGGTGGCCCCGCCGACACCGAGCAGGGCGCGGGCGGCGATCAGCGTCGCGGTGCTGTCGGCGTACGCGGCCAGCAGTGACGCCGCCCCGAAGGCGGTGGCGCCGATGAGCAGGAGTCGACGTCGGCCGATCCGGTCGCCGAGGGCGCCCATGGTGATGAGCAGCCCGGCCAGCACGAAGCCGTAGATGTCGAAGATCCAGAGCTGCTCGGTGGCGGTGGGGCGCAACTCCGCGCTGATGAACGGGACGGCGAAGTAGAGCACCGACACGTCCATCGAGACCAGGAGCAGCGGAAGCATCAGCACCGTGAGCCCGGTCCACTCCCGCCGACCCGCTCGCGGTGCCGGTGTGGTGGTGGTCGTCATGATCATCTGCCTTTCTGCGTATGGCGTACGCTGTTATGCGTAGACCATACGCAGAACTAGGATGGCGGGGCAAGGAGGAAAAGTGGCGGCGAAGACAGACGACAGCGGGCCGAAACTCCCGCCGGCCATCGAGAGCGCCTGGGGGCTGCGAGAACGCCCACCCAAGGGCCCCCGGCCGGGCATGAGCGTGCCCACCATCGTGGACGCCGCCGTGCGCGTGGCCGACGCCGACGGCCTGGCAGCCGTGTCGATGAGCCGGGTGGCCAAGGAGTTGGGCGCCGCCACCATGGCCCTCTACCGGTACGTCGGCTCGAAGGACGAGCTGCTGCTGCTCATGGTGGACGCCGGCTACGGCCCGTCCCCCGGCCCGCCCGCACCGCAGGACGACTGGCGTGCCGGGCTGACCCGCTGGGCCTGGGCCGAGCACGAGGTGCTGCGGCAACGGACCTGGCTGCTGCACGTGCCGATCAGCGGCCCGCCGATCACCCCGCAGCAGCTCGGCTGGCTGGAGGACGGGCTGCGCTGCCTCGACGGCACCACGCTCGGCGAGAGCGAGAAGATGTCGGTGCTCCTCCTGATCACCGGGTACGTCCGCAACGAGGCCACCCTCACGTCGCAGATCGCCGAGGGCGCCCAGGCATCCGGCGTCACGCCGAGCGAGATGATGCCCGCCTACAACCGGATGCTGGCCCGGCTCATCGACCCGGCCCGCTTCCCGGCGCTGCACCGGGTGCTGGGCGCCGGTGTGCTCAAACAGGACGACGACCCGGACGACGAATTCGTCTTCGGCCTGGACCGGATCCTCGACGGAGTCGAGGCACTGATCCGACGCCGAGCAGCCTGAGGGGGCCCGGATGTTGCCGAGAGACACCATCGACACCACAGTCCTGCCACCGGCCGAACGGTTCGGCATGTGGCTGGACCTGGTCGCCCGCACCTCGGCACCGCTGCGCATCCGGTCCGCGCACAGCGACGACTTCGCCGCGCGCGCCGACTTCATCGACCTCAGCCCGGTCCAACTGGTGCAGTACGAGTACCCGTCCCTGGACGCCACCCGGGGCCGCAAGCAGGTCCGTCAGTCCGACCCGGAGCTCTACATCCTCGCCCTCACGACCGGCGGTGTCGGCACGTCCAGCCAGGACGGCCACCGCAGCGAGATCCAGGCCGGCGAGTTCACCTTCTACGACGCGTCCCGGCCGCACGACGTCTGCCACCACGCGACGGAGCCGGAACGGGACCAGGCGACCTCGATCATCACGATGATCCCCCACGCCGCGCTGCCGCTGCCGCCGCAGCGGATGGCCGCGCTCTACGGCGGCCGGATGTCCGGCAGCGAGGGGATCGGGGCGCTGCTGGCGCAGTTCCTCGTCCAGGTGACCGGGCACCCCGAGCAGTACCATGCCGCCGACGCGAGCCGGCTCGGCGCGATCGGGCTCGACCTGGCCACCACCATGCTCGGCCGACACCTGGTCGCCGAGGACGCCGTACCCGCCGAGGTGCGCCGCCGGGCACTGCTCGCCCAGGTGCAGGCGTACGTCCACCGGCACCTGGGCGACGCGACCCTCAACCCCGGGGTCGTCGCCGACGCCCACCACATCTCGGTGCGGTCCCTGCACCGACTGTTCGAGGCCGAAGAGAGCACTGTGGCGTCGTACATCCGCGATCTGCGGCTGACCCGGTGCCGACGCGACCTGTCCGACCCGGCGCTGCGCAACCAACCGGTGCAGACCATCGCGGCACGGTGGGGCTTCCCCGACAAAGCCCACTTCAGCCGGGCGTTCCGGGCAGCCTACGGGGTGAGCCCGCAGGAACATCGCGACACCGCCTCGCATCCGGCGCGGATCGTCAACGGCGCGGCGTCCGTGGTCAACTCGAGGCGGGCAGACTGACACCACGTGGCCGACCGCTCGCGGTGGGCCGCCAACGGGGGCCGTGGCGAGGCGCCCGCCGTGTGAGCGCGGCGGGCGGCCGCCCGGTGGCCTCCCGACCACGCCGAGTCTCCGGCCCCGCCACTTCCCCCCAGGATCGTAGGCGGGGCCGGTCAGGCCTTCTCCAACAACTCCAGGACGACCCGCTCGGCCTCCTCGCGTGACGCCTTCGGATCCACCGACGCCACCACCCCGTCGTGGTAGAGGTCGACCACCCGAGGATCCACGTACGACGCACGAGCCACCGTCGGAGTGTTGCCCAGCAGCTCGGCCACCGCGCGCATCACGGCGACCACCGCCCTGCGGCGCGCGGTCACCGACCGGGCCGGAGCGACGGTGGCCAACTCGGTGGCGGCGAGCACCGTCGCGTGCCAGGTGCGGAAGTCCTTGGCGGTCATCTCCCCACCACTGGCGTCGCGCAGGTAGCCGTTCACCTCGTCGCTGCGCACATCCCGCCAGTCCCGACCGTCCCAGTAGCCGAACAGCCGGTCCGCCCGCCGACGCCGACGGCGCAGGTTGACCAGCACCTGACACAACTCCGGGTCCTCGATCCGGCGTACCTGCTCGATGCCGCCCTTCGCCGGGAACACCAGGACCACGCAGCCGCCGCGGGACCGGGCGTGCTCGGGGCGCAGCGTCGACACCCCGTACGTCGGGTCGTCGCCGGCCGCGTACTGGTCGCTGCCGACGCGGAACATCCCCATGTCCAGCAGGCGGGCCACGGTGGCGAGCACCCGGTCCCGGTTCAACCCCCGGCCGTCCAGGTCACGCCCCACCCGCTCCCGCAGCGCCGGAAGCCGCCGGGCCACCTCCAACATGTGGTCGAACTTCGCCTCGTCCTGCTTCTCCCGCCACCGCGGGTGGTAGACGTACTGCTTGCGTCCGGCCGCGTCGACCCCGATCGCCTGGATGTGGCCGTTCGGGTACGGCGAGATCCAGACGTCCTGCCAGGCCGGAGGAATGACCAACTCCCGCAGCCGGGCCAGGACCTCCTCGTCGCGGACCGGAGCACCGGTCGGGTCGACGAAGTGCCAGCCCCGACCGCGCCGACGCCGCCCGTACCCCGGTCGACCCGGGTCACTACGCCGCAACCGCACTGGAGACCCGCACCACCCTCTCCACCTCGGCCACCGCGGCCAACACCTCGTCGAGACGCAGGGCCGCCATCGTCGGATGGCTTCCTACCCCGTCCCACCTGGGCCAATCCCCGTCGCCGGCCCAGAGGACACGGTGCCGGGGCCGGTCCGGCGGCGGTCCCCAGCGCGCCGGCGGCACCGGCCCGAAGAGGACCACCGACGCGGTGCCGTACCCGGTGGCCAGATGGGCCACGCCGGTGTCCCCACTGACCACCAGCCGGGCGTTGGCCACCAGCGCGGCGAGCGTGCCGAGGTCGGTCCGGCCGGCCAGCACCGCGTCCGACCCCAGACCGGCAGCCCCGGCCACCCGGGCCGCCAGGGCCCGCTCGTCGGCCGACCCGGTGAGCAACACCCGGTGCCCCTGGTCGGTCAACGCCCGGGCCAGCGCGGCGAACCGCTCGGCCGGCCAGCGCTTGGCGGGGACCTTGCTGCCGGGATGCAGCACCGTCACACCGGTGGGCAGCCCGGCCGACGCGGGCCGACGCAGGCCGAGGTCGGCCCGGTCGGCCGGAATGCCGTACCAGGACAGCAGCCGGCACCACCGGTCCACCTCGTGCTCGTCGTCGGACCACTGCGGACCGTCGGCGTGGTCGCCGTCCGGGTCGGCGAAGGCGAGCAGCCGTCCGGGCCGGGTGGCCGCCAGCAACCGGTGCGACTGCGGGCCGCGTCCGTGCAGGTTGACGGCGACCTGCGGGGCCGAGCCGACCCGGACGGGCCGGTCCAGCCCGCGGGTGTCCACCAGCCGGTCCACGCCGCCGACCAGGTCGACGAGCGGACCCAGCCCGGCGGGCGCGGCGAGCACCAACTCCCGAGAGGGGTACGCGGCTCGCAGCGCCCGCACGGCGGGCACCGCTGTCACCAGGTCGCCGACGCCGAGGGCGCGCAGCACGAGGATCACGGGTACGACGTCTCCTGCTCGGCGCAGACCACCAGCTCACGCACCGCGCAGCCGGGCGGTTGGTGCAGCGCGAACATGATCGCGGCGGCGGTGTCCACCGGATCGTTGAGGATCGCGTCCGGTCCGGGCTTGTACTGCGGGTCGCGCTCGTCGAAGAACGCCGTGCGCATCCCGCCCGGAATGAGCAGGGTGACGCCGACCTGACCGGCGAGTTCGGCGGCGAGGGCACGGGTGAAGCCCACCACCCCGAACTTCGCCGCGCAGTACGCGGTGGCGTCACTGACCGCCTTGACTCCCAGGGTGGAGGCGACCGTGACGATGCGGCCCCGGGACGTCAGCAGGAACGGCAACGCGGCCCGGATCACCG
Organism: Micromonospora chokoriensis; assembly: GCF_900091505.1. Taxonomy (NCBI): domain Bacteria; kingdom Bacillati; phylum Actinomycetota; class Actinomycetes; order Micromonosporales; family Micromonosporaceae; genus Micromonospora; species Micromonospora chokoriensis. Next base: position 5,906,276 of record NZ_LT607409.1, read on the forward strand.
CCGCCGTGGCCAGCAGGTCGACAGCGACGATCCGGTCCCAGGTCTCGCCCGGCACGTCGAGGAGTCGACCCGGCACGTCCATGCCGGCGGCGGTGACCACCGCGTCCAGACCGCCGGCCTGCTCAGCGAGGTGCTGGGTGGCCACCTCCGCGGCCCGCGTGTCGGCCAGGTCGCACTCGGTCCAGGACACCCCGTCGACCGGTGGCTGCCGGTCCAGCACGACCGGGCGGCCACCGGACGCGGCCACCGCCGCGACCACCGCCGCGCCGAGCCCGCTCGCGCCCCCGGTGACCAGGACCGTCGGCCCGGCCCCGGGCCGCGTGGCGGTCATCGGGTCTGCTCCGCGAGCGTACGAACGATCATGTCGGTGGTGGACCGACCGTCCAGGTAGGGCACCACCACGGTGTGCCCGCCCCAGCGGCGCAGGACCTCCGCCTCCGGCAGCGCGGTGGCGTCGTCCCCGCCGCCGGTGGCGTAGTCGCCGCCCTTCACCCAGATGTCCGGGCGCACCCAGGACAGGGTCGCGGCCGGGGTCGGCTCGTCGAAGACGAGTACCGCGTCGACGCAGCTCAGCGCGCTCAGCACCCGGCTGCGGTCACTCTCGGACATCACCGGCCGATCCGGGCCCTTCAACCCGGCCACGCTGGCGTCGGAGTTCAGGCAGACGATCAGGCAGTCCCCGAGCTGCCGGGCGGCCTGCAGGGTGGCCACGTGCCCGGCGTGCAGAAGGTCGAAGCAGCCGCCGGTCGCCACCACGGTGCCGCCCGCGGCGCGTACCTCCCGCAGGAGCGTGGCGACCGCGGCGACGCCCACCGGATCGCCCGCCACGCCGCCCCTCGGCAGCGACCGGAAGACTCCCGGGCCGGGCGCGCTCCTCGCCGGCGCCAGATCGGACGGCAGCGCCGCGGCCACTCCCCCACCGGCCACGAACCTGGACGCCTCGGCGACCGCCGCCTGCACCGCCTCGGAGACCAACGCGCCCCCGGCCAACGCGAGGCTGGCGGCGGCCGCGAACCGATCGCCGGCCCCGCACGTGTCCCCCTCGGCGCTGCCCGGGGTCGGCACCACGAGCGGCGTCGACCCGGCATGGCAGAGCAACGCGCCGTCCCCGCCCAACGTCACCGCCACCGCACCGGCCCGCCAACGCCGCCGCAGCCCCTGCGCCCCACGGGACGCGGTGGCCAACCGGGACGCGCCGGGCACCGCCGGGACCAGCTCGCGTACCTCCGACTCGTTCGGGGTGGCCAGGTGCACACCCGGCACCGCCTCCGGGCCACGCGGGTGCGGGTCCCACACCACCGGCGCACGGGTCGCGGCCAACGCGTCGCGCAGCGCGGGCTGCCGGGCCACCCCCCGGCCGTAGTCGCTGACCAGCACCGCCGACGCCGAACCGATCACCCGAAGGACCTCCTCGGACGGCTCACCCGGCTCCCCGGACGCACCGCCACGGTCGTGGCGGAGCAACACCCTGCCCCGAGCCCGGAGACGGATCTTCTCCGGTGTCGCACCGGGCAGGGCCAGCGGGTACACCTGCACGCCGGCGGCGGCGAGCAGCGCGCTCAGTCGGGCGCCGCCGGCGTCGTCGGCGAGCGCGGTCACCAGCACTACCTCGGCGCCCTGCGCGGCGGCGAACACCGCGGCCAGACCGGCGCCACCGGGCCGGTCGACGGCCGAGGTCTCGTCGAGCACCGGCACCGGGGAGTCCGGGCAGAGACGGTTCACCACCCCCTCCACGTCCCGGTCGAGCAGGGTGTCGCCGAGCACCACCACGGGTCCCCTCACGCTTGCCTCCTCATCCTCACGCGTCGATCTGCTGTGCGGCCCCACCGTCGAGCACCACGTCGACCCCGGCACGCACCGGCCCGGCCTCCCCCGGCACGTGGCGGACGATCGCCGCCGCGTCGGCCGCCGCCAACGCGGCGGGCAACTCCTGTTCCAGGTACTCGCAGAGAAGGTGACTGGTCACGAGATGCAGCTCCTGGACGACCTGGGTGTCACCGGACACGACGGCCAGCACGTCGTCACAGGCGTCGGCCAGGGGGTTGGGGAGGGCCCCGGTGAGCGCCCAACTGGTCACGCCGACGCCACGGGCGGCCTGCGCGGCGCGGACGAGGTTGGAGCTGGCTCCGCTGGTGCTGAGCAGCAACAGGACGTCACCGCGGCGGCCGTGGGCCCGCACCTGCCGGGCGTAGACGTCGTCGTATCCGTAGTCGTTGGCGATGGCGGTGAGCGCGCTCGTCTCCGCGTGCAGCGCGATCGCCGACAGCGGCTGGCGGTCGTCGTGGAGCTTGCCGACCAGTTCGGCGGTGAGGTGCTGGGCCTCCGCCGCGCTGCCGCCGTTGCCGGCGACCAGCAGACGCCCCCCGGTGGCCAGCCGGTGCGCCAGGTCGGCACCCCAGCGCGCCAACTGCGACTCGCACCGCCGGTACGACACCAGCGCCGCCGCGAGGTTCGTCAGGTGGGTGTCGAGCAGGCTGCCCGCCGGCATCAGGCCACCACCCGGGTCGGCCGGCGGACGGCGGCCACCTCGCTGTAGACCTCCACCAGCCGCTCGGCGGTGGCCGCCCACGAGTACCGGGTCCGGGCCCGCTCGCGCGCCGCCGTGGCGTACGCGAAACGCCTGATCCGATCGTCGAGCAACCCCTGGATCGCGCCGGCCAGCGCGTGCGGGTCCCGCGCCGGTACGAGATCACCTGTCGTGCCGTCGACCACGGTGTCCCGGATACCGCCGACGGCGGTGCCGACGACCGGCACCCCGCAGGCCATCGCCTCCAACGGAGTCAGCCCGAACGGCTCGTACCAGGGCGCGGCGACCAGCAGGTCCGCCGAGCGGTACCACCGGCCCATCTCCTCCCGGGGCACCGCGCCGACCAGGTGCACCCGGTCGGCCACCCCGCACGACTCGGCGAGGGCCCGCAGCCGCCGCGCGTAGGGGTCGGTTTCGAGCAGCCCTTCGGGCGGGCCGCCGACGACCACGCACTCGGCGTCGGCGACCAGCGCCATCGCGCGGATCACGGTCTGGAAGCCCTTGCGTTCGACCAGCCGGCCCACGGTCAGGATCCGGGCCCGACCCGGCTCCCGGTCGGCGGCCGGCCCGAGCGGGGCGAACGTGGCGAGGTTGACCCCGGACGGCACGACGGTCATCCGGGACCGGGGAACCCCCATCCGGACGAGTTCCCCCACCTCGTCGCGGCACTGCGCGACGATCCGGTCCACCGAACGGCCCAACTCGCGTTCGTAGGACACCCGCCGGGCGGGGCTGGTGTCCTGCACACCCTGGTAGCGGCGCTTCACGGTGCCCAGCGCGTGGTACGTCTGCACCACCGGCACACCGGTCTGCCGCCCGGCGGTCAGCGCCGCCAGGCCACTCATCCAGAAGTGCGCGTGGATCACCTCGGGCACCCACTCCCCGCCCCGCCAGCGCTCGGTCAACCAACGGCTGAACTCCCGCATGTGCGGCAGCAGCGCGTCCTTGGCCACCGGCTCGGCCGGGCCGGCGGGCACGTGCACCACGTCGTACCCGTCCGGGCTGCGGACGGTCACCGGCAGGTCGGGCGCGTCCCGGCGCGTGTAGACCCGCACCTCGTGCCCGGCGGCGGCGAGAGCGGCGGACAGCTCCGCGACGTGCGTGTTCTGGCCGCCGGCGTCCTCCCCTCCGAGGACGGCGAGCGGGCTGGCGTGCTCCGAGATCATCGCGATCCGCATACTTCCTCCTCCAGCAGCCGGTCCCAGTCAGCGAGGAAACGGTCCAGGCCGTACCTGTCGCGCGCGGCGGTCCGCGCCGCCGCTCCGGCCTGACGTGCGGTCGCCGGTTCGTCGATGAACCGGCGGGCGGCGTCGAGCAGGGTGTCGGTCCGGGTGGCGAGCGCTCCGGCCTCCGGGGGCACCGCCATCACCGCCTCGGTGGTGGCGAGCGCGACGACCGGCATGCCGATCGCCATCGCCTCGATGAGGCTGAGCCCGAGCGACGTCCACCGGCACAGGTGCAGGTACGCGCGCCGCCGGCCCAGCTCGGCGTGCATCCGGTGCTGGGGCACGTCGTCGTGGCTGGTGAGTCGGTCGGCGGGCAGCCCGAGGTGGTCGGCGAGCCCGGCGACGCCCATCCCGAAGACGTCCAGCGGGGCGATCTCGGCGAAGCGGGGCAGCAGGTCGGTGCCGGTGACCCGGCCACGCCGGACCGGCTCGTTGATCACCACGGCGAGTCGGTCGAGTTCCCCGGTGTAGGACACGGCGGGGGCGACGATGCCGTGGTCGACCACCGTGGTGCGGGTCGTGCCGGTGTCCCAGAAGATCTGGTTGAACCCGGTGACGTGGGCGATGAGCAGGTCGTCGCGGTCGGCCATCGGGTGCCGGGTGTTGGGCACGTCGCCCTTGGGGGTGTTGTGTTCGACGTAGATGGCGGGGACGTCGCGTCCGGGGCGGCGACGCAGCCACTCCTGCGCCCGGTCGATCTCCTCCGGTCGTTGCAGGATGACCAGGTCGACGTCGGTGTCGGGCAGTTCCTCCGGGGTGACCTCGACGGCGCTGTCCGGCCAGGGGTAGGTGCGGGCCCGGCCGAGCCCGTACGGGCCGCGGTCGGGTGTGGTGGGGATCAGATAGCGGTGTCCGCCGTGCACGAACGATGTGGTCCAGGACCCGTGCACGTGCCAGAGCAGGATGTTCATCGGCCGCCACCGTTACCGACGGCGAGCATCCGCAGGGCGTCGACCACAGCGCCCGGGTCGACGTCGCTGAGGCAGGGGTGGCCGGGGACCGGGCAGCTGGCGGCCCGGGTGTCCCGGCACGGCGCGGACGCGTCGCCGAGCCGGACGGTGGGCACCCGGTAGGGGCCCCACTGCCCGAACGGGACGGTCGGCGCGAAGAGACTCACCACCGGCACACCGGCGGCGGCGGCCAGGTGCGCCGGCCCGGTGTTGCCGACCACCACCGCGCTGGCGTCCGCCACGATCCCGGCCAGGCCGGCCAGGTCGGTTCGTCCACCCAGGTCGGTGCCACCCGCCGCCGCGACCCGGGCGGTGACCGCACGCTCGTTCGGACCGCCGGTGACCAGCACCCGGTGCCCGGCGGCGGTCAGCGCCGCGGCGATCCTCGTCGCGACCTCGGGCGGGCAGGCCCGGCTCGACGCGGCCGAGCCGGGGTGCAGCACCACGTACCCCGGGTCGCCGAGATCAGACGGGCGCTCCGCCACGACGTCGTGGCGGAGCCGGAGCACCGGTTCGTCGCCGTCGGGCAGCCGGTGACCGGCGGCGGCGGCGAGAGAGAGCGCGCGTTCGGGTTCGGGGACGCCCACCGGCACCCGGTGCCGGACGTCCAGCAGCGAGCCCGGGTAGTCGTCGCTGATCGCCGCGATCCGGCCGATCCCCGCCATCCGCAGCAGCAGTGCCAGTGGCAGCGCGGACTGGTGGAACGACGTGAAGACCACCGCCTGGTCGGCGTCGACCGCGCCGAGGCGGGCGGTCAGGCTCCGCATGTCCTCCGGGTCGACAGGTTCCGGCGTGCTGTCGATCCAGGGCAGCGGGTGCTCGATGATCTCGTCGACGCCGGGCAGCAGATCGGCGGCGGCACGGCCCCGTGGCCCGCAGAGCAGCACCACCCGCTGTGCCCCGGCCGCGACGGCACGGATCGCCGGCCCGGTGACCAGCACGTCCCCCGCCGAGTCCGACCGGACCACCAATGCGGTCCGCACCGGCCCGTCGGGCGGGGTGGTCGGCAGCACGGCCCGTTGCCGGCGCAGGATCTCGTCCACCGCCGCCGGCAGGTCGGAGGCCGTCCATCCGGCGGCGGCGATCTCCTCCGGTCTCGTCACCGGAGTGGGCACCAGGACGCCCGTCGCCCCGGCGGCCAGCGCGGCGGCGACGTCCCGGCCGATGTCGCCCACCATCACACACCGGGACGCGGTGGTGCCCAGCTCCCGGGCGGCGGCGTACACCAGTCCCGGTGCCGGCTTACGGCAGTCGCACCGGTCCTCGTCGTCGTGTGGGCAGACCAGCCAGGCGTCGAACCGGCCCAGCAACTCCTCGACGCGGGCGTGCACCGCCCGCATCTGCTCGCCGGTGAAGTAGCCCCGGGCCAGACCCGACTGGTTCGTGACCACCGCCAGCCGCAGCCCGGCCGCCCGCAACCGGTCCAGCGCGGCCCGCGCTCCCGGCACCGGTCGCACCTTCTCCGGGTCGCCGTTGTACGGGACGTCCTCGATCAGCGTGCCGTCGCGGTCCAGCAGCACGGCGTCGTACAGGACGGGTCGGAGGCTTCCAGCGGTGCCCGGCAAGCCGGCACGGTCAGCAGCGGCGTAAACCGGGGCTGACCTGCGCTGATAGCGATCCTCCTGGTCCTGTCGCACAGCCGGCGGGTTCCCTGCGCCCCGAGGAGTAAACGTCGTCGCCGAGGGGGTGGGCCAGCGCCACCAGCGGCGCCCCGCGTCGGCCTTACCCGCCGTGCCGGAGAAGCTAACCCGCCGGTCGTTAGCGCCGTCGTGGCGCGGGTATGGGAATCCAGTGGCGATTGTGGAGAAAGTGATCGACGCTCCCCCGCAGCAGGTGTTCGACGTGCTGGCCGACGGGTGGACGTACAGCGACTGGGTGGTCGGCACGGCACACATGCGCGACGTCGACGAGGCCTGGCCCCGGGTGGGCAGCCAACTGCACCACCGGGCCGGGCCGTGGCCGTTCTCGCTGCAGGACGCGTCGACGGTGCTGGTCTGCGAACCGCCGCACCGACTGGTGCTGAAGGCCGGGCTCTGGCCGGCGGGTGAGGCGATAGTGGCCTTCACGCTGGAACCGGTCGGCGAGGACGCCACCCGGGTACGCATCGGGGAGGACTTCGCCGCCGGCCCGCTGCGGTGGCTGCACAACAAGCTCAACGACCTGGTGCTGCACCTGCGCAACCGGGAGACGCTGGATCGGCTGGCCGACATCGCCACCCGGCAGAAGGGGTGACAGTGACGCACACCGTGGTGGTGACCGGCGCGAGCGCCGGCGTCGGTCGGGCCGTCGCGCACGCGTACGCGGCCCGGGGTGCCCGGCTGGCGTTGCTGGCCCGGGGCGAGGCCGGCCTCGCCGCCGCCGAACGGGAGTGCCGGCTGCGCGGCGCGACCGACGTACGCGCCTACCGGGTCGACGTGGCCGACGCGGGAGCGGTGCAGCAGGCCGCCGACGACGTGGTGCACCGGTGGGGCGGCATCGATCTGTGGATCAACAACGCCATGGTGTCGGTGTTCGCGCCCGCCTGGGAGATCCCCGCGCGCGAGTTCCGTCGGGTCACCGAGGTCACCTACCTGGGCACCGTGCACGGCACCCTGGCGGCGCTGCGTCACATGCGGGCCCACGGGCGGGGCACGATCGTGCAGGTGGGCTCCGCGTTGGCCTACCGGGGGATCCCCCTGCAGTCGGCGTACTGCGCGAGCAAGCACGCGGTGCAGGGCTTCAACGACTCGCTGCGGGCCGAACTGCTGCACGACTGCCCGGGGGTGAGGCTGTCGATGGTGCAGCTGCCCGCCGTCAACACGCCGCAGTTCTCCTGGGTCCGTACCCGCCTGCCCCGGCATCCGCAGCCCGTACCGCCGATCTTCACGCCGGAGTTGGCCGCGCGGGCCATCGTCTGGGCCGCCGACCGGGGCACCCGGGAGCTGAACGTGGGCGGCCCGACGTGGCAGGCCCGGCTGGCCGACATCCTGTTCCCCGGGCTACTCGACCGGAAGCTGGCCCGCGACGGCTACGACAGCCAGCAGACCGGCGAGGAGATCGACAGGGCCACCTGGCAGGACAATCTCGACCATCCGGGCGACCAGGGCACGGACCGGGGCGCGGCGGGCATCTTCTCCGACCGGGCACACGACCGGTCGGCGGCGCTCTGGGTCGGCACCCACAAGCCGGCGCTGACCGGTGTCGCACTCACCGTCGCGGCTCTGACCCTCGCCGCCGTCGCCCGACGCCGGCGCTGACGGTCCTCGCGGCGCTGACGGTCCTCGCAGCGCCGGCGGCCCGGCAACCCCGCGACCAGTGGATCGATGATCGGCCACCGTGTGCCACTGGCTGCCGCAACGCCCGGAAGGGGTGCCTCTTCAACCCGAATGTGACAACTGGATACCCTTTCCATTGAGCCCCCTGTCCGCAAACCGAGGATGTCCGCATGATCGAGCCTGTGCAGCTGCCGTCGCCGTGGCGGGACGTACGCCTGACCGTCGTCGTGCCCACCTACAACGAGGCGGGAAACCTGCCCACACTTGTGGGGCGGCTACTCGCACTGCCGCTGCCCGGCCTGCGCATCCTCGTCGCCGACGACAACTCTCCCGACGGCACCGGTGACGTGGCCGACAAGCTGGCCATCGAGCACCCGGAGCGGATCGAGGTCGTCCACCGCGCCGGCAAGGAGGGCCTCGGCCGGGCGTACGTCGACGGGATGGGACGGGCGCTGGAGGGCGGCGCCGAGTACGTGGCGCAGATGGACGCGGACCTGTCGCACCCGCCGGAGGCGCTGCCGGGCATGCTGGGAGCGCTGCTCTCCACCCAGGCCAGCGTGGTGATCGGTTCCCGCTACGTGCCGGGCGGCGAGCTGGACGAGAACTGGCCGCTGTACCGCCGGGCCCTCAGCGGCTGGGCGAACCTCTACGTGCACACCCTCCTGCGGGTGCGCATCCGGGACCTCACCGCCGGCTTCAAGATCTGGCGGGCCGACGCCCTGCGGGACATCGACCTCAACCGGGTGCAGTCCAACGGCTACAGCTTCCAGGTGGAGATGCACTACCTCGCGACCAAGCTGGGGCACACCATCCTGGAGGTGCCGATCCGCTTCGAGGAGCGCCAGGAGGGCGCGTCCAAGATGACCACCGCGACCAAGGTGGAGAGCGCCCTGATGCCCTTCCGCCTGCGCAGCAAGCACCGCAACATCACCAACTAACCCCTAACCCCCTCACCCCCAGCTCGGGTCGATCATGGAGTTGTGGTGCCCGTTCACACCCCGGGCAGGTGTTTTGTCACCCACCACAACTCCATGATCGACGGCAACTGGGCGTGAGTGGTTAGTCGGGGTAAACCGCTCGGTGGGCCGTGGCGATGGCTGCGGCGTAGGCCCGGCCGGTCAGGGCACGGTCGCGGGCCAGCGCCGCGCGGGCCGCGTTCGCGCCGGGCGCGCCGTGCACCCCGCCGCCGGGGTGCGCCGACGCACTGGCCAGGAAGAGCCGGTCCACCGGGGTGTCCGCCCGGCCCAGGCCGGGGATCGGGCGCAGGAACAGCTGTTGGTACGCGGCGGCGGTGCCACCGCCGAGGGTGCCGCCCACCAGGCTCGGGTTGCCCTTCTCCAGGTCGGCCGGGCCCGCCACGTGCCGGCCGACGACGAGCTGCCGGAAACCCGGTGCCGCCGCCTCCAACACGTCCTCCATGCGCTGCACGTGACCGGCGACGTCCTCGGCCCGCCAGTCCCGACGGAACGGCAGGTGGGTGTACGACCAGAGCGACTCGGTGCCCGGCGGGGAGTGGCTCGGGTCGGCGACGGACATCTGCCCGAGCAGCAGGAACGGGTCCTGGGGCAGTTCGCCTCGGGCCAGCTCGCCCGCGTACCGGGTCAACCCGTTCAGGTCCGCGCCCAGGTGCACGGTGCCGGCGCCGGCCAACTCCCGGTTGCTCCAGGGCATCGGCGCGGACAGCGCCCAGTCCACCTTCAGCGTGGAACCGTCCCAGCGGAAGTGCGCCAGGTCCTCCACCAGCCGTGACGGCAGCGCTGCCGCACCGACCAGGTCGAGGTAGAGCGCCGGCGCCGGCACGTCGGCGAGCACGGCCCGGCGGGCCCGCCACAGCGCGCCGCCGACGGTGCGGACCCCCATGGCCCGGCCGCGCGCGGTGAGCACCCGGTCGACGTGGGCACCGTAGAGGATCACCCCGCCGCGCTCCTGCAACCGCGTTACCAGCGCGTTGGTGATCTGCTGCGCGCCGCCTTCGGGCACCGGCCAACCGATCTGCTGGCCGAGCATGGCCAGCAACCAGCCGTACACCCCGGAGCCGGCCTCCTCCGGGGACAGGTCGGTGTGCAGGGCGCAGCCGGCCAGCAGGGCCGGCCCGCCGGCACCGTCGAAGAGTTCGTCGCCGAGCTTGCGCACCGGCACCACCAGGCGCCGGGCCAGTCGCAGCGCGCCGGCGACGCGCAGCCGACGCAGCAGACCCAACCCGCCCCGGACCGGCGGGAACGGCGAGGTGATCGCGTCCAGCATCGGCTCGGCCACGTCGAGCCAGTCGGTGTACGCGTTGAGCCAGCGCTTGCCGTCACCGGGGGCGAACTGCTCCAGCGAGGCCGCCGTGACGTCCAGGTCCCGGTTGATCACCGCGGCCCGTCCGTCCGGCAGCAGGTGCGCCAACACGTCCGGGGCGTGCCGCCAGGACAGCCCGTGCCGACCCAGGTCAAGGCCGGCCAGCACCGGTGACGCGTACCCCAGGGGGTAGAACGAGCTGTAGAGGTCGCTCAGGTAGCCGGGCGCGGTGACCTCGGCGGAGCGGACCGCGCCACCGGGCGCGGAGGTGGCCTCCAGCACCACGACCTCCCAACCGGCGTCGGCCAGCAGGTTGGCCGCCACCAGGCCGTTGTGGCCGGCCCCGACGACGACGGCGTCCGCGCTCTGTGCGGCGGTGGTGGTCATCCGATCCGCCTACCCGGCGTGCAACCGGGCGAAACGCGTTTGTCTCGGCGAGGCCGGGGCATCCAGCGCCGCATGTACACGGTTGCGCAGCTGGTGGGCGGGGTGTGGGGCGCGGGCGGCGACGGCGGTGAACTGGTGGTGTGTGATCCGGCGGACGGCACGCCGGTCAGCACGGTGCCGGTGGCCACCGCCGACGAGGTCGGCAAGGCGGCCCAGGCGGCACGGAACGCGACGGCGCAGTGGGCGGCGACCGCGCCGGCCGAACGGGCGGCGGCGCTGCACCGGGCCGCGGACGCGGTGGCGGCGGCCACCGAGGAGCTGGCTGAGGCGGTCACGGCGGAGATGGGCAAGCCGTTGGCGGACGCCCGCGGTGGCGTCGAGGCGGGCATCGGCACCCTGCGACAGTACGCGGAGCTCGCCCCGCTGCGGGGCGGGCGGACCCTCAACGGTGGAGCCGACGCGCTGGACTTCCTCACCCCGCAGCCGCGCGGGGTGGTCGCCGCGATCACCCCGTGGAACGACCCGGTGGCGGTCTCCTGCGGCCTGCTCGGCGCGGCCCTGGTGACCGGCAACGTGGTGCTCTACAAGCCGAGCGAACGGACACCGGCGACGGGTTGGCTGCTGGCCCGGGCGCTGGACGGGGCACTGCCGGCCGGTGTCCTGTCCCTGCTCACCGGCGGCCCGGAGGTCGGTGCGGCGCTGGCCGCGCAGGACGTCGACGTGGTGGCGCACGTGGGGTCGACAGCGACCGGTCGGGCGATCGCCGCCGCCGCGGCCCGTACCGGCGCGAAGGTGCTCCTGGAGAACGGGGGCAGTGATCCGTTGATCGTCGACGCGGGCGTCGACCCGGAGTGGGCGGCCGGTCAGGCCGCGCTTGGCGCGTTCGCCAACGCCGGGCAGATCTGTGTGGCGGTGGAACGGATCTACGTGCACCGGGAGGTGGCCGGGGACTTCGTGGCCGCCCTGACCCGGCACGCCGAGGCGCTGCGGGTCGGGCCGGGCCGGGACCCGGGCACCGAGCTGGGTCCGCTGGTCGACCGGCGGCACCGCGACCACGTGCACGGGCAGGTGACGGCGGCGGTGGCGGCCGGCGCACGGGTGCGGGCCGGAGGCGACGTGCCGGACGGGCCGGGGGCGTTCTACCCGGCCACCGTGGTCACGGACTGCCGGCACGACATGCCGCTGGTGCGGGAGGAGACGTTCGGACCGGTCGCGCCCGTGGTGGTCGTCGACTCGTTCGACGAGGCGCTGCGCTGCGCCGCGGACTCCCCGTACGGGCTGGCCGCCACCGTGTTGACCACGTCGATGAGCCACGCGCAGCAGGCCTGGCGGGAGCTGCCCGTGGGCACCGTGAAGGTCAACGCGGTGTTCGGGGGAGCTCCGGGTGGCGCCGCGCACCCGCGTCGCGCCAGCGGGCAGGGCTTCGGGTACGGCCCGGAACTGCTGGACGAGTTCACCGCCACCAAGGCGGTGCACATCGAGGCGCCGGGCGGAGGCGTTTGGTGAACGGTACGGGCGGACGCAGGGGTGGTGCGTCCGCCCGTCCCGTCGTCTGTCAGGTCAGTCCCCGCGAGCCTTGCGGGTGGCCCGGTCGTTGGCCTTCTGGATGGCCTTGACCAGGTCCGGCTTGTTCATGCTGGACCGTCCGGGGACGTCCAGTTCGCGGGCCACCGACATCAGGTGGTCCTTGGTCGCGTTGGCGTCCACCCCACCGGCGGTGGGTGCGCGCCGCTCCGGCCCGCCACCGGCGGCCTGCCGGTCGCTCGGACCCTTGCGGCCCTTCGGCTCCCAGTGGTCGCCCACCTTCTCGAACTGGTGCTTCACCGCGGCGAACGCGGTCCGGTGCGACCGCTCCCCCTCGCCGTAGGTCTCGACCGCCGAGTCGTGGGTCTTCTCCCAGGTGCGCTGCGCCTTGTCCGAGGAGCGTCGCAGCGTGCTGGGCAGGTCTTCGCGCCCGGGCATCTCGTCCTCCTCCGCGTCGTTCGGATCCCCCTCACGTTCCCCCGGGGTCGCGGCCTAAACGGGCGGCGCGCGGTTCCCCCGGTGTCGCGGCCTGACCGGCGGCGCGGTGGTCGGGTTTGTCGATTTCCCGGTGCGGGTACCGGCGGGCCAGGCCTGACCGGACGACCGGTCACCCGGTGGCCGGTACGGCAGGGAGCGGGCATGACGACCTTGGAGCCCGGTACGACGCTCGACGGTGCGCGGCACCCCCGGATACCTCGCCGGATGCGGCAGTTGAGCTGGCGGACCTGGCGTGGGGTGCTGGTCCGTAGCGTGCAGAACTTCGTCAACGACAACTGCTCGGACTGGGCCGCCGCGCTGACCTACTACGGGGTCCTCGCGCTCTTTCCGTCGGCCATCGTGGTGGTGGCCCTGGTCGGCCTGGTCTCCTCCGGCGAGCAGACCGTCGACACCGTGGTCGACCTGGCCAACCAGGTCGGCGCCGGTTCGGTGCTGGCCGACAGGGAGGGCAGCGTGGTCGGGGTGATCCGGTCGGTGGTGGTCGACCAGAGCAACCCCCGGCTGCTGCTGAGTTTCGGCCTGCTGGGCGCGCTGTGGTCCGCGTCGGGTTTCATCGGCGCGTTCACCCGGGCCTCCAACGCCGTGTACGGGGTGGACGAGGGCCGCCCGGTCTGGAAGCTGCGCCCGTTGCAGATCGGCCTGGCCGCGATCACGTTGGTGCTGCTCGCGGTGGTCGCCCTCGCGTTGATCGTCAGTGGCCCGGTCACCGACGCGGTTGGCGATCTGATCAATGCCGGCGGGCTGGCCCGCACGGTGTGGAGCGTGGCCAAGTGGCCCGTGCTCGCCATGATCATGATGGTGTTGTTGTCCCTGCTGTTCTGGATCGCGCCGAACGTGCGCCAGCCCCGGTTCCGCTGGCTCACCCCGGGCGGCGCGGTGGCCCTGGTCGCCTGGGCGGCGGTCTCCTTCGGCTTCGGCCTCTACGTGGCCAACTTCGGCTCGTACAACACCACCTACGGCAGCCTGGGCGCGGCCATCGCCTTCCTGGTCTGGCTCTACCTGAGCAACTCCGCGTTGATGCTGGGCGTGCAGATCAACGCCGAGGTGCAGCGCGGGCGACGGTTGCAGGCCGGCGACCAGGACCCGGAGGACCCGGTCCTGCCACCACGCAGGCCGGCCGACGACTGAGCCTCCGTTTCCGGCCCGGATGTCCGGCCCCCGGCCGGACCGAGGGCCGGTGCCGGTTTAGCGGGCGGGGTGCCGGGTAGCGCAGAAGGCATGGAGCGTGGCAACAGCAAGCACGGACCGAGGATCGACGAACAGATGAGCCAGGAGGTCAGCGGCCTCGTGCAGGGGCCGGGGACCGGCGGCTCTCGGGTCGACGAGTCGCGGGTGCCGGAACCGGCTGGCGAGGACCAGCCGGAGACGACCACCGCCCCGGCCGGCGACCTGCGCACCGGCACCCCACAGGGCATGAGTTCGGCGGACGTCGAGCAGCGCAGCCGGCTCGGTCGGTTCATCTCGATGAGCGCCCTGCCGGGCGACCGCCTGGTCCTCATCGCCAGCGCCCGCGAGAACGAGGCGCCCGACGACATCGTGGCGGCACTGGAACGACTGCCCGAGGGCACCGTCTACCAGACCGTCTCCGAGGTGTGGGCCGCGCTCGGCAACAAGAACGAGACAACTCGCTGGTGACCGGGTCGCCCCCCGATCCGACGACCATTAGCGACTGAAGGAGGTTCTCTGATGAGTGGCGTAACCGAACATGTCGACGTTTCCGTGCCCGTACGCACCGCGTACGACCAGTGGACGCAGTTCGAGGAGTTCCCCGAGTTCATGGAGGGTGTGCAGGAGGTCCGGCAGCTCTCCGACACGATGACCCACTGGAAGGTGGACATCGCCGGGGTGAAGCGCGAGTTCGACGCCGAGATCACCGAACAGCTCCCGGACGAGCGCGTCGCGTGGCGCTCGACCGACGGCACGCAGCAGGCCGGCGTGGTGACCTTCCACCGGCTCGACGCGGACAAGACCCGGGTGACCCTGCAACTCGAGTTCGAGCCGCACGGGGTGGTCGAGCAGGCCGGCGACAAGCTCGGCATCGTCGACCGACGCGCCAAGGGCGACCTGGAGCGCTTCAAGACGTACATCGAGCGGCGCGGTCAGGAGACCGGCGCCTGGCGCGGGTCGGTGGACCGCCCGCAGCCGTGACCCTGGACAGCTTCACCGATGGCCGCCGGATCTCCGGCGGCCGTCGCCGTCTCCGAGCCCACCCACGCGACACCGTTTGCGATCATCGCGCCCGGGTACGGCTGAGAGCATGACCGACGACAACATCAGGGTGTGGCGGGACGAGGAACGACTGCCGTTGGAGGAGCTGGAACGTGCCGTGTCCGGTTCCAGCCTCGACGGGCAGGCCGACGACGTGACAGCCAACGACGCGGGCGAAGAGGCCGCGTTCGGGCACGGACCGGCCGCGTCGGACCGCGAGGGGCAGGCCCGGGGCAACACCCGGGAGGCCACCGACCCGCAGCGCGCCTACCGCCCGTCCACCACCGGACGGACCGGCCCGGACGTCTGATCGCCGTCGGGCTGGGCGGGCAGCACCACCGCAGCGGGCGGACCCGCGGACGGCCGACGCGCACCCCACTCGTAGAGCGCGATCAGCCCCAGCGCGAGCACCACCAGGGCCGATCCCAGCACCTCCACGGACGTGTTGCCGATCAGCACGCCCAGCGCGGCGGGGACGAGCGCCGCGCCGATGCCGGACGCGCCGATCTGCAGCCCGATGGCCCGGTCCGTGTGCGCCGGGCCGACCCGGTCGGCGGTGGTGAGGGTGAGCAGCGGGAACACCGGCGCGGCGGCGAAACCGACGACGACCAGACCCAGCACCGCCAGCGCCGCCGGCCCGGGGATCGCGATCAGCGCGGCCCCCACTGCCATTCCGGCCAGGCTGGCCCGCAGCACCAGGCTCGAACCCAGCCGCTCGGCCACCACACCCTGCACGATCCGACCGACGAAGAGGCTGCCCCAGTACGCGGAGACACAGCCGCCGGCCACCGCGGCGCTCAGACCGCGCCCCTCGGTCAGCAGGAGGAACGCCCAGAGACCGGTGGACACCTCGATGGCCACGTACAGCGCGAAGGCGAGCGTCCCGGACCAGACCGCCGGCAGCCGCAGCGTCTCCCGGACCGGCACCCGGACGACCGCCGACGGGGCGGGCGCGGTCCCGGCGGCTTCCGTCGCGGTGGCGTCGAGCGCGGTGGCGACCGGAACTCCGCGTTGCCAGGACCGCACGGTCAGCGCGAACGCGACGGCGAGGACGAGCTGGGCGGCGGCCACGATGCCGTACCCCCAGCGCCACGCCAACCCGGCGCTGAGCACACCGGTCATGATCAGCGGGCCGATCGCCACCCCCAGGCCGAAGAAGGCGTGCAGCCAGTTCATGTGCCGCGGCCCGAAGGCCCCGGCCGCGTACGCGTTGAGCCCGGAGTCGACAGCGCCCGACCCGAGCCCGAGCAGCAGCGCACAGCCCACCAGCACGGCCAGCACGGGGCTCACCGAATAGCCGGTCAGCGCCAGGCTGGCCAGCAGGGTGCTCCCGGCGAGCAGGGCGCCCACGCCCACCCGGGCCAGCGTGAACCCGGCCAGCACGCTGGAGGTGAGATAGCCGACGGTGCCGGCGGTGAGCACCCAACCGACCGCCTCGGTCGGTACGTCGAAGTCGCCCCGGATCGAGGGCCAGCCCACGCCGAGCAGGCCGTCCGGTAGACCGAGGCTGACGAACCCGAGGTAGGCCAGCAGGAGCAGCGAAGCGCGGGGGCGTGGTGACGGGGTGGACACGAGGCACCATCCTGCCGCAGGGGCACCCTAGCGCGGTCGGCGGCGGGGTGCCCGCCACGGTAAGAAGTCGTGTCCGGACGGTCGAGAAAACGGACAGCTCATCCAGAATCGGCCGATCGGGGGACGGCAATCCGGCGTGTTCGCGTAAGAATTCCGGGATGCATCAAGGCTCCGGAGTCCTCTCCCCGCGTCAGCGCCGGCTCGCCTGGCTCGGTTTCCTGCTCGCCGCGCTACAGGCGCCCGTGTCCGCCTGGCTCGTCGCCGACGAGTCGTGGCTGTTCAGCCTTTGTGTCGCACTGATGGTGGCCGTCGTGATCATCGCGGACGACGCGGCACGGCGTCGGCCGGCCGACGCGACAGGCGACTAACCCGCATCGCCCGGCCGGGCTTCGTGTCCCGGCCGGCCCGGGCTGCGGCGGCGCTCCTTCATCTCCGCCTCGTAGAGGTGCCGTCGCCCGCCCACCAACTCGTCCCGGGCCTGCTGGTCCACCTCCCGGAACAGCGCGTGGTAGCCGTCGTCGAAGTCCTCGACGATCTGGAACGTCCACCGCCCGGCGATGACGTTGCGGCCCCGCAACTCGGTGCCGATCCGCTCGGCGAGCCGCGGATGCCCGGCGGCGCGGAACTGTTCCACCGCGTCGTCGAGCATCAGGTCGGCGTGCCCGATCAACTGGTGCATCGAGTACAGGTGCCCCCGGGCCCGCTCCACGCACTCCAGCGCCTCGCTGAGCTTGCCGAGCGCGGCGACTGTCGCGTCGCTCACGCCGGCCGGCCGACGGTGCTGCTCGTCCGGCCCGTCCACCTGGTGTGCCATCCGTACCTCCGTGCCGTATGCCGCCATCCGCGGGTGCTGTTCCTGCTGCCCCGTCTGTGCCGGATCAACCCCCGCGGTCAGCACCTGTTCCTCCGGTGGCGTAGCCGACATCCGCCGACCGGCCGAGGTCGACACGGTCACCCGTCGGTTAGCCTCGGTCACCATGCGTGTGCCGTTCACCCGGGTCGCCTCCCGTACCGCCGTCGACTCGGCGCGGTCCACCCTGGCCGCCCTCACCGTCTCCGTGGGCACCGTCGGCCTCGCCGCGGCCGCCGCGCGACCAGGGCTGCTCGCCCTCGTCGACCAGCACGCGGCCGCCGTACGGGACAGCCTCGACGGGGACCGCCAACCGCTGAGCCCGGCGATGCTCGCCGGCTACGCCGAGGGGGTCCGCGCGGCCGCCCTGGAGCACGGGTGGGCACCCCCGGACGGGCCGGTGGACTGGAGTCAGCCGGAGTGGCTGCTCACCCGACTGCTCGCGGTCTGCGCGCTGGCCCGCTCGCTCGACCGGGCCTGAGCCGCACGCCGGCCCGGTCACGGGGCGGGGAGGGCGCCCCGCGTCGTCCGCGGAACACCCTCCCCACCAGCCGTGCCGTCGCGCCCGCTATGAGCGGTACTGCTGGGCTTCGTCCACCCGAGGCATGGCCTGGGTGCGGTCCCCGCCGCGGTCGGCCATCTGCCGCTCCACGTCGCTGCGCCCGGCCGTCGTCGCCGAACGCTGCTGCTGCACCGCCCGTGCCTCCTCGGCCGCCCGACGCAGCCAACCGTCCCACCGGTTCTGCATCGGCTTGACCAGACCACCACCGACACCGACGATCAGGATGCCGGCGACCGTGGCGAGCACCGCGATCAGCACCGGGGTCGTCACCGTGGTGGCGATGCCCACCTGGTTCAGCGCGGCGATCACACCGAGAGCGATGATGAAGATCGCCGTCAGGTCGGCCAGCACCTTGCCGTACGAGAGCCCTCCCAGCGCGCCGGTGACCAGATCCCGGACGGCGTTGGCGATCGCGGCCGCCACCACCACGATGACGATCGCGATGAACGCACGCGGCAGCCAGGCCACCACGCCGCTGATCAGGTCACTGATCGCGTTGGGTCCCCAGACTCCGAAGGCGAACTGGAGCGTGAACAGCAGTACGGCGTAGTACGCGAGTCTGGCCAGGATGTCGCTGGCGTCGTACTTCGTTCTCTCCAGGGCCCGTTTGATCCCGCCGCGTTCGACCGCCTGGTCGAAGCGCACCCGTTCCAGCACCGTATCCACGATCTTGAGGACGGCTCTGGCGATGAGCCAGCCGACCACGAGGATGACGATGAAGGCCACTGCCTTCGGGATGAAGAGCAGCACTGACCTCCAGGTGTCGGCGATGGCATCGCCGATGTCGGCCTGCCGGACCGCGAGGGTTTTCAGCATGATGTCCCTCCTGTCGCATGGACTGCGCCGGGCGCATACCCGGCAACCGGTGCGGCAGTCCGTGCGGAGCGCCGACATTTTTACGACAAGCCCTCCGACAGGGGCCCTGAACTGCCCTAACGTCCCCCGCGGCCGGGGACCGCGACGGCGCACCGCCATGATCGGATGCCTTTTCCCACCGGCCGACTAGGCTGCGGGACATGCCAGGAACGGTCGGGCGAGTCCCCACGCCAGCAACTCCCGGCCCGGGCGCGTCCACCGGGTCCGGTGCGGTCGCTGCCGTGCTCGCCCACGACTGGGCCGGCACCCCGCTGGGCCCGCCGGAAAGCTGGGACGTGGCGGTCCGGGCCGTGGTCGAGCTGATCGCCGCCTCACCGATGCCGATGGCGCTGGCGTACGGCGACGACCTCGTGCTGCTCTACAACGCCGGCTACGGCGAGTTGCTGGGCACCAAGCACCCGAGCGCCCTCGGTCGACCGGCCGCCGAGGTGTTCGCGGAGATCTGGGCGCTCCCGGGCGTCGGTGCGGTCATCGAACGCTGCTACCGGCAGGGGGTGCCGTTCCTGGAGAAGGAGTCGACGCTGCCCCTGGTCCGCGGGCACTCCGCGACCGTGGAACAGGCCGTCTTCACCAGGGGATACTCACCGGTCCGGGACAGTCTCGGGCGGATCGTCGGCGTGTTGACGGTCGCGGCCGAGACCACCCACGTCACCGAGCAGTTGCAGAGCCTCAGCGAGGTGGCCGCGGCGCTCGCCGGCACGCTCACCCTCGACGACGTGGCCCGGGTGGCGCTGCGGTACGCGATCACCACGTTCGACCCCGACCAGGCCTCGTTCGTCGTCGACGAGGGCGGCGGCGGTTGGCGGATGGTGCGCCGGGTACGCGGCGAGTTGCTGGACGAGGCCGACGAGCGACTCCCCCCGCTCTGGCGGCGCGCGCCGGCGGACTGGTCGTCGCCTGTGGTGCAGGCGGCGCGCTCCGGTGGCCCGTCGTTCGTCCGGGACGGGCAACCGCTGCGGGACACCGCTGTGGATCGCCACGACCAGAAGATCCGCTCGGTGGCGGCCCTGCCGCTGGGCACCTCGGTGGTACGCGGCGGGCTGGCGGTCGGCTACCAGGTCCCGCACACCTGGTCGCCGGCCGAGCGGGCGCTGCTGGCCGCCTCGGCCGAGCTGATCGGTCAGGCCGCCGAGCGGGCCCGCCGCTTCGAGACCCAGCACGGCACCGCCCAGTTGTTGCAACGCAGCATGCTGCCCGAGCATCTGCCGGACCTGCCCCGGCTGCGGATCGCGGCCCGTTACGACCCGGGGGTCGACGGCAACGCCGCCGGGGGCGACTTCTACGACGCCTTCCTGCTGCCCAGCGGCGCGCTCGGCGTGGTGCTGGGCGACGTCGCCGGCCACGACGTGCAGGCCGCCGCGCGGATGGGACAGGTCCGGGCCGCGCTGCGCGCGCTGGCTCTGGCCGACTCCGCGCCGGACGCCGTGCTGGCCGGGCTGGACCGGCTGGTGAGCAGCCTGGGCGTGGAGGCCGGCACACACGAACTCTTCGTCACAGTGGTGTTCGGCGTGATCGACGCGGATCGGCGGGAGCTGACCCTGGCCAGTTCCGGGCACCCCGCGCCGCTGATCCGTCGCGGCGACCCGGGGGGCCGCTCGCACGCCGAGTACCTCGACGTTCCAGCCGGTCCTCCGCTGGGTCTCGGCGGCCGGCCGGGCACCGTGACGGTCCCGTTCCGCCCCGGTGACACCCTGCTGCTGTTCAGCGACGGGGTGGTCGAACGCCGACGGCACAGCCTCACCGCCGGGCTTACCACCCTCGGCGACGCCGTCGGGAAGGCCGGCAGCGGTGACCCGCGCGCCCTCTGCGCGGTGGCGACCGCGGCGGTGCCGGGCGGCACCGAGGACGACGTGGCCGTACTCGCGGTCGAACACGCCCTCAAGCCGAGCCGGTCGGCGAGCATGGAGATGCCCGCGGAGCCGACCGCGCCCAGCCGGGTCCGGCACTGGATGACCGGTCAGCTCACCGGCTGGCAGGTGGCCGAGTCGGTGATCGGGGCGGCGGTGCTGTGCACCAGCGAACTGACGACCAACGCGTTGCTGCACGCCGGCACGGCCGCCCGGGTGGAGATCGACCTCAGCCCCGAACGGCTGCTCGTCTCGGTCGCCGATTCCGGCACCCGGGGCACCGTGACCCGGGCCCGCACCGACACGTTGAGCAGTCGCGGGCGCGGTCTGGGCCTGATCGAGGAGCTCAGCGACGCCTGGGGCACCGACCCGTCGGTCCGCGGCTCCACGGTCTGGTTCGAGATCCTCATCCGAAACGCCGACGCCGCCTGAAGACCGCCCAACCGGGTAGGAGGACGCCATGCGTACCGACAACCCCGCCGGAGTCCTCTTCGACGTCGACGGCACTCTGGTCGACACCACCTACCTGCACACGGTGAGCTGGTGGGAGGCGTTGCGACAGACCGACCAGCCGGTGCCGATGGCGACGGTGCACCGCTCCATCGGGATGGGTTCGGACAAGCTCCTGGACCACCTGCTCGGCCCCGAGCGGGACCGCGACGCCGACTCCAGGCTGCGCGACGCGCACGACACCCTGTACGCCGAGTACTGGGAGCGGCTCACACCACTGCCCCGGGCCGCCGACCTGCTGCGCGCCTGCGCGGAGCGAGGGATGCGGATCGTGCTCGCCACCTCCGCGTCGGAACCCGAGGTCGGCGCGTTGCGCCGGGCGCTGGCCGCCGACGACGTGATCGACACGATCACCTCCTCGGCGGACGCGGAGCAGAGCAAGCCGGCCCCGGACATCCTGGTCGCGGCGTTGGAGCAGTCCGGGCTGGCTGCCGAGCGGGTGGTCTTCGTCGGTGACTCGGTGTGGGACGTCGTCGCGGCCGGCAAGCTGGACATCCCGTGCGTGGGGCTGACCTGCGGCGGCACCAGCCGGGGCGAGCTGGCCGGGGCCGGCGCGGTGGCGGTGTACGACGACCCGGCCGCGTTGCTGGGCGAGTTGGCGGATTCGCCGCTTTTCCGGCCCAGAGGATGAGTGTCACTCCGGTTCACCCGCCGGTACGCGCATAGCGGGAGGCCGTGCGGGGCAAGGTGTGTCACCACCTGCCCGCGCCTCGCGGGTGCGGCCGAGAGGTGGTGCCGTGGAGCCGGTAGATGTGGCGTTCGCGCTGGTCGGTGTGGGCGCCCTGCTCGCGGGCATCCTCCCGCGGATCCTGGAGCAGCGTCCACTGTCCATGCCGATCGCCTTCCTCGCCCTCGGCATGCTGGTGTTCCTGCTGCCGGTGGGACTACCGACTCCCGACCCGCTGGCCCACCCGGAGTTGGCGACCCACCTCACCGAGATCGGCGTGATCGTCGCGTTGATGGGCGCCGGGCTCAAGATCGACCGACCGTTGAGTTGGCGGCGGTGGTCGTCCACGTGGCGGCTGTTGGCGATCGCGATGCCACTGTGCATCGCGGCGGTCGCCCTGCTCGGGTGGTGGTGGGCGGGGCTGGTGCCGGCCGCCGCCCTGTTGTTGGGGGCCGCGCTGGCCCCGACCGACCCGGTGCTCGCCGCCGACGTGCAGGTCGGTGAGCCGACCGATGTGGAGGATTCCGAGGACGAGGTCCGCTTCGCGTTGACCTCCGAGGCCGGGCTCAACGACGGGCTGGCGTTCCCGTTCGTCTACGCCGCCATCGCGATCGCCTCGACCAGCCTCGCCCCCCGGGAATGGTTCGTCGAGTGGTTCACGGTGGACGTGCTGTGGAAGGTGGGCGTCGGGGTCGGCGGCGGCCTCCTCATCGGCTGGCTGCTGGGCAAGTTGTTCTTCCGCGCGCCCAGCAAGCTGCGGCTGGCCCGGCACGCCGAGGGTTTCCTGGCGCTGGCCGCCACCTTCCTCGCGTACGGGCTGGTGGAGGTGGTCGGCGGGTACGGCTTCCTGGCGGTGTTCGTAGCCGCCCGGGCGATCCGGGCCGCCGAGCGGACCCACGAGTTCCACTCGGTGCTGCACGACTTCGCCGAGCAGGTCGAACGGCTGCTCACCCTGGTGTTGTTGCTGCTGCTCGGCGGCGCGATCGTGGGCGGCCTGCTCATCCCGCTGACCTGGTCGGCCGCCGCCGTCGGGTTGGCGCTGGTGTTCCTGATCCGGCCGCTGTTCGGTTGGTTGTCGCTGCGCGGGGCGCCGGGAAAGCCGGCCGAGCACTGGGTCATCTCGTCGTTCGGCATCCGAGGCGTCGGCTCGTTCTACTACCTCGCGTACGCCACCACGAAGGCCGACTTCCCGCAGGCCGAACTGCTCTGGGCGACTGTCGGCCTGGTGGTGCTCGTGTCCGTGGTGGTGCACGGAATCACGGCGACACCGGTGATGCAACTGCTGGACCGGGAGGGCGAGCGGACGTCCGACCCGACCGAGCGGGACAGCGAGGCCCGGCCCGTCGCGGCGGCCGGGCACCCCTGACGACCTGGTCAGGTCAGGCGGGCAACCAGGGCACGGCCGAGGTCCCGGCCGGAGCGCCAGGCGGTCTGCACCTGCGGCTTACCGAACGCGTCGCCGGCCAGGCCGATCCCGTCGGCGTCGAGGTGGTGGGTGGCGCCGGCGGTGTCGACGGTCGGCTTCGCGTACGTCCAGCGGTGCACGTGCACGTCGACGGCCTGCTCGGGAAGGCTCAGGAGGTCGCGGACGGCCTGCTCGACAGCCGGTCCGGCCCCGGTGGGCTGGGCCAGGTGACCGGCGGCGAACTCCGCGACGGTGTGCGCGACGAGCACCGGAGCGCCGTCACCACGCCGGTCACCGTCGTCGCAGACGAGGCTGAGCACCGGGTGGTCGTTGACGAACGCGCCCCGGAAGTCCGGCCACCGCCGGGTCGGGAAGCGCAGCACCGCGGCCATCGTCGGCGACCAGCCCTGCGCCTGCACGACCCCTGTGGCGTCGGCCAGGGCGGGGTCGAGCAGCAGGGCGGCCTGCGGGCCGGGCATGGCCAGAGCGACAGCGGCGCACGGCTCGCCGTCCACTGTCGGGCCGGGCTCGACGGTGAGCACCAACCGGTCGACCGTCACCGGCACCTCGCTGGCCAGGTGTTCGACAAGCGACCGCAGCCCGCGCGGCGCGGCGAAGCGCATCGGTCCCGGCACGTCCCGACGTCCGTCACGGTCGTACGACTGGAAGGTGTCGGTCCACTCGCGGACCAGGCCGGCGGCGCGCCACTGCGCGACCACGGCGGTGAAGTCCGGGTCGTCGGCGGTGAAGTACGCGGCGCCGATGTCGGCGGGCCGACCTCCGAAGCGTTTACTGGCCATCCGGCCTCCGCAGACATGCCCCCGCTCCCGGACCTCCACCGGCACCCCGGCGCGCACCAGTTCCACAGCGCAGGCCATCCCGGCGATGCCCGCTCCGACCACCACCACACCCGACCGGTCCACCGTCATCCGATGATCGTAGGCGGCGGGACGACGCCAGTTTCCACCCCACGCCCATGCCGCGCCCCACGCCCCACGTGTCACGCCCACGCCCACCCTGCGCCCCGCGCCCACCCTGCGCCCCGCGCCCACCCTGGTCCCACGCCCACGCCCACGCCCACGCCCACGATCCGCGCAACATCCCGGATGTTGGCGACGAGCGCCCGGGACGGGCCGCCAGCAGGCGGCCTCCGGCGATCGGGCGGCAGACAACAGGCGGCAGGCGGCAGCGCACGGTGGCCAACAGGCGGGCGGCGGCGGGCGGGGCCGGGGCGCGGACAGGGCCGGGCCGGGGCGCATGAACCGCCGATGATCGGGGTACTGGCACACCTGTTCGAAGGAAGGGTGATGACGATGACCGACCGCGACAACCAGCAGGCCGACCAGAGCGCCGCGATCAAGGACCCGGACGAGTGGGTCACCGGCGACGAGCCGCCCACTGCGGCTCAGGAGTCCTACCTGGGCACCCTGGCCCGGGAGGCGAACACGGAGATCCCGGCCGACCTGACCAAGGCCGAGGCTTCCAAGCAGATCGACGAACTCCAGGCCCGAACCGGCCGAGGCCAGTAACACTCCGTCGATCATGGAGTTGTGGTGACCGAATTGCGACGGATACACGCACCTTGTCACCCACCACAACTCCATGATCGACGGCGCGGCGCGGCGCGGGACGGCACGGCGCGGGACGGCGCGGGACGGCGCGGGACGGCGACTGCGCGGGACTGGGCGGTTAGTCGCGGGTGAGGCGGTGCAGCGTCACCTCGGTCAGGCGGCCGGTGCTGATCGTGGCGCTGAGGTAGGTGGCGTGCGGTTGGGAACGCCGGTCGGTGGGTGACCCGGGGTTGAGCAGGCGAAGCCCACCGGGCGCCTCGGTGTCCCACGGGATGTGCGAGTGCCCGAAGACCAGCAGGTCGACGTCGGGGAAACGGGCCGCGCAGCGCTTCTCGCGAGCGGTCCGTGGGCCGGTCTCGTGCACCACGGCGACCCGCAGGCCGTCGAGGTCGACCCGGGCCACCTCCGGCAGCCGGGCGCGCAGCGCCGGCCCGTCGTTGTTGCCGTACACCCCGACGAGTCGGCGCGAACGCGCTGTCATGGCGTCGAGCAGCGCCTCGTCCACCCAGTCGCCGGCGTGGATCACCACGTCGGCCGCCTCGATCGCGGCCCAGAGCGGGCCGGGCAGGTCCCGGGCCCGCTTGGGTACGTGGGTGTCCGCCGTGAGCACCAACCGCATGCCGGCATTCTCCCCCGCGCCCCAGCCGTCGGCCTGGTGACGCGCGCCGGCAGCCGGCGGTTCAGGAACGCGCCGGACTGAAGTGCTTCGGGGGCATGCCGAGACCGCGCAGCGCGGGATCCCGCTCGACGTCGGTCAGCACACCGGCGGCGTTGATCAGGCCGATGTGGGAGAACGCCTGGGGAAAGTTACCCACCTGCTCGCCGGTCAGCGGGTCGATCTGCTCGGCGAACAGGCCCAGGTCGTTGACCCGCCCCGCCAGGTCCTTGAACAGCGTGTGCGCCCGGTCGCGGTCGCCGGCCAGCGCCAGGCAGCACACCAGCCAGAACGAGCAGATGAGGAAACCGGCCGGGTCGCCGTCCCAGCGCCGCAACAGGCCGTCGTGCGACAGCCGGTCCTCCACCGCCCGGATCGTCGAACGCATCCGCGGGTCGTCGGCCCGGAGGAACCCCACCAGCGGCATCACCAGCACCGAGGCGTCCATCTCGTCGGAATCGAAACTGCCGGTGTACGCCTGGATCCGCTCGTTCCACCCGCGATCGAGCACCTCCGCACGGACCTCGTCGCGGGCAGCCGCCCAACGTGCCACGTCCTGCGGGTCGCCGAGCCGGTCACCGAAGCGGACCGCCCGGTCCAGCGCGACCCAGCACTGCACCTTCGACGACACGTGGTGGTGTTCGACGCCGCGCTCCTCCCACATCCCCGCGTCGGGCAGGTTCCAGTCCCTCGCGGCCTGGTCGGCGAGCACCCGCAGAACGTGCCGTACCTCCTGATCCAGCGGCACCAACCTGTCGCGCATCAACCAGGCGGCATCCATCGTCTCGCCGTAGATGTCGGTCTGCCGTTGCTGCCAGGCGTCGTTGCCGATCACCACCGGGGGGCTGTCCCGGTACCCGCCGAGCTGCTCCAGTCGGTGTTCGGTGAGGTCCCGCTCCCCCAGCACCCCGTACATGATGGGCACCGGTTTGTCCTCGACCCGGCCCATCGCCCGACCCAGCCAGGCGAACTGCCGCTGCACCTCGGCGACGCACGTCGAGCGCCACAGCGCCCGCAGGGTGAGACTGAAGTCGCGTACCCAGACGTAGCGGTAGTCGTAGTTGCGGTCCCCGC
Organism: Micromonospora chokoriensis; assembly: GCF_900091505.1. Lineage (NCBI taxonomy): Bacteria > Bacillati > Actinomycetota > Actinomycetes > Micromonosporales > Micromonosporaceae > Micromonospora > Micromonospora chokoriensis. The sequence continues at coordinate 5,932,719 of NZ_LT607409.1, forward strand.
CGAGCTTCTCCGGCAGTGAGGTGGTCACCGAGGCCACCACCGCGCCGCTGGGCCCGTACGTCATGCCCTGCACCACCAGGCGGCTGCGCCGCACCTCCTCGGCGTAGAGGCCCTGGTACCCGTGCTCGTCGGCCCAGGAGCGCCAGCCCGCCACGGTGTCGGCGATGGTCCGGTCGGCGTCCGGCACCTCGGGCAACGGCGCGTCGTAGGTCGGGGCGTACCCGAGGGTGAAGTTGTGTGTCGTGCCGGCGCGGACGGTGAACGTCGCGGTGGCCTCGCCGTCGCCGGGGGTGAATCCCACCGAGCACCGCAGGGTGAGCCGGGCGGCGCCGGCGACGGCCTCCAGCATGTCGTCCCGCTCGACCAGGTACGCGATGGTGCGGCCGTACTCGAAGCGCGGCCGGTAGAAGGATCGCATCGGCACCTCGCCGGACAGCCCTTCGACGGAGCGGACCAGCACCTGCGGTGAGTCCACGCCGATGTCGTGACCACGAGCGCCGGGCTCGAAGGCGAGCGCGTCGGTGAGCGCCACCTCCCCGTGTGCGGTGCGGAAGACCGTCCGCAGCACCAGGGTGTCGTCGAGGTAGTGGCGTTCGACCGTGTAGTCGCCCTCCGGACGGATCGACCAGTGCCCGGCGCCGTCGTCGAGCAGCCGCGCGAACACCGACGGGGCGTCGAACCGGCCCGGGCACCACCAGTTCACCGAACCGGTGTGGTCCACCAGCGCCGCGCTGCGCCCGTCGGCGAGGAAGCCGTAGTCGCTGATCTGTCCGCTCTGCACCTGGGTACCTACCCGGGCTGGTCGGACCCATGCCCCGGGGGCGCGGCGGCCGGAGCACGCCAGCCGGCGTTACCGCCGGCCGTGGGCGGGAACCCCGGGAGCTGACGAGGGAGGATGCTCATGACGTCAGCTTCGGGGCCGACCGCCGCGTGGCGGCCCGGCACACAGGGTGGCGACCTGCTTCCGTCCGGGCCGGCCGGCCGCCTGTCGACGCCGGCCGGTGACGGCCACGGGCCGGAGGCCGGTCCGCCGACGGTGACGATCGGCTCGTACCCGGACTATCCGGCCGCGCAGCGGGTCGTCGACTATCTGGCCGACAACCGTTTCCCGGTGGAACACAGCGCCATCGTCGGCACGAACCTCACGCTGGTGGAGACGGTGCTCGGGCGGATGACCACCGGTCGCGCCGGCCTGCTCGGCGCGGGCACCGGTGCCTGGTTCGGGCTCTTCATCGGTCTGCTGTTCGGCATCTTCACCGTCGGCAACTGGCTGGCGGTGATCCTGGTCGGACTGGTCATCGGCGCGATCTGGGGTGCCGTGTTCGGCGCGGTCGCCCACGCCATGACCGGCGGACAGCGCGACTTCACCTCGGCCAGCTCACTGCGCGCCGGCCAGTACGCGGTGACGGTCGACGCGCAGCTCGCCGACCAGGCCCGTCAGCTGTTGGCCCGGATGCAGGTGCCGGGCGCGAACGCCCGCTGAGCCACGATCTGACGGCCGCCCGTCCCGGCAGCGCTCGGGGCGGGCTGCCGGTCAGTCGTGGTACGCCAGCTCGCCGGCGCGGATGTCGACGTCGACCCGGTTCTCCGGCGGTGCGAGTGGGCAGGCCCAGCGGTCGTCATAGGCGCAGCTCGGGTTGTAGAGGTAGTTGCCGTCGAGCCGGACCCGGTCGCCGGGCAGCAGCTCGACGCCCCGGCCGAAGGTGCCCTTCACGGTGTCGGTGAGGTACCGCCCGCCCCCGTAGGTGTCCTGCCCGCAGGTGCCGTCGCGCACCGGGACGAACAGTCCACCCCCGTACGCCTCGATCCACCACAGGGTCAGCGGCCCCCACGGCGTCTCGGCCACCGCCACCCGCCGGTAGGTGACCACCCCGTCCGGGCCGCCGGTGTCGATCCGCAGCTCGCCGCCGGCCGGCCGCAGTGGTGCCTCCACCACGGCGTCCGGGTTGGCGGGGAAGTAGCGGACCCCGGTGAAGTCGGCGCGCTCCGCGGGCGGGATCGGACTCTGCGGGTGGGTGGCGAACAGCTCGTCGCGCTGCGCCCGGAAACCGGTCAGGTCGACGTCGGACAGGTACAGCCGGGCCACCCGCTCCCGCCAGTCGGCCAGCTCAAGATGATCCACGCCGTCGAGCCTATGTCGTGGCGGCGGGGCCGCTCACCGGGACGGCCAGTTGCTCAGCACGGCGTCGAGGGCGTCCAACGTGCGGGCCCACGAGTCGTCGGTCGTGCGTGGGGTGTGCCGGAAGCCGCCGGTCTTCTCCAGGCTGACGAACCCGTGGAACGTGCTGTGCATCATCCGCACCGCGTCGGTCTGGTCGGGCTCGGCGAGGTGATAGCCGCGCAGGATGGCCCGGGTCATCTCCGCGTGCCGGACGCCGGCGCTCGCCGCGGCGGTCTCCGGGTCGAGGTCGATCTGCATCGCGGCGTACCGGCCGGGGTGCTGCCTCGCGTAGTCCCGGTACGCGTTGGCGAAGGCCACCAGCGCGTCCTTGCCGGCGCGCCCGGCGAGAGCGGTGGCGACCCGGTCGGCCAGTTCCGCCAGGGCCAGCAGGGCGATCCGGACGCGCAGGTCCCGCGCGTTCTTGATGTGGAAGTAGAGGCTCGCGTCCTTGACCCCGAAGTGGCGCGCGAGTGCGGCGACCGTCACGTTCTCCACGCCCACCTCGTCGGCCAGCTCGGCCGCGGCCAGCGTCAGGCGCTCGGCGGTAACCCCGGCACGTGCCATTCAACACACCCCTCTAGCTTTTAACCTAGGACGACTAGGCTGGTGCCTATGTTAGTCCAATCCGAGTCCGCCATCCGCGCGTCCTTCGTCAACACCACTCAGGGCGAGGCGAAGCGACTGACCGTACCGAACGATCTCGAACTCCGATCCTGGGACGACCTCGACTTCCTCGGCTGGCGGGACCCGGCCGCACCGCAGCGGGCCTACCTGGTGGCCGAGGCCGACGACGGCCTGATCGGGGTGGCGTTGCGGGTGGCACCCCAGCAGACCGGGCGCACCCGGCGCAGCATGTGCTCGCTGTGCCTGACCACCCACAGCGGCGACGGCGTCTCACTGATGACCGCCCGCAAGGCCGGGCCGGGCGGGCGCCAGGGCAACTCGGTCGGCGTGTACGTCTGCTCCGACCTGGCCTGCTCGCTCTACCTGCGGGGCAGGAAGCACGCCGGGCCGCGCATGCACGAGACGCTGACCCTGACCGAGAGGATCGAGCGCACCCGCACCGCCCTCACCGCGTTCCTCCGCAGGGTCACCGAGTGAGTCGGTGACCCACCCGGTCGGTCGCCAGGCGGGCGTGCAGATGCTCGTCGTAGCGGCGGCCGTCGCCGTACCGGTACGACTCGCGCAGCGTCCCCTCGGCCCGGTAGCCGGCCCGGTCGGCCACTCGACAGGAGGCCGGGTTGGCCACCGCGTGGCACAACTCCACCCGGTGCAGCCCGAGGTCGGCGAACGCCCAGTCGGTGAGCCGGAGGACGGCGCGGCCCGCCACCTGACGACCCCGGGCGGCGGGCACCGTCCAGTAGCCGATGGACGCGTCGCCGTCGTGGATGCGGTGCAGCGACACCGAGCCGAGCAGGCCGCCGTCGACCGCCGAGGTCACCGCCATCGAGACGTGGTCCCCGGCGGACCAGTCGGCGCGGCGGCGCACCCAGGACAAGGCGACCTCGTCGTCGATCGGGCCGCCGCCCTGCGGGTTCCACTGGACGATCGCCGGGTCGCGCAGGGCGTCGCGCACCGCCGGGGCGTCCTCGTCCCGCCAGGGACGAAGCAGCAGGTCCTCGGTGGTGAGGTGTACGTGTTCCACGAGGCCGGAGTCTGACACATCGCGCCCCGGCCACGCCGCCGCATTGTCGAACCTTTCCTTCAAAGCTGTACTAACCACCGGTCTCGCGCGGAAAAGGTGATCCAGGCAACGCGCGGGAGCACTATTTAAATTTTGAACTAGTGCTATCGTCATCGGCATGACCGAGAGCCTGGACAGCACCCGAGAGGCCGCCTGGCGGGCCTACATCGAGGCCAGCCAGCGTCTCTACACCCAGCTGGAAGAAGACCTGCGCGCCGAGAGCGATCTCAGCTTCGCCGACTACCACGTGCTGGTCCTGCTCTCCGAGGCACCGGGGCAGCGACTGCGGATGGGTGAGCTGGCCAGTCGACTCATCTTCTCGCCGAGCCGACTGACCTACCAGATCTCCTCGATGCAGCGCCGCGGCATGGTCAGCAAGGAGCCCTGCCCGGACGACCGACGCGGCAGCGAGGCGGTCCTCACCGCCGCCGGGCTGCTCGCACTTCGGGAAGCCGCACCGCACCACCTGGCGTCGGTGCGCACCCACCTGATGGACGACCTCGACGACGCCGAGGTCGCCTGCCTCACCCGGGTCTTCGGCCGGATCGGTGACCGCCTGCGGGCGTCCCGGCCCGGTGCGACCACCCATGCCACGAGCTAGGAGCATTCGATGCCCGCGATCACCGTCGACAACGTTCTCGTCCTCCCCCGCCTGCCCCAGCTGGAGGAGTCCACCACCTTCCGTCCGGTCCGCACGGTGACCACCGCGCCCAGCGGCTTCGAGGGCGAGGGCTTCCCGGTCCGTCGCGCCTTCGCCGGGGTGTCGACCACCGACCTGGACCCGTTCATCCACCTCGACCAGATGGGCGAGGTCGACTACGCGCCGGGTGAGCCGAAGGGAACACCGTGGCACCCGCACCGGGGCTTCGAGACGGTCACCTACATCATCGACGGCGTCTTCGACCACCAGGACTCGCACGGCGGTGGCGGCACCATCACCGACGGCGACACCCAGTGGATGACGGCGGGCAGTGGCCTGCTGCACATCGAGGCGCCGCCGGAGCACCTGGTGATGAGCGGCGGCCTCTTCCACGGCACCCAGCTCTGGGTCAACCTGCCCCGCTCGGCCAAGATGAACCCGCCCCGCTACCAGGACATCCGGGGCGGCGAGTCGGCACTGCTCACCACGCCCGACGGCGGCGCGCTGATCCGGGTCATCGCCGGTGAGATCGCCGGGCACCGCGGTCCCGGTTCGACGTTCACCCCGATCACCATCACGCACGTCACCGTGCAGCCGGGCGCTCAGGTCGACCTGCCCTGGCAGCCCGAGTTCAACGCCCTGGTGTACGTGCTCGGCGGGCGCGGCACGGTCGGCACCGACCGGCGGCCGGTGCGTACCGGCCAGCTCGCGGTGCACGGTCCGGGTGACGCGCTGCGGTTCGGCGCCGACGTCGCGCAGGACAGCAACACCCCGGCGCTCGACCTCTACATCATGGGAGGTCAGCCGATCCGGGAGCCGGTGGCACAGTACGGCCCGTTCGTGATGAACACCCGGGACGAGCTGCTCAAGGCCTTCGAGGACTTCCAGGCCGGCCGTCTGGGCGTGATCCCCAGCGAGCGGCTGCCGCACACCGGCGGCCAGGGCACCCGGCCCTGACGAAGGCCCGCGCCAGGTCGGCAGGCCCGCCCTGACGGCAGGTCACCACGGCGATCGGCGCCGACGCTCCCACGACACCGCCGGGGCGTCGGCGCCGCCTCAGGAGACCGCGAATATCCCGGCGACGCCCAGAATCACCATCAGCAACACCGCTACCAGCGCACCCCGTTCGCTCTCCACCGCCGGCTCGCGGTCCTCGGTCACGGGATTCGTCGTGTCGCGGGGCATGGTGTGGCCTCCTCGGCTGTCGTCGCGTCGCTCTTCGATGGCGTTGACCAGGTCACTGGTCCGTCGGCCCGGCGTGCGGACCGGGGTCGCCCGTCCTACCGTGAGGACGTAGCCGACCTTCAGGGGGCTGGACGGTGCCGTCGCAGGACTGGTTTCTCACCGCTGAGGAACGCGCCAACCCGGTGTCTGGGATACCCGTCTGGACCACGGGAAACCTCGCTGAGCCGTTGATTCACGGTGCCGCGTACTTCGACCGGCTGGTCGACGAGGTGCAGGCGCTGGGCCCCGGTGACCACCTGTTCTTCACCGACTGGCGGGGCGACCCGGACCAGCGGCTGCGCCCGGACGGCCCGACCGTGGCCCAGCTCTTCGCCCAGGCCGCCCAGCGTGGCGTGGTGGTCAAGGGGCTGATCTGGCGCTCACACCTCGACGTGCTGGCCTACAGCGAGGCGGAGAACCGCGACCTCAGCGAGACGGTCTCGGCAGCCGGCGGCGAGGTGCTGCTCGACCAGCGGGTCCGGCGCGGCGGGTCGCATCACCAGAAACTCGTCGTGTTGCGGCACCCGGACGCACCGGAACGGGACATCGCGTTCGCCGGCGGGATCGACCTGTGCCACAGCCGGCGCGACGACGCCGATCACCACGGCGACCCGCAACCGGTACAGATGTCCCCCTGCTACGGGCCCACCCCGCCCTGGCACGACATCCAGCTCGCGGTACGCGGTCCGGTGGTCGGCGCGTTGGACACGCTGTTCCGGGAACGCTGGACCGACCCGATGCCCCTGGATTCGGAGAACCCGATGGCCTACCTGCGGGACCGGCTGCGCGGCGCGGACCTGCGCCCGGACCCGCTGCCCGAGCAACCGGCCGATCCGCCGCCCTGCGGTCCGCACCGGATCCAGGTGCTGCGCACCTACCCCGCCGTCCGCCCCCGTTACTCGTTCGCGCCCGACGGCGAGCGGACCGTGGCCCGGGGTTACACCAAGGCGGTACGCCGCGCCCGTCGACTCATCTACCTGGAGGACCAGTACCTCTGGTCCGCCGAGGTCGCCGACCTGTTCGCGCACGCGCTGCGGGACAACCCTGATCTGCACCTGGTCGCCGTGGTGCCGCGACACCCGGACGTGGACGGCCGGTTGGCGCTGCCACCGAACATGGTCGGGCGGGAGCAGGCGCTGTCGCTGTGCGAGCGCGCCGCACCGGACCGGGTGCACGTCTTCGACGTGGAGAACCGCTCCGGCGACCCGGTCTACGTGCACGCCAAGGTATGTGTCGTCGACGACGTGTGGGCCAGCGTGGGCAGCGACAACTTCAACCGCCGGTCCTGGACGCACGACAGCGAGTTGTCCTGCGCCGTGCTCGACGAGACCCGCGACCAGCGGGAGCCCACCGATCCCGCCGGTCAGGGGGACGGCGCTCGGGTCTTCGCCCGGGACCTGCGGCTACGGCTCCTACGCGAGCACCTGGACCGTGACCCGGCCGGCGCGGACGACGCCGACCTGCTCGACCCGGCGGACGCCGTCGCGGCCGTCACCGCTGCCGCCGACGCGCTCCAGCAGTGGTACGACGACGGCCAGGTGGGCGAACGGCCGCCCGGACGGCTGCGCCCGCACCGACCCGAGCGGCTGCCGTGGTTCACCAGGGCGTGGGCGTTGCCGGTGTACCGGCTGGTCTACGACCCGGACGGCAGGCCACTGCGGGCGAGGCTGGCCGGCACCTGGTGAACAGGTCGGGCCGGCTCCGGCGCGGCGACCGGGTGCACTGTCAACCCGCCGGGATAGGCGAACGAGGAGCGCGGCGAGTAGTAGCCGAAGCCGATGGTCAGCGGGTTGGCCGGGCGGAGCGCGTACATCGGGTGCCCCGGTTGGAGGAACTCCACCGACTCGATCTCGAACGGGGAGACCGGCTCGGCGATGAAGGGGTACGCCGAGCTGAGCAGTTGACCGTCACGACGGGTGAAGTAGCGGTGGTGCCCGCTGCTGATCACGTGACCGGTCTCCCCCACGCGGCACCGGGCCTGGATCACCGTCGTCCCGTCGATCTCCGTCTCGGAGAGCAGGTCCTCGCCGCTCACCTCGATCCTGGTCCGCCCGGAGAGCACCGGGGCGCCACGGGCGGCGGCGTACTCACGGACCCGCCGACTGGAGGCCACGTAGTGGCTCCACCAGCCCCCCGGGTTGAGGCCACCGGGGGCGTCCACGCCGACCAGTGAGACCCCGAGGTAGGTCAGCGAGTACGCGCCGAAGCCGGAGGTCTGCGTCTCGTCGTCCACGATGTACTGGTTGAGGAACACCTGACGGTCGGGGCGGGGGCACAGCCCTGGCGGAACCAGTGCGGCGACCGCGTCCGGGTCCGCCGGCAGCCAGCTGAAGTAGAGCGTTCGACTGTTCACGACGAGCTGGGGAGCGGCTGGATCGAGCACGGTGCCTCCGAACCGGGTGTGTAAGGCGACGCTACGGCCGGTCCCGCCAGCGGGACAACGACGGATAGGCGACACTCCTGCCCTGATGTCGGATTTCATCTTGACCGGTTGGCCCGCCACGACGGCCGGTCGGTCATCCCTCCGGCCCGACCGGGCAGCGAAGCACCACCGCAGGACGGGTAAGGCTCCTCACAGCCGGACCGCCTAATGCCAGATTTGCGACCTTTGCCCCTCGAAACACCTTAAGTACATCAGCCTTTCGGCTAGATTTTTGCGAGACGATCAGGTTAAGGTGAGTCCCGAACGGCCCATGAAGAGCTAAACCAAAGAGCCACACCTTTTTAGTCCGCGGACGAGGTGCAGGGAGGACCACCATGACCGCGTCAACGATCACCGAGCAGTCGAGCACCGCCGTGAAGGCACCCGCGAAGCTCGACCCGCGCGCGCTCACCGACAGCGCCGCCGACCTGCTCAACGCCATGGCTGCGCTGCCCGCCAACCACCCGTCGCGCGCCGCCCTCCGGGACCGCGCGATCGAGGCCTGGCTCCCGCTGGCCAACCACCTGGCCCACCGCTACAGCGGGCGCGGCGAGCCGACCGACGACCTGGCCCAGACCGCCGCGGTCGGCCTGATCAAGGCCATCGACAAGTTCGACCCCTCCCGTGGTGTCGACTTCGCCGGCTACGCGATCCCCACCATCATCGGCGAACTCAAGCGGCACTTCCGGGACCGCACCTGGGACATCCGCGTGCCGCGCCGGCTCCAGGAGCTGCGGCTGGCCATCTCCGACGCCAACAGCTCGCTCCTGCAGACCCTCGGCCGCTCGCCGACGGTCGCCGACATCGCCGCCCACCTCAAGCTCACCGAGGAAGAGGTCCTGGAGGGCCTGGAGGGCGCCCGCGCGTACAACGCGGTGTCGCTGTCCACCCCGACCGGCGACGGTGAGCGGGCCACCGAGCTGGGCGACATGCTCGGCGGCGAGGACAACGAGTTCGAGCTGGCCGAGCTGCGGGTCGCCCTCGGCCCGGCACTGGCCACCCTCGACGAGCGCGAGCAGAAGATCCTCACGCTGCGCTTCTACGGCAACCTGACCCAGTCGCAGATCGCCGACCAGATCGGTGTCTCGCAGATGCACGTCTCCCGGCTGCTGACCCGGGCGCTGACCAAGCTGCGCGGCCAGCTGGACGGCACATACTGAGCACGTGACGAAGCGGAGGGCCGGGTCCGTGGACCCGGCCCTCCGCTCGTGTTCGTGATGTCACGCGAGCGTGACATCACCTGTGCGGTCAGTTCCCCGCCGGCTCCCGCCACATCGGCCAGAACGGCGTGCCGTCGGGCACCCGGAACGGCTCCCCGGCCAGGTAGCCGTGCCTCGCGTACAGGTCCCGGCTGCGCGGGCTGCTCGCCTCCAGGTACGCGGGCATCCCGTTGGCGTCCAGCCAGGCGTGGTGGTGCCGCATCAGGGCGCTCCCCAATCCCTGCCCCTGCCGGCCCGGCCGGGTCGCCAGGAAGGCGAGGTGGTGGTGGTCCGGGTGGGGGTGGTTCGCCGCGAACAACTCGTCGAGGTGCTGGAACCGGTCGGTCCACTCACCGCAGGCGGCGGCCAGTCGGGCGTCGTAGTCCGCGGGCGGCGGCGCCGGCTCACCGACCGACGGGAACCAGACCGCTACCGACGCCCGGTCCTCGGTGGCGTGCACCATGCCGTGCCGCATGGCGTGGTCGACCAGGATCTCGAAGTCCCCGGCCAGCACGGCCTCCCGCTTGCTGGCGTCGGGCACCAGCCAGTACGTCACCTCCAGCACGGTGAACGCCTCGGCGATCCGACCCGCCACCAGAGCGGTCTCCTCCGGCCCGAGCCGCTCGATGACCACGCTCATCGGGTCGCCTCCGCGGTGGGCTGCGCCGACGGCGTGACGACGGCGGCGCTGCTCGCCGCGCCCAGGCCGATCCGGGCGTACGTGTCGGGACGTCTGCCGCGCAGCACCAGCGCCCAGCCGATGCCCAGCAGGGCAGCCACCGGGTACGCGGCGGGCAACGCCCAGCGCAGGGTGGAGTCCGGCGCGACGCCGAGCAGGTTGGCGAAGTTCGACACCGCCAGCCAGATGATCACGAGGAGCGCGACGGTCGCCAGGCCGGGCGCGACGACCCGCCGCCAGACGTTCTCGCCACCGGCGGAGCGGGCGAAGTAGGCGATCACGGCAACCGAGGTGGTGGCGATCAGCAGCAGTACGCCGAACCCGCCGGTGGTGCCGCCCCAGAAGAACAGTTGGACGACCGGATCCCAGCCGTTGACCGCGTACACCAGGATGACCACCAGGCCGAGGGCGCTCTGCGCCAGCGAGGCCGCCCGGGGCGCCCCGGAGCGGGCCGAGGTCTGCCCGAACACCGCCGGCAGCACCCGCTCCCGACCGAGCGCGAACGTGTAGCGGGCCGTGGTGTTGTGGAACGAGATCATCGCGGCGAGCACGGAGGTCAGGAAGAGCACCTGCCCGATGGTGACCACGGTGTCGCCGAGGTGCGCGGCGGCCAGGTTGAAGATCAGCCCCACGCTCTGCTCGCCGGCCTCGGCGACGATCCTGTCCGGCCCCACGGCGACCGTCATCGTCCAGGACGACAACGCGTACAGGCCGGCGATGATCGCCACCGAGAGGTACGTCGCGAGCGGCACCGTCCGCTTGGGATCCTTGCTCTCCTCGCTGAAGACCACGGCGGACTCGAAGCCGACGAAGCCCAGGATCGCCAGCACCAGCACCGCGCCGACTCCCGGCACGAAGAGGTTGTCCGGCGCGAAGCCGGCGAAGCTGACCTGGTCACCGGCGGGGTTGCCGATCTGCCCCAGGTCGAAGACGAGGATCACCACGATCTCGGCGACCAGCAGCGCGGCCAGGACCAGACCGTTGATGTCCACCCGGAGCAGACCGAGCAGGCCGACCAACGCCCACGCCACCAGGGCCACGACCGCCCAGTGCGGGTGCCCGCCGAAGATCCGGTCCAGCACCGGCTCGGCTGCCGCGCCGATGGTGCCGTACAGCCCGACCTGCAGCGCGTTGTACGCGATCAACGCGACCCAGGCGGCGCCCACACCCGCCGGGCGGCCGAGACCTCGGGAGATGTAGGCGTAGAAGGCGCCGGCGTTCTCCACCCGCCGCGACATCGCCACGTAGCCCACCGAGAACAGGGCGAGCACGGCGGCGACCAGCAGGAAGGCCAGCGGGATGCCGGTCACCCCGATGACGCCGTAGCCGGTGGTGACGACACCGGCCACCACGGTCAGCGGCGCGGCCGCGGAGAGCACGAAGAAGATCACCGAAGGGATGCCGAGGCGGCCTCGGGCCAGGGCGTCGGAGACGTTGCTCGGTCGGTCGACTGTCGATGTCGGGGGCATACGACTACTCCGGTCGTCGAGGGGGAGGGGTAGGGGTTACCGGAACATCAGGGAATGCCGCGCAGCACGGCGGCGCCGACGGCGGCCTCGGTGTGCCCGACCAGTTCCTTCAGCGGCGCCGGCAGTGCGGGGATGAGGACGTTCAGCCGGTGGTGGGCGCGCGGGCCGGCGCTCCACAGCACCTCGCGGGTCAGCCCGGCGGCCACGACGATGCCGAGCAGCAACGCGTCCGGCACGTTCGGCGGGTCGGGCCGGTCCAGCAGTGCGCGCAACCGGGTCGCCGGCCAGGCCACCGCGTTGAGGTCGATCGGCAGGTAGGTGACCGAGGTGCGCAGCAACCGGCGACTCTCCTGGCGGCGCAGCACGCCGGCGCGGGCCAGCCGCTCCCCCACCGACGTCGTCGCGCTCTGCGCCAGGAAGCTGAGCCAGGTGCGCAGCTCCTGGTGCTGGGGTTCGCCGATCAGCTGGTCGAGCACCGTGTGCGCCAGCGCGTCCGCGGGCGGGCGACGGTCGATGACGGTGACCTGCCCGGCCGACACGGTGATGTGTCCGTAGAGGAGCAACTCGCCGAGCAGCCCGCTGGCCAGCCCGAGCCCGGTCGCCGCCGGGTGCAGCTTGGCCTTGCCACGACTGTCGTTGTGCGCGATCAGGAAGAACTCGTCGGCGATGAGCAACGGCCCTCCCGCACAGGTGTGTCCACAGTGATCGCGACCGGGAAAGGATGCACCGAGAGCTATTGCAACGCAACTCCCAGATTTGAAAGTTGCACTCCGTGCAGGCGCGACCTGCGGATCTTGGTCTGTCAGACTCGGACAGTGACCGCCACCCCCACCAACCGACCCGCCGCCAGCCCGACCGTGCGCCGCAGACGCATCGCCCGGGAGCTTCGCCAGCTCCGGGAACGCGCGGGCATGACCCTCGACGTGGCCGCCCGCCAGCTCGACATGTCGAAGAGCAACCTCTCCCGGATCGAGACCGCGCAGATCGGCATCAAACCGCGCGACGTCCGCGCCGCCCTCGCCCTCTACGAGGTGACCGGCTCGGACGCGGAGGCCCTGATCGAGATCGCCCGTGGGGCACAGCAACGCGGGTGGTGGCAGAACTACAGCGACGTGCTGCCCGAGTGGTTCGAGTTCTACGTGGGGCTGGAGGCCGAGGCGGCGGCGCTGCGCACGTACGAGGCCGAGTCGGTGCCGGGGCTGCTGCAGACCGAGGCGTACGCCCGGGAGATCTTCCGCCGCACCGCCGGCGAGGACGGCCTGGAGCGCAAGGTCGCGGCCCGGCTGCACCGGCAGGAGGTCCTGCGCCGGGAGAACCCGGTCCAGCTCTCGGTGGTGCTCAACGAGGCGGTGCTGCTGCGCCCGGTCGGCGGCAGCGCGGTGATGGCCGAACAGTTGGTCCATATGAGCCGGATCGCGCAGTTACCGAACGTAACAATTCAGGTACTTCCCTTCGCGGCCGGCGGCCACCCGGCGATGAGCACCCCGTACGTGATCATCAACTTCGTCGATGCCGGCGACGCGTCCGTGGTTTACCTGGATAACCTCACAATGGGACTGGCTCTGGAGGAGGCCGACCAGGTGCTCGGGTATAGCCTTCTGCACGAGGAGCTGTGCCGGATGGCGCTCGATCCGACGGCGTCCTTGACCCGTCTTGAGCATGCTTCTCGTAACTTTGCGTGACCGCTTCGGCGGCACGCCGACGCAGACGAGAGGTACCCCGGATGACGGCGCACGACCTGACCCGAGCGGCTTGGCGCACCAGCACGCGCAGCAGTGGCAACGGCAACTGCGTGGAGGTCGCGACAGCCGACGGTCAGATCGCCGTACGCGACAGCAAGGACCGCTCCGGCCCGGTGCTCGCCTTCGGCCCGGCCGCCTGGCGGGCCTTCGTGTCCGGCGTGAGCGAGGTCCGTCGCCGCTGAGGCGTCCCCTCCGGTGCGAGACTGGGCCGTGCTCTCCGACGTGACAGTGGACCTGCCGGTACGCCCCGTGCTGCCGGCGCTGGTCGCGGCCCTCGACGCGGCCGGCACCGGCGTGCTGGTGGCACCGCCGGGCACCGGCAAGACCACCCTCGCGCCGCTGGCCGTCGCCGAGCGGGTCACCGGTCGGGTGGTGATCGCCCAACCCCGGCGGGTGGCGGCCCGCGCCGCCGCCCGACGGATGGCCGAGCTGCTCGGCGAGCGGGTGGGCGACCGCGTCGGCTACGCGGTCCGCGGCGAACGCCGGGTCGGGCCGGACACCCGGGTGGAGGTGGTCACCACCGGCCTCCTGCTGCGGCGGCTGCACCACGACCCGGAGCTGCCCGGCACGGGTGCCGTGCTGCTCGACGAGTGCCACGAACGACAACTCGACGCCGACCTCGCGGTGGCCTTCACCGTGGAGGCGAGGGCTACCCTCCGGCCGGACCTGTGGTTGCTGGCGATGTCCGCCACCCCGGACACCGACCGGTTCGCCGCGCTGCTCGGCGGGCCCGCACCGGCCCCGGTCGTACGGGCCGACTCGGCACTGCACCCGGTCGCGCGGATCTGGTCGCCACCGGCGCGCCCGATCGCTCCACCCGGGGCCGGGCCGGTGGACCGGGCGCTGCTGGACCACGTGGCCGCCACCATCCGGCGCGCGCTGCGCGAGCGCGACGGAGACGTGCTGGTCTTCCTGCCCGGAGCCGGCGAGATCGCCGCGATCACCGGGCGGCTGGCCGACCTGCGCGACGCCGTCGCGCTGCTGCCGTTGCACGGTCGGCAACGCGGCGCCGAGCAGGACGCCGCCCTGCGTCCGGCTGACCGACGTCGGGTGGTGCTGGCCACCGCGCTGGCCGAGACCAGCCTGACCGTCCCGGGCGTGCGGGTCGTGGTGGACGCGGGCCTGTCCCGGGTGCCCCGCGTCGACCTGGCCCGGGGGTTGGGTGCGCTGGTGACCGTGCCGGTCTCCCGGGCCGCCGCCACCCAACGCGCGGGCCGCGCCGGCCGGGAGGCCCCCGGGTACGTCTACCGGTGCTGGTCGGAGGCGACCCACGAGCGACTGCCCGCGCGCCCCGAACCGGAGATCGCCACCGCCGACCTGACCGGCTTCGCGCTGGAGCTGGCCGCCTGGGGTCGACCGGACGGCGTCGGACTCGCGCTGCCCGACCCGCCACCGGCCGCCGCGATGACGGTGGCCCGGGACACGCTGCGCACCCTGGGCGCGGTCGACGTCGACGGCCGGATCACCGCCCGGGGACGCGCGATCGCCGCTGCCGGAGCGCATCCCCGGCTGGCCCGGGCGCTGCTCGACGGCGCCGGTCGGGTCGGCGCCGACCGGGCGGCCGAGGTGGTCGCCCTGCTCGCCGAGGAGAGCACCGCCGGCCCCGGCGACGACCTGGTGGCCGGCTGGCGTCGGCTGCGCGCCGGTGTCGACGCGGGTGCGACCGCCCGCTGGCGCACCGAGGTACGACGGCTGCGCGCCGCGCTGCCCACCGAGGGTCCCGCGGGCGACAGCCGATCCGGAGCCGGGGCCACGACGCTGAGCGACGATCTCGCCGCCGGGCTGCTCGTCGGTCTGTCGTACCCGGAACGGTTGGCCCGGGTGCGGCGGCCGGGCGGTTCGGCGTACCTGATGACCGGCGGGACCGCCGCGGACCTGGCGGCCGGCTCGGGGCTGGCCGGTGCCGACTGGCTGGCGGTGGCGGTCGCGGACCGCGCGCCCGGCGCGTCGGCGGCGCGGATCCGCCGGGCCTCACCGGTGGACGAGGCGACGGCCCGGGAGGCGGCCGGCCCGCTGCTGCGCACCGATCGGGAGGTGGGCTGGTCCGACGGGGACGTGGTGGCGCGGGAGGTGACCCGCCTGGGCGCGATCGAGCTGGTCCAGCGCCGGCTGGAGCGACCGGACCGGGCCGAGGTGGCCGCGGCGTTGCTGACCGGCCTCCGTCAGGAGGGCCTGGGGCTGCTGACCTGGACGCCGGCGGCGCGGGCGCTGCGCGAGCGGCTGGCGTTCCTCCGGCACCACCTGGGCGACCCGTGGCCGGACGTCGGCGACGAGGCGTTGCGCGACGCGGCACCCACCTGGTTGGGGCCGGAGTTGGCGGCAGCCCGGCGTCGTGCCGACCTGGCGCGGGCGGACGTGACGTCGGCGCTGCGCCGGCTGCTGCCCTGGGCGCAGGCCGCCCGACTGGACGAGGTGGCCCCGGAGCGGATCGAGGTGCCCAGCGGTTCACGGATCCGGGTGGACTACACCGATCCGGCCGCGCCGGTGCTCGCCGTGAAACTCCAGGAGACGTTCGGCTGGTCGGTGGCGCCACGCGTCGGTGACGGACGGGTGCCGGTGCTGCTGCACCTGCTCTCCCCCGCCGGCCGTCCGGTGGCGGTCACCGCCGATCTGGCCTCGTTCTGGCGCACCGGCTACCCGCAGGTCCGTTCCGAGTTGCGTGGACGTTATCCACGGCACCCGTGGCCGGAGGACCCGGGCACGGCGACGCCCACCCGGCACGCCACCCCGCGCCGGCGTTGACCGCCGGCCCTACTCCTCCGACACGTCGGCCACCGCCACCGTGACGTTGTCCGGTGCGCCGGCGTGCAACGCCAGGTCGATGAGCTTGCCGACGCACTCCGACCGGTCCGGGTAACCGGTGAGCACCTCGGTGAGAGTGTCCGGACGGACGACGTTGGAGAGACCGTCGCTGCACAGCAACCACCGGTCGCCGGCCCTGGGCACCATCGTCGCGTACGACGGGGAGACCTCGTCGCCCTGCAACGCCTGGGTGACCACGGCACGCCGCGGGTGGCTGCTGGCCTGGTCCGGCGTGATCACGCCCTGGTCGACCAGCATCTGGACGAACGTGTCGTCCCGGGTGACCTGCTTGAGCACGCCGTCGCGGAACAGGTAGGCCCGGGAGTCACCGACGTGGGCGAGGGCCAGGCAGCTGCCGGTACGGGCGAAGAGCAGGGCGGTCAGTGTGGTGCCCATGCCCTGACGCTCGGGGTCCTCGGCGACCGCCTGCCGGATGCGGGAGGTGGCCAGGGCGATGGCACCTTCGAGCGCGGCGACCAGGGCGTCCTCGGGTGTCTCCACGTCCAGCGGGGCGACGGCGTCGATGGTGAGGGCGCTGGCCAGGTCGCCGGCGGCCATTCCGCCCATGCCGTCGGCGACGGCGACGAGCCAGGTGCCGGCGTGCAGGGCGTCCTGGTTTCCGCTGCGGATCAGCCCACGGTCGCTCGTTCCCACGGAACGCAGCTTCAGGGTCATGGGAGGCAGCCTGCCAGGCGAAGGGCGCAGTTGTCTCTAGGAGATCAGGACGACGGCGCGTGGCGCGGCCAATCTCACGTCTTGGTGACGCACGTGTCCGTGCGCCGCCGCGCCCGAGCGCCCATGTCGGATAGCACAACCCATCCAATCGGATCAATTGACATCGTCTACCGACGCTGGAAACATCGAGCCGATATTGGGAGCGCTCCCAGCTTCTTGTCGCCACCACCGTCCCGTTTCCGTCCCGGAAGGACTCCCCGTGACGTCATCCCGACGCCGCCTCCTGTTGGCAGCGGCGACCACTCTGGCCCTCACCGGCGCGGGCGCCGGCGCGGCCCACGCCGACCCACCACCGGACGCCCCCGAGCAGATCGACAACGGCGACTTCAGCGAAGGAGTGAGCCCCTGGTTCTCCTTCGGCACCGGTGCGCTCGCGGTCACCGACGGGCAGCTCTGCACCACCGTCCCGGGTGGCCTGGCCAACCCGTGGGACGCCGGCATCGGCCAGGACGGCGTGCCGCTGATCGCGGGCGCCGAATACACCCTCGGCTTCTCCGTCTCCGCCACGCCCGGCGCGGCCGTCAAGGCGGTGCTGCAACTCGGTAGCGCCCCCTACACCACGTACGCGGCCGTCGACGCCACCGCGACCGGCACCCTCCAGCGGGTCGAGCAGACCTTCACCGTGCCGGACGACAACCCCAACGCCCAACTGATCTTCCAGGTCGGTGGTGCCGCGCAGGCGCAGACCATCTGCCTGGACGACGTCTCGCTGCGCGGCGGCGAGCCGCCCGAGCCGTACGTGCCGGACACCGGGCCGCGGGTCCGCGTCAACCAGGTCGGCTACCTGCCCGGCGGTCCGAAGAACGCCACTGTCGTCACCGAGGCCACCACGGCGCTGCCCTGGCAACTGCGCTCCGCCGCTGGCGCCGTCGTGGCCAGCGGCACCACGACCGCCCGCGGTGTCGACGCCGCCTCCGGGCAGAACGTGCACACCGTCGACTTCTCCAGCTACCGCACCCCGGCCAGCGGGCTCACGCTCACCGTGGACGGCGAGACCAGCCACCCGTTCGACGTCTCCGGCACGCTCTACGACCAGCTGCGCTCCGACTCGTTGCAGTTCTTCTACGCCCAGCGCAGCGGCATCGCCATCGACGGTGACCTGATCGGCGACGAGTACGCGCGCCCCGCCGGTCACCTCGGCGTCGCACCCAACCGGGGCGACACCAGCGTGCCCTGCCAGCCGGGCGTCTGCGACTACTCGCTGGACGTACGCGGCGGCTGGTACGACGCCGGCGACCACGGCAAGTACGTGGTCAACGGGGGCATCGCCACCTACCAGCTGCTGAGCACCTTCGAGCGGACCAAGACGGCGGCCACCGCCGACGGCGGCGCCGCGCTGGGCGACAGCACCCTGCGGGTGCCCGAGCGCGGCAACGGCGTGCCGGACATCCTCGACGAGGCCCGCTGGGAGCTGGAGTTCCTGCTGCGCATGCAGGTGCCGGCCGGCAAGCCGCTCGCCGGGATGGTCCACCACAAGATCCACGACCAGAACTGGACCGGCCTGCCGCTCGCCCCGCAGGACGACGCGCAGCCGCGCGAGCTGCACCCGCCGTCGACCGCGGCCACCCTCAACATGGCCGCCACCGCCGCCCAGTGCGCGCGCCTGTTCGCCCCCTACGACGCGGCGTTCGCGAACCGTTGCGCCACCGCGGCGAAGACGGCCTACAGCGCGGCCAAGGCCAACCCCGCGGTGTACGCCAGCCCGACCGACGGCACCGGCGGCGGCGCGTACGACGACAGCAACGTCACCGACGAGTTCTACTGGGCGGCGGCCGAGCTGTACCTGACCACCGGGGCGCAGACCTACCTGGCCGACCTGACCGCCTCCCCGCACCACACCGGGAACGTGTTCGACACGCTGGGCTTCAGCTGGCAGAGCGTCGCCGCGTTGGGCCGTCTCGACCTGGCCACCGTGCCGAACGGTCTGCCCGCCGCCGACCTGGCCCGGGTCCGCGCCTCGGTCACCACGGCCGCCGACACCTACCTCGCCGAGCTGCGCCGGCAGGCGTACGGGCTGCCGATGCCCGGTGACGCCAACAGCTACTTCTGGGGTGGCAACGGCAATGTCATCAACAACGCCGTGGTGCTGGCCACCGCCTTCGACCTGACCCGCAACCCGGTCTACCGCGACGGTGCCGTGCAGGCGATGGACTACATCCTGGGTCGCAACGCGCTGAACATCTCCTACGTCACCGGTTGGGGCGAGCACGCCGCGCAGAACCAGCACAGTCGCATCTTCGGCCACCAGCTCGACCCGAGCATGCCCCGGCCGCCGGCCGGCTCGATCGCCGGTGGCCCGAACGCGGCCCTCCAGGATCCGTTCGTGGCGAAGTTGCTGGCCGGCTGCAAGCCGATGTTCTGCTACGTCGACGACATCAACTCGTACTCGACGAACGAGGTCGCGATCAACTGGAACTCGGCGCTGACCTGGATCTCCTCGTTCCTGGCCGACCAGGGTGACTCCGGCGCGGTGCCGGCCACCACCTGCTCGGTGGCCTACACCAACTACGGCGCCTGGCACGGCGGCACCGGGTTCACCGCCCAGCTGACCGTCCGCAACACCGGTGCCACGGCGATCAACGGGTGGAACGTGCGGTTCGCGTTCACCGGCGACCAGCGCGTGCGCGAGGCGTGGCTGGCAAAGGTCACCCAGTCCGGCGCGACGGTGACCGCGCGCAACGAGTCGCACAACGCCAAGATCGCACCGGGTGGCTCAGTGATGTTCGGCTTCAACGCGACGACCACCGGGGGCGCCAACCCGAGCCCCGGCCTGGTGACCGTCAACGGGGCGGCCTGCTCGCTGAGCTGACGTCTTCCTGGGTGGCCGCCCTTCCCCCGGGGCGGCCACCCAGGGCTCCGCCTCGGCTCGACCGCCCTTATGCAACAGGCCTTAGCCGCGTGCCGCGTTGTGCTCGGCGACCAGACCCGGCAGGTCGTCGAGCGTGTCGATGCGGAACAGGCACTGCTCAGCCACGGCCGGGAGGTCCAGGATGTGCCCCCACGGCGAGCGCCGGATCAGGCAGGCCTTCATCCCGGCCGCCAGGGCCGGACGTGCGTCGTTGTCGGGCCGGTCGCCGACGTACAGGATCGACGACGCGTCGCCGCCACCCTCGGCGAGGACCCGCTCGAAGAAGCCGGCCGACGGCTTCGCCACACCCCAACCGTGCGACGTGCCGATCACGTCCACGGAAAGATCGAGAGCGCGCAGGGTCGCCTCGGCGTGGGCCGGCTGGTTACCGGCCAGGCCCACCAACAGACCCTGGTCCCGCAACGCGGTCAGGCACCCTCGCGCGTCCGGATAGAGGTCCTCCGCGCCGAACGTCTCCGGCTGACCGGCGGTCGCCCGACGATCGAGCTCGGCCGCGAGATCGAAGTCGGGGCGGAAGGTTCGGAACGTCTCCTGGTAGTCCAGCCCTCGGGCGATCACCGCACCGAAGACCGCCGAGAACGTGTGCCGTGGAACGCCGAGCCAGTCCGCCCATGTCGCGAACTCGCGGGATTCGTCCAGAATCGTTCCACCGACATCGAAGAAGACCGCATTGATCATTGCTGACCCCCGTCATGGCGCAGCTCCGGGCGGAGCATAAATAGCAATCGACTCCCGCGCTCCCCGCGCGGGCTGCGGGCTGCGGGCTGCGGGCTGCGGGCTGCGGGCTGCGGGCTGCGGGCCGACCATGCAGTTCGTGCCGGGTGCTTTCGAGTTGATGTCGTAGACGATTCACCAACCGTGCGCGCCAAACCCGGTGGAACCGTCGCTCCGGGTGGGCCATGGTGGGGGCCATGGACGACGGTGATCTGACCGCGGCGGAACGTCGTGTGTGGGCGGCGATGCCGGCGGGAACGCGGGCCGCACTGGCCGGGCTGTCCGGCGCGGATCTGCGCAGCCTGCTGTTGGGCGTGGCCCGCGACCGGGCGGCGACGGTGCGTCCGTCCGAGGTGGTACGCCGTTGGCGCGAGGACCGGTTCGTCCGCCCGGCCAGCGCGGATCCGCGCGTACTCGCTCGGGTGGAGGCCCGGATGTGGCACCTACTGCCCGCCGACGTCTTCGGGGTGGAGTTGTCTCCGGTCGTGCCGGTGGGCGCCTGCTCGGCGGTCGCGTCGGGCAGCCAGAACAGGATCGTCACCACGATGCGGGCCAGCGAGGTGCTGAGCGACCCCACCAACGCCCTCGCGATCGAGGCAGCCGTGCGTCGCCGTCGACAGGACGAGGTGCACCTGGCCGCCGCCCATCGCGTACTGCGGGCGCAGGATTTCGGTAACGGCGCGTCGTCGCACTTCCGGCTCTTCGCCCTGGTGTCCAGCGCCCGGGACACCGGCTCGGGCAGCACCCAGGCCCGCCTGCTGGTCCGGCACCTCACCTACTGGCAGACGGTCCTCGCCGAGCTGGCGCCGGCGGCCGCGCCTCAGCTGCACGTCACGACCCTCGACGACGACGTCGCCGTCCGGGAACGGCTGGCGGACACCGTCCGACCGGCGCTCGACGAGGGTGCGGTGCCGCTCGTGGACGAGCCGGAGCGCACCCGCGGTCGCGGCTACTACACCGGTTGCGCCGTACGGATCAGCCTCCTCGACGGCGAGCTGGAGATCGGCGACGGCGGCCTCACCGACTGGACCGCCCGACTGAGCGGCGACGCCAAGGAACGCTGCCTCATCTCCTGCCTCGCCACCGAACGCCTCGCCGGCCACGTGGCCCACTGAGGCGGGCTCGTGCGGTGCTCGGTCCCTGCAGCTGACCTCCAGGCCGGCTCTTCGACCAGCGCGGGTAGGGCTGGGCCGAGAACCGCCTTCGACATTGCCGAGCAGCGCGCTGCGATCGCGACCAAAACTGTCGTACACCTGTTCTAGTCTCGATCCATGGTGGAGGGGTTGGCGCAGGCGGAGGCGGCCGTCGCCGACTGCCTCGACGCCTCGGCGTGGGCTCTTCCAGAGCAGGGCCTGGTCGCGGCACTCGACGCCACGCACCGGCTCGCGCAGCGCCTGGCGGCTGTGCAGCTGGCCCTGGTGCGCGAGCTGGACGGTCGTGGCACGGCCCGGACGCAGGGCGCGTCGTCGACGGCGGTGTGGTTGCGAGACCGGTTGCGGCTGAGCATCCCCGCCGCCCGCCGGCTGGTCGATCTCGCTGGTGCGCTGGACGCCGGAGCGTCCGGCGTGCGTGCTGCTCTGGCCAGCGGTGCCATCACCGTGGAGCAGGCCCGGGTCATTGGCGACACGGTCCGCACGGTGCACACGACCGCAGGCGCCGAAGCGGCCGAGAAGGCGGTCGGCGTGCTCGTCGAGTGGGCCGGGCAGTTCGAGCCGACGCTGCTGCGCAAGCTGGGCACCCACGTCCTCGACCATGTCGCCCCGGAGGTCGCCGACGCCGCGGCGCGGGCGGCGTTGGACGCCGAGGCGCGTCGAGCCGACCGGGACCGTCACGTCACGCTGTCCGAGCTACGCGACGGCCGGATACGGCTGTCCGGCAGCCTGGATGCGGAGGCGGCCGGGCTGCTGCGCGCGGCGCTCGACCCACTGACCGCGCCGTCCGGTCCGCACGATCCGCGTTGTCCCGGGCAACGCCGTCACGACGCGCTCGCCGACCTCTGCCGACTCGCCCTGCGCACCGGTGAGCTACCTGAGAATGGCGGCGAGCCCGCCCAGGTCGTCGTCACCACCAGCTTCGACGTGTTGACCCGGCAACTCGACGCCGGCGCTCTCGACACCGGGCCACGCGTGACCCCGGAGACGGTACGCCGTCTCGCCTGCGACGCGGCGATCCTGCCGGCCGTCCTCGGCGGCAGCGGCCAGACGCTCGACGTGGGCAGGCAACGCAGACTGGTCACCGGCCCTCTGCGACGCGCCCTGGTCCTGCGCGACCGCGGCTGCGCCTTCCCGGGCTGTGACCGCCCGCCCCGCTGGTGCGACGCCCACCACATCCGCCACTGGGCCGACGGTGGCAGCACCAGCCTGGCCAACTCGGTGCTCCTCTGTGCCCACCATCACCGACATCTCCACCGTGGCGATTGGACGGTTCGGCTCGGCGGCGACGGCCACCCGGAGTTCGTCCCGCCTGCCTGGCTCGACCCCGACCGAATTCCCCGCCGCAACCGGTACCACCGGCGGACGTGACGTCCCCGTACGCGTCCAAACGGTCAGGAGGCAGGGCGTCCGCGCCTAGGCTGGCACCGTGTCGATCGTGAACCTCGTCGAGAAATTCGGCGCGGACGGCTCCCTGGAGAGTTCGTGGGTTCTGCCACCGGATGCCGTTGAACCACTGCGCGCACACGTCGACGTCACACCACAGGGGTGGTTTGTGGACGTGTGGCCGGTGACCTCGGACATCGCCGTCATCGTGCAGCCCTGGGTCGCCGAGCCAGTCGAGGCCGAGTCAGGTGCCTGGTTCATCGGTTCCGTTCATACGGCCGGCTAGGACGGCCGCCACCGATCAGGACGCCGGGTGATAGGCGCGGTCGGGGTCCTTGCAGACACTGCATCGGCTGAACGACGGGCGGCGGCGGCGCGAGGCGAGGTGGTCCGTGGGGCTCGGCCCGACCGGAGATCAGTAGACGACCTGGACACGGACTGTGACGGGGGCCGCACTCTGCGGGGCGTCGGTGTGCGGGCAGCGGCTCTAGGGTCGATGGATGGGCACGCGGGCAGGCTTTCGCGGCCGCTGGCGGTCGTTGTCGCCGCTGCCGCCGCCCGGTCGGCTGCGCACGCTGTCGCTGGCCACCCTGGCCAACACTGTCGGCACGGGGTTGTGGGTGACCGCTGCGGCGCTCTACCTGACCCGCTCCGTGGGGCTGACGCCGACGGAGGTGGGGCTGGGGCTCACCGTCGCCGGCCTGGTCGGGCTCACCGCCAGTGTGCCGCTCGGTGGGCTCGCCGACCGGCATGATCCGCGAGCGTTGCGTGCGATCCTCCAACTGGCGCAGGCCGCTGTCGCCGCCGCGTACCTGTTGGTCGGCTCGTTTCCGACGTTCCTGCTGGTGGCCACTGTGGACGCGCTGCTGGTCTCCGGCAACCTGGCGGTCCGTGCCGCGCTGGTCGCCGCGGTCGGCGGGCCGGAGGGCCGGGTGCACGCCTTCGCCACATTGCGCGCGGTGGCGAACCTGGGTGTCACGCTCGGCGCGGGGCTGGCCGCGTTCGCGCTGGTGGCGGACACCGGGTGGGCGTACCGGCTGCTGGTGCTCGGCAACGTCGCGACCTACCTGGTGTCGGCGGCGCTGATCATGCGACTGCCGTCGTATCCGCCGGTCCGGCGGCCGGTCCGTCCGCGACCGGGCCGCGCGTTGCGCGACGGGCGTTTCCTCGCGGTGGCCGGCGCTTCGGCGGTGCTCTCCCTGCACGGGGTCGCACTGACGCTGATCCTGCCGCTGTGGGTGGTGACCCGCACCGACGCGCCCCCGGTGACGGTCGCCGCCGTGCTGCTGGTCAACACGCTGCTCACCGTGCTCTTCGCGGTACGGCTCAGCGGGAGCACCCGGCACGCGGTGCCGGCGGCGGCGACGATGCGGCGGGCCGGCCTGGTGCTCGCGGCCGGGATGCTGCTCTGGGCCGCGACCGCTGTCGCGCCCACCGCGGTGGCGGTCGGCCTGCTCCTGCTCGCGACGGTGGTGTACACCGTGGGCGACCTGTGGCACAGCGGTGCCGGGGCGGCGCTGGCCTACGACCTCGCCGCCCCGGACGCCATCGGTGCCTACCAGGGGGTCGACGCACTGCTCGCCGGGCTGGCCCGCGCGGCCGGGCCGGCAGTGCTGACCTGGCTGATCCTCGACGGAGGCCCGATCGGTTGGCTGGCCCTGGCCGGGCTGCTCGCGGTCACCGGTGTGGCCGTGCCACCGCTGACCCGACAGGCCCTGGCGCACCGCGCCGAACCGCCTTGGGCCGACGGTCAGCCGATCTCCTCGTCGACGTAGCACCAACGCCACGCCTCGCCGGGCTGCGCCGAGCGGATCACCGGGTGCCCGGTGGACGCGAAGTGCTTGCTCGCGTGCTGGTTGGGCGACGAGTCGCAGCAGCCGACCTGCCCGCAACTCAGGCAGGTACGCAGGTGCACCCAGTAGGTGTCGCCGGCGGCGACGCAGTCCGCGCACTCGTCGGGGGTACGCGCCTCGACGGCACCCGCCTCGGTCAGGTGCTCACAACTCACTTCTCGACCTCCCGCAGCAACGACTCTTCCAGGTCCAGGTCACGATAGGCCCGCACCAGCACCTCCTCAGGAATCTGACCGGAGTCCCGGGCGGCCCGGAACACATCCCGCTCGGCGTCGATCATCTCCTGCCGCAGCCGACCGTACGCCTGCGACGGGGTCTCCCGGTCGGTGCCGCCGAGCCGTTCCCACGCCATGTTGGTGCGGTCCTCCACCGCTCGACGCAGCCGGTCCACCACCGCGTCCGGGGCGCTGTCGGCCAGCGCGTCGAGGCGTTCCTGGGCGGCCCGGCCGGCCTGCTGCTGGACACCGGCAGCGGACAGCGCGTCCTGCACCGGGTCGTCCGGTGGCAGTCGCAACCGACGCGCGACCAACGGTAGCGTGGCGCCCTGGCCGACGAGTGTGAAGACGATCACCGCGAAGGCCAACCAGATGAACAACGCCCGGGGGTACGGCTCGTCGTCGGCGAGGGTCAGCGGCAACGCGAGAGCGGCGGCCAGGGTCACCACGCCGCGCATCCCGGCCCAGCCGATGATGATCGGGAACTTCGGCGACGGCCTGGGGTCGCGGCGACGGACCCGGGGCACCAACCGGGCCAGGTAGGTGGCCGGGAAGAGCCAGACGAACCGGGTGAGGAAGACGGCGGCGAGCACCGCGACCGTGATGAGGGCGAGCGAGCCGATCGGCTCGTCGAGGTCGCGCAGCACGTCCCGCAGTTGGAGTCCGACCAGCAGGAAGACCAGGCCCTCCAGCAGGAAGCGGACCAGCCGCCAGAACGCGCCGGTCTGCAACCGGGACGCCGCCGACAGCAACTGGGGCAGCTTGTGGCCGAGCACCAGGCCGGTGACGACGACCGCGACCACCCCGGAGGCGTGCAGGTGCTCGGCGGTGAACACCACGGCGAACGGGATGATCAGTGACAGGGCGTTGTCCAGCAGCGGGTCGGTGATCCGCCGGTGCAGGAACCCGAAGACCACCGCCCCGAGCGCACCGATCAGGATGCCGCCGCCGGTGGCCCGCAGCACCTCGACGGCGACGTCGGCGGTGCCGACCGTCGAGCCGACGGTGGCCATCGTCGCGACCCGCAGCAGCACCAGCGCCGTGGCGTCGTTGACCAGGCTCTCCCCCTCCAGGATGGTGACGACCCGGCGGGGCAGGCCGACCCGCCGGGCCACCGCCGTGGCGGCCACCGCGTCCGGCGGGGCGACCACCGCTCCGAGGGCCAGGCAGATCGCGAACGGCAACTGCGGCAGCAGCAGGTGCAGCACCAACCCGACCACGAACGCCGTGAACAGCACCAGGCCGACCGCGAGCAGCAGGATCGGCCGGATGTTGTTCTTGAACGCCGGCACCGACGTCTCCAGCGCGGCCACGTAGAGCAGCGGCGGCAGGATGCCGATCAGCACCAACTCGGGGTCGAGGTGCACCCGTGGGAAGCCCGGCAGGTACGAGAGCGCCAGGCCGAGCACGACCAGCACGATCGGCGCGAGCAGGCCGAGCCGGCGGGCCAGCGCGGCGCCCAGGGTGGCGATCGCCAGGAAGACGACGACCGGAAACAGGCTTTCCATGGGGTACGAGCCTAGGGGTGCGACGGGTTGCGGCCCCGATCAGCCAGCCGGGCGCAGCTTCGGCAGCACCTCGGCCCCGAACGCGTCGATGAACCCGCGCTGCTCCTGCCCGACGTGGTGCAGGGCGATCTGGTCGAAGCCGAGTTCCAGGTACTCCTCCAGCCAGCCGACGTGCCGGCCGAGGTCGGCGGACACGTTGACCACCTCGGCGACCCGGTGGGCGGGAACGTCGGCGGAGACCACGTCGAAGTGCTCGGCGGTCTCCAGGTCCCAGCAGACCGGTGGGGCGAAGACGTTGCTGCGCCACTGGTCGTACGCGATGGCCTCGGCCTGCGCCTGGTCGGGTGCCCAGGAGACGTGCACCTGGAGGTGCAGCGGCCCTTCCCCACCGGCGTCCCGGTACGCGTCGATCATCTCGCGCAGGTGCGCCACCGGCGCGTTCACGGTGATCAGCCCGTCCGCCCACTCGGCGCACCAGCGGGCGGTGGCCACGCTGACGGCGGCGCCGACCAGCGCGGGCGGCTGCTCCGGGCGGGTCCACAGCCGGGCCCGGTCCACCCGGACCAGGCCGTCGTGGCTGACCTCCTCGCCGGCCAGGAGCGCACGGATAACGTCCACGCACTCCCGCAGCCGGGCGGCGCGGATGTCCTTACGCGGCCACGGGTCGCCGGTGATGTGCTCGTTGCTGGCTTCGCCGGTGCCGAGCGCCGCCCAGAAGCGGCCCGGGTACATGGCGCCGAGGGTGCCGATGGCCTGCGCGATGATCGCCGGGTGGTACCGCTGGCCGGGTGCGTTGACCACCCCGAACGGCAGGCCGGTGGCCTGCAACGCGGAGCCCAGCCAGGACCAGGCGAAGCCGGATTCGCCCTGCCGGGCGCTCCACGGGGAGAAGTGGTCCGAGCACATGGCGGCGTCGAAGCCGGCCCGCTCGGCGTGCATCACCGCCTCCAGGAGGGCGCGCGGACCGATCTGCTCGTGTGAGGCGTGGAATCCGAACGTCGTCATGGGCGCACTTCCTACCCACGTCGGCGTCGCCTGATGCGTGCGCTATTCGGCGTGTGCCCCCGCACCGGCCGAGGCGACGCCCTCGCCCACCCAGACCGTCTTGGTGTTGCAGAACTCCCGCATCCCGAGCGCGGACAACTCCCGCCCGTAACCGGAGTTCTTCACCCCACCGAAGGGCAGCTCCGGGTAGGACGTGGTCATGCCGTTGACGAAGACGTTCCCGGCGTCCAGGTCGGTGGCGAAGCGTTCCTGCTCGTCCGGGTCTCGGGTCCAGGCGTTCGAGCCGAGCCCGAAGCTGGTGCCGTTGGCGACCTCGATCGCCTCCTCGTAGGACGAGACCCGGAACAGCCCGGCGACCGGGCCGAAGACCTCCTCGGACCACATCCGCATCTGCGGGGTCAGGTCGGTGACCACCGTCGGCGGGTAGAACCAGCCGTCGCCGCCGGGCAGCTCGCCGCCGCAGAGCACCGTCGCGCCCTTGTCGACCGCGTCGCGGACCTGGGCGTGCACCTCGTCACGGCCCCGCTCGCTGGCCAGCGGGCCGACGTCGGTGTCCGCGTCCATCGGGTCACCGACGCGCAGGGCGGCCATGTTCGCGGCGAACTTCTCCGCGAAGGCGTCGAACACGTCGGTGTGCACGATGAACCGTTTCGCGGCGATGCAGGACTGGCCGTTGTTCTGGCAGCGGGCGGTGGTGGCCACCTCGGCGGCCCGGTCCACGTCGGCCGAGGGCATCACCACGAACGGGTCGCTGCCGCCGAGTTCCAGGACTGTCTTCTTCAGCTCCCGGCCGGCGATCTGCGCGATGGACCGACCGGCCGGTTCGCTGCCGGTGAGCGTGGCGGCGCGCACCCGGGGGTCGCTGAGGATCCGGTCGACGGCGTCCGAGCCGACCAGCACCGTGGTGAAGGCCCCCTCGGGGAACCCGGCCCGCCGGAACACGTCCTCCAACAGCAGGGCGGTCTGCGGCACGTTCGAGGCGTGCTTGAGCAGGCCGGTGTTGCCGGCCATCAGCGCCGGCGCCGCGAACCGCATCACCTGCCAGAGCGGGAAGTTCCACGGCATCACCGCGAGCACCACACCGATCGGCTGGTAGCGGATGAACGCCCGGGTCGCCTTGACGGCGGCGGAGTCGGCCGGCTCGTCGGCGAGGAACGCGGGGGCCTGGTCGGCGTAGAAGCGGGCGGCCGTGGCGCACTTGGTCACCTCGGCCTGCGCGGAGGCGTACGTCTTGCCCATCTCGGTGGTCATGATCCGGGCGATCTCGTCGCGCTCGGCGTCGAGCAGGTCCGCGGCGGCGTTCATCCACCGGGCGCGCTGGTCGACCGTCGTCGCCCGCAACTGCTGGTACGCGAGGTGGGTGCGCTCGATGGCACCGTCGAGCTGCTCGGTGGACATCGCCTCGTAGGTCTTGAGCACCTGTCCGGTGGCGGGGTTGGTGGTGGCGATGTGGGGCATCTCGTCCTCCTGTCACTCGAACAACGAGTGGCGTACGCCCGGCTCCTCGCGGCGGCGGGCGGCGCGGCGGCGCTGGATCACGACCAGGTCGACCACGGCGACCACAGCGAAGATCGCACAGACCACGCCGAGCCAGGCGATGCCGGCCCAGAACGCCAACACCGCGAAGACCACCATGATCACCAGCCCGAAGCCGGCGAGGGTGAGCCGGAGGTTCAACGCGCTGTAGGCGTGGCCGACCGTGCCACGGGCGCGCCGGGGCTGCGATCTCGTCATACCCCCGCACCTACCCCCGATCGGCCGGGTTAACCGGCGGGGCGCGCTCCCACCCCCGGGCGGCCTGGTGTGCTCGATTACATCCGTTCGCGCCCACGGCCTTGCCGACCGCAGGATGGGCGCATGTCAATGACCCTCGCCGTGCCGGTGACCGTCGCCATCGCCCGTCGTGTCGACCCGGGCCGGTCCAGCGAGATGGTGGCCTGGATGCGGGCCGGCACCGCGCTGGCCGAGGCGTTTCCCGGGTTCCTCGGCGCCGGTTGGGTGCAGAGCGGCCCGGGTTCGCCGGAGTGGCACATGCTCTACCGCTTCGCCGACGCCGAGACGCTGCGCCGGTGGGAGGAGTCCCCGCAGCGGCACTGGTGGCTCAGCTCGGCGCAGGGCATCGTCGAGCACACCCGGGTCGAGCGGCGTACCGGTATCGAGGGGTGGTTCGACCCGCCGTCGGAGCACTCGGTGGACCTGGTCGCGCCGGTCGCCCCGACGTCGCCGCCGAGGTGGAAGCAGGCGGTGACCATCTGGCTGGCGTTCTTCCCGCTGAGCCTCAGCGCCACACTGCTGACGAGTCACTTCCTCGGCACGGTGCCGTTGGCGGCGCGGGTGCTGCTGATGACGCTCTGCCTGACCCCGCTGATGACGTACCTGGTGCTGCCCCGGATCACCCGGGCGTTGCACTGGTGGCTGCACGGCCAGCGGGCGCCCTGGCGGGGCTTATAGCACCCCGACGGCGTGGGCGTCGGCGCTCTGCCGCATAGCCGACAGCAACTTCGCGACAAACCCCGTCCTACGCATAGAGTTACCGCGCTGTCGCTCTGTGCTGCGGGAACGGGAGACGTCATGCCTCGACGCTGGGTCGCCGCCCTGGCCTGTACCGCGGCGCTGGTGGCGCTGGCCTGCGAGGGCGGCACCTCCGCGACACCCCGCCCCACCACGAGCGCCCCGCCGTCGAGCGGGCCGGGTGGCATCGCCGCGCTCGGCGACTCGATCACCACCGGCTTCGCGTCCTGCCTGGTGTTGACGTCGTGCGAGCGCAACTCCTGGTCGACCGGGGACGGCCTGCGGGTGCAGAGCCACTACCGACGGCTGCTGGAGCAGAATTCGGCGATCCGCGACCGGACGTACAACCATGCCCGTCCCGGCGCCCGCGCGGAGGCGCTGGAAGGCCAGGCCCAGGCGGCGGTACGCGACCGCCCCGACTACGTCACGGTGCTGATCGGGGCCAACGACGTCTGCCGGGGCGGGGTGGACGCGATGACGCCGGTCGCCGAGTTCCGGGCCGACGTCGACCGGGGCCTACGGGTGCTGAAGACCGGCCGCCCGAAGGCCCGGGTGCTGGTGGTGAGCATCCCCGACCTGTACCGGCTCTGGGAGGTCGGGCACGGCGACTCCCGGGCGGTTCGCGCGTGGCGACGGGGCATCTGCCCGTCCCTGCTGGCCGAGGCGACCTCGACGGCCCCGGCCGACCGGGCTCGCCGGGCCGCCGTGCGGGAGCGGATCCAGGCGTACAACACCGAGTTGGTGGCGGCCTGCCGGGCGTACGGCTCACGCTGCCGACACGACGGCGGCGCGGTACACAAGGTCCGGTTCACTCTGGACCTGCTCAACCCCCTGGACTGGTTTCACCCCAACGCCACCGGCCAGGGCCGCATCGCCGAGGTCACCTGGCGCTCCTCCGGCCTGGCGAACTGACCGGCCCGGCCGACCCTCAGCGCTGGCGGGGCTCCGGGACGCCGACGCCCCGGGGGCGGTAGAGGGCCCGCGATCGCTTCGCGAGGTCCTTCGTGGCCGACGAGTTGGCCCAGGTGCCGAGCACGATGGCGGCGCCGGGGATGACCTTGGCGACCATCCGCTTGGCGGCCCGGACACCGGCCATCTGGGCCAGCCGGACGCCGAGTTGCAGCATGACCCGACCGAGCGGGCGCTGGCCGCCCAGGCCGAAGAGCGCGTCGGCGCGTTCCCGGCCGGCGGCCACGCCGAGCGCCAGCCGAGCGCTCTCGGCGACCTTGTGCACGCGCTGGAGCACCAGCAGGTCGGTGGCCCGGTCCCCGTGCAACGGGTCGACGTCGTAGGCGGCGGCGATGTGCAGCACCATCCGCGCCTGGGTCCAGGCCAGCACGCCCACGTCGATCACCGCCCCGGGCAGCCCGGCCACGCCGGAGACCGCGCCCGACAGCCGGGCCAGGTTGACGAACTTGCGGGCCGCCTGGTCGGCGAGGACGTCGGCCGACACGCCGGGCTGCTCGGCCCGGGCCCGGGCGGCCCACTGCACGGCCTCCGGCCCGAGCCGACGTACGGCCTCCAGGGCGAGGTGTTCCGGCGCGTACTGCGGGTCGTCACGCATCCGGTCCCAGAGACGAGCCGGTGGACCCTCGGGGGCGTCCACCGGCTCGGCCGGAACGCCGGCGGATGGCTGCGGAGTGGGGGCGGCGGGCTGGCCGCCGACGGGTGGGGTGTCGGTCACCGGGTCTCCCCAGGGGTGGAGATGGCGGACAGGGCGGCCGATGGAGCGGTCAGCGGCGGCGGTTGGACAGCCGGGCCGCCAGCCCCTTGAGCTTCTGCTGGTTGGCCGGCTTGGCCATCTCCCGACGGCCTCGCTCCACCAACTGCTGCCCCTTCGGCGATCTGAGGAACGTGGTGATTCGCTGCATCAGTGACATGGCGTCCTCCTGTCGATGATCCCTGCGTCATGTGTACCCCTAACCCGCAACACATGTACCCGGGATGCGACAGCCTCAACCCTCACCGTCCACAGTGGTCGGTAGATTACCGCCCCGCCGACACGATGGCGTCGACGACCCGGGTGGCCCGCCATTCGTGCTGCTGGTAGTGCTCGGGGTACGCGGAGACCTGCACCGCCTGAGCGGCGTCGGTCAGCCGCATCCCCTCCCAGCCGGGCACCTGTTCCAGCGCGGCGAGGAACTGCCGGGTGGCGAACTCCGGGTCCATCAGCCGACCCACCGGGCCCCAACCGCTGCTCGACCGCTGCTGGAACAACCCGACCGAGTCGTGGTCCCAGCCGACACCCTGGTGCGGGTAGTCCTGCGACTCGGGCAGCACACCGCTGGCCACGTTGTAGAGGTTGCTCTCCTGCATGGCGGTGGCCACCGCGATCACCAGCCCGCGGCGGGGCACCCCCATCGTGCGGCCGGTCCGGACGATCGCCTCGGCGTTCGCCATCTGAGCCCGGTCCAGGCCGGCGACGGGAGCCGGGCGGGTCGGGCGAGCCGGCTTGGCCTTGCGGGTTTCAGGCGTGGTGTCCGGGTCGGCCGGGGTCGCCGTGGCGGATGCGCTCGGGGCAGCCGTCCGGTCGAGGCCGCGCGAGGCGGTCTGCTGCTCGGCGCGCTGCGCCAGCTCGGAGGTGGACGGCGACGCGCCCCGCGGCGCGGCGTCCGCGCTGTCGTCCCGTACCTGCGCGACGGCGGCCAGGCCGAGGCAGCACACCACCCCGGTGGCCAGCGCCACCTGCGCCCGGCGTCGACCGGTCAGGTCCCGGGCGTACGCCCGGAGCCGGCTCGCGGCGGTTGTCCGTTCGGCTGAGGTGCCATCCTCCGTATCGGCAGTGGGTGCACTCGGGGCGTACGGGTCGTCGAGGGTGCCGTCGTCACGCATCAGCCGAGGCTAGGCAGACGCGAACGCCGATCACGCACGGTGATCACGTGGTGATCGCCACACATCAGGTCCGCTCCGGTGGACGACAGGGTCGGGCCGACCCGCCCGGGGAACGGACCTCGCGTACCGGATGAAGCCGGCATTGTGCGCAGCCCGGCCCGGTCGGGGGCAGGCGGACACATCCGACCGCCGGACCTGACATGATCGACAAACTCGGCCTTTGGGCTGAACCGGACCTCCACCGATCGGTCCACCAGGCCCACCTCGCGGCGAAAACAGCTGATTGGTCCGGTCACGCCCATCCCCCGGGCGGCGGACCGCCCGGAGCAGGAATGCGCCAGGATGGCGGGTACGTTGCCCGAACGGGTGCTCTCCGTCGCGACGGCACCCCGCAGGCACATTTCAGGGAGGTCCGCACCGGTGCTCGACCCACACGAGCTCTACCAGCTCACCGACGATCTGCCCGACCTCGGGCAACCGGTCCTGATCCAGGCCCTCACCGGGTTCGTGGACGCCGGCAACGCCAGCCGGCTGGCACGCGAGCAGCTGCTCACCTCGCTGGAGAGTCGGCCGATCGCCACCTTCGACGTCGACCAACTCTTCGACTACCGATCGCGACGACCGGTGATGACCTTCGTCGAGGACCACTGGGAGGGCATCGACGCCCCCTCGCTCGAACTCCACCTCCTGCACGACGACGACGAGACACCGTTCCTGCTGCTCACCGGCCCCGAGCCGGACCTGCAGTGGGAACGGTTCGTGGCCGCTGTCGCCGGGCTCGCCGCCCGGCTGGACGTCCGGCTCACCGTGGGGCTCAACTCCATCCCGATGGCGGTGCCGCACACCCGTCCGACCGGGGTGACCGCGCACGCCACCCGCCCGGAACTGATCTCCGGCTACGAGCCCTGGCTGCAACGCGTCCAGGTGCCCGGAAGCGTCGGTCACCTGCTGGAGTTCCGCCTCGGCCAGCAGGGTCGCGACGCGCTGGGCTTCGCCGCCCACGTGCCGCACTACGTGGCGCAGACCGAGTACCCGGCCGCCGCCGAGGTGCTGCTCACGTCGGTGTCCCGCAGCACCGGCCTGCTGCTGCCCGGTGACGGGCTGCGCTCGGCCGCCGAGGTGGTTCGGGTGGAGATCGACAGGCAGGTCGCCCAGACCGACGACGCCGCCGCCCTGGTCCAGGCCCTGGAGGAGCAGTACGACGCGTTCGCCCGAGGCCGGGGCGAGAAGAGCCTGCTCGCCCCGGACGCCGGACCGCTGCCGACGGCCGACGAACTCGGCGCGGAACTGGAACGGTTCCTGGCCGAACAGACCCGTCCCGGCGACACCCCGGCCGGCTGACCCGGCGTAGCGGCGGCGGATACGGCAGGCTGGAGGCATGCGCCTGGCGACCTGGAACGTCAACTCGGTGAAGGCCCGCCTACCCCGACTGGTGGAGTGGCTGGCCGACACCGGGCCGGACGTCGTCTGCCTCCAGGAGACCAAGTGCCCCGACGGCGCCTTTCCGGTGGCCGAGGTGGGCACGTTGGGTTACACCGTGGCCAGCCACAGCGACGGCCGGTGGAACGGGGTCGCCATCCTGTCCCGGGTCGGGCTGGACGACGTCCGGGTCGGGTTCGCCGGCGAGCCCGGCTTCCCCGCCCCGGAGGCCCGGGCCATCTCCGCGACCTGCGACGGGGTCCGGGTCTGGTCGGTGTACGTGCCCAACGGCCGAACGCCGGACGACCCGCACTACGCCTACAAGTTGGCCTGGTTCGCCGCGCTACGCGACGCGCTGGAGACGGAGTTGGCCGGCGGGCTCCCCCTGGCGGTCAGCGGTGACTTCAACGTCGCCCCGACCGACGCCGACGTCTGGGACCCGGCCGTCTTCACCCACTCCACGCACGTCACCCCGGCCGAACGGGCCGCCCTCGCCGCGCTGCGCGACCTGGGCCTCAGCGACGTCGTGCCCACCCCGATGAAGGGGCCGCACCCCTTCACCTACTGGGACTACCGGGCCGGGATGTTCCACCAGAACAAGGGCATGAGAATCGACCTGGTGTACGCGTCCGCGCCGTTCGCCCGGGCAGTCCGCTCGGCGTACGTGGACCGGGAGGCCCGCAAGGGCAAGGGCCCCTCCGACCACGCGCCGATCGTCGTCGACGTGGACCTGGTTCCGGCGGTCGAGACGTTCTGACCTCGCGCCGCCCATCTGCCGCCGGCTGCGGTGGGCTGGCGGACCGAGGTGGCTAGGGTGGGCAGATGGCAGTCGTGAAGATCAACGCTATCGAGGTTCCGCCCGGTGGCGGCGCCGAGCTGGAGAAGCGGTTCGCCGCCCGGGCCGGCACCGTGGAGAACTCCCCCGGCTTCCTCGGCTTCGAGTTGCTCCGCCCGGTGGCCGGCGAGACCCGCTACTTCGTCTACACCAAGTGGGAGAGCGAGGAGGCGTACCAGGCCTGGGCCGCCGGCCCCTCCCGCGCCGCCCACGCCACCGCGCCCGGCGACAAGCCCCGCCCTCCGGTCGCGACCGGAGCCAGCCTCCTGGAGTTCGACGTGGCACTCCAGGTCCCCCAACCCTGACCACGGCACCGCCCCGCCACCAGCCCTGGCCGCAGCCCAGGCCAGCTCTGGCCGCAGCTTTTGATCCACTCGTGTTCGTCGGGAGGCGGCTCCGCCCACCCAGCGCTTGATCCACTCGAGTTCGGCGAACTGGGGGTGTCCGGGCGGCTGGGATACCCCGACTTCGCCGAACGCGAGTGGATCAAGCGGTTGAGCCGGCCTCAGGACTTGCGGGAGGACCGGGCTGGAAACATGATCTCCGCTGAAGTCCAGGAGAGTCGATCATGCCAACCAGACCACCGCACTACCGCCGTGTTGCGGACGACATCGAGCTGAAGATCCGCTCCGGTGAATACCGGCCTGGGCGCCAGTTGCCATCCGTGTCGGAGATCGGCGAGATCTACAACGTCGCGCGGTCAACCGCGTATCGCGCAGTCAAAGAGCTGCATGACCGCAACCTCGTCTACGGACAGCAAGGCCAAGGCGTGTTCGTCGCCGAGGCCGAGTAGCGCGCTGCACCCCACGGGCCGCTCACCCAGAGCTTGATCCACTCGGGTTCGCCGAACTGGGGGTGTCCGGCGGCTGGGATACCCCACTTAAGCGAAGACGAGTGGATCAAGCGCCGGAGCGTGGCCTCACTACTTGCGGGAGGACTGGAAGGTGGCGAAGGCGATGACGTTGTCGGCGTAGCCGGTGCGTCCGCCGATGAACTGCCCGCCGCAGGTGATCAACCGCAGACCGGGGGGCCCGTCGTGGCCGTAGATCCGTTCGGCGGGCAACTGGTCCTTCGGAAAGTGCTCCACGGTGTCGACCCGGAACACCACCACCGACTCGTCCGCGCGGGCCACCTCGATCAGGTCGCCGGGCTTCAGCTTGCCCAGGTCGTAGAAGACCGACGGGCCGGTCTTGGTGTCCACGTGCCCGACGATCACCGCCGGGCCGGGCTCGCCCGGCGTCGGTCCACGGTCGTACCAGCCGGTCTCGTTGTGCCGTTCCAACGGCGGTACGGCGATCGAGCCGTCCCGGGCCTGCCCGACGGGCGCCACCGGCGCGGCCACCTTGATCGCCGGGACGCTGAGGCGCACCGGACGACTGGCCGACAACCCGACGGACTCGCTGCGGGGCGGCCGGTCGGCGCCGGCCGGGGCGAAGTCGAACGGCCCGACCGAGCGGCCCAGCCCCGCCCCGGTGGCGAAGACCCCGGCCAGCACCAGCACCACGGCCAGCGGCACCGACCACGGGCTACGGCCAGAGGGCCGGCTGCGCCGGGGCGCGACGGCGGTCGGCGGACGAGCAGCCACAGTCGGACGCTCGGGGTTCAGCGGACTGTCGTCCAGCGGTAGCCGGCGGACGTCGAAGCGATCGTCGCGCGTTGGGCGAGGGTTGGCGGACGGGCGGGGACCCGACGACGGGCGGGGCCCGGAGGACGGGCGGGGACCGGGCGGTGGCGACGCGGGTCGGAAGATCCCCATGGCCGGCTCAGCGCCCAGCGCCACGGACCAGACGCGGCCGACGCAGCGCCACCACGGCGAGGACCAGCCCGGTGATGGTCAGCGCCGCACCCACGGGCAACAGCAGGTTGCCGGTGATTCCTCCGGCGCCACCACCGAAGCCGGTGGCCGGACCCCGACTGGGTTGGGACGGCACCTTCTTGACCACCTGGAGCATGGTCGAGGCGGTCTCGCCGTCCCGGCATTCCAGCTTGACCCGGTAGTTGCCGGGACGGGTGCGCTCGCGCACCATCGGCGCGGCGGTGAGCACCCCGCGCTGCGGCTGCACACCGACCGCGCCGAACGCGTCCGAGACGACGGTCGCACCCACCGAGTTGTCCCGACAGCTGGCCCGGATGCCGACCAGGTAGCCGGGCTGCACGGTGCTCGGGCTCACCTCGACGAAGATGTCCACCGGCGCCGGCTGAGGCGCACCACCCGGCGGCCCTCCAGGTTGCGGCGCGGGCGCGACGGCAGCGTGCTGGGGCAGGGCGAGCACCACAGCACCAGCCACAGGAGCGGCAAGCACCACAGTGACAGGCTCGGGCACCGCGAGCACGGGAGAAGCAGCCAGCGCCGGAGGCGCAGCGAGCAGAGGGCCGGCGAGCACTGTCAGCACGGAAAGGATCACGCCGCCGCGGGTCACTGTCACGATGCCCCCTCTCGACGCCGTGCGGCCGTGTCGGGCAGCGGAGCACCCGACCTGCCGTACCAGTTGGATCCTCTCATTTCCGGTCGCACATCACATCCGATCCGGCGACGGCGTCGCGTACGCTCGGGTCGCTGTGACGACCACCGACCATGACCCCGCCGTCCCGCCCGTGAGCCGGACGATCCGCACGTTCCACCCTCGCCGGGGGCGGATGAGCGACCGGCAGACCGACGCGCTGGGCCGGCTCTGGCCCGCGTACGGCCTGGATGTGCCGGACGGACCGGTCGTGCCCGTGGACCTGCCCGACCTGTTCGGTCGCCGGGCCCCGGTCGTGCTGGAGATCGGCTCGGGCATGGGCGACAGCACCGCCGCGATGGCTGCCGCCGACCCGGACCGAGATTATCTGGCGGTCGAAGTGCACACGCCGGGAATCGCCAACCTGCTCGACCTGGTGGAGCGTGGTGGCCTACGCAACGTACGGGTGGCGGAGGGCGACGCGTTGTCCCTGGTCAGCGGCTTGCCCGAGGGTGTGCTGGACGCGGTGCACGTCTTCTTCCCGGACCCGTGGCCCAAGACCCGCCACCACAAGCGGCGGATCATCCAGCCGGCGCACGTGGCGTTGCTGCGGTCCCGGCTGCGTTCCGGCGGCACGCTGCACTGCGCGACCGACTGGGCCGAGTACGCCGAGGCGATGCGGGAGACCCTGGATGCGGATCCGGAGCTGGTGGACGCGTACGGCGGTTTCGCGCCACGTCCGGCGCACCGCCCGGTGACGAAGTTCGAGCGGCGGGCGATCACGGCCGGCCGACCGGTCGCGGACCTGATCTACCGCCGCCGCTGACCGGCGGCGGCACCGCACCGGGGCCGGCGGGAACCACCCCGTGGAGGGGCCGGCGGAGGCCGGGTTGGCGTACCGGGGCATGATCCAGGCACCATGGACAGGCTATGACGCTCACCGCCGCGCTACCGAGAAGCGCCGACCCCGACACCCTCTTCGACGCGTTCGCCGGCTGGGCGAAGGAGCGCGGCCTCGACCTCTACCCCCATCAGGAGGAGGCGGTCATCGAGATCGTCTCCGGCGCCAACCTGATCATGAACACTCCCACCGGCTCGGGTAAGAGCCTGGTGGCGATCGCGGCGCACTTCGCGGCGCTCGCCGACAACCGGACGACGTTCTACACCGCGCCGATCAAGGCCCTGGTGTCGGAGAAGTTCTTCGCGCTCTGCGAGGTCTTCGGCGCCGAGAACGTCGGCATGCTGACCGGCGACGCCAGCGTCAACGCCGACGCCCCGATCATCTGCTGCACGGCGGAGATCCTGGCCAACCTGGCGCTGCGCGAGGGCACGAAGGCCGACGTCGGCCAGGTGATCATGGACGAGTTCCACTTCTACGCCGAACCCGACCGGGGTTGGGCGTGGCAGGTGCCGATCATCGAGCTGCCGCAGGCCCAGTTCATCCTGATGTCCGCCACCCTGGGGGACACCACCCGGTTCGTCGACGACCTGACCCGGCGCACCGGGCGGCCGACCGCCGTCGTGCGTTCGGCGGAGCGGCCGGTCCCGCTCATCTTCTCGTACGCGATGACGCCGCTGCACGAGACACTTGAGGAGCTGCTGGAGACCAAGCAGGCCCCGGTGTACGTGGTGCACTTCACCCAGGCCGCCGCGCTGGAACGCGCCCAGGCGCTGACCAGCGTCAACGTCGCCACCCGCGCCGAGAAGGACATGATCGCCCAGGCGATCGGCAACTTCCGGTTCACCGCCGGCTTCGGCAAGACGCTGTCCCGGCTGGTCCGGCACGGCATCGGGGTGCACCACGCCGGCATGCTGCCCAAGTACCGCCGCTTGGTGGAGACCCTCGCCCAGGCCGGCCTGCTCAAGGTCATCTGCGGCACCGACACGCTCGGCGTCGGCATCAACGTGCCGATCCGCACGGTGCTCTTCACCGGCCTGTCCAAGTACGACGGGGTACGCACCCGGCTGCTCAAGAACCGGGAGTTCCACCAGATCGCCGGGCGGGCCGGCCGGGCCGGCTACGACACCATCGGCCGGGTCGTCGTGCAGGCCCCCGAGCACGTCATCGACAACGAGAAGGCCCTCGCCAAGGCCGGCGACGACCCGAAGAAGCGCCGCAAGGTGGTCCGCAAGAAGCCGCCGGAGGGTTCCATCGGCTGGGGTCAGCCCACCTTCGACCGACTCGTCGACGCCGAGCCGGAGCCGTTGACCTCCAGCTTCCAGGTCAGCCACTCGATGCTGCTCAACGTCATCGGCCGGCCCGGGGACGCGTTCGCCGCGATGCGGCACCTGCTCACCGACAACCACGAGGACGCCGCCGCCCAGCGTCGGCACATCCGCCGGGCGATCGCCATCTACCGGGCGTTGCGGGCGGGCGGGGTCGTCGAGGAGCTGCCCGAGCCGGACGAGACGGGCCGGCGGATCCGGCTCACCGTCGACCTCCAGCTCGACTTCGCGCTCAACCAGCCGCTGTCCCCGCTCGCGCTCGCAGCCATCGAGTTGCTTGACGCCGAGTCCCCGTCGTACGCCCTGGACGTGCTGAGCGTCATCGAGTCGATCCTCGACGACCCCCGGCAGATCCTGTCCGCGCAGCAGTTCAAGGCGCGCGGTGAGGCGGTCGCCGCGATGAAGGCCGAGGGCATCGAGTACGAGGCCCGCCTCGAACTGCTGGAGGACGTGACCCACCCGAAGCCCCTCGACGAGCTGCTCAACGCCGCGTACGAGATGTATCGGCAGGGCCACCCGTGGGTCGCCGACCACCAGCTCTCCCCCAAGGCCGTCGTCCGCGACATGTTCGAGCGGGCCATGACCTTCACCGAGTACGTGCAGTTCTACGGGCTGACCCGCTCGGAGGGTCTCGTCCTGCGCTACCTGGCCGACGCGTACAAGACGCTGCGGCAGACGGTGCCCGAGGACGCCAAGACCGAGGAGCTGATCGACCTCATCGAGTGGTTGGGCGAGTTGGTCCGCCAGGTCGACTCCAGCCTGATCGACGAGTGGGAGCGGCTGCGCAACCCGTCCGACGTGGCCGAGGTGGCCCAGGCGCACGCCGCCCTGGCCGACCGGCCGCCGGCGGTGACCCGCAACGCGCGGGCGTTCCGGGTGCTGGTCCGCAACGCGTTGTTCCGCCGGGTGGAGCTGGCCGCGCTGCGCCGCTGGGACCTGCTGGCCGAGTTGGACGCCGAGGACGGCTGGGACTACGACGCGTGGTCCGACGCGCTGGGGCCGTACTTCGAGGCGTACGACTCGATCGGGGTCGGGCCGAACGCCCGCGGTCCGGCGCTGCTGATGATCGAGCAGGGTCGGGAGCGGTGGACCGTGCGGCAGATCTTCGACGACCCGGACGGCGACCACGACTGGGGCATCAGCGCCGAGGTCGACCTGGCCGCCTCGGACGAGGTCGGCGCGGCGGTCGTCCGGATCACCGACGTCGGCCAACTCTGAGGTGTCTGCCCCCGACGGACCGTCGGGGGTGGACCGACCCGGGAAGGAGCGCCGGGGTACGCCGGGCGGCGATGTCCTCGATCCAGCCGAGCAGCAGCACCGCGCCACCGGTCAGGAGGCACACCCCGGTCAGCCGCAGCGCGATCGAGGGGGCCGAGTTGTACGCGAGCACCGGCGCGAGCAGCAGGAACATCCCGAGGCTGGCCGGGATGTGCCAGAGGTAGATGGTGACCGCCCGCGCGTTGACCAACCGGAGGGTCCGGCCGAACGGCGACGTGCCGGCGAGCCGGGGCCGGAGCTTCAGCAGCACGGCCACGACGGCCATCGACCACACCGTGGTGCCGCCCGCGATGTGGCTGAGGTCGCCGGCCCGGCCGGTCACCATGGCACCGACGACCCACGTTGCGCCGACCCCGGTCAGGCCGGCGACCAGGCAGCCGTACCAGCGCCACGGGATCTGGCGCAGGAGGCCGTCGCGGTGCGCGAAGCCCAGCAGCCAGCAGGACAGGTAGGCGGCGACGAAGTACCCGGTGCGGACCCCGGCGAGGTGCATGCCGA
Source organism: Micromonospora chokoriensis (assembly GCF_900091505.1). NCBI lineage: Bacteria > Bacillati > Actinomycetota > Actinomycetes > Micromonosporales > Micromonosporaceae > Micromonospora > Micromonospora chokoriensis. The sequence continues at coordinate 5,974,217 of NZ_LT607409.1, forward strand.
CGGGGAGCACGGTGGCGACGCCGACGCTGGGCCAGGGCCAGCGGCGGAACGCCCACAGCAGGATCGGTGACAGCAGCACCAACCACAGGTAGGTGACGACGTACCAGAGCCCGACATGGAACGCCCAGGCCCAGGCCGGTCCGCCCACCGGGGGGACCCGCAGGGGCAGCGCCCACCAGAGGAGTTCGGCCCAGCCGGCGACGCCGGTCGGCAGCGGCCTCCACCCGGGGGACAACACGACCAGGGCGATCGCGCCGAAGGCCCAGAACGGCAGGAGTAGCCGGCGCAGCCGCCGGACGACGGCCGACGGGCCGTGCCGGTCCAGCGACGCCGCCATCAACGAACCGGCGATACCGAACATCAGACCCATCGCCGGCACCAGCAGGCTCAGCCAGATCCAGCCGGTGACGTGGTAGAGCACGACACGTCCCAACGCGACCGTTCGCAGCAGGTCCAGGTAGCGATCCCGGTCGGCCGTGGACTCGGCCGACCGGACGGATCGCGCCCCGGCACGACGCCCGGGATCGATCATCCTGGGCGCCCAGATAATGGTCACAGGGCACACTAGCCCCCAGAAGTCGGACATTTCAGCCAGGTCCTCGAAGAAGTGTCCGCCTGCCCCTCGTCAAAGGCGCCCTACGTCCGGGGTGGCGCCGTCGAGGCACCGACGACGAGCCCGGCGGCTCGGGGTGGTCGAGCGGTCGCCGGCTGACTTTTGTCGGGGCCCTCCGAGAGACGACTTCCGGTGCCCAGAATCGCTGGGCGATGTCAGAGGTGTCGATTAGAATGTATGTACTAATCGGGTTCCTGACCTGGGAGGACGCCCATGACCGCGCCCGCCTCCACCCCCCTCACCCCCTACGCCACTCTGCTCGGCTTCACCCGCTACGTCGACCGCACCGGCCCCACCAAGGCGACCTTCGTCGGAGGGCTGCGCAAGCAGCGCGCGAGCCGGTCCGGCTTCAACCCGCACGGCCAGTTCGTCAAGGCGCTCAAGGCCGACATCGCCTTCCACACCGGCGGCACGCACCTGACCGGGGTGGTCGACGTGGTCAAGCCACGGTGGCGCCCGCTCTACCAGGCGCTCGTCCCCGGCGCCACGGCCTGGCTGCACTCCCTCGGCGAGCCGGCCACCGTCGACCTCGCCCAGACCCGCGACGCCCTGGCCATGCTGGGTGACCTACCCGTCAAGATCAACCCCCATTTCGGGGTACGCCACTCCGACGGTCGCGCCGAAGCCGTCCGCCTGCACTTCGACGAAACTCCACCGAGCGAGGAGTCGGTGCTCGCCACCCTGCACCTGATGGCCCGCCACATGGACGCGGTGCTCCCGCACGCCGAGCCGGTCCTGGTCGACGTCCGTCGCGGCCGGGCCCACCACATGCCCGCCGACGCCAAGCCCGACCAGATCGAACGATGGCTGTCCGGCGAAGCAGCCGCCTTCCGCGCCATCTGGTCCACGGCCGCCTGACCCCCACCCCCCACCCCGTCCGCTGACGCCGCGCTCCCTCCCCACCCGCGCACCCCACCCTCTCGGCGGCTCAGCAAGATCGTGCTCGATCCAGGATGTAGTGGCCTCCCTCGACCGGGAGGCCACTACATCACTGATGGAGCGCGATCATGAGCGGTGCGCACCGCACGTGGGCGGGCGGCACGCGCCCACGTGCGCCATGGTGCGGGACGCGCGGGGCTGGGTCAGGCGGCGGGGAGGTATTTGGCCAGGTCGTCCAGGATCTTGTTGGCGGCGCCGACGCCGATGCCGGTCATCCAGACCTCGTCGGAGACGGGGTACGCCTTGCCGGCCTTGACGGCGTTGAGGCCCTTCCACAGGGTTCCGCCGGTGACCTTGCTCTGCTCGGCTGCGGCCTTGTCGCCGTACGCGGTCACGAAGATGACGTCGCCGTCGACCTCGTTGACGCGCTCGGGGCTGACCAGGTCGAAGCGCTTGTCCTCCTTGTTGGCGAGCAGCTGCCGGTCGGGGCGGCCGAGGCCGGTGTCGCCGATGACGATGCCGGAGAACGAGTCCGGGCCGTACACCCGGATGTTGCCGGGCAGGAACCGCACGATCGACACCTTGCGGGCGGCGGGGTCACCGAGGGTCGCCCCGACGTCCTTGGCCCGCTTCTCGTACGCGCTGAGCAGGTCCTTGGCCTGCTGCTCGCGTCCGAGTGCCTTGCCGTCCAGGAGGAGGTTCTCCTTCCAGGTGATGCCCACCTTGTCGGTGAACACCGTCGGCGCGATGGCGGCCAGCTCGTCGTAGAACTTCTCCTGGCGGAACTTGCTGCCGAGGATGAGGTCGGGCTTCAGCGCGTTGATCGCCTCCAGGTCGGGCTCGGCGAGCACCCCGACCTCCTTGATGCCGGCGAGCTTGTCCGCGCCGAAGTAGGTGGGCCAGCTCTTGGCCTCACCGGCCGTGGCGGCGCCGACCGGGGTGACGCCCAACGAGAGCGCCGTGTCGATCTTGTCGGTGTCGAGCACGACGACGCGCTTGGGCTCAACCGGGACCTTGGTGGTGCCCATGGCGTGGGTGATCTCCCGGGTCTCCCCGGCGGTGGAGCCGGCGACCGGGTCGCTCTCACCGCAGGCGGTGAGTCCGACGCCGAGGGCGGCGGCCGCGGCGAGAGCGGCGACGAGACGACGCATCAGAGTCCTTTCGAGGGGTACGAGTCGGCGAGCGGGTTGGCCGCGTCACCGGTGGTGGGTCGGGCGGCCGGTACGGACGCCGTCGACGAATCACGGTCTGGAGCGCCGGCGGCAGCAGCGGCCCCGGCGGCGGGTGCGCCAACCGGGCCTCCGGTGTAGGCGGGCACCACCAGCGGCGCGCCGGTCACCGGGCAGGGAACGACCACGCAGGCCAACCCGAAGACGTCACGCACCAGGTCGGCGGTGAGGATCTCCCGGGGCGGTCCGGCGGCCACCACGGCGCCGGCGCGCATCGCGACGAGGTGGTCGGCGTAGCGGGCGGCCTGGTTCAGGTCGTGCAGCACGGCGACGACGGTGCGGCCCCGCTCGACGCGCAGCCGGTGCAGCAGGTCCAGCACCTCGACCTGGTGGGCCAGGTCGAGGAAGGTGGTCGGCTCGTCCAGCAGCAGGGCGTCGGTGTCCTGGGCGAGCGTCATGGCGATCCAGACGCGTTGCCGCTGACCGCCGGAGAGGCTGTCCACCGGCCGGTCGGCCAGGTCGGTCACGTCGGCCAGGGCCATCGCCTGGTCGACCGCCGCGCCGTCCTCCGACGACCACTGTCGCCACCAGCGCTGGTAGGGCTGCCGACCGCGCCCGACCAGGTCCGCCACCGTGACACCCTCGGGCACCAGCGGGCTCTGCGGCAGGACGCCGAGGCGGCGGGCCACCTCCCGGGTCGGTAGGTCGCGGATCGCGGTGCCGTCCAGCAGCACGGTGCCCCGGCGCGGGTTGAGCAGCCGGGCCATCGTGCGCAGCAGGGTGGACTTGCCGCACGCGTTCGGGCCGACGATCACGGTGAACGCGTCGGTGGGCAGGTCCAGGTCGAGCCCGTCGAGCACCGTCCGCTCGTCGTAGCCGGCGACCAGGTCGCGGGTGGAGAGCATCACACGACTCCTCGGGGCGTCACGACGACCGCCGCCGGCCGCGCAGCAACAGGAAGATCAGGTACGGGCCGCCGATCGCGGCGGTCAGCACACCGGCGGGCAGTTGGGTGGGCGCGAACAGGCGTCGGCCGGCCAGGTCGGCCAGCACCAGCAGCAACGCGCCGAGCAGGGCGGCGCAGACCAGGGGTGGCCGTTCGGCGCGGACCAACCGGCGGGCCACCTGGGGGGCGACCAGGGCCACGAAGTCGACGGCGCCGACCTGGGCGGTGACCATCGCGGCGACGAGGACGCCGGTGCCGGCCAGGCCGATGCGGCGGGCCACCGGGCGCAGCCCGACCCCCCGGGCGGTGTCGTCGTCCAGGGCGGTGCTGTTCAACGCCCAGCCGGCCCAGGCGAGCACCGGCAGCAGCACCAGCATCGTGCCGGCGATCCAGGCCGCCTCGGTCCAGCCCTTGCCGGCGAGGGTGCCGATCAGCCAGATCTGCGCGCGGAGACCGTCGATCGGATCGGCGGTGAGCATGACGACTTCGGTGAGTGCCCGGAAGGCGAACGCGACCGCCACCCCGGCGAGCACGAACCGCTGTGCGGCCAGCCCGTGCCGGGCACCGAGGGCGAACAGCAGCACCGCGGCGAGCAGCCCGCCCACCAACGCGGTGGGTGCCACCAGCACCGCTGCCATTCCGCTGGTCAGGGCCACCGTCGCGGCGAGCCCGGCACCCTGGGTGATGCCGATGACGTCCGGGCTGGCCAGGGGGTTACGGGCCACGCTCTGGATGAGCGTGCCGGCCACGCCGAAGGCCGCGCCGGCCGCCGCCGCCAGCACGACCCGGGGCAGCCGAAGATCAAAGACCACGAGGTCGTACGGCGTGCCGGACCCGGAGAGGGCACGCAGCACGTCGGCCGGTGCGACGTACGGGGTGCCGAGCGAGAGGCTGAGCACGACGGCCAGCAGGAGGAGCACGGTCAGCACGGCGGCCACCAGCACCGCCCGGCGGCGGATCAGCAGACTGACCGGACCGATCCGCAGCAGCGACCGCCCGGCCAGCCGGGCCTCCCCGCCGGAGGGGCCACCCGCGGCGGCGGGGTGCGGCGGACCGGTGGTGGCGGACGGGCGCTGGGTGGCGGTCACGCGGTCACCACCCGGGCGCGGCGGACCAGCACGGCCAGCAGCGGCGCGCCGATCAGGGCGGTGACGATCCCGGCCGGTATCTCGCCGGGTGGTGCGACGACCCGCCCGATGATGTCGGCGCCGAGGAGCAGCGCGGGCCCGAGCAGGGCGGAGACGACGAGGGTCCAGCGGTGGTCCGCGCCGACCAGGGCGCGGGCGAGGTGCGGCACGGCCAACCCGACGAAGGCGACCGGTCCGGCGGCGGCGACCGCGGCCCCGGTCAGCAGCACGGCGGCGATGCCACCGCCGAGGCGGACCAGGCCGATCCGGTGGCCGAGACCTTTCGCGACGTCGTCGCCGAGGGCCAGGGCGTCCAGACCTCGGGCCACCAGCGCGGCCAGCACCAGCCCGGCGAGGACGAAGGGCAGCACCTGCGCGCTGACCGACAGGTCCCGGCCGGAGAGCCCGCCGACCACCCAGAACCGGTACTCCTCGAAGGTGCGGGCGTCGATGCTGAGCAGCGCGTACACCCCGGAGGCGAGACTGGCGTCGAGCGCCGCGCCGACGAGCGCGAGGGTGACCGGGCTCGCGCCGTCGCGGGTTCGGGTGGCGATGGCGAAGACCAGCAGCCCGGCGACGAGCGCCCCGGCGATGCCGAACCAGACGTACCCGGCGAGCGTGCTGATGCCGAAGACGGAGATGGCGAGGACCACGCCGAACGACGCGCCAGCGCTGATGCCGAGGATGCGGGGCTCGGCGAGGGGGTTGCGGGTGAGCGCCTGGAACAGCACGCCGGCGACGGCGAGCGCGAGCCCGACGGCGAGGCCGAGGGCGGTACGCGGCATCCGCAGCTCACGGACGATGGTGCTGGCGTCTCCGCCGTCGGGTGCGACGAGGGCGTGCCATACCTGGTCGATGCCGAGTTGTCGACTGCCGACCGCGAAACTGGCCAGCACGGTGAGCAACAGGACCAGCGCGGCTCCGGCGGTGACGGCCACCCGACGCCCGGTACGAGTGCTGGCCCGACTCCGGGTCGGCCGGCTGGCGAGGGCGGTCACGGATCTCCTGCACGATCGGGCTTAGGTTCGCCTAACCTTAGCCGACCTGCGGAAAGAGACCTAACCGGTAGGTGTCGATGCCGATCCGGGCCCGGCCGGCGCGCTCGCCGCCCCACCGTCACCGGTCACCGAACCGCCGTCTCCGGCGGCGGCGGCACCGCGCGGCAGCACGTTCAGCGGTCGCATCATCTCGTTGTCCTCGTGTTCGAGGAGATGACAGTGCCAGGCGTACCGTCCGGGCCGGTCGAAGCGCGCCTTGATCCGGGTCACCTCCCAGGGGTACGCGAGCACCGTGTCCATCCACCCCCGGTCCCCCGGGTCGGGTCGCACACCGCCCGAGTGCCCACGCCCGAGCAGCTCGAACTGGACCTGGTGCAGGTGGACCGGGTGGACGTGCCGGGTGAAGTTGCGCACCTCCCAGACCTCGGTGTCGCCGAGGGTGGGCTGTTCGGTCGGCGGATCGCTCCAGCGCAGCGGTAGGCCCCGGCCGCGCTCGTCGAGGACGCCGAGCAGCATGATCGTCGACTCGCCGGACCTCCGCTCGTTGAGCGACAGCCGGCGTACGCGCTCGGCGGCGCCGAGCCTCGGGTGCGACGGCAGTCGCAGCTGCTCGGGCGGCACGCTCGGGTCCCCGCCGGTCGCGTCGGTGACCACAAAACGCAGCACCTGACCTGTGGTTCGCGGGTCGGCCGGGGCGAAGTCCACTCCGGGTCGGCCGCCGCCGTACATCCCGTCGGGGCCCTCGTTGACGAGGTACAGCTCGGTCCCGGCCGGCACGTCGGTGAAGTCGACGATCGCGTCGACCCGCTGGGCGGGGCCAAGCGCCACGCGTTCGTGCGGCACCGGCTCCGGGAGGAGGCCGCCGTCGCTGCCGATCTGCCACACCGGCAGCACCGGGCGGGCCGGTCGCGCGGTGGCGTTCGCGGCCACGCTGAGCAGCAGGAAACGGCTGTTGCAGCCGTTGAGCAACCGGAACCGGTACCGCCGGCGCTGGACAGTGAGCGTGGGCCAGGTGCGGCCGTTGACCACCATGGTGGAGCCGGAGAAACCGGGGACCCAGACCGGCCCGTCGGGGTGCGGCGAGTAGCCGCCGGGGTAGAAGAGGTCACCGTCGGCGGTGAAGCTGCGGTCCTGGATCATCAGCGGAATGTCGTGGTACGCGGTGTCCGCCGGGTCGTCGCGGGCCGGTGCCGGGCCGGGCAGCACCCCGTCGGGCAGGTCGTCCCCGCCGAGCAGGTAGAACCCGGCCGGCCCGGCGTAGACGTTCTCCCGGGTGAGCCCGAGCGTGTGGTCGTGGTACCAGAGGGTGCAGGACCGCTGGTCGTTGTCGTACTCGAAGGTCGCCGAGCCGGCGGCCCAGCGCAGGTCGTACCGCTCGGCGAACCGGGACCGGAACTCGGCGTACGCGCCGCCGGCCAGGGCGAAGTCGGGGGGTACGTCGCGGGCCGCCGGCAGGTACCACGCCTCGGCGTGCCCGTCGCTCTCCTGCGCGCTGTGCGCGCCGTGCAGGTGCACCACCTGCGGCACCGGCCCCCGGTACCCGAGCCGACTGCCGTCCGGGCGGCCGTGGCCGTCCCGGTGGTCGACCCCACCGGCGGGGTTGGCCCAGTGCACCGTGGGGTCCACCGGCAGCAGGTGGGGCAGATGGTCGCCCCGGTCGTCGACGAGCTGGTTGACCCAGGTCACCCGGACGGGTCGACCCACCCGGGCCATGATCGTGGGCGCCGGGCATCCGAAGCTGCCGGCGTGCGCGGTGGAGCCGTAACCCCACACTGTGGTACGCGGCCAGGGGCGGGGCAGGATCTGCTGGCGGAACTGTCGTACCGCGATCACGTACTCGTCGCGCTCGGGCCCGGTCGCCACCGCCGGCATGGCCGGTGGGATCCGCAGTGGCGCGACGTACTTCGGGATGTCGCCGACGTCCAGCGGCGCCATCGCGGCCAGCGCCCGCCCCGACGCCGCCCAGCCCGCCGGAACCAGAGCCGCCGCACCGCCGGCGGCGCCCGCCGCGAGCACCTGTCGCCTGCTGACCATGCCGCGCCTCCCAACGCCCTCTCCCCAGAAAGAGAATGGGTTTCGCGGACGACCACAGGACGGACAGATGACGGTTGACACCCAGAAGAGGGACATTCACGTCATAGGGTGTGAGCATGCGATTCGACCAGCACACGGTCGTGCTCCTGGTCCGACCGTCGGATCCGCCGGAGCTGCCGCAGGACGCGATCGATCGGATTCAGGACGCACACCTCGCCCACCAGGCGGGCCTCGTGGAGCAGGGGTTGGTGCTCGCCGCCGGCCCGTTCCTGCACGGCGACGACGAGCACCTGCGTGGTTTCGTCGTGCTGTCCATCGCGCCGGACGAGGCCCGCGCCCTCTACGCCAACGACCCGGCGGTGCGTGCCGGCCGCCTGCTCGCGCAGGTCACCACGTGGCTGCTTCCGGAGGGCAACCTGCGGTTCGAGGGCGTGCCGGTGCCCCGGTCGATGATGGAGGCGGCCTCCGGCGACTGACGCCGGAGCCGGTCAGCCGACCGTGCCGTTCCCGGCCGCTGTCGCCAGGTCCGCCAGCGGGATTACCCCCAGGTCGTCCACCGGGCCGATGATCACCCGCAGTGCCGGGAAGTGGTCCCGCAGCACCCGCACACACCTGTCACACGGCGCGGTGACCTCGCGGCCCCGGTCGGCGACCGTGACGATCGTCTCCAGTTCGGTGACGCCCTGCGTGGCGGCCGTGCCGATGACCACCAGCTCGGCGCAGACGTCTCCGGTCACGTGCTGGACGTTCACTGCGGTGAAGACCCGCCCGTCGGCGTTCCGGGCGGCCGAGGCGACGGTGTGGTGCTGGCTGCGACACCGCAGCTTGGCGACCGCCGTGGCGGCCTGCACCAACGCACGGTCGGTGTCCCGCATGTCCATTCCGGCCCCCCGGCGCTCGATGTCGGTCGCCCACTCTAGGCCGCCGCCGCACCGGCAGCGCGGTAACCCAGGGGCGGTGCGCCGTCCGGCTGCCTATCCTTGGGCACGACATGCAGAATCCAACCGCCTCCGTCGCGACCGACCCGGTCCGCGAGCTGCACCGCCGCCTCACCCCTCTGATGGTCCGCGACCAGCGCCGGCTCCAGCGCCGCCTCGACGGTGCCCGCAAGCTGCGCGACCCGCAGCGCCGGGAAGCGGCCCTCGCCGAGATCACCGCCGAGGTGGTCCGGGCCGAGCAGCGGCTCGCCACCCGGCGCGCGGCGGTGCCCGTGATCACGTACCCGGCGGGGTTGCCGGTCAGTGAGCGCAAGGACGACATCGCCGCGGCGATCCGCGATCACCAGGTGGTGATCGTGGCCGGCGAGACCGGCTCCGGCAAGACCACCCAGCTCCCGAAGATCTGCCTGGAGCTGGGGCGCGGGGTGCACGGCCTGATCGGGCACACCCAGCCCCGGCGGCTGGCCGCCCGGACGGTGGCCGACCGGATCGCCGACGAGCTGGGCACCGAGCTGGGTGACGTGGTCGGCTACAAGGTGCGCTTCACCGACCAGGTCAGCGAGCGCAGCCTGGTGAAGCTGATGACCGACGGCATCCTGCTGGCCGAGTTGCAGACCGACCGCATGCTGCGCCAGTACGACACGTTGATCATTGACGAGGCGCACGAGCGCAGCCTCAACATCGACTTCATCCTCGGGTACCTGCGGGAGCTGCTGCCCCGCCGACCCGACCTCAAGGTGATCATCACCTCGGCGACCATCGAGACCGACCGGTTCGCCTCGCACTTCGCCGACGCCGAGGGCGATCCGGCGCCGATCGTGGAGGTCTCCGGCCGCACCTACCCGGTGGAGGTGCGCTACCGCCCGCTGCTGGAGGTCGCCGAGGGCGAGGAGGACGGCGACGCGGACGAGGAGAACGTCCGCGACCAGATCCAGGCGATCGGCGACGCCGTCGAGGAGCTGGCCGCCGAGGGCCCTGGCGACATCCTCGTGTTCCTCAGCGGTGAGCGGGAGATCCGGGACACCGCCGACGCGCTGGGCAAACTGGTCCAGAAGAAACGCTCGCTGCTCGGCACCGAGATCCTGCCGCTGTACGCCCGGCTGTCCGCCGCCGAACAGCACCGTGTCTTCGCCGCGCACAGCTCCCGCCGGGTGGTGCTCGCCACCAACGTCGCGGAGACCTCGCTGACGGTCCCCGGCATCAAGTACGTGGTGGACCCGGGCACCGCCCGCATCTCCCGCTACTCCAGCCGGCTCAAGGTGCAGCGGTTGCCCATCGAGCCGGTCTCGCAGGCGTCGGCCAACCAGCGCAAGGGCCGCTGCGGTCGTACGTCGGACGGCATCTGCATCCGCCTCTACGACGAGCAGGACTTCCTGTCCCGCCCCGAGTTCACCGACCCGGAGATCCTGCGGACCAACCTGGCGTCGGTCATCCTCCAGATGACCGCGATCGGGCTGGGCGACCTCGCCGCGTTCCCGTTCATCGACCCACCGGACAAGCGCAACATCACCGACGGCGTCAACCTGCTGCACGAGCTCGGCGCGTTGGACCCGACCGAGGCGGACCCGGCGAAGCGGCTCACCGCGCTGGGCCGACGCCTGGCCCAGCTCCCGGTCGACCCCCGACTGGCTCGGATGGTGGTCGAGGGCGAACGCAACGGCTGCGCCACCGAGGTGCTGGTGATCGCCGCCGCGCTCTCCATCCAGGACCCGCGCGAACGGCCGGCGGAGAAGCAGGCCCAGGCCGACCAGGCGCACGCCCGGTTCGCCGACAAGGAGTCCGACTTCGTCGCGTACCTCAACCTGTGGCGCTACCTGCGCGAGCAGCAGCGGGAGCTGTCCTCCAGCGCGTTCCGCCGGATGTGCAAGGCGGAATACCTGAACTACCTGCGGGTCCGCGAGTGGCAGGACATCGTCGGCCAACTGCGGCAGGTGCTGCGTACCCCGGCGGAGAACGACCGACGCGGCGGGCGGCCGGCGCGCGACACCGCAGGCGGCGCGGACGCCGGCCGGAATGCGGGCCGCCGCGGCGGCGCGGACCTGCCGGAGGAGATCGACACCCCGAAGGTGCACCAGTCCCTGCTGCCCGGCCTGCTGTCACACATCGGCCTCAAGGACGCCCAGAAGCACGAGTACCTGGGCGCGCGGGGCGCGAAGTTCGGGATCTTCCCCGGGTCGGCGCTGTTCAAGAAGCCGCCACGGTGGGTGATGGCCGCCGAGCTGGTGGAGACCTCCCGACTCTGGGGCCGCATCGCCGGTCGGGTCGAGCCGGAGTGGGTCGAGCCCCTCGCCCAGCACCTGGTGAAGCGCAGCTACAGCGAGCCGCACTGGGAGAAGAAACAGGCCGCCGTGATGGCCTACGAGAAGGTCACCCTGTACGGCGTCCCGCTGGTCAGCTCCCGGAAGGTCAACTTCGGGCGGATCGACCCGGCGCTGAGCCGGGAGCTGTTCATCAGGCACGCCCTCGTCGAGGGCGACTGGCAGACCCACCACCAGTTCTGGGCGGACAACAAACGGCTGCTCGCCGAGATCGAGGAGCTGGAGAGCCGGGCGCGACGCCGCGACATCCTGGTCGACGACGAGACCATCTTCGGCTTCTACGACCAGCGGATCCCGGCCGACGTGTCCTCCGGCCGGCACTTCGACAGTTGGTGGAAGAAGACCCGCCGGGAGCAGCCCGACCTGCTCACCTTCACCCGCGACCTGCTGGTCAACGACGGCCGGCCGGGGGTGGACGAGGACGACTACCCGGACGAGTGGCAGACGCAGGGGGTGAGCCTGCCGCTGACGTACCGCTTCGAGCCGGGCACGCCGGATGACGGCGTCACCGTCGACATCCCCCTGCCGCTGCTCAACCAGGTGCCGGCGGAGAGCTTCGACTGGCAGGTGCCGGGGTTGCGCGAGGAGACGGTGATCGCGCTGATCCGTACGCTGCCCAAGGCGATCCGCCGCAACTTCGTCCCGGTGCCGGACTACGCCCGCGCCGCCCTCGCCGCGATCACCCCGGGCGAGGAGCCGCTGCTGGACGCGCTCACCCGGCAACTGCGCCGGATGACCGGTGTCACGGTGCCTCGCGACGCCTGGGAGCCGGGCAAGCTCCCCGCGCACCTGCGGGTGACCTTCCGGGTGCTCGACGCCGACGAGAAGCCGGTCGCCGAGGGCAAGGACCTGCCGGCCCTGCAACGTCAACTCCGCCAGGAGGTACGCCAGGTGGTGGCGGCCGCCGCGCCGGAGGTGGCCCGTACCGGGCTGCGCGAGTGGAGCATCGGCACCCTGCCCCGGACCATCGAGCAGGTCCGCGCGGGCTACGCGGTGACCGCGTACCCGGCGCTGGTCGACGAGGGCGCCACGGTCGGGGTGAAGGTGTTCGACTCCCCCGCCGAGGCGGAGGCGGCGCACTGGGCCGGCACCCGTCGGCTGCTCCGGCTCACCGTGCCGTCCCCGGCACGGTTCCTCCAGGGCCGGCTGGACAACGCGGCGAAGCTGGCGCTGAGCCGCAACCCGCACGGCGGCGTGCAGGAGCTGATCGAGGACGCGGCCGGCGCGGCGATCGACCGGCTGATCGAAGCGGCGGGCGGCCCGGCCTGGGACGCCGACGGTTTCGCGGCGCTGCGCGAGAAGGTCCGCGCGGACCTGGTCGACACCGTCGTCGAGGTGATGGACCGGGTCCGCAAGGTCCTGGCCGCCGCCTACGCCGTCGAGCAGCGCCTCGGCGCCACCCGCAACCTCGCCGTGGTGGCCGCGCTGGCGGACATCCGCAATCAGCTCGCCGGGCTGGTGCACGCCGGTTTCATCACCGAGACGGGGTACGCGCGGCTGCCCGACCTGCTGCGCTACCTCAGCGCCATCGAGCGCCGGATGGAACGGCTGGGCGGCAACCCGCAACGCGACCGCCAGCAGCAGGACCGCGTCGCGACGGTGCAGAAGGAGTACGCGGACCTGCTCGCCAACCTGCCGCCGGCCCGCCGGCAGGAGACCGCCGTCCGGCAGATCCGCTGGATGATCGAGGAGTTGCGGGTGAACGTGTTCGCCCAGGCGCTGGGCACCCCGTACCCCGTCTCCGAGCAGCGGATCTACCGCGCGATGGACGACGCGGAGGGTCGCTGAACCGACCCGGGCCTCGGTCGCGGCCGGCGGGTCGGGCCGAGCCCGGGGTCAGGTCAGTGGCTCGACGCCGGGCGGCAGCTCGCCCCGGTCGATCGCGGACTGGATGTAGTCGAGCAGGATCCGCCGGAGTTCCCGCCCCGCGTGGGTGGGCACGACGTCGCGGCGGCGGGCCACCGCGATGGTCCGCCGCACCCCGGGCGGGGCGAGGGACGTGATCCGCACACCTGGTCGGCGGGCCAGCACGATGCCCGGCACCAGCGCGATGCCGAGCCCCGCCTCGACGAAGCTGAGCACGGCGTCCATCTCGCCGCCGTCCACGGCGAAGCTCGGCTCGAACCCCGCCTCGCGACACGCCTGGATGGTGGCGTCGCGCAGGTCGTAGCCCTCCCGGAACATGACCATCGGCAGGTCGCGCAGGTCGGTGATGCGCAGCTCGCCGGTCGCCGAGGCGGTCGGCACCTCGTCGACCGAGGCCACCACCAGGCTCTCCCGCAGGATCGGGTCGACCCGCAGCCCGGGGTCGGCGCCCTGCGCCGGCATGATGATCAACGCCAGGTCGAGGTCGCCGCGGAGCAGGTCCCGCACCAGGTCCTGGGAGCCGCCCTCCTCCACGCGCAGGTCGATGGTGGGGTGCGCGTCGCGGAACCGGCGTAGCACCGGCGGGGCGAGCGAGGTGGCCAGACTCGGGGTGGCCCCGAGTCGGACACGGCCGCGACGTAACCCGACCAGCTCCTGGACCTCCCGGGTCGCGGTCTCCACGTCGGCGAGGATCCGGGTCGCCAACGGCAACAGCACCTCACCCGCCGCGGTGAGCGCGATGTTGCCCCTTACCCGCTCGAACAGCGGTGCCCCGAGGTCGGCCTCCAGAGCGTGAATTTGCTTACTGAGAGAAGGCTGAGTGATGCCCACAAGGTCGGCGGCTTGGGTGAAATGTCGTACTTCGGCCACTGCGACGAAGTACCGAAGCTGATGGAGCTGCATCTACATAGCTTACGGCTATCAACACTGCGAGTTTGATGCATTGGACGACTGATCAAAGTGCTCCTAGCGTCGGTCGTGTGGTAATCACGAAAACTCGGTCGCCCATCCGCTCGAACGTCGGCCTCAAGGCCGTCATGGCGGTGACGGGCATTGTGCTGGTGCTGTTCCTGATCGCGCACATGCTCGGGAACCTGAAGGTGTTCACGGGGGAGGCCTCGTTCGACCACTACGCGCACTGGCTGCGCGACATCGGCAAGCCACTGCTGCCCGGCGTCTGGTTCCTGTGGATCCTGCGCACCGTGCTGGTCGTGGCGGTCGTCGCCCACATCGTCGCCGCCACCGTGCTGGCCCGGCGCGCCCGCGCCGCCCGCCCGGTCAAGTACGCCCACCGCAAGAAGGTCAACGGCAGCTACGCGGCCCGCACGATGCGCTGGGGCGGCGTGATCATCCTGCTGTTCGTGATCTACCACCTGCTGGACCTGACCACCGGCACGCTCAACCCGGTCGGAAACGAGAGCAAGCCGTACGGCAACGTCGTCGCCGACTTCGCGCCGGAACGCTGGTACGTCACGCTCTTCTACACGCTCGCCATCGTCACGGTGGGCTTCCACCTGCGCCACGGCGCGTTCAGCGCGTTCCGCAGCCTCGGGCAGCAGACGCCGCGCGGCGAGCGTCGGGCCCGCGTCGCGGCGCTGGTCTTCGCCGTGCTGCTCTGCGCCGGATACCTGGTGGTCCCGTTCGCCGTACTCACCGGATTGGTGTCCTGACATGGAACTCTTCACCGAGGGCGACCCGATCGCCGACACCAAGGCACCCGCCGGCCCGATCGAGAAGCGCTGGGAGACCCGGCGCTTCGAGGCCAAGCTGGTCAACCCCGCCAACCGCCGCAAGAAGACGGTCATCGTGGTCGGCACCGGCCTGGCCGGCGGCTCGGCCGCCGCGACCCTGGCCGAGCAGGGCTACCACGTCAAGTCCTACTGCTACCAGGACAGCCCGCGCCGGGCGCACTCCATCGCGGCCCAGGGCGGCATCAACGCGGCGAAGAACTACCGCAACGACGGCGACTCCGTACACCGGCTGTTCTACGACACCGTCAAGGGCGGCGACTTCCGCTCCCGCGAGTCGAACGTGCACCGCCTCGCCGAGGTCTCGGTCAACATCATCGACCAGTGCGTCGCCCAGGGCGTGCCGTTCGCCCGCGAGTACGGCGGCCTGCTGGACACCCGCTCCTTCGGTGGCGCCCAGGTGCAGCGCACCTTCTACGCCCGGGGTCAGACGGGCCAGCAGCTGCTGCTCGGCGCGTACCAGGCCCTCGAACGGCAGATCGGCCTCGGCAACGTGGAGATGAACACCCGGCACGAGATGCTGGAGCTGGTCCTCGTCGACGGCAAGGCCCGCGGCATCGTCGTGCGGGACATGGTCACCGGCGAGATCAGCACCGAGATGGCCGACGCCGTCGTGCTCGCCTCCGGCGGCTACGGCAACGTCTTCTACCTCTCCACCAACGCCAAGGGCTGCAACGTCACCGCCACCTGGCGGGCCCACCGCAAGGGCGCGTACTTCGCCAACCCCTGCTACACGCAGATCCACCCGACCTGCATCCCGGTCTCCGGCGACCACCAGTCCAAGCTGACCCTGATGAGCGAGTCGCTGCGCAACGACGGCCGCGTCTGGGTGCCGAAGGCCAAGGGCGACGACCGCAGCCCGAAGGACATTCCCGAGGACGAGCGGGACTACTACCTGGAGCGGATCTACCCCTCCTTCGGCAACCTGGTCCCCCGCGACATCGCCTCCCGCGCCGCCAAGAACGTCTGCGACGAGGGCCGGGGCGTCGGCCCGACCAAGCTCGGCGTCTACCTCGACTTCGCCGACGCGATCAACCGGCTCGGCCGCAAGGCCATCGAGGCCAAGTACGGCAACCTCTTCGAGATGTACGAGCGGATCACCGGCGAGGACCCGTACGAGGTGCCGATGCGCATCTACCCCGCCGTGCACTACACGATGGGCGGCCTGTGGGTCGACTACGACCTCCAGTCGAACATCCCCGGCCTGTTCGTGATCGGTGAGGCGAACTTCTCCGACCACGGCGCGAACCGGCTCGGCGCCTCGGCGCTGATGCAGGGCCTCGCCGATGGTTACTTCGTCCTGCCCACCACCATCGCCAACTACCTGGCCTCCGGTCCCCTCGACACTGTCGACGCCAGCCACCCGGCGGCGATCGAGGCGCGCACCGACGTCGAGGACCGCATCCGGCGACTGCTCGCGGTCGACGGGGACCGGACCGTGGACTCGTTCCACCGCGAGCTGGGCCAGATCATGTGGGAACACTGCGGCATGGAGCGCAGCGAGGCCGGGCTGCGCAAGGCGATCGGCGAGATCCGCGACCTGCGCGAGCAGTTCTGGCAGCGGGTCAAGGTGTCCGGCACCGGCGAGGAACTCAACCAGTCGCTGGAGAAGGCCGGCCGCGTCGCCGACTTCTTCGAACTGGCCGAGCTGATGTGCATCGACGCCCTGCACCGCGAGGAGTCCTGCGGCGGCCACTTCCGGGCCGAGCACCAGACCCCCGACGGTGAGGCGCAGCGCGACGACGACCGGTTCGCGTACGTGGCGGCCTGGGAGTTCACCGCCGACGGCGAACCCTCGGTGCTGCACAAGGAAGACCTGACCTTCGAATACGTCCACCCCACGCAGCGGAGTTACAAGTGAACCTGACCCTGCGCATCTGGCGCCAGAAGGGCCCTGAGGACAAGGGTCGGATGGTGACCTACCCGGTCGACGACGTGTCCCCGGACATGTCGTTCCTGGAGATGCTCGACGTGCTCAACGAGCGGCTGATCCTCGCCGGCGAGGACCCGGTGGCGTTCGACCACGACTGCCGCGAGGGCATCTGCGGCATGTGCGGCCTGATGATCAACGGTGACGCGCACGGGCCGCAGCGCGGCACCACGGCGTGCCAGCTGCACATGCGGCAGTTCAAGGACGGCGAGACGATCGACATCGAGCCGTGGCGGGCCAGCGCCTTCCCGGTCGTCAAGGACCTGGTCGTCAACCGCAGCGCCTTCGACAGGATCATCGCGGCGGGCGGTTACGTCACCGCGCCGACCGGCAGCGCGCCCGAGGCCCACTCCACCCCGGTGGCCAAGGCCAACGCCGACGCCGCCTTCGAGTCGGCCGCCTGCATCGGCTGCGGCGCCTGCGTCGCAGCCTGCCCGAACGGCTCCGGCATGCTCTTCACCGCCGCCAAGCTCACCCAGCTCTCGCTGCTCCCGCAGGGCCAGCCGGAGCGCTACACCCGGGTGATCGGCATGGTCGACGCGCACGACGAGGCCGGCTTCGGCGGCTGCACCAACGCCGGCGAGTGCACCCCGGCCTGCCCGAAGGGCATCCCGCTCAACACCATCGGCCGGCTCAACCGCGACTACCTCACGGCCACCGCCAAGGGCGGAGCCAACAACACCCCCGGCTCCTGAGCCTCACCAGACCGCCGTATCCCGGGCCTCTTCCGGGGTACGGCGGTCTGCTGTTCGGCCCCCGGGGGGTTGCGGTGGTGGGGCTGGGGCGGCCGCCCCAGCCCCTGACCTCGGTCACGGCTCGCCCGCAGGTTCCGGTCCCCATGGGGTACGCCGCATCTCCCGATCCGCGCCGCGCGCTTCATGGTCCACTCGGATTTCAGGAAGTCGGCCTGTCAATGCGCTCGGATACCGCGACTTCAAGGAACGCGAGTCGATCATCCCGGTTCGCCGCCTCGCCGGTCTGGGGGTGTCCGGCGGCGGTGATGCCGCCACATCGGCGACCTGGAGTCGATCAGGCAGACAGCCCTCGCAGTCCGGTTCAAGCGCTCGACGCCGGGTAGCAGTCCCCTGAGACGGCGTCGAGAGGGGACGAGCGACATGAAGGCACTGACCTGGCAGGGCAAGCGGGACGTACGGGTCGAGGAGGTGCCGGACCCTCGGATCGAGGCGCCGACCGACGCGATCGTGAAGATCACCTCGACCGCGATCTGCGGTTCCGACCTGCACCTGTACGAGGTTCTCGGGCCGTACCTGAAGCCCGGTGACGTGCTGGGCCACGAGCCCATGGGCATCGTCGAGGAGGTCGGGTCGGAGGTGACCGGGCTCAAGCCCGGAGACCGGGTGGTGGTGCCGTTCAACATCGCCTGCGGGAGGTGCTGGATGTGTTCGCGCCAGCTCTACGCGCAGTGCGAGACCACCCAGGTCACCAGCGAGGGCAAGGGCGCGTCCCTGTTCGGCTACACGTCGCTCTACGGTTCGGTGCCGGGCGGGCAGGCCGAGTACCTTCGCGTCCCGCAGGCCCACTTCGGGCCGATCAAGATCCCGGAGTCCGGTGCGGACGAGCGCTACCTCTACCTGTCCGACATCCTGCCGACCGCCTGGCAGGCGGTGACGTACGCCGACACCCCGCCCGGCGGCACCCTGGCCGTCTTCGGCCTGGGCCCGGTGGGACAGTTCTGCGCACGGATCGGTCGCCACCTGGGCGCCGGCCGGGTGATCGGGTTGGACCTGGTGCCGGAGCGGTTGGAGCTGGCCCGCCGGCACGGCATCGAAGTGCTCGACGTCCGTGAGTTGTCCGACGTGGCGGGCGCGCTGATCGACCTGGTGGACGGGCGGGGCCCGGACGCGGTGATCGACGCGGTCGGGATGGAGGCGCACGGCTCGCCGGTGGGCAAGCTGGCCCACGCCGCCGTCGGGCTGCTGCCCGACAAGGTGGCCCAGACGATGACCGACCGCGCCGGCATCGACCGGTTGTCCGTCCTGCACGCTGCGGTCAAGGGGGTCCGGCGTGGTGGCACCGTGTCGGTCTCCGGGGTGTACGGCGGCGAGGCGGACCCGATGCCGCTGATGGAGATGTTCGACCGGGGCGTCCAACTGCGGATGGGGCAGTGCCACGTGCGCCGGTGGACCGACGAGATCCTGCCGCTACTCTCCGGCGACGACGACCCACTGGGCGTGGAGGACCTGCGTACCCATCGGTTGCCGCTGTCGCGGGCGCCGCAGGCGTACGAGATGTTCCAGAAGAAGGAGGACGGCTGCATCAAGGTCGTGCTCGAACCATGAGTGCGGGCAGGGTGGTGGTGGTCGTCGGCGCGACCAGCGGGATCGGCCGCGCCACAGCCCGGGCGTTCGCCGAGCGCGGCGACCGTCTCGTCCTGGCCGCCCGCGCCACCACGACCCTGGCCGAGGTACGCGGGGAGTGCGCCGCCGTCGACGTGCTGACCGTGCCGACCGACGTCACGGAGCCGGGCGCGTTGGACGCGCTCGTGGACGCGGCACTGGAACGGTTCGGTCGCGTCGACGTGTGGGTGCACACGGCCGCCGTGATGGCCTACGGGCGTTTCGACGAGCTGCCCAGGCGGGTCTTCGACCAGGTGGTCCGGACCGACCTGCTCGGCACCGCCGAGTCGGTACGGGTGGCGCTGCGACACTTCCGGGCGGCCGGGGCCGGCACCGTGGTCGTCACCGGTTCGGTGCTCGGGCACATCACCGCCCCGTACATGAGCGCGTACGTGGCGAGCAAGTGGGGGTTGCAGGGTCTGCTCCGGACGGTGCAGCAGGAGTTGCGGGACAGCCCGCGGATCCGGTTGTCAGTGGTCAACCCGGGCAGCGTGGACACTCCCGTGTACCAGCAGGCGGCCAACTATCTGGGTCGGATCGGGCGACCTCCGCCACCGGTGGCGAGCCCGCAGCGGGTGGCCCGGGCCATCGTGCACTGTGTGGACCGGCCCCGCCGGGAGGTCTCCGTGGGCCGACTCAACGTGCTGTTGCGAGCCGGTTTCACCGTACTGCCGGGGGTCTACGACGTTCTGGTCGGGCCGTTGATGCGGGCGGCGGGCCTGGGTGGACGGCCGGTCGCCGCGCACGACGGCTCGGTCTTCACGCCGAATCCGGCCGGCGAGGCGGTCCGCGGCGGTCACCTGCCTGACCTGCGGCAGCTCGCCCGACACGTGCCCGGTCCGGTCGGCGCCGTGCTGCGCCGCCGGTTCGGTTGACCTGTTCGGGACTGTTCGGGACGGCGTTCGGGGGCATCGTGCATCGATCAACTCGCCTAGGGTGGTGGGCCAGCAAGCGCTCAGGCACACCACGATCGGGGAGACGATTCACCATGCGACTGAACCGCAGAACGGCACTCGGACTGGGCACTGTGGCCACCGCCGGGGCGGTGTTGGGCACCGCCGGCACGGCCGGCGCCGCCGAGAGCACCGAGGCCTCCCCGGCCACTCCCGCCCGTGCCGCCCGCCGGGTGGCCGCCGTCTTCGCCAAGCACAGCGTCGAGGCCGGCGGCAACTGGCAGGCGTACGTCAGCGTGGCCGACCCGGCCGGGTCACCGGTGGTCGCGGTGGAGGCCGACGCGGACCGGCGGATCGAGGCGTACAGCGTCAACAAGATCGCCGTCGCCACGGCGGTGCTGGACAAGGTCGACCGGGGGCTGCTCACCCTGGACCAGCAGGTCGAGGTGTCCGCGGCGATCGTCGTGCCCGGCGGTGACGGCATCTTCAGCCTGGACGGCGCGTACCCGAGCGTGGTGACCCTCGGGCACGTGCTGGCCAACCTGCTGACCGTCTCGGACGACACGGCGGTGCGGCTGTGCGGCCTGGTCGCCCCGGCCGCCGAGATCAACTCCATCCTGGTCGCCAAGGGTTTCCCGAACACCCAGGTCCAGCCGGTGGCCAACCCGAACCGGTTCTTCCTCGGCACCAGCACCCCCAGGGAGACGCACGACCTGCTGCGGGCCCTGGTCGCCGGCACGCTGCTCTCCCCCGCCTCGACCACGTACCTGTTGGGGCTCCTGCGGTCCCCGGTGGCGTTCACCGACGGCATCCGGCGCACCATGTCGTCGGACGACCGGGCGCGGATCGCCACCAAGGCCGGCTGGTTCGCCGACGCCCGGCACGAGGCCGGCGTGATCTTCGACCGTTCCGGGGCGGCGGTCCTCACGTACGCGCTCTTCGCCGACGGGCAGGCCAACCCGGAGGACTTCGGCGCCACCCACCCGGCGGTGCAGGCCCGGGCGGCCATGGGCCCGAAGTTCCTGGCCGCCGTGGACCGGCTCGCGGGCGTGGGCAGGACGTTCCGGATCACCGCCCGGCGCCCCAGCAACGGCGGCTGACCGCGATGCCGGGTCGGTCGCCGCTCGCGGTGACCGACCCGGCCTGGCGACCGCCGGGGCACGAGCCGGTCCGGGTGACTACCGTGTAGGGCGGACACGTCGGAGGGACGGCAATGGCACGAGCGCGGAGCACTGACGTCGAACGGTCACTCGGCCGGCGGATGCGGGGCGTGGCCGGGCTGGCCGCGCTCGCCGGCCTGGCCTGGGTCGCCCGGGATGTGCCGGCGGCGCTCGGCGGCCGGCTCAGCGGGGCCCGCGCCGAACGGGCGGCCCGCTCGCCCCAGTTCCGCGACGGCACCTTCCACAACCAGGCCGGCACCCGCACGATGGTCGCCGAGCCGGGCCGCAACCTGGTCCGCGAGCTGATCTTCGGTAAGCAGAAGCGACGCCCGACCACACCCGTGCCGCTGCTGCGCCCCAGCGCCCCGCCCGGGTCCGCCGACGCCTCCGACGAGCTGAACATCGTCTGGTACGGGCACGCCTCGACGCTGATCGAGATCGAGGGCCGCCGGGTGCTGCTCGACCCGGTGTGGAGCGAGCGGTGCTCCCCCTCCGGGCTGGTGGGTCCTCGCCGGCTGCACGGGCCACCGGTGGGCATCGACGAGCTGCCGCCGCTGGACGCCATCCTGATCTCGCACGACCACTACGACCACCTCGACATGGCCACCGTGCGGGCGCTGCTCGCCGGGCAGTCCGCGCCGTTCCTGGTGCCGCTCGGGGTGGGGGCGCACCTGGACCGCTGGGGCGTACCCGCCGAACGGATCATCGAACTGGACTGGTCCGAGTCGCACCGGGTCGCCGGGCTGGAGATCACGGCGACCGCCGCCCAGCACTTCTCCGGCCGGGGGCTGCGCCGCGACGGCACGCTCTGGAGCTCCTGGGTGGTGGCCGGGGCCCGCCGCAAGGTCTTCTACACCGGTGACTCGGGTTACTTCGACGGGTACGCGGCGATCGGCGCCGAACACGGGCCGTTCGACGTGACGCTGATGCAGATCGGCGCGTACGACCGGGCCTGGCCGACCATCCACATGTTCCCCGAGGAGGCGGTCGACGCCCACGTCGACCTGCGCGGCGGGCTGTTCGTCCCGGTGCACTGGGCGACGTTCAACCTGGCCCTGCACGACTGGTCCGAGCCGGTCGACCGGCTGTGGGCCGAGGCGAAGGCCCGCGACGTACGGCTCGCTGTGCCTCGCCCGGGTGAGCGGGTGGTGGTCGACGAGCCGCCCGCCGTCGACGGCTGGTGGCAGGCCGTCGCCTGAGACAGCCCGCCCCGCCGACGCCCTGGCCCTGAGCCGTCCGGCCCGGGTCTCGCGGGTCAGAGCACGAAGGCGTCGGTCCAGAGGGCGCCGGAGCGGCCGGAGAGCGCGTCCAGCATGGCCACCGCCTGCCCGTCGGTGAGCTGCGCGACGAAGTCCACGATGGCGCGCCCCCGGGCGCGGCCGATCCGGTCCGGGATGCGCGGGTGCAGCTCGGCCTCGGCCAACTCGACGAGGTCGTGCAGTCGGCGGGGCAGCCGTGACTCCTCCTCCGGGTCGAGCAGCCACTCCCAGAGCGCCTCGACCAGGGTGCCCAGCAGGCGGGCCTGGCCGCGCTGGTGCAGGGCGAGGTCCGGGCGGGCCAGGACGAACCGGTGGTGGACGAACTTGAGCACCTGCACCTCGTGCCACTGCGCGCAGCCCAGCAGCACGTACCCGGAGCGCACCGACGGCTGGTCCGTCACGGTGATGGCCTCGACGAAGCGGGTGGACCAGCGGGCGGAGAACCGCGCCACGTACTGCTCGGCCTCGATCGAGCCGTCGAACGGCATCGCCAGCAGCCCGTCGACCAACTCCTCGCGGACGTGCTCGACGGCGGCGGCGAACGCGTCGTCGTCGGCGATCCAGGCGTCCTTGCGGTGCAGTTGCCGCCGCAACCGCTCGATCGCCGCCCCGGGCCGCCGCGCCGACGTGGCCAGCGCCGCGTCGGTGATCGCCCGGAAGTGCCCACTCTCGCGCTGCCACGCCATCAGCTCGGCAGAGACCGAACCCTGTTGGAGCACACCGACCCGGTAGAAGTCCTCCACGTCGTGGATGGCGTACGCGATGTCGTCGGCGGTGTCCATCACCGACGCCTCCACGGTCTGCTGCCACTCCGGGATGCGGCCGGCGAACGGCTCCCGGGCCTGGCGCAGGTCGTCGAGTTCCGTCCGGTACGCGCCGAACTTCGACGAGCCGCTCTCCGGGTCGTCCGGCGGCGGGGTGGCCCCGCGCGGCGGCGGGTCCATCGTGCGGGGGTGCGGGTCGGGATGGTCCAGCCGGGTCCACGGGTACTTCAGCATCGCCGCGCGGACCGCGGCGGTCAGGTCCAGCCCGGTGGTGGCCGCGCCGCGGATCTCGGTGCTGGTGACGATCCGGTACGACTGGGCGTTGCCCTCGAAACCGTCGGCCAGGCCGAGGCGCTGCCGGGCCAGCCGGTCCAGCACCCGCTCCCCCAGGTGCCCGAACGGCGGGTGACCGAGGTCGTGGGCGAGCGCCGCCGCCTCCACCACGTCGGGGTCGAGGCCACCGAGCTTGTCCAGCAGGTCACACCACCGGTCGTCGGCCGTCAGCCGCTCGGCGATGGCCCGGGCCACCTGGGCGACCTTGAGGCTGTGGGTGAGCCGGTTGTGCACCAGCAGCCCGGAGCCGACCGGGCTGATCACCTGGGTGACACCGCCGAGGCGGGCGAAGAACGGTGAGCCGACGATCCGGTCCCGGTCGGCGCGGAACGGGTTGGCCGTCAGGTCACCGAGGGCTCGGGCGCTGCCGCCGAAGAGCCGCCGGGCGCGCGGCTCCGCAGGTGTTTCCATGATCGCCACGCTAGCGCAGGCCGGAAGGGACCGCCGCCGGGTCACCCGGGCGGGCGCGGCGGTTCGGTCTGCCGCCCCGGCCGGGCGCGGCGACAGCGACCGGGGCCGCCCGGCAGAATGCAACCGGTACCCACTCCCGAAGGCGGATCGAGATCGTGACCCAGTCTGTTCATCAGCGGATCGCCGACGAGCTCGGCGTGGCCGAGCGTCAGGTGCGGGCGGCCGTGGAGCTGCTCGACGGCGGCGCCACAGTGCCGTTCATCGCCCGCTACCGCAAGGAGGCCACCGGCCTGCTCGACGACACCCAGCTGCGCACCCTGGAGGAGCGGCTGCGCTACCTGCGCGAGCTGGACGAGCGGCGGGCCGCGGTGCTGGAGTCGATCCGCACCCAGGGCAAGCTCGACGAGGCCCTGGAAGCGCAGATCATGGCCGCCGACTCGAAGTCCCGGCTGGAGGACATCTACCTGCCGTACAAGCCCAAGCGGCGGACCCGGGCGCAGATCGCCCGCGAGGCCGGGTTGGCCCCGCTGGCCGAGTCGCTGCTGGCCGACCCCAGCCAGGACCCGCGGGCCACCGCCGCCGGGTTCGTCGACGAGGACAAGGGTGTCGCGGACGTCGCCGCCGCGCTGGAGGGCGCGCGGGCGATCCTCATCGAGACCTTCGCGGAGGACGCCGACCTGATCGGCACGCTCCGCGAGCAGATGTGGTCGCGGGGCCGCCTCGTTTCCCGGGTACGCGACGGCCAGGAGACGGCCGGCGCGAAGTTCGCCGACTACTTCGACTTCTCCGAGCCGTACCCGAAGCTGCCCTCACACCGGATCCTGGCCATGTTCCGGGGCGAGAAGGAGGGCGTGCTCGACCTGACCATGGATCCGGAGGAGGCCGGCGACGCCGACGCCGTACCGACCGGACCCAGCCGGTACGAGGCGGCCATCGCCGGACGGTTCGGGGTGTCCGACGCCGGTCGTCCGGCGGACCGCTGGCTGACCGACACCGTGCGGTGGGCGTGGCGCACCCGCATCCTCATCCACCTCGGCGCGGACCTGCGGTTGCGGTTGTGGCAGGCGGCCGAGGAGGAGGCGGTACGGGTCTTCGCGACGAACCTGCGGGACCTGCTGCTGGCCGCGCCGGCCGGCACCCGGCCCACCATGGGTCTCGACCCGGGCCTGCGGACCGGCGTGAAGGTGGCTGTGGTGGACGCCACCGGCAAGGTGCTCGCCACCGACACCATCTACCCGCACGAGCCCCGTCGGCAGTGGGACGCGTCGATCGAGACCCTGGCCCGGCTGGCCGGGGCGCACGGGGTGGAGCTGGTGGCAATCGGCAACGGCACCGCCTCGCGGGAGACCGACAAGCTGGCCGGCGACCTGATCAAGAAGTATCCGCAGCTCAACCTGACCAAGGTGATGGTCTCCGAGGCGGGCGCGTCGGTCTACTCCGCGTCCGCGTACGCCTCGCAGGAGCTGCCCGGGATGGACGTGTCGCTGCGCGGCGCGGTCTCCATCGCCCGGCGGCTCCAGGACCCGCTCGCCGAACTGGTCAAGATTGACCCGCGGTCGATCGGAGTGGGGCAGTACCAGCACGACCTGTCCGAGGCGAAGCTGTCCCGGTCGCTGGACGCGGTCGTGGAGGACTGCGTCAACGCCGTCGGGGTGGACGTCAACACCGCGTCCGCGCCGCTGCTGACCCGGGTCTCCGGGATCGGGGCCGGGTTGGCCGAGAACATCGTGCTGCACCGGGACGCCAACGGGCCGTTCCGGTCGCGCTCCGAGCTGAAGAAGGTGGCACGGCTCGGCCCGAAGGCGTTCGAGCAGTGCGCCGGCTTCCTGCGTATCCCCGACGGCGACGATCCGCTGGATTCGTCGAGCGTGCACCCGGAGGCGTACCCGGTGGTGCGCCGGATCCTCACCAGCACCGGTCAGGACCTGCGCTCGGTGATCGGCAGGAGCGGGATCCTGCGCGGCCTGCGGGCCACCGACTTCGTCGACGAGCGGTTCGGTCTGCCCACCGTCACCGACATCCTCGCCGAGTTGGAGAAGCC